>NZ_JACHEN010000006.1 GCF_014205875.1 Anaerosolibacter carboniphilus
AGAACATTCGTAGAAAACTAAGGGTCATTTCACATGATCATTATTTTGAGAACACATTAGTAAATTTTTTTCTTGACAGCAGTTAGCTGGTCTACGGTTGTGTTGTAACATTTATTTATTGCGCAACAAGAGACTACTTGAAAAATGTAGTTTTTTTTGAGATATAAAAAGTATTTAGAAAATTTTAAAAATAATAGCAAATGTATTGACATGAATAGGCGGTTTGATATAATTATATCAAGGGCATGCATTATCTATACTTGTATATACAAGTATAGATAACATTAAAAGAAAGACTAAATTTCCAACAAAAAAATATACATATTTACAAGGGGAAAATCCACCATTGGAATCAAATCTTAACAGGAATAGGGGAAATTACACTTTTAAAAAGGGGGAAAAGGAAGTGGATGACAAAATTCTAACAGCCGATAAGGCAACTGCGGAATTGATCAGCAAAGCCAAAAACGATGGCGTGGAAACGGTTTGGGATAGACAACAAATCATGAAAGCGCCTTGTGGATTTGGCGAAAAAGGTCTTTGCTGCAGACTGTGTGCAATGGGACCGTGCAGAATCAGCCCAACACCAGGAAAAGGAGCACAAAAGGGACTTTGTGGAGCAACGGCTGATGTGATTGTTTCAAGAAACCTGGCAAGGATGGTAGCTGCTGGAACATCTGCCCACTCTGATCATGGTAGGAGTATTGCCCATGTTCTGCATATGGCAAGCAAGGATGGAAATTACACTGTCAAAGACGAGAGAAAGCTTTTGGAAGTTGCGAAAAGATTGGGAATAGAGACTGAGAACAAGGATATGTTTGACCTTGCCCATGAAGTGGCAGAATATGCGTTAAATGAGTATGGAAAGCCCTTTGGGAAATTAACAATTCCTCCATCTGTACCTGAACAAAGGAGAAAATTATGGGAGAAGCTTGATATTGTCCCAAGAGCCATCGATAGAGAAGTGGTTGCGATTATGCACTCTACCCATATGGGTTGTATGGCAGATGCTGAGAGTCTCATCACGATGTCTTTAAGAACAGCGTTAGCCGATGGATATGGCGGATCCTATATGGGCACCGAAATAAGTGATATCCTTTTTGGTACACCAGTGGCAAGAAGCACAGAAGCCAATTTAGGTGTATTAGAACATAATGCGGTAAATATTATTTTACATGGTCATGAACCGGCTCTTTCAGAAATGATCGTATTGGCAGCGGATGATGCAGAGCTGCTTAAGCTAGTAAAAGAGGTAGGGGCAGAAGGAATCAATGTTACTGGAATGTGTTGTACCGGTAATGAAGTGATGATGAGACATGGGGTAAAGATTGCAGGAAACTTCCTACAGCAAGAATTAGCTGTGATTACAGGAGCTGTTGAAGCTGTGGTGGTGGATGTACAATGTATTTTCCCTGCATTGCCAGAACTGGCAGAAGCATATCACACGAAGTTTATTACGACATCACCTAAGGCCAGAATAACTGGCGCAACGCACATTGAGTTTGACGAGGCAACAGCATATGAATCCGCAAAAAATATCGTTAGAGAAGCGATCTTAAACTATAAGAATCGCAATAAGGAAAAGGTTTTTATACCTGGTTCTAAGAATCATGCCACCGTTGGATTTAGTAATAGAACCATCATTAATCATCTGGATAAGGTAGTAAATTCACACATCGACCCAACAGGAACTTTTAAACCATTGGCAGATTGTTTAACATCAGGGGTACTAAGAGGCGCAGTGGGTGTCGTAGGATGTAACAACCCTAAAAAAGTTCATGATCAAAGCATGATAGAAATTATTAAAACGATGATTGCCAATGATATTATCGTAGTAGCTACAGGTTGTGCAGCTCAAGCGGCGGCAAAGGCAGGATTATTAAGTAAGGATGCAAGAAGGCTTGCCGGTAAAGGACTTGCCACAGTATGTGAACTGGTGGATATCCCTCCTGTATTGCACATGGGCTCCTGTGTAGATATTTCGCGTATTATGGAACTTGTAGGAGAAGTTGCAAAGCTTTTGGGTGTAGACAATTGCGATTTGCCAGTTGTGGGGATCGCCCCAGAATGGATGTCAGAGAAAGCTGTTGCAATTGGACACTATGTTGTTGCTTCGGGTATAGATACCTGGCTGGGCATTACACCGCCAATCATGGGAAGTGAAGAAGTGGTAGATATCTTAACAAATAGAATAGAAGAAATGGTTGGAGCAAAATTCTTTATTGAAGAAGATCCAATGAAAGCGTCTAGACAAATGATAGAGCGAATAGAATTAAAACGTAGAAGACTAGATAAGAAAATGGAATTAAAGGATCTATCTATGGAAGAGGCAGCAGCAGCTAAAGAATAAGGACAGGTGAAGACGATGAAAATAGCAATCACAGGAAAAGGTGGCGTTGGCAAAACAACCTTCGCAGCCATATTAAGCAGATTATTTGCAGACGAAGGATACAGGGTGTTGGCCGTTGACGCCGATCCTGATCCAAATCTAGCGCTGGCATTAGGCTTTCCGGAGGAAAAGATGCATCAAATCATGCCGATCTCTGAAATGAAAAAATTAGTTGCTGAGCGAACAAATTCTACCTCAGAGTCTTTTGGCAAAATGTTTAAGATGAATCCAAAGGTTGATGATATCCCTGAAAGATATTGTACAAAATTTAATGGGGTCAACATCTTAACCATGGGAACTGTAGATACCGCTGGAATGGGGTGCTTCTGTCCTGAAAATGTGTTATTAAAAAAGCTTACTTCTCATCTCATACTGCAAAATAAGGATGTTGTTATCATGGATATGGAGGCTGGCATTGAACATCTAGGCAGAGGTACTGCCCAAGGGGTGAATGCTTTTATTGTAGTGGTAGAGCCTGGTATAAGAAGCATTCAAACCTATAATCATGTAAAAAACCTTGCAAAAGGTATTGGGGTTGAGCAGGTTCTTGTGGTTGGAAACAAAATCAGAAATAAAGATGATGAAGCCTATATTCTTCAATATGTGGATGAAGCTGCTTGTTTGGGATTTATTCACCATAGCAATGAAGTCATAAATTCTGACCGAGCCAATCGATCTCCTTATGGCAGTGATGAGAAAGTAATCACAGCGGTTAAGGCTATCAAAGATAAGATCATAAAAGGGATTGGAGAATCAATATAAAGTATTATAAGACCAGGGGCGAATGCATGGCATGCATTTGCCCGTAATGCATTATAAAAATAGATGGGGAGTTACACCCTGTCCTAATCAAAAGAAGGGGGAGGCAGCATGGGGTATAAAATAGCGGTGGCAGGAAAAGGTGGAACAGGGAAAACGAGTTTGACAGGACTTCTTATTGATTATCTAGTGAAAGCGGGAGAAAAACCAATTCTTGCTGTGGATGCTGATGCCAATGCCAATCTAAACGAAGTTTTAGGAGAAGAACTGGAGATAACCATCGGTGAATTGAAGGAAGAAATCAACAGGGCTGAAGCATCGGGCAGTGGATTCCCAGGAGGGATGACAAAGGCAGATTACATGAAACTTCGGCTCAATGCTGCCATCGTTGAAGGAAATGGGTATGACATGCTGGTGATGGGTAGAACACAGGGTGAGGGTTGTTACTGCTATGTAAATGGCTTACTAAAAACCCAACTAGACCTTCTCACGAAAAACTATAAATATTTTGTTATAGACAATGAAGCAGGGATGGAGCATTTAAGCAGGGGGACTGTAAAAGATATCAATACCTTGCTATTGGTAAGTGATTGCTCTACCAGAGGAATTCAAGCAGCAGGAAGGATTAGGAAATTAGTTGGCGAATTAAGACTAAAGATACCACAGGTTTATCTTATTGTAAATCGAGCACCGCAGGGTGAATTAAATGAAGGAATAAAAGCAGAAATAGAGAAGCAAGAATTAGAACTAATCGGGGTTGTGCCCATGGATCCCATGATTTATGAATATGACTCGAATGGGAAACCATTGGTGAAGTTACCAGAAAATGCCGTATCCAGACAGGCAATAGGAGAAATCATTGCAAAATTAGGTTTGTAAAGTATTTTAAAGGGGGCGAATGATGTGGCTTTTAAACAATCAGTACAAAAGTTTACAGGGAAAATCAATGAAGTAGAAATCGGAACTGGAGAAAAGGCGATAAAATTAGGTGGAGAAAACGTAATGCCTTTTTACAGTTTCGATGGCAGCATGGGACAAAGACCGAAGGTTGGAATGGAGATACTGGATGTTTATCCAGAAGCTTGGTGTGATTCATTAAAGGGAATATATAAGGACGTTGCCAATGATTCGGTAGCATGGGCTAAATTTGTGGAAGAAAAGTTTCATCCAGACTTTATCTGCCTAAAGTTTGAAGGTTCAGACCCGAACGGATTGAATAAGTCTGTCGATGAATGTGCAACTCTTGCCAAACAGGTTGCCCAGAGTGTTGCCTTGCCATTGGTTATTGCAGGATCAAACAATCACGAGAAAGATGGACAATTGTTTGAAAAAGTTGCACAAGCATTGGAAGGAAGCAATGTATTGCTATTGGCTGCTGTTGAGGAAAACTATAAAACTGTGGGCGCAGCTGGTGGATTGGCGTATAAGCATAAGGTTGGAGCAGAATCTTCTGTAGATATCAACCTGGCAAAACAATTAAATATTTTACTTACTCAATTGGGCGTTAAGGCAGAAGATATGGTTATGAATGTAGGCTGTGCTGCTGTAGGTTATGGATTCGAATACGTTACGTCCACCATGGACAGAATCAGGCTTGCCGCCTTTGGACAAAATGATAAAACCCTTCAAATGCCCATCATGGCACCAGTTTCCTTTGAAACATGGAGCGTAAAGGAATCCATTGCCAGTGAAGAAGAGATGGCAGATTGGGGATGCCAAGAAGAAAGAGGCATTGCCATGGAGGTTTCTACGGCTGCAAGCATGTTAACAGGTGGCGCCGATGCGGTAATCTTGCGTCATCCAAAGTCTGTTGAAACGGTGAATACATTTATTAAGGAAATCGTAGGTTAACTATTAACAAGGGGGAGAGAAAAATGGCTTTAACAGGTTTAGATATATTCAAATTAACACCCAAAAAGAATTGTAAAGATTGTGGCTTCCCAACTTGTTTAGCATTTTCAATGAAAGTTGCTACAGGGGGAATTGAAATAGAAAAATGTCCTCATATGAGTCCAGAATCCTTGGCAAAGCTGTCTGACGCTACGGCGCCGCTGATGAAAACAGTGACAGTAGGAAAAGGTGATGGAGCGTTCAAACTAGGCGGAGAAACGGTACTGTTTAGGCATGAAAAAACCTTCGTAAACAGAAGCAGATTTGCTGTCATACTATCCGATGCCATGACAGATGAAGAAATTGAAGCGAAGATTGCCAATGTAAAGAAAATTAACTATGTAAGAATCGGCGAAGAAATGAAAGTGGAAATCATAGGATGTAAATATGGTGGAAACAAGGAAAAATATCTAAGCTTAATTCAGAAGGTTAAAGAAAATGATTTGCATGGTGCATATATGTTGGTATGTGAAGATGCTGACGTGGTGAAGGAAGCGTTGGTATTGGTAAAAGAGGAAAATCCAATTGTCTATGGAGCCAATAAAGAAAACTATAAGGAAATGGTAGAACTGGTTAAGAAAGATAAGCTTCCATTAGGGGTTCATGGGGGAAGCCTAGAAGAACTTTACGGGTTGGTTGAAGAGATTCAAAAACTGGATCATAGGGAGCTTATATTAAATGTAGGATCTTCTTCCGTGAAAGAAGCCTATGAAAATTCAGTGCAAATAAGAAGAATCGCCCTAAAAGAAGAGGATAGAACCTTTGGATATCCATCTATCGTATTCGTCAATGAACTGGCCAAGGGAAATAAGCATTTGGAGATTGCAGTGGCTTCTACCTTTGTCATGAAATATGGTTCTATCATTGTGCTAGAAGATATTGATTATGCAAGGGCATTGCCGCTATTTGCCTTGAGACAAAACATATTTACGGATCCTCAAAGACCCATGAGGGTTGAACCAAACGTATACCAGATCAATAGCGCCGATGAAAATGCACCAGTGCTTGTTACCGTTGACTTTGCACTGACCTATTTCATCGTATCAGGAGAAATAGAAAGATCCAAAGTGCCGGTACAATTAGCCATTCCTGATGCAGGTGGTTATTCCGTATTGACAGCATGGGCTGCAGGAAAGTTTGGCGGTTCCAGCATTGCAAAGTTCATTAAAGAGAGTGGATTAGACGAAAACCATAACTGTAAAAAGCTTGTATTGCCAGGAAAGGTAGCCGTACTTAAGGGAGATATAGAAGAGAATCTGCCAGGATGGGAAGTTATCGTAGGACCAGATGAAGCCATGCATTTGCCTAAGTTCTTGAAGGGGCTTCAAGTGGAAGCTTTGGCGCTGTAAGTTGTGAAATTTGTGACTATTTCAAAGCTCTAAAGAATAGGAATATAAGTATAAGGTTGTTCGAAAAATTAGATTCATTTCCTTATACTTATAATCTTTTTCATAATCTTAAACAAAAAAGGGGGACCAAAGATGGAAAAATTTATGATTATTGGAGAGCGGATTCACTGTATATCTCCAATCATTAGAAAGGCACTGGCAGAAAGAAATCCAGATCCAATCTTACAGAGGGCAAGAGAGCAAATCGAAGCAGGCGCGGATTACATAGATGTAAATATTGGACCGGCTGAAAGAGATGGGGAAGAAGTCATGTCCTGGGCAGTCCAACTAATCCAAAATGAATTTGATAACATTCCTCTTGCCTTGGATACGGTAAACAAAAAAGCTATCGACGCTGGCATTAAGGTTTACAACAGGGAGAAAGGAAAGCCAATCATCAACTCAGCTGATGCAGGGGACAGAGTGGAAATGATCGATTTAGCAGCGGCAAACGATGCGATGGTGATTGCATTATGCTCAAAATCAGGTATTCCAAGGGACAATGATGAGCGTATGGCCTATTGTACGGAATTGTTAGAAAGGGCTATGTCTCTAGGATTAGAGCCTACGGATATATTGTTCGATCCATTGTTCCTTGTTATCAAAGGAATGCAGGAAAAACAGGTAGAGGTCTTAGAAGCCATTCGCATGATGAGTGAAATGGGACTGAAGACTACTGGCGGTCTAAGCAACATTTCCAATGGAGCACCAAAAGAAATCAGACCAATTTTAGATTCTGCACTCTTAGCTATGGCTATACAATGTGGATTATCTTCAGCCATTGTAAATCCATGCGACCGAAGATTAGTTGAAACCATTAAATCCTGCGACATCATTAAAGGCAATATATTGTATGCTGACTCTTTTCTAGAGCTATAAAATTAAAGGGGGTTTTACAATGAATTTGTTTCAAACGGTTTTCACTGGTTCAAATCAAGCTTTGCAAGCCGCTCAGGGTGTTGTGAAGCAGATCATTGAAGAAAAAGGTAGAGACCACAAAGTAGCGTTCCCCGACACAGCCTATTTTCTTCCTGTTATCTATGCAGCGACTGGAATAAAAATTAAGACAGTAGGAGATCTAGAAGGTGCGCTGGATATCGTAAAAAGCCTTATCGTAGAAGAAGAAAAACTAGAAAATGTCTTGAATTCAGGACTATCTACTGCTGTATCTGCAGAAATTATCGAGGCTGTTAAGTATGCAAGTCAAGAAAATCCCTATGAAAATGAGCCTGGCATCGGATTCGTATCTGATCCAATCATCCGTTCTTTGGGTGTACCTTTGGTTACAGGAGATATTCCAGGTGTGGCTGTATTGTTGGGTGAGGCTGTAGATAGCGAATCTGCTGGAAAAGTAATCAAGGATTACCAGTCAAAGGGTTTGCTTACTTTCCTTACAGGAAAAATCATTGATCAAGCCGTTGAAGCTGGCGTTAAGATGGGATTAGAATTAAGGGTTATCCCCCTAGGATATGATGTTACATCTGTGATTCATGTTGTTTCCGTTGCCATCAGAGCGGCCCTAATATTTGGTAACGTTGAGCCAGGAAAGTTGAATGACTTCTTGACCTATACAAAAAATAGAGTACCAGCCTTTGTAAATGCCTTTGGTCCATTAAGCGAATTGGTTGTTTCCTGCGGCGCCGGAGCCATTGCCCTTGGGTTCCCTGTGATCTGCGATACAGAGGTTCCGGAGGTTCCAACTTGCTTATTAACACAGAAAGATTATGATAAGACTGTAAAGACTTCTTTAGAAGCTAGAAATATTAAGATCAAAGTAACGGAAATTCCAATTCCAGTGGCCTTTGCTGCAGCATTTGAAGGAGAGAGAATTAGGAAAGATGATATGTTCGCTGAGTTTGGCGGATCAAAAACACCTTCTTGGGAACTGGTAGTAGCAAGGGATATGGGAGAAGTGGAAGATCATAAGATTGAAATTATCGGTCCAGATATCGATACCATTACAGAAACACCCGGCAGACTTCCATTGGCTGTGCTGGTAGAGGTTGCAGGAAAGAATATGCAGGAAGACTTTGAGCCTGTGTTGGAGAGAAGGCTTCACTACTTCATGAACTACATTGAAGGTGTAATGCACGTGGGACAAAGAAATATCACATGGATAAGAATCGGTAAAGATGCATATGCAAAAGGCTTTAGATTGAAGCATATTGGAGAAGTAATCTATGCTAAAATGTTGGATGAGTTTGACTCTGTTGTGGACAAATGTCAAATCACCATCATTACCGATGAACAAAAAGTTAAAGAATTGTTGAGCAAGGATGCAGAACCAAAATATATTGCAAGGGATGAAAGATTGGCTTCCCTTGTGGATGAAAGCGTGGATACGTTCTATACCTGTAACCTTTGTCAATCCTTCGCGCCAGCCCATGTATGCGTCGTAACACCAGAAAGATTGGGATTATGTGGTGCTGTAAGCTGGTTAGATGCAAAAGCAACGAAGGAATTAGATCCTCATGGACCATGTCAACCAATCAAGAAAGATGGATTGGAAGATGAAACCCTTGGTATTTGGAATGAAGTGAATAAAGCAGTAGAAGAGATTTCCCAAGGTGCAGTCAGCAGGGTTACATTATACAGCTTACTGGTAGATCCAATGACCTCCTGTGGATGTTTTGAATGTATTTGCGGCATCATGCCTGAGGCAAATGGTGTAGTGATTGTGAATAGAGAGTTTGGCGGACAGACACCAGTAGGAATGACCTTTGGTGAGCTTGCATCCATGACAGGAGGCGGTGTACAAACGCCAGGCTTCATGGGACACGGAAGACATTTCATTGCCTCAAGAAAGTTTATCAGTGCAGAGGGCGGAGTCCAAAGGATTGTTTGGATGCCTAAGGAATTGAAGGAGTATGTAGCTGAGAAGTTAAATGCCACAGCAAAAGCTGAATTCGGCATAGAGAATTTTGTTGATATGATTTGTGATGAAACCATATCAACGGATTCTGAAGAGGTATTGAACTTCTTAACAGAGAAAGGTCATCCAGCCCTCGTGATGGATCCAATGATGTAGTTGAAATGAAGCAAACGAGGCGAATCCGAGAAATAAGATGAGACTGATTTGCAGACAGGGCTAAAATAGTATAGAAGCTTCCCCAAATTCTATTTGGGGGAGCTTTTATATAGAAAATAGCAAAATGATTTGATATGATAACCTTAGATCGACATTACTAGGACAAGGCTGGATTGGATAGTTTAGATAGAAGAAGAGGAGAGATTCAGTAATTGATCTATCGGGGGGACTAGGAGATGCTAAGAATTAAATTTTTATTGGAAAACAAAGAGATTCAAGTGGAACAAGGGGAAAACTTATTGGATGGGGCAAGGAAAGCGGGTATTGTCATTGATGCACCATGTAATGGGAATTTATCCTGTGGAAAATGTAAGGTGAAAATTGTCAGCGGCAAAGTCGATTCTGCAAGCAGTCATCATATAAGCCATGAAGAATTAGAGAAAGGTTATGTTTTGGCGTGCAATACACGAATCATAGAAGATATTGTGGTAGAAGTTCCTACAGAAGCTTCGGCCTTCATGCATGGAATGAAAATCGACGATTTATCCAGTGAAAGGGATCAAGAAATATTTGAACGGGCAAAGCGACAAGTACTAGATCATGGAATGACATTCAAGTCTTATGTGCAGAAGGAATATATAGAGATAGATGTTCCCACATTGGATGATAACATTTCCGATTGGGATCGGATCAAGCGGTATTTACGCAATCATTTGGGTTATACCCAAGTGTTTTGCCGATTGCAGATGCTTAGAAAAATTCCCGGTATCTTAAGAGGATCGGATTTCAAAGTAACGATTACCCATATTCCCCGTGGAAAAGGTAGAACCACTATTGTAAATATGGAAGTAGGCGATACGACCAATAGGCTTTATGGAATTGCAGTAGATATAGGTACTACATCGGTGGCAGCATGCTTGGTGGATTTGTATAATGGGTCCTTATTAGCAAAAGCATCCATGGGGAATGCCCAGATCAAATACGGCGCAGATGTAATCAATCGAATTATTTTTGCTGCAAAAGGGGATGGATTGCAAAAACTGAATGATGCCATCATCTACGAGACCATTAATCCTTTGATCAGAAAAATGTTGAACAGTGCAAAGGTAGACAAAGATGAGGTAATCGCTTTTGTTGCTGCTGGAAATACCACAATGGCCCATTTGCTATTAGGTGTATATCCAGATTATCTTCGGAGAGAGCCCTATATCCCCGCATTTCTGAGGGCCCCATTTATCAAGGCTTCAGAACTGGAAATAGAGGTGAATCCCGAAACTTTTCTGTACATCGTACCCTCTGTTGCCAGTTATGTAGGTGGAGATATCACAGCGGGTGTACTGTCCTCAGGTATTTGGTCTGTAGAAGAGAATGTCTTGTTTATTGATTTGGGAACAAATGGCGAAATTGTATTTGGAAACAAGGATTTTCTCATGACCTGTGCATGTTCAGCAGGACCAGCTTTTGAAGGCGGAGAAATCAGTTGTGGCATGCGGGCTACAGATGGGGCAATAGATCGTATAAGTATTGATCGAGAAACCTATGAGTCTCAGTTTAAGGTTATTGGAGATAAGAAGCCTTTAGGGATTTGTGGATCGGGTATTATCGATCTAATCTCCGAAATGATGATTTGTGGTATAATGGATAGAAGAGGTAAGTTAAACAGAGATTTACATATAAGCCGAATACGAGTGGATGAGCATGGTATAGGAGAGTATATCCTTGCATTTAAAGAAGCGTACGGGATGGAAAAAGACTTAACCATCAATGAGGTGGATATCGATAATTTTATTCGGGCAAAGGGAGCTATCTATTCTGGTGCTTCTGTGCTGCTGTCGAGTCTTGGTATGGATTTTACTATGATAGACAGAGTCTATATTGCAGGGGGCATAGGAAACAGCCTGAATATACAAAATTCTATAAGAATTGGGATGCTTCCAGATATTGAAGAAAACAAATTTATGTATATCGGAAATAGTTCTCTGATGGGAGCTTATTTAACCCTGATGAGCGAAGATGGAAGACACAAGCTTGAAGATATCGCAAATCAGATGACCTACGTAGAATTAAGCGTACATCCGAATTATATGGATGAATTTGTATCTGCTTGCTTTTTACCCCATACAGATATTGAAATGTTTCCAAATGTAAAAAAACTTTTAGAAGAATAGTATCCATGACGAGGGTGAGGTGAAAGTATGTGTGAATCCATAGCTTATTTAAGAACACCAGCAGGAGAAAAGAAAATAATGGAGTATGTGGTAGAGGTTCGACCTGAAAAAGATGGGAAGGTTTATTTGGCAGATTTGCTTGGAGAGCAAAAAATAGTAGATGGGATCTTAAAGGAGATAAAACTAATAGATCATAAAATCATTATAGAGTCAGATAAAACGGGGGAATAAAATGATTATTGCGGTGATTGACGGAATGGGCGGTGGGATAGGCACTCAAATTGTATCAATCTTAAGAGAAGAACTTCCATCCTCCATAGAAATATATGCATTAGGCACCAATGCCATTGCTACGTCTGCAATGATGAAAAGCAAGGCCAATAAGGGGGCAACAGGAGAAAATGCTATCGTTGTATCTTCGAAAAAGGCAAACGTAATTATTGGCCCAATATCCATCATCATACCGAATTCCATGATGGGAGAAGTAACAACGAAAACAGTGGAAGCAGTTTGTGAGGCAGATGCTTTGAAAATTTTACTTCCGATTATGCCCGAAAACTTTCAACTCGTTAGCCTGGAGAATAAACCCCTTGTGCTTCTCATAAAGGATGCAGTGAAGGTTATCAAGAGAGAATTTAATATGAAGGAATAGGAGAGATGAAATATGGCACATAGCCATGGACATAGCCATCACCATACCCATGGTGACCATCAAGGGCATGATCATCATCATGAGCATACACACGAACATGAGCATGAACATCATCATGAATATGGTCACGACCACGATGAGATTGGAATCAGTAAAGATGAAAAAACATTGAGAATCCTTTTAGTGCATTGGGTAAAACACAATCAATCCCATACAAAGGATTTTAAAGAATGGGTTGAAAAGGCAAAGGAAATGGACAAAGAAAAGGCAGCCAGCTATATTGAAAAAGCCATCGAGTATATGGAAAAGGCAAATGAAATGCTCGTAGAGGCAAAAAAACACATGTAAAAGGTATTAAAAAAGCTATAAGATTTAATGATCAAATCTTATAGCTTTTATCAATTAATCTTCTTTTTTGTAATGGATCTTAATGATGTCTTTTTGAACCATATTGTCCCAGAATCTTAGATGTGAATAATTACCATACAGCTTTATTTCATCATCTTGAAGCTTTGCTTTAACTGTATCTAATTTAATGATAGCTAGTTCATCTTTTAAAGTAGGGATAACTTTAAATGCGTTCATAGAATTTGTAAGGTCTGTGGCTTCTTGGTTAAGATTCACTACTCTATGTAGATGATCGCCGCAGACAGGACACTGCAGTGTATATTTAAGTGCAGTATTTTCCGATTGCTCATGGATTTCCATGGCTTGAATCGGGATTTGATTTGTGCAGTTGCATTTTGCAAATAACATAAAAGGATAGCCAAAAACAAGCTTTGACATAGAATGATTCCCCCTTTTTATTGGCAGAAACATCGGCGAAGTGAAGATTGATATTTAATTACCAAATATTTCTTACTTCAAGAGTAGCATACAAAAAATATAGTGTCAATATTCTAAAAATTTAGTGAATATAATAGAAGCAATTTGGTTTGTTTTTTAATAGAAAAAGTTTACAGTATATTTCATACGCATTTTTACCAAAATCATGGAAAGAAATTGACAAGACTCAAGGGCTATGGTAAAATATGTTTAATATTATAAAACTAAATAAAAAATCGTTGCATGAATGCACGAGTTTTGTTTGAAGACGGAATAGTTTATTATTCTGTTTTTTTGTTTTTGAAAAGATATTATGGTAACCACGAAACAAAGATTTTAAAAGAAGAGAGAAGCTTATAAAAAAATACTTAGGGGGGTACATATATGCATATGGCAGATGCTTTAATATCACCAGTTGTGGGTGGTACAATGTGGGCTGCAACAGCAGGTATAGCCGCTTATGCTACAAGAAAGGTTCAACATGAGTTGGATGAAAAGAAGGTTCCTTTAATGGGGGTTATGGGAGCCTTTGTGTTTGCGTCACAAATGATAAACTTTACGATTCCTGGGACGGGATCCAGTGGGCATTTAGGAGGTGGAATACTGCTTGCCATATTATTAGGACCTAGCGCTGGGTTTCTTACATTGGCATCGGTATTGATGATCCAGGCTCTTTTCTTCGCAGATGGAGGGCTGCTAGCCCTAGGATGTAATATTTTTAATATGGGCTTTTATACATGCTTCATCGCATATCCGTTTATCTATAAAAAAATGATGAGCAAGGGATACTCCAAGAAGCGTATCTTTATAGGAACGATGATTTCAGCAATTATAGGTCTTCAACTTGGTGCTTTTAGCGTGGTTTTACAGACCCTATTGTCTGGTAAAACAGAATTGCCTTTTCAAACCTTCTTGGCCTTAATGCAGCCGATTCATCTTGCCATAGGTATTGTGGAAGGGCTTGTGACTACAGCGGTGGTAGAGTTTGTTTGGAGAACCCATCCGGAGATTATTGAAAAAGCAGCAGTGGGAGATGCTTTAGGAAGTATCTCGATTAAAAAGGTCTTGGTTATATTTGTAGCATTTGCTGTCATTATCGGTGGTGGGCTATCATGGTTTGCATCATCAAATCCTGATGGATTGGAGTGGTCGATGTTTCATGCTTCTGGGAAGGAAGAACTAGAGTCTAGTAGCCCTGTCCATCAGACGTTGGCAGCAATACAAGAGAAGATTTCATTTTTACCTGACTATGGATTTAAGGAAAGTGTTGATGAAGCAGCGGCAACTGATAATGGAGAATCCGAGATTATAAATCCGGGCACCAGCGTATCTGGTTTAGCTGGTGGTGCAATGACATTATTGCTAGCATGCCTGATCGGCATGTTGATTAACAAAATGAAAAGGATAAATAAAGGAAAACTGATTGTATCTGAAGAAAATGATGTGTAGTCACTAAAATCTAAAAACTTGAGGGTAGTTATGGCGAATATTACGGAATCATTAAATAATATAAGAATACTGGATGAACTTGCTGAAAAGAAAACCGTGATTCATAATATACATCCACTGATGAAAGTGCTGGTAACCATTGTATACTTGATCGTTATTGTATCCTTTGATAAGTACCAAATCAGTGGATTGCTTTCTTTTATATTGTATCCTATTGTGCTAATGGCTTTAGGAGAAATTCCCTATGGATTGATTCTGAAAAGGACGCTTATAGGCCTTCCCTTTATTATTGGCGTAGGTATGTTTAATCCATTATTTGATCGTGATATTTTGGTGGTACTGCCATGGGCTCAAATTTCTGGAGGATGGATTTCTTTCTTATCACTTCTCATCAAAGGGGGATTAACAATCATAGCAGCCCTTATCCTTATAGGAACTACCGGAATGCCAAGGATCGCTGAAGCTTTCCAGATCATGAGAGTGCCGAGAATATTCATTATGCAGCTCCTTTTTACATACCGATATATATTCGTTTTGGCTGAAGAAGTAGGGCGCACAGTGAGAGGATATTCATTACGCTCGCCCAACGAAAAGGGTATTCAATTTATTCATTGGGGACCATTAACAGGACAATTGCTTTTGAGAACCTTGGAAAGGGCACAGCGTATTTACCAAGCCATGTATTGCAGAGGATTTACAGGAGAATTTGTTGGTGGTAGCCAGAAAAAAGTAGGACTCAAAGATATTTTGTATTTTATAGGATGGAGTGCGTATTTTATAATGGTGAAGTATACCAACATATCGACCCAAATAGGACGATTCGTGACAGGAGTGGTGAAATGAGTCATCATAAAATAGAGTTTAGCGATGTAAAGTATAAATATCCCGATGGGAGACAGGCATTAAAGGGAATAGATTTTGAAATAACCCATGGTGAGTCGGTGGGTATTGTAGGGGCCAATGGGGCAGGAAAGTCAACATTATTGATGCACCTTACGGGGATCTTATTTCCTAATGAAGGGGAAATCCGTGTAGGAGAGATGCCTGTAACAAAAAAAACGCTGCCTTTCATCAGACAAAAAGTTGGAATGGTATTTCAAAATCCAGATGATCAGCTATTTATGACTCAGGTATACGATGATGTTGCTTTTGGACCACGGAACTATAAGTTGAGTGAGGAAGAAGTTTCGAAACGGGTGATGAAATCTTTAGAAATCGTTGGCATTACCCATTTGAAGGATCGACCGCCCTATAAATTGTCTGGTGGAGAAAAACGTTCTGTTGCCATCGCCGCGGTTTTGGCGATGGAGCCTGATATTTTGATCATGGATGAGCCATCGGCAGCCCTGGATCCAAAGGCAAGACGGCGATTGATCCATCTGCTGAAGCAATTTACCCATACAAAGCTTATTGCTACCCATGATATGGATATGGTACTGGAACTATGCGATAGAATTATTGTTTTGAAGGATGGACGTGTGTTAGCCGATGGACCCACCATGGACATCCTGTCAAATGAAGATTTAATGGAAGAAAGCAATCTGGAAATTCCGTTGGTTTTACAGAATTGTCCAGTATGTAATGGAAAAAAATCCAATTATCTTAGCCCGTTAGGGGCACAAGTATAAGAGCTTTTCTTTAAAGGGAAATCTTTGCTCAGCCGATACATATCTAGCGATATTGTGATAAAAAAATATGAACATGAAGGGGAGAAAATATGGGCGCGAAATTAAAGGTTGAACTTTTGAGGCATACACCAGATGCCGAAAAATTGATTGCAGCAGCAGCGAAACTTTGCTATTCACCCATAGGGATCGACAAGATTGAAGATAAGCTGACGGAAGAAAGTGCCACAAAGTTTTTGAACATGCTTATGTCTATGGGTCACGAATCTCCTGTAGAGCACGTGTCCTTTACCTTTGGCATTGAGGGGGTAAGCAGAGTTTTAACACACCAATTGGTCAGACATAGGGTAGGAGCCTCCTATTCCCAGCAGTCCCAGCGATATGTGCGGCTAGAACAGTTTGAATATATTATACCGCCAGCCATAGATAGAAACCCCAAAGCCAGGGAAACCTTTATCAAGGCTATGGAAGATGATCAAAGATGTTATAACGAATTGACAGAGATTTTGATGGAAGAAAACTATCATCAATATGTAGAAGAGGGGCTTTCGGAGAAAGCAGCGAGAAGCCAGGCTGAGAAAAAATCCATTGAAGATGCAAGATATGTTTTTCCAAATGCATGTGAAACGAAAATTGTCTTTACGATGAACGCAAGGGGGTTATTCAACTTCTTTAATCTCAGATGTTGTAACAGGGCGCAATGGGAGATTCGGGAGTTAGCTACGGAAATGTTGAGGCTGGTTAGGCAAGTAGCACCTACCTTATTTAAATATTCTGGTCCAAATTGCCTCAATGAACCTTGTCCTGAAGGGAATATGACCTGTGGAAAGATAAAAGAGGTACGAGAAAGATTTGGAAATCTATAAAGGGAGTATAACTTATAGGTAGATTCTACGCAATTATGTTTGAAGGGATTGGATAAGGGGGAGATTACTATGGTATATGACAGACAGGCTGTGGAAGAGAAACGAAAGGAAAAATTGCCATACGATCATTATAAGTCTATCTTTAAGGATCGTGATCCACACCAAGTGGCTGAAAATACGGGATGTATATATAATGAAGAAATAAATGAACTCATTGTAAAAATGATGGATAGAAAGTATATTGTTAAGTATCCAACAGGGGAGATACTTAACGAAGATTATTCAGAAATAGACAATTATTCTTTAAAAACTTTGGTATTAAGATATTTGATGAATGGAAAGCCAGTGGCGCCATTCCATAAGGATATTACCTATAGAGATATTCCGGGTGGTAATGTGTATTATAGAAATTTTCACGGCAGATGTATTACAAGATTGGCAAGAACCTTTGCCAATAATCTAGAAGGTTTCGAAAAAGCATGTATGTCCATTGGAGCTGAAAAAGTACCTTTAGGAGACATGGCCTATAAATTCGAATTCGTGAACAATGTATTTGTCACCTTTGCCCTATGGAGAGGAGATGCTGAGTTTTCTGCATCAGCCCAGATCCTGTTTGATGGAAATGTTTCTTTCTACTTTGATGCAGAAGATTTGGCCTTTGTAGGAGACGTATCCATCGGAATTTTGAAACATCTTGCCGCTGAAAATAGGTAGTGGACTAATTAGAAAAGAGCATCCTTGTCGAAAGATGCTCTTTCAGATCTATAGGAATTGATTCCTAACATTGGACTCGATGGGCTGCTGTATAGATATTCATACGATTTCCCCGTGCAAAGCCAATGATGGTTATACCCAATTCATTTCCTAACTGTATTACCAGATTCGTTGGGGCAGAACGAGAAATAATCATGGGTATTTCTCTTTTGGCTGCTTTGATCAATATTTCTGAAGAAATTCTACCACTGGTAATTAGGATCTTATCATTTAGAGATGTACCTGTCCATATGGCTTCTCCTATGATTTTATCTATGGCGTTATGCCTGCCGATATCTTCATGAAATAAGTGTATTTCTTTTCCATCACTCAGACAGGCACTATGAACACCACCGGTGGCTTGAAAGAGCTCGGAAGCCTTGTTGAATCTTTTCATCAGGTCGAGTACTTCCAATGGAGAGATCTCGAAAGAACTCTTTACGATCCGACTATGAAAAGAATCAATTACATGATAGAAGGTGGTACCTTTTCCGCAGCCTGTCGTAATGGTTCTTTTTCCGGAAAGCTTTTTGATGAGCTCACTTTTTTTTCTTGTTTCTACGGCTATGATCCCTTGTGTCTCGTCTGTTTTGATCTCCAGAATATCTTCCTTTACAACTGCAAATCCTTCGGATAGAAGGAAGCCTATCGCTAAATAATTGAGAGCATTGGGAGAGCAAAGTAGTGTGATTAATTCCTCCCCATTGAGAAAGATTGTTAAAGGGTATTCTTTGATCACCGTATCCTCTATATCGGCCAATACTTCATTTTCATATCTCTTCATCCATATCTTTTCTATAGGTTCCATAAGAAACTCCTCGGTTATTCCTTTTGTTTATTTGCTCTGGCTTGTAGCAGCCTGCATATAATAATCATGTATTTCGCCATCAACGATCTTCTGAATGGATACGGCGCAGACCTTCAATTCTGGCGTTTTAGATACAGGGTCTAATACAGTGTTTGTCAGCATATTGGCAGCTCCCTCGGCAAAATGGAAAGGCATGAAAGCAACATTTTCTTTGACTCTTTCAGAAATTTTAGCTTTTACGTGAATATGACCACGGCGAGAGGAAATCACAACCATCTCTCCATCATGAATATTTAACTTTTTTCCCAGATGTGGATTGATTTCCACATAGCTTTCTGGGACAAGTTTGTTTAATCCATCAACCCTTCCGGTCATAGACCGGGTGTGATAGTGATACAACGTACGTCCTGTTGTAAGGATGAAGGGATACTCTCCATCGGGCACTTCCTTAGATCCCTCATGCTCAACAGCTGCAAACAATGCTTTTCCCCTTGAAAAGGTATCCCTGTGGAGCAATTTCGTACCGGGATGCTCTTTTGTAGGGCATGGCCATTGAATGCCTTCCCCTTCGATTCTTTTATAGTCAATGCCGCCATAGCTAGGGGTGACAGAGGCAATTTCATCCATGATTTCCTCTGAAGAATTATAGGTTTTTACATAACCCAATGAATTCATCATTTCCATCAAAATGACCCAATCGGGTTTTGAATCTCCCACTGGATTGATGGCTTTTCTAACTCTTTGAACTCTTCTTTCAGTATTGGTAAAGGTCCCATCCTTTTCTGCAAAGGATGTGGCAGGCAGGACAACATCTGCATACATTGCCGTTTCTGTCAAGAAAATATCCTGCACTAGCAAGAAGTCTGCCTTCTCTAAGGCATGTTTCACATGGGCGATATCTGGATCCGATACCACGGGATTTTCACCCATGATGTATAAAAACTTCAAATCACCATGGGCTGCATGATCTAGCATTTCGGGTGCAGTCAAACCTGGTATGCTAGGTAGTGAAGTTCCCCATACCGTTTCGAACTTTTCCAAAACTTCAGGTTTATGAACAGGCTGATATCCTGTAAAGACATTGGGCAATGCTCCCATATCACAAGCTCCCTGAACATTATTCTGACCTCGTAATGGATTCACACCAGTACCTTCCTTTCCCACATGGCCGCATAACAATGCAAGGTTGGATACCGACATAACATTTCCCACACCGGAGCTGTGTTGGGTAATACCCATACAGTAATAAATACTGCCTTTGTTGGCATTGGCATATAATCGTGCTGCTTTTTTGAGATCTTCCATATCGACACCGCATATCTCGGATACCCACTCAGGTGTATATTTCTGAACAGTTTCCTCCAATGCTAAAACGTTTTCCGTTCTTTCTAAAATAAATTCTTTATTATGTAATCCTTCTTTCAGAATAATGTGCATCAAGCCATTTACTAATGCGATATTTGTCCCAGGTTTAATTTGGAGGAACACATCGGCATCCTTTGACAAATCAATCTTTCTAGGATCCACCACAATAATCTGTGCACCTTTTCTTTTTGCCTGCCGTATTTTAGCTCCAATTACAGGATGACTTTCTGTGGTGTTTGATCCGATGATGAAAATTACATCGGACTCCAATACTTCGCTGATGCTGTTTGTCATGGCACCGCTGCCCAATGTAGCTGCAAGACCTGCAACTGTAGCTGCGTGTCAGAGGCGGGCGCAATGATCAATATTATTGGTGCCGATCACTGCTCTGAACAGCTTTTGCATCAAATAGTTTTCTTCGTTGGTACATCTCGCAGAAGCAAGGGCGCCAAAGACATCTGAGCCGTATTTTCCTTTTGTTTCAACAATTTTATCAGTGATAAGGGTATAGGCCTCATCCCAAGACGCTTCCACGAATCTACCGTCTTTCTTGATGAGCGGAGTTTTCAATCGGTCGCGATGATTTACAAACGAATAGGCGAACTTCCCTTTTACACATAACATACCTTCATTGGGTACACCATCCACAGGCTGCACGCCAACAACCCGATTGTTCTTGACCAATAGTTCCATTTGACAGCCAACACCACAATAGGAGCAGGTGGTTTTCACTTTGGAAACTTCCCATAATCTAAATTTTTCCTTGCTCTTGGGCAGCAGTGCACCGACTGGACAAGCGGAAACACAGTTACCACAAGATACACATACGGAATTTTCCAGGTCCATTTGAAAGGCAGTACCTACATAGGTAGAAAATCCCCTTTCCATTTGCTCGATGGCTCCAACACCTTGGAGTTCATGACAGACCCTGACGCATTTACCGCATAAAATACATTTGTTCTGATCCCTATAAAAGAAAGGAATGGACGCATCGATGGGAAACTGATGCTGCTTTCCTTCATAGATATTTTCTTTTATATCATACTCATAGCAATAGGTTTGAAGCTTACACTCCCCTGATTTCTCGCAAGTTAAGCAGTCAAGCGGATGGTCTGACAGCAATAATTCCAGCGTATTTTTTCTAGCTTTTATCACTTTTTCACTGTGGGTATGGATCACCATGCCTTCGGAGATCGGCGTACTACAGGCTGTAGCAAGATTTCTTAAGCCTTCGACCTCCACCACACAGATCCTGCACGCAGCATGGGGTACCAGCCTGCGGTCATAACAAAAGGTAGGAATGTCTATTCCCTTTTGGTTTGCAGCTTGAAGGATTGTTAATTCTTTATCCGCTTTGAAAGTTATACCGTTGATTGTTATATTTACCATATGAATCCCCCTTTGTTCATTAACGGTATGAAAACCGTATATATGGCTAATATACTCATTGTCCAGTACAATTCAACAAGTAATTGGAGCTATCCAATAACTTCAATTATAGCATAAAATTTAAGGTAAAACTATAAGAAATCTAAATATTCCAACGTTTCTGACAGTTATTATTTTAACAATTATATACTTGTATATACCGAAAAAGAGTGGATATTTTTTTGTACAAGCTCATAGGAATAATTGTTGCAGACTATGAATAAATTGTTTGGAAAAAATCCTTATATTGGAAGGAATCTACGATTGATTTGTGGAAGATTCTCTAAAAATATGGATAGGAGATAAGCTGATATAAATGAGAATAGGTGTGTTATCTATTTTTCATTATAAGGGGGATATCCAGCATGGATGAAAAAAAGTCTAATTATCAATTGTGCTATGAAGGGTTATGTAAAGCGTTTGCCAAATACAATCCAGGAGAAATGGCGCAGAAAAGCGGTGCTGAGTATGATGCTGAAAAGGGGTTGTTTCGTTTATGGGTTCTAGATAAAGAATATCTCATTTCGTATCCCAGTGGAGATATTACGCTGAGAGATCGAGAAAAGGAGAATGTATCCCATCAAGATGAGTCGGTATTGGAGAAGATGCTCATCCTTCGGGATACCGATGAGATGCTGTTTGAAAAGATGCTGATCCTCAGCTATTTACATAGGGCCACCAAGAGTCTGCCAGCCTACAGATGGGTATCTTATCGGGAGTTAAAGGGGGCCGGTGTATATTATGATGCCTTTGCTCGGTATGGGATAAAGCCATTGGCTGAGTTTTTTGGGGAGAAGGGAGATCTTTTTTTAAAAGCCGGTTACGAATTGGGAGCTGAGCGCGTCACCATGGGAGACATTGGGTTAAAATTTAATGTTCTGCCCAATATTCCCATCGTTTTGGTTCTCTGGTTAGGAGACGAAGAATTTAAAGCTTCCGCCAGTATCTTATTCGATTATGGAGCTACAGAAGAGATCCATGTGGAAGACCTAGCCAGTCTTGGACCTTGGTTGGTTAGACAGGTAATTAAAGCTGCAAAAAGGTAATTAAATTTCCATGATGAAATGGGCAATCACATCTGTAAAAATGCGACGTAACGATAACGGTTGGCCAGGGGTGTCCAACCCTACAAAACCACAGAAAATCATGTTTTCTGTAGGGAACGATGCCCCCATCGTTCCGAAAAGGACAGGGATTCAAAACCACGGAACGGCGAGGGCGCCGATCCCTACAAAATACTGTACCTATTGGCAGGGACGAACAGTGTTCGCCCGCAGACCAAAGATATTAACCCAATTGTTCCCTACGAGTGTGACGCAATATTTATTTATCAATATATGAAAATTAAGAGTCAGCATATAAAAATGCCGACTCTTTTTATTTTCTTAAAAGCATCTTTATATCCGTAATTCCTCTTTCATCTTTTCATACGGAAAGGGAACTGTATTTGGAAGATGATGCATATAGTCAAATAGATCTTCCAGCATTCTCTTGCCTTCTGAGCTTTTGGCTGCTTCTCTTGGCGTTTGTCCATCAAGGGCAGGAATCGGGGTGTCAATCCAATCATCATAGTAGTTGTCTAAGTAGTCCCCGATTTGTCTATCTACACCATTGCTTCTATCCGACCCTACTATATTTGTCATCATATCTTGTTTATACAAGCCATTTCTTCGCTTCATCATATCGCCCTCCATGCTAAGTTAGATAACAGTTTACCCCCTAGCGGAGATTTTATACTTTACCTTTCTTACAAAATATTCCATGGATAAAAACCAGTGAATATTTGGCATGAGAGTTGCAATGAAAAAGGAATCATACAATGAAAAGAAATTACTTTTAAATTTAAAGGAGGTTGTCAAAATGAATAAGGAAAAGAAAGGCTATAAAAAGAGGGGTTCGAAGAAGCTATATGCCATACTGGTAGCCGGCGTATTATTGCTCGGCGGCTGTTCCAGTATAAATACGAATGAAGCTGCAGACGTCAGTAAAAATGCTGATATTCCAGTGACTATGGATGGAGATTTGGTCATTGATAAAGGTCAGGTGTCTGAGAAGGTGAGTTTCTATGGTTATAAAGATGGAGATACCTATATGGAAGTAATGGCTGTTAAGGCGACAGATGGTACTGTGAGAACAGCTTTGAATACATGCCAAGTATGCTTTGATTCAGGCAGGGGCTACTATGTACAGAAGGACGATACGGTTGTATGTCAAAATTGTGGTAATGTATTTAATATCGATGATATAGAGAAAATCAAGGGTGGCTGTAATCCAGTGCCAATTATGGGGGATAACAAAACAGAAGATGCTGAAAAAATAACGATTGGGAAAAGCTTCCTAAGTGAGAATCAAGAGTATTTCAGCAACTGGGCAAAGCAATAGCTTTATTTACACATTTGAAATCAGATAAAAAATTATGGGAGCACATTTATCAAACCCCACGCTCCTGCAAAGGAAGTTTTTACTGAAATGCTACAGTGAGTGTATGATTTCCTACACCTGGCACCTTAGGATTTGCATGAAATCGCTAGAACTATTTTGACGCTATTTCTCTTTTATGGTAAATTATTACTATAAGGCTACTTGAAGAGAAAATATTGCATGGGGAGATATCATTGATTTGATACGTGGAGGATTATATGAATGTGAAGGGCGTACGATCAATTTCATTCATTCTTGCTGTCATATTGCTATTAGTTACAGCATGTGGTGATACATCTATTCCCTCTCAAAATACATCGAGCAGTGAGCATGGGAGAAAACCCCTAGGGAGAAATGAATGGGGCATGAAAATCCATGCATTAAGTCTAGATGAATTGAAGGAACCTTCTAATGATGGAGAAGGTGTTTTTATACATGGAGGCATGGCCGGGCAAGGAACCTTTTATATTGATCTGCACAATGGAAGCACCCTTCAATATGAGGGAATATTTACGAATCAGAATATTCCCGCGCCCTATACACCGCTAAAGACCACCGTAACATTTTGCGATAATACCCAAAATTCACAGGTGACTCCCTTAAAGGTAGAGGAGGAATATGGGGCCTTTGAAATTGCGAAGGTTTATGAAACCCCTCGATATTTATTGATAAGTGGTCATTTTAGAGATGGGAAATGGCGGATATTTCATGCTGTTTACTTAGTGGATATGCAAACGAAAGATATGATTTTTTTAAACGAAGTGCTAAATCGTAATTCAGTGAGAATACGGAATTGCTTCCCAGGATATGTGGAGGTAGAAGTAGAGGATATTCCAGGCTGGCAGACCATCGACCGATCTCCCCAGGACAAAGAAATCTTATTCTATCGTATCGTATTTGACGAAAAGACCGAGTCAAGGCAGACAATGACAGCAGCCAATAAGTATCACTTTCGTAAGCTTCTTGTACAATATGCTGATCAAGGGGAGCAATTGGCATGTAGTTATTGGGATTCACCAGAGGAAAAGATTGAAATAAGAAATCAAGGAGCAATAGAGACGATCATTACGTATTTGGACTCTTTCGACCTTTATAAGATCATAAAGAATAACGACGACAACTTGTACCAAGATAGAATTATGGCCTTTTATAATAAGGCTGGAGAGGAAATTCTGATCGGCAGCATAGGCAAGGATATCCTTACGATCTCCCTTGTAGACAATTTCTTTGTTAAGGAATTTCATGCATATAAGACAAACACACCAATAGATGCAGGGTACATTAAGAAACTTCTTAAGGATAAAAGATAATGACAGATATACGTAGAGCGAAAATAAGCGATTCTGAAATATTGACCAACATAGCTGTCGAATCTGAAGCCTACTGGGGTTATGACTCTGATTTCATGGAAAAATTTAAAATGATCTATAAGGTGACGGAGGATTTCATAAGTAATAACCCGACTTATGTTATTCAAGAGGAAGAAAAAATTGTTGGATTTTATGGTCTTTTAATAGATGGACATGAGAACTCTTTGGAATATTTGTTTATCGAACCAAAGAGTATAGGAAAAGGTTATGGAAAAGCTTTATGGACGCATATGATAAAAACGTGTGAAACGTTGGGCATCAGAGAACTTGTCATAGTAGCCGGTCCAGATGCTAAGGCGTTTTATACCAAAATGGGGGCAGTACCATCGGGAGAAGTAGAGTCCCTTGTCAGAAAAGGTCGTAAAGTTCCGCGATTGATTTATACATTGTAGATGGTTGCAGCAAAATGGGTTTGAGGAAGATCTGAATAATGATATTTATGACATTGTGACTATGTAATTTGGAAGAGAAAATTAGAGGTTTAAACAAAACTGGAGACAGACATACAGGCCTGTCTCTATTTTAGTTTTGATAATATTGCATTTCTTGTCATTCTGAGCACAACGAAGAACCTTAACTGCCAAAAACAGAAAGATATTCCCATTGAAAGATCCTTCCCTATCGCTCAGGATGACAAGTACGGGCGGACCTATGTGTCTTGATTTGTTTGCATATTTTTGCGAGAGTAGACCTTGAGGTTTGCACATACAAACCTCAACCTAGAATTATAACAGAGTCACATACATTAAAAACCTAAATCTTCGTTGACGATAAACACTTTCATTCGATCTTTGAGGTGTTGGCCTTCGATAACGACCAGATTATAACAAACACGATCAGTGGTTTTACAATCGACGCATTTTTTTAATTTAATACAGGGTGGGTTGAAACCAGCTCTTTTGGCATTTAAAGGAGCAGCATGGTTTCGTGCTCTGTGAATCGCCGCATCTAAGGTATCTTCAATTTTATTGGTTCCAATGACGACGATTACCTTTTCTGGACCATAGATCATAGCTGCCACACGATTGCCACTGTGGTCTATATTTACGATGTGGCCATCTTTAGAGATGGCATTGCTGCCTGTGATGTACCACTCTGCAAGAAGGGATTCTTTTTTCAAACGTTTGGATTCTTCTTTTGTTGTGGCAAAGGTTTTGTCATATACAATATTTCCTCGGGCTGAAAGAAGTTGAGAAATTTCCATGGCTTTGAGGGTTTGAGAATTTCCAATACCTATGGAAATATCAACGGGAATGAGATCAAGTATTTTTTGTTTTACTTCATTTAAACTATGAAAGTACTCGGCATCAATGTTTCTTTTTCTAAAGTTCTCAATGATCTGACTAATTTTATCCATATATCATATGCCCCCTTAAAGATAACGATCCATGATATTGTGTCATAGAGAATATATTTCGATGATATGGATAAAAATTCCTGTATTTTGGATGATGTTTCATTAAGGATAAAAAGAATGTATAAGGGAGATATTATAAAATTTTCCATCCAAATACTATTTTGGCTATTCGTGTTGATGTACAGTCTAGATTATTTGATATCTAGGGTTAATTGATTCTTTCCATATACACGTTCCCAGTCTTTGATGAATTGGTCAATACTCCAGTCTGTCAAAGGATGCTGGAGTAATCCACCATTAAGTCTGAATTTAAATTGAAAATGATTGCTTTTTCATGGATTCACTTCTATAGGATGTGATTTCTACGATGAATAATGTCAGCCTGAATCATTTTATTTAGTTTTATATATCTGCAATAAAATACTAGAATAATCTTTTAAGGTTAAAGGATTATAGACTTGCAATAGAGAAAACAGTATAACTTTGCATTTAATATTTGAAATCTTAAAATATGAATACATACGAAAGGAGTAGAAAGATGAAGACGATAAAGGAAAATAGGGAATTTTTAAAGGGTGGAGATTGGGATGCTTGGGATAGGACTGAGACAGATCAGAGGAAGAAGATTCCCATGCCTGACCTGCAAAAGCCGTACGATCAGGGAGCAACATTGATAGGGCTCATTGCGCCGGAAGATATGACGGTGGGTAGAAGATCACTGTTCGATATAATTCAGAAAAGACGAAGTCGAAGAAAATTTACAGAACAGGCCCTAAACCTGGAAGAACTGTCTTATTTGCTGTGGGCGACCCAAGGGGTGAATGAAAAAAATCAACGTTTAAGAACAGCGCCATCGGGTGGTGCAAGACATCCCTTTGAAACCTATTTATATGTTCAGCGGGTTGATGGGCTGAAGGCAGGCTTGTATAGATATCTGCCGTTAGATCATAAACTGCTGTTGTTATCCGAAGATCACAATTTTGCGGAACAAATCGCTGACGCATGCTGTGGGCAGGATTTTGCAGGGGAAGGGGCTGTAACCTTCATATGGACGACCATCCCTTATAGGACGGAATGGCGATATGATACTTTATCGCATAAAGTTATTGCCCTGGATGCAGGGCACCTCTGTCAAAACCTTTATCTTGCCTGTGAATCCATCAACTGTGGTACCTGTGCCATCGGTGCTTACGATCAAGAAAAGATAGATGCTCTGATCCATGTGGATGGCCAAGAAGAGTTCACCATCTATGTTGCCCCTGTTGGAAAGATAGAGTAGAGGGCCATTGAAAGGATAAGATGCTGTTAAAGTTCTATGTTGATCTTTTTTAATATGGGTAGTGGGTATTAGTAGAAAAATGCCACGAAGCTGTAACGGTCAGACAGGGTCTTCCGACCCTACAAAACCACAGAAAATCATGTTTTGTGTAGGGAACGATGCCCCCATCGTTCCGAAAAAGATAGGGATTCAAAACCACGGAATGGAGGGCGCCGTTCCCTACGAGATACTGTATACATTGGTAGGGGCGATTCATGAATCGCCCACAGGCTCTCTTGTTATTAGGAAAAACGAACATAAAGATGCTAACTTCTTGGGAATTTGGGTAGAATAAGAAATAGAATTTGTAGACTAAATCAGATTGTATAATGGAAGGAGGCGTTGAGATGAAGGCGATCGTAATAGAGCAGTTCGGTGGCCCAGAGGTACTAACGTTAAAGGAGACAGAGATTCCTAAGATAGAAGCGAATCAGGTGCTGATTCGAGTTGCTGCTGCCAGTGTAAACTTTGCAGATATCAAGACGAGGAAAGGTGAATACCATGCGGCAGGTAAACCTCCCGTCATTCCTGGTCTTGATGTGGCAGGTGTTGTTGAGGAGACAGGTGCGAATGTAAGAACTGTTAAGAAAGGAGATCGAGTCATTGCTTTTCCCAGTAATGGCTCTTATGCGGAGTATACGGTGGCCGATGAAAGGCTTACATTTCCTATACCAGAAGATCTAGACTTTGAGACTGCTGGGGCTAGTCCCTTGGTTACGTTTACAACCTATAATCTGTTGCATCAGGTGGCGAGGATGAGGTCGGGAGAATCTGTCCTGATCCATGTAGCGGCAGGGGGCATCGGTACCACGGCTATTCAGATGGCAAGGTTGCTAGGAGCAAAACAAATTATCGGTACTGTGGGAAGTGACGAGAAGATACAGGTTGCAAAACAGGTCGGTGCGGATCTGGTGATCAATTATCGGAAAGACAGTTTCTCCAAAGTGGTGAACGAGGTAACAGATGGAAAAGGCGTAGATGTTATTTTGGACTCTGTGGGTGGAGATAACTTCAATGAGAGCTTGGAATGTCTTGCTATGTATGGGCGCATTGTGAATTTTAATAGTTCCAGTGGTGCTGGTGGAACCGTGAATACCAAGCAGCTCCATGCCAGCTGCAGAGCTGTTCTGGGATTTAGCTTAGGCACAACACTAAAGAATCGCCCTGAAATGGTTCAGGAGACGGCAAAGCAGGTGCTGCCGCTGCTGGAACAAGGCAAGATCAAGTTGGTGATCAGTGGAACGTACCCTTTAGAAGATGCAAAGAAAGTTCATGAGCTCATCGAAAACCGGCAGACTGTGGGGAAAATCTTACTTAAGCCTTAGTGCATATTTTCTTATATATTAAAAAAAGACCAGGTTTGGTCTTTTTTTAATCTTTCTTCTGCGATGTCTCATCTGAAAGATATTTATGTTTGATAAACTGTATATATTCATCGATCTGCTTGATTGCTTCCTCTGGCAATCCGGACTTGTCTAAATTATAATAAGACTTCGTTTCAAATAGACATTTTCTTTCTATACAGGTCTCTGTATCATAAGGGGTTTTTACATCGGTTCTTCCCAGGAGGTAGTCCACCGTAACATTAAAAAAATCAGCTAACTTTGTGAGCATTACTGAATCAGGAGATCTTTTTCCTAGTTCATATTGTGAGATTGTTGATTTTGCAAGATTGAACTTTTGGCCCAATTTCTCTTGACTTAGTCCCAATGCTTTTCTAAGCTCACGGAGTCTATTCTGAAAAACAGCCATGAAAACACCTCCCTATGGGATATTATAATACACATTTTGTGAACTTTAACAAAATAATAAAAAAGTAGTCAAAAAGACTTAATAATGTTGACATACAGCCTTAGTATGATAGTATAGAATCATAAAGTTCACCAAATGACTATTCTGTCAATGGAGGTGATGATTTTGTATGAAAAATTAAAGGAATTAAGATTAAAAAAAGGAATTACCCAAGAAGAAATGGCGAGAAAACTTGGCTATAAATATACCAGTGGATATAATCAACTTGAAAAAGGAAAGAGAAAAATAGATATAGAAACCGCTAGAAAGATCGCATTAATACTTGAAGAGCCTGTGGAAGAAATTTTCTTCAAACCGTAATCGATATCCATTTTAAATGATTTCTCCATATGGGGAAAGCAGCATACGGTAACGCTATTAACGATATGGGCTCTAATAAAGAACATTATCAGAAAGATTAACAGGGGGACGCTTCTATGATTGGGAATATGTATGGGATGAAATCAAGATTTATTTTGCTTGATAAGGATGGAAAGGTCGTATACGGAAGTCAGGGGAATAAAGATGAAATTAATGCGTTTTTAGAAGAGAGCCACGTTTATGATCGCATAAAGACAGGGGATTTTGGCATAAAAAAATGGGGTGATTCGCAAGTAACCATGGAAAGAATATTTGTAAACAATCAAAGCCTATATGTTATTGAATTGATAGCAGATGTTCAGGCCGGCAGATTTTCATCAATGGCATACAAAGATATGATGAGTGGTTTGTATAATCGAAATATGTGGGAATATATGATGCATAATAAATTCACGGAAGTTCAAGGGTGTTTTGATACTTTAATGATCATAGATATTGATAATTTAAAAGAAGTAAATGATAGTGAAGGTCATGCTGTGGGAGATATTCAGATTAGAATAGTGTCTGAATCCATTAAGGAATCCATAAGAGAAGAGGATATTGCTTTTAGGTATGGTGGGGATGAATTTGTGATTCTTTTGAATGGGCTAAAGAATAAGGATATACAAAAATTGATGGATAGAATAAGAGAAAAAATCAATGAAAAATCGAAAGATCATGGGATTCATGTGAGTATGGGGGTATCCTCTTTTGATAATTTTTCGGGCTTGATGGGGGCATTCCAAAAAGCAGATAATCTTTTATATGCAGAAAAGCAATGCAAAAAATTACAAGTTGGCAGTAAAAAGTATAAAGAATTATTGAAACTAAGAAAAAACATGGACGAAATCAGAAATCATCTAAATGATTTAATGGGGGAAAATAAAGATCATTTAAATGAGGACGTATTGGGTTTAAGCCGGGAGCTGGATCATGTGATTTATAGATACAGCATGATGGAAATAGGTTTGAAATCAAAAGAACTGTTAAAGAAGCAAGGAAATTCTAATATCAAATATAAGTAGAATACCTTCCATTTTTCATGTTATTTCTCAGACGGTAGCAAAGATAATTGATTGCTAGATAGATTACTGAGGTGATGTCATTTTATTGCTTCAAGCTCTTTCAAAAATAAAGCGATGGAAGGATTCATGTTTGTTTTCTTCCAGGCTGCTACCAACTTATGGTCATTGATTTCCCCTTCGATATCAATAAACCGGAGACTTGGACTGGAATGATGCTGCAAACTTTTTGGAAGGATCGCAATACCCATCCCTGCATCTACCAGCAGCAGCACGGTGTGGAGAAGCCGGGGCTCACTGACGATGTCAGGAAAGAAGCCATTGTCTGCGCAGATCAATAATGTTTGATTGAATCCTTGGGGCGATTCTTCTCTGTTTAGGATAATAAAATGCTCATTGGCTAAGTTGGCAATGTTAATACTGCTTTGATTTGCCAAGGGATGCTCACGGTGCATGACGATGGAAATGGTTTCTGTAAATATGCTTTTCTTTTCCAGGCCGCCCACGTTTTCTAATCCAAAGGATAGGGTGAAACCTATATCCAACTCCCCTGTATTTAAGGCTTCAATGAGAGCGCCGTGATTATACTGGTCTAGTTGTAATTCTACTTTGGGATAGTTACGGCGAAACTGTCGTATTAAATCAGGCAAAAAGTTCCTCTCTGTATAACCTAAGAATCCTATCTTCAAATTCCCAATGATACCTAATTCTGCTTGCCGTGTTTTTTCAATAGCCTCTGTAGATTTATTTACCAGATTGATTGCCTCCTTCAGGAGGACCGCACCGGCGTTGGTTAGTTTAACGGAACGCTTGTTTCGAATGAACAGCTGTACGCCGATTCTTTTCTCCAAATCTGCAATTTGTTGACTTACGGCGGATTGTGCTACAAACAGATGCTTGGCTGCTTCTGTAAAGCTTAAATGCTCAGCAACAGCAATAAAATAACGCAATTGTCGTATATCCATCCAAATTCCTCCAATTCCATATCTTAAATCAATGGTATATAAAGATCATATCACGGATTTGCCTTTCTATAAACAGAAATCACTTTTACTTATTACTGATATAGGATTATACTATTTCACAGTATGTGTAATATTCTGTATTCTATTAATATAGTTGAATTATTCCACTATTTTTTTAATATATAGGAAATTATGGTTTTCAATTTCCTATATATGGGGTGTGCAGAGGGGATTTCCCCTTTGCCGTATTCAGGAAGGTGCTCAGGCTGCTTTGCAGCCGTCGAAGGAAACCTAGGGTTTCCTAGCGAAAACAAATTGCCGATAGGCAACTTTGTTCATAGGTAGGAAAAGGATTTCAAACTGCTTATGGAGATAAAAATGCAATAGGCATTGTAGATTCGATGAGTGATGGAAAGGGAGGGTTTGTAATGGCAAAGGTGAATGTGTTAGACAAATACTGTAAGAGCTGTGGTCTTTGCATCGAAGTCTGTCCGAAGAAGATCCTGGATATTGGAGATAAAACGAATGAAAAAGGATACTTTACCGTGGTTTGTAAAGATCAGGAAAAATGCATCGGATGTTCTTTGTGTGCAACGGTTTGTCCGGATGTAGCTATAGAGGTTTATAAATAAAGGGTAGGAAGGGAGCTGATATCAGATGGAAAAGGTACTATTAAAAGGGAATGAAATCATTGGCGAAGCTGCCATTCGTTCAGGATGTAAGCTGTTTTTTGGTTATCCAATCACGCCATCTACAGAGGTAATCGAATACTTATCTGCACATCTGCCGAAGCATGGCGGTACGGTACTACAGGCTGAGGATGAAATTGGTGCGATTTATATGTGTTATGGTGCTGCTTGTACAGGAAATAGAGTAATGACGGCATCTTCCAGCCCAGGGGTTAGTTTGAAGCAGGAAGGACTTTCTTATAGTGCGGCTGTAGGATTACCGATGGTTGTTGTAAACGTAAATAGATGTGGACCGGGGCTAGGTGGTTTAGGACCAGCTCAATCCGATTATTTCCAATCTACAAAAGGCGGCGGGCATGGGGACTATCGCCTAATTGTTTTGGCACCATCCAAAGCCCAAGAGCTTTATGACTTTACCATGGAAGCCTTTGATTTGGCGGACAAATATCGTAATCCGGTAATGATTTTATCCGATGGTTTCTTGGGTCAGACCATGGAGCCTGTGATCTTAAAGGAAAGACCAGAAGCCCCAGCATTTGATAGAGATTGGGTGGTTGATGGTGCAAAAAATAGAAAGAAGCGAATTTTAGCGAGCTATTCCTTAACCAATGAAATAGGAGAAGCGAATAACCTAATATGGGAAGAAAAATATAAGAAGATTCAAGAGGAAGCACAACGTTGGGAAGAATACTACACAGAGGATGCAGAATATCTATTGGTGAGCTACGGAACAACGGGAAGAATCTGTAAAAGTACCGTATTAAATGCTCGAGCCAAGGGAATCAAGCTGGGATTAATTCGCCCGATTACTTTATGGCCATATCCAGAAAAAGCTTTCATTCCATATAAGGATAAAGTAAAAGGCATCGTAACAGTTGAGCTAAACACAGGACAGATGATTGAGGATGTAAAGCTTGCGGTAGAGTGTAAGGTACCTGTTCACCTTTTCAGAAGACAAGGTGGTATGTTGCCAACAGAAGATGAAATATTGGAATATGTTGAAAATAAATTTAACCTATCAGCAGTAGAGGAGGTATAGACCATGGAAAAAATATTTGGTAGAAGTAAAGGGTTGACAGATGTTCCTTTTTCATTCTGTCCTGGATGTACCCATGGAATTATCATGAGACTAATTGCTGAGGTACTGGAAGAATTAGATATTATTGAAGATACAATTGGAATTTCACCAGTAGGATGTGCAGGATTTTGTCAAGATTTCTTCAGTTGTGACTTTGTGGGAGCTGCCCATGGTAGAGCCCAAGCTGTAGGGACTGGCGTGAAAAGAGCGTTGCCAGATAAGATCGTCTTTACTTACCAAGGAGATGGAGATATTGCTGCCATCGGAACACAGCATGCCATTCACTCCGCAGCAAGGGGTGAAAAGATTACTTCCATCATGGTAAACAATGCAATTTTCGGTATGACAGGAGGCCAAATGGCACCTACGACGCTGGAAGGGATGAAGACATCTACAAGCCCTTATGGAAGAAATATTGGTACCAACGGCTATCCCATCGACTTACCTAAACTGATTGCGAATCTTGAGGGGGCAGTATATGTGGCTTCTGTTTCTGTAGATTCACCAAAAAACATCAATCAGGCGAAAAAAGCCATTAAGAAAGCTTTCCAAGTGCAGCAGGCTGGGCTAGGGTTTGCATTCGTCAGTGTGTTGTCAACTTGCCCAACAAACTGGGGCTTGTCACCTTCAGACAGTTTGAAATGGTTACGAGAAAACATGATGCCTGTTTATGAAATGGGTGAATTAAAGGTGGCAGAGGAGGTAAAGAGCTTATGATGGATAAAGTAATACTTGCAGGATTTGGTGGCCAGGGTGTTATGTTTTTAGGTAAGGTTTTGGCTTATGCCGGAATGGGGTCTGATCTGGAGCTTTGTTGGATCCCATCCTATGGACCTGAAATGCGCGGAGGTACAGCTAACTGCTCCGTAATCTTATCGGATGAAGAAATAAACTCTCCAGTGATTGCCTATGCAGATGCAGCGATTGTATTGAATAAACCTGCCTATGATAAATTTGCTCCTCGAGTAAAGCCAGGAGGTGTATTGATTGTAAATTCTTCGTTGGCGAAACTGGACGGCATGAGGGAGGATATTACAATCATTGAAATCCCAGCTACGGATATGGCCAATGAATTGGGCAATACAAGCATTGCAAACATGGTTTGTCTAGGTGCATTGCTTCCAAGCTTAAAGCTTGTTGACCTAGCGAAAGTGGAAAAGGCCATGGAGAAATTAACAAAGAAGAAGCCTGAATTATTAGAAACCAATTTAAATGCGATCAAAGAAGGAATCTCCTTCGTGAATCGTTAAAATACACGACTGTATATAGGGGGTTAATGTAGGGAACGATGGCCCCTGTTCCGCAAAGGATAAGCATCAGACCAACGGAACGGCGAGGGCGCCGATCCCTACAGAATCCTTGTAGTAAGATATTTAGTTATTTGATAAAAAGTCTTCCTTAAAATTTTAAGGAAGACTTTTTTATGTATAAAATCCCCTGATTTTGGTAATAGTCCAAAATAAAAAAGGGGAGAGAAGTACCAGTGACTGGAGCATGGGGATATCGAATCATGGATAATGCCACAGCTCAAGAGGTAATTGACCGCTTTACAGAGTTACACGCGAAGTACGGCAGTCTAAAGGATGCTTTGTATGAACTAAAGACACAAATATTATTGGATAAAATGTTTCCTCTGAAAGTGTTGGCGTTGGCTCAAATAGAATACGAATGTCAGGGAAAGGTTAGTCGAGATACACTTAAGATGACTCTATCGGCATTGGACAAGGAATTAAAACATATATATCAATGGGACAATCCCATGGAAAGAAGACAATACCTTCTGATGTTCAGAGATTGCTTATTGGGTAAACATCGAGAAGTCAGTTAAAGAAAACAGATTTGTCTAAGCAGACAAAGAATAAGGGGAGGGTAAATCCGTGCTTTTAACCGAAAAGCAACTACAGAGATTTTATACATATATGACAGGAACAACAGGCGGTCTGCTAACTGTTGTAGAGCTTAAAAAGCAGATATTAGAGAAGTATAAAGAGGATATTGAGTTTTATAAAAGATTCGAAAGGGAAGAGGCAAAAAGTCAGATCTTATTGCTCAATGAACGGATTAGAGAAAGTCAGGAAGAAATCAATAAATACACCCATATCATAAATTTTGTATTCAATGGTTTGAATGAATGCAACATTGAAGAGAGTCAATTCACTCCCTACATGGAAAAATGGATGCCAACATCTGTGTTTTAAAGAGAGAATACTCTCTTTTTTTTGAACAATTTTATAATATCAAAGTCATGATCATTTATTCGAAAATAGGATTAGCGTATTAGCGAATTCGAAAAAAATGTTAAAAATTTAACGTATCATATAAACTTCTTTTAAAAAATTCCGTAATTATATATAAGTAAGTCAAATAATTTATTTGAAATTTAGGGGTATCTATGGAAAGGATGGGGAAAATGGAGTACTCAAAGAGTTACTATGCAGGGGTAGGATTGGCAATTGGAATAGGGGCTGCTGCAAACTTAATTTTCATTCTATCTATTGTCATAGGCAATGGATTTTTAATCCCTCTCGTTGGAGTTGGAGCTGTACCTGGATTATATTTAGCCTATCGATGGATTGAAAAAGGCAATGAAAGCAGTAAAGAAAGCAGCAAAGCATAATTTTCTTACAGCGTGTGACAGTAGATAGATCATCTGTCACACTTTTTATTTGACAGGGTTGTGAGGGTATAAAGGGCAATATACATCAATACTAAGAATGTTCCAAAGGAGAAGGTGAAGGCCAATGCATGGTTATGGAAGCTTTCAAGGATACTTTCTAATAATAACATGGGACGATAAATCAAGTCCCAGCTATTCCAGCGGATAAATCTACCTAAGTAAATACCGAAGCTGCTTAAAAACAAGATAACAAAGACAAAAACCCATCCTAACCAGCTCCCAAATCGATCCTTAACCATGTTATGGACTAGATATAAGGAAACAAAGCCAATGAAAAAGCCCGTCAAAACAAATAGGCAGATCATGATAAAATCATACCAAACGATAAAAGACATATTATAGCTTCCAGTACCGAAGTAGAATTTCATTTGGTTTAGGTGAATGAAATCGGTTAGTATGTAGGGGGCATTGGGATAAAAAGGCAGCCAGATACATCCCAAGGAAATCAAAAAGATCATTCGAAGTATCCTTGGTCTGCAATATATGTATAAATAATTCATGATTACCGAAACCCCTAGAGGAACCCAGGCTAGAAACAGATTCCACAATAAATATCTATAAGCCATAGTGCCTGTATAAATGGCACGAAATCTAACCATTCCATATCCTGTAAGAGAAAGCAGTATATAAATACCCAAAATAAAGAGAATGCTTCGATGAAACATGCTGCGATTGCGAAAGTCCATTCTGCCCTTGCCTCCAATAATAAGTCTGCATTACGATCCATATACATATAGTATACCGTGAAACGTTGAGATGCTAGTCAAAAATTTTGAAGATGCTATCTTCCGCCGTTCCACAAAGAAATGGAACCTTTTCTGCTAATCTTCGTCTGAATACTAGAAACAAAAAAATAGCAGAGAGGATGATATGATGAAAAGAAAGTTTTCTACAATAATAGTAATCGCAATAAGTGGTTTAATGTTATTTGGGTGTGCACAGAGCAAAGGAGATATTGCAGCTCAGCCAGATCAAAATGGTAACCCAGCAGGAATCGTTCTTGCAGGAGCAGACCAGCAGAAGAATATCACAATTGAGGATGTGAAGGCCATTGAACTCTATGATCTGGACGGAAAGCTGGTAAAGGATGATTTTAAAAAGGATGAAATCGTGAAAGCTTTCAATGATAGCATGATTGATGATACGTCTTTCATCGAAATGATTGCAGGCTATCGCATGGTGATTACATTGAAGGATGATGGAAAGATTACCATTACAAGTTATGGGGATGAAACACGGGTCGTTGCAATGGTGAGAGATACCACATACCATTTGATTAGCCCTGAACTTGCCAAAATACTTTTGGGGAAGTAGATAGGGAAAATATTGCGAAAGAAAAGTACTTGTGATAAGATGAAAGTATATCTAAAAGAACGGAGGGTGGACTGAAAATGGGTGTTATTAATATGATCAAATTTCGATTAAATGCTTTATGCTACTAATTGAATAGTGCTTAAAGGCTCTGCCTGTGTGTAGAGTAATCGGGATTGGTCTGCCTATTTTTAAGGAAACCCTTATTTTGTCGTATATATTTTTATATGTGAAAAAGAAGGAGGACAAATCTGTCCTCTTTTTTTCTTTAAAAATGTAATTCTCGAAGAAGGTAATGCTATTTTTCTTTCTGAAGGATGAAAATTTGACAGGATTGCTATAACCATTTTGCAAAGGAGAAGCAGGTGGGGAGGTATACGTCATTGAATCATCTTGCAGTTAGGAAATATAGTTTAGTTTACGATGCTTCATTGAGAAGACCATAAATTTACTTGTAAAGATCTCTTGTTTTTGTAATCTTTCGAAAATGAGTGATTTCTTTCAGTGTTTTTGTCATATCTTCTTCCGTTTACTCAAAACACAGGCAACCAGTCTGTGTTTTTTTATTGTATAAGAAAGTGTAAATCTTAAGTAAGCTTAAATTAAGTAAGCACAATGGGTATAGTGATTAAGAAAACCAGACAATAAAAAATAGGGGTTGTAGGGGATGAAATCCCCTGCCGTACTAAGGAGGGTGCTCAGACTGCGATAGCAGTCGTCGAAGGGAAACTAGGGTTTCCTAGCGAAAACGCCCTTAGGCGCTTTTGTAATGTAAAATACTGGAGGGATATAAAAATGAACCAAAAAGCAATATTAGTAGGTGTTAAACTGAGCCATCAAGATAATTATGAATATATGATGGAAGAATTAGAAAATCTAGCTGCTGCTTGTGATGTTGAGGTGGTTGGTCAAATTACCCAAAAGCTAAGCCGTGTGAATCCATCTTCCTACATCGGGAATGGCAAGATTCAAGAAACCTTAGCACTGCTTGAACAAAATGATGGAAATATGGTGATTTTCAATGATGAGCTATCGCCTACGCAGATTCGTAATCTTGAGGGAGCTTTGAAATGCAAAGTGATAGATCGAACCATTCTAATTCTAGATATTTTTGCCCAGAGAGCGAAAACAAGGGAGGCACAACTCCAGGTGGAAATAGCTCATTTGCAATATATGCTGCCACGTCTCATTGGACTCCGTGAATCGCTAGGGCGGCAAAGCGGCGGTGTAGGTACGAAAAACAGAGGTGCTGGTGAAAAGAAGTTGGAACTGGATCGACGTAAAATTGAAGAGAAGATAACTGTGCTAAATAAAGAGTTGGAAATCCTTGTGGCCCAACGACAAAATCAGCGGAAACAACGGAAAAAAAAAGAGATACCTGTAGTTTCACTAGTAGGATACACGAATGCTGGTAAATCAACAATGATGAACGCTCTATTGGAGTTATTTATGCCATCAACGGATAAAAAAGTATTTGAGAAAGATATGTTGTTTGCAACCCTTGAAACATCCGTTAGAAACATTAAGCTACCAGATAACAAATCCTTTTTATTGACGGATACAGTTGGCTTTGTCAGCAAGCTGCCCCATCATCTGATCAAAGCATTTCGATCAACCTTAGAAGAAGTGGCAGAGGCTGATCTGTTAATCCATGTGATTGACTATTCAAATCCTCAATATAAGCAGCATATAGAAGTTACAAAGAATACGCTGAAAGAAATAGGGATTGGAGATATTCCAACGATCTATGCTTATAACAAGGTTGATTTAATGGATATTGAAATTCCAATAGTTCAAAAGGATTGTGTGTATCTGTCTGCAAAACAGAAGATTGGCATGCATGAGTTAATCCAAATGATTTGCGATCAAATTTTTCAAGACTATATTCAATGTACACTGTTGATCCCTTATTCTCACGGTGAGTTGGTTTCTTACTTTAATGAGAATGCCCATGTTCTATCAATCGATTATGAAGATGATGGCACGAAGCTAACTGTTGAATGTAAGAACTCGGATTTTAAAAAATGTCAGGCCTATGTCATTCAAGAATAAAATGAAATTTGTTGAAATGTAGGAACCTTTTATTTTTTCCTTCGTCCAATAAATGTACCAAAATTTGAAGGAGGATATTTTTTATGAAAAAAATAGTAGCAATTGTTTTGGCTTCATCCATTGCTTTTTCGGGAGCATCGATGGTTTATGCCAATAATGTAGAGAATAAAGGAGAGACAGAAAAAATCATACCAATCAGTGCACCTATAAAAGCAATGACACCGAAAAGTATATTCGTTGGAGGGAAGAAGATAGATCTAAAGGATACAATGATCTATGAAAAAGATGGTCATACCATGATCCCTTTAAGGTGGACCCTTGAAGCCCTTGATTACAAGGTTGAATGGAACGATAAATTAAAAAAGATAGATATACAAGAAGGAGCTAAATGGACAAGCATATCTATTGGAAAAGACAGCTATTTCTTTGCAAAGGTAGCACCGATGTCTTTAGGGATTGCCCCAGAAATAAAAGAAGATAGAGCATATGTATCCTTAACATTTTTAGAGGAAGTTCTAAAGGTCGAGTATTCTGTACAAGGAGACAATATCATTGTTCAAAATGCTAATCCAACAACGCATATAGATGAAGCAAATGAGAAAGTAGATATGAAAGCGGTCATTAAAAAAGTAACCTATGATGATGAATTAAAGCTCAAAGAAATCATAGTAGAAAATGTTGATCAAGATAGCGGTACTTATGATACGGCAGTTGTTTTAATCCATGAAAAAACACAGATGATGAAAGGGAATCATGGGATTACAACCCTAGAACCGGGTGAAAAGGTAGAATTAACATTTGAAGAAGGACCTATTACCATGATATATCCCGTTCGTATTGGAGCAAAAGTAATAAGAGTAGTAGAATAAACTTACAAAAATAATAACCCCCCATGGGGTTATTATTTTTGTGCAAATGCAGTGGCTCATTATTTAAAAATGGTTTTTAATATTCGTTTTCTGTTCCTAGTTTTTCACGCTAAAGGGCCTCAAGTATCTTTAAATCTTTTTGAATCTCCACGTTTGTCATTTCAGGTGTAATGTCTAATAATTCTAATACTTCGATAGAGAAACTATCGAAGCCATATTGCTTCATGTCATTGGCTAATTTTTTGTGCATTACATCATAGGAATTGACTTTTTTGGCAAATTCAAATTTATTATAGATGCTGTTGATATCTGAGCTATTGCTTAAAAAGTATCTTCCCGTTTGGTGATTCACAACACGATATACTCCAGCATCGTGTTTGAGTTCTTTGTACTGAGCGATAAGCTCTTTACGGTTCAATTGGGTAGACATAGTATCCTCCTTTAAAATCGTTAAAGTAATATGCTTCTATTTCTTGTTATAGCCGTATTCTCCAAAGGGCTGAAGCTTGTCAATCCATTTTTTTTCGAGTTTTTTAAGCTCTCTGGTTACATTTTTAGGATCTTCCGCTTCCTCAAAGGAGTCTAAGATCTCAAAGACAAAGGCATCTTCTCCATATTGATTCCATTCGCTTTGTAGGGTTTTGTTCCGATGAGAACCTGTCTTAAGATCGAACCTGATACCATTGAGCTTTGAGATATTTCTTCCGCTTGCAATGAAGATCTTCTGATTTTGTGTATTACGAATTTGATAGACACCACTTATGACTTTTTCTGTTGGCTGTGAAGAGATAGTGGAATCTTTTACCCAATATTCACTGCAATCTTTGTTTCGATCCATGAAACCATATTCGATGAGATATCTTCGGATGGCAACATAATCATTTTCATATACATTCTTGAGTATTTCATTGAGTTCTTTCTCTTTATAAGTGCGTCCACGGTCAAAACGTTTTGTAATTTCACGGAGTACCACAAGCTTATGCTTTTCCTGCATAGAAAAGGTTGTAAGCTTACCAGTTATACCCTGTGGAAAATATTTGCTAAGCAGCTTTTCGTTTTCTTCTTCAGTAATGGCGTAGCGATCATCTACCATGGTTGCTGTCTTATGTGGTTTGACTACAGCCACAGCATTTTTATTCTTTTCTTTTAAAAGATCCATGAGCACGAGAAAGATCTTGGATTGTCGTTCTTTTTCCTTAAATGTAAACCGATGATTACGAATGGTAGAGGCGCTGCCGATACCTAAGTCTTTTTGGACCTCATGATCATTTTTGCCTTGATAAAACAGATTCAATAGATTGCTTTGATGTTCTGACAGACCAGTAATCTTTTTATCAAGGCTATTCAAGTATTCAAAAACGGAACCATGGACATCCTCTATATGCTTAATCATATACTTTTGTGCCTCGTACAAAACACGATCAACAGGATAAATAATCCCCTTTTCTATCTGCTCTCCGCATAATAGACAGGTGAAGCAGTTCTCGTCTTCGATATAACCGTTTTTTATTTCCTCTAAAGAAGCATTCCAGAATTGCTCGGAAGTTTTCAATAATAAACACTCCTTATATTCATCTATTATTATATAGATAATATATCACAATATCTATTAAAATATCAAGAATATTTTGTGCTATAATAGTAGCGTAATAATTTATATATATCATTACATCATCAGAGGGGCAAAAAATTTTAGAAAGATGAGCTGGGAATGAGATGAATAGGGGGGATGATTATGAAGGTCGAAATGTTTGAACTTGGCCATGTTCAGGATGAGAAATTGAAATATGCAGTGATCGCCGCATTGTTTCAGGAACAATGGGTATTTGTAAGACATAAAGAAAGAGATACCTGGGAGATACCAGGTGGCCGAAGGGAACAAGATGAAGATATAAATACGACTGCATCGAGAGAGTTGTTTGAAGAATCAGGGGCAGAGAAATTTACAATCAAACCCATATGTGATTATTCTGTTACCGTGAAAGAAGAGCCATCCTTTGGAAGGTTGTTTTTCGCAGAAATAGAAGAACTAGGGGATTTGCCGGAACTTGAAATAGGCGAGGTGAGATTATTTAAGGAGATTCCTGAGAAACTGACGTATCCAAAGATCCAGTCCATTTTACATAAGTGGGTTCTTTCTTCTTTTGAAGCGACGAATCTTGACAAAAGGAAAATAGTTGCGAAGGTCGAAAAAGCAGAGTGGAATGACTTTTTTAGACAAAGAGATCTTCGACTAATAGAACCAGAAGCTTTTTTAGTAAACAATGTACATCTCCTGCAAACGGGAAGTGTTCTTGATATTGCTTGTGGAGATGGTAGAAATGCCATTTTCTTAGCGACGAATGGATTTCAGGTGAAGGGAATCGATTTTTCATCGGAGGCTTTAGAAAGAATGAGGTACTTTGCAGAAAAAGAAGGTACATATGTAGAAGGGAAAGAGATAGATTTAAGAAATGCTCAACTATTGAAAGCATTAGACCGTTTTGATAATATCATCATCAATCATTATAAGCCAACCAAGGATGTATTGAATCTGTTGCCAATGTTGCTAAATGAAAAGGGAATTTTGTTGATATGCACATTTAATTACTTGCAAAATGTTGAAAAGGGATACCCCAGAGAATTTTGTTTAGAGAAAGAGGAATTGGTGGACAGATATCCTGAATTGGTTCTGTTGCGGCATGAATCCTTTACAGATGCAAGGGGATATTTTGATGGATATATCTTTCAAAAAAACGAATGATGCAAAAGCACAATAAAAAGGCAGGGGCACCGTTTCCTACAGGACGCTAGAAAAAGTGCTGATAAGATAAATTTTTTGCATAACGTTATATACAGTGGGTAAAAAATAAATACACGTTATGTGATAATTTAAATCTTGGAGGGAACAAGAATGAATAAAGAATTTAGTGCAGCTGTAAAAGAGAGACGGTCTATCTATGGTATCAGCAAGGATTTCGTGGTTTCTGATGAAAAAATTCAAGAAGTGATTCAACATGCAGTACAATATACACCATCAGCCTTCAATTCGCAAAGTGCAAGGGTAGTGGTGCTGTTAGGGGCCCAACATGACAGATTGTGGGATATTACCAAGGAAACCTTGCGTAAGATCGTTCCACCAGGAAGTTTTGCTCAGACAGAAGAAAAAATGAATGCATTCCAGAGTGGATACGGTACGGTGCTATTCTTTGAGGATCAAAGTGTGATCGAAGGACTTCAGCAGAAGTTTTCCCTTTATAAGGATAATTTCCCTGTTTGGTCTCAGCATTCCACAGGCATGCTTCAATATGTGGTATGGACTTCCTTAGAAATTGAAGGTTTTGGCGCTTCACTACAGCATTATAATCCACTTATTGATGAGGAAGTAAAAAAAGAGTGGAATGTACCAGACAATTGGAAGCTTATCGCTCAAATGCCATTTGGAAAACCAACAGCTCCTGCTGGAGAAAAAGAATTCATGTCATTGGAAGAAAGAGTAAAGGTATTCAAATAGCATAGACCTTAGTAGAAGAGCTACTTAGGTTGTGAAAAGGCGCACGGGAAGTGCGCCTTTTGTATTTATGGCATAGTTGTAGAAAAATGCGTCGCAACGGTAACGGTTGGACAGGGGCATCGTTCCGAAAAAGATAGAGATTCAAAAACCACGGAACGGCGAGGGCGCTGATCCCTACAGAATACTGTGCACATTGGTAGAGGCGATTCACGAATCGCCCTTTGACCACAGATAACAGTCTGGCTGTCATCCTGTGTAGGGAACGATGCCTCCATCGTTCCAAAAAAGATAGAGATTCAAAACCACGGAACGGGGGGCGCCGATCACTACGGGATACTGTACACATTGGTAGGGGTGATTAAGGGTCTGCATGCTAAATAAACCATTGATAGAGGTAAAAAAGAGGTATTTCATCTTACAGAAAATTCATATATAATATAGTTATATGATGTCAGACAACATAAATGAAAGTAGGGAATATGATGATTGAAATACCGAATGGAGGGTGTACAAGGAGCATGGAAGTAGTAACCTTTGGTGAGACCATGGTGATGTTTAATCCCGATTCTACAGGGCCGCTCCGATATGTTCACAATTATAACAAGACCATTGCTGGCGCAGAATCCAATGTGGCGATTGCCTTGGCTAGATTGGGGCATCAGGTAGGATGGTTCTCCAAATTGGGAGATGATGAATTTGGAAGGTATATAAAATCTGTGATCATGGGAGAAGGGGTAGATGTGTCAAGGGTCGTCGTGGACGAATCCAGACAAACGGGACTTGTCTTTAAAGAAAGATTCGCCCATGTAAACCCAAATGTCTATTATTACAGAAAGCATTCTGCAGCTAGCAATATAAATATTGAAGATTTAGATATGGCATATATTCAATTGGCAAAAATTCTTCATATTACGGGTATTACACCAGCACTGTCAGATGTGAATAAAAAAACAGCATATCATATCATGGAAAAGGCGAAGGAGAAGGGGGTACTCATTTCCTTTGACCCCAACATACGATTAAAATTATGGCGTGCAGAAGAGGCCAGAACTACAATTCTCGACATGGCAAAACAGTCCGACATCATTTTCCCTGGAATTGATGAAGGGGAGCTCCTGTTGGGTATGGACGATTATCAAGAGATTACACATAGCTTTTTAGAAATGGGGAACAAACTTGTCGTGACAAAGCTGGGCAAGAAAGGCTGTTACGTAGCAAGCAAAGATGAGCAAGTCTATATTGAGGGTTATGTGGTAGAAAAACCAGAGGATACCGTAGGTGCTGGAGATGGATTCGCCGCAGGATTTTTGTCTGGATTGCTGCGAAATCTAAGTTTAAGAGAATGTGGGCAGTTGGCCAATGCAGTCGGTGCCATGGCCACATTGGTGAGAGGCGATATGGAAGGTTTTCCAACCATGTCCCAGGTAAAGAATTTTATGGGGATTGAGAAATATATAGACAGATAAAATCATAAGATGATATAAGAAAAGAACATGGCTTTATATGCCATGTTCTTTTCTTATGTCATCTATTCAGCGATTTGTATACCCGTTACCTTCATTGCCATCAGTACGGTTTGATAAAGGAAGGTTGTTAAAAAGATATTGGTTATTGCAGTAGGTAATACGATACCAAGGAACAATACTTCGAAAGGTGCAGGCAGTCCTACGATAAAGAGAGCGGAGGTCAAAAATATACTTCCGCTGATGATGGTACCTATGAAGGAAATGATGCCCCTGGCGATGGTTTGATTCTGGAATTTTTCTGACAATCGGATCATTCCAAAGACAAGGCAGCAGGTAATGAGTTTGTCAATGATATTTGGAATTTGACCGCCTGGAAAGGTTGTGGTCATAGCGGCAATCACCCCACCTAATAAGCCAGTAAGGATGGTATTTTTAAAATCTCTATTGATTAATAAGGACACAAAAATTACAGAAAGCATCACATCAAACTTCATACTACCGATGGTACCAGGTACAATTTGGCGAAGGATCACACCGATGGCGATCAGCAAAGCAGTTAAAATATTTTTTCTTAGATTTACATTCATGAGAATCTCTCCTTTTATTTTAATTTTTTCTTTGATCCAAAACCAGTCTGATTCTTCTGATGTTCATAGCATGCTGATCACCTCCTTCTTAACAATAAAAAAGCCCTTCATCCCTGTAAACACAGGGACGAAAGGCTTGCTTCCGCGGTACCACCCAAATTAGATAGAGCTACGCTATCTCACTTATCCAGATACGGAATATAAAATACTCGATATCCTGTTTCTATAACGGGAAACCCCCGGCTGCGGCTACTTCCTGTTCACCTTGCTTCTCCTAGGTCCATTCAACAAAGATCTAAATATCGGCTTCCACCAAACCCGACTCGCTGTAAGTAGATATTTTGCCTACTACTCCTATTCAAAGAATTTTCTGATTTTTAATTATTATTATGATAATACAGCTTAATACTAAAGTCAACAAAAAAATATTATTATTCTAAATAATGTGCCATTTGTATTAAATAATTCCTTATATTTGCAAGGATTCGATTCAAAATTTCCATTGACAGCTCAGCATGACCCATGCTAAAATCAATTATCAAATATTATAATTCCGATATGAATAGGGGGAATTGAAAGATGAAAAAAATTATACTCGTTGTTGCAGCCTTATTGATCCTAAGCTTAGGCCTTATGGGGTGCGGCTCAAATGTAAATAAGCAAGATAGTAACGCAAGTCCAGCACCTGATACTACTGCCAAAAGTGAAAGCCTATTGGATACGATTCAGGCTGAAGGTAAGATTCGTTTTGGTACAGAGGGGACCTATGCACCATTTACTTTCCATGACAGCACAGGGAAATTGACAGGATTCGATGTGGAAATTGCTGAAGAAATTGCCAAACGTTTGGGTGTAGAAGCTGAATTTATCGAGACCAAGTGGGATGGTATGTTTGCTGGTTTAGATGCAAAGAGATTTGATGCTATTGCCAACGAGGTTTCTATTCGTCCAGATCGTCTAGAGAAATATGATTTTTCCGATACGTATATCGTTTCTAAAGCAGTACTGATCGTGCAGGAAAGCAACAATGAAATGAAAGATTTTGCAGGTCTAAAGGGTAAAAAAGCCGCTCAATCTTTAACAAGTAACTTAGCAGATATTGCGAAAGCCAATGGTGCAGAAATTGTACAGATTGATGGGTTTAACCAAGCGATAGATCTATTGGCTGCAGGTCGTGTAGATGCTACGATTAATGATAGCTTATCCTTCTTGGATCTTAAAAAACAAAAACCTGAATTGCCGATTAAAGTAGTGGCAGAACAGCAGGATGCAGCTCAAATGGGTATCATGTTCAATAAAGGCAATGAAGAGTTGGTAGATGCAGTGAATAAGGCATTAGCAGAAATGAAAGCAGATGGCACGTATTTAAAAATATCAGAAAAATGGTTTGGTACAGACGTATCTAAATAAATGAAGGTGATAACATGTTTGATGACAGAACGGTGAGAATCATTCATATACTGCAAGACTCTTTTTTACCTCTTTTAAAGGCAGGTATAACGGTCACCGTTCCCCTTGCCATCATATCTTTTATACTGGGGCTCCTGCTTGCATTAGCCACAGCTTTGGCTCGCATTTCAGGTGTTAAAGTACTCGAGGGGATCGCCAGATTTTATGTATGGATTATCCGTGGGACCCCTTTGCTTGTACAGCTGTTTATTATCTTCTATGGGCTGCCCGCAGCAGGTATCATTATTGATGCATGGCCGGGGGCGATTATTGGATTCTCATTAAATGTGGGAGCCTATGCGTCGGAAACCATCCGTGCTGCCATTCTTTCAATACCAAAAGGACAGTGGGAAGCAGCATACTCTGTAGGCATGTCCTATACCCAAGTTCTTAGAAGAATCATTTTACCTCAGGCTGCCCGGGTATCTGTGCCGCCTTTGGCAAATTCCTTTATCAGTTTGGTCAAAGATACTTCTCTGGCAGCGGCTATTACCCTGACGGAAATGTTTCAGGTGGGGCAAAGAATTACGGCAGCAACCTATGAGCCCCTCTGGCTATATATAGAAGTTGCGTTTATATACCTCATGTTTTGTACAGTGCTATCTCGTCTGCAAAACTATTTGGAGGCAAAGCTAGGCAGGTATGTGATTAAATAATGGGGGATCAACTATGATTAAGATTAAGGAATTATATAAATCCTTTGGGGAAGCGCAGATCCTAAAAGGGATCAATTTAGAGGTTGCCAAGGGGGAAACTACGGTAATTATCGGGCCTTCTGGGTCCGGCAAAACAACCCTGCTTAGGTGCATTAACCTGCTAGAAATACCTACAAGCGGATTTGTTAGTGTTGCCTCGAAGGCATTAGCGTTTAAAGAAGGCGTTCAGCATACTCAAAAAGATATTATTGAATTACGTAAAAATACGGGTATGGTCTTCCAAGGCTTTCATCTGTTCCCCCATATGACTGTTTTAGAAAATGTGATGGAGGGGCAGATTACGGTTTTAAAGAGATCTAAAGATGCAGCGAGGGAGATGGCCCTAAGTTTATTGAACAAGGTGGGGCTTAAAGAAAAAAGCTTAGCCTACCCCTATCAGCTTTCGGGCGGACAGCAGCAGCGGGTAGCTATAGCTAGGGCTATGGCCATGGAGCCAGCAGTATTATTGTTTGATGAGCCCACCTCTGCTCTGGATCCTGAACTGGCTGTTGAGGTTTTAAAGGTAATGAAAGACTTGGCTCAGGAAGGAATGACCATGGTGGTGGTGACCCATAAAATGAGCTTTGCTCGAGATGTTGCCAATAAAGTAGTATTTGTGGACGGTGGTTTGATTTTAGAGGAAGGTTCTCCTGAGCAGATATTTTCAAATCCAAAGCATGAACGTACAAAGCTCTTTTTGAGCATGTTGGATGATTAAGATTGAAGTTTTCTATGAAAACTGTATCAAATGCTTAGGGGGATGTGTCATATCCTACACAAAGGTGGACGAAATAAGACACGTTATCGATAAAAAAGAGCATTCGTTTTTATAATTTTAGAGCGTTAGACTAGGGTTTTGGGGGAGAAAATGGAATAAATATTGCATTTTCTCCTCTTTGTTTATATCTAGGAAATTATGGTCTTCAATTTCCTAGATATGGGGTGTGCAGAGGGGATTTTTCCCTTTGCCGTATTCAGGAAGGTCCTCAGGAAGCTGCTTTGCAGCCGTCGAAGGAAATCTAGGGTTTCCTAGCGAAAACAAATTGCCGATAGGCAACTTTGTTTATAATAGAAGGATAGGGGCATCAGCCAAAAAAAGATAATCAAGTTTGGCATAAGTATTGCATAATAGGTACATAAGACATTTAAGGTTCCCCCTTAAACTGTCAAATTCTTGATAGCTAGTGGGCCCCCGCTAGCTATCGTCATAAAATACTAGAATTTGTTTGGAGGGAAAAAAGTGGAGAGATATGCGAAACAAGTTCTTTTTGATAAAATCGGGAAACATGGACAAGAAAAACTGCTGGCGTCTAAGGTTGTAATTATAGGATGTGGAGCCCTAGGAACTGTTATCGCCAATAATTTGGCCAGGACAGGTGTAGGATACATAAAAATCGTCGATCGAGATTATATAGAGTTGTCTAACCTTCAAAGGCAAATCTTATTTGATGAAGAGGACATGGCCAACAGCTTGCCCAAGGCCATTGCCGCCCAGAATAAACTGAGAAAAATAAATTCAGACATCGCCATCGATGGTGTCATTACAGATGTGAATCCTAAAAACATTATAGAAATTTGTAAAGGTATGGATTTGATTCTAGATGCTACGGATAATTTTAATATTCGCTATCTAATCAATGATGTATCTATAAAGTTGGATATTCCATGGATTTATGGTGGCGCCGTAGGGAGTATGGGGATGACTCATACGATTGTACCAGGTGTAACGCCATGCTTTCGATGTATTATGCCGGAGATACCCCCAGCTGGTGCTATTGATACATGTGATACAGTCGGTGTCCTAAACAGTATTATAAACATCGTTGCATCGTTTCAGACCACAGAAGCTATCAAGTTGTTGATCGGAGAAAAAGAGGAACTTGTAGGAGGAGTAAGATTTATAGATGTGTGGAATAATGATTTTGAAACCATAGAGAAGCGGAAGAAAGAAAATTGCTTGGCTTGCAGTCAAAATCAATTGGAGTTTTTAGATCATGAAGCGGAGGATGCTGTTTATCTATGTGGTAAGGATAGTGTACAGGTCAATCCAATGAATAAGGAGATTTCTGCTGATCGTTTGATCCAAAGACTAGAAGCATCAGATATAAATATAAAGAAGAATCAGTTCTATATTAAGTTCCAAGTGGAAGATGTGCAGGTCACACTTTTTTATGATGGAAGGGCTATTTTGAAAAATATCTCTGATGTGAACCAGGCCAAAAGTTTTTATGCAAGATATATAGGGTTATAGTCAATGAATGAACCTCTCAATCCTTCCTGGACCTTCATTGGAAGGGTTGAAAGGTAACAGGGGAAGGGAACAAGAAAAATATAAAATTGTTGTTGACAAAAATAGAAACCAAGGATAATATATAATTAAGATACCCAACGGGGGTATAGTATAAGTTCGAAACTTCAATTGTATAATGAAAAGGCTGAGCAAAAAGTCTATAGGGTAACTTATATTATGAGTGTTCAAAGGGAGTGTAAACGATGAGAACAGAAAATTTGAAAATCTTTGGGATGACCTGTGCCGCCTGTGCGAAAGCAGCTGAAAGAGCTGTGAGCAAGCTGGATGGCGTAGAGAAAGTAAATGTAAATTTTGCAACAGAAAAGATGAATGTAGAATTCAATGAATCTAAACTGTCCATGGAAGATATCAAGGCAGCTGTTGCTAAGGCTGGTTATGAAGCCAAGGAAGAGGAAGCAGCGAAGGAAGTAGCTATACCCGTGGCAGGGATGACCTGTGCCGCCTGTGCAAAGGCGGTTGAGAGAGCTGTAGGAAAGTTAGGCGGAGTGGAAAGTGTAGCAGTGAATTTTGCTACAGAGAAAGCCATCATAAAATATAATTCGAAAGATGTAAGACTCTCTGAAATAAAGCAGGCTATTACAAAGGCTGGATATACGCCTTTAGAGATCGAAAATAAGAATAGAGTGGATGAAGATAAAGAGAGAAAAGAAAAAGAAATCAAGACCCTATGGATAAAGTTTGTGGTGTCAGCAATATTCGCTATTCCCCTGCTGTACATCGCCATGGGCCCCATGGTTCCATGGTTGGGATGGAAGCTTCCAGCATGGTTAGATCCGATGAATTATCCACTCCTATATGGACTGGTTGAATTAGCCTTGGTAATACCGGTAATAATTGCCGGAAATAAGTTCTTTTCTGTAGGATTTAAAGCAATTGTTCGAAGAAGTCCTAACATGGATTCCTTAATTGCCATGGGTACATCAGCAGCATTCCTATACAGTCTATATTCCATCTATAGGATTTCGATTGGGGATTTTATGTATGTAGAGGATTTATACTTTGAAACCGCAGGAGTGATCATTACTCTGATTCTATTAGGTAAATACCTGGAGGCAGTTTCGAAGGGAAGAACCTCAGAGGCTATTAAGAAGCTGATGGGATTAGCGCCGAAAACAGCCATTGTGATCCAAGACGATAAAGAAATTGAAATTCCCATTGAAGAAGTGGATGTAGGAGATATTATTCTTGTAAAACCGGGAGCAAAAATCCCTGTGGATGGGGAAGTCATCGAGGGAAATACCACCATTGATGAGTCCATGCTGACAGGAGAAAGTATCCCAGTAGATAAAAAAGTAGGAGATAAGGTCATTGGTGCAAGTATTAATAAACATGGTTCCATTAAGTTTAAAGCAACAAAAGTAGGCAGTGATACGGCTTTGGCCCAGATTATTAAACTGGTAGAGGATGCCCAGGGTTCTAAAGCACCTATTGCTCAGATGGCAGATATCGTATCAGGTTACTTTGTACCAATTGTGTTCGTCATCGCCACCCTGTCTGCCCTTGCTTGGTATTTTAGTGGTGAAAGCACCGTATTCTCTCTAACTATATTTATCGCCGTACTGGTTATTGCATGCCCTTGTGCCCTAGGTTTAGCTACTCCTACTGCGATTATGGTAGGTACGGGGAAGGGTGCAGACTATGGGGTGCTGATTAAAGGCGGAGAAGCTTTAGAAACAACCCATAAAATACAAACCATCGTATTTGACAAGACAGGTACCATTACCGAAGGTAGACCGGAAGTAACGGATATCGTAACCACTGGAATTATTGAAAGAAACAAACTGCTTCAGATCGCTGCGTCAGCAGAAAAAGGCTCTGAGCATCCCTTGGGGGAAGCCATTGTCAGAGGGGCCGAGAAAGAAAATCTGGAGATATTGAAACTAGGAAAGTTCCTAGCAATTCCAGGTCATGGAATTGAGGTAGAGATTGAGGGACAGATAGTACTATTGGGAAATAGAAAGCTGATGATAGAGAGAAATATTGACTTGACACAGCTTGAAAATGATTCAGATCGACTGGCTTCTGAAGGAAAGACACCGATGTATATGGCCATGGGCAGCCAGTTGGCAGGTATCATTGCCGTAGCCGACGTAGTGAAGGAAAGCAGTGCAAAGGCCATTCAAAGGCTTCATGAGATGGGTATTGAAGTAGCGATGATTACTGGTGACAACAGAAGAACAGCGGAAGCCATTGCAAAACAAGTAGGTATCGATAGAGTATTGGCAGAGGTATTGCCTCAAGATAAAGCAAATGAAGTGAAAAAGCTTCAAGGAGAAGGTAAGAAGGTAGCCATGGTTGGAGATGGTATCAATGATGCACCGGCATTGGCCCAAGCAGATATCGGAATTGCCATTGGATCTGGTACTGATGTGGCCATGGAATCAGCAGATATCGTACTGATGAGAAGTGACTTGATGGATGTACCAACAGCTATACAGTTGAGCAAGAGCACCATAAGAAACATCAAACAAAACCTATTTTGGGCATTTGGTTATAATGTGGCAGGAATCCCATTGGCTGCTGGTCTACTCTATGCATTTGGAGGACCAAAGCTAAATCCAATCTTTGCTGCAGCGGCCATGTCTTTAAGTTCTGTATCCGTATTAACCAATGCTTTAAGATTAAAAAACTTTAAACCATATAAGTAGAAGCGAAAAAAGCAGGGGCGATTCACGAATAGCCCGGTATTTGTGATCAATGGGCGATTCGTGAATCGCCCCTACATCAATCTAACATATTCAACAAAATTAAAAAGTGATGGAGGTATTACGATGAAAGCAAAAAGAATGATTCTATTGGCAACAACATTGAGTGCGGCACTGGTATTCTCAGCATGTCAAGCAACAGATGTGGTAGGAAAGGTAGCTGTAACATCCTTTGAGCAAGTACTGAATACAGCATCTGACAAAGTTACCTTTGATGATGAAAAGAATAGTTGGTCATTAGAATCGCCTGCTGGAGATGAATTCAAATGGAGCAAGGATTTCAGCGCAACAGATGTCGATGGCATTGTTGAATTTGATGGAACGCCCTTTGTGAATGCGGGTCTCGATGTAACGAAGCTACCAGAAAATTATGTTTATGATGATGCCACTGGAAGATTATCGCTGAACTTTGAAATAGGTCAAGAAAAGTTTGATTATAGCGGAGATGCAACTGCATTAGATACATTCAAAAATATTGTTGAGAAGAAAAGAGATATTGTAGGTTACCATGAAGCCCTGGACCATTATGGAATTGCCCTAGGTAATGGAAATATGTTTGAATGGGCCAAGGATATGAGTAAAAATGATAAAGATATTGTTTTCGTCGTAAATCCTCAACCATTTATTGATGCGGGTGTAGATCCAGGAAAGGTAGAAGGATGGGCTTTTGCTAAGGTTGAAGTGAAAGATAAGGATGGGAAAGTAGAACAGGTAGATAAGTTTTTAAAACCTTTTGATTTGAAATAAGGTAAGTATGTATATTGGAATGATGTTTAGATGAGAAAGAATGGCCGATCATGCCATGGCGATGGTGTAAAGAAAAATGCTGTGGATGGAGAGTCACAATAAAAAATTGACCCCATAAATAATTTATAGATAAAGAAAAAAATCTTCCATTCCTAAGGAATTTCTATTGAAGGAATGGAAGATTTTTTTCTTTATCTAGGGAATTATGTTTTTCAATTTCCTAGATAAGGGGTGTGCAGAGGGGATTCCCCTTTGCCGTATTCAGGAAGGTCCTCAGGAACCTGCATCGCAGGCTTCGAAACCTAGGGTTTCCTAGCGAAAACAAATTGCCGATAGGCAACTTTGTTTTTTCAGAAATTAGGAAGATCCACCATTGACGATGAGATAAATCTATGCTAAACTAAAACCAAGTAAATTGATATGAATACAATGATTTGAGAGGTGATCTTCGTGCAGGATTTTAATTCACTATTTGATGTGTGGGCTAGCAGCTATGACGAGACAGTATACGGTGATGACAATGAATACAGTGAAGTATTTTTAGGATATGATAAGATATTAGATTATATATGCCAAGGGGTAAAAGACAGAGAGGGAACTGTCCTTGAAATTGGCGTAGGTACTGGAAACTTGACAAAATTACTTCACGAGCACGGTCTAAATGTGATTGGCATAGAACCTTCCCAAGAGATGAGAAAAATTGCCCAATCCAAGCTGCCTTCAGTGAAGATTTTGGATGGACACTTTCTATCCATACCAGTTGAGGACAAAGTAGATGCTATTGTTACCTCCTATGCATTTCACCATCTTACATTAGATGAAAAAAGAGAAGCGCTGAGGTACCTGGATGGGCTGTTGCATAAGAACGGTAAGATTATTATTGCTGATACCATGTTTGAATCAAAGGCATATAAAGAAAATCTTTTGGAATATGTAAAGGCTTGTGGTACACTAAACCTATTAAAGGATTTAAATTCAGAGTATTATGAGTATTTGGATGATTTGCGCCAATTACTGGGAGAAATGAATTATACCTATGAGACTGTGAAAATGAATAAATACGTGTGGATTATATCTGCAATCAAAGGAGGTCTTTTTATATGAAAAGTGTAGTCGTCGAGAGTTTTACCATGGACCATACAAAGGTAGAGGCGCCATTCGTAAGAAAGTGCGGTCGAATCGAAACACCTAACGGAGATGTAATCACCAAGTTTGATTTGAGATTTACGCAACCGAATAAGGAAGTCATGCCTACGGGTGCGGTTCATGCATTGGAGCATTTGATGGCAGGCTTTATAAGGGAAGAACTGGATCATGTGATAGACTTGTCGCCTATGGGTTGCAGAACAGGATTTTATCTGATCTTAATTGGAGATATTGAGGAAAGAACTGTGTTGAAGGCTTGGATGAATTCCCTTGAAAAGGTTCTGGAAGCGACAGAAATCCCTGCTGTAAATCCAATACAATGTGGCAACTATAGGGATATGTCTCTATTTGGTGCCCATGAATATGCGAGAGAAGTTGTAGAAAGATTAAAACAAAAATTAAACACTGGAGGCAATGGTCATGAAATTTAATTCTTTAGTTATTCATGGTGGTATTGATGGAGATAAGACTACGGGGGCAGTAACAGTGCCGATTTACCAAACATCTACCTATGCTCAGGAAGCAGTTGGAAAGCATAGTGGTTATGAGTATTCCCGTACAGGTAACCCAACAAGAGAGGCTGTAGAGAAGCTGATTGCAGACTTAGAAAACGGATACAGAGGTTTCGCCTTTGGATCAGGAATGGCAGCTATATCATCCATATTAATGATGTTCCAAGCAGGAGATCATATTATTTTTAGTGATGATGTTTATGGGGGAACGTTTCGGGTTGTGGATAAGGTATTTAAAAACTTTGGGCTGGAATATAGCTTTGTAGATACCAGTGAAAAAGCAAATATCATCCACCATATCGAAGATAATACCAAGGCGATCTATGTAGAAACGCCTACAAACCCCTTGATGAAGCTAACAGATATCCAGGAAGTTGCGAGGATTACAAAAGAGAGAGATTTACTACTTATCGTGGACAATACATTTATGAGTCCATATCTGCAGCGTCCATTAGATTTAGGGGCAGACATTGTCCTTCATAGTGCCACAAAATACTTGGGAGGACATAGTGATTTGGTGGCAGGGCTAGTGGTGGTAAAAGATGAAGAACTGGCTACTAAAATGCATTTTGTTCAGAATGCTGTAGGGGCTATTCTAGGGCCCTTTGACAGCTGGCTGCTGATGAAAGGGATTAAAACCCTTGCCATAAGGATGGAGCGTCATTGTGAGAATGCGAAAAAGGTAGCTCAATGGCTAAGTGAACAAACTTGGGTGAAAAAGATTTACTATCCAGGTCTAAGCACTCAGAAAATAACAGACAGTCTGAGGGAGCAAATGAAAGATTTTGGAGGCATGATCTCTTTTGAGGTTAATGATGAAGCCACTTTGAATAAAATACTATCTAATTTAAAGACAATTACACTGGCAGAGAGCTTAGGTGGGATCGAAAGTCTCATATCAGTGCCTGCCAAAATGACTCATGCATCGATTCCTGCGGAGATTCGAGCAAGATTAGGCGTCACAGATACTCTCATCAGATTATCTGTAGGCATAGAAGATGTGGAAGATATTATCAAAGATCTAGATGTTTCTGTAAAATAAGGGTGGTGTCTATCTTATGAATGTCTATAACAGTGTCCATGACTTAATTGGAAATACACCCATGATAAAAATAAATCATTTTGACATACCAGAAAGGGTAAATATCTTTGCTAAGCTGGAATTTTATAATCCAGGGGGCTCAGTAAAAGATCGTATCGGGAAATGGATGATTCAAAAAGCAGAGGAAGAGGGCTTGCTGAAAACCGGATACACAATTATCGAAGCTACAGCTGGGAACACAGGCATTGGCGTGGCTTTGGCGGCTATCAATAAAGGATATAAGGTGATCTTTGTGGTACCGGGTAAATTCTCCATAGAGAAGCAGATCATCATGAAGGCTTTAGGTGCTCAAATTATCAATACTCCAACAGAACAAGGCTTGGAAGGTGCCTTTAAAAAGGTTGAGGAACTGAAAAGTGAAATAGAGAATGTGTTTGTTGTAAATCAGTTTGCCAATATGCACAATCCTGAGGCCCATTATCTTTTTACTGGAAAAGAAATATATGAACAGATGGATGGGAAGATTGACTTGTTTGTATCAGGCGCAGGTTCTGGTGGTACCTTCTCGGGGGTAATGGCATATTTGAGAGAACAAAAACATCCTGTTCGAGGCATCCTTGCAGATCCGGTAGGCTCCATCATTGGTGGTGGTTCCTGCGGTGCCTATAAGATTGAAGGTATTGGAAATGATTTTGTTCCTAAAACTATGAATCTAGATTATGTAGATGAGGTAGAAAAGGTGACCGATGAAGAAGCTTTTCTGATGGTGAAAGAGCTGGCAGAGAAGGAAGGCTTGTTGGTTGGATCATCCTCAGGTGCTGCATTTGCGGCTGCCCTCCGTCAAGGGAAGAAGATCAAGGAAGGAAACATTGTCGTCGTATTTCCAGACAAGGCAGATCGCTATTTGAGTAAACAAATCTATAGTTTTGATTCAGTTGAAAATAGATGATATAGTGATGAATAAAATCGACAATGAATTTTCATTGTCGATTTTATATTTGGCATGAGTGTTGCTTAATAATATGAATATGGATTTATGTCATACGAAGATGATTAGGATAGGAAGAGGCAGGGGTTATAGAATAGAAGGGAAGTTGATTGATTATGATGCTGATCGGGATAATAATATTGATATTCATTGTTTATCTCATCTATTCAGGAAGTCCAAGGGAGTATAGACATAGCATAGGAAATAAAGATGCAAAATGCTACAGCTGCGGCCATGGTATCCAGGAGGATTTTATCTACTGTCCCCAATGCAGTATTCCACTGAAGGAAAAGTGTAAAGGCTGCGGCAAATATATAAATACCGATTGGAGAAGCTGTCCCTATTGCAACGACCAAAGACTTGGGTAGCTTCAAAGGGAAAGAATATCCACAAGAAAAAACTGTAGAAATATGGGTGAAATCCTACAACAGCTGTAGCATATGGTACAGTTGCATATAGAATGATTGCATAGATAAAGGGGTAAATATGGTATCATATTGGGGAAAGGATTTTTCTCAGATGTTCAAGGGGGTAACAAATGAATACCAGACAAAAGTATAAAGGGTTTATTGTTTTCAGCGTACTGATTATTACATTGCTTCACTATGTTACAGGGTCATCCATCTGGGGATTTCACGATTTTTACCGTAGGCTCTACTATATTCCCATCATCCTTGCAGCTTTTCAGTTTGGGTTGAGGGGTGCCATGTTGACAGCCCTTTCTATCATCGCCTTATATGCACCTCATCTATTAATATATTTTGGGCGAGTCAATATAGAGGTAATCAATCAGATGCTGGAAGCATCTATGTTCATCATCATAGGAATGATTACTGGTGCCCTGGTGGAGTCAGAGTCTAGGGTTAGGCGCTTGTTGGAAATTCAGATTACAAAGCTGACAGATCTCGAAAACTATACACAAAATATCCTGGATAGTATATTGAATGGTGTTGTAGCCATTGATAGAGAGATGAAAATTAGCTCTGTAAATAGGGAAGGTGCGAAGCTCCTACGCATAGAAGATCAACAGAACGCTACCTATATCTATGATTATTTTGAGGATGGAGAAGAAGTCAAGGAGCTGATCCTTAAAGCCATGGTTCAAGAGGACAATGTTTCGGCCTATGAGACCACAAGCTTAAAGGAGCATCCCGGGAAACAAACGATCCGGATTCATGGGTACCCCTTAAGAAATATATTGAATCGAGTCGCAGGAATGGTTATTATCTTAGAAGATATCACGGAGTTGAAGCGGCTGGAGGGGCAAATCAGAAGGGTGGATAAGCTATCGGCTGTTGGGGAGCTGGCCTCAGGAATTGCCCATGAGATACGGAATCCTCTAGGTATTATTAAAACAATTTCCCAAACAATCAATAAGGACATTGAGGATGAAGATATAAGGGAAGGATTAGAGATTATAGAGATTGAAATCAATCGTGCCAACAAGGTGATTCAGGAATTGCTGGATTTTGCAAAACCCAGTGTCTTCAACTACAAGAACCAAAGCATCGATCAACTCATAAAAGATGTGATTCGTATTACCAATAAATATGCTGAGCAGCATAGGGTAAGGATCCACTATAAAAGAGAAGAAGATGTATTTGTTTTTCTGGATGCTGATAAATTAAAGCAAGCCTTTGTCAATGTGATTCTTAATGCTATTCAGGCGATGAATGAGGGCGGAAACCTTTGTGTTGAACTACAGGATAAAGACTGTTGGGTAAAGATATCCTTTATTGATGAAGGAAAGGGAATTGAACAGGAACGATTAGAAAAGATATTTGAACCATTCTATACAACAAAAGAAAAGGGAACAGGGCTAGGATTGGCTATTGCCCATCGAATTATAGAAGAACATAAGGGATATATGGAAATTGAAAGCGAAATAGGTGCTGGTACAAGATTGGATATATTTATGCCCCGTCATCTGGAAGGAGGTCATGAGAAGGATGAAGAAAATACTGATTGCTGATGATGAAAAAAATATGATATGGGCCATGAAAAAAGCCCTTAAAGATGAAGGCTACAAAATTATAGCGGCTGGAGACGGCGTGGAAGCTTTGGCCCTCGTGCAGGAAGAGGAACCAGATATTGTATTGCTTGATCTGAGAATGCCTAAAAAGGATGGAATGGAGGCCCTGGCTGAAATCAAAAAAATAAATCCTAAGATACCTGTGATTATGCTTACTGCCCATGGCACCATGGAAAGCGCTATAGAGGCAATGAAATTGGGGGCCATCGACTATGTCTCTAAGCCTTTTGATCTGGAAGAATTGAAGATCGTTATTCAGAAGGCACTGAATATAGGCAGTATGCAGGATCAAATTGCGTTTTTAACGGAAGAATTAAACAAAAGTACAGGAAAAGTGATCATAGGCGAAAGTGAAAAAATCAAAAATGTACTGCACGTTGTCAGTCGTGTGGCCAATAGCAACGCCACAGTGCTAATTACTGGAGAGAGTGGTACAGGAAAGGAACTGATTGCCAATGCCATCCACTTCAACAGTCATCGTAAGGAGAAACCATATATTAAAGTAAACTGCGGTGCACTGCCAGAAGGCTTACTGGAAAGTGAATTGTTTGGTCACGAAAAAGGAGCTTTTACGGGTGCTATTTCCAGGAAACCCGGAAGATTTGAACTTGCCGATGGAGGAACACTGTTTCTAGATGAAGTTGGAGAACTTACGCCGAGCATCCAAGTAAAGCTATTAAGGGTATTGCAGGAAAAAGAGTTTGAGCGAGTTGGCGGCACAGCGACCTTAAAGGTGGATGTAAGGATTGTGGCAGCAACCAATAGAAATTTGAGCGAGATGGTGGCAAAAGGGACATTTAGGGAAGACTTATATTATCGTTTGAATGTCATTCCTATTGAGCTGCCGTCTCTGAGGGAAAGAAAAGAGGATATAGAAAGACTTGTTGAATATTTTACGGAGAAATATTGCGTAGATGCTGGAAGAGATAGATTGATTTTTGAGAAAGACGCCATGGAAGCATTGATCGATTATCAATGGAAGGGTAATATTCGGGAACTGGAAAATGTAATAGAAAGAATTGTTATTCTCAATCATGGTGAAACGGTGGGCAAAGAAGCTTTGCCCAAGGAGATATTCTTTTATAGCAACGAGTCTGTTCCTTTTATATTGCCAGAAGAGGGAATTGACTTAGATGCTGTAGAGAAAAGTATGATTGAGCAGGCATTAAAGCGAACGGAGAATAATCAGACTCAAGCTGCTAAGTTATTGGGAATCACTCGGCATACCCTGATGTATCGCATGGAGAAGCATAATCTAAAGTAAGTATCATTACAAGGGGGTGAACAAAATACACGGCATGATAAAAGGCACGCTGATTGTGATCGGTACACTATCCATCGTTTTAGGGGTTGTAGGGATATTTCTTCCCTTATTGCCAACCACGCCATTTCTTCTCCTTGGCTCGGCATGCTATATACGGAGTTCTGAAAAACTTTATAAATGGCTCATAGAGCATAAGAAGTTTGGTATATATATTAGAAACTATCAGGAAAAAAGAGGCATCCCTTTAAAAATTAAGATTTTTTCCATTGGTTCCCTTTGGCTATCCATAGGATATTCCGCTCTGTTTATTGTTTCTTCCATCATGATCAAGCTGCTATTATTTACGATTGCTGTAGGGGTTACAATTCATATTTTATCGTTAAAAACTTTGAAATAAGTGAAAATATGAATACATACCACTTTGAACAGATATTATTTAATGAAAGAAGGAGATGAAGTAAGTGAAAAAGATTTATATTATTCATGAAAACAATGAGTGGACAGCACCTTTGAAGGGAAAGCTAGAGGAATTAAACCTTCCCTATGAGGATTGGTTTTTAGATAAGGGGGTATTAGATTTATCTGAAGAACCGCCAGAAGGGGTATTCTACAATCGTATGAGTGCATCTTCCCATACAAGGGACCATCGCTTCGCAGCGGAATATACTGGGACGCTCCTTGCCTGGCTAGAACGATATGGAAGAAAAGTCATCAATACAGGCCGTGCTTTGCAGTTAGAAATTAGCAAGGTAGCTCAATATACCGCATTGAATGCCCAAGGCATTCGTACACCACAGACAATCGTTGCAGTGGGAAAAGAAGAGATTGTGGAGGCTGCTAAAAAATTTGACAGGCCTTTTATCACAAAGCACAACCGAGGTGGGAAAGGCCTTGGGGTCCAGTTGTTTCAAAATATAGAGGCATTGAAAGCCTATGTGAACGGGCCTGGTTTTGATGAGCCTATTGATGGTATTACATTGATACAGGAATACATTCAGCCTGAGGAACCTTTTATTACCCGTTGTGAGTTTATTGGCAGGAAATTCTTATATGCTGTTCGTGTAGATACTTCCCAAGGATTCCAATTGTGTCCTGCTGATGCTTGTCAGATCGGCGATGCTTTCTGCCCGGTGGGAGAGATCGAAAAGCCGAAGTTTCAGATTATCGAAGGCTTTGCCAATCCAATTCTTGAAAAATATGAGCGCTTCCTCGAGGCAAACAAAATTCACATCGCAGGGATCGAATTTATCATGGATCGAAATGGAGAAATTTTTACCTATGATGTGAACACCAATACCAATTATAATTCCGATGCAGAAGCTATCGCTGGATTATCAGGAATGGGTGCCATTGCCAAGTACCTTGGAGAAGAACTGCAGAAGCTGTAAATTGATTGAATTTAAAAAATAGGAAGATTGGCTTATAAGCCAGTCTTCCTATTTTTTACGCTTCACAAATTACTTTTCTTTGCATCACAAATTCATCACATTTAGGAAATATAATACAGTTATGTATAAATATAAGAGGTTGTAAAGGAGGTAATCGTAGTTGTTAAAAAAAATATATTCCAGCAGATTTCTCAAAATAGCGTTGTTATTTGCAATCATTGGCGGAGTGGGCTTTACTGGTTATAAGATGACAAATAAGAGCAAAACAGCATCCAACGTGACGGTGACGACCAAAGAAGAAGCTGTAACAAGGGGAGATATCACCATAGGGTTCACAGGGGACGGTGAAGCGGAAATTCCCGTGATAAATCTTGATTTTTCATTGAGTGGTAAAATCAAAGAAGTTCATGTGAAAAATGGAGAACAGATTCAAGAGGGTCAGATTCTTGCAAAACTTGATGATACAGAATACCAAAATAAGCTAAGAACAGCGGAACTCAGTTATAATAAAGCGGTGGCTACATTGGAGCAAAAAGAGGAAAATGCGCGGCTTAACTTAATCAGTGCGAAACAAAAATTAGATGAATTAAAGCGGCAAATAAAGCAAATTGAAACGGAATATCTGCCCATGCTGGAGTTACAGGACTATTATTCACCCCAGGAAGTTGCGTTAAAAAAAATATCCTATGAGAATGCGCAAGCTGCATATGATGTGCAGTTAGAGCAGTACAATGCTTTGCTAAGCTCTAACAAAGACATAGAATTGGAAAAGGTAAATGTAGAAAGCGCCTTGATTAATTTAGAAATGGCTAAGAATGATTTGGAAGACACCATCTTAAAATCTCCTGTCAGTGCAACGGTTCTCAATGTATCCTACAAAGCCGGAGAAAGTTTCTCACCGCCAAGTACTTCAGGAAAGGCCACTGCCGATACCTCTCATTTTATGGTAGTATCCGATGCAGATAAAGTCGAAGTGGTGGTGCCAGTTTCAGAGACGGATCTATCAAAAGTGGCGATTGGTCAAACGATAGAGGTTGCCTTTGAAGCCCATCCAGGCGAAAACTATGTAGGGAAGGTTACAGGTATCAATGCACTGCCAATGATTGATTCAAGCGGTTTGGTGACCTATGATGTAAGAATTGAATTGGATGGCAGCATGGGCAAGATCAGATCAGGAATGACTTGTACCGTGTCCTTTATTCTTAGACAAGAAAAAAATGTACTGATTATCCCTAATAAGGCTGTAAGCATGGTAGATGGAAAACAAGTTGTGAAAGTAAAGGATAAGGATGGAAATCTTCAAACAAAGAATATCAAGACTGGATTGACCGATGGAAAGTATGTAGCAGTGACAGAGGGCCTTGAAGTGGGAGAAACTGTGGTCATTGAGACTATAAAATAAGAGTAGGTGTGATGATATGAGTTTGATCGAAATCTTAAGATCTATTTTTATCAATATTCGAGGAAACAAGGCCAAAGTATTTCTTACGACTTTAGGAATTATTGTAGGTACACTGACAGTCGTGCTGGTTCTTTCGATTGGAAAGGGAAGTCAGGCCAGTGTGGAGGAACAATTCAAAAGCTTGAATGTAGGAACGATCCAGATTATGGCGGGATTCGGAAGAAATACAACGGTAAAGCTTAGCGCAGATGAAATGATAGCTATTCAAGAAGAGGCTCCTTCGATTAAGAAAGTATCTATGGTGATTAATGATCGGGGAACGATTAGTTATTACAGTACGTCTACAACTGCCTCAGTGGCGGGTGTAACAGAGGAACTTAAGGAAATTAACAACTTAGCCATGGCGTATGGAAACTTTATCAATGAGGAGCACAACGAGGATACTGAGAAGGTGGCCGTGATTGGTCATGATATCGCTGAATTGTTTTTTGAAGAAGATATATCTGAAGCTGTAGGGGAGAAGATCACAATTAATGGTAAACGATATGAGGTGATCGGTGTCTTAAAGCAGATGGGGGATTCTTCCATGAGAGGTTTTAACCCTGATGAAGGAATTTTTATACCCTATAGTGTGGCTGAAAAATATATCACAGGCAGAATGGCCCGGCCTACGATTCTTGCCTTAGCGCAGGACATTGATCATGTTTCTTCGGCAATCGAAGAGATCAATAGCATTTTGCAGAGTAAATTCAGAGACAAAAGTGATCAGTTTATGATTGTAGACGCAGGAAGCAGACTGCAATCGGCAAAGGATTCAGCTAAAACAATGACTTTGATGCTTTTGTCTGTGGCAACTGTGGTCTTGATGGTTGGTGGTATCGGCATCATGAACGTACTATTTGTTTCTGTCAAGGAAAGAACCAAGGAAATTGGAATTTTGAAGGCGATTGGAGCACGAAGGAAAGATATATTGCTCATATTTTTACTGGAAGCCATTATCGTTAGCGCTGCTGGAGGAATCATTGGCATTCTTGGGAGCATGCTAGTCATGCCCGCGCTAAACTACTTTCAGGTTCGTGCCATTCCGTCCTTTGATAGTTATTTATTAGCTTTTGGATTCTCTGTAGGAATTGGTACATTCTTTGGATATTACCCTGCTGCAAAGGCAGCGGCGTTAAAGCCAATTGAAGCATTAAATTATGAATAGGAGGCATTATACATATGGCAAAATATAAATTAATAATAGCTGTGATCACTACAGCATTACTACTGACCGCTTGTGGAAATTCTCAGCCCCAGGTAGCAGCTGGGACAACTGGGCAAGGAAGTCAGAAAAGTGAACAAACTGCTGGGAGCAATAGCGAAGAAAACAAGAATAATGCTGGCCAAAATCAGGGGAGAGTACAAGAACGACCTGATGTTTATGGAAGAGTCAAAAGCATTATTGGAAATGAAGTTGTATTAGAACTGGCTGAAATGCCTGAAAGAAGAAGCGGTCAAAACGGCACTGGCCAAGGCGGTACTGGGCAAAATAGCGGAAGTGCTCCAGCAGGAAATCAAGGTGGGCAAATGCCTCCTGCTGGGAATGGACAAATGGGTCAAGTACAAAGGTCAGGGATGCAAAGGGAAATTAAGCTGACAGGAGAAACCCTGACGTTATTAATCCCTGTAGGTGTACCTGTCAACTCTTTCGGACAAGGCGGAATGAAGCAACTAGATATCGCGGATATTTATGAGGGAATGATGATGCAAATATGGTATGATAAAAAAGATGAGGCAAGCAAGACGATCATCCGTGTGATGGTTATGCAAGGAAGGTAGTCCTATGGATAATCATGCTGTAATATACATGAAGGATATTGTGAAGTCTTATAAAATGGGAAAGAATACGTTGACTGTATTAAATGAAATTTCTTTGGAAGTTGACAGAGGAGAATTTGTGGCGATACTTGGACCTTCAGGTTCAGGCAAATCTACCTTGATGAATATCATCGGATGTATTGATGTGGCTGATTCAGGGGAATATGCGTTGGCGGGGAAGGACATCAAAGCTAGAAATGAAGATGAATTGGCGGACATTCGCAATCGGGAGATCGGGTTTATTTTTCAGAAATTTAATCTCCTTCCTAAATATACTGCTTTGCATAATGTGGCTTTTCCCTTGCTTTTGAGAGGAACAACGAAGGAGGCTGCCTACGACAAAGCAACGAAGCTTTTGGAAAGAGTGGGTCTAGGGGAACGGCTTCATCATAAACCAATGGAATTATCAGGAGGGCAGCAGCAAAGAGTCTCGATTGCCAGAGCACTGGCTGGGGATCCGAATATTCTGCTCGCAGATGAACCTACAGGAAACCTTGACTCTAAATCTGGGAAAGAAATTATGGAAATGTTTTTAGAGCTTAATGGAGAAGGGAACACCATTGTATTAATTACCCATGACATTGAAATTGCAAAACAAGCAAAACGAATTATTCAGGTGAGAGATGGCAGGGTGTTCGAGTCGGTTTAGGCAGACTGTAAGCCCTTGAGCATGTACAACAGTTTTTTAACGGCTGGGACAAATAGAAGCCAGTTGAAGGGGAGAAAACAGATGAGAGAAGCAAAAATCCTTGTGGTGGATGATGAAGAAAAAATGAGAAATGTCATCAAGGTATTTCTGACCAAGGAAGGATATGAAATCGAAGAGGCCCATAATGGAAAAGATGCATTGGATAAATTGTATTTTAATGAATATGATTTAATACTTTTGGATGTCATGATGCCAGAGATCGATGGCTGGACTGTGTGCCGAAAGGTCCGTGAAGACTTTTCGGTACCGATTATTTTGATGACCGCCCGTGGAGAAGAATATGATAAGCTCTTTGGTTTTGAGCTAGGCGCCGATGATTATATTACCAAGCCCTTTAGCTTGAAAGAAATGCTGGCTAGGGTAAAGGCTGTCATGAGAAGGAGCAAAGAATCCAATGAAAGAAATCATAAATCTTTAAAGCTTGGAGCCTTGGAAATTAAAACCCTATCAAAGCAGGTTTTTGTTGATAAGGATGAAATCGCCCTCACACCAAAGGAATATGAGCTCTTATTCTTCTTAGGAAAAAATCCAGAGATTGTCTACTCCCGAGAACAATTGCTCAATCGGGTGTGGGGATATGACTTCATAGGGGATGCTAGAACAGTGGATACCCATATTAAGCAGTTAAGGGAGAAACTGGGAAACCATAAGAGATATATCCAAACGGTTTGGGGAACAGGCTATAAGTTTATGATAGGAGAAGAAAATGAAAGGGATACATAGTAAGCTATGGCTTGCGATTACATCTTTGGTTATCACAATTTTGATTATTATTTGGTTATTTCAAGTGGGATTGCTGAATAAATTCTATATTCATGAACGAAAAAGTGTTTTATCCAATGAAGCACAGAAGCTGAATGCCATTTTATTAGAAGCCGATCAAGAAAACATGATTTCCGAGAAGGTCATTGAAGAGGTTGAAGCATTTACATCTTCTGTAAATGCACGGGTAATTATTCTTGACCAAAGTGGAGAAGCACGGTTTTTCAACATTTTAGATAGATACTTCATTAAGGCTGGAGAGTTTGATCGAGCACAAAGTAGAACCTTAGGCCCCCTATTAGGGGATAAGGAAATCAGGTCGAAGCTAGCTCAAAATCAACCCTTTACAGTGGTGAGGAAAAAACCTCAAAGTCATGATGCTTCCATCTATGTAGGGGTGCCCGTGATTCGTGAAAACAAGAAAATCGGAGATATTATTATCTCTTCTCCCTTGGCTCCTATTGAAGAAACCATATCTATTCTCAAGAAACAATTGACCTATGTTTCTATTTTTTCCTTAGGGATTGGGACATTACTGGCATTGTACCTGGCAAGAATTTTCACAAAACCTATTTTGAATATTATCGAAGCATCTAAGGAAATTGCTAAAGGAAATTTTACTGCTAAAGTAAGTCACCGGTCAGATGATGAAATAGGCGTGCTCGGAGAAACCATCAATGACATGGCCCAGCAATTAGATCGTATCGAACAGCTTCGAAAGGAATTTATTGCCAACATATCCCATGAACTAAAGACGCCGATCAGTTTGATCAAAGCCTATGCGGAACTGGTGAAAGAAGTAGAGAATATCAGTACAGATGATAAAAATCAGTACTTGGAGGTAATTACAGAGGAATCTGACCGACTGAATGGTATGATTGAGGATATATTGTATTTATCAAAAATCCAGGCGGGATTCTCCAACTTAACCTATGACCAAATTTTTCTAAAGGATCTCATTCATGGAGTAATCGAGAAGCTATCGTACTTTGCACAGCATAAGAATATTGAAATCACAGTGGAAACCCATAAAGAGAATATCTCTGTTTATGCTGATAAGGATAAAATGTATCAGGTTTTTTATAACATCATCAATAATGCTATTCAACATTCCTATGAGAATACGAAAATATGGGTAAAAACCCTGGAAACGGATCATGGGCTTAAGGTAGAAGTCATTGACAACGGAAAAGGAATTGCAGAGGAAGACTTGCCCTATATTTGGGATCGTTTTTATAAAGTAGATAAGTCAGGAAAAAGAAATGATAGCGGCACAGGGCTAGGTATGGCCATCGTGAAGAACATTTTAGAAGCCCATCATATGAAGTATGGGGTAGAGAGTCAACTCCACAAGGGAACGAAAGTCTGGATGGAGATGAGATTAGAAGATAAAAATCAATAATTGTTGTCACAAAGATAGATATAAAAATCACTCATGAGTCTAACTCATGAGTGATTTTTATATCAAAAACTACTTTTTGCTTTTTCTCTTAAAGTTTTTAATCGTTCTAAAGCGGCAATGAGGGTCTCATTATTTTTTGCAAAATGAAATCTAATAAAATGGTGAACATCTTCTCGGAAAAAGCTGGATCCAGGAACTGCTGCCACCCCTACTTCCCTTGCCATCCACTCACAGAATTCAATATCGCTTTTATCTGTAAATTCTGAGATGTCAACCATGACATAATAACCACCCTGTGGTATTGTGTAGGTCAATCCTGCATCGTCTAATCCCTTTAGAAATAGATCTCTCTTTTCTTGATACTTATGCTGTAACGTGTCATAATAAGCATCAGGTAAATTTAATCCTGCTAAAGCTGCCCTTTGAAGGGGCGCTGCAGCGCCAACGGTAAGGAAATCATGGATTTTCCTTGCTTCCTGAATGATAAAAGCTGGTGCAATGATATAGCCCAACCGCCATCCTGTAATAGAATATGTTTTAGACAAAGAGCCGCAAGAAATGGTTCTTTCAAACATTTCAGGTATCGACGCAAAATATTCATGCTTGTAAGGAGAAAATACAATATGCTCATATACCTCATCGGTGATGACGTAGGTATCATGTTTCTTCGCAAGATCTGCGATAAATTGAAGTTCCTCTAAAGTAAATACTTTACCTGTCGGGTTGGCAGGATTACACAGAATAATAGCCTTAGGATTTTGTTCAAAAGCCTGAACGAGCGCTTCCTTATCAAAATTGAAATTTGGGGGTGTGAGGCTTACATAAATGGGTTCAGCACCAGAGAGAATGGTATCGGCTACATAGTTTTCATAAAAAGGTGAAAAGACAATCACCTTGTCATTAGGGTTACATATGGTCATCATTGCCACCATCATGGCTTCTGTACTGCCACAGGTAACTACAATCTCAGTATCTGGGTTGATGGAAACACCCATGAATTTAGACTGTTTTGCTGCCAGCGCATCACGAAATAGTTTAGATCCCCATGTTACTTCATACTGATGAGGTCCTTCATTTGCGGCTTCGATGAGGGCGTTTTTTAATTCATCCGGTGGGTCGAAGTCAGGGAATCCCTGAGATAAATTGATGGCTCCACAATCGTTGGCAATTCTAGTCATACGACGAATAATTGACTCCGTAAAATGAGGTAAATAATTGCTTAAAGGTTTCACGTTGGTCTCCTCCTATACATTCATAAAATTTTGTTTTAGGTTTTCATATGAGTGGATTTCGCTTACACAGAAGAATTATTAACCAAAATAAAAAAGCCCCTTTCACAGAGAAAGAGGCATCATGACGATATGCGCTTCTCTCATCTGCCAATATATATACATATATCGCAGGAATTGGCACCGCTGCTTTATAAAAAAGCCGGTTGCCGGGTTTCATAGGGCCAGTCCCTCCACCTCTCTGGATAAGAGCTTATTATTCAGTTATATCAATAAGAATAAATATACGATATTTTCGATAAAAAGTCAATGAAAATAATATAGTGTTTTGGAAAGGATGAATACGCTGTGTTAAAGAGAACAAACTTTACGGGAAAAAATTCCGATACAGGAACGGTGATGAACATGCTACAATAGGAAAAAGCAAGATATTCATGAAAGAAAGGATTCATATGAAAATGCAAATAAAAGAAGAGAATAGAGAAACATATGGAAAAATAGTAAGACTAGTGCTCATAGCTCTGCTTATTACAGGTACTATTTTAACGCTCTTGCTTGGCAGTTATAAGTATTATAGAGACGTTGTGATAAAATCAGAACAAAAAGATATTTTGAATCTGGTAACAACTGTTTCATCGCAGTTGGAGGTGTACTTTAAAGAAACGGATCAGTATTTGTTAGAAATTTTAAGAGAACCTGAGTTTCAGGAAGAATTCGCTTTGGTGGCAAAAGGGGAAATGGATAATATAAAGCTGATGGAGCTAATTCATAGAACTCGGGGTGACGAGTATATGTCCTTGGAATTGATCGATGAAAAGGGAGACATATTGAAGGCTTATACAAACAATCCTCAATATGTATACCGATCAGGTCAAGATATAGAACAGGCAGTGAAAACAAGAGCAGATGTCTATTATGTCGATGCAAAAAGTGATAGAAGTATAAATATTATCCATCCTGTAAAATCCAATGGGAAGATGATAGGATTTGTTAGATTAAAGGTTGATGCAGAATATATTTATGAAATATATTTAGCCGATTATAAATCTAATCAAAAAGGATATATTTCCGTTAAAGATGCAAATGGTATATTGTTGCTTCATCCTTCCAAGGAGGATTTAGGTCAAAATGTGGTGGAAGCAAGAAAAAATCAATATCCAAACTATGATTGGAGCGAATTAGAAAAGGTTGTAGAAAAGCAGAAAAATAGAGAGGCTGGCATAGAGATCTATCATTCCATTTGGCCGGGGGAACATTTAAGGGTTCAGAAAATCAGCGCATTCACACCGTGTACGATTGGAGATACATTCTTGATTATCAATCTTTCCTTAGACTATGAGGAAACGATAACCAACCTGGAAGGAATCCGCAATGTTACCATACTGATATCCATCCTTTTGGTGGTGGCTTTCATAATCATGATTGGTTACATCTACGCTGTGGAAATAAAGAAGAATAAACTTACGATGGAGGCTAGATATCTTAATGAATTGAATGAGAAAAATGCCCTTTTGATGCATCAGTCAAGATTTGCTGCCATGGGAGAAATGTTAGCCACCATTGCCCATCAATTAAAGCAGCCATTGAATGCATTGAAAATTTCTTTGTACAATATAGAAGATTATCATGTTCTTCAAGAAAGTGATGAGATATATCTAAAAAAACTTTTGGCATCCAATCATAAATTTATTGATAAAATGGCGAGTACGATTGATGATTTCAAGTTTTTTTTCAAGCCTCAGGATCATAACACAGCATTTAACCTTTATGAGGCTATCCTGTTTGCCATTGAATTGAATGTAGCAAGAATAAATTATCTCGAGATTGAAGTGGATGTTACTGGAGATAAAGATCTTCAAATCAAAGGAGAAAGCAATGTATTTTCTCAGGTAGTATTAAACTTGATCAACAATTCCATAGATGTGCTAAAAGACAAGGAGAAAGACAGAAAAATCGAAATTAGTATTGAAGAAAAAGAAGAGGAAATCAGTATTATTGTTACCGATAATGGTGGAGGAGTAAAGGGAGAAATGTTGGAGAAAATGTTTGAGCCCTATGCCACAACCAAAGGTGATCAGGGGACAGGATTAGGGCTGTACATTTCGAAAAACATATTAAGAGAAAAATTCCGTGGAGATTTATGGCTCGAAAATATAAATGATGGTGTAAAAGTGCAAATTATTTTGCCAAAAGGAGGTCAATATGGGCATCGAAAGTAACCTGCTAAAAAGTTTAAAAGTGCTTTATGTAGAGGATGAAGAAGAAGTATTAGAGCAGATGCAATTTTTCCTAAAAAAGAGAGTGGGAAGGCTTATTACAGCGCAAAATGGAAAAGAAGGGATAGCGTCGTTTAAAGAAAATTTTCCAGATATGGTGATTTCAGATTTAAAAATGCCTGTTATGGATGGAATTTCTATGGCGAGAGAACTCAGAAAGGTTAGTGACGTACCCATTATCATCACAACAGCCTTTTCTGATCAAGATATGATTTTAAAGGCAGTGGATGTAGGCATAGAAAAATATATTATTAAGCCATTAGACGCGAAAGAGCTTTTGGAGGCGATGGAAAAAATTTCCGTAAAAATTCTTCGAAACAAAGGTGAACTTTTGGCTGTGAGAAACATGGCCCTCACAAAGGAGGATAAGCTTAGGATTGAAGAGGGGATTAAAAACGCAATGGCTAAATTGATTAAGGAAAAAACAGGAAAAGGGCCTCAAAATGTAAAAGCTTTTATTCATGCAAGAACCTTAGAAATTGAAATCGTAGAGGTCTTGACCAAAATGGAAAAGACGCTTCTAGAGAAAGAGAAAAATACATCTATGGTAAAGTATGGAAGAGAGGTTTTTTACAAAGATCATGAAGAAGGGATGAAGCGCATTGTGAAAGAGTTTGTGCCTTGGGACATACAACTGGCCTCCATCGATATGGATTTTCTAAACGACAAAAATCGACTTAAATTTATGATTGTTTAAAAAAATACTTTACAAGAAAACAATTCTAGTGTATATTCTTAATGTAGTTAAGTTTGAAAAGGTTTTCATTGAAAAGTTTTTCAAAATAACTGTGGGATATCTAATTGAATAGCATTCAAGCTGTTGAATTTATTTGGGAAAGTCTATGGATTTAGCTTAAAAAGCAAACGTAAAAACATTAAAAAAATCAAAGGAGGAAGAATATGGAAGTTATTCAGAAAACAAAGATTGAAAAAGCAGAAAACACAGCTGCAGCAACAAAAAAAGTATTTAAGGTATATGGAATTCCTTTACCGTTGTTCTTGTTGACAGCGGTTGTAACAATTGCAGCATCCTTTTTCGATGTCCTTCCAGGATCTATAGTAGGGGCATTGGCAATCTGTTTTGCATTGGGAATCATATTTGGTGAAATTGGAGATCGAATTCCTATTTGGAATGAATATGTAGGTGGAGGTGCAATTCTTACATTTCTAGCGGTAGCTTATTTGGTATATTCAGGTGTCATGCCAGAGAAAACAGTCGAAACGATTACTGTATTTATGGACGACACAAACTTTTTAGCATTGTTCATTTCGGTTTTAATCACAGGGAGTATTTTGGCAGTAAATAGAAAGCTCTTATTAAAGGCATTGGTTGGATATGTACCAGCAATCCTGGCTGGAATTGCTGGAGCAATGGCCTTTGGAGCATTGGCAGGATTATTGACTGGAATACCAATTCCAAAGATTTTGGCGATGTATGTGCTTCCGATTATGGGAGGCGGAACTGGTGCAGGGGCTATTCCGATGAGTGAAATTTACGCCAATGTAACTGGAAATGATCCGAAACAATTTTTATCTTTCGCATTCCCGATTTTAACGATTGCTAATATTATTTGTATTGTTGTAGCTGCATTGTTACACAAATTGGGTGAAAGAATACCTGCATTATCAGGAAATGGTGAACTGGTTAGAGGAAAAGGACTAGATGCTTCTGAAGAAGCACCCAATGTAAAAGTAACATTAAAAGAAGTTGGGGCAGGATTATTACTTTCAACATTTTTCTATGTACTAGGTACATTGATGAGCAAAAAGGTTCTACCAACCATAGGTGGGGTGCAGGTTCATGCCTTTGCATACATGGTTGTATTTGTAGCAATTTTTAATGCGTTGAATTTAATACCTGAAGAATTAAAACAAGGAACAAAAAAGCTTCAAGGCTTCTTCTCAGGGCAATTTTTGTTGGTAATCATGGTAGGTGTAGGTGTAGCGTATACAGACTTAGGGGAGATCATCCAAGCATTAAACCTGCAAAATATTTTTATTGCAAGTCTTATTGTTGTAGGCGCTACCCTAGGCTCAGGATTATTTGGATATTTGATTGGTTTCTTTCCAATTGAAGCTTCTATCACCGCTGGGCTATGTATGGCAAACAGAGGCGGCTCTGGCGACTTAGAGGTGTTGAGTGCTTCAAAGAGAATGAATCTGCTTTCTTTCGCACAAATATCCTCTAGATTAGGTGGAGGAATCATGTTGGTTGTAGCAAGTATTGTATTTGGAATGGTGTTTTAAATTAAAGGAGGTATGATGTCATGGTAGGGATTGCAGGACATGAAAATGCTCAGGACTGTCTTGTAAAAGTGACCTTGAAAGATGAAGGTGGACTAAACATTAAGATCAGCAGCAAGCTGAAAAAATTGTTTGAACGATATATGATGGAAGCAGTAATGACGGCAGCCCGTGAGCTGAATGTTGAAAATGCAGATATAGAAGTTTTAGATTTGGGAAGCCTGGACTTTGTCATCAAAGCAAGGGTGAAGACGGCGATAAAAAGAGCAAAGGGGGCAGCATACGGTGAAAAAGCTTAGACGAACAATGCTATTTTGTCCTGCCAGTGAGCCAAAGATGTTCTTTAATACACCGATCTATAATCCCGACTGTATTATATTTGATCTAGAAGATGCAGTTGCTTATTCTGAAAAGGACAGCGCGAGGGATTTACTTTGTGAAGCGATTCAATCCATTGATTATAAGGATATAGAGATCTTTGTAAGAGTGAACCCTCTCTATACTGAATTCGGAGAGATCGATGTCAAAGAGGTTGTGAAAGCTGGTGTTAGAAATATCAGATTGCCAATGTGTGAAACACCAGAGGATGTGAAAAGATTATCGCTTCTGTTGGATGAGGTTGAAAAAGAAAACCAGATAGAATTAGGATCTGTAAAGATCCAGTGTGCAATTGAAACACCGAAGGGTGTATTGAATGCATTGGCAATTGCAACGGCAAGTCCAAGAGTTGTAGCAATCTCCTTCGGTGCAGAGGATTTCACAAGAACCCTAGGGGTAGACAGAACAAAGACGGCGAAGGAGCTTACCCATGCAAGAGCTTATATTGTCCTTGCAGCCAGCGTAGCCAATGTAGATGCCATTGACACAGTATGGGCGGATATATCAGATATTGAAGGATTTAAGGAAGAGACAAGGGATGCGAAGATCTTAGGATTTTCAGGAAAATCCTGCATTCATCCATCTCAAGTAAAAGAAGTGCATAGGATATTTACGCCCACAGAAAATGAAATAGAGAAATCGTTGAGAATTATTCAAGCTGCAAAAGAAGCAGAGGAAAAAGGTCTTGGTGTCATTACGGTAGATGGAAAAATGGTAGATAAGCCAGTGATACAAAAGGCTGAACGAATTATTGATTTAGCCAAGGCGGCAAGAGTTTTAAAGTAGAGGAGGGTTGGAAATGGAATTTGTAGAAAATAAAGTAGGGAGAATGGTCCCAACCTATATAGAGGGCATCGGAGCTTTAAAGCCTTTCAATGGAATATTTGATACAGATATCGAGGGTAGAAAACATAGCTCATTATTAAGCAAGGCGACACCTTCGGATCAGAAACTTCTAAATTCTATAGGAGAAGCCATAGAAAAAACAGGACTTAGAGATGGAATGACGATTTCATTTCATCACCACCTACGCAACGGGGATCATGTTTTGATGATGGTAGTAGAGGAAATTGCTAGAATGGGCATTAAGGATATTACCATTTGTGCTTCATCTTTAACCAATGCCCATGAGGGGCTTGTGGCCCATATAAAAAGCGGTGTGGTAACGGGTCTTCATACCAGTGGTTTGAGAGGAAATATTGCGAAGGAAATCACCACCAACTGCATACTGCCTAAACCTGTTATTTTCAGGACTCACGGGGGAAGGGCAAGGGCCATTGAATCTGGAGATGTAAAGATCGATGTTGCATTTATTGCAGCTTCTTGCTGTGATGACATGGGAAATATGAATGGAAAATTAGGTAAATCAGCGTTTGGTGCCATGGGATACCCGATGGTAGATGCACAATATGCGGATAAAGTGGTAGCCATCACAGATAATTTGGTACCTTATCCCGCATATCCCATCAGTATTCCACAAACATTGGTGGACTATGTGGTTGTTGTAGAAGAAATCGGAGATCCAGCGCTGATCAGTGCTGGCGCTACAAGGGTGACGAATAATCCAGTGGAGCTGCTCATTGCTGAGTATGCAAGCGATGTGTTAATCCAATCTGGACTTGTGAAAGAAGGATTTTCTTTCCAAGCAGGAAGTGGTGGCGCCTCCCTTGCTGTGGCGAAGTATCTCAGAGATTACATGAAGGCCAATAATATTGTTGGCGGGTTTGCTTCGGGTGGAGCTACCTCCTATCTAGTAGAACTACTGGAAGAAGGGTTATTCAGAACCCTTCTAGATACTCAAACCTTTGATGCCAAAGCGGCAACTTCTTTTATAAAAAATGAAAACCATATTGAAATGTCAGCATCCATGTATGCAAACCCTCACAATAAGGGATGCGTTGCCAATAAGTTGGATATCATGATCTTATCGGCCACAGAGGTGGATGTAAACTATAACGTAAATGTAATGACGGCTTCTACTGGGGTCATTATGGGCGCTCAAGGGGGGCATCCCGATACCGCAGCAGGTGCAAAACTAACAGTGGTCGTAGCGCCCCTTATGAGGAAGAGAATTCCAATCGTCGTAGATGAGGTAACGACAATTGTGACACCAGGAGAAACGGTAGATGTAGTCGTAACCGAAAGAGGTATCGCAGTGAATCCTAAAAATACGGAACTTCTTGCAAAGCTAAAAGCTATGAATCTCCCCGTAATGACGATTGAAGAATTACGGGATTTAGCAGAAAGTTTTACGGGAAAGCCTGAAAAAGTAGAATTTGGTGATAAAATTGTAGGAATCATCGAATATAGAGATGGAACTGTAATGGATGTTATTCGAAACGTAATAAAATAAGAGATTTATTGATTTGAATAAAAATAGCAGATGGATCATATCGAAATCTGCTATTTTTATTCATTAAGAGATTTTATAAAACAAGATTGGTCACTTTAAAAGAAAGTTATATGAAGGTATAAAGAAGGAGGCATAATATGGGAAAGGTGAAAATCACAGAAACTGTCTTGAGAGATGCACACCAGTCTCTCATTGCAACGAGGATGAAAACGGAAGAAATGGTTCCTATACTGGAAACATTGAATCAAGTAGGATACCATTCGCTAGAAGTATGGGGAGGTGCAACGTTTGATGCCTGCCTGAGATTCCTTGATGAGGATCCATGGGAAAGGTTGAGACTGGTTCGAAAGTCCGTGAAGGATACGAAGCTACAGATGCTGCTTAGAGGACAAAATCTTTTAGGATATAAGCATTATGCTGACGACGTGGTTTCTGAATTTGTGAAAAAAGCTATTGCAAATGGCATTGATATCATTCGAATTTTTGATGCATTGAATGATGTGAGAAACTTAGAAGTAGCCCTAAAAACAACAAAAAAAGAGGGCGGTCATGCCCAGGCAGCCATTTCCTATACCATTAGTCCCGTCCATAATACAGCGTATTACTTACAGATAGCCAGTCAAATGGAAAGTATGGGAGCAGATTCTATTTGTATTAAAGATATGTCTGGCATTTTAACGCCCTACAATGCCTTTGATCTTGTTTCTAAGCTGAAGAAGACAAGCAAAGTGCCTATTCAGCTGCATACTCACTACACCAGTGGAGTGGCTTCGATGACCTATTTGAAAGCCATCGAAGCGGGTGTAGATGTAGTGGACTGTGCCATATCTCCCATGGCTTTAGGGACTTCTCAACCACCAACAGAGCCCCTTGTTGCAACGCTCCAGGGAACGGATTATGATACTGGGTTAAATCTAGAGGTCTTAAATAAGGTGGCAGAACATTTTAGACCTGTTCGTGATCAATATATGGAAAAAGGGTTATTGGACCCTAAAGTTTTAGGTGTAGATGTAAATGCCCTGGTTTATCAAGTGCCTGGCGGTATGCTATCCAATCTAGTCTCTCAGCTTAAGATGCAAAATGCAGTTCATAAATATGAAGAGGTGCTGAAGGAAGTGCCGAGAGTACGAGAGGATCTAGGTTATCCTCCATTGGTAACACCTTTAAGTCAGATGGTAGGAACTCAGGCTGTATTTAATGTGATTTTAGGAGAAAGATATAAGATGGTACCGAAAGAAATCAAAGCCTATGTAAAGGGTGAATATGGTAAACCGGCGGTTGAGATTTCGGAAGAGATTCGTAAAAAAATCATTGGCAGTGAGGAAGTCATCACCTGCAGACCGGCGGACTTAATACCACCACAATTAGATGGCATCCGCAATGAAATGAAGGAATATCTGGAACAGGAGGAGGATGTCCTATCCTACGCCTTATTCCCTACGGTGGCAGTGGAATACTTCAAGCATCGTCAAGCCAAAAAATATAAGATCGACAGTAGATATGTAGACAAGGAGCAAAAAACCTATCCAGTGTAATCGGTTAATAATTACCAAGGAATATAAGAGGACTGAGGCTCGATATGAAATAAGCAAAAAGGCTGTTCTATGCAATAAATAGAACAGCCTTTTTAAACAGGTACGTTTGATATGCATGCCTCCCCATTATATTTTGAAGCCGCTGTTTGATAGTTTTTGGCTAGTATGATTTCATGAGACTTTTACAGGAAAAATGATGATTGGGGCAGTGTTTATTCTGGCAGCTGTTATGAACTCGAAGATGCTGAGTAAAAAAGTGAGTGAAAATGGAATGAAACTAATTTGATTTTCTTACGTCTTAATGGTATAAAGGTATAAAGTGCATAGGGAGGTAATTTCATGAGAATTAAATTGTTTGCATATCTGCTCGTGTGTATGATGGTGATGACGATGTTCTCATTTACAGTTTTTGCTGAAAAACAAGTGAAAATTGAATTAGATGGTGAATTGGTTTCCTTTGATGTTCAACCGATCATAGAAAAGGGGCGAACGCTGGTACCTATAAGGAGTATCTTTGAAAAAATGGGTGCAGAAGTCATCTGGAATGCGGAAGAGAATGAAGTTACGATTCAAGATAAATATAAGACCATTGAAATGATCATAGGAAAGAAAGAGGCATTGATCTATAGAAAATATGATTTTACAGGAATTCCAGAGAAGGTGGCATTGGAGGTTCCTGCTCAAATTGTGAATAATCGTACACTGCTGCCATTGCGATTCATTGCCGAGGCATTAGAAGCAGAAGTTGACTGGGATAAGGAGCAATATGTTGGCGTGATCAAAACGAAAGATTATGAACCAAAGCCCGATGATCAAGGGAATACGCCGATAGATTATGAAGTCCTTGATTTGAATGGCATTAGCGGAAATGAAAAGCTATTCCAGTGGTATGAAGAAAACTACAAAAAAGAGGGTATTCACTCCCTTCAAATAGATAATGAAATGTATGTCCTTGTCAGCGGTGGGGAACGACCCACTGGAGGGTATAGGATGCAAGTGGACGCAGTGGATATCCAAGGGAAGTCGAGAATAGCTTCTGTGACTGCAACCCTGTATCGGCCAGCTCCAGATATGATGGTGACTCAAGCCATTACCTATCCCCATGTTATGATCAAAATGTCAGCCGCGAATGCTGCTGTGGTACGGGGTGAGATTAAAAGTATCATTGGCTATAGAATTGAAGAAGAATAATGGAGAAGACATGAAACATACTCATAGGTAGATTGGTGGATTCGTATAGGGCATGGTGCAGGAATGAAAAGATCTAAACCCAACAAAATAATTGTTGGGTTTAGATCTTTAAATAGAGAATACACTATTAAGATAATAAGAAAATTTTAGGGGGCCGATTTCATGAGAATTGAGCACATAGCCATATGGACATTAGACATAGAAAGGTTAAGATCATTTTATGAAAAGTATTTTGATTGCAGGGCTGGTGAAAAATACATAAATCCTATCAAGAACTTTGAATCCTACTTTCTAGCGTTTGATGGAGGCGCAAGGATGGAAATTATGAGAATGCCTTTGGTACAAAGCCGCGCTGCTGATCTTGGGGGAACCTTTGTTGGGATTGCCCATTTTGCTGTTTCCGTGGGCAGCAGACAAGCGGTGATCTCCTTAACGGAACGACTGCGAAGAGATGGATTTTCTGTGGTGGGTGAACCCAGAACCACGGGAGATGGATATTTTGAGAGTGTGATTAAAGATCCAGATGGCAACTTGATTGAAATTACAATATGAAACTTGGCGTACAAAAGGGAGGACGATTATTCTATTACAAGTAAGCTTTGCAGATGAAAAGTAATTTGTGATGTAACTTCAAGCATGATATGATGGATATAGCATATGAAATAAAGGGGGAGTCCATTTGAGCAATATGGAGGATTTAATTATCTCAGTGAATGGATTTGTTGAGAATCATCCGTTGAATCAGGTTGAAGGCGTAGCTATCAAAATATTTGATAGTCCCATTATTGGGATCGCTAATGCTGGAGATCCTTTGTTTGACCAACTCAAGGAAGAGACAGTCAGCGGTCCTCATCATATGACACCAAAGGAATGGTTTCCAGAAGCAAAGACTGTCATATCCTATTTCCTTCCTTTTACAAATGAAGTGCGAAAATCAAATGGTGTGGGTAGTGAATATCCATCCTATGAATGGCTGTACGGAAGGATCGAAGGGGAACGATTCAACCGTGAAGTGATGAAGTTTATCGCTGAAAAAGTCATCGAGATGGGAGGATGTGCCCTAATACCCGCAGAGGATTCACGAATATCCAGTATAAATAATCGTAGTAATTGGTCCGAACGGCATATTGCCTATATCGCAGGCATAGGAACCTTTGGTTTGAGTAAATCATTGATTACAGAAAAAGGGTCCGCTGGTAGAGTTGGAAGTGTCATCACAAATTTGTCCTATCAAACAACCGATAGAACTTACCAAGAAATTTATGAGTATTGCAATCATTGTGGAGCTTGTATTCATAGATGCCCTGTATCTGCAATAAATCAGGAAGGAAAAAAACATGAACCCTGTGATGCTTTTTTAAGCTTAACCAAGGAGAAGTTCGCGCCGAGATATGGCTGCGGAAAATGTCAGACAGCAGTCCCGTGCGAAGGAAGGGCACCAGGGAAGAAAGGTGCCGAAATAGGATACCTATAAGACAAAACGATAGAGAACTTATATAAAGGGGGATTAGAAATGAAAACAAAATATGTGGTGATTATTCAATGTGATATTGCTCATAATCGTTGCAGCGGTTTTGCCTGCACCAATTCCTTTTATAATCGTGAAGGAAAGTTTGAAAACTATGAAGAGGATGTACAGTATCTCTCCTTTACCTGTGGAGGATGTTGTGGCAAGAGTGTGACTGCAAAACTGGAGCATCTTTCCAATAAGCTCAGAAAGAAGACGGACATTAAAAAGGATGAAGTCACTATTCATTTGGCATCATGTATGACAACGGATAATTATCATTATGACCGCTGCCCTCATGTGGATTATATCAAGGGAATTGTAGCAAAAAGAGGTTTTGAAAATGTTGTAGAAGGCTCCTATGTCAGCAAAAATGCCTCCAGGAAGCGAGAGGAAGGGGTTTATAAGAACTATTAAAGCATACCAGTCATTCCAAATACAGATCGATCTCCCGATAAGTGGATGAGAGGTCTGTATTTTTTTATCGCAAAAAATTACTAGAAACAACTGTAACATACATTTATAAAACAAAATAAAAAAGAAGAATCTAAAAAGTTACAGAGGCAAAGCAGTATGAACTGGAGAATCTATACATAAGTTAATTTGAAAGTAAATATTTTAGGATTCATAGGAAAACGTTTTGTAAAATAGAGATGAATATTTAGTAAAAGTTTACTAAAGCATACTATGGTATTTTTCTAGGTATGGGAGTTCTGATAGCATATAGATGCAATTGTGGCGTTAAGGAGAGGGTTTGTACTTTGTTGCAGTGAAAGCAGAATGAAGATGGAAGAAAGATGTGGATTGCTATGAAAGCAATGTAAAGTGAAGTTTATCTAGAAAAGCTACCGGCATCATGAAACCGTTTTCTGAATATATAAAAAGTATTGACAAGAGACTAAAAATTTAGTAAATTTATATTACATGGAAACGCTTTCACGGAAGGCATGTATGTTAAGCGGAAACGCTTTCATAAAAAAATTAAGCAAGATTAAAGGGGGAAATACGTGTGAAAAAGTTTTTAGTTTTAGTACTTGCATTGGCAATGGTGCTTTCTTTAGCAGCATGCGGTGCAAAGCAACCTGCTGAGCCAGCTGCACCAGCTGAGGGACCAGCAGCAAATCCTAAGATTGGTGTAACGATCTACAAGTTTGATGATAACTTTATGTCTTTCGTACGTCGAGCTATTGAAACAGGTGCAAAAGACAAAGCTGACTTAGTATTAAATGATTCTCAGAACAATCAAGCTACTCAAAATGAGCAAGTTGATATGATGATTTCAAAAGGCGTTAAGTCTTTAGCAATCAACTTGGTAGACCCACAAGCAGCTCCTACAATCATCGAAAAAGCAAAAGCTGCTGGTCTACCAGTAATCTTCTTCAACAAAGAGCCAGATGCTAGTGCATTAGCTAGCTACGATAAGGCTTGGTATGTAGGAACTACTTCTTCAGAATCAGGCGTTATGCAAGGTAAAATCGTTGCTGATTCTTGGAAAGCAAATCCAGCTTGGGACAAAAACAAAGATGGTAAGATCCAATACGTATTATTAAAAGGCGAGCCAGGACATCCAGATGCTGAAGCAAGAACAAAGTTTGTTATTGATGAAGTGAAAAATGCTGGTATCGAAGTAGAAGAATTAGAGCTTCAAACAGGTATGTGGGATAGCGTAAAAGGTAAAGAATTAGTAGATGCTTGGTTAGCTAAGCATGGTGACAAGATCGAGTACGTAATTGCAAACAATGATGCAATGGCTTTAGGTGCAGTTTCATCATTACAAGCGAATGGATATTTCACTGGAGATAAGTTTATGCCAGTTGTTGGTGTAGATGCGATTCCAGATGCATTAGAGCAAGTAAAAGCAGGTACAATGGTAGGAACAGTATTAAATGATGCGAAGAACCAAGGTGGCGCAACATTAGAATTAGCATTAAATGCTGCGAACGGCAAAGATCCATTAGAAGGAACTCAATGGACACTTGATGACAAGAAAGCTGTTCGTGTACCATATGTTGGTATCACAAAAGACAATCTTGCAGTTGCAGAAGAAGCATATAAGTAAGATTACTAAAACAGGTATGAATCTTTATGATTACTATGTTAAACAAGGATGCATGGGCATGCATCCTTGTTTTTCAGATAGATATTTAGAATGGGGTGTAACCTATGGATCACAATACACAATTAAAGAATAAAGAGAACTATCTATTAGAGATGATTGATATTTCTAAAGAGTTCCCAGGAGTAAAAGCATTGGATGGTGTCCAACTGAAGGTGCGACCAGGGACAGTTCACGCTTTAATGGGCGAAAATGGCGCTGGGAAGTCAACTTTGATGAAATGCTTGTTTGGTATTTACCATGAGGATAATGGTGAAATTTACCTTGAAGGGGTAAAAGTGAAATTTAATTCTGCAAAACAAGCCTTAGAGAATGGGGTTTCCATGGTACACCAAGAATTAAACCAAGTACGTCAGCGCAACATTATGGATAATATTTGGCTGGGCCGATATCCCCAAAAAGGTGTTTTTATTGATGAACAAAAGATGTATGATGATACAAAGAAAATTTTTGAAGATCTAGATATACAACTGGACCCGAGGGAAAAGGTTGGAAAACTAACCGTTTCACAAATGCAAATGGTTGAAATTGCGAAGGCGGTTTCTTATAATTCAAAAGTAATCGTTATGGATGAACCCACTTCTTCTTTGACAGAAAAAGAGGTAAATCATCTGTTTAAAATTATCAATGCATTAAAACAAAAAGGTGTAGGTCTTATTTATATATCTCATAAAATGGAAGAAATCTTACAGATTTCAGATGACGTAACGGTTATGCGGGATGGCAAATGGATTGCCACAAAACCAGCCAAGGAATTGACTACGGATACGATTATTAGCTTAATGGTTGGCCGCGATTTGACGAATCGATTCCCACCAATGGACAATGTACCTGGCGAAACCATACTAAAGGTAGAAGAACTAATGGCTACCTATCAACCTTCTATTCAAAATGTTAGTTTTGATCTAAGGAAGGGAGAAATTTTAGGGATTGCAGGTTTGGTTGGTTCCAAGCGGACAGATATCGTAGAGGCTTTGTTTGGGATTCGACAAATATCATCTGGGAAGATATATGTTCATGGCAAAGAAGTACAAAACACATCGCCTCAAAAAGCCATTGAAAATGGATTCGCTTTGGTAACCGAGGAACGACGTTCAACGGGAATATTTGGGATACTTGACATAAACTTTAACTCGATTATTGCTAATCTTGATGAATACTTTAATAAATTTGGATTAGTTGATGAAGATAAATGCAAAGCAGATACCCAATGGGTGATTGACAGTATGCGTGTGAAAACGCCATCTCAAAAGACATCCATCAGTTCTTTATCCGGTGGGAATCAGCAAAAGGTAATCATCGGCCGCTGGTTGTTGACCGAGCCTGAAATTCTCATGCTGGATGAACCAACGAGGGGGATTGATGTTGGTGCGAAATATGAAATCTATCAATTGATGATTGATCTAGCCAAAAAAGATAAAGGCATTATTATGATATCCTCTGAGATGCCAGAATTACTTGGTGTTACAGATCGGATACTCGTCATGAGTAATGGGCGGGTGGCTGGAATCGTAGAGACAAAGAATACAACCCAGGAAGAGATTTTGCGCTTATCAGCTAAGTTCTTATAGGATAAGGAGTGATGAATATCATGAGTTCAGTTACTGAAAAATTGAGAAACTTAACAAAAAAAGATGTAACAACATGGATGATGAATAATGCAATTTTTATTGTTCTAGTGGTTTTGCTGTTGGTGATTATTTCTATTTCACCAGACTTTGTATCGATCAATAACTTCCGTAATATTCTGACCCAGGCATCTACACGTATTATTATCGCATTAGGCGTTGGGGCCCTCATTATTACCCAGGGTACTGACCTTTCTGCTGGACGTCAGGTAGGTTTGGCAGCAGTTATATCTGCATCGTTGTTACAGGCACCAACCTATCTCTATCGTATGTATCCTGATCTACCTGCTATGCCTATTATCGTACCAATCCTTTTCGCTGCTACCATTACGGCTATTTTTGGGTTGATCAATGGATTCATTATTGCAAAGCTTAATGTTACACCATTCATTACCACATTGGGTACCATGATTATTATCTATGGTGTGAATTCCATTTATTTTGATCGCCCTCCTTATGGAGCACAACCTATTGGTGGATTAGATCCTAGATACATGAAATTTGCTCAGGGGAGCTTTAATATTGGCGGCTTCGCTCTTCCTTACCTAGTTGTTTATGCTGCTATTGTAACGGTGCTTATTTGGGTTTTATGGAACAAGACTCGTATTGGGAAAAATATTTTTGCTGTAGGAGGCAATCCAGAAGCTGCGGTTGTATCTGGTGTGAGTTTAGTAAAGACATTGTTGTTTGTTTACACCCTTGCAGGCTTCTTATACGGCTTTGCAGGATCCTTAGAGGCAGCCCGTGTAGGTAGTGCCACCAACAACACTGGAAATATGTATGAATTGGATGCCATTGCTGCCTGCGTAGTAGGTGGAGTTTCCTTTAGTGGTGGGATTGGTACGGTGCAAGGTGTTGTTACAGGTGTACTGATTTTTCAGGTTATTAACTATGGATTGGCCTTTATTGGTGTAAATCCATACCTTCAATATATTATCAAAGGGTTAATTATTATCACAGCTGTTGCTATAGATACTCGTAAGTATTTGAAGAAGAAGTAAGATCGTCGAAATATATAGAACCAAAAATAGATAAATCTAATATGTAGGGGTGTCTATAATGAAATTAGAGACTTTGATACAAGATTTTACCAGGAGGTTTGGAGATGAAGGAGGTATTTTGACCTTCTTTGCCCCTGGTCGGGTAAATTTAATCGGTGAGCATACGGACTATAATGGAGGGCACGTTTTCCCATGTGCCCTCAGCTTTGGCACCTATGCCATCGCGCGAAAAAGGAAAGATACAAAGATACAACTGTTCTCAAAAAACTTTGAAGACTTTGGGCAGATAGAGACGGATATAAATCATATAATTTATGATCCAGCCTATGATTGGGCAAACTATCCTATTGGTATGGTAAAAACCTTTAAGGATGCTGGCTATACCGTAGCGTCTGGCTTTGATGTATTATACTATGGTAATATTCCCAATGGAGCAGGCTTATCTTCCAGTGCATCGATTGAATTGGTAACCAGTGTTCTTCTAAAATCTTTATTTGACCTGGATATCGAGATGATGGAGATGGTGCAGTTAAGCCAGAAGGCAGAAAATCAATTTGTAGGCGTAAATTGCGGCATCATGGATCAGTTTGCCAGTGGTATGGGTAAAAAAGATCATGCCATGCTGTTGGATACCAATACCTTGAAATATGAGTATGTACCAATCAAGGCGGAAGGCATCACCATCGTTATTGCCAATACCAACAAACGCCGCAGCTTAGCAGGTTCAAAGTACAATGAAAGACGCAGTGAGTGTGAAAATGCCTTGAAGGCCCTTCAAAAAGAGCTAGCGATTTCATCCCTAGGAGATCTTACTGAGGAACGTTTCGATGCTCATAAGCATCTGATTGAAAGTGAAATTGAGCAAAAACGTGCAAAGCATGCAGTGTATGAGAATCAAAGAACCCTTAAGGCGGTGAAGGCTCTCAATGCTGGGGATATTCAGCTGTTTGGAAAACTCATGAATGCATCCCATATTTCGCTTCGGGATGATTATGAGGTAACAGGAATAGAACTGGATACCTTGGTAGAAGCAGCATGGGCAAATGGAGCCATTGGGTCAAGAATGACCGGTGCTGGCTTTGGTGGTTGCACCGTAAGTCTAGTACATCAAGATCAAGTGGAAAACTTTATCGAAAAAGTAGGCAGAGCATATGAAGAGAAAATAGGATATAAAGCAGAATTTTATGTTGTTGCCATTGGTGATGGCGCAAGGCAACTTTAGTTAAATGCAGCAAGAGGTAGTTTCCCTCCCATATATAAACTATCCCTTGTTGTATTATATTTATATCTAAAAAATCATGGTTTCCATGATTTTTTGGATATCTAATCAAATGAGTCTAAGGAGGTAGTTTTATGGCTGTTTTGGTGTGTGGTGGTGCTGGTTATATTGGATCCCATTGTGTCTATGGGTTGATAGATCAAAAAGAAGATGTGGTTGTAATAGACAATTTGCAAGCTGGTCATGGAAATGCTGTCCATGAAGCAGCGAAGTTCTATCAAGGAGATATCAAGGATAGCACTTTTTTAGATAGGGTATTTCGTGAGAATAATATCGATGCGGTGATTCATTTTGCAGCAAATTCTTTGGTGGGTGTCAGTGTAAAAGAACCCCTTACCTACTATCATAACAATGTTTATGGTTCTCAGGTGTTATTGGAAGCCATGTGTCGACACAATGTGAATAAAATCGTGTTTTCATCGACTGCGGCAGTATATGGAGAGCCTGAAAATGTGCCTATCTTAGAATCAGACAAGACAGAACCGACCAACCCATATGGAGAAACAAAGCTGGCGGTGGAGAAAATGATGAAGTGGGTAGATCAGGCCCATGGAATGAAATATATTGCACTTCGATATTTTAACGTGGCAGGCGCCCATGAAAGTGGACAAATTGGAGAGGATCATAGTCCGGAAACCCATTTGCTACCCCTCATCCTGCAGGTGCCGTTGAACAAAAGAGAGCATATCACCATCTTTGGAGATGATTATGATACCTCAGATGGTACTTGTGTGAGAGACTATATCCATGTGATGGATCTGGTAGATGCTCATATTTTGGCCCTGAAGAAGCTTCGTGAAGGGGCAGATAGTAACGTATACAATCTAGGAAATGGGGAAGGGTTTTCGGTGAAGGAAATGATTGATGCCGCTAGACAGGTGACAGGTCATCCTATACCAGCTATTGTGTCAGAGCGAAGAGCAGGAGATCCATCAAAACTAATTGCTTCCAGTAAAAAAGCGCAAGAGGAACTAGGCTGGAAATTAAAATACAACCGAGTTGAGGATATCATAGCTTCAGCATGGAAATGGCATATAAGTCACCCCCAAGGGTTTGAAAAATAGGAGGTGGCATTTTGATAGAAATCTATAAGGAAATACAACGACTCATTCATTATGGATTGGACAAAAATCTGATTTGTAAAGAAGATGAGATTTATGTAAGGAATAGAATTTTAGAAGTATTAAAGATTGATGAGTATGAAGAAATAGCAATTGAAAAGGAAAATTTAGCCCATCCCCAAGGAATTTTGGATCGTATTTTGGACTATGCCCATGAAAAAGGTATTCTAGAGGAGAATACGGTTACCTATCGAGATTTGTTAGATACCAGAATTATGGATTGCTTTATGCCTCGCCCTAGTGATTTGAGGAAGTGTTTTGATGCAGATTATCGAATATCCCCTCAGATGGCTACGGAAAACTATTATAAACTGTCTATGGCTTCTAACTATATCAGAACGGAAAGAACCAGTAAAAATGTTAGCTGGAGAACCCAAACGGATTTTGGGGAGTTGGAGATTACGATTAATCTTTCGAAACCTGAAAAGGATCCAAAGGCCATCGCTGCAGCCAAGAACATGCGCGCTACTTCCTATCCCAAGTGCCTGCTTTGCAAGGAGAATGAGGGATATGCGGGGCGAGTGAATCATCCTGCAAGACAGAATCATCGTATTATTCCAGTCAAGCTTGGCGATGAAGATTGGTTTTTGCAATTTTCGCCCTATGTATATTATCATGAGCATGCCATTATCTTTAAAGATCGTCATGAACCCATGAAGATTACAAAGGATACCTTTGCGAGATTATTAGCTTTTGTGGACCAGTTTCCCCATTATTTTATTGGTTCCAATGCCGATTTGCCGATCGTGGGAGGATCGATTCTTTCCCATGACCATTTTCAAGGTGGAAACTATTCCTTTGCCATGGAGAAAGCCCCGATCTTGAAAGCCGTTGAAGTAAAGGGATTTGAGGATGTGGAAGTGGGAATGGTGAAGTGGCCGTTGTCGGTAATCCGACTCAGAAGTGATCGAAGAGAGAGATTGGTGGAATTGGCATCCATGATTCTGGATAAATGGAAGGGTTATAGTGATGAAAGGGTTGAAATTCTAAGCGCTACGAAGGACGAACCCCACAACACCATTACACCGATTGCCAGATACAAGAACGGAAAATTCGAATTGGACTTGGTACTGCGAAACAATCGAACCAGTGACGAACATCCAATGGGTATTTTCCATCCCCATCAGGATGTACACCATATTAAAAAGGAGAACATAGGCTTGATTGAGGTAATGGGACTTGCCGTACTTCCAGATCGTTTAATCCATGAACTGGATTTGCTGAAGGATTGTCTATTGGGTTGGAAGGATATTGATGAATATGAGGAATTGGATAAGCATAAAGATTGGTTCCATCGCTTAAAGCAACAGTATCAAGGCATCCATATAAATTTTGATGAAGTCTTGAGACGAGAGGTTGGAAAGACCTTCGAGAGAATATTGATGGATGCCGGTGTATTTAAGCAAGATCAAAAGGGGTTAGCCGCCTTTGAAGACTTTATGAAATTTTTAAGTAGGTGAGAAGAAGGATGTATGAAACCGAAAAAGTTTTCCGTGTAGATCATAAAGAAGCAACCCTCATTTCTTTAAAGAATCGAAAGGGTATGGAATTAAGATTGCTTAGCTACGGTGCAGCGGTTGTGGATATTCTGACTCCAGATCGTGAAGGTAGGGTAGAGAGCGTTGTGCTGAGCTATGAAAATATTGGAGACTATGTGAAAAACTCTCCATATTTTGGCGTAACGGTAGGGAGAACCGCGGGACGTATTGCTGAGGGGACTTTCTGTTTAGATGGAAAAGTATACAACCTAAATAAAAATTATGGGCCAAATCATGGCCATGGCGGCCCTGGGGGATTTAGTTTTCAGGTATGGGACTACGAGATTCAGGAGGTAGGAAGCCAAAATAAGGTGATTTTTACGTATCTAAGCAAGGATATGGAAGAAAACTATCCAGGAAATTTACATGCCAAAGTGACCTATACGTTGACAGAAGAGAATGAGGTTGTCATTGAATACGAGGCAGAAACAGATCGGAAGACCCTATGCAATTTAACAAACCATGCATACTTTAATTTATCGGGGAACTATAAGCGTAAGGTCACAGAACAGTATTTGCGCATGGATACCGATGGTTTCCTAAGACTGAATTCTTGCCAAATTCCTGAAGGAGAGATTACGCCTGTGATGGGTACACCCATGGATTTTAGATCATTGAAATTAATTGGTAAAGATATCGGGACTGATGATGAACAGCTTATTATGGCAAAGGGCTATGATCACCCTTGGATGCTATGCAGGCGTGAAAATCAAATTGAGATGCTGGATGAAAAAAGTGGCAGAAAGATGATGATTGCTACAACCTATCCTTGCGTCGTGGTATATACCTATAATTATCCAAATAACGAAAAACTAAAGTATGGCAAGGTGGGGAGCAGACATGATGGTATTTGTTTCGAAACCCAATATGAACCCGATGGAATTCACCATGAGCATCTTCACCCAGCCATCCTGGATGTGGGGGAAAAGTATTATGAAAGAACGATTTTTAAATTTTCAATAGCCTAGGGGGGGCATCAGCATGTATTTAGGTGTAGATTACTATCCAGAGCATTGGGACATAGAGATGATGGACGATGACATGGGACGAATGGTTGAGATGGGAGCCAATATCATTCGGATCGGAGAGTTTGCTTGGCATCTAATGGAGCGTGAGGAAGGGAAATATGATTTTTCGTTTTTTGATCATGTGATTGAGAAAGCCAAGGGCTACGGATTAAAGGTGATGTTTGGAACCCCTACTGCTACCTTTCCCGCTTGGTTGGCCAAAAAACATCCTTCAATCCTTTCTCAGGATGAATATGGACGTACGAGAGTTTTTGGGGGAAGAAGGCAATATTGCTATAACTCAGAGGTTTATAGAGAATATACAAAGAAAATTGTAGACAGACTGGTAACCCATTATAAAGATGAGGAAGCCATCGTGGCTTGGCAAATTGACAATGAGTTTGGGCATGAAGGCAGTGACCAATGTTATTGTGACCAATGCCGACAAAGCTTTCAGAGTTTTCTAAAGAAAAAATATCAAGATATCGATAGATTGAATGAAATCTATGGTACCATTTTCTGGGGACAGACCTACAATGATTTTGCTGAAATTCCTATGCCTCAACCTACCATTACGACTCATAATCCTACACTACAACTGGATTGGGCAAGATTTCGATCCTACACCATCAATGATTACGGAAAGCTGCAGATTGATTTGGTAAGGTCGTTGAAAGGGAGCCATCAGGAGATTACCCATAATTTTTATGGAGGATTTTTTGAAAAGGCCTATGACCAGAACACCATGTCAGAAAATCTTGACTTTGTTTCCTATGACAATTATCCGGTATGGGGTGGTCTAAAAGAGCCTATAAAACCAGCCCATATTGCGATGACCCATGATTATATTCGAGGATTAAAAAACAAAAATTATTGGATTGTAGAAGAACTAATGGGGGCGCAAGGCCATAATGTAATTGGGTATTTGCCGCGTCCTAACCAAGCTAAGATGTGGGCCTATCAAGCTATAGCGCATGGATGTGAAAATATGCTGTTCTTCCGGTGGCGAGGGATGACGCGTGGGGCGGAACAGTTCTGCTTGGGGATCATCGATCAAGACAATGAAGATGGCCGAAAGTATCGAGAGGTACAATCCTTTATGAATGATATAAGTCATTACGAGACGATTATCAAAAGTGAAATCCGTGCGGATATTGCTGTGTTATATGATTTTGATAATATTTGGTCTTGGTATCATCAACAACAATCCAGTGCCTTTTGTTTCACCGATGAACTGATGCGGCTGTATGCACCTTTTTATGCCCTCAATGCCCATTTAGATGTGATCAGCACCAGAAAAGATTTTTCTGGTTACAAGGTTTTGTTGGTGCCTGTGATGCAAATTATTGATGAAGGGCTGGGCCAACGATTGGAAGCATTTATACAAAATGGAGGGACGATTGTCTTTAGCTTCAGAGCAGGCATTAAGGATCGAAATAACAATATTCATTTTGGCGAAATATTTCCGTGCAAAATTCGACAACTGGCAGGAATTCGTGTGAAAGAAGCAGAATCTTTGCAGTCTGATCAAATTGTCGAAATTATAGGGGAAGGAATACATGAAGGTAAAAGTGGAACATGTACGGTTTGGAGAGATTTGATCGTTCCTGAAGCGGCAGAAGTGCTTTACCGATATAATGATAAGTTTTATAATGAGAATGCCTGTGTAACAGAGAATCAATATGGAAGTGGCAAAGTTTTTTACATTGGTGGCGGTGTCAATGTTGAGATATTAGGGGATATGGCAAGAAGCATCGTGATGGATAATGATATCCAATTTATTGATTCTCCACCAGGCTTGGAAGTATATATGAGAAAATGCAATGAAGAAAGATGGCTGTTTATCAACAATCATACGGATGAAGAAATCATGTATGAGGGCATGAAGTTTGAGCCTTATGAAAGCAGGATCGTAAAGAATTAAGGGATGTATAGGTTTCGTGTTTTTCGAAAAAAGAGACGCTGCGCATATTACAAAATATCAACATGGAATTTCAACAGAACTAATTCTTAGAACATCCTGTTGAGAATGCATGTTTGTGGAAGGAAGATTTTATGGCTACGATTAAAGATATAGCTAAATTAGCTGGGGTATCACCCGCAACGGTATCTCGTGTCCTCAATAATGATACGAGTTTATCCGTTACCGATGAAACGAGAAGAAGGGTTTTTGAGGCAGCAGAGGACCTGGAATATAAAACGGTGAGACAACGCTATCGGGCCACAGAAAAAAACATCAAAATCGGTGTCATTCATTGGTATTCAGAAAAGGAAGAGCTGGGAGATCCTTACTATGTTTCCATTACCAATGCCATTGAAAAAGAATGCCTTAATAAAAGAATTCAAGTGGTTACCATTTTTAAGAATGATGATACCTATACTACCAATAAACTGAACAATTTGGATGGGGTAATTGCCATTGGTAAGTTCAGCCAGGGGGATATTGAGGAATTCGCCATGTATTCTCAAAGGATCGTCTTTGTGGATTCATCACCCAATGAAAAAAAGTATGATTCCGTTGTCTTTGATTTTAAAAAGGCTATGCTTGAGGTTTTCGAATATCTGATGGAACTTGGACATCGCAGAATTGGATTTATTGGTGGAAGAGAATACGTAGGCAAGCATCGAGAGCCTATAGAAGATGAGCGCCTGGTAATGTATAATAAATTTATGAAAGAACAGGGCTTATATGAGCCGGACGATGTTCATATTGGAAGATTTACACCGGAAGATGGTCATGACCTGATGAAAAAAGCTGTAGAAAAAGGAAATCTTCCTAGTGCTTTTTTTATTGCCAGTGATTCTATGGCAATAGGTGCTCTTCAGGCATTATATGAATCGAATCTTCGCGTACCCAACGATGTGAGCATTATTAGTTTCAATGATATACCAACGGCAAAATTCTTAGTGCCGCCTTTAAGTACTGTAAAAGTCTATACCCAGGTTATGGGTATCACTGCAGTGGGATTGCTGCTAGAAAGAATTCATGAAGGTAGAAAAATCGCAAAAAAAGTTGTTTTACCTACGGATCTTATCATTAGAGAAAGCTGCAAGTAAAAATGCATCCAGAACGGATGCATTTTTACTTGTAGTTTTTCCCAACGAAATGGATGAGAAATAGAGCAAAAAATGGTAGGTTTTTACTATTAAATTAGAATATAATATGCTTAGGAGAGAGTCAGAACAGGAGGGATGAAATGGAACATCAAGACAGAATCCGGGATTCAATTGAATATATTGAAGAAAGGCTAAAAGAGAAAATAAAATTAGAGAAATTGGCTGAAAAAGTGTATTTATCTGAATTCCATTACCATCGATTGTTCCGAAATATGGTAGGGGAGCCCGTTATGGAATATATAAGAAAAAGAAGGCTATCGGAAGCGGCAAAAGAACTAAAGGATACAAAGAGAAAGGTCGCTGATATTGCTTTGGATTATCAGTTTGGATCACCAGAAGCTTTTACTAGAGCGTTTAAAAGAATGTATGGGATAAGCCCTAGGGAGTTTAGAAAAACCAATATGAGGATATGCTATTATGCCAAGGCTAACATTGCTTTACAACGGAGCACATCCAAAACAGCACTTCACATGGTGGCTTAGGTGTTTGATGAACCTTGAGAATATGGAATATCATTGGAAAGGGGAGCTGTATATGGACCATGTACCTTTAGTAATCGAACAGACAAATCATGGAGAACGATCTTACGATATTTATTCAAGATTATTGAATGACAGGATTATTGTATTAAGTGGAGAAATTAATGATACAACAGCTAGTTTAACCATTGCTCAGATGTTATTCTTAGAGTCCAGTGATCCCGATAAGGATATTTATCTATATATCAATAGCCCAGGAGGATCTACGATTTCAGGCTTTGCCATTTATGATACAATGCAGCACATAAAATCAGATGTTTCAACCATATGTGTAGGAATGGCGGCAAGCATGGGATCCTTCTTATTAGCGGCGGGAACCAAAGGCAAGAGATTCGCTCTTCCGAATAGTGAAATTCTCATACACCAGCCATGGGTAGGCGGCGGTCTAAAGGGACAAGTAACCGATATCAAAATTCATACAGACTGGCTTCTAAAGACGAAGGAGAAAATGAATAGGATCTACAGTGAAAGAACGGGGAAAAGTCTCGAAACCATTGCAAAAGATGTTGAAAGGGATTACTACATGTCTGCAGAAGAAGCGAAGGCTTACGGATTGATTGACGATGTGCTGACAAGAAGATAATCAAAATCCTTAGAGAAAAAACGATAGGAAGCAAGTAAAGGGGGATAACGGTGATAACTTATAAGGTATGTACAGCGGTAGATATAGATTGCATCTATGCTGCATTTAGGATAGGTTTTTCAGATTATATGATCAAATTAGAAATGTCTAAAGAGCAATTTGTAAAGCGCTTTTTTGGTCCAGAAGGAAATTGTTTAGAGTATTCCCATATTGCCTTTCACCATGATCAGCCCGTGGGTCTGATTTTGGGAGGGATAAAGATTTACGAAGGTGTTAAAACATTACGGTGTGGAACCCTGTGTATTCATCCAGATTACCGTGGAAAAGGAATCAGCCAGCAGCTTTTCGAGCTTCATCGCCAAGTAGCCTTGGATGAAGGCTGTAGACAGCTATTTTTAGAAGTGATTGCAGGCAACCATCGGGCTGTTGCTTTTTATCGAAAGCTAGGTTATGAAAAGGTCTATGACTTGGCTTATTTTTCTCATAAAGAACCTTTAAAGTTTCGTTTGGATCAATCAATAGATTATGAAGTCCGCCCGATCTCTATGAAAATATTAAGAGAAATTCATAAGAAAATCTATGATGTTCATATCAACTGGCAAAACGACTTTGACTACATAGCAAAGCTAGAGGACCAGGCCCACTATGGTATATATCATGGGGAAAGTCTTGCTGGAGCTATGAGCTTGAACATCAGTGGCAAAATCTATTTTCTATGGGTGGATTCTGAATTTCGGCACCAAGGACTGGGAAGGAAATTGATTGCCCATGCTTCTGAAGCTTTGCAGCTTCAGAAGATAGCCGTAAGCTTTCCTAACAATGGGAACCTGGAAGGGTTCGTAAAGCGTGTAGGCTTTGATAGAGATGATATTGCTCAATATGAGATGTATTTGACTTTATGATATAGAAAATTATATAAGGGTCGAATCTGCTTACAGACAGATTCGACCCTTATATTTGGTGTCAGATTTGAGTCTTTCGACGTCTTAAAGCCAAGAGAAAACAGTACCCAACAAAAGAGATATAACGATAATCCAAACCAATACCTTGGCAATCGCATTTGTATTTTTCCTTATTTTTTCTATTAGAAACACACCCCTAGACCTCCTTCTCCAGAAAACATTCTAAGTATATTTTATAGATTGTAGGGATAGAAAACAATGGACTTATTTGGTTTTATCACATAGAGAGTAAGTATTTTTTAAAAAAGTCAAACAAAATGTCTGAAGGATAAAATGGGTTAGCAGAGAATATTGGATAAACTGGCATTATCTAAAAAGAATTTTATATGCTGTTGCAGCATATCGGTTAAGAATAAACATATAGATCTATTAAATAGAAGTAGGGGGAGTGTAGATGAATCTAAAGGGGATCAATCATATAACCATCTCGGTTTCTGATTTAGAGAAATCTATAATGTTTTATCAAGAAGTATTTGGAGCGAAGCTCCTAGTAGAAGGAGAAACACTGGCTTACTATGATCTTAACGGACTATGGCTAGCGCTAAACATTGAAAAGGAAATTCCAAGGTGTGAAATTTATCAGTCGTATACCCATATCAGCTTTTCCATCGATGATGAGGATTATGAAGAAACATTCCAAAGACTGAAAGAATTAGGTGTAGATGTGACAGAGGGCAGACCAAGATATCCTGAGGAGGGCAGGTCCCTCTATTTTAGAGATCCAGATGGGCATCTTTTTGAATTTCATACAAAAACAAGAGAGGATCGCATTGCTTTTTATAAAGAGAACCGGAAGTATTTGAAATTTTACGATGAATCTAAGTAAAAAACATATAAAGCAAAAAAGAAAAAACCCTGATAGAAAATCAGGGTTTTTCTAGTAGTTATATATTCAAATATATAATGATCGATATTATATTATTCTACTATAATTTAACTACATTCGCAGCTTGAAGGCCTCTGTCACCTTTAACTACTTCTAATTCTACTTTTGCACCTTCTTCAAGGCTCTTGAATCCGTTACCTTGAATTGCTGAGAAATGTACAAATACATCTTCTCCACCGTCTACTGTAATGAATCCGAAACCTTTTTCACTGTTAAACCATTTAACTACGCCTGTTTTCATTAAACAAACCTCCAAAAAATATATTGTTGCATTTGCAATCTACTTATTCTACCATGTAATTCTAATATTGTCAATGCTATGGAAATGCATTATCAAGAAAAAACTTGTACGTTCTTGCATATCAAGGGATAAAAACGTCCAAGATATTTCTATGAAGAAAAATGGTGAAGTTCAAAATAAACGAAATCGATGGACGCAACATATTACTAGATAAGCGATGACAAGATGATTGAGAGAGGGTACGATATGGAGACTGTGCATGGAGCGACAGAAGTAATAATGGAAATAGAAAAAATGAGAAACAAAATGTATGCACTTATTGAAGAAGATCACCAGATGAAGAATCCACAAATACTATGGGCGAGCCAAAAAATAGATGCATTGCTTCTAAAATATTATGAACTAATCCATAGGAATGGGTAGGATGCAGATCCTACTCTTTCACTTTCATATCTTCTTAAGTTATATGGGTAAAATCGAGCTTGGAAACACCAAGGGCATGATTTTCCCATAATGTTTTTTTTATCATTTCTAATTCATTTTGATTACATTCTATGATTAAGACTACATCTGATTCTTTATGAGTTGAGGACCTATTCTTAGAGTACTTTTTGGTAATGATGAGTTTGATGACAAACCCTAAGCTACATCCAAAACCCAGGCCAATCAATCCCCACCAAATAGGCCCCCATTTTAGGGCAAAACCATAGATACTGCCAAAGAGCATAAATATAGTGCCGAGCATTGCTGCAAGATCGATTAGGCTCAGGCCATCGGAACGATGCATTGTATCGAATAGTGCGATCTCTCCACCCCGTTTGTCTAAAGGAGCAGCAAGGATTCTTTCTTTTGCCACACCCTTCATTTGAATGGCAGTAATAGCCAATTCTAAAAAGCTATTGTATTCGAAGGTAGCTATAATATACATACCACCACTCCTTGGTTTTCCATTTTTTACAGGCATATTGAAGTTTTCATACTGGTATTGACTTTTTAAGAATTTAGATTGCTCCCAATTATAAAGTTTATTGTATTCAACAGTATTTACATAAGCATCATATACAGAAAATCCATAGATAGATGGAATATTTAGCGTCCAATGGATGTCTAAGACGGCCTTTGCTTGTTCAAACTGCCCAAGGAAAGAATAATGAATCGCTGGAAGCAATTTGGAAAAATAGATAATGACGATCCACCATATGATCGTAAAGGCTGCTGTAATGATTCTATGTAGATAAAGCTGCCCACTTCCAGGGATCAATGCAGACCAAAGGAAAGCATGAAAAGGACTGCTTTTATCTAAATAATTTATACCTAATGTGCTTATTTTGAATGGCTGAATCTCTGCATCTTCCCTTGCTGCCAATTTATAAACATTATTCATATCCACCGTTGACCGATAACTATCCCATATGGCAAAGATATAGGTACCAACATAGAAGAGCATCCATTCTTTATTCAGCACATCCTTTGCTTTATCAAATTCTCCGATAAAAGAGTAATAGATGCCTTGATTAATATGGGCTTTCACATTGATAAAGACTTCCCAGCCAAATAAGAGAAAACCCCTCACATTTTTGGATAGCAGGAGATGACCTAACCCTGGAAAAGCAGCAGACCACCATGCAATTATCCAAGGGTTCCTTAAATGTAATTGTGTTATACCAAAGATACTCAAATAAGCGATCTGTCTACGCGTCTTATTTTTCTGATCTTGTTTCATCATTTCATTATAATTCTCCTAGGATGTGGTTGGAAATTGTATAAGTGAAGCCTACTTATCTATAATTAGTCTATTTTAGTTTTTACCATAGTGAACATTATTATGAAATGGATTGTATAATATAATTTGAGTGAATGTCATGGGCAGCTTAAACGTTCCTCTTTTCTAAGTATCTTTTTACATACTATATAACAAAATAGTGCGTACTTGATGTATGCTATCTAATTGTCTATGATTATAGCAGAGAGTTTTCTAATTTGGAGTTAATAAATTGAATAGGAGGAAGTGAAATGAAGGTAGTAGCCATTAATGGAAGCCCGCGAAAGGGTGGAAACACAGAAATCATCTTGAAGGTTGTTTTTCAAGAATTAGAAAAGCAAGGAATTGAAACAGAGCTTGTTCAGCTGGGTGGAAAGCCTGTGCGAGGATGTATGGCCTGTGGACAATGTTTCAAGAATAAGGATAAACAATGTATTATCAAGGATGATATGATTAATGAGTGTATTGCAAAAATGGAAGAAGCAGATGGCATTATCTTGGGTTCTCCAGTGTATTTTACCGATGTGACGACAGAGATGAAAGCGCTGATTGACCGTGCAGGATTTGTTTCTAGAGCTAATGGGGATTTGTTTAAGCACAAGGCTGGCGCTGCTGTGATGGCAGTTCGACGTGGTGGTGCTACCCATGCCTTTGATACCATGAATCATTTTCTTCACTATATGCAGATGTTTTTAGTGGGAGGAACCTATTGGAACATGGTATATGGACGAGAAATTGGAGAAGTAGAGAACGACAAAGAAGGTATGTTAAATATGAAGGTCATTGGTGAAAACATGGCTTGGCTGTTAAAGAAAATCAAAGACTAATTACCAAAACTGGAAGATATATGTAAAGCCTATTCAATTGAATAGGCTTTTAATATGTTTAGGCAAGCGCGATGGTGACTTTCCAGCTGGGCCTTGGGAATCTCCATGTAGACATCTTCCCAGGGGTCTATATTTTTAAGAATAAATTCAATGGTTTCGATAATCCCTTCTAACCAGTCGGACTGAATGGTTTTAGGGAAATTGAACAAATTGCTATAGCTTCTGCCCAAAGGATAAAAATAGTATGGGCGCTGCCATAGTTTTTCACGAAATCTATTTAATTCGACAATCTGCTCTCCATACAAAGGGATGGACTGGTAATAGGATGTTTGGATTTCCCCAACCAGTTCTCCATTTGTCCACCGATGATCACAGTGTAGTGAGCAAAACAAATAGTTGAGCACTTCCCAACGGTCTAAAAATAGTTTGGGATATTTTTTCATACATATCTGTACAGTGTCTTCAAAATTCATGACAAGGCCCCTTTTGAATAGCTTATTGATTATAGATTGAACGATCCTGATCATGAACATGTATAGAATGTTTAGAAAAGAAAATTATTAAAAAGGTGCTGTAAAATTTAATGTTGAGGTTTATGATGTTTGTGTTGAATATTTGTAGAAAAATGCGACGCAAGGATAACAGTTGGACAGGGTCGTCCAACCCTACAAAACCATAAAAAATCATGTTTTATGTAGGGAACGATGGCGCCGATCCCTACGAGATACTGAACACATTGGTAGGGGCGATTCATGAATCGCCCTTAGACCCTAGATATCACCTCAACTGTCATCCTGAACATCGTGAAGGATCTGCCTTTAGGTCCTTAGATGCTTCGCTGCGCTTAGCATGACACGATCTAGGGATTGACACATATACGACAAATACAGGCGAACAATGTTCGCCCCTACGATTTTTCCTAACCTTAGCTTACATGATTCATTATGTTGTATCTTTTATTCGTTGTCTATCAAGAGTCTGTATCAAAAAATGCAGATGCTTTCATTATTTGAAAAACTACTACAATACGTTAATAAGCTTTTAGAAAGTAAAGGAAGGGAGACTTAGTCTCCCTTCCTTTATAAGGAGGAGAAAGAACAATTTGTGTTACAGAAAGGCAATCATAAATTCTGAACCTTTGGAAGGGTATTAGCACCATGGGGCATCAGATAGGTTTTTACATTGCTTCCTTTTATGCTGTATGCCATCTCCAAGGCTTCTTCCAGCGTTTTGACAATCTTGATATTTGCCATGGTCAAGGTTTCTGGTGGAAGACTGGACACCAAGATAAAGGTATGTTTGGCAGCCACCTCCGTAGCATAGTATCCTATATATTTGGCGATGGAATAATTAGTACGGATGGCCCGTTCCCGATCTAGCAGTGTAGAATAATTTTGTACAATTTCTTGAATTTCTGCATTGCCGATGCCTTCACTGCATTCACTTAGTATAATGATCACACCATTTTCCTCTACAGCTTCCTTGGCATTGATGACAGTTTTAATGGTTTGATAGAAATTGATATCCTTTGGATATCCACAAGCAGAAGCGATGACCATCTCTGCCTTGCTTTGGATGGCAATACCATCCATATCATCAACGATCTGGCAGCCCCTTGCATGAGCCTTTGCATAATCGCCTGCCACAGCATGGGAAATGCGCCCCTGGGAATCCATGATTACATTAAATATAAAAGAAGGTTTCACAAGGGCAGCGGCTTCTAACATATCGGCATGAATCGAATTATCTATGATTTTTCCACTCCTGATCTCAGGATTAGAGCCTTTACCAATCTCAGGATTGAGGGACATGGCATGGTTTGCCATAATTGTCTCGTAGCCGGCGATGCCGGGAAGGATGGACTTTTTGCCACCACCCCACCCAGCCAATAGATGGAAAACAATGGCTCCTGTCAGCAGGATGTGGTCACAATCCATGGCAATTTTATTGACTTTTACCGGTGTACCAAAACTGGTATGACCAAGATAAACTAGGTTATTGTCGTCGAGACAGTCGTGATCGATAACTTTAAATCGATCTTTTAGGGCATCGCCCAGCAAGCGTTGATGCTCTTGCTCTGTTTGTTTTCGATGGGATCCCACGGCACTGATAAAAATAATATTTTCATCAGTAATACCACCCTTGCAGAGCTCATCTACCAGGTAGGGCAAGTAAACGTTCATTCGCTGCCAAGCCCTTGTAACATCGGATATGACGATACACACCTTTTCTCCAGGCTTCACAATTTCCCGTAATTTAAGGCTTCCAATAGGATTTTCCAAGGCGTCTAGGATGACTGCTTCTTCTGTTTTATGATGATCTGCCGTGTTACTTTTAATGATACCAAAAATCTGGTCTTCAGAGAGTGGGACATCTATAAGTTCTTTTCCATACTTTAATTGGATTGAATTCATGGCTTATTCACCTTCTTTGATATATTTGTGTAATCTCTATAAATTTTTGATTTCTAAGACTCTGCTAAGATGGATGTCTTTACAGGATCGACAACTGCCACACCAAGAAATGTTATAACACATACGATCCATTCCAGATAAATCACATGAGGAACGATTCGAATGGCCGGAACAAATTGCCATAAGAGCAATACCCCTATTCCAGCAATGATGGTAACAAAAGCTGAGTTTTTCCGGCATAGGCCAGGAAAAAATATAGTAAACAGGATCGTTACCGTAAAGGCTGTTGTAAGGCTTAAGAAAACAAGGAGGGTCTTCAATATACTTACAACGGTTAAGGAGGATATAAAGGTGACGGCACCCAGTATGATGATGGTAATTTTGCTCATGGTCATAAGTTTTTGATCATCGGCTTCTGGCTGGATAAAACGCTTATAAATGTCCTGAACAAATAGGGTGGAGGTACCTAGCAGGAGGCTGCATGCAGTAGATACATCTGCTGCCCATAAAGCTGCCAAAGTGATACCTGCGATTACCGGGTTCAGAGACATGATGATATTAGGTAGCGCCATGGTGGCACTGATATCAGGATAAGCTGCTTTGGCAGCAATACCCATAATGGCTGCAAGGAAACCGATGGGAAGCATTAGGAGACCACCTAGAACAAATCCACGTTTGGCTTGTTTTTCATCCTTCGCACCGCAGGCAATTTGAACAGTAGCCTGCAAGGATAAAGTTTGAGTCATCATCACAGCGAACCAACCCACAATTGCAGTCAAGCCTAAACCATTCACAAAATGCAGATATGGAACTTCTTGAGGAAGTTTGATGGCAATGGAAGATAGTCCTCCCTGTTGACCAAGGGTAGCGATGGCAGCTACAATGATACCTCCGTAGATCAGAATTACATTTAATATGTTGGAAAGACCTGCGGACCACATACCGCCAACAAATGTGATGCCGACGAATACCACAGCGCTCATGACCATGCCTGTTTTTAATGTGAAAATATCAGGCAGTAAGGAGGCAAGGATTGCACCTCCAGCGATATATTGCATTGAAGTAATCACAAGGAGAATCAGCATTTGGCTGAAAACACAAAGGACGCGTCCTTTTGTATCATATAATTTTTCAAAGAGCTCAGGAAGGGTAGAAATATTTAATTTTCTATACCTGGATGCTGCCACAAGACCCATGAGGATGGCGCCTGCACCCCAGGCCACGTTGTACCAGCCTGCAGCTAAGCCTACGGAATAAGCCTGTTCTGCAACGCCAATGGTAGAAGCGCCTCCAATGGCAAGTCCGGTAATGGTAACGGCGATTAAAGGAGTCGTCAGCTGCCTGCCTGCAAGGATAAAGCCTTCAGATCCTGCGGCAGCCAGCTTTCGTGCATAGGCACTAATGGCAAATAGAGCAGCGATGTAAAGCACAACAATAATTAATGGAAGATTCATTTTATCACCTCATATAAGATTTTTAATTTAGTTTTGGCTTGGCTGTACACACCATTCCAAAGAAAATAGGTGACATGTCACATTTATAGATATATATAGATATATAAAAAAGAAGACTCTTTCAATAAGAGTCTTCTTCATTAGGTAACAAATGGGCTTCTTGTGTCATCCAGTTACTGAAAGGCAACGGATGCTTTGGAAGGAGAAGAACTTATGAAAGAGGTATAGCTATTTTTTTGGAAAGCAAAATAACCAGCGCTAAAATAAAAGCTCCAGTTAAAAAAGTAGCTATAAAATTTGCTGTTCTGCTCCATTGGTCTTAACATGATATTCACCCCAGTTGTATATTTATAAAAATTGACTGATAAATTATTAATATGTTACAAAACTATTTACCTCCTGTCAATAGGATATTATAAAATAGGCAATAACGTAGCAAGTGTTAAAAAAATAAGATCAACTATAAAAATTTGTACCTTTTAGGATAAACAGATAGGAAATCTGGTGGAAGAAAACAGTCATTTGAAAATAATGGTATAAGGATGACGGGTTCATCTGCTATAATAGAAGATGTAAATTCATGACAGAATGGATGGGGTATATGAAAAAGACATCGTTTTTGGCCTATATAAGCATCATTTTTACAGCATTGATTTGGGGACTATCCTTTTTGAGTATTAAAGTTACCATTGCAGTATTTCCACCGATGACCTTGGCATTTATACGATTTGTGATGGCTTCCATTATCATTGGTGCTATTTTTAAGATAAAGGAGAAGGATACGCGATTGGCAAGAGAAGATCGCTTTTTAATGGTAATGGCTGGCTTCTTAGGAATTACCGTATACTTTTATTTTGAAAATAATGGCGTGAAGTTTATTTCGGCTTCCAATGCTTCCATGATCATTGCAGCGATTCCTATCTTTACTTTGATTTTCGAGGCGATCGTGTTTAAAACTAGACTAACTTTGCAACAGGGAATAAGTGTATTGATATCCTTTTTAGGGGTATACCTCATCGTGGGCAATACAGGGGGCGGGAGCTATGAAGGCGAGTCCTGGCTTGGTTATCTCATGATGTTTGGTGCAGTTTTCTGCTGGGTAGCCTATTCATTGATCACAAAGCCCCTGTTTGAAAAGTACTCCCAGCTAGCGATTGTTTATTACCAGACCATTATTGGAACAGTTCTTTTTGTACCTTTTGTATTGTTTGAAAAGACAGACTGGCATTTGGTCAACGGAAAAGTGACGCTTAACGTCCTGTTTCTGGGAATTTTTTGTTCTGCCTTAGCCTACTATTTATATGTGTACGCCATGGATATCATCGGTGTGTCAAATTCATCCCTATATTTAAATCTTATACCTATTGTCACGGTAGTGGCTAGCTTTTTGATTCTAAAGGAAACAGTAGGCTATCTACAGATCCTGGGTGGAATCTTGGTAGTAGCTTCTGTATATTTGGTGAACTATAAAGGGTCGGAAAATAGAAAAGAAACTATAACAATAAAGGATCAAAGCGCCTAAATATCATTATAAAGCGAGCAGCTTAAGCTGCTCGCTTTTTTTATTTAAACTATTTGAAATGTATAGAAGATTCTATTTTGGGACAAAATAAAAAATTTGTAGAAAATGAATATAGTCGATTGACTTAAAAAAACAAACATGCTAAAATGAAATCAAGTTCCAAATAGAGAAACTGAGTTCCGTAGAACGGAACAACAAAATACATAGCAGGTAACTAAAAAAGAATTAAAAAGCAATGAAAAGGAGGGAGTAATATGCTTACAACTGAATTAGAAAAGGACTTGAAATGGCCATCCAGTATTGTTGTTTCGGAAGTTGGGCCAAGGGATGGTTTGCAAAATGAAAAAACCATGTTTACAGTTGAACAGAAAATAAGTTTGATCGAGCGTTCTGTAGAAGCTGGGGCAAAAATTATAGAAATCGGATCTTTTGTCAGTCCAAAAGCGATTCCTCAAATGGCTGACACCGATGAAGTAGCGCGGCGAATGAAACGAGTGGATGGTGTGGAATATCGAGTTCTCGTGACAAATTTAAGGGGACTAGAGAGAGCAGAGGCTGCGGGGATTAAAAAGGCAAAGCTAACGGTGTCCGCTAGCAGAGCACATTCTTTAAGTAATTTAAACCGTACGCCAGAGGAAGTATTAAGAGGATTTGCAGAGTGTGCTGAGTATGCAGCCACCCATGGTATTACCCTTTCAGGAGCCATCTCGACAGCCTTTGGATGTTCTATGGAAGGAAAGGTTCCTATAGAGCAGGTGATTACAGCGATCAATGGGTTTAGAGAAATTGGTGTGAAGGAATTGTCTCTATCTGATACCACAGGGATGGCCCATCCTCAGCAAGTCTACGCCTATAGCGCAAGAGTGAAGGAGCAATTTCCTGATATCACTTGGAATCTTCACTTTCATAATACAAGGGGAATGGGGCTTGCCAATGTGATGGCTGGTATGATGGCCGGCATTGGACGATACGATGCCTGTTTTGCCGGTTTGGGCGGATGTCCTTTCGCCCCAGGGGCATCAGGAAATATTGCGACAGAAGACCTTATTCATATGTGTCACGAAATGGGCATTGACACTGGATATGATTTGGATAAGATGATTTCCATTGGAAAGTATGTGCAAGAAGTCTTAGGAAAAGATACTTCTAGCTTTGTTTTAAAGGCTGGTAAATCCAGCGATATTGTGAAGGTACAAAATAAATAAGAATAAGTTGCAGCAGATGCAACCAAAAATTATTTTTAAAATTTTAAGGAGGTAGTACAATATGGCAACTGAAATTACATTAGAACAACAACAGGAGTTAGATGAAGTTTTTGACCGCGCAAGGAAAGCGCTTGCGATTATTGAAACTTATGACCAAGAGAAAGTGGATCGTCTATGCCAGGCAGTAGCATGGGCAGTAGCAAACAAGAAGACGTTCCTTCGCTTGGTGGATATGGGAATCGAAGAGAGTGGTCTTGGAGATCCGGTAAGCAGAGAAGGAAAGCGGTTTAAAATCAGAGGAGTTCTTAGAGATGCACTTCGTCAAAAGAGTATAGGTGTGATCGAAGAAATCCCGGAAAAAGGTATTGTAAAATATGCAAAACCAGTTGGAATCATTGGATCCATCGTTCCAACAACAAATCCAGATTTAACACCAGCAGGAACAGCAATTTATGCGATCAAAGCTAGAGACGTAGTAATCTTCTCACCACATCCACGTTCTAAGAAAACGACTTTTGAAACAGTAAAATTGATGAGAGAGGCCCTTGAAAGAGAAGGTGCACCAGCAGATATTCTTCAGTGTCTTACAAAAGTAAATATTCCAATGACAAAAGCCCTTATGAATAGATCAGACCTAGTTCTTGCAACTGGTGGTCCAGACATGGTGAAATCAGCCTACAGCTCAGGTACTCCTGCCTATGGTGTTGGTGCTGGAAACTCTACCATGATCATTGATGAGACAGCAAACATCGAAGAAGCTGCTCGTAACACGATGCTGAGCAAAACATCAGATTTTGGATCAGGATGTTCTGCCGATGGCAACTTGATCATTGAAGCCAGCATCTTTGATAAGATGGTTGAACAACTTGTGAAAGAAGGCGGCTACCTGGCAAACGAAGAAGAGAAGGCTAAGCTAAAGGCAGTTATGTGGGATGAAGAGGGTCATAGACTATCCAATACGGTAGCCATTGCACCACAAAAGCTGGCAGAAGCTGCTGGCTTTACGATTCCAGCAGACAGAAAGTTTATCATCGTTTATGGGGACGGCATTGGCAAAGAGAACTTCTTCTCCAACGAAAAATTAACAACCCTTTTAGCGGTTTACAAATATGAAGGATTTGAAAATGCCCTTGACATGATGAGAGGTATTTATGAGGTAAAAGGGAAAGGCCACTCTTGCGGAATTTACTCCTTCAACGATGACCACATTCATCGATTGGCATTGGCAGCACCTGTAAGTAGAATCATGGTTCGTCAGCCTCAATCCAAAGCAAATGCGGGAGCATTCAACAACGGAATGCCGATGACATCCAGTTTAGGCTGTGGAACTTGGGGTGGAAATATTATTTCCGAAAACGTGCACCTAAAGCACTACATGAATACAACATGGGTATCTAAGCCTATTCCAGAAGACAGACCATCTGACGCAGAATTATTCGGAGATTTCTACGATCCAGAGTGCGAGAAATAAGAGACTGAATGAGGACATCGAGTCGATCTCCTTTAATAAAAAATGATTTGGAAGGAGTATACAAATTGAAAAAGCTAATTTCTTATCAATTAGTTGACTATTTAGAGAGAAGAGGCATTGAGCATGTCTTCGGCCTTTGTGGACACACGGTTATCGCAATGTTAGATGCTCTTAAAGACTCTAAATTAAACTTTGTATCTGTAAGACATGAGCAGGTAGCTGCCCACGCGGCAGATGCTTACGCAAGAATAACGCAAAAAGCCAGCGTAGTCCTTTGTCACTTAGGACCAGGACTTACAAATGCAGTAACAGGGGTAGCTACAGCGTCTTTAGATGCAGTGCCGATGGTTGTAATTGCAGGAGATGTTCCTAGCTATTATTATGGAAAACATCCTCATCAGGAAATCAATATGCACTGTGACGGATCTCAATACGATATCTACAAGCCCTTCGTGAAGAGAGCATGGCGAATTGATGTACCTGAATTGTTCCCAGAAATTCTTGACAAGGCTTTCAGACTTGCTGAATCTGGAAGACCAGGACCAGTGTTGATCTCTGTCCCTATGGATATGTTCTCAAGGGAATTAGATCCAGTTCACTTTGAAAGAACATATCATGATTCCCATACGACTGTGAGACCAGCGCTGCCAAAAGAAACAGCAGTAGAAATAGCCAAGATGTTGATTGAAGCGAAAAACCCAGTGATCCACGGCGGTGGACAGCTGATTTATACCAATGCTTCAGAGGAACTGATAGAGTTGGTTGAATTCTTAGACATTCCTGTGACAAGAACGCTAATGGCCCAGGGGGCGATTCCAGATAATCATCCGCTACATGTGGGAATGACAGGATTCTGGGGAACGAACTTCGTAAATGAAGTATCAACTAGGGCCGATGTAATCCTAGGGGTAGGTACAAGATTTGCTGAAGCAGATAGCAGCTCTTGGTATAAGGGTGTAAGCTTCAATATTCCACCGACAAAGCTTATTCAAATAGACCTAGATCCCATTGAAATTGGTAGAAACTATCCTGTAGCTTTAGGGGCAGTAGCAGATCCAAAGCAAGCATTAAAGGCAATCTTAGAAGCTGCAAAAGAGCTAAAGCCTGAGGGAATCGATAGACCTGAACTAAGAAAAGCAATCGCTGATTATAGAGCTGCATTCAAGGCATCTAACGTAGCGATCTCTGAAGATAACAGATTCCCAATGACACCACAGCGAATCTTGAAGGATGTAAGGGAAGTATTGCCTCAAGATGCCATCATCGCCACAGATGTGGGTTGGAATAAAAATGGCGTAAGCCAGCAGTTTGAAATCACACAACCAGGTACGATTCTGCATACAGGCGGTCTCGCTACCATGGGATTTGGACCAGCGGCAATCTTAGGTGCAAAATTAGCGGCTCCAGACAAAAAAGTAATCACTTTGGTTGGAGATGGTGGTTTTGGTACGAATCCAACGGTTATGGCTACAGCAGTAGAGCAAAATATCCCTGTGGTATGGGTTGTTATGAATAACGGTGCTTTTGGTACGATTGCAGGACTAGAGGCGGCTCAATATCACCATTCTTTCGGTACCATCTTCAAAAAACCAGACGGGACTCCTTATAACCCTGAGTGGGCTGAAGTTGCAAAGGCTTATGGTATCAAAAGCAAGAAAATAACATCAGCGGAAGAGTTCAAAGCTGCATTTAAAGAGGCATTAGATTCCAATGAGCCATATTTATTAGATGTTCCGATGGAGAATATCCCAGTTCCTACAGATGGAATTTGGAACATCAATGATATCTATACACCAAAAGAGAATGTTGCTGAAGGTAGATTAGTGTATGGTGAAGCAACAAGATCTAAGCACGTAGCAACAAAGTAAATGAATAAAAAGTCAAGAGAATGGAAGTTATTGCAAAGGCTATAAAATAAATAATATTTCCTTAAGTTTCCCCAAACAGTTATAATTGATGGAGAGGCCTTATGTGGCCTCTCACTATCAATTAAGCTTACGAACTGTAGAAACTATAACGAGTGAAAAAGTATGCAATGAATTATCAGAAAATTTCAAATCATAAAAAATAGGAAGGTGTAAAGAAATGGCGCATCATTTAAATGGAAAAGCGAAGTTGGTTGGTTTGTTGGGATACCCAATATCCCACAGTCTTTCCCCTCAAATGCATAACACGGCATTTAGCCATCTAGGACTAGGTTACGCGTATCTTACTTTCGATACAAAAGAGGATAATTTAGATGACGTTGTAAAAGCAATGCGTGTATTGAATGTAAAAGGCTTTAATGTAACAATGCCAAACAAGGCAAACATCATACCATTATTGGATGAAGTAGCCCCAGAGGCCCAATGGATAGGGGCTGTAAATACTGTCTTAAATGATAATGGTAAGCTAATTGGATATAATACCGATGGAAGAGGATATGTACAGTCATTAAGAGAAGCAGGCATCGCTTTTGAAGGAAAAAGAATTGTAATGGCTGGTGCAGGTGGAGCTGGAAAGGCTGTGGCAGTTCAGCTGGCAGTTGATGGGGCAAAGGAAATCGTTATTCTTGATATGGTTGCAGATATGGCCGCAGCGCTTAGCAATACAATCAACGAGAAGATACCAAGCTGTAAAACCCAAGGGCTTGCTTTCAGTGATGAAAATCTAAAAGAGGCATTACAGACGGCAGACATACTGGTTAACTGCACACCTTTAGGAATGACTCCCCATGAAGATAAAAGCATTATTGCAGATCCTAGTGTGCTGCGTCGAGAACTGATCGTATCGGATGTAGTTTATAAGCCTGCCAAGACAAAACTATTGAAGATGGCAGAGGCTGCAGGATGTAGAACGATTAATGGTTTTGGCATGATGATTTGGCAAGGGGCTATGGCATTCAAGATTTGGACGGGAGAAGATATGCCAGTAGATTTGGTAAAACAAAAGTTTATGGAAACTTTAGGAGCAGCAGGAAAGTAAGCTATGAAAAGAAAAAATGGAGGTGAATAAAATGGGTGTTTTAAAATGGTTAAATGAGCACTTTGAAGAATCCATACTATTAATTTTATTAATTGTGATGACCTGTGTCATGGGTGTTCAGGTGACAATGCGTTATTTGCTTAATGCATCCCTGTCTTGGTCAGAAGAGCTTACCCGATATATGTTTGTATGGTCTGCCTTTATTAGTGTCAGCTACTGTATCAAAAAAGGAATATCCATTAGAATTGATCAATTTACAAATATGATGCCGCAGTCAGCACAAAAAGTATTGGGAATCATTACGAGAATCGTCATGTTGATATTCTTTGCTTATGTATTCAGATATGCGCTAATTGTGGTCGGAACTACTTATGTCAATGGACAAACCAGTCCAGCTTTAGGATTGCCAATATATTTGGTGCAGGTATCCTCCGTGATAGGTTTTGGATTGGCTGTTGTGAGGATTCTTCAAAGCTTTTGGGGTGATTTAAAGTCAGTCAAAACTGCTAGATAAGCTCAAACGATAAAAGCAATTGTAATAATGATTTATATATATTTTTCTAATAAAAGATCGAAGTAGATAGAGAGGGGGAGTTTTTTTTGTCAGTCGGTATCTTATTTCTCATCTTTGCCATAGGCATGGCGATATCTATTCCTGTAGGTACAGTATTGGGACTTTTAGCAGTTCTTCCAAATTTATTCAACCCAGCGTTCCCAGCCAATGCTCAGCTTGTTATTCGGAGTATGCTGGGCGGTGTAGATAGCTTTCCGATCCTTGCGGTACCTATGTTCATATTATCAGGTATCATCATGGCCCGTGGGGGTGTGTCCAAGAAACTATTTAATGTGTTCTCATTCTTTATAGGGAATAAAACAGCAGGTATGCCAATCGCCGTTATCGTTACTTGCTTGTTCTACGGTGCGATTTCAGGTTCAGGTCCGGCAACTACAGCGGCTGTTGGTTCTATGACAATTCCAATTTTGATGAGTCTTAACTATGATAGGGTATTTGCTACAGCATTGGTTGCCGTAGCTGGTGGATTAGGGGTTATCATTCCACCAAGTATTCCATTCATCCTATATGGGATGACGTCAGGTGCTTCTGTAGGTAAACTATTTATTGCGGGGGTACTCCCAGGTCTATTGATTGGCGGTTGTTTAATGGCATATGCGTACTATTACTGCCGTACAAAGGGAGAGGACAAGGAAAAATTACATGAACATTATCATGCCATCAGAAGCCAAGGTTTCTTGAAAGTTTTCAAAGACAGCTTCTGGGCGTTATTAACACCAGTAATTATCTTAGGAAGTATTTACAGTGGTGTTGCATCTCCAACAGAGGCCGCTACTATTTCTGTGTTCTATGCTTTAATTATCAGTTTATTCGTCTATAAGAGTTTGACATTTAAAGATATCATCCCGGTGTTTAAAGAAAGTATTTCCACTTATGCACCGCTTCTGTTCATTTTAGCTGCAGCGATCGCCTTCGCAAGGGTATTGACCTTGATGCAGGCGCCTCAGCAGGTGGCAGCTGCAATCACATCCGTATTTACAACAAAGTTCTCCGTGTTGGTGGTTATCAACATTCTACTGCTCTTTGTTGGTATGGTAATGGATACTGGTCCAGCAATCTTGATTTTGACACCGATCTTGGTGCCGATTACCAATGCTGTAGGAGTTGATCCAGTACACTTCGGTATCATTATGGTAGTAAACCTTGCGATCGGTTTCGTAACACCACCTGTGGGAATTAACTTATTCGTAGGAAGTTCATTGACGGGTATCCCAGTTGTAGAAATCTCAAAGAAAGCTGCACCTTTTATTGTAGCATTCCTTATTGCATTAATCTTTATCACTTTTGTACCAGAAATCAGCTTACTTCTTACCCGATAGGTTAAATCAAGGGAGAAAGAAAATGCTATGATTTTGAGCGGATTTAATTTTATAAGAGTTGACGTAGTTTCAAAAATGAAATCAACGCTTGTACTTTAAAAATAAAAAGAAGAGAGGAATGGGAGAATGAAAAGATTTAAAAGCATGATCGCACTAACAATGATAGTGCTAATGATGTTATCATTAGCAGCATGTGGAGCAAAACCTGCTCAAGAAGCACAAAATGGAGAGAAAGCACCTGAAGCAAGTGCGGAGCCACGTACATTCAACTTAGCAATGGATAGTCCAGAAGATACCGTAACATATCTATTTGGACAAAAGTTTGGTCAATTACTTGAAGAAAAATCAGGTGGTAAGTTCAAAGTTCAGCTTTATGCCAATGGACAAATGGGTAGCGACAAAGAAATCGCAGAGAGCGTACAGACTGGAAACCTTGACTTTGTTGTTCAAACGACAGCACCTCAGGTAAACTTTGTTCCTAAGCTTGCAGTATTTGATATGGCGATGGTTTATCCAGATGCAGCAACAGCGAGAAAAGTACTTGACGGTCCTTTCTTTGATACCATCTCTAAAGTATATGAGGAGTCTGGTTTTAAAATCTTAGGCTTTGCAGATCAAGGGTTCAGAACATTAACTTCAAACAAGAAAGTTCAAACATTAGCAGATCTTAAAGGTCAAAAAATCAGAACGATGGAAAATCCAAACCATATCGAATTCTGGAAATCTTTAGGTGCAAACCCTACACCAATGGCTTGGGGTGAAGTGTATATCGGATTACAGCAGGGTGCAATCGATGGACAGGAAAATCCTTACGAAGTTATCGCGGCTAACAAGATCTACGAGCAACAAAAATATGTAATCAACACAAACCATATGCTTCATACATTGACATTGATCACAAACCCAGCTCTTTATAATGGTTTATCTCCAGAAGATCAAAAAATCTTTGATGAAGCGGCTGCTGAAGCAAAGGTATTTGCTAGAGAACAAGCAGATGCTCGTTTAGCAGATAGAGCGAAAATCATCACAGACAATGGTGCTGAGATTCTTGACATTTCCCCTGAAGTACGTGCAGAAATGCAAGCAAAAGCTGAAAGTGCTTATGATCTGATTCGATCAAAAGTTGGCGATGAATTGGTAGACGGTCTATTAAACGCAGTAAAAGAAGTGAAGTAATAAGAATAAAAACAAAGGATAGCACGTAATACTATTTTTTAAAACTGCATCAAATAGTTGTGTTACGGGTGGACTTTGAGAGCCATAACCTGCGATTGTTTTCGAGAAAGCTCTTGGAAAACGATCGCAGGTTTTTTGGCATCAAAGGGTTTGTCATTGATATTGAATGGATGGGGAGAATGTACAATGTTGAATAGAAAGACATTATTTTGTATCGTAACTGGTTTATTTTGGTTTTCATTGTATGCATACATCCCTCAGATGACCAATTATGCCAAACAGATGGGTGCTTCATACAAGATGATTGGTATGATTACCAGTGCTTACGGGTTTAGTCAGACAATACTGAGAATACCATTAGGAATTGTATCGGATGCATTGAATAGAAGAAAGATCTTTATTATTTCGGGACTTTTCGTCATTATATTTAGCACACTGGTGGTTTTTGTTCTCCCAAATGCATTTACTCTTTTGTTGGCTCGCTTTCTAGCAGGTGTTGCTGCTGCAACATGGATCAATTATACGGTAATGTTTTCTAGTTATTATGAATCATCTCAAGTATCTAAAGCCATGGGAATCATTAATTCAACCAATAAAGCCGGTCAGTTCGCAGCCGTGTTGGCGGGTGGATTCGTTTCTCTATATCTGGGGGTACGTTATCTATTTCTGCTCAGTGCCATAGGCGCTATTGCAGGGTTTGTGCTAAGTTTGGCTATATGGGAAGAGAGAGAAATGTCAGACAAAAAGCCCTTTTCTTTTTCCAATGTACTTCTAATTTTAAAAAACAAAGATATCCTTGTGGTCTCTGTTTTAGCTACATTGTCCCAGTTGATCACATACTCTACAGCCTTTGGGTTTACACCACTGGTAGCCTCAAGTCTAGGAGCCAATAATTTTCAACTGAGTATGGTGGCCATTGCATTTAATTTTCCTCAAATTGCTTTTGCAGCACTATCTGGAATTCTATTTGTGAAGCGTCTTGGTGAGAAAACTACACTGATGATTGGTTTTTGTATAAGTACAATTTTATGTATGCTCACACCTTTTACCTCGAGTGTGTCAATGTTATATGTGATTCAAACTATCAGTGGTATTGCCAATGCAATGACGTTTCCTTTGCTCATGGGATTGGCTATTCAAAATGTAGCATCGGATTTGAGAACGACAATCATGGGCTTTTTTCAAGCAATGTATGGTATCGGCATGATTGTTGGACCGATCTTAATTGGCAGTGTTGGAGATCGATTTGGATTGGCTACGGGCTTTATTGTTACGGGTATGTTTGGACTCATTGCAATGATATCAATAGGCGTATTTGGAGTAAATGAGAGCAGATCCATTTCGAATTATACGAGCAATTAATTTATGGAAAAAAGTCAATTCTTCATTATCGCAGAGGAATCTTTAAAAATATATGGGTACTACGAAAAAAAGGAATGTCACTATTTTAGAAAAATTTATCACAGGAGGATTGACATGGCTGAAAAATCGAGTGAAAACAGTGTACGTTCCATACAGAGGGCGCTCAATATTCTATTGTGCTTTAACTGGAGTGATCGAGAGTTGACCTTGACGGAAATTGCAGAAAAGGCAGGACTGGCAAAATCAACCATATCCCGATTGTTAACCACTATGGAACTGGAAGGGTTTATTTCTAAGGATCAGAAAACCAATCGATACAAATTGGGACGTAATATTTATTATTTAGGGTTGATTGCAAAAGAAAGCTTGGATATAAGGAAAATCAGCCGACCTATTATGGAGGAAATTTGTCAGGCATCCAAGGAAACTGTAAATCTATATTTATTGGATAATAGAGAGCGGGTATGCTTTGAGCAAGTAGAAAGTCCACAAGCTATAAAGCAATCTGTAAAAATCGGAGAGCGATTCGCCATATGGGCGGGGGCAACAGGAAAAGCCATATTGGCTCACTTGGGAGAACTCATTTGGTATGAAATGATAGAAGATATAAGAAGCCTCACAGAAAGTACAATTGTAGAACCAGATGCATTCATTGCCGAGTTGAAGCAGGTGAGAGAACAAGGATATGCAGTTAGCGTAGGAGAAAAGGATTATGAGGTAGGCTGTGTGGCTGGACCTATCTTTGATGTTCATAGAAAGGTCATTGGGTGTCTTGCCATATCAGGTCCTAGATTTAGATTTCCAGACAATATAGATTTTTACAGCAGATTGGTAACAGAGGGTGCCAAAAAAATTTCTAATCAATTGGGATATTATGACAGAAGCCCAGAATATATGGAATAAGTAAGATAGATAGGTGATAATGGATGGAAAATTCACGAAACACGAATCGATTCAGCACCACAGACATACTACTGGTTTTTGTAGCTATCATTTGGGGATTAAATTATGTCGTGACAAAAATTTCATTAAGAGAGATGAATCCTCTGGTATTCAATAGTTTGCGATTTGTTATTGGAGCGGTTATTTGCTGGATCATTTTACTGTTAAAGGAAAAAGATTTTAGGGTTAGCAAGAGAGAATTGGTACATTTATTGATGATGGGGATTGTAGCGCATGGTATCAACCAAGTGGCATTTGTATATGGTGTATCAAAAACTTCTGCATCGACGGCTTCCCTGATCTTGGCTGCCACACCTATGTGTGTGGCTTTCCTAGCAAGCCTGCTGAAGCTAGAAAAAGGAAATAATAAAACCATTATGGGTATTATTATTTCCTTTGCTGGTGTGGCCTTGGTGGTTATGGGTGCTGCTGGAGGTAAAGGTGTGTCGATGGAATCTCATTTTGGGAATATACTCATCGTGATCGCCACTCTGTTTTGGAGCTTATATACGATCATGATTCGACTATATTTTAAAGATATATCCATTGTGAAAGTGACAACCTATTCAATGACCCTTACAGCAATTTTCTTTTCGATGATTTCATTAAAACCAATTTTGGCTGCAAGTTGGGACACGTATTCGTCGATCGCTTGGGGAGGTGTTGTTTTTTCAGGGGTCTTTGTATTTGGTATATCCTATATCCTTTGGAATATAGGGGTTCGAAAGGTAGGGGCCACTCGAACTTCAATTTATGCGAATCTTCCGCCTTTCATCTCTATCTTGTCAGGATGGTTGATTTTGGGAGAAGTCATCACGAAGACCCAGCTCATGGGAGGTATGTTAATTATCTATGGACTGATATATGCCAGTCAAAAGAATAAGATTGGGCAGGACGAAGATACCTAAATAGAATGTGATTTTTAATACTCTTCATTTCATGAAGGAGGAATGCATATGTCCAAAATGAAATTCGTAAAAGCTGAGGAGTCAGTTAAGATTGGAGAAGAGGCTTTTAAAGAAATTGACAATACTTCTATTGCATGGCTTGCAAGTGCAGGATTTTTGATAAATGCACGGGGAACTATCCTTTTAATTGATCCCGTATTAATGACAAGACCTGGCCAGAATGATATAAGCGAAGCGGGTTTGAAGATGAGTATTTCCTATCCTATTAAAGCTACAGATATACCTATAGCTGATGCTGTACTCTATACCCATCCAGATAATGATCATTTAGGTCATCATACCGCTCATATTCTTGCACAGTTAAATCCAAGATTCATTGGTCCACACACAGTATTTAATCGACTTGCGCAGATAGGTATAAATCCTAAAAATATTGAGACTTGTCGCACTGGTGATATCATTCATATTAAGAATGTTACGATAGAAGTAACTCCTGCAGATCATCCATGGCAGCTTCAGGACCCTCAGCGATGCGGTAAACCCTTTCGCAGTGGAGACTGTTGCGGCTTTATTGTCACAACACCGGATGTCCGTTGTTTTTTTCCTGGGGACACAAGACTTATGGAGGAACATTTAACAATCAGTGATATAGACCTTTTAGCGCTTGATGTTTCCATTGATCCATTTCATCTTAATCATCTAGGGGCAGTAGTGCTTGCGGATTCAATGCCTAATGCGCTATTAATCCCTATTCATTACGGTACCTATGATGTACCTGATAAACCTGCACATTTAGGTAATCCAGATGATGTGCTCAGGAAAGTGAAGAATGGAAGTAAAAGAGCGAGAATATTGGCACCTGGAGAAATGCTTACGTTAAAAAATGGAATTGAAATATAATGTGGGTCTTAAATCCTGATTTTTATTATATAAAGAAAGCTCAGGATTTAAGACCCTAAATAGAATGCAGACTATACGAAAATATCCTATAGATATATTGTTCGACCTTCACTGGCGGATTGATAAGCAGCATACATAATTTTTGTTGTCTCATACGCCAATTCAATATCAGATTGAGGTTTCCTTCCATAAGATACACACTCAACGAAATCTTGAAGCTCATAAACATATCCTCTTAAAAATTCGTCAATCAGAAAAATGTTATTCCAACCTGTTTTTTCAGGCATCATCTCAGCAAAATAAATATCGCCCAAACCCTCTTGGTCTAAGAAATAGGTCTGCAGATTATTGGCAGGGGTAATGTTGCACATAAGGGCTCCGTCATTGGCATAAATCTCAATATAATTTTTCGTTCCACCTAATACATTATCACTTGCAATAACGATAGCCTTCGTATTGTCAGAAAATGTTAAAGTAACGTTTGAAAAATCTTCTACGTCAATGGGATTGCTGGTTAAATGTCTCCTATCATATTCGGTGAGACATTTGCCGATATGGCCCATATCAGCGTTTACACTCACTACATATATTTTCTCGTTTCTCGCTTGGGCTTCCACCTGTTTTAGCCACAAGATACCAGAAAGAGGGTGACATCCCGTTCTCATGAGTGAACCACCGCCTGTTTTATCCCATTGACCTGCTACTGGCGAGGATGAGCCTCTCAAACTTTCTTCACCCTTCATAAAGACAAGCTTACTCTTTTTTGTTCTAATGATTTCAGCAGTTTTCGTTACCGATGGACAATATACATAGTTCTCAGCATACATAAAGAGTTTATCGCTGGCTTCAACGACTTTTTTCACTTCATCCATGTGTTTCACTACTTTTTCATACATCTTTGCTTTAGAAACTTTTGTCCCTATGGGTTTTTCATCACCGTCTTCTCCGAAATAGCCTGTTAAAGGTTTTTCACAAACCACATGTTTTCCTGCGTTTAAAGCTCTAATGGTTATATCGATATGAGATGCAGGAGGAGTTACAATATCGATGATGTCAATTTCGGGATCGTGTAGTACTTCTTCTATATTGGATGTAATATTTTGAATGCCAAACTTTTGCCCAAAGCTTTTCGCTTTTTCTAAATCAATGTCTACCAAGGTTTTAATTCTTACGGGGACACCATGAACCTTTGCATACCCATTGGCATGTAAAAATGCTCCATAACCCCCTCCAATTAAAGCTACATTGACAGTCTTCATTTTATGACCACCTTTCAAATGAAATAATATGTATGATTGCAAAACAGGCCTGGCACAATGCCGAATCGATTCGGCATGACTTAAAAAATATAATCCTAATTTTGTTGGATAAGAATGAAAAAAAGATTCCCGAATCGATTCGGTGTCAAGTATAAAAAAAGAAGCATTTCCCGGAACGATTCGATATCTAAATTATATTCCGAAGCTCATATGGTGTCAATAGGAATTATCTAAAAATTTTTTCGAATGAAGTAGCCTAGCAATTCCCTGTTTATGATGGGTTGAATCGATTGACGGTATGATTCTCTATTTGCTATACTAAAGGTGATTGACTAGATGTGTTCCATTGGAGGATTATTATGAAGCAAAGGAAAACTGGGAATATAACATTACAAGAGGTAGCAAATCATGCCGGGGTATCTAAAACCACTGCTTCTGTTGCTCTAAACGGTGGGGATTATGTTTCTGAAGAAACTAGACATAAAGTCATTGTTGCTGCTCAAGAATTGGGTTATGTATACAATCGGGCTGCTGCCAGCTTGCGTTCAAATGCTTCTTCAACAGTAGGACTGATCATTCCAGATTTAGATAATTCTTTCTATACAGCGCTGCTAAGCGGCGTGAATACTGCACTCAATAAGCTTGAAAATACCATACTCTTAGGTTCCACCAATGAGTCCCTGACGGTACAGGACCGGCTTATTTCTTCAATGCTTGAATATAGGGTTTGTGGCATTATTCTATTTGCAGTTTTAGGAAGTTCAAACGAATTAATTGCTAGGATTAAAAATCTAGGAATTCCTGTGGTACTGGTGAATCGAAACTTCTCTGAATTCACCTGCGATTATATAGGTATAGATGATGTCTTGGCGGGTCAATTAGCCACCGAACACCTTGTAGAAAGAGGCCATCGTAGAATTGCATACCTTGGGGGTACATCGGAGCTTTCTTCTTGGTATAAACGTAGAGAAGGCTATGAAAGGGTTCTTAAGGAACATCAAATACAAATAGATGAATCATTGATCATTGAAGGGCCCCCTACACAAGAGTCAGGGTACAAATTGGCAGAAGAAATTCTAAAGTTAGATAAAAAGCCATCGGGGATATTTTGTTTTAATGATGTTATTGCAATTGGGGCTATGATGAAGCTTGAGGAAAATGGCATTATTCCTGGCCGTGATATTGCCATTGTTGGTGTAGATGACATACCTGAAGCCTCCATTATAAAGCCTAAACTTACGACCGTGTCTTCTTATCCCTTTCTTAGGGGAGTCAAGGCCGCAAATATTTTACATGAAAGGATTAATGGTTATGCTGGGGAACCACAGAGTATTATCATAGAACCACAGCTTATAATAAGAGATTCAAGTAATTCAGAGAGAATAAATCAATAGGATTTTTAGAAATGAAGAAAGATAGCCAATTAAGTAATGAAGGCTATCTTTTTGCGTGTTAAAATATTCGAATGTTGAAAGAAATGTAACTTCACGGCATGATCTAAGGATGGATCTCATCTTTATATGAGCAAGATTCCCGTATGATAAGCTCAGGCTGTATGATGATAGACTGAGGAGGTTCATTAGTAAGCCCCTCCATACGTTGATATAACAGACTAGCCGCTCTGGCGCCTCTAAGCATGGGGAAGGATGAAACCGTTGTAAGCTTTGGTGTGAATATAGATGCTTCAGGGATATCATCAACTCCGAGAATGGCCATATCATACCCTGGCTCGAGACCCCTTTCCTTAAGTTTCATCATTGCTCCGATGGCAACAATATCATTATAGCAAAAGACAGCAGTGGGCGGTGTTTGGAAATTGAGGATCTTTTCCATGAGTTCATATCCACTCTCACGGGTAGCAGCGCCCTCAATGATTAAAGTATGATCAATATCCAGCCCTGCTTTGGTATGGGCATTTATATATCCTTGTTTGCGCTCCCGCCAAGAAGAAAGTTTAGAGAAACCGCCTATAAAAGCAATCTGACGATGACCTTTCTCAATGAGATGTTCTGTAGCAATTTGTCCAGCAGCCAAATCATCGATTCCAATATAATCAAATGAACGCTCTGGAAAATTTCTATTGATCAAGACAACAGGTATTCCTACTTGTTTGATTCGATTGATCAGATCCTTTGGTGTATCTGGGACTGCGAAAAGAATAATGCCTCCTACACGATACTCCAGCATCGTAGAAATAAGACGCTCTTGAATAGCGCACGACTCAAAGGTGGTACCTAAAAGGGGAGTAATGTTATATTTATTTAACTGCTCGTTGATGCCAATCAGAAGGGCCGTATAAAATGGGTTATCAAGATCTGCAAAAACCAAACCAACAGAAGAAGAAGATTTGGAACGTAAACTTGCTGCACTACGATCATAAACATAACCCAATTCTCGCATGGACTCGAAAACTTTTTCTCGTGTCTCTGCGGATACATAACGGCCACCCCTTAGGGCCAAGGAAGCCGTCGATCGAGATACACCAGCATGTTTTGCTACCTGCAATAAGGTTACATGGGTTGGTTTGTCTTGTTTCATTGGAACCTCCTAACTTTAAACATAAAATCCAAACAAGAATAAAATATCAATGTTGAATTTAAGAGTAGTACTCAGATGCATAATATTTTCTAATCAGAAATTGGTAGACTATCTAATTAGACGAAGGATTTTCAGTGTAGTTTTTGATCTTGTAATGATTGAAATCATTACAAGATCGATCTTAGATCATCTAAACAAATAACTATATTAACTAAGGGATGAGATACACCTAAAAGAGAACAAACATTGCCATTTCATATTGATAATTGGACATGCTAAAATTGATCCTATTATATCATGAATAAATTGTCAGTGTCAATTTAATGGGCAAATTCCAACAGGTTTGCTCTTGTGATACATGTATATATTTGACCATGATGACGAATTGTAGACTGAAAGCAGCCAAGGATCTTCCAAATATCTATTAGAAGGGCAAATCAGTTTTAGAAGCATATGAAAAATAATTTGAAAATTATTGACAATGGTCTATGCAGGAGAGTATAATTAGATCAAACATACATCGGATCGATCCGAGAACGATGCTATGCTGAGGGGCATAAATTGAGGTCATAAAGATAAATACTTTATCTGTAATTTATCGGATCGATCCAATACGTGTCATATAGGTTTTGAAATAAAAAAAGATTTAAAGCCATAAAACATATGTACAGTGAGTTTAGAATTAAGGAGTGATAAAATGAAAAAACCTTTACGAAAGGGAAATGCAGTTTCGGTTCTTACAGCAGAGGAAGCTGTTAAATTCATACCATATGGTGCGACTGTCGGATTTACAGGTGCTGGTGGCGGAATTCTTGAGGCCACTGAGGTAATTAAAGCCCTGTCAAATCGATTTAAAGAGTCTAATGAACCCAGAGACTTGACTTTCTGGCATACGACAGGATTAGGAGACCGTAATGATCGAGGCCTTTCTTCATTGGCTCAGAATGGATTAGTGAAAAGAATTTTTGGAGGTCATTGGGGACAATCACCGCGACTAGCTGAAATGGCTGAACGCAATGAAGTAGAAGCATATAACTTTCCACAGGGGGTTATGAGTCAGCTCTTAAGAACGGCTGCAGCAGGTCAACCAGGGATTCTTAGCCATGTTGGTTTGGGTACTTTTATTGATCCAAGGCAGCAAGGGGGAAAACTGAATGAGGTCACCACAGAAGATCTTGTTCAGCTCATGGAGATAGATGGTAGGGAATGGTTGTATTACCCTGTGGTTCCTATCGATGTAGCAATTATTAGGGGTACAACAGCTGATACAGAGGGTTATATCAGCATGGAAGATGAGATAACCTACTTGGATGCCTTGGCATTGGCACAAGCAGCCCATAACAATGGAGGTATCGTTATCGCCCAGGTTCAGCGGTTAGTAAAGGGACGTACATTACACCCTAGATCCATTAAGATACCGGGCTATCTTGTGGATGCTTTAGTGGTTGTCGAGGATCAACCTCAACTCTATTCAGGTCAAGTAAATCGGTTCTTTTCCGGTGACTATGTTCTTGATACAGGCGAAGTAGTGCCATTACCCCTGAATGAACGAAAGGTGATTGTTCGCAGAGCTCTCATGGAGATAGCACCAGGCAATGTAGGAAATGTGGGCGTAGGAATTTCTGATGGTATTGGCGTAGTTGCTAGAGAAGAGGGAATCAGCGAAGAATTTACCCTTACAGTAGAAACCGGCCCCATTGGCGGTGTGACTGCCCAAGGAATCTTCTTTGGAGCCAGTGTAAACATGCAAGCGGTGCTGGATATGCCAGCCCAGTTTGACTTCTATGATGGCGGTGGACTTGATGTAGCTTTTCTAAGTTTTGCAGAGGTTGATCAAGCAGGGAATGTCAATGTTCATAAATTCAATGGAAAGATAATGGGCACAGGAGGCTTTGTTAATATCTGCCAGAACAGCAAAAAGGTTATTTTTAGCGGTACCTTAACTGCGGGAAGTTTGAAAAGCATAGTAGAAAATGGCGCAGTGCGAATTGATCAGGAAGGTAAATTCAAGAAATTCGTTGAACGAGTACCTGAAATAACCTTTAATGGGCAGGATGCCATACGTAGAGGACAAACAGTGCTATATATTACTGAACGAGCTGTATTCCGTCTTGTAAAAGAAGGCCTTGAACTTTGCGAGGTTGCGCCAGGCATAGATATTGAAAAAGACATCGTTCAGCAAATGGGATTTACACCTAAGATTGCTAGTGATCTAAAGGAAATGGATCGACGCTTGTTTCTGACGGAGAAAATGGGTATTAGCACAGAATGGGGAAAGTAGGGCTGATTCCTAGACGAAGATAGGGTCATGAGGATTACGAGACAAAGAATAGAACTTATTTCGATAAAATATATATTAAAATTTAAGGAGGAAAATGATATGAGCAATAGAGTACCATTTGAAATTGGAGATACCATATCCTATTCGAAAACCATCAGTGAATCCGATGTATATTTGTTTGCAGGGATTACGGGTGATTTTAGCCAAATGCATATGAATGAAGAATTTATGAAGACGACGCCTTATAAGACTAGAATCGTCCATGGGGTACTTACTTTTGCCCTAGCTTCTACTGCTTCTACCTTAATACAAGTTCAGGCAAAGGCTGAAATTCCAAGTGTCTCTTATGGTTATGACCGACTTCGCTTTATCAAGCCAGTATTTTTCGGGGACACAGTTACTGCCAAATATACGATTAGCGAAATTGATGAGGAAAATTTAAAATCTGTTGCGAAGGTAGAAGTTTATAATCAAAAGGGTGAATTGTGTACGGTGGCTCAACATATTTTAAAATTCATTCCTTTTGAAAAATAAATATATTGGAGAAAGGGTGACGAGGATGAAAATTTGTGTACTTGGTGCAGGAGCATTGGGCAGTTCCATTGGCAGCGTCCTCACAGAAGCAGGGGAAGAGGTTTATTTAATAGACCAATGGACAGATCATGTTAATGCCATGAATGAACATGGATTGAAGGTAAGGGAAGGATCAACGGATAAATTTGTGAAGGTTCAGGGCCGAACGAGCTGTACAGGAATTGGACCAGCAGACCTTGTTATCGTTCTAGTAAAATCCTTTCATACCAGGGAAGCCATCGAAAAAGCGGCGCCAATCATAGGGGATAAAACGATGGTGATGTCGCTGCAGAATGGTCTTGGCAATGAGGAGACCCTTGGTGAAGTTGTTGGAATGGAGCGTTTGATTGGTGGCAAGACTTATGTTGGTGGTGTGTTGCTTGGGCCAGGCCATATTATCGCCGGTACCAAGGGAAAATATACTTATATTGGAGAAATGGATGGTTCAATTACCGAAAGGATTACCAAGGTGGCTGAGGTGTTTAATCGAGCGGGTTTATTGACTACAGTGAGTGAAAATATTGTAGGTATGATCTGGGATAAACTATTGATTAACGTCGCTACTGGTGCTTTGGCCGGTATCACAAAATTACCTTATGGGGGATTGTACAAAATCCCAGAAATTAGGGATTGTGCATTTGCAGCCATATCAGAAGGAATTGCCGTGGCAAGTGCAAATGGTGTGAAGCTATCCGTAGAGGATCCTGAAAAGATTTGGTTGATGGCAGCCGAAGGATTACCCGATGAGTTTAAGACTTCAATGCTGCAAAGCCTAGAGAAAGGGCAGAAAACGGAGATCGATTTCATCAATGGGTCAGTGGTAAGATGGGGAGAGAAAAGCAATATACCGACACCTGTCAACAAAGCGCTGGTGGCTAGTGTTAAAGGAATTGAATATTGGATGGAGCATTATGGGGCGCAAGCTTAGGTGTTTATGTCAATTGTAGAAGAGAGGTGGCCGCTATGACTTATCAGAAAAAATCTTACGTGGAACATACGGCAGTTCGTGTAAAAGATATTCAATGGCATATTCGTTTTTTTAGAGAAGTATTGGGCATGACAATTCGGAGTGTTGATGGAGCAGAAGAAGCGCCAAATCAAGTCTGGACAGTGGGAGGAATGCAGTTGATTTCCGATCCCAGCTTCGAAGGGCCAGAAGGGCGGATGGCCCACCTCGGCATAATGACTGAAGATATAGAGGCCGCGCTGGAAGAGGCCTATAGCTGGGGTGTAACCCAGATGCCTCAAGGAAGAAATTGGTTTGAATTACCCGATGGACTATGTATTGAACTGATGCAAGCGAGAGGTGAGGCAGTAACAGAAGCCTTGGCGATCAACCCTAGAGATTAGGAACCAAAGAAGTTTCTAGAATATTTTCAAAGAAGAGGTCGTGTACCTCTCTATCTAATATATAAACATTTAAAGGAGGATATTTATGAAAAAAGTTCTGATGCTACACGGAATAAATCACAATATGTTTGGAAAGAGAGATCCTGTACAATATGGGACGATCACCCTTGCTGAAATTGATGAAAAAATGCAGGAACTAGGAAAAGAGCTAGGTGTGAAAGTGATCAGCTTCCAAACAAATCATGAAGGTGAAATGTGCGAAAGAGTTCATCAAGCATTTTTAGAAAAAGTAGATGCAGTAGTCATCAATGCTGGTGCATGGACCCACTATAGCTATGGTTTAAGGGATGCATTAGCAATTCTTACAGTACCTATTGTAGAGATCCACATGTCCAATATCCATGCAAGAGAAGAGTTCCGTCATCATTCTGTGTTTGCTGAAATCGTTAAGGGACAAATTTGTGGATTCGGATTAGACAGCTATCTTCTTGGACTAAGAGCTGCTATAGGAGCTATGGAATAAGTTAAACATTTGGAAAGCAAATTTTAATGTAGAGCATAGCAAAAAATAATGATAGGTGGGATCATAGCCTTTGAAGTGGATACTTGCTAAAAGTAAAGCTAACAAGAGGCGATATCTCACCTATCATTATTTAATAGCTAAAAACAAAGAGATTTTAAATATGTCAAAGGGTGCAATTGATTAAATATATAGAATAAATGTCAATTCTTCATTATAATAGAGATAGATAAAAGAATATAAGAATGCCAGACGAAATGCCATAAAATATTATAGAATTCTAAAAAAAGAGATAATGAATAATAGGAGGATTGACATGACTGAAAAATCTAATGAAAATAGCGTTCGTTCCATACAGAGAGCTTTAAATATCCTTTTGTGCTTTAATTGGGACGAAAGGGAGCTGACACTGACAGAAATTGCCGAGAAAATTGGATTGGCAAAATCTACAGTATCTCGACTGCTAACCACTTTGGAATTGGAAGGCTTTATTTCTAAGGATCAGAAAACCAATAGATTTAAGCTGGGACACAATATTTATTATCTAGGGTTGATTGCAAAAGAAAGTTTAGATATAAGGAAAATTAGTCGTCCAATCATGGAGGAAATTGGTCGGGCGTCCCAAGAAACTGTAAATCTATATCTATTGGAAAATAGAGAACGGGTATGTCTTGAGCAGGTGGAAAGTCCTCAGCCAATAAAAAAATCTGAGAAAATAGGTGAGAGGGTCTCCATCTGGCAAGGTGCGACCGGAAGATCTATTTTAGCGAATCTAAAGGAAAATGTTTGGTATGAAATGATAAAAGAATTGAGACCTATTACAGAAGATACCATCGCAGATCCTGATGCATTCATTACCGAACTCAAGAAGGTGAAAGAAAGAGGATATGCGGTCAGTGTGGGTGAAAAGAATGCAGAGGTAGGTTGTATTGCTGCCCCTATTTTTGATGCCCATAGAAAAGTTATTGGTTGCCTTGCCATATCAGGTCCTAGATTTAGGTTCCCTGAGAATATAGATTACTATAGCGAATTGGTTGTGGACGGTGCAAAAAAGATTTCTAATCAATTGGGTTATTATGAAATAAGCCCTGGATATATGGAATAATTTGGAATGATAGGTTTATTGGGACACAAAATACTTTTTCTGAAAAAGCAAAAGGATAGTTGACGTATCGAGTGTCTTTGTTTTTAGTATCTCTACATTTTTGAAATATAGGAGTTCAAAAAGTTGATAATCTGTAGAGAAAGGACAAATGAAAATGACAAATGCAAATATGATATGGCCAGATAGGGTAACGATTTGTGAGGTTGGTCTACGTGACGGCCTGCAAAATGAAAAAAAAATACTTCATGTAGAAGAAAAGCTGCAGCTTCTGGACGCTGTCGTTCAATCGGGTATTAAAATTGTTGAAATTGGTTCTTTTGTACATCCTAAGGCTGTCCCTCAAATGGCTGATACCGAGGAAGTAGCTCGGCGAATGAAACGGGTAGACGGCGTAGAATATCGTGTTTTGGTACCTAATCTCAAAGGATTGGAGCGTGCCCATGCAGTTGGTCTTACAAAGGTCAAGCTGACCGTATCGGTGAGTGAGTCCCACTGCATTAACAACTTTAATCAAACTCCCTTGGAAATGATAAGAGGATTTATTCCCTGTGTGGAATATGCGGCAAAACATAATATCAAAATATCTGGGGCCCTTTCATCCGCTTGGGGATGTGCCTTTGAGGGAAAAATATCAGTCCAGCAGATTGAAAAAATTGTAAATGAATATCTGCAGCTTGGTATTACAGAACTGTCTTTGTCCGATGCCACTGGGATGGCTAATCCTCGTCAGATTTATGAAATAGGAAGCCACATGATGGAGAAATTTCCACAGGTAAAATGGGTGCTCCACTTGCACAATACCCGAGGCATGGCAATCGGTAATATCGTTGCAGGTCTCCAAGCTGGCTTTACTACTTTCGATGGAGCTTTTGCTGGGCTTGGCGGGTGTCCTTACATCCCAGGAGCTTCTGGAAATATCGCTACGGAAGATGTCATCCATATGCTTCATGAAATGGGAATAGATACGGGGGTAGATTTAGAAAAGGCTATGGCAACAGCCCGTATGACAGAGGCAATCGTGGAGCACCAAGGCCAAAGCGCTGTTCTAAGAGGCGGGCGGTGCGAAGATTTGACGAGAAAGAAGGCGCAACATCAGAACAATAAGTAAATATTGAAATAAGCTGAGGTTAAGGGGTGATGGTGAATCACCCCTACATTTTTTAAGGGTTATCCTCAACCTTAGCCTGTACATGTTGATGTCTAATCCCTTGAGAAATAGTATTCCTTTCCTATTTTGAAAAGAGTAGTTTTTCCCAAAATACAAAATATATTTTTTTTCGACAAATTTAGACTAACTTTTTTGAATATTTGTAGTATAATGGAAAAAAGAGATTTCATTAAATGGAAAACGGTTTCATCAGATGAAAATACATAATTGGAGGGATTTTGTTTGACTAGGCTGGCTTGGAGTAATTTTAAAATTGGATTTAAGTATAGTATGGCATTATTTACTACCATTTTTCTATTTATTATTGCTGCTGGACTGATTATTACATCCCTATTCACCATTCGGGAATCAGTAAATGATATTGAAGTCAAAAACAATAGATCTATTGCTATGGCGCAAATGGATTCTCTATTTAGGACAAAGGAACTGCTTATTTCTGACTATAAGGTTTTTGGAAAAGCTAGTGCTGTAGATGAATATACAAAAATTAAAAGTCAATTCGACAAGCTACAAGCTGAAGTTCAACCTTATATGAATACAAAGAACGTAGAGTTACAATTTTCGCTAATCAGCAAAAATAATAAACAGATGGATGATATCTTTATGAATCAAGTGATTCCTGAAACAAAGAAAAATAATGCAGAACAAGCACTGGCGGGATTTGTAAAAATATCTGGTTTGAGAAATCCTACTGCTCAGCTTTTTGAAAAGATCAAAGAAAGTATAGATGATGAACGTCAGCAGTCAGTAGATATTGCACATAAAAGCATTGAAAAATCAATTGGCGTTTTAATCGTAGGGATACTTTCAGCCGCAATCCTTGGCTGTATTTTGGTTTTCTTAATCAGCAGAAATATCAGTCGTAATTTGAATCAAGTTGTCAAGGCGACTGGCAAAGTTGCGAAGGGTGAACTTAGCCTAGAGGAAATTACGTATCGGGGCAAGGATGAAGTTGGTCAACTATCCGCAGCAATGAATGAAATGGTAGTCAATCTGCGAAGCATGATTCAAGAAGTTGCAGAAGCTGCTATAAAGGTGGACGATGAGAGCAGTACGCTTAAGAATGTTGCAAATGAAGTACAACAAAGCAGCGCACAAATTGCAGCAACGATGCTGGAGATGGCTTCTGGCGCAGAAGAACAAGCTGGATCAGCCACAGAAATTGCAAATTCCATATTCAGTTTGACTGAATTAATTACAGAAGCTAGTAAAAATAAAGAATTGCTGGAAGCTTCATCGAAGGACATTCTGGATGTGGTCCAAAGGGAAAGAACCCATATGGAAACTTCTATCGAAAATATGAATGATATCAATAAGATCATCAAGGAGTCCGTTACGAAGGTTAAATTGTTAGATGAAAATTCTAAAAAAGTATCCACCCTCGGACAAGTGATCAATGCCATCGCTGAGCAGACGAACCTATTGGCACTCAATGCAGCGATTGAAGCGGCTAGAGCAGGAGAAGCAGGACGAGGTTTTGCTGTAGTAGCCGATGAAATTAGAAAATTGGCAGAACAAGTAGGGACGTCAGTAAGTGAGATAAACGGTATCGTAGTTGGTATTCAAAAGGATTCTAAGAGTATGACAGAGTCTTTGGTAGCAGGATATGAAAATGTAGAAGAAAGCACCAAGCAAATTAAAATTACCGGGGATGGATTTGAAAAAATACATAGGGAAGTTGTTTCAATGGCGGATCGAATACAGGATGTATCTGCTAGCTTGGATGAAATATCTGCCAACAGTAATAAAATAAGTTCTGCAGGTGAACAAATTGCAGCGATTTCTCAAGAAAATTCTGCTGGAATTGAGCAGACGGTCGCATCCATGCAGCAGCAGAATAGTTCCATGGAGATGATCGCTCAAAACTCCCATTCCTTAGCAAGATCAGCAAATGTTTTAAAGAGTATTGTGGATCAATTTAGATTGTAAAAAATAAGGATTGTATAATATGACTCATAATGGCTCATATGATACGATCCTTAAAAATTAGGAGTGAAAGGTGTTTGTATTTTGTATATAGTTTAAAATTTTCATAAAATTTTATTTATACTGTTGACATGTATAGATATAACGTGTAAAATTAATTTTAATATTCGAAAAATTAATAATCAAAAGTGATGAGGGAGAGAAAAATACCATCCTAAGACTACAGAGAGCCAACGATTTGCTGAGAGTTGGTGTCGAAGCGGTATATAATAATCACTCCTGAACTGCCGAGTCAAAAAGCGCAGGCTGAGTAGATGACGCCGGGATTCTGTTAAGAACAGAAGTGCCACCGTTATATGGCTAGGGTTAAAAAGAAGCTTTCTTTCGACCTGAAGAGTCAATTCATGTGAATGAATTGTGAACTAGGGTGGTACCGCGAAGATATCCCTCGTCCCTAGAATACAAAAAATTGTGTTCTAGGAACGAGGGATTTTTATTTTATTCATTGTAAGGAGGTATGTAAATGAGCAGAACATTGTTGGCATTTGTGAACAACGAACCTGAAGTGTTGATGAGGGTCACGGGATTGCTGAGAAGAAAGGGATTGGATATTAAACACATTAGTATGGGAGAAAGTAAAACGCCAGCCGTTGCATACTTGGTGACTACGCTGACAGGAGAAAACCAGGATATCAATCAAGCAATCCATCAAATGAATAAACTCATTGATGTGTATCGCGTAGACGAAATTGCATATGGATTTAATGCAGAGCAGTTCTGGGCTCTTGCCGATGAAAACCTCACAGCTATGGGACCCATGTAAATATTACTAAAAGCTATGAAAATCAAAACTTAAATATTATAAAAAATAAGGGGGATTTAAAATGACAAAAATGTTTTATGAAAAGGATGCTAATTTTAATTTTATACAGGAAAGAAAGGTTGCTGTCATTGGTTACGGCAGTCAGGGCCATGCCCATGCCTTGAATTTAAAGGAGAGCGGCGTGGATGTGGTTGTGGGACTTTATGAGGGCAGTAAATCTTGGGAGAAGGCAGTGGCCGATGGTTTAGAGGTAATGGCAGTAGATGAGGCAGTAAAGTGCAGCAATGCCTTTATGATTCTGGTACCCGATGAAAAGCAGTCAAAGCTTTATCAAGAGTCTGTCAAACCTTACTTAAAGGCAGGAGATGCCCTTATTTTTGCCCATGGATTCAATATACATTTTAATCAGATTGTACCACCTGCTGATGTAGATGTTTTCATGGTGGCACCAAAGGGACCTGGGCATTTGGTAAGAAGATTATATGTAGAGGGGACAGGGGTACCAGCTTTGATTGCTGTACACCAGGATTATACAGGAAAAGCAAAGGACATCGCGTTAGCCTATGCCAAGGGAATTGGTGCTGCGAAAGCCGGCGTGATTGAAACGACCTTCAAGGAAGAGACAGAGACGGATTTATTTGGAGAGCAAAGCGTTCTTTGTGGTGGTGTTACAGAATTGATCAAAGCAGGTTTTGACACGTTGGTAGAGGCAGGGTATCAAAAAGAAGTGGCTTATTTTGAATGCCTTCATGAAATGAAATTAATTGTAGATCTGCTTTATGAAGGCGGAATGGAGAGAATGAGATACAGTGTTAGCGATACAGCAGAATACGGTGACTATATGGTAGGTAAAAGAATCATTAATGAGGAAACTAGGAAGGAAATGAAGAAAGTTCTCAAGGAGATCCAAGAAGGAAAGTTTGCTCAAGCATGGATATTGGAGAATATGACGGGTCGTCCTGTATTTAATGCCCGTAGAAATGAAGAAGTACAGCATCCAATCGTGCAGGTGGGTAAGGAATTAAGACAGATGATGACATGGCTGAAGAAATAGGAGGTAATTTATGAGAAGCAAAAGTGTAAAAGAAGGTGTTGAAAAAGCACCTCATCGTTCTCTTCTAAAAGCCTTAGGATTAACAGATGAAGAAATGAGAAGGCCTTTTATAGGCATCGTCAATGCATATAATGAAATTGTACCTGGACACAAGCATTTAAAAGAAGTTGCTGAGGCTGCGAAACGTGGTGTCATGATGGCAGGAGGCGTGCCTTTTGAATTTCCAACCATAGCAGTATGTGATGGTATTGCTATGAATCATGTAGGAATGAAATACTCTTTAGCCAGCAGGGAAATTGTAGCAGACAGTATAGAGATTATGGTAAAGGCCCACGGATTTGATGGTATCGTATTGATTCCCAATTGTGACAAGGTGGTACCTGGTATGCTGATGGCGGCTGCAAGACTCAATATACCAGCCGTTGTTGTAAGCGGTGGACCGATGCTGACAGGTCGTGTAAATGGTAAAAAGGTGGATGTTAGTACCGTGTTTGAGGCTGTAGGGGCGGTGAAGGCAGGAAAAATGACAGAAGAGGAATTGCACCAACTGGAAGAGCATGCTTGTCCAGGTTGCGGCTCCTGTGCCGGAATGTTCACAGCAAATTCTATGAACTGTATGACAGAAGCCCTAGGCTTAGCCCTATCTGGCAATGGAACTATACCAGCGGTATATGCAGAAAGGTTAAGGCTGGCAAAAGAATCGGGTATGAAGGTAATGGAACTGGTAGAAAAGCAGATACTTCCAAGGGATATCATGAATGAAGAAGGCATTCGAAATGCCTTGGTGGTAGATATGGCATTGGGATGCTCTTCCAATACTGTGCTTCATCTTACAGCCATCGCCCATGAAGCAGAGGTAGCGGTGGATTTGGATCAGATTAACGCCCTTAGTGATGCAACACCGAATCTCTGCAGGTTAAGCCCAGCAGGCAGCCATTATATGGAGGATTTATATGAAGCTGGAGGCGTTCTAGCTGTGATGAATGAATTGGATAAAAAGGATCTCCTTCATCGCGAAGTCTTAACAGTATCAGGAAAAACTGTGGGAGAGCTGGTGAAGGGACACCTAGTAAGAAGAAAAGATGTAATTCGTCCAATAGACGATCCTTATAGTCCTACGGGTGGTATTGCCATCCTAAAAGGAAATCTGGCGCCGGAAGGGGCTGTGGTCAAAAAATCAGCTGTAGATGAAGCCATGATGCAGCATCAAGGCAAAGCAAGGGTGTTCAATGAAGAAAATGAAGCTTCAGCGGCCATCTTAAATGGCCAGATCAATCATGGGGACGTGATCGTCATCCGATATGAAGGACCAAAAGGCGGCCCAGGTATGCAGGAAATGTTAACCCCTACATCCGCTTTAGCGGGCATGGGATTAGATAAGTCAGTGGCGTTAATTACTGATGGAAGATTTTCTGGAGCTACAAGGGGTGCATCCATTGGCCATGTTTCTCCAGAAGCCTATGAAGGTGGTCCTATTGGTTTGGTTGAAGAAGGAGATCAAATTGAGATTGATATTCCTAACAAGAAATTAAATGTGTTGGTATCCAATGAGGTGCTGAAAGAAAGACAACGTAATTGGAAGCCCATGGTGAAGCAGCAAAAGGGTTATCTAGGGAAGTATAAAGGACTTGTAAGTTCTGGGGCTGAAGGTGCCATCTGTAGAAGCAAAGAATAAAGCATTGAAGTGGGGAAGGAGGCTTTAACATGAAGTTAAGCGGTGCACATATCGTATTGGAATGTCTAAAGGAACAGGGTGTAGATACAATTTTTGGATACCCGGGAGGCGCAGTCATCCCATTATATGATGCCCTTTATGATAACAAAGATCATTTTTTACATGTAAGAACGAGCCATGAACAGGGGGCCGCCCATGCAGCCGATGGATATGCCAGATCAAGTGGAAAAGTGGGTGTTTGTATCGCCACCTCTGGACCAGGAGCTACCAATACAGTAACGGGCATTGCCACGGCCTACATGGACTCTATTCCTTTGGTGGTGATCACCGGACAGGTAGCCTCTGGGTTACTGGGGAAAGACTCTTTCCAGGAAGTAGATATCACAGGGATTACCTTGCCCATTACAAAGCACAGTTATTGTATAAAGGATGTGAATAAAATTGCAGGTGCGGTTCGGGAGGCATTTGTCATCGCGGCTTCTGGCCGACCGGGACCTGTATTGGTAGATATTACCAAGGATGCTTTGATGGCAAAAGGATATTATGAAAAACAAGAGAAATTAGGAAAGCAACCAGTGGGGGAACTGCTAGATACAAAGTCTTGTATAGAAGCTGCAAAGCTCATTAATAGCGCTCAGCGCCCTGTGATTTATGCAGGAGGTGGGGTAAGCTATTCCAATGCAGTGTCCCAATTGTATCAACTAGCTGTGAAAGGAGATATCCCGGTAGTCAATACACTGATGGGGTTAGGTAATTTTCCTAGAACCAATTCATTGTCTCTAGGGCTGGTAGGCATGCATGGCCTACCAGAATCAAATATGGCGGTGACCAATAGCGATCTTGTGATTGCTGTGGGCACTCGATTTAGTGATCGTGTGATTGGGGCAGTGAACGCCTTTGCGCCTAAGGCAAAGCTGATGCACATAGACATTGACCGGGGCGAAATAGGAAAAAACAAAGCTGTAGAGATGGCCATATTGGGGGATGTGGGAGAAATACTTTTTTATCTGACAGACCATGTAATCAAAAAGGACAGGAAGGATTGGCATAGGGAGATTGATTGTTGGCGACACCCATTTCAATCAGATGATCAGAAAATGCATCCAAAGGAGATCCTGGACTGTGCTTGGGAAAAGCTCAAAGGAAATGCTATTGTGACAACGGAGGTAGGACAGCATCAAATGTGGACGGCGCAGCACTGGAAGTTTGAGACACCTAGGACATTTATTACTTCCGGGGGCTTGGGAACGATGGGCTTTGGATTAGGTGCTGCCATCGGGGCTCAAATTGCCAATCCAGATCGAAGAATACTACACATAGCAGGGGATGGAAGTTTCCGGATGAACTGTAATGAGCTTGCCACTGTTGCTACCTATAAACTGCCTATTATTACCCTATTGTTTAACAATCAATCCCTTGGTATGGTACGCCAATGGCAGCATCTTTTCCACAGCAGCAGATACTCTGAAACAGATATCCAAGACGATGTTGATTATATGAAGCTGGTAGAGGCCTATGGATTAAGGGGTAGGAAAGTAGACAATATAAAGGAATTTGAATCTGCACTGGAGGAGGCCTTGGAGGATGGGAAAGGGATGATTATTGAATGTATGCTTCATCAGGATGAAAATGTATACCCCATCGTTCCCCCAGGGCAACCGATTCATCAATATATTATGGAATCATAGGAGGAGAAAAAATGCAAGACACATATGTTTTTTATCAGGGAAAGATCGTGAAGGAAAGCGAAGTTCAGATAAGTATAAGAAGTAAAGCCTTTAATTATGGCTTAGGATGCTTTGAAGGTATTCGTGCCTATTGGGATGAAGAAGCTCAGCAGTTGTATGTATTTCGATTGAAAGAACATTTCGAAAGACTTCAGGAATCATGCAAGGCATTGTATATGAATTTACCATATACAGTGGAGGAGCTATGTCAGTGGACCGTAGAACTTCTCAGAAAAAATAATTTTAAAACAACTGTATACATTCGTCCGGTGGCATTTAAAGGATCGGATCATTTATTCCCAACCCTATTTGATGATGATAATCGTGTACTGATCTACTGTCAACCCATGGGGAAATTCGCTGGTAAAGATGCGTTCCGGGCTGCCATATCCTCATGGAGAAGAATTTCAGATACCATGCTGCCACCGAGAACAAAAGCGACTGCTGCCTATTTAAACTCGGCCCTGGCATCCTTGGAGGCTTTACAAAACGGTTATGATGAAGCGATTCTATTAACAAAGGATGGCTATGTTTGTGAAGGCCCTGGTGAAAATATATTTTTAGTAAAGAAGGGTAAGTTGGTAACCCCATCTCCAGCCGATGATATTTTGGAAGGGATTACGAGGGATACAGTGATGACCCTGGCAAAGGAAGAATTGGGGATGGAAGTGGTGGAAAGAAGTGTAGGGAGAACAGAGCTTTATAGTGCTCAGGAAGTATTCTTCAGCGGAACGGCCATGGAAGTAACAGCTGTGGTGGAGGTAGACAACAGGAAAATTGCCGATGGTCAATCCGGGGAGGTGTGCAAGAAAATCAAAGAGCTTTTCTTTGATGTAGCCTTGGGAAAGAACCCCAAATATGCTCATTACTGCACGCCGGTATATGAAAAATAGGTTTTTGAGAGAGACAATGGTCTCTCTTTTTTTGATATCTATGAAATTACGGGCTTCAATTTCCTAGATATGGGGTGTGCAGAGGGGATTTTCCCCCTTTGCCGCATTAAGGAAGGTCCTCAGGAAGCTGCTTTGCAGCCGTCGAAGGAAACCTAGGGTTTCCTAGCGAAAACAAAGTGCCGATAGGCAACTTTGTTCCAGAAATAGTTGGTATAGCCGGAAAAATTATCAAAATTTTTTGAAAATTATCAATAAGAAAAAAGGAAAATGATGAATTGTGTCGAATCATATTCTAATATGATCTTACGAGATAGTATTTGCATAAACATACAACAAAAGGAGGCTGAGCCATTTGAAAAAAGCGAAAATGGGTATAAGGACTAAAATTTTAACAACATTGATCTGTGTAAGTATCGTTTTAACCTTGGCGTTAACGTTTACGTCCTCCTATATGATGAAACAGATGGGAAACCATGCTGGAGAACAGCTGGATCGTCAGCTTCGGGAAGACTTTGACCGAATGATCAAATCCGAGGTAGAGATTGTAGTCAGTTTACTAGATGAATTATACAAGAAAGCTGAGCGTGGAGAAATTACCCTGGATGAAGCAAAACAGCTTGGTGCAGATTTAATCAGAGAGCTAAGATATGGGGAAGACAATAGCGGTTATTTTTGGATTGATACAGTAGAGGGGGTAAACGTTGTCCTTCTTGGAAAGGTCGATGCTGAAGGAAAGAGCAGAATAGAGAGTCAGGATGCCAATGGAGTATTTTTTATCAAAGAGATTATTGCCAATGGGCAGAAGGAAGGTGGGGGCTATACCGATTATTGGTTTCCAAAGGCTGGGCAGACAGAGCCTTTGCCTAAACGGGGATATAGCTTACAATTTAAGCCCTTTGGGTGGGTTATTGGTACAGGGGCTTACATAGACGATATTGACCAGATTGTAAAAGAAAAAGAAACCATTTTAGAAGAATACAGGAGCAAGAGTATCTATATGACATTTATGGTAGCTCTAATTCTTCTGCTGATTACAGCAATTATAGCTTTTTTTATGGGAAAGAGAATTTCAGATCCAATTATTCGATTGACTAAACTGATTGAGAAAACGGCAAGTTTTGATTTATACCATGATCAATCCTTTGAGGGTTTGAAAAAGAACGTAGATGAAACAGGAACAATGGCAAAAGAAATGCTCAATATGAGACAGGCTTTAAGAGCGATGATAGGAGATATTCGGAAACAATCACAAACACTATTAACCAATGCCAATAATCTCTCTACCAATACAAATGAGACGGCATTATCCATTGATGAAGTGGCCAGAGCAATAGAAGAATTGGCTAATGGCTCCACAAACCAAGCGGCAGAAACCAGCGAAAGCTTATCCAAACTGGAAGAATTGAATAAACGAATCAACGAAATGATTCAGAGCACGATCTTTATCAGCAGCCATCTTGACCAAACAAATGAAATTACCAATCGATCTGCAGCCACTGTGAAAAGTCTGCAGCATAGTTTTAAACTGAATAATCAGATGACAGCTGAAGTTGCTGGAAATGTAAATAATCTTGCCCAGAAATCTAGTTCTATTGGAGAAATCGTGGGTGTGATTCAAGCGATTGCTGACCAGACAAATCTGCTTGCCCTCAATGCAGCGATTGAAGCAGCCAGAGCTGGAGAAGTTGGAAGAGGCTTTGCTGTGGTTGCAGGGGAAATAAAAAAGCTAGCAGAGCAAACAGCTCAGTCTACGGACCAGATAAAGAATATTACCTCAGAGATACAAAAAGAGATCGAGACAGCAAGTCAAAGCATGGATCAAACGAGGGTTATTGTGGACAAGGCAGATGAAGCAACTGCCGAAGTGGAAAAGGCCTTTGAAGAGACATCAAATGCGTTATTCCAAATTACAAAGCAAATGGAAAATCTGGTGGACAGCGCAAATAAAGTAGAGCAGTACAAGGAAAGCGTTATGGCATCGATTGAGAACATTGCTTCTGTTACGCAGCAATCATCGGCATCTTCCCAAGAAGTATCTGCATCGGTAGAGGAACAGACAGCCACCTTGGAGGAAATTGCAGAGATGGCTGAAAATCTTAAGCAGTTGTCAAAAACATTGGAGGATAAGATTTGTATTTTTAAATTGTAGATATATTGTCTAATTAAAAACCTTGATATGACGTGGTTTCACGTCATATCAAGGTTTAACTGTTTTCTCTAACTTTCTTCATTTTTAGGAATTCCCACTTTGTTTCGGCTGTGAGGATGGCAACAAAGATAATTACACAACCGAAAAACATTTTCACTGTAAAGAGCTCCTTTAAAAGGATGGTAGAAAGAATAGTGCCAAATACCGATTCAAGGCTTAAAATGATGGCCGCATGGGTAGGTGTGGTATATTTCTGAGCCACATTTTGAATCAAGAAGGCAACCAAAGTGCTGAATACCCCGAGGTATAGTACAGCTAATATCGTATCTGTAGGTACATTTTGAGGTGCTGTTTCAAGCAGCAAGGAAGCAGCAAAGGACAGGACAGCAGATATTCCCAGTTGGACGATGGTTAATACGATGGGGTCATGATGTTCTGCAAAATACCCAATAGAAACGATATGACAGGCGAAAAAGAATGCACAAACCAAGGTGAGGAGATCTCCTAAATTAATAGACAGACTTTCACTCAAGGTAAGAAGGCCTATGCCACAAAAGCAAAGAAAGGCAGCGGTGAGGTTATATTTATCAGGGCGATTCTTTTTCACGATCCAGTATAAGAAAGGTACAATCACCACGTTGGTGCCTGTTAAAAATGCCTGCTTTCCTGCTGTTGTATACTGTAATCCAACGGTTTGAGCAGCGAAGGCAACAAATAAAAAGAGACCAATGACGGTTCCAGCTTTAAAATCTTGAAATTTAGCAGATTTCAGCCGTTTATAGAAAACGATGGCCATCAATAGACATGCGATGGTAAATCGAAATGTCATCATGTAATAGGGCGTAATGGTATTTAGGGCATGTTTTGTTGCCACAAAACCACTACCCCATATTAAGGCTACTAAAAGTAGGGATAAGTCTGCATAGAGATTTTTATTTTTTTTAAACATATGGAATGTCCCCCTTATATTATAAATACAGGCTCTTTACTATGAAATGAAGGGTGGTATGATCTAAGGAAAAGTAGAGAGCAGAAATTTCTACTCCCTACAAATGTTTAGACAGATGCCCTATAGAATGGTATCTAGTCTTTCTTGATCAAAGCCTACCACATATTCTTCGTCAACTTTAATAACGGGTACAGCCATAATTCCTTTCTGCATCAATTCCTTACGACCAGCAGCATCGGTTGAAACATTTATTTCTTCGTAGCTGATACCCTTCTGCGAAAGATACTCCTTCGCTGTTACACAGTGGGGTCATGTTTTTGTGGTGAATACTGTAACCTTTTTCATATAAAATACCTCCATTTTATAGTTTGAATCATAAAGAAAATCCTTGTATATCTAGTATTTCTATAATTGTAGCCGTTATCCTTCTAATTGAAGGGAATTCATTTGAAAATCGAGGGAAATACTGATATAATGATGTAGCTTTTCGAATTTATAATGTAGAAAGCAAGTGTAGAAAATAAAAACAAACAAATGGATATCATGAAGTCTATTCATTCATATAAAAGGATTTTTTTACGAGTAGAGAAACTTTAATGGATACACTTCGTATAATAGATAGCAGATTTAATAAGACAGGAGAAAGAATATGAAGCAGATGCATTTGAAAGATCGGAATTTTTATAGAACCATGTTGGCTATCGCACTGCCAATAGCCCTCCAAAACCTGATTTCATCCTCCTTGAACATGGTTGATACGGTGATGATAGGAAAACTTGGTGAAACACAGATTGCAGCTGTAGGTTTGGCAAATCAGCTGTTTTTCTTATTCATTTTATTGATGTTTGGAATCAATAGCGGTTGTGCCATTTTTACTGCCCAATTTTGGGGAAAGAAAGATATTGCCAACATCCGCCGCGTGTTGGGACTTGCTTTGGTATCGGGAGGTTCTCTTAGCTTGGTGTTTGCCTGTATTGCCTTTTTTGTACCTCAGTTTGTTTTAAGACTTTTCACCATAGATTCTTTGGTAATTGATTTAGGCAGTCAGTATTTAAAAATCATTTCCTTTAGCTATTTAATTACTACTATCAGCTTTGCCTATGCCTTTGCATCCAGAAGCATTGGTCAAGCTAAGCTGCCCATGGTGGTGAGCGCCGTATCCTTGTTGACCAATACTTTATTGAATTATCTATTGATTTTTGGAAACTTAGGATTTCCGGAAATGGGGGTTCGAGGTGCTGCCCTTGCCACGGTCATTGCCCGTAGTGTAGAGTTGATTCTTCTACTAAGCATCATCTATAAACAGGGAGATGTCCTGGCAGGCAAGATTGGTGAACTGTTGGATTTTGAATTTGACTTTGTGAAGCGTGTTTACCAAACGGCAATTCCTGTAATCTTAAATGAAGGGTTTTGGGCATTGGGAATGACCATGTACTCTGTCGTTTATGCCAGAATCAGTACAGATGCTGTTGCATCCATTCAGATTGCCAATACGATTCAAAATATTTTTATGGTGGTAGCTATGGGGCTGGGTAACTCCTGTGCTGTGATGTTGGGCAATGAAATTGGTGCTGGACACAAGGAAAAAGCGATCACCTATGGGAATACCTTTATTCTGTTAGGTACCCTATTGGGTGCCGCTATTGGTGGATTTTTAGCTCTGGTTTCACCATATATTCTACAATTCTTTAATGTTTCACAGCGTGTTCATGAAAGTGCCTATTGGATCTTGATGATCATGGGCGTTACCATGGCGATTCGAATTTTCAATACCATACTGATCATAGGTGTTTTCCGTAGTGGTGGAGATACAAAATTTTCTTTATATTTGGAAATGGGCAGCGTTTGGCTTGTGGGTGTTCCATTGGCCTTTATCGGCGCCCTTGTTTGGAAGCTTCCCGTATATTGGGTGTATGGCTTAATTTCCATAGAGGAACTCATCAAAGCTTTTTTAGGCTTTCCAAGGGTATTATCCAAGAAATGGGTAAGAAATGTAGTAGAACATATGTAGAGGGCGCTCAAACTTTGAGCGCCCTTTCCATATGTTCTAAATTTTGAATTTCTGTACCATTTGATTTAACTTTTCCGCTAGCTCTGCTTGTACTTGAGATACCTTGGCCACTTCTTCCAAGGCATCGACAGCCTGAGAGATATTACTGGATATCTCTTGGGAGGCCGCCATGGTTTCCTCTGAAGTTGCTGAAACAGATTCTATAGCAGCGTCTACCTGCTGGGTGATGTGGTCGATGTTTTCAATATTCATATTGAAATCCTGAATGAGTCCATGGATGAATTCCGCATCTTTTTTGTATTGAATCCCTGTTTTTACAAGGGTATCGTAATCATGAGATACTTTTTCATCGATGAAGCGTAATAATTCATTGGCATTGTTAGATAAGTTTGCAAAGGCCTTATGTACTTGTTGGATCACGGGCTGGATACTGGTGACAGTTTTAGAAGATTCATCTGCCAGTTTTCTTACTTCCTCAGCTACTACTGCGAAGCCTCTTCCATGCTCCCCGGCCCGGGCAGCTTCAATAGCGGCATTGAGTGACAAAAGATTGATTTGCTCTGAAATAGCTGATATACCTTGAGTCATCATCTCGATTTCTTTTACTACCTTACCTGCCTCAATGGCATCTAGAATTTTACGCTGTTTTTCTTGATAAATACTTTCTGCAGCTTCCCTGGATTGTTCTGCCTCTAATTTCATAAACTCAGCTCTCTTTTGAATTTCTATGGCAGACTGATTTCCCTCTCTAGCCTTTTGTACCAGACTATTGGCAGTAAGTGTAACCGTTTGAGAGGATGCATTGACCTGTTCAAGAGCAGCGCTGGCATCTTCAGTGCCTTTAGAAATGCCTTCCGTTGCTGTATCAACATGTTGCATTTGGGCCAATACCTCTTCGACGGTAGCAGATAATTCTTCACTGGAAGCGCTCAATTCTGATGAATTATTCACAATTTCTCGGATAAGATGTTGGGTATTGATGACAGATTTATTGAGTGCTCTGATCAATAGTCCGATTTCATCTTGACGGTCTATCTCTATTTGCTGAGTTAGATCACCATCGCCAAGCTGTTCAGCAAACTGCAAACCTTGCTTTAAAGGTTGAGTAATGATCTTGGTCAGTAAAACTCCCAAGAACACGGCGACGAGAATGGCACTAAGAATGATGATAGACATAAACATTAAAGTATTTTTATATAAGTCATCACTACTGGAATGAATTTGCTCAGCAATTTGTTCGTTTAGGGATACGAGGCGGTCTAAAGATTCTTGGAGTTTATCAGCTGACTTTTTAATACTATCAAAGGCGAGAACGGCACCACTCATGTTATGGTTCTCCACCAGAGCTAAATATTTATTCTGTGCATAGCTGTATTGAGTTAAATCTCCTTGGAATTCCTGTAGTAGCTGCTCCTCTTCTGGTGTTAATTCCGTGGAAGCATATTTTTTGAGCAACGCATCGTTCTCAGATTTTAATGGACCAATGATATTCTTAATCTCGGAAACAGCTGTTTTATTTTCATGCGTTAGTAAGCTGTATAAGTGCATGCGAACGGATGTAACGTTATTTTGGATATCTCCCAGTATTTGAATGGGAATCAATCGATCATAATACATCGTTTTCGTTCCTTGATTGATACGTTTCATATCGATAATTCCTATAAAACCTACAGCACCAATTAAGATAGATAGGATTAGAAAGCCTGAGATGATTTTGGTTCCCGTTTTCAAGTTTAAATACCATTTCATACATAATGCCTCCCTTCAATAGGATAAAGTTTTAATTTTTTGAATATAAATACGATTATAACTATTCTGAAGACAAATTACAACAATAATTTTCATAAGTATGCAATAAGTGTTAGATATAACGATGGAAAAGGTCAGTTATTGTCTTTAAAACATAAAGAAGAGATTGTATGATTCCATTCATAAATGGGTAAAGAAATGATATGATTATCCTATAGAACATTTTGATGATCGAAAAATGAGAGAGGGGTATAGTACCATGACAAAAAGAAAGATTGATTTTCCTGACTATGGGAAAGAAATAATGGAAGTATTGAAGGAAGGGCGGGCATTGCTGGTGGCTCAGGGGAAAGATGGAAAACCAAATCCCATGACCATCGCCTGGGGAAGCATCATGTATGCATGGAATAAACCCATATTTGTTGTGCTGGTTCGAGATTCCAGATACACATACAAGCTGTTGGAAGAAAGTGAGAGTTTCACAGTAAACTTTTTTGATAGGACTTATAATAAGGCTATGGGGTTCTGTGGAAGTAAATCAGGAAGAGACTTTGATAAATTTAAAGAAACTGGGCTAACGCCAGGGGAGTCAAAGGCAGTGGTGACACCCATCATAGAAGAGGCCTTCTTGAATATCGAATGTAAGATTGTGATGAAAAGTGAAATGAATCCTACATTGGTTGACCCAGAGATTGTAAAAGCCCATTATCAGACGGATGTCCCAGAGAGAACCTATCATACCCTATATTTTGGAGAAATCATTGATATGTATGGTGACTTTTCAGAGAATTTGACGAAATAGAATCAGTAGACCTATCTTTTAAAAAGCAAGTGTATATATTGGAATAAATATTCAAAACAATTATTTTATTCTAGGAACCTTTTTCTCCTAGGATTTGAATTATCATTTAAAAACTCTTTCAGATAGGGTATAATTATACGAAAATAAATGAATATCTGGACATGACATTGGATGAAGGGGGGAGCAACATGACATATCCAAAATTGGAGATAAATCTGCCGAAAATATATCATAATGGAAAGACTTTGGTAGAAATGTGCCGAAAAAAGGGAATAGAGATTGCAGCAGTAACCAAGGTTTTCCGAGGACATCCAGAAATCGCCAGGGTATTGGTGGAAGCAGGGGTCACGATGTTAGCTGATTCACGGATTAGTAATATAAAGAGACTCGAAGGACTTGAAGCCCATAAGATGTTGATTCGAATACCCATGATGAGTGAAATCGAAGAATTGGTGGAACATGTAGACATCAGCATCAATTCTGAACTTGAGGTGATGGATCGAATATCTGAAGAAGCTTTAAAAAGAAACAAAGTTCATCAGGTTATGCTCATGGTAGACCTGGGAGATTTGAGAGAGGGCTTATGGGAGGATGAGGTAGAGTCCGTGGTGGAAAAAGTCCTTATGATGAAAGGCATTCAATTGGTAGGCTTGGGCGCGAATTTCGGATGCTACGGGGGAATTATACCAGAAAGACATACTTTGGAGAAGTTGATCGCCATGAAGCAAGGTCTAGAAAAAAAGTATGGTATTTCTATACCCTATCTATCTGGGGGAAATTCCAACAGTCTTCATTTGATCTGGGAAGATCAGATGCCCGAGGGTATCAATCATCTAAGAATTGGTTATCCCTTTGTGCTGGCAAAGGAAGATGTGTACGATCAAGTCATCGAGGGACTCTACGATGATGCTTTTCGTCTATATGGAGAGATCGTTGAAATTAAAAATAAACCCTCTGTACCTATTGGAAAGCGAGGCATAGATGCTTTTGGTAATATCCCTGAATTTATAGATCGAGGAATAAGAAAGAGAGCCATCGTGGCCCTTGGAAGACAAGACGTGCGTTTAGAGGGGATTACACCAAAAGATGAAAAAGTTACGATTTTAGGTGCAAGCAGCGACCATCTCATCCTGGACATCCACGACTCGAAGACGAGTTATCATGTTGGCGATATTATGGAGTTAAAAATGAATTATGGAGCATTGCTGGCAGTCATGACCTCGGATTATGTGATGAAAGAGATTATTATATAAAGAAAATAATTGGACCTTGGGAAACCAAGGTCTTTGCTCATATATTTGAAAGAAATGGAGTCCGATCAGGGATGAAATATATAGCAGAATGGTAAAACTATCATTAAGAAAGAAGGAGGATCTATCTATGGAGAAGGAGAAATTTGTACCTGAAATAACTACGGAGCTTCGCAAAAATATTATTGAGGTGCCAAGAGTCATTTCCATGGCCAGCGGCATTCGAATATTAGGGAAGCGGATAAAATCTATTTTGTTCTCAACGGACGTTGCGATTATTAAAAATATAAACGCTGATGCCATCATCGCAGTATATCCCTTTACACCGCAGCCTTCTATTACCCAAGCTATTCTAGAAGTAGCACCAGTACCTGTGTTTACAGGTGTCGGTGGGGGATTGACCACAGGCCAGCGTTCCATTAATATTGCCCTACATGCAGAATTCCAAGGAGCCATTGGGGTGGTATTGAATGCACCTACCCCTAATGATGTGATTCGTGAGATGCGGGAGCGAATCGATATACCCATTGTGGTAACTGTGGTTTCTGAAAATGATGATATCAAGGGAAGAATTGAGAGTGGTGCGGCAATCTTAAATGTTTCAGGTGGATCAAAAACGGTGGATATCCTAAAACGAATTCGTAAAGTTTATCCACATTTCCCTGTAATAGCCACAGGAGGACCCACAGAGGAGAGTATTTTGGAAACCATCGAAGCTGGTGCCAATGCGATTACCTATACACCACCTTCGACAGCCAAAATATTTAGTCAAATCATGAATAAATATAGAGGCGTTGGAGACATGTAGTCAGTTGTGTCTATCTATTTCAAATGCATCAAGGCATCAATGTAATCAGCATCATATTTCTGGGTAGAAAGAAAATGAATGAAGGTTTTGTCAGGAATACTATTGGAATCGATAATGCCTCGTTTTATAAATTCTGAAAGAAAATCTTGCACATTTTCTGGATAGATGCTTAAATCCATATGATGTCCTCCTATTTTGTGATTTTAATGGACTACTATTCTATATGAATAATATCTGAAATACATTCAGAAAATATTCTTAGGGAATTTGTTTTGATCCTATGAAGATACAGGCTCAAGAAAAGCATGAAGGGAAAGGATGGATGCAAATGGAAGACAGAAGAACGGCAGAGGAAATTATTCGTCAGATAAATGGGATGGATCAGAATAACTCAAACAACATTGAGCATATCACCAGTATAGATTTATTATTATCAGATGATAATAATGGAACTGTGAAGGATGCACGGGTATCTGAGAAATTCAATGCATTAAAAAGGTCAATGGAAGAGGCAAATCAGTTGACCAAGGAGTTTGTTGAAATCCTGAGAAGACGCAGTTAAAGATATATTTACGCTTATAACGAAGAGTAAGGAAAATCATGTAAGAAATTCCTTACTCTCGTTTTGTTTTTGTTGTATTATTCATATGTAGAATAGTCATCCATGTATACAGAAAGATTAATAATTTTTCTAAAGGGTTTGACAGCTAATGGAAATTGTAGTATAATTTTATAAATTTATCGATTTATTTCTATTCATAATTAGGTGTATGGATATACATCCTATGGATCTGATATCATATCTCAATTATATGTACTCTACGAAAAATCAAATCTTAGATTATTCTATTTCAAATGATGAGGATTATTACATTAAAAAATTGTTTATTTGGCTTATTTATAGTATATAAAATAATTAATATTTATTATTATATAAAAAATATTGTCGAAATATTCGTAAAAGTATTTTGAATCAGCCTCATAAATTTTCTTCATGGGAGGTATGGGTTAACACATCTTTCGTAGTCCCCTTGTCTTCAAGTCATTGTGCCTTACAGGATTTTGAGAAAGGAGAGATGCAAATGTTAGAAATTTTACAGAAAAACAAATTGGCAGAGAGTCTATTACATGAAGTTCAAACGACAGTATCCCATGATTTTCAAATGGAGATGCTGGGGAAAGAAAAGATGGATGAGATAATGAAACTTCAGGATATTGTTTATGAGCATGTAGAGAACAAGGAAACCTATCATCCCAATACCCTTGAAGAAAACTATGATATATTGGATGTGGGAGGACATATTTTAGGGGTATATTTTAAAAGCCAATTGATTGCTTTTCGAATTATTGATACGCCAGGATTGGGTAACCGTAATCTAGGAAAAGATCTGGACTTTTCTGAAGAAGAATTGAAGAAGGTTGCTATTTTTGATTCAACAGTGGTACATCCTGATTTTAGAGGACATGGTCTGCAATTTAAAACCCTATTAAAGAGTAAAGAAATTTTATTTCAGCAAGGCTATAGCCATGGTCTGGCTACCATATCTCCAAACAACCTTTATAGTGTAAGGAATCTCATAAAAGCGGGCTTTGTCATAAAAGAAGTAAAAAAGAAGTATGGTGCTATTGATGATGAGATTGATGGGAAACTACGTTATATCTTATGGACAGATTTACAAAAGGAAGCTGGGAAGCAATATCGACACACGGTCCATTTAGTAAATAACCAAATTGAAAAGCAAAAGATGTTTTTGAATAATGGGTATGAGGGCTTTAAGATTGTATCCCATGAACAAATTGACAATTTTACCATCGCATATGGAAAAGAATAATGGAAAGGTCATAGGTGAAGAACAATTCGTCTATGACCTTTTATGATTATATCAATCATGGAGAAAAAATTTTGCTGAGAGGGCTTCATGGAGAATGATTGGTCGGAGGATTTGATTTTTGTTGTATAGGAATGGGCTGGTAAAAGAAAACTATGAATAATGAAGAATTTTTTCTACAAAACTTGATCTCTATGAAAAGGGATAAACGGAATTTATAACTAAACCGGAGATGAAGAAGAATCAGGAGGAATTTTATGAAGAACGTCATCGTTTTGGGAGCAGGCTATGCTGGTATACAAGCAGGCCTTGCCCTTCACAAAGGCTTGAGGAATGAAGACGTAAACATTATAATGATTGATCGCCATGATCGTCATACTCTATTAACGGAACTTCATGAAGTAGCTGGAAACAGAGTGGAGGAGGATAGTGTAAAAATTCCTCTGAAGGATATTTTTCAGTATACAAAGGTGCAGGTTATTCAGGATGAAATCATTAATATTGACTTCGAAAATAAGGTGTTACAATCCAAAGCCCACCGATATGGCTATGATTATCTCATCATTGGCTGTGGCAGTGAACCAGCATACTTTGGCATTGAAGGAATGGAAGAACATGGGCTAACCCTTTGGTCATTAGAGGATGCGAGAAGGATTCACAGCCATATTCTACAAATGTTCAAGCAGGCTTCCAGGGAAGAAGATGCTGAAAAGAGACGGGCATATCTTAGCTTTATCATCGGTGGTGGTGGCTTTACAGGTATCGAAATGGTAGGAGAATTGATTCAATGGGTAAATGTTCTATGTAAAGAATATGGAATCGAGCGAAAAGAAGTAAGGATCATTGTGGTGGAAGCCATGAATCAAATTTTAACGGTACTACATCAGAGTTTAGCAGAAAAATCAGTGAACTATTTAGAGAAGAATGGTGTTGAGATTTTCACCAATGCAGCTATTACCAAGGTCGCACCAACCTATCTGGAAATCAAAGATGGAACTGTAATTCCTACCTGTACCGTGATTTGGACAGGGGGCATCAAAGCCAACAGCTTCTTAGAAGGGTTAGATTTGCCTGAGGTAAAAAGGGGAAGAATTGAGGTCAACGAATATACTCAGTCCACCAAGTATAAGAATGTGTTTTTGATAGGAGACAATTCCTATTTTGTCACAGAGCAAGGGGAGGTGCTGCCTCCATTGGTTGAATCTGCCATGCAGACAGGTAAGGCTGCCGGAAAGAATGTAATTCGACTCATTCATGATAAGCCTTTGGAGAGATGTAAGACGAAGCTTCATGGGGTAATGGTTTCCATCGGAAGAAAGTATGCTGTGGCTGATACCATGGGGTTCCGTACTTCAGGCATGATGGCCATGTTCATCAAGCATATGGTAAATATCCATTATCAGTTTGAAGTAGCAGGATTCGAGCAAGTGATCAAATATATAAAACACCAATTTATCCATGAAAGAAAAGATGATCATTTCTTAAAAGAGCATTTAACACCTCGCTCCTATACAGCCTTCTTGGTGATTATGCGCTTATATTTAGGATATATGTGGCTCTCACAGGGGATAAAAAAATATCAGGATGGATGGTTAACGAAAACCGTTATCTATGCCCAACGAATTGGGCCAGCGCTTCCAGATGCCATTGCCAATCCGAGCCCGGCAGCAGATACATCGACAGAGGCGGTGAAACAGGGATTGAATTTAATCGGTGAACATACACCCTATTGGTATGCTTGGGTTCTTGAGAACATTATTGTACCCAATGCACTACTGTTTCAAAATCTAATCGTTCTGACGGAGATTGCTCTAGGCTTGGCATTTTTAACGGGAACCTTTACATTCATTGCAGCCTTGATCTCTATTGGAATGAATATCAATTTCCTATTCTCCACAGGATTATATGACTACTGGTATATTGTTACCTCCATTGCCTGTATGGCAGGTGCAGGTAGATCTTTCGGTGTGGATCATTATCTCATTCCATGGCTGATGCGTCAATGGCGTTATATCGTAAGGAATAGGCGATTGCGTTTAAATATTTAATCAAAACTACCCGCTCAGCGGGTAGTTTTGATTTACGAAAGACTCTGGTAAAGCATTGTATGAAGTTTCCATATACATTATTCTATAAATGTCTTTTAAATGTAAAAGCCTGGAAATGTGTTTGTAATACATTTGTAATGTATAGCTGATATAATAATAGGTAGTTCTTGCCAATGGCACAGTACCGTATGAGACAAATCAAATTATGTTGAGGTGAATATTAAGGATGAAGCCAAAAAGGTATATTTCATATTTCATTGCATTTGTCTGTATAATATCCTTAACCTTGAATACCCAAGGGGTGTTTGCGGAAGGGAATAAGGATTTCAGAGTAGTGGGATACTATTCAGAAATATTCGATGATCCAATCGATGAAAGGGTGCAGTTCGATAAATTGACCCATATTACATATGCGTTTTTAATCCCCGGTGAGGATGGGTCATTGATTGGAATTGAAAAACCTGAAAAGCTGAAAGAATTGGTTGCAAAAAGTCATAAGAACGATGTAGAAGTGTTGATTGCCGTGGGTGGATGGTCTTATCAAAACATTCCCCTGGACCCTACCTTTGAGAAACTGGCAGCATCTGATGAAGCCAGGGCAAAATTTGTAGAGAGTGTTTTGAAATTTGTAGAAGATTATGACTTTGATGGTGTAGAAATCGACTGGGAATATCCCGATGAAGGGATATCTTCCCAAAACTATGAGAAGCTGGTATTGGAATTAAGCAAAGCGCTGAAGGCAGAAGGCAAATATTTAACAGCTGCTCTCAACGGGGCATGGTCTAAAACAGAAGGACCCTCTGTATCAAGGGCTGTTACGGATCCATGCTTGAAGGCTTTTGATTGGATTAATATCATGGCTTATGATATGAACAATGAACAGCACAGTCCATTATGGTTTGCAGAGACGTCGATACAATATTGGCTTCATAGGAATGTACCTAAGGAGAAGATCGTGCTAGGGGTTCCGTTTTATGCAAAGCCAAGCTGGAAGCAATACAGGCATTTGGTAGCAGAAGATAGAGGAAATGCCTATATGGATTATGCAAAGGGTGAACCTTTTGATTCCTATTATAATGGGATACATACGATTAGAGCAAAAACGAAAGTTGCCCTTCAATATGCTTCAGGAATCATGATTTTTGATATAAATGAAGATACTACCGATGAACTAAGTCTTTTAAAGGTAATTAATGACACAAAAAACGAATTCTTTTCTTCAACATTTGCAGGGTTTCAAGATATTTATTTTATATTGAACGGTCAGCCCTTAGCGTTTGTAGAGGATGATGGATTAGGCGTGCCATTTGTTGATGAAAACAACAGGACCATGGTGCCAGTGAGAAAGGCATTGGAGAGCATAGGGGCGGCGGTTCGTTTCGAGGAAAACCCCAGCACTGTCATTGCAGAGAAAGAAGGAATCACATTGGAAATACCTATAGATAAAAATTATATTATCGTAGATGGTCGTAGGATGGACTTGGATACAAAGGCAGTCATAAGGGATGGAAGAAGCTATGTGCCTTTAAGATATTTGTTTGAGGCTTTTGGCTACGGTGTAACTTGGCATAATGAAAGCAAGACGGTGATGATCCAGCGTCCATAATGGATTATACTAGATAAAAAGAAAAGGGAAAGGAATGAGACGATGGATCAGGTGACGATCAAAGATATTAAGTTTAGCTCTTTTTTCAAATGGATGATGGGTATTTCATTTTCCTTCGGTGTGATAACGGGCATCTTATTCTGCGTCATTGGACTTATGGGAGGAAATATCACAGCCAATCTGGGGGAATCTATTCTTTATGGTATTCCAGCGGCTATTGCATCTATTTTCATTTCACCCGTTGTAGCGCTTTTTCTGGGATTGTTTGTCTGCCTGTTAGCTTATTTTCCTTTTAAATTGCTCATAAAACTCACCAAGGGATTAAGAATACGTGGTATTTTTGAGAATGACTGGAATGAGCCTAAGAAAGAAGAACATGGATAAAGGTCTTTTCAATGTTATAAAAAAGCTCCGTTGTTTGGTTAGAAATCAAGCAGCGGGGCTTTTTTAATATCTAGGATTGAACTGGCTAAAAGCAATGTAAGTATTGACAATCACCAATAATTTCAATATAATTTTCTTAGAATCCATGTGATAAAACTTAGTTCCATACAGTGGTACTTGAAAGGGGTAAAAAAATGAAGAGACAATTTTCGCTGGCACATCTTACGGTGCTAGGATGTGCACCACCTGAAATGACTTATATAGCAGCCATGGCTGGTTATGATTATGTCAGCATACGACCTATTTATATGGGTCTGCCAGGTGAGCCGAACTACGATTTAGTAGTAAACAAAGAAATGATGAAACAAACAAAAAGAGCCCTTGCGGATACAGGTGTCAAACTTCACGATATCGAGCTGGCACGTATCTATGAAGATGTAGATCCCAAAAGATATTTGCCAGCGATGGAAGTAGCAGCCGAATTAGGTGGTAAGGCTGTTTTGAGCAGCATCTGGACCCCTGATCGTAATTTTTATATCGAAAAATTTGGTGAACTTTGCGATCTGGCGAAGCAATTTGACTTAACGGTAGACTTAGAATACGTTCCTATAGCTAGTGTAAATACCCTTGCGAGAGCAGCAGATGTACTTCGGAGTGTCAATCGTGAAAATGCTGGTATTATGATTGATACCCATCATTTCCAACGGGCGAGAGATCATGTGGAGGATCTGAAAGCGTTACCACGTGAATGGTTCCACTTTGCACATCTTTGCGATGCGCCTGGGGAAATTCCTACAGAAAAAGATGAGATGACCCGTATCCTTCGCGAAGCACGTTCCTATGTAGGGGAAGGTGGTATTGATATTGCAAGCATCATAAATAGTATGCCTGAGATGGTGTATTCCATTGAACTGCCAAACTTGGAAAATGTTAAGGTACTTGGTTATGCAGAACATGCGCGACGATGTATACAGTCGGCTAAGGTTTATCTTGACGCCAATCCACGGAGATAGATTCAAGGATAACGAAGGACAGAAAAATGATTTGATCTAAAAAGGATATTATACGTATTATGTTTCATTTACTTATCTGAGAGTGAACGTTCTAAGAATTTATGATGGGAAGAAGACAAGCTTTGTTGACGAAATCAGAAGAATCCATATATAATAATAGTAAGAATATGACCTTGAAAGGGGAATCAGTTTGCATGCCGGATATCATCATCAATCAACTTAACTAGTGGAAATTCCATATTGTAGGCTTCAATGTTGAATCTGGGAGATCAGATTTATTTGTTGCGCGTGAGGCCTAACTAGTTAAGAATGATGATAAGAACTTTCGGCATGAAATGAAGTGATTTTATAGCTTCATTTGATATGGGTATCAAAGGCTGAAAATGAATTATAATTCATTTTCAGCCTTTATTTTTATTTCTTTCAAGGAGGAAACAGAATGAAAAAATTATATACTTTATATATTTTGATTTTGACTCAAGGATTGTCTTTAATCGGAAGCCGTATGACAGGAATTGCTCTAGGTATATGGTTGTTTCAAGAGAAAGGAAGCACCACTTATCTGCTGTTGGTACCGTTTTTTAATGAACTGCCTCCCATGCTTGTCGGCAGTTTGACAGGCGTACTGGTAGACCGCTGGCCACGTAAATTGGCATTGATTGTGGGGGATGCAGGCCAAGCTGCAGGAACATTGTTGTTGTTAATGAGCTTAGCCACAGGGCGTTTTGAAGTATGGCATTTGTATGTAGTGGTAACACTGCAAGGTATTTTTTCTATGCTTCAAGGGCCAGCTGCTAATGCAACAACAACGCTGCTGGTACCCGAAAAACAGCGGGAACGGGCCAATGCCATAAAAGAAATGACTTTTCCTGTGGCCGGGGTGCTTGCACCAATCCTATCGGGGCTACTCTATACCTTCGTGGGAATACAAGGTGTGATCCTTATTGATTTGACTACCTTTGTCATTTCTGTATTCGTATTGTTACTTATGCATATTCCAGAGCCTCAGGTTACTGCGGTTTCTAAGGAATATGGCGGTTCCTTTTGGAAAGAAGTAATGGGCGGGTTCCGCTATTTATTCCATAGAAAGCCCCTTTTTGGACTGGTGACTTATTATATGTTCACGAATTTCCTTTTAAATGGTCCCTTGGAATTAGTGATTCCCTATTTAATTCGTATCACAAATAGTGAGAAAATCACCACGATACTTTTAGGGGTCATGAGTGGAGGTGCCTTTATGGGTTCCATGCTGATTGCCCTATGGGGTGGTACGAGACCTCGAATTCATACATTAATGGGAGGAATGATCCTAAATGGATTGATGCTGATGGTATTTGGCGTCGTGCGAACTCCTTTTCTTTTAGCTGGTTCACTATTTTTGCTGATGATGCCACTATCCATTGGAAATGTGCTGACAATGTCCATATTGCAAATAAAAACGCCAGAAGATATGCAGGGGAGAATGTTTGCAGCTTTTTCTCAGATGTCCTATGTCACGACACCTATATCCTTCCTATTGACAGGACAGTTGATAGATAAGGTATTGGAGCCAGCCATAGGGCAGTCGGGTTGGAAGTTTGTAGAATGGATTTTTGGAGAAAGACTAGGAGCAGGCATGGGACTCCTATTGACCACCACAGGAATTCTGATTCTGATTAGCACGATTTTTGTCTATGGAATGCAGAGCATTAGAAAGTTGGAGAAAGAACTGCCAGATTATAAGGGATTAGAGGAAGAATAGGCAGATTATGGCGACATAAAAAGTTTTTTGTATATAATAAAAACTTTACTTTCCCCAGGCGACATGCTAAAATTTTCTAAATGTTTAAAACTTTCAAAAAGAGGGGAGAAGGAAAATGAACAAAAGGGGTATAGTGAAATCAAAGATACTGGTTTGGGTTGTACTGCTTGCGATGATGTTCTCAACAGTGGCATCTTATGGAGATGTGCCAATCAGATCCAGTATTCAATCAAATGACAAGTGGAAGCTAGAACACATTTATGCTACAGATGCAGCATGGGAGCAGGATTATAGCAAGCTAGACGACATGATTGGGAAGATCGAACAATACAAGGGGAAGTTAAGCAAATCGGCAGATGAACTTTTGGCAGCCTTGACCCTCAGAGACGATATGAAGAGGTTGATGGATAAGGTATATGTTTATGCAAATATGAAATATGATGAAGATCAAGGAAACGATATCTACAAAGGGATGGCTGACAGAGCTGAATCTTTAAATACAAAATTGAGTACTGCTCTTTCTTTCATGGAGCCCGAGCTTTCCAGCATGGATCAAAAGACAATGACTGAATTTATGGAGCAGAAGGAGGGGCTAAAGGTCTATAACTTTTATTTTGATAATCTTTTCAGAATGAAAGCCCATACCCTATCGGCAGGTGAAGAACAGATTCTGGCTTTAGCAGGGGATATGGCTTCTACACCTAGCAATATTCATGGAACCTTCAAGAATGTGGATAGAAAGCTTGGGAAAATACTAGATGAGCAAGGAAAAGAAATTATTCTAACGGGTGGAACATATAGTAGAATGCTAGACCATCCCAACCGAGAGTTGAGAAAGCAATCTTTTGAAGCGGAATTTACCAGTTATAATGATTATATCAATACAATCGCAGGGGCTATGTCAGGTGAAGTAAAGAAGAACATCTTTTTTGCTAAGGCAAAAAAATATGATTCGGCCCTAGCATGGTCCCTGGATCAAAACAATATTAAACCAGAAGTATACAATAGCTTAATTGAAGCGGTAAACAAGAATCTAGCACCATTGCATAAATACGTTGCCTTAAGAAAGAAAGCTTTGGGGATACAAGATAAGGTACATTATTACGATATGTACGTAACCATGGTGAATGACGTAGATACGGATATCAAATATGAAGATGGAAAGAAAATGGTAGCTGAAGCGCTGACACCCTTAGGGAATACATATATCAGTGACCTAATGGCAGGATTCTCTGAGGGCTGGGTTGATGTATATGAAACACAAAACAAACGGTCTGGCGCTTATCAATGGGGAAGTTATGACACCCATCCATATGTACTGTTAAACTATAATGGGTCCTTGGATGACGTGTTAACCATTGCCCATGAAATGGGCCATGCCCTTAATAGCTATTATTCTAATAAGTCTCAGCCCTATGCTACGGCTGAATATCCTATCTTTACCGCAGAGGTGGCATCAACGACCAATGAGTCTCTCATGCTGGATTATTTGATTAAGAATGCCAAGACAAAAGAAGAGAAAATGTACTTAATCAATACGTATCTTGAAAATATTCGAGGTTCTATTTATACCCAGTTGATGTATGCAGAGTTTGAAAAACTAATCCATGAAAAGGCAGAAGCTGGAGAGGCACTAAGTGCAACAGCATTAAATGAAATGTGGGGCAGCTTGATGCAAAAATATTATGGTCCCGATTTTGAAGTAGATGAACTCGTAAAAGTATGGTGGGCAAGAATTCCCCACTTCTACTACACTTTCTATGTATATCAGTATGCCACCGGCATGGCAGCAGCAGAGGCCATCAGTTACAAAATCATCAATGAAGGTCAGCCAGCCAGAGACGCTTATTTAGATTTTTTAGCAGCAGGAGGTTCTGATTATCCTGTAGAGATTTTAAAGAAGGCGGGCGTAGATATGTCAAGCACAATGCCGGTGGAGAAAGCACTGGCAAAATTCGATCAGTTAGTAGATGAGCTGGATCAACTAATGAGTCAATCTAAATAGAGGGAAAGGACACTGGCTATTAAACCTGGTGTCCTTTCTTTCTATTTAGATTCAAAGGGGCATTCGATAAATTGTATCTATAAAACGGTAAATTGTATGCATAAAAAATAGATTGTATTTATATTGTCTGCGTAATATAATAAATTGTAATGATCAAAAAATTGGAGGGAGTTTTATGGAAAATAATTTTGTAGGTGCTAAAAAAGCAAGTAGTAAGACAAAGGATGTAACGATATCAGGATTGCTCATCGCTCTTGTATTTATTGCTACCAAGTTTATTAATCTTCGATTGCCCATTTCTATGAATGGAGGATTAATTCACTTGGGAAATACGATGCTTTTTATGGCAGCCATTGTTTTTGGAAAGAAAAAGGGGGCTTTGGCGGGTTCTGTTGGGATGGCATTATTTGATATGGTATCTGGGTGGATGGCATGGGCACCGTTTACTTTTGTTGTCAGAGGAATCATGGGTTATGTAATAGGTAGTATTTCACATAGTAGTGGGAGAAATGGGAATAATTTATTATGGAACATGGCAGCGATTTTGATCGGTGGAATATGGATGTTATTTGGGTATTATGTTACAGAGGTTATTCTTTATGGAAACTGGGTAAGCCCTGTGACATCAATACCTGGGAATGTGGTTCAAATTATAGCAGGTGCAGTTTTAGGACTTCCGGTGATTACTGCTATTAAAAAGACGAAGTTGTTTTAATATATAGGAAATTATGATTTTCAATTTCCTATATATGGGGTGTGCAGAGGGGATTTCCCCCTTGCCGCATTCAGGAAGGTCCTCAGGAAGCTGTTTTGCAGCCGTCGAAGGAAACCTAGGGTTTCCTAGCGAAAACAAATTGCCGATAGGCAACTTTGTTCGTTTATCATAAAGGAGTTGGCATGTGATGAAAAAGCCTATGATTATGACACCAGGGCCTACCTACGTCCATGAGGATGTAAGAAAAGCTATGGCAGAAGAAATTACAAATCCTGATTTGGATCAAAATTTCTTCGATTATTATCGGGAGACTTGTAACAAATTGAAAGAGCTGCTGCATACAAAAAATGATATCTTAATTTTAAGTGGCGAAGGGATATTAGGGTTAGAGGCGGCCTGTGCATCTCTAATTGAGCCAGGAGATCGGGTACTTTGTATTGATAACGGAATTTTTGGTAATGGCTTTGGGGATTTTGTAAAAATGTATGGTGGAGAAGTGGTTTATTTCCAATCAGATTATCGCAGGGCTGTGGATGTGGAAAAACTAGAGAATTTTCTAAAAGAAGATCATGATTTTAAAATAGCTACATTGGTCCATTGTGAAACTCCTTCAGGAATTACGAACCCAGTGGATCATATCTGTCCCCTTTTGAACAAATATGGGATTATCTCAGTGGTAGATTCCGTTTCGGCGGTTGGCGGTGAGCCATTAAGAACCGACGATTGGAAAATTGATATGATATTGGGGGGATCTCAAAAGTGTTTATCAGCACCTCCAGGCTTGACTTTCTTAAGTATCAGTGACAATGCATGGCGTAAAATATTGAATAGAAGGGTAGCCATCACAGGTTTTTATACGAACCTTTCCCATTGGAAAAACTGGGATAAAGAGAAATGGTTCCCCTATACCCAGCCTATTAGTGATATCTATGGATTAAGAACTGCCATTGAAAGATGGCTGCAAGAAGCTTCTCCAGTTGAAAGGCATCAGAAGATTGGAAATGCCGTAAGACAGAGCCTGATGGAGTCTGGATTAGTGTTATACCCAGTAGACGGGTATTCCAATACGGTTACAACAGTAATGGTTCCTGCTGAAACTTCATTTCAAGAGATTAATGAAAAGATGTTAAAGGAACATAACATCATGATAGGAGGAGCTTTTGGATTCTTAAAGGATAAGGTGTTTCGTATCGGCCACATGGGGGAAAATTGTAGGGAAGAAAAGCTGTACATAACCATGAAGGCATTGAATGGTGCGTTAAGAGAGTTAAAGGTACCATTGAAGGATGATCTCCATAGACTGTTTCTAAAGAATATGGAAGAAAGATAAAAGTACTTTATGAGAGAAATATTAAATCCAAGTTTTAGGTCGCTGTTATAGCGGCCTTTTTGATATATAGGAAATTATGGTTTTCAATTTCCTATATATGGGGTGTGCAGAGGGGATTTTCCCCTTTGCCGTATTCAGGAAGGTCCTCAGGCTGTTTTGCAGCCGTCGAAGGAAACCTAGGGTTTCCTAGCGAAAACAAATTGCCGATAGGCAACTTTGTTCATTTAATACATCCAATGTAAATGCTGTCGAAAGTTGCGAAAAATTTAAGCAGGAATTTTGTAAAATATAGGAAATAAGTTGCTAAAGAAATATTTAAAACTTGATGATGTTTTCCGATATATTGTTTACCGAGTTTATTGCTACGTTATTAGCTACAAGGGGGAAGGTTTATGGTATTGGGAAAAACACAAAGGGATAAGGCTGGGCGACAAGGTGATGCATTCAGCCAAACTCAAGGAGAGATCATACTTTATCTAAAGAATAAAATCATGGAGTTGGAGCAGGAGATTCAACAGAGAAAAAAGATTGAGAAAGCTCTATGTGAGCGGGAAGAACATTTAAAACAAATTGTAGATAATACGATTGATATCATTTCCAAAACGAATTTGGAAGGCATCCTTCAATATGTGACACCTTCCCATGAAGATATTCTGGGATATACGTCTGCTGATCTTTTGGGCAAGCCGATTTTTGCATTGATCCATCCTGATGACCGACAGAAGCTGATGGGTCAGTTTTTTGAAAATGTGTCGGAGAGGGTGAGTGAGAGTTATAAGATAGAATGTAGGTATAGACATGCAAGGGGGCATTATGTCTGGCTGGAAGCCGTCGGAAAACTAATTTATGATCAGAAAAATCAACCTGTGGGAGCTATATTCTGTTCTAGGGATATCACCCAGCGCAAGGAAGATGAAAGGGCATTGAAATTGGCCATGGAATGTGACGAAGTGAAAACGGAATTCTTTACCAATATATCCCATGAGTTGAAGACACCGATAAATGTAATATTGGGATCTAATGAGATGATTGATCTAATTGCGCGAGACATGGAGGATGCAGCTTCTAAAGAAAAGCTAGTTAAATATATTCGCATGGTCAAGCAGAACTGCTATCGCCTCATTCGGTTGGTAAATAATTTTATTGATAGGACGAAGATCGATTCAGGTTATATTCATGCAGAATTAGGGAATTATGACATCGTTAGAATTGTTGAAGATATTACATTATCTGTGGCAGAATACATAGGAAACAAGGGCGTAGATATGGTTTTTGATACAAGTGTAGAGGAGAAAGTGATGGCATGCGATCCTGATAAGATCGAGAGAATTATACTGAACCTCCTTTCCAATGCCATAAAGTTTACATCGTCAGGAGGACAAATATCTGTTCACATTTCTGAAGAGAAGGACAATATTCATATCTGTGTAAAAGACACTGGAGAAGGGATTCCAAAAGAAAAGCAGGATGAAATATTTAAGCGATTTATTCAATGTGAAAAAACATTTGCAAAAAACCAAGAAGGAAGCGGCATTGGTCTATCTTTAGTAAAATCTCTCGTAGAAATGCATCATGGGCGAATTATACTAAAGAGTGAAGTTGGTCAGGGTAGTGAATTTGAGATCGTGCTGCCTGTAAAAAGGATTGAAGCAGGTCAAATACAGGAGAGAAATACCTACTATAGCACGGGCAATATTGAAAGAATTCATATTGAGTTTTCAGATATATATGTAAAATAAGTATGAAAAAGGATGGCGAAAGGCCATCCTTTTTCATACTTATTTTACAAGGGTATTTAGTACCTTCTTAATGATGTCGTAATCATAACCTCTCCTTTGTAAAAAACTGCCAAGCTTCCGATACTGGGCGTTTTTATCATCATTTCGATAGGTAGAATTCAGCTTTTTTCTTCCAAGATCTAGGGCTGTTTCGAATTCATCAATAGGATCAATTTGTTCGTTTATCGCCTCTTGGACAGTAGTTTTGTCGATTCCCTTCTGATAAAGCTCCTGCTTAATCCGCATCTTACCCAACTTTTGAATGTTTACCTTATCACGGATATAAGACGCCGCGAAATCCTCATCGTTAATGTAGTTATGGGTTTGGAGGAAAGCCAAGGTTTTTTCGATGGTTGGAGCCTCATATTCTTTTTCTTTCATCTTCTTCTCCACTTCCTGGCGGGTTCTACCGCGGAAGGATAAAAGCTTGAGGGCATAGTGATTGGCCTTATTCTGTTCCTCTTCTTCAATGATTGTTTCCATGGAGGCAGGATCAATTTCTTTCCCTTTCAGCAAACGGTATTTCACCAGCAAGTCTTCAGAGATGCCAAAAGCAAACTGATGATCTACATAGATGGAATAGCGACCTTTGTTCTTTTCCTGCTGCTCAATTTTTGTAATGATTCCTCGATGAATTTCTGACATTTGTATACCTCCTCCATAAAAGGATCTAATAACATTTTACTATATTTTATCCACAGAAGAGCGTATATTTCATAAAAAATACAAAGGTTGTTCACAGTAAGGACACAAAAGACGTTTAAACTAGGTAATGTAAGTAAAACAAATTTTGAGGAGGAAACAACATGAACAAAGTATTAGCAACAGCATTGGCATTGACTTTGTCAGTAGGAGTACTGACATCCCCAGTGTTAGCAGATAACCAGGAAACAGAGCAAGCGCCGAAAAATGTGCTTGCAGGAAAAATTCAAGCACCTGAAGAAAAGATAATAGAGGGGACTATTCAGGAGATACAAGATCATGCTTGGATTGTGGCTGACCAGGATGGGAAAGAATATACAGTTCCAATCTTTGGATTTGAGCAATTAGAGGATTATAAAAAGTTGGATCCAACAGTCGGAACAAAGGTGACCCTAAAAGGAAATAGCCTAAATCTAGCGAATGGCCCAGTAAAGATCTTCCGTACAGCAGCAGGTATAAAGGGAGATGAAGATGCAGCGCTTTCTGAGACTGTGACAGTATTTAAGCTAGGGAACAAAGAGGGCATTGTTGAACTAGACAAAGAAGATATTTTAAAGATAATGTCGGATAAAGAAACAGGGGGTATCCATGTCGTAAAAGCGATTCCGGCTGAAGAAGGAATGAATTTGACAGAAAAGGATTTTGCTGAAATTTCAGAGAAAGCACCGGTCTTAAAGATGAAGGGAGAAGAAGGGATTATTGAATTAGATAAGGAAGAGATTCTTAAAAGGATAAAGGATGAAGGGGTAGAGATTGGTGAAGCTGTAAAAGGTATCCCTGTCGAAGGAAACGTGATTTCCATGGGTAAGGATTTTCTGAAAGAATTAAAGGGAGATTTGTTTACGGCCCATGAGATCACTGTCGGTGGCATGACATTAAAGCTGCCAGCAATGAAAATAGCTATACCAGCATTGCCAGCCACAGAAAAAGTGGAGGAGTAATATACACATAGATAGCAAACAAATACCTACTTATGGGCTATAATATAAGTAGGTATTTGCTTTGTTCATCTATAGGAAATTATGGTCTTTAATTCCTAAAGGAGGAATGGGAATGAACAGAAATTTATTGTTGATAGAAGATGAAGATAGAATGAGAGAAATCTTAGTGGATTATTTTAAGAAAGAACAATTCCATATTTTTGAAGCATCCAATGGAAGGGAAGCCATGGAGATATTTGAAGAGAACAATATTCATCTGGTAATTTTAGATATTATGATTCCAGAGATTGATGGATGGGCGGTTTGCAAGAGAATAAGAAAAGAATCGGATGTACCAGTCATTATGCTGACAGCTCGTTCTGATGAAGATGATAAATTGATGGGTTATGAGTTAGGCGCTGATGACTATGTGACAAAGCCCTTCAGTCCAAAGGTTCTGGTGGCTAAATCAAAAATGCTGCTAAAGCGGGCCGAAGGAAATGTAGGAAAGGATAGCAGCGTTTTACATTGCGGGGGAATTGAGATCAATAAGTTGTCTCGTGCGGTGAAGTTGGATGATGTATTGGTAGAACTAGCACCCAAGGAATATGAGCTGCTTTTATATATGATGGAAAATAAGGAAATGGTATTGACGAGAGAACAAATTTTAAATCATGTGTGGGGATATGATTATTTCGGAGATCTTCGTACTGTGGATACCCATATCAAAAAGATACGGAGCAAGCTGGGAGAATGGTCTAAACATATCGGCACCATCACCCGAGTGGGGTATAAATTTGAGGTGAACAAATGAGGAACAAAAGTATAACCTTTAAGCTTTTTGCCATTACTTCAGCATTTTTTATATTTTTTTTAATGGTTACGGCTGTTGCTCAAACATTGTTTTTTGAAAGATTCTATATCTATCAGAAAGTAAATCGCCTGGAAAAAAGTATAGAAGACTTTGCAAACTTGTATGAAGGAAGACCATGGGATCAGAAAACGATCGTCAAGAATATCAACAAGTTTATTGATCAAAATAACGCTCAAGTGGCTATATTAAACGAACGTGGTGCACCTAAGTATGTCCATGCCTTTGATATTGTAGTGGAAAATGCAGAAAAAGAGAGAATTACGATTCCTTTAAACAATATTATGATGATGGAAGTATTCCAGGAACTGAATGTAACTGTAGGATCCGATGTGAAGCTGGAAGGCATCTTTACTGGAGAAAAGTATGGTACGTTCTACCCATTTCGTATCCAGATGAAGGGTTCCCCGTGGCTAAGCTTGAACCAGTTAACACCAGCTGTAAACAAATTCAAAATCATCAGTATACCTAAAACAGCAGAATTTGCCATACAAGCTCAACCAGGGAAAATTGCAGTTCAAAAAGGTGATATACCCTTCGAAGTAGCTGGGAGTAAGGAAGCGCAAGTTATCCAAATCAATATGGAAAATATTGAAGGAAAGATCGTAGAGGTTAATCTGCCAGAACGAAGGGATAATATGGCGCCATACAAAGAAGACATGTTTTGGTCTGCTGTGGATCAATGGTTTTGGGTTGCAAATGGAGAAAATTTTGCATTTAAAGATGATGAAGTCATTCGTTATCCATATAAGAATCCCATGAATGGTATCGACAATGTTGTCTTGGTAAAACCCATTATAGAAGATGGAAGATTACGTGAAATGATCTTTACCATGACCTCGCTGCAGCCCGTTGGAGAAGCCGCTGGAGTGATGAAGGATTACTATATCTACCTATTTCTTCTCGCTGGTTTATTGATCATGGCATTATCCTATATTTACTCCAAAATGGTTGCGAAACCGCTGATTCAGATCAACAATGCAGCAGTGAAGATGGCAAACCTTGATTTTTCAGTGACCTGTGACAGTACATCCACCGATGAAATCGGAAGCTTAGCCAACAGCTTAAACAGCCTTTCCAAAAACCTTAGCAGGAGCATGGCGGATTTACAGACAACCAACGAAAAACTTAAAGTAGAAATTGAAAAGGAAAGAAGCTTGGAAAAAATGAGGAAAGAGTTCGTCTCCAGTGTATCTCATGAGTTGAAGACACCTTTGGGTATCATGAAGGGATATGCTGAGGGATTAAAAGATGGGATAGCTGAAGAGAAGAAAGAATATTATCTGGAAGTGATTCTGGATGAAATAGGAAAAATGGATGTTCTCGTATTGGATATGCTGGAGTTATCTAAGTTGGAGTCTAAGGCCTATCAGCTGAAGAAACAGAATTTTTCTATCCATTCATTGATTGACGAGGTGGCCCATCGTTTTATTCAACAGGTTCAGAAAAAAGGTCTACGATTAAAACATATTTATGAAGAAGATGAATGCTGGTGTTATGGAGATATGTGGCGGATTGAGCAGGTGATCGTTAATCTATTGAGTAATGCCATAAGGCATGCACCAGTGGAAGGGAATATTCATATTTATATAAAAACGAGGGAAGATCAAGTCGTAATTGGGATTGAAAACGAGGGGCAGCCTATTCCAGAAGAGAAGATGGATAGAATCTGGGATCGTTTCTATCGACTTGAAGAAGCGAGAGGGCGTCAATCAGGGGGAACAGGATTGGGTCTTGCCATCGTAAAAAATATTTTAGAGCTTCATGGAAGTGAATATGGTGTAAGGAATACTGACATGGGCGTGGAATTTTTCTTTACGCTAGCGAAAGGGATAGAAGCATGAAGAAGATAAGTATGTTTAGTATCTTCCTATTTAGGGAATAATTGAAATAATAAATTGATTTCTGTTTTATTATTTGATACAATACTTTCAAATGAATATTTGGCAAAGAAGGGAAGTAGTAGGTTGAATCTTTGTTTCCAGAGAGTCATCGGTTGGTGAAAGATGACAGCAAAGAAAATTGAACTCGTCCTGGAGCTATTGGGGTGAAAGTATTAGCCCTGATCGGATAAACCCGTTATCGTTTTTGAGAGGACAGTCTAAGGCTGTCAAATAGAGTGGTACCGCGAGTCTTTCGTCTCTATATGGAGATGAAGGACTTTTTATTTTTATACTAAAAAGAGGATGTGAACAGCATGAAAGAGTATAATCCAAAAAACCTTGAGAAGAAGTGGCAGGACATATGGGATGAAAAAGGAACTTTTTATGCTTCCGATGACAAGTCGAAGCCTAAATATTATGCATTGGTAGAGTTCCCTTATCCATCGGGACAAGGGCTCCACGTTGGACATCCAAGATCCTATACAGCCTTGGACGTTGTATCGAGAAAAAGAAGATTGCAAGGTTATAATGTTCTTTATCCTATGGGATGGGATGCATTCGGATTACCGACAGAAAACTTTGCTATCAAAAATAAGATTCACCCAAGGATCGTTACGGAGCAAAATATTGCTCGCTTCAAGGCTCAATTGAAATCATTGGGATTATCCTTTGACTGGTCAAGAGAGGTAGATACCACAGATCCTAACTACTACAAATGGACCCAATGGATTTTTCTAAAGCTTTTTGAAAAAGGATTAGCCTATAAAAAAGAGGCAGCTATTAACTGGTGTACAGATTGTAAGGTTGGTTTGGCCAATGAAGAGGTGGTCAATGGTGTTTGTGAGCGTTGCGGCGGCGAGGTCGTTCGTAAGATCAAAAACCAATGGATGCTAAAAATAACAGAATATGCAGAACGATTGATCAAGGACTTACAAATTGTCGATTATATCGACCGTGTAAAAATTCAGCAGGAAAATTGGATTGGTCGCTCCACAGGAATGGAAATTGATTTTAATGTGACGGGCAATCAACAGATTAGGGTTTATACCACAAGGCCAGATACATTGTTTGGTGCAACCTATATGGTTATTGCCCCTGAACATCCATTGATTGAGGAATTGAAAAGTCACATCACAAATTTAAATGAGATTGAAGCCTATAAAGAACAAGCCAGCAAGAAGTCTGATTTTGAGCGAACTGAGCTGGTAAAAGAGAAAACTGGGGTAGAGATTCAAGGCGTTAAGGCGATAAATCCTGTCACAGAAAAGGAAATTCCAATCTTCATTTCTGATTATGTATTGATATCCTATGGTACAGGTGCCATCATGGCTGTACCAGGCCACGATACAAGGGACTGGGAATTTGCAAAGAAATTTAATCTTCCAATTGTGGAGGTTGTAGCAGGCGGTAATGTGGAAGAAGCTGCCTACACGGATACAGAGAGCGGTGTCTTGATAAACTCTGGATTTATCAATGGCTTAGAAGTAAAGGAAGCCAAGGAAAAGATCAGCAGCTGGCTTGAGGAAAAAGGAATTGGTCAGCGAAAGGTAAACTTTAAGTTGAGAGACTGGGTATTCTCCCGTCAGCGGTACTGGGGAGAGCCAATTCCGCTGGTTTACTGCCAGGAATGTGGATGGGTCCCTGTACCAGAGGAAGAACTGCCAGTGGTGTTGCCTGAGGTAGAGAGCTATGAGCCTACGGAAAATGGAGAATCTCCATTGGCTAACATGCGAGATTGGGTGGAAACTACCTGTCCAAAGTGTGGAGGAAAAGGGGAAAGAGAAACAGATACCATGCCGCAATGGGCAGGATCCTCTTGGTATTTCTTAAGATATACAGATCCTTATAACGATAAAGAACTGGCCAGCAAGGAGAATCTTGATTATTGGACACCGATTGATTGGTACAATGGTGGTATGGAGCATACAACCCTGCATCTATTGTACTCTAGATTTTGGCATAAGTTCCTATATGATTATGGTGTAGTACCAACGCCAGAGCCATATCAGAAGCGTACGTCCCATGGTATGATCTTGGGTGAAAACAGCGAGAAAATGTCAAAATCCAGAGGCAATGTGGTAAATCCTGATGACATTGTTGAGGAGTTTGGGGCAGATACCCTGAGAGTATATGAAATGTTTATTGGGGATTTCGAGAAGAGTGTACCGTGGTCACAAAATGGTATCAAGGGATGCCGAAGATTCCTAGATCGTACTTGGAAACTTCAAAGCATCTTGGTGGATGGAGATGCGCTATCCAGTGACCTGGAAAGCACCATTCATAAAACGATCAAAAAGGTCAGCGAAGACTTTGAAAACTTGAAGTTTAACACAGCTATAGCAGCCTTGATGTCTTTGATCAATGATTTTAATGGGAAAGGTGCTATCAATAAAGCAGAATTTAAGGTATTCTTAATGTTACTCAATCCAATCGCACCCCATATTACAGAAGAACTGTGGCAGATGAATGGGTTCGAAGGTATGGTTACAGATCAATCTTGGCCACAGTGGGATGAAGCCAAAACAAAGGATGATACCATTGAAATGGCTGTACAGGTGAATGGTAAAGTAAGGGGTACCATCGTCATCGCTGCTGATGCTTCTCAAGAAGACGCAAAAGAAAAGGCAATGGCAGACGAAAAGATTTTTGCCTTTATCGATGGAAAATCCGTCGTGAAAGAAATCTACGTACCAGGTAAGATCTTTAATATCGTTGTGAAGTAAATATATTTTATAGACAGTCCTTGTCAAAAGATTAGGGCTGTTTTTCATTTTTCATATTGAAAAGAAGAAAAAGAAGTATTATAATATACATGATTATATGAGCATTTATTCATATAATATTGGGAGGTATTATTATGAAAGTCACAAATGTTTTATCATTTATATTGTTTATCATTTTTCTTGTATCTTATCTCATGAAGTTATTCATGCTATATAGAAGGCATGGTATCCATGGGAATGTACTGGGGAAAGGGAAAAAGGGAAGAGAAATTGACCATACGGAAATTTTGCTTAAGATTACCACCTTTGTATGGGGGTTCGTATGGTTTTTTGAATCAGTGGCAGATGATTTGGTTAGAAATGTTTTTAAAGATTTTCCTGTTAACGATAATATACGTTATGTTGGCATCGCAGCCATGGCAGCAGGGCTAGGGTTATTTATTTTAGCTATGATTACAATGAGAACATCATGGCGGGTAGGTATTGATAAGAAAACAAAAACAGAGCTAATTACAGAGGGAATCTATAGATATAGCAGAAATCCAGCCTTTGTTGGCTTTGATCTCATGTTTACAGGTGTGTTTTTAACATATCCCAATATACTCACATTCTTTGTTTTCATATTGAATGTTATGTCAATTCATAAACTCATCCTTCAAGAGGAGAAACATTTAGAGATGATTTTCCAGGAACGATATAGAGAATATAAGAATGAGACAGCAAGGTATTTATTTTTCTAGGGATCGATTTATTCAAAAGTATAATAAATCGATTTTTATATTGAGGAGGAAATCAGTGGGAAATAGAGAAGTAGTCTTAGTAGAATGATGCGACAGAAGGACGAGGTTGTAGACCAGCCACCAAAAGTCAATATAAATTTTTTAAAAAAACTAGAGAAATCAAGTTGATAGAAAATAGGCATAACAAATAAGCCAAAGAAAAGTACCTACATTGGCTAGTGTGAACTTTATCTTAAAGTACTTAT
>NZ_JACHEN010000007.1 GCF_014205875.1 Anaerosolibacter carboniphilus
AGTATTCAACATCTATTGCCAATTTCCTTTTTGTGAAAAAGAAAAACCTTATCATAATTTCTTATGACAAGGTTTTGACTTTTTCAGCGGCCTCGGTTCTACCGGGGGTTCCAAAAAGCTTTGGCTATGAGTAGAAAAAAATAACCTTCTTTTGTTAGAATAGATACGGTTCGCCAACCAAATTTGAGACAAAGAGAGGTATCGTTATTTTTCTCTTGAGAGTGCTTATAAAAGCTGTATTTAATTTTATCATAGCGAATAGAAAATACAAAATACAAAAACGTTTTGGTTAATATTAATGTGGATTATAGTAAAAAAGGAATCAAAGTTATGAAAAATATATATAGCTATAAACAAAATATAGTAGTGAAAGGATTGAAATCAATAATTACTTTATGTTGGGTTAAAATGTATTGACATAATCTTCTTATAATTCTATAATGACAATATAACAACAAAAACGTTTTAGTAAATATGAGGTGACTGTTTTGAAAAAGCGTATTACTATCAAGGACATAGCTGAGAAGTCAGGTGTTTCCATAGGCACAGTACACTGTGCTTTGTCTGGAAAACCGGGAGTGAGCGAAGAAACACGATTGCGTATTCAGAAAGTTGCTAAAGATTGCGGCTATCGACCGAATGCCGTTGCAGCATCGTTAAAGCGTAAAACCATTCGTATTGCGGCAGCATTTCCAGGTCCAACTGAAGATAACAGATTCTTCTTTACTTATGTGTGGGAAGGCGTGCGTGACTATATGCGCACGATGAGTGACTTCAACGTTGAACTGCTTGAGGTGCAGTACTATGACGGCCTTAATAATCAAGCAGATGAACTCACTGATCTGTTGAAACACACTGAAGTTGATGGTTTGCTGACGATGGGCTACACGGATATTCGGGAAAAAGTGGCTATTCAGCGCTTTATTGAAAAAGAGATTCCTGTTGTTCATGTTGGTATGGACTCACCACAATCCGGAAGATTGTGCTGTGTGCAGCCCAACTATCAAATCATCGGACGCACATTGGCAGAGCTTATCATTCGCCAAACGCCAAAGGATGGGGGAATTCTGCTTTGTGCCGGAGATGCAGCAGTTCCAGCTCACTACCTAATTGCCCAGGGGTTCGATGCCTATTTGGAGGAAAAAGGACTGAAAAATCCAATCTACAAAATTCACACCAATAAAATCCAACAGGAAGATTACAATCGTATTCTTCGAGGCTTGCAGCGTGAAGAAGTGACTGCGTGTTGTAGTGTAAATGCCCGAGGCAGCGTAATGCTGGGAAAGGCGCTGATTGAAAGCGGTAAGGCTGGGCAGATGACAGCAGTAGGGAGTGACTTGTTCGAAGAAAATTTTGATTATTTACGAACAGGTGTCTTTACCAATTTGCTGCATAAAAATCCTTACAAGCAGGCATATTTAGCAGGAAAGTACCTAGTAGAATATGTCCTTCGAGGCATACGCCCGCCTATGGATACAGTCTATGTAGGCAGTGAAATCGTTTTTCAAAGCAGTATGTCGATGTATGAACACGGAGAATACAAGTTGTTATTTTAGCAGAACAAACAAAATTAAAGGGGGATCATTTCAATGAAAAAAACGCTTTCCTTGTTACTTGCGATGGTAATGCTCATGACTTTATTGTCTGGGTGCGGTGCAAAGCAAGCATCTAATACCGAAGCCAACTCTACAGCAGAAAAAGAAAAGCCTTCCTATACTTTTAAATATGCAGAATTAAACCCCGATGGACACATCATGGCTGAAAGTGGAAAACAGTTTGCCAAGCTTGTTTCTGAGAAATCAAACGGACGTATCAAAATAGAGGTATTCCCAGCTGGCCAGCTAGGTGATGAAAAAACTATGTACCAAACATTACAAATGGGTGGCGGTGCAATAGATATCGCCCGCGGGAATACCAACTCTCTTGGCGATTTCGGAGCTAAAAAATTGACATTGTTTGGATTGCCTTTTATCTTCCGTGATCGTGCGCATCTTTGGAATGTACTGGACAGTGAAATCGGAGAGGAATTCCTTGGTGAACCTCAAGAAATAGGTTCAGGTATGGTAGGACTCTTCTATCTTGATGAAGGAGCTCGACACTTCTTCACATCAAAAAAGATTGCGATTGACAGTATTGAAGACTTCAAAGGTCTTAAATTGCGTGTTCCTACAAATGACCTTATGACTGATACTGTAGGTGCTTTAGGTGTTCAATCAACGCCTATCAGCTTTTCAGAACTATATTCTGCTCTTCAAACAGGTACAGTGGATGGTGCGGAGCAACCTTACTCAGGTTACTACTCAAACAAATTTTATGAAGTTGCGCCAAACTATGTTCTAACAGGCCATACATATAGTCCTTCCATCGTACTGATGAGTGAGTCTGTATGGAGCAAGCTTGATACGGAAGATCAAAACTTGATTATGGAAGCTGCGAAAGAGACTGAAAAATGGAATCGTGAGAATATAGAAAAATTGGATAGTGAACTATTAGAACAAATTAAAGCAGCAGGTGCCAATGTCATAGAAGTACCTGACAAGACACCATATATTGAAGCAACAAAAGGTGTTGTGTCAAAATATGCTGCTGGTTCTGAAAAATACTACGATGCGATTCTAGCAAAATAGAAGACTTTCAGCAAAAAGTGGGGACAGTTCCGGCGCGGGTCCCCATTTTCATACTCAGATTAAAACAGGGGAGGTATGCTATGAAATGGGTTGCAAAGTTTTTTGATGGCGTATACTGTTTTTTTATGACCTCATGCAAGTTAGCATTTATAGGCATGGTAGTGATTACAACATATGTTGTGTTCAACAGATTTTTTATAAAAAGCAGTCTTGTATGGGGTGAGCCTATTGTGCTGATGTGCATGGTGTATATGTCTCTTGTCAGTGCAGCACTTGCTATACGAAATGATACACATATTCGTATGTCAGTGATTGATTTTATTGTACCTGAAAAGGTTGTATCTGTGATGCGCGGTGCGGCGCAAGTTGGTATATTTGGTTTTGGTGTATTTATGATTGTTTATGGATGGAAGTTTTCCATGTTGGCTGGAAGAAATACGATAACTGGTGTAGGAATTAAATCCATGTGGTTGTATCTTACCTGCCCCGCTGCGGGTATTGCAGTATGTCTGATGGAAATGGAGAGATTGATCAATTATTTTGACCGTCGTAGAAGAGGTATCATACTCCATGGTAATACTGTGGCAGATGATGCCAAAGCGTTGGTAGAAGATGCTGCAGAACAAATTCGTGAAACGGAGGGAAAAAGCAAATGGATGTAAATACAATTGCTATATTGATTCTAGTTGGTTCCTTTTTTGTTATGCTGATTTGCCGATTCCCTATCGCTTTCGCCATAGGTATTTCCAGTCTTTTAACAACTTTGTATCTGGGATTGCCACTGATGCAAATTGCACAGCTAATGGTAAAGGGTGTAAATGTATTCACGCTAATGGCAGTGCCATTCTTTATCATAGCCGGTGAGCTCATGGGGGCAGGCGGTATATCCAAAAGACTTATCAATCTTTCTAATGCCCTTGTAGGCTGGCTTCGAGGTGGGCTTGCCATGGTAAACGTGGTTGCCTCAATGTTCTTTGGCGGCATATCAGGATCTTCCACTGCAGATACTGCATCTCTTGGAACCATTCTTATTCCAATGATGAGAGAACAAGGGTACGATGATGAGTTTTCAACGAACATTACAATGACAAGTTCGGTTCAAGGACTATTGATCCCTCCTAGTCATAATATGGTCATGTATGCCATGGTGGCAGGTAGTGTATCTGTAGGTCGTCTATTTCTAGGCGGAATTGTTCCTGGAATCACCTTAGGAATTGCATTGATGGTATACAGTTACATTCTTGCTGTAAAACGAAACTATCCAAAGGGTGATCCATTTGATATCAAGCATGTATGGAAAACGCTGATTGATTCCATTTGGGGGCTTATAACTGTTATTATTGTAGTCTTTGGTGTTGTAACTGGTGTTTTCACGGCTACAGAATCTGCAGCCATTGCGGTAATATGGGCAATGTTCGTTAGTTTCTTTATTTACAAGGAACTTACACTGGCAAAAATGTGGCGAGTTATCGAACGATCCCTTGGCACTCTTGCGATCGTGATGATTCTGATTTCTACTTCGCAGGTTTTCGGATGGCTGCTGACCTACTTGAAAATGCCTGAACTGGTGGCAAACGCTATTACCAGTGTAACAGATAACAGATATGTAATCATGCTCATTCTAAATATAACGTTGTTATTACTTGGTACGATTATGGATATGTCTGCGATCATTCTTGTAGCGACACCAATATTGTTACCGATAGCGGTTGGCGCTGGACTTGACCCAGTTCATTTTGGGGTAATCATGATATTAAACCTTGGTATTGGGTTAATTACACCACCTGTAGGAGGGACGTTGTTTGTAGGTTCCGCAGTATCCGGTGTGCCTATTGAAAAATTGACGAAAACACTGTTACCTTTTTTTGTGGTTATGATAGTGGTATTGCTTATCATAACATACGTTCCAGGTATCGTAATGTATATCCCAGACTTGGTTATGCCTGTAATGGGAGGCTAAAGGAGGTTTTATATTGACCCAGTGCTTCATTAACGAAGATACAGGCGCGAGCCTTTCTTATAAGCAAATACCCAATGCAAAAGGTGCAATCATTATCTGTCCGGGAGGAGGATATCAATTTCTCTCACCTCGGGAAAGTGAACCGGTAGCCGACGCATTTTGCTCTGCAGGCTGGCAAGCATTTGTGCTTCGCTATTCAGTGGGAGAAAACTTAGGAAAGAAGCCCCTAAAAGAGCTTGCATGGGCTGTAAGGGAAGTAAGAATACGTGCTGCAGAAATGGGTTTTGAGGGAAAACCTGTGATTGTTTGCGGTTTTTCTGCAGGTGGTCATTTAGCTGCAAGCCTTGGTGTGCATTGGAACGATGATACAACCTTCGGGCCTATGACCATACATAGACCAGATGGGCTTATTCTGTGCTATCCGGTTATCACCACAGGCAAATATGGACATAAGGAAAGTATAGAAGCCCTTGCAGGAAAAAATGATGCGTCATATTTTTCCTTAGAGCATTTTATAAGCGAACATACACCGCCCACATTTTTGTGGCACACGATGAATGATGAGACAGTTCCAGTACAAAATGTAATTCTGTTTGCCCAGGGGTTGGCAACCTACGGTATTCCTGCTGAGGTACATCTTTATCCCAATGGTGTCCATGGTCTATCCCTTGCAACAGAAGCCGTAGCTGAGCCTGAAAAAGGACGCTTGCCTGATAACCATGTAGCAGGCTGGTTTGAACAATGCATTCAATGGCTCGACACTATTAAACTAGTAAAGGAGAAATATTTATGACAATCTGGAAAAATGAAGATGAAATGTTTGCTCTGATGAAAGAAAAACTATATACGCCCGTTGTTGGCGACATCCTGGATGTGATGGGATATACCCATCAGTTCATGCCGCAATATATTCGACCGTTGCAAAATGATATGAAGATAGCGGGAAAGGCATGTACAGTTCTCGAACACGATGTGTTTGGTGCACAAAAGAAGCCTTTTGGATTGTTGACAGAAGCACTGGACCAATTGGAAAAGAATGAAGTATTCGTAGCAACTGGTGCTCGAAATAGTGCTTTGTGGGGAGAACTTCTCACTGCCACTGCAAGAATGCGTGGTAGCGTGGGTGCGGTAGTGGATGGCTGGCATCGTGATACACCGCAGGTACTCAGTCAAAATTGGCCTGTATTCAGCAAAGGCTGCTGGGCACAAGATTCCAGTATCCGTACAAATGTGGTAGATTTTAGATGTCCCATTGAGATAGGACAGGTTACAATTCATGACGGCGATATTATCTTTGGTGATATAGATGGCGTCTTGGTAATTCCCAAAGAAGTTGCTGAAGAAGTGATTCAAAAATCACTTGAAAAAGCGGCAGGTGAGAAATTAGTACGAAAGGCAATCGAAGATGGCATGAGTGCCACCGAAGCTTTTGCGAAATTTGGGATACTGTAGGGAGGATATGATGAAGCAGCAAATAGCATTTCAAATTGATCCTCGTGATAATGTAGCCACTGCATTATCTGAAATAAGTGAAGGATCTGTTGTATTAAGGGGCGATTTGACTCAGGATGTAACCGATGCGGTAGAGCATATTCCAATGGGGCATAAAATGGCCCTGCGTGATATAGATCGTGATGAAGATATAATAAAATATGGCATCGTCATTGGTCGTGCAACTCAAAGTATTGCGAAGGGAAAATGGGTCCATTTACACTGTATGTGCAGTAAATATGATGAACGTTCAAGCCATCTAGATATAGTAACAGGGGCACCAAAGGACATCAAATATGAATGAGGAGGTAGTTATGGAACTAAATAATATGCAATGGCAAGGATTTGCCCGTAAGAATGGCAGCATAGGCATTCGTAATAAAGTGCTTGTTATTTATACCGTAGAATGCTCCTCTTTTGTAGCCAAAGAAATTACTCGAATCAGCAACAACATGGATGTAGAATGCGTAGGCTTTTCCGGTTGCACCGACAATGAATATGCTGTGCGTATGCTAATTTCTCTTATTCGCCACCCTAATGTCGGCGGCGTGCTTGTGATTGGACTTGGCTGTGAGTACGTTCAACCCGAATGGTTGGCCAACATCGCGGAAGAAGAGGCTAAGGAACATGCTTGGATGTTCATTCAGACAGAGGGTGGAACGAGAAAAAGCATCGATAAGGGTATCACCCTTGTACATGAAATGCTGCATGCACTCAAGGAAACGCCACGTGTACCAATGAACATGTCCGATCTTGTAATCGGTGCTGAATGTGGTGGAAGCGACTACACCAGCGGACTTGCTGGAAATGTGGTTGTAGGCCGTTTTTATGATATGCTCATAGAAATGGGAGGCACTGCTATTTTTGAAGAGATTGTGGAGGCAATCGGCCTTGTGGATTTGCTTACAGGTCGGGCCGCCAATGAGCAAGCCCGTGAGGAGATTCAATATACTTATGACAAGGCGCTGGACTATTGTAAATCTGTAAGGCAATATTCTGTCAGTCCCGGAAATTTTGCCGGGGGACTCAGCACCATAGAGGAAAAGAGTATGGGCGCCGTTATAAAGAGTGGAACAAAGCCAATTCAGGGTGTTTTGAAGGTAGCTGGCAAACCGCCGCATCCAGGACTATGGTTGCTTGACTCCACACCAGATCCCTATTGGATGCAATTTGGCATCACAAATCCCAATGATAATGAAGGTTTGATGGATCTCATATCTTGCGGTTGTCATATTGTACTCCTCGTTACAGGGCGTGGAAATGTAGTAGGCAGCGCTGTTTCTCCTTGTATAAAAATAACAGGTAACAGTGCGACATATGCACGGATGGAAGATGATATGGATTTTAATGCCGGGTTTGTTCTTGAGGGTGACTGCACCCTCGATGAATCGGCAAAATCTCTCGGGCGAATGATAGCAGATATCGCATCAGGTACATTGACAAAAAGCGAGGTACTGGGCCATAACGAGTATTTCATTCCATACAAGTATCAGGAGAAGCAAGTTACTCTGCCACGAAAATGTACGGAGTAATCGATCATATAGAAAAAGGAGGAAATAGAATGTCAATTGATCTGGCAAACTTTAATATTCAAAAAATATATTCTTTGGAAGGACAGACTGCTATCGTAACCGGAGGAGCCTCAGGATTGGGTCTTGCTATTATACGGTGTCTAGTTAGTGCAGGGGCAAAGGTGATTGTATTAAGCTCCCGAGGTCCTGAAGAGGCAGCAGAATCATTAAACGAGTTTGGTGAAGAGGTAGTATTCTACCAGTTTAATGTTACAGATACGGATCGCACCCAGGAAATGGTGGATAGGATTATCGCAGAACAAGGTCCCATTAGTATTCTCATTAATAATGCGGGTAATCACTGCAAAAAATTTATATGGGAGATGTCAGTAGAAGACTATGTAAGCGTTCTGAATGTACATCTCATTGGTGCTTTTGCACTGACGAAAGCGCTGGTACCCCATATGAAAACCCTCAATCGTGGCAGTATCATTTTTATGGCTAGCATGGCCAGTTATATCGGTCAACCTCAAATAAGTGGTTATGCCACTGCAAAAGCAGGCTATCTAGGTCTTGTCCATACCCTTACGGCTGAATGCGCTGAGTTCGGTATTCGTGTGAATGCAATTGCGCCAGGTTGGATTGACACACCAATGTTCCGTAAAGCAACTGATAATGATCCAGTGCGTTTGGCAAAAATCATGGGTCGTATTCCTGCCAAAACAATTGGTGATCCAATGGATATAGGTATGTGCGCTGCATTTTTGTGCAGCGATGCAGCTCGCTATATCAATGGGGCCTGCATTCCCGTTGATGGCGGCGGACTTATCGGTTTTTAGGGGTGAATAAAATGAACAGAAAATTTTCCGAGGAATTATTTCTTACGAACGAGACTGGCCGCAAACTATATCATACTATTGCTAAGCAAATGCCTATTATTGACTATCACTGCCATTTACAGCCCAAAGAAATCTGGGAAAACAAAGAATTTGAAGATATAGGCGAAATGTGGCTTGCCGGCGACCATTACAAATGGCGGGCCATGCGTACCTTTGGCATTGACGAAAGATATATAACTGGTGATGCAAGCTATTATGAAAAATATATGGCTTTTGCGAAGATATTTCCACAGCTCATAGGGAATCCTCTTTACATTTGGTGCGCTCTGGAATTAAAACGCTTTTTCGATATCGATGAACCTCTAAGTGAAGCGAATGCCGATGAAATTTATAATCGGACAAAGATACTGATTCGCCAAAAGGGAATGACACCTCGATGGTGCATGGAGGTGTCGAAGGTGGAGCTCGTCAGCACGACGGAAGATCCTATCGATACTTTAGAATACCACAAAAAGCTGCAGGCCGATGACACAATGAAAGTAAAGGTGTTGTCTGCATTCCGTCCTGACAAAGCTATGTTTAGTGAAAAAGCTGACTTTTCTAGCTATATTGCTAAGCTTAGCAATGCTGCCCAGGAAGACATTCATAGTTTTGAAAGTTTGCTTTCCGCATTGGAAAAACGCTTAAAATTCTTTAAGTGTATAGGAACAAATATTAGTGACAATGGTATTCCTGACTTTACATGGGCAGATTATACCTTAGAAGAGATTGAGGCTATTTTTGCTAAGGCACTTGAAGGAGAAAGGCTCAGCTCACAGGAGATAAATCAATACCGCTCGGCTTTTCTATTTGAGATGGGACGCATGTATAAACGCAATGGATTTGTCATGCAGCTCCATGTAGGAACTTATCTTGATGCAAATACCAGTAAAGTGGCTGCAATAGGCCAATCGACTGGCTTTGATTGCACCGATGATAATACCAGTGTAAAGAGCATTGGCATTTTGCTCGATCACCTAACATCCATTGATGAATTGCCAAAAACGATTTTGTATCCACTTGATAGTAGTAAGATTGAAAATTTTGCTATACTTGCTGCTGGCTTCTGTGAGGGGGGAACCCGTGCCAAAGTGCAACTGGGTGCACCTTGGTGGTTTAATGACCAGGTATATGGTATTGAGCGTCAATTTGCTGCTGCAGCAAACCTCTATCCAATCAGCTTATCAGTAGGTATGCTTACTGATAGCCGCAGTTTTTTAAGCTATCCGCGTCATGAACTTTACCGTCGTGTATTATGTAATTACCTTGGAAGCCTTGTAGAGCGCGGAGAATATTTCTCAGGCGAAGAGGAATTGAAAAGTATTGTTGAGAATGTTTGCTATTACAATGTGAAGGATTTTTTCGGTTTTTAGAATCAGAGTAAGGACAAAAGATAAAGGCCGTCTACCCAAATAGGCGGCCAAAATTATAAATATATGGCGAGTTGATTGAGTAACTGAAATTATTCCATTTAAAATAATATAGCGTTCAATAGGAGGTACTTATGAAAATAACGAAGTTTGAAACATGGTGGGTAAAACGAGATAAATGTTTTTTTGATGAAAAACGGCAGGGTAAAAGTAACATGCCGTGGGATGTTGTTGTAATAAAGATTACGACAGACACTGGTATAGAAGGAATCGCTGCGGCTATGGCTGCAAGATCGGGAGCGGTGACCGAGGCATATTTACAAGACAATATCGCACCAATACTGATGGGAAGAGACCCTTATGATCGAGAAGCCATATGGCAAGAACTATGGAATATTGACAGACACTTGTGCTTCTTTCCTGTATATCTGACAGGGCCTGTGGATGTGGCTTTATGGGATATCGCTGCAAAAGCAGCAGGGTTACCGCTATATAAATATTTAGGAGCTTATAGAAACAAGCTGCCAGTATATGCAAGTGGTCTTTTTCATGACACAGTAGAAGAATACGTGGAAGAAGCTTTATACTATAAATCTAAAGGAATTAAAGCGTACAAAGCACATCCACCAGGACCGGTGCAGAGGGATATGGAGATTCACCAAGCATTGCGGGATGCGGTGGGGGATGATTTTATCTTGTTGAGCGACCCCGTAGCGGAGTACAGCATAGATGAAGCAATAAAGGTAGCAAGGCAGCTAGAGAAGTTAAACTATTTGTGGCTGGAAGAACCTTTTAGAGATTTTGAGTTATATAAATATAAAGAACTATGTAGAACCGTGGACATACCTATTGCAGCTACGGAGACCACAAGAGGCTGTCATTGGGGTGTTGCACAGTCTATTGCACAAAATGCTGCAGATATCGTAAGGGCGGATGTATCCTGGAAGAATGGGATTACTGGAACATTAAAGATTGCTCATCTTGCAGAGGCATTCGGTCTAAGATGTGAGATACATACTACAACGATGAACTATATGGATTTAGTGAATTTGCATGTATCATGTGCCATTAGAAATTGCGATTATTTTGAGTATTTTGTCCCTGAAGACAATTTCCAATTTCCTATGAAGGGGAAGCTGCCGATAGATGAGGAAGGAATGATTATAGTTCCTGAGGAGCCAGGTGTAGGAGGAGAGTTGGATTGGGAGCTGATTGAAAGACAATGTGTATCCTATAAGAAATTAGAAGTATAGTTGTATCTTTCAAATACATTATTGAGTTCCTTAAATTGAAAAATGAAAGAAGTGTTCACTATGACTAGAATTAAAGATGTAAAAATTTATAAGGCGACTTCGCAAATATCGAAATCAATCGCAGATGCAACACACAGCATCTCTGAAATTGCTTTTTATGTTGTAGAGATTCTCACAAATAGAGGAACCAAAGGACAGGGATATTTACTGTCTTTTCATTATTCTCCTAGAGCAATAGAAGGAGCCTTAAGAGATTTAAAAACTTTTATATTAGAAAAACAGTATCATATTTACGAGACAGTTAAAATGAAAAAAGAATATGAAATAGAAACGGAATACTTCGGAAGTGTAGGAATTCAAAGATGGGCAGTATCAACCTTTAATATCGCAATGTGGGATGCATGGGGACATGAACTTAATCAACCTATATGGAAGATTCTTGGTGGAAGTAATATTAAAATACCTGTATATGGAAGTGGTGGATGGTTATCTTATACAGATGAAGAATTGTTGGAGGAAGTGCTAGATTATAAAAAGCGTGGATTTTCAGCGGTGAAGATAAAAGTTGGTTCGAAGGATATTGAAAGAGATATACAACGTATTGCAAAAGTAAGAGAAACAGTAGGAACAAATATAAAAATTATGATGGATGCGAATCAAGGAATGGATGTGCCTTCAGCCATTGAGCTTTCTAGACTGGCATCAGATATGGGGATACATTGGTTTGAAGAACCAATTGCACACGATGACTTTTCTGGTTACGAAATTATTCGCAGCAAAACAAATGTTGCACTTGCTATGGGGGAAAGGGAATATGACTGTACTGCATTAAAAGAACTTATTAGAAGAAATGCTTTAGATTTATGGCAACCAGATATCATAAGAATAGGTGGAGTAGAAGAATGGAGAAATTCAGCTGCCTTAGCGATTCTAAACAATATTCCAGTTCTGCCTCACTATTATAAGGACTATGATGTTCCATTACTTACTACAATTTCTAAGCCTTATGGAGCGGAATCCTTTGATTGGATTGATGAAATAATCGATAATCGTATGGTTATTGAAAATGGTTATGCATGCCAACGTCAAGGTAATGGTTGGGGCTTTAGGTTTAAAGAGAAGTTCTTAAATGAGGTGAATCTGGAATACCTGACAAAATAATATTAGCGTTGGAAAGCCACAATTTGTAACAAGCGAATTGTGGCTTTTCTATTGGCAAAATGCTTTTCCCTTTTTCGTTGAAGTATAGACGAGGTCATGGAACTGCTCAAACGGTTTCGTCAAAAAGATTATGTATTGAAGAAGTGAATAAAAGCCGAAATAGAGGTAAAAATATTGATAGTTATTGACCGAATCGGTTAATTGTGCTATTCTATTATCATTAACCGATTCGGTTAATGATATTTGGGAGGTGAGCCCTTTGGAGAAATTTTTAAGTTTATCCGTGGAAAAACAAAATATAATTATTGATGGTGCCCTTACATGCTTTGGCATGAACGGTTACAAAAAAGCATCTATGAGTGATATCGCTACTGCGGCTGGGGTTTCAAAAGCATTGATATTTCATTACTTCGGCACAAAAAAAGCCTTATATTTATATTTAATTGAATTATGCGGCAATATTCTTACGAAAGAAATCAATGAAAAGTTTGATAACAGTGTTACTGATTTCTTTGACAGAATTAAGCTTTTGACTGATATTAAAATTTCGGTTATGAAAAAACACCCTGCAATGCTTTCTTTTTTAAACAGTGTGTATTTTGAAAAGGAGGACGAAGTAAAAGATGATATAAAAGCTATTCTGGCAAATGGCAAAGGTGAAAATATCAGAAGCAAAATTACTTTTGATTGTATGGATACTTCAAAATTTAAAGATGACATTGATCCAACACTTGTAATGAAAATAATTACCTGGCTTACCGAAGGGTATATAAGCAAACTGACGGGAAAAACAGCGTTTGATTTTGATGCCTTATCCAAAGAATTTGATGAATGTATCAATCTGTTTAAAAAGAATTTTTACAAGGAGAAATATTTATAACATAATGTTGATTTGCCCAAAACTGCTTTTTATCAATAAAAATAATAGAAAGGAGAATCGGTATGAATTCATATGTGCTTGGCTTTCAGGAAATCGATAAAACAAAGCTTGCGATGGTCGGGGGCAAAGGTGCCAATCTGGGGGAACTATCCAGAATTGATGGAATAAGAGTGCCGGAGGGCTTCTGCGTCACTACCGAAGCATATAAAAGAATCATCGGACAAACACCAGAGTTTAATGCTCTGCTGGAGCAGCTATCCCTCTTAAAGGCAGAGGACAGGGAAAGAGTTCGTGAAATTAGCGGTAAGATACGCAGCGTCATCGAAGGGACAGCAATTGCTAAGGATATGGAAGAAGCAGTTACCCGTCATCTTACAAAGCTGGGAGATAAAAATGCCTATGCTGTGCGTTCCAGTGCTACGGCGGAGGATCTGCCCACGGCATCCTTTGCGGGACAGCAGGACACGTATTTGAACATTATAGGAAAGGAAGCCATACTGAAACACATTAGCAAGTGCTGGGCATCACTTTTTACCGATCGTGCCGTAACCTATCGTATTCAAAATGGATTCGACCACAATAAGGTCCATCTGTCGGTAGTCGTCCAGAAAATGGTTTTCCCAGAAGCGGCAGGAATTATGTTTACAGCTGACCCGATCACATCGAATAGAAAGGTTGTGTCCATCGATGCCAGCTTCGGTCTGGGTGAAGCATTGGTTTCCGGGCTGGTGGATGCTGATATTTATAAAGTACAGGAGGGTAGAATTGTCGATAAGAAGATATCGACGAAAAAACTGGCTATTTATGCATTGAAAGAAGGGGGCACGAAGGAACATCATCTAGGGCCCGACCAACAGAATAAGCAAACGCTAACGGACGAGCAGATTTTGCAGCTTGAGAAAACAGGCAGAAGAATTGAGGCGTATTTTGGCCGCCCTCAGGACATCGAATGGTGTCTTTATGAAGGTAAATTCTATATCGTTCAGAGTCGTCCCATTACTACCTTGTATCCTCTGCCAGAAGTGAAGGATGGGAAAAATCATGTCTATATGTCCCTCGGTCATCAGCAGATGATGACGGATGTCATGAAGCCGTTAGGACTGTCCCTTTTCCCGATTTGGCTTAAGAAGATTACAAGTGCTCCCATGGTGGAGGCCGGCGGGCGGATGTATATGGACGTCTCCTATGAGCTTGCTTCGCCCACAGCATCAAAGATTTTTGTCAAGAGCGGTCTCGGTTCGATAGACATCTTGATACAGAAAGCACTCACCAATGTCCTGAAAAGGAAGAACTATATTAAAACACTGGTCCGCGGAAAGACGTCAATGGGCCTAAGCGGCGGCTCGATGGGACAGGTGGTTTCCGGCTTCATGCAAGCGAGAAAAATCGAACGGGAGAATGATGCCGGTCTCCTACACAAAGTTTTTGCCAAGCATGATGTGCAAGTTCGTGACCTGGAGCAAAGGATCAACGGCAAAACGGGAATCGACCTGTTCGATTTTATTCTGCAGGATATGGATGAAGCCTATAAGTCTATCGTTTTGGACAACTACGGCGTGGGCATTGTCGGTGTATTTGCTCCCAACTGGCTTAAGAAAAACATGAAGAAATGGCTGGATGAAGAGGACGTTACCGATATCCTTACGCAATCGCTCAGCAACAATGTCACCGCAGAAATGGGGCTTGAGCTTTTGGATGTGGCGGACGTGGTCCGACAATATCCGGCGGTACTTGAATATTTTCAGCATGCCGACGATGAGGCCTTTTTTGAGGAACTGGGGAAGCTTGAGGGCGGCAAAGCTGTCAGCGATTCCATCCGGAGCTATCTGAGGAAAAACGGAGGGCGTTGCCCCGGGGAAATCGATATAACGAGGCCGCGATGGGCTGAGAAGCCGACGATGCTGATTCCTCTGATTCTCAATAACATCAAGAATTTCGAGCCGGGTTCCCATAACGTTATATTTGAGCAGAAGCAGCGAGAAGCGGAGCAAAAGGAACAAGAGCTGGTCAAAAAATTGCAGAAGCTGCCCGGCGGCAGGCAGAAGGCGGAAAAGACAAAAAAGAAGATCAGCGTTATGCGAAATTTCATCGGTTTCAGGGAATACCCCAAGTATGCGATGATGCAACGTTTCTTGGTTTATAAGCAGGCTTTAAAGAAAGAGGCCGCCCTGCTAGTACAAAAAGGACTGATCTGGGAGCAGGAGGATATCTATTATCTCACCTTTGAGGAACTGCGGGAGGTTATCCGTACGAACCAGCTGGATTACAGCATCATCACGAAGCGAAAGGCGGATTACGAGGTCTATGAGAAATTGACGCCGCCTCGTGTAATGACATCCAATGGTGAAATCATCACCAGTGAGTATGACACCAGCAATATCCCTCAAGGTGCTTTGATGGGGGTCCCTGTTTCATCAGGTATCATTGAAGGGCGGGCGAGAATCGTTTTAAAACTGGAGAATGCCGACATTGAAGAGGGTGATATACTGGTAACAGCCTTTACTGATCCCAGTTGGACGCCGCTATTTGTATCGATTAAAGGCCTGGTTACGGAAGTAGGCGGGATGATGACCCATGGCGCTATTGTTGCAAGGGAATACGGTCTTCCCGCAGTAGTAAGCGTAGAAAATGCTACCAAGCTGATTAAAGATGGGCAAAAGATTCGGGTAAACGGAACAGCAGGATATGTGGAAATCCTAGAATAGTGAACATTGTTTTCCCTGTAAATGAAGAGATCAATAAGGTAAAATCATAAAGGAAACCCTTTCAGAGCCATTTTGGCATACAAAAAAGAACCAAGGCAATGGAATTATAGAAAGAGGTGACGTAGTTGGGGAAAAATGGTAATAAGATTGAAAATACAAATCTTATGTTGTTCTTTCTTGGGAGGATGGTTTCTGATACGGGATCAAGCATCCAAATGGTGATTATGCCATTGTATATCATTGATGCCGGCGGTTCAGCGGCTACCGTAGGATTGTTTACTTTCTTATATTTAATGCCAGCTCTCCTCGTCTATCCCTTTGCTGGAGTACTTGGGGATAGGCTGAACCGGAAGATAATTATGGTAGTAACTGATTTATCCAGTGCCGTGGTAATACTGGGCTTGGCTTTGGGTGCGTATACGAATAGAATGAATCTGACTTTGCTACTGTCAGTGCAGATCATTGTTTCTTTGCTATACGGTCTATTTGACCCGGCAACGAAAGGGATGCTGCCCCAGTTGGTAACGAAGGAAGAACTTACCCGGGCCAACTCCACCCTTGCAACCCTCAGGATATTGGCCAATCTGTTAGGCCCTGTCATTGGTACTGCCCTCTATGCAAGCAAGGGTATTACAGTGGTGCTCTTTATTAACGGGATCTCATTTTTGCTGTCGGGGATCAGTGAGCTGCTGATAAGATATAAGTATGTTAAACGAGAGTCAGCCCAGGGTGTGTCTGGATTTGTTGAGGATTTGTCCAAGGGTGTCAGCGTTATGTTAGCGAATAAAGTAATCATTAAACTATGTGGTTTTTCACTGGCAACATTCGTTTTAATCCAACCAGTATATAGTACAGTGTTGCCGATTTTTTTCAGAACACAGTTGGCGTACTCCGACACACAGTATGCCTATATGCAAATGGTAATCGTATTGGGAGCGTTGTTAGGAAGTATTCTGGTGGGGCTGCTGTTCGGCAAGGAAAAGAACGTGACAAAACCTCTGGTAATCGGCTGCAGCTTGCTCATGGGCACAATGCTGACGTTTTCGATTTTGCTGTTTCCCAACATTTTATCTTTCATAGGGAATGGCACGGTTTTGTATTTTGCATTGCTGATAGTAGTTCTTAGTCTATTAACTACAGCATTCATGTTTATCAATGTTCCAATACAGACCCTTATTCAAAGGGCAACGCCCAACGAATACATGTCCCGTGTGTTTTCTATCGTTGGAATGATTACCAAAGGAGGCTTACCCCTTGGTGCCTTAGTATATGGAATTGTCCTAAGTGGTGTTGAGATGCATTGGGCTGTGCTGGCAGCTACTCTAATGATGATGCTAATTTCAGTTAAATTTTTTGTCTCATTTTTAAAAGCCCATGATCTTTAATAAAAGGCTCCATTACACAGAATCATAGGGACAGGTATCTCGATTTAATTCGAGGTACCTGTCCCTTGTAGCATATATATTAATCCACTAGACGAAATTGAGGATATTGAGAAATATTTGTGAACAGGCTGGATGCATTAGCAAAATATATAGGATTCAGCAATGGATATAGCCATAGTACCGCCAGGGTTATCTGCTAAGGTTCAGATTAACTTTTATCAGAATACGGAGGACGCTGTGTTTAAGGTTTTTGGAGTGGAATAGGTAGGTAATGTTCGGCGTAGATCGGACTGTTTTGTATATTATTAATTATGAAATTTAAATATTTGATTTAGACAGATAGCTTTCCAAATCTTTAGAATAACGATCGGCATAACAAATGTGTGCTAGTATTATTTTAGACTTAAGTGAGTATTGAAGTGTGCTTTATAATATTTTTTCTTGCCATAAAAAACAGCTTTCTATGATAATTTGATTTTCTCATAGAAAGCTGTTTTTACAGGCTTTTTTCACAGTTACTTTTGATATTTAGTGGTCGTGGTGCTCTTCAGCGGCTTCTGCAATAGCTTTCGTTTCATGAACGGTACCTCGCGGATGCTGTGGTGGTGCATAAATAGAATACAGTTTAAGTGGTTTATTGCCTGTATTGATCACATTGTGCCACTTTCCAGCAGGTATGATGATCGCAAAATCATCATAGACTTTTTCTTGAAAATCCAACTTATCTTTTCGGTCACCCATTTTAACAATTCCTTGACCTTCTTCAATACGTATGAATTGATCAAGGTTGGGATGAATCTCTAAACCTATGTCTTCCCCAACCTTGATGCTCATCAAAGTAAGTTGCAAATGGCTTCCTGTCCATAAAGCGGTACGAAAAGTATCGTTTTGCTTAGTAGCCTCCTCAATATTAACTACAAAGGGTTCTGGTCCATAATCCTTTAATTTAGTAAGCTGTTTCGAAAAGTCTGCGTTATACATTGAGGTGTTAACCCAGCTAGGATATAGGTAAGGGCTATAAACATGATACGTATTGTGTGGGTTATAAAATGGTGTATTCACATAGTAAGGACATGGATATGGTTTATAAACATTATACATATTGTTCATTCCTTTCATAGTCTTATAAAATTATCCTATGCCCTATGTTAAGAAAATGTGTTTTGATCCACAGGAATATTGTGATATGGCAGGGGATGGTTCCTTGACATACTATGATTTCAACGAAGTTGTGTATATGCTAACTGCTACATACCATGGATGTGGAGTAGTGTGTAGTGAAGATTGGGAAGAAATAGTCTCATAATAGAGATTCTAGAGGACTTCAAACAAATACTAAAGTGTATTGATAAGATATGATCATCATATGACACATTAACGGAAAAACATGGCAGTATAAAGAAGGAAGATTCAAAAAATAAAAATCATAGGCTTTGATGAAAGGCCTAATAGAGAGAGGAATATTTATTATACGGTCATAAAAGTAGCAGATGAGTTTGTAATTTAAACGAGAACCGTGCCAAGGAGAATATGAAAAGAATCTTAAATCTGCGTCGGCTTAAGATCCTTTTTAGTACATAAAGCAATAATTCACGATTCATTATGATTGGCTTTGTGGCGGGTTTTCTTTTTCTCTATTTGGATAAGGCTACCAAACCCGATGATACTGGTAAACAGAGAAATTCCTATGCTATATACACCTAGGATGCTAATCATGGCTAAAGGCTTGCCCTTCACTAGGATATATAGAGCGCCGGCGATACCTATCAGCAGGGTCACTATGAAGCAGAGATTGGGGGTTAAAAATTTTTCAATAGCGTTGTATATCATGATGAGTGCCACAACAAATAAAAGATCTATATTTAATAATAGCTTGATGACAGGTAAGAAGAAAACGAAGCGGTTGGATATACCTAATGCATATTTGCCATATTCCACGAGTGCAGCTATATTCAGTAAAAAGAAAGCAGAGAAACCTGCCAAGCCTATATAATTGATAAAAACGTGACTGCTTGTTGATAGCTGAAATAGTTTTTTCATTTGCATTTCCCCCTCAAAACCAAAATAAAGCTAAGTCATACAACATAATCCATATCCATTTGAATCATATCTAAATGTTAATATATATTTGCTTGTCCATAAAAATATGACAAGAAATAAAAGTCATAGAAGAATCGCATATATAGTCATGCCTAAATAAGAATCACTCTTCTGATCTGTAGGATACTATATACGATTAGGTGGATTTTTATGTATTTCGAAAAAGAGAAGAATTTCCTGGACAAACGATTATTGTCCACAATAAAAAGCCTGTACATTTTTTGTGTTTATTAAGCTGCTTCAAAGGTATATATAATTTAAATTCATGAATTAACAAAAAGGTATAAATTATTAACTTGGGTTAGTAAAATTATGAATCGAAAATTTGCACAACTCAAGTTAATTACTATACAGAGATAATAAAATAGAAATAATTGAAACCTTTGAAGCAGAAGATACCTATTCAATTGAGCAGCAACAGCAAGGATGGCAGGCCATCTTAGATAATTTTAAAAAATATACGGAAGGAACCTCATCAAGATAACATATAAAAGAGTAAGACCAATAATGATGATGTACATTTAAGGTATTGCATACTTTGTATCTGGAGATAGTTTTGGTAGTATATTAGATCCATTTAGGTTAAATGGTCAATTGTGGCTAAAAATAGGATAGACGTAATAAGGAGGATAATACTATGCAGAAAATAATTCCACATTTATGGTTTGACAAAGAAGCAGTAGAAGCTGCCAAATGGTATGTCAGTTTGTTTGAGAATTCGAGGATCATTAATATTGCTACGATTCCAGATACCCCATCAGGAGATACTGAACTTATTGATTTTCAACTTGCTAATCTTAGATTCTCAGCAATCAGTGCAGGTCCGTATTTTACATTCAATCCAGCGGTTTCTTTAATGGTAGCTTGTAGTACTAGAGAAGAGGTGGATAGATTACATGCTAATCTGTCTTCTGGTGGGACAGAACTCATGCCTATAGGTGAGTATCCGTTCAGTAGACGGTATGCATGGGTACAAGACAGATATGGTCTAAGCTGGCAACTCATGTTAGTTGAAAATGTGGAAGAACATCAAAAAATAAGACCGACATTACTGTTTACTGGAGACGTATGTGGTAAAGCTGAAGATGCGATTGACTATTATGTTTCAGTTTTTGAAGAATCTAAGAAAGGCTTCATAAACCATTATGCAGTCGGTGAAGCAACAGATACAAGGGCAAAAACAAACTATGGAGAGGTGAATATCTGGGGAACTCAATTAATAGTTATGGATCATGGATTTGGTGGAGATTTTACTTTTAATGAAGCTTTTTCTTTCATGGTACTTTGCGAAAACCAAGAAGAAATAGATTATTTTTGGGATAAACTTTCCTTTGTTCCAGAGGCTGAACAGTGTGGATGGGTCAAAGATCAATTTGGATTGTCTTGGCAGATTACACCTACTCATATGAACGAAGTTTTAGTGAAAGGTACAAAAGAAGAAGTAAAACGTGTGACAGAGGCATTTTTGAAAATGAAGAAGTTTGACCTAGCTGCACTGGAAAAGGCACAGTTAGGGTAGTTGCTTTAATAGCAAACTGCCCGTGATATGTTGAATTACAAGAGTGACTCGTATATGCTAACTGCAACACACCATCCATGTGGAGTGTGTCGTGAAGATAGTGAGGAAATAGATTAAAAAAACTATATTATGATTTTAAGTGAATAGGAAAAAATCCCTCAGCTGAATTAGCTGAGGGATTTTTTCCTATTTTAAATGGGGATGAAATTTCTCAGAATAGAGGCGGTTGATTTCTAAGAGTCTCGCTGAGAAATAAAAAAGTGGTTTAAATCGGGGAATCTTCATGGGAATACCGCTAAGTTTTTAGGCTACAATAATTATTGATTGAAAAGATATTCTAAAAACTTACATAAACCCTATTGACTTAAAAGTCAATGAAGTTTATACTATAAATACATTATTGACTTTTAAGTCAACGATGTAAGATAGGGGGGAAAGTGCATGGTACGAAAGAATAAAGATGCTGAATTTATTTGTGAATATGAAGTCAAAGACCATAAAATCATGACCATGGAAGAGGAGAAGCGTGAACGAGTTATCGCAGCAGCATTAAAGGAATTCAATAAAGGGTACCATTTAGCAAATATAGATGAAATCATCAAAGAAGCAGGAATATCCAAGGGGTTGATCTTTCACTATTTTGGCTCAAAAAGGGGGTTGTTTCTATTTTTGCTGAAATATTCTGCTGAAATTATGAACAATGAATATTCTAAGGTCATTTTAAGCAGTAGAGATTTTCTGGAAAATGTCAGGGTGGTATCTAAGCTTGCCATGGAAATGACATTTCAGTATCCAATCATGTTTGGATTTGTAGCGAAAGCGATTTTTGTTCTTAATGAGGTTTTTCCTGAGGGTTTACCTAAGGATATACCTAATTCTAATAGAACACTGCTACAGCAAATTCTTAAAAAATCTGATAAGGCATTGTTTAGAGATGATATTGATTATGACAAGGCGCAAAACATTATTATGTGGACGGCGAATGGTTTTTCTGAAAGCCTGCTTCAATATGGAGATGAAGCGGAAAACTATAAAATTCATATTGACGAGATAATGAAAGAATTTGAAGAATATGTGGAACTGCTTCGCAAGCTGATTTATAAATAAAACGGTAAGGAGGAACAATAATATGTTTATTGAAGTTTCAAATTTGAAGAGGAGCTATACAACTGGGGTCGTTAAAACTGAAGTGTTGAAGGGCATCGCAATGAATTTAGGAAAGGGGGAAATCGGTGTTATTCTAGGACCCTCCGGCTCAGGAAAATCCACACTGATGAATATCCTCGGCGGCATTGACCGCGGTGACAGCGGCCGGGTCTCTGTTGACGGGGTAGAGATAAACAATTTGAATGATGATCAGTTGACGGATTATAGACGTGAGGATATTGGTTTCGTCTTCCAGTTTTATAACCTGGTTCCCAACCTTACAGTGGGGGAAAACATTGAAGTCGTTTCCAACATCAGCAAATCACCTCTGAACATTGATGAAGTTTTAGCGGCGGTGGGAATGCAGGATAAAAAGCACCGCTTCCCCAGGGAACTGAGCGGCGGTGAGCAGCAACGGGTCTCCATTGCCAGGGCGATTGTCAAGAATCCAAAGCTGCTGCTTTGTGACGAGCCAACCGGGGCCCTTGATTTTTCAACTTCTCGAAGCATCCTACAACTTCTGCAGCAGGTGAACAAAAAATACGGAACAACCATTTTGATGATAACCCATAATGCTGCGATTGCCGCTATGGCCAACAGAGTATTTAAGGTGAGGAGCGGAGAAATCGTAGAAGCAGTGGTGAATCAAGTGACTGTTCCTGCGGAAAGGATTGAGTGGTAATGGCGCTAAATAAGAGAGTTTTTCGGATATTGAAAGAAAACATACTGCGATATATTGGTATTCTTATGCTTATCATCCTTGGAAGCTATACGTTTGTTTTGGCGGCAGGGCTTTCACAGAATCTCGATACCCTGGTCACCACGTTTACAGAGAGACATATGCAGGAAGATCTATCCTTTTCAACAGATAGAGCTATTTCTGATAGGGCAGAATTAGAAAAAGGGTTTAACGCTATCATCGATGAGTATATGAGCTTTGACGCTAAACTGTCCGACACCCTTACCCTGCGGCTCCTCAGTGAAACAGAAAAGCTGAACATCCCCGCTATTATAGAGGGACGGGGGCTTTCAGGTTCAGGGGAGATTCTACTTGACCCTGCCTTTGCCGAAGCGAACGGCTATTCTGTGGGAAGTCAAATAGAAGCAGCGGGTAAACAATTCACTGTGGTGGGTTTTGTATCCTTGCCCCACTATATCTATCCGTTGAAAAACGTATACGATATCATGGTTTCACCCGATAATTTTGGTGTAGGTGTTATAAACCGCGAGGAATTTGCGGATATAGACAATGCTGCCACTATTTATTCCGTCAGGTTTCATGACAGAACCCAAAGTCTCAATAAACAGGCGACGCAACTTCGGGAGCGCTTACACGCAGAAGGCATAACAGAGTCTGATTGGATTGACATTATGAACAACAAACGGGCAAGAATGGCTTGGGCATCTATAACCGGTTTAAAAACCATGAGTGTCCCGCTACCTGCGGCAATGTTTCTTTTGTGCTGTTTAATTATCGGCATCACGATATGGCGCATGATACGCCATGAATCGGTGATCATCGGAACATTCTACGCCCAAGGCTACCGGAGGCGTGAGTTAATGCGCCACTATATGGCCATTCCTCTGCTGCTGGCTATTGGGGGCGGCGTGATTGGAAGCGTATTGGCGCTGCCGTCCATTGAACCGTCAGTTATGGCTATGGTTTCATACTATAATGTTCCCGTTACAAACATTGAACTAAGTGCTTTGAATGTCTTAATTGGAATACTGACACCTGTGCTGTTTTTGGGTGCCAGCAGCTATCTGGTTATCCGTTTGGAATTGAAACGTTCTCCGGCGGAGCTTATGAAGGGTGACAAACAAAAAACCAAGGTTAACGCATTAGAGCGGGCGTTTAAGCTGGAAAGATTTAAGTTCAGCACAAAATTCAAGCTGCGGGAGCAGCTAAGAAGCATCTCACGGCTTTTGTTTCTGTTCTTGGGTGTTACCAGCGCGTCTGTCCTCATGCTCTTTGGTTTCACTATTATGAACTCCATGAACCATGCATTCAACACCGTTTCAGACGTATACCAGTTTGAATACGAATACGCCTTCAGAGATCTACAATTCGGTGAAGCACCGGAAGGAGCAGTGGCCTTTAATGCAGGAAGGTTCTATCCTGAAAACAACGAGGGAATTGAGTTTTATATAACTGGGATAGAGTCAGATTCAACGATTGTGACGCTGAAGGATAGTAAAGGAAATCCCATTTCTAATAACCAAACAAATATCACAAAGCCTTTGGCCAACCGATTGGGAATTAAGGCCGGGGACACCGTAACCTTCATAAACAAAGAGAATGGGAAGCCCTACACCTTTCATATTGATGCTGTTGCCGATTCCTACGTCGAGCAATTTATATATGTGCCAATAACAGAGTTTAACAAAAAACTGGGGTTTCCGGAAAACAGCTATATGGGGCTTTTTAGTACAAAAAAACTTGATATTCCTGACGAAAAGCTATCAGGAGTAAAATCCATGAGCGAGGTTAGTGGAATGGATGAACTGTTAGGGCAGATGGTTTCCATGGTAGCATTGATGACTATTGTCTCCAGTATTGTGGCCTTGATTATTCTCTATCTTGTAACTTCGTTGATTATTGAGGAAAATAGAAACACCATATCGCTTTTCAAGGTATTTGGCTACCGCCGTCGAGAGATTAAGTCCATGATACTAAACAGCTCCACCTTTGTCATAGTAGCTGGATTTATTATCAGCATTCCTATTATGGCAGCGTCGATGGATGCAATGTACGGCTATCTTGGCAAAATGATTAATTTAGTGCTGCCAACCATTATTAGTCCTCTTTATGTGGTTGTCTGCTTCGTGGTCATCATGTTAACCTATCACCTTAGCAAGCTGCTGTGTGCAAAGAAGGTGAACACAATTTCCATGAGTGAGGCACTAAAAGCAGGAATGGAATAGAAAAAGTCTATCTCTATTGAGGCCGCAGTAAAAGGTACTGCGGCCTCAAACTTTAGTTTTTAGCAGTACAGCCATATTGATCATTTATGAAAAGGGTAGACTAGTAGATGTTCATATCAAAGGTATTTGATATTTATAGTTATTGAGAAGAGCTGCGTACATTCGTTACAACTTGACTTGTTAGATATCTTATTGTAAACTTAGAAAGTAAAAATAATACAGACAGTTCGTAACCATCCTGTCTATAAACAAAACTAGGACCTAACTATCAGTTTAAGTAGTTATTTTGTTTAAGGGCATTTATGCCCTTTTTTATTTGCAAAAAACTATTGAAATTGAACAAGTATAATTTATAAAACCTCGAAAACATACAGGAATCATAATAAAAAAATGGGATTAACAACCATAGTACCAGGTGAAGTTCTAATTGGGGTGAGATATACTCCTATAACCTAAATAATAGTTTTATACTTTCAAAGAATCGGATGCTGCTATTACGCGAATAAGTTTTTAAGCTAAGATTAGGAGGAAAAAATATGTATATTTTGAAGGCTGAGCATAGTTTTGATAGCGCTCATTTTCTTGCGAAATACGAAGGAAAATGCGGAAACATTCACGGTCATAGATGGAAGGTTGAAATTGAGATACAGTCAGAAGCATTGGTTAACGGCGGTCAACTGGACGGTATGGTAATAGATTTTGGAGACTTGAAAAGGGATGTTAAGGCTATGGTTGATTATTATGACCATGCACTCATAATTCAGAAGGGGACGATGAGGGAAGAAACCTTGCGTTGCCTTAGGGAAGATGGATTTCATATAATAGAAGTTAATTTTAGACCAACAGCAGAAAATTTCGCATTTATATTTCATGAAACAATGAAAAATAAGGGTTATAACGTAAAAAGAGCTATAGTCTATGAAACACCTACGAATAGTGCTGTATATGAAGAAAGCGGGGGCAATTCAAGTGGATTTTAAGGTGGTTGAAAAGTTTGTCAGCATTAATGGAGAGGGTCGCCATTGCGGGCAACTGGCAGTATTCATAAGATTTTCAGGTTGCAATCTGAATTGTAGCTATTGTGATACAGCTTGGGCTAATGAAAAAAATGCACCCTATGAGTTAATGTCATCAAAGGATATTTATGAGTATATCAAATCAACTGAGGTTAGGAATATAACCTTAACAGGAGGAGAACCTCTTTTGCAAGAGGGAATCATTGAACTATTGAAAGTTTTATCTAAGGATAAAGAGCTTCATGTTGAAATTGAAACCAACGGAAGTGTATTATTGGATAAATTTTCGAATATAGCAAATCCCCCGAGCTTCACTATGGATTATAAGCTGCCTTCAAGTAATATGGAAAACAGAATGGTATTAGACAATTTTAATTATTTAACGAGTAAGGACACCATCAAATTTGTATCAGGGAGTATTGAGGATTTAGAGAAAGCTAAAGAATTAATAAACAAATATAATCTAGTAGATAAAACTAGTGTATATATAAGTCCGGTGTTTGGAGAAATTCATTTAGACAGTATCGTGGAATTTATGAAAAATAATAAAATGAACGGGGTTAACTTACAGGTACAGCTCCACAAGATAATATGGGAGCCGAGCAAGAGGGGGGTATAATATATGGCAATTGATATAAAAGCAATTGAAGAGCATATAAGAGGTATTTTATTAGCCCTAGGTGATAACCCTGACAGAGAAGGTCTAAAAGATACACCAGAACGTGTAGCTAAAATGTATGGAGAAGTATTTAAGGGAATGTGCTATACCAATGATGAAATTGCAGAAATGTTTAATACCACCTTTGAGGATGACTTAAATATAAATAATAATGCTAATGACATGGTCTTCATGAAAGATATAGAAGTATTTAGCCATTGTGAACATCACTTAGCATTGATGTACAATATGAAGGTAGCAATCGCATATGTACCGAATCGGAAGATTATCGGTTTAAGCAAAATAGCAAGAATAGCTGATATGGTAGGACGTAGGCTGCAGCTTCAAGAGAGAATTGGAAGTGATATAGCAGAAATCTTAAAAAAGATAACTGACTCAGAGGATGTAGCGGTTATTATCCAAGGTGAACATGGCTGTATGACCACTAGAGGAATAGAGAAGCCAGGTACTAAGACAATAACAACTACTTTAAGCGGGAGATTTAGCACGGATCCAATTTTAAATAATAAATTAATGATGCTTTATGCGAAGTAAGATTCTAAAGGGAAGGTGTAATAAATGAATAAGGAAAAAGCAGTAGTAGTATTTAGTGGTGGACAAGACAGCACAACTTGTTTGTTTTGGGCAAAGGAGAAATTTAAAGAGGTTATAGCAGTATCCTTTGATTATAACCAAAAGCATAAGATAGAATTAGAATGTGCAAAGGATATATGTAAAAAGCACAATGTAGAATATCATGTTCTAGATTTAAATTTATTAAATCAATTGGCACCAAATTCACTCACTAGACAAGACATAAGTGTTGATAAGGATGCACCTAAGGAAGGACCTCCTAATTCATTTGTTGATGGTAGAAACCTATTATTCTTAACCTTTGCTGCGATATTTGCAAAACAAAGAGGAATAAATGCGATTATAACCGGCGTATCACAAAGCGATTTTAGTGGATATCCAGACTGCAGGGATGTGTTTATAAAATCTTTAAATGTCACGCTAAACTTAGCTATGGATTATCAATTTGAGATTCTTACACCTTTAATGTGGATTAATAAAGCAGAGACCTGGAAAATGGCCTACGACTTAGGTGCTATTGATACTGTAAAAGAAGAAACCTTAACTTGCTACAATGGCATAAAGGGAAATGGCTGTGGAGAATGCCCAGCTTGTAAATTAAGAAAAAATGGATATTTAGAGTTTAAAAGACAATATTTGAAATAGTGTAAGTTCACCCGTAGCTTTCTGGGTTAACATTTATAGAAGCGTGTTTTTGTTCCCTCAGACTTAGGTTTGGGGGATTTTTACGTGGAAGGTTTAACCATTACGTAGAACCAGGGAAATAATTAAATAGCAGTATTTTTACGCAATTTTATATAAAACATTGACATTAAATAAACTTTTTAATAGAATGTTAGGTGTTATTCAAACAATGCAATCATATGTTTATATATAACAATCGATCATACTATTGGAGGAAAGTAACAATGAATGATAAAAATATCCAAAACTTAACGGACAGTATCCGAAACACACTAAATTTCCAGTTTCAGATCTCGTGGCAAATTCTTGAAATTCATCTTACCGACCTTAAAGACGAGGAGTATCTCTGGAGACCTGCTTTAAAGGGGCTTCATGTTTTTAATGAAGCAGGCGTCTGGCGCGCAGATTGGCCGGAATCAGAGGAATACGATATTGGACCGGCGAGTATAGCCTGGTTAACATGGCATGTCATATTTTGGTGGTCAATGGTTCTTGACCATTCATTTGGAAATGGAACTTTAAGTCGAGAGGATGTTACTTGTCTTGGCAATATAAAAGAAACGAGGGAAAGAATAAATCACCTGCGTGATGAATGGGAAACTGCAGTGGCTGAGCTGTCGGACCATGAACTTTTTTCTACTGAAAGAACAAGATGGCCGTTCACCGATAAACCGTTTCATGAGCTTGCGGCATGGTTGAACCTTGAACTTATGAAGAATGCTGCTGAAATAGGTTACTGTCGGTTCCTTTATGCCTCTCAAAAGGAATAATCAACGTTGCATGCGCAAACGCTTGTTTATAAGTACTGTTTTGATTGTTAAGCTTTACTAAGGTGTTGGATAAATAAATAGAAGTATTGTATATTCCCTCAGATGAATTCGTTGAGGGAATTTTTACTATAGAAGATTAAAGGTGATAATAGAACGGTTCAAGCGAGTAGGATGATTTATTTCTTTCTTAAGAAATTTATAAGAAATATAACGAGTTTTTCTTAAGAATTGTTTTTTATAATTAAACATAGAAAAATAAATCATTGGAAAGGGATAACCATGAGACAACAAAAGAAGTTAAGGAAAAAAAGGAAATTTTTTCGAATTTTCCTAAGGACCTTGATGATTTTAGGTGGAGTACTTGTTCTAGTAAACCATTTTGATACCGATGACTATGTAAAAAATCCTGAGCATATTCAGGTACTCGTGAATAGGGAGAATCAGCTTTCTCCTGATTATGTACCAGAAGATTTGGTCACCCCCCAAATACGATACACCTTCGACGAGGATTCCCCTAAGAGGAAAGTACGGAGGGAAGTGGCAGAGGCCTTAGAGGAAATGTTTACTGCAGCGGAACAGGAGGGAATCACCCTATATGCCACATCTGGCTATCGGTCCTATGAAAGACAAAAGCAGATATATCAAGAACGAGTCAGTGCCTTGGGTATCCAGGCTGCATCTGCATATGTGGCGCCACCTGGGTGTAGTGAACATCAAACGGGGTTAGCGATGGATATCGGCAATCAACTGACGGAGGAATTTGGAAACTCGAAAGAGGGAAAATGGCTTGAAAAGAATGCTTTCAAATATGGTTTTATCATTCGATATCCCAAAGGAAAGGAGCACATTACTGGAATCAGCTATGAGCCATGGCATATAAGATATGTAGGGGATGAAGCCGCAGTGGAAATAGCATCTCAGGGCATAACATTGGAAGAATTCGTAGGTGCTGATCCAGTCGGTCGTCACAGTGGGGATGTAAACCAGCGAATTTCTATTCAGATACAGCATTTTCTTGGAATGATCTTGAATAGATTTGCAACCTTTACAAGTGAAAATAATTAATGAAATACGTATTAGTAGGCTCGGAAAAAAGCATATGTTTTTTTGTTCTCTCACAATTTAAAAGTGTGAGGGAACTTTTTAATTGTGTAGATGAAACTCCCTTGTACATATCACTTTTCTTGACTCACAAAAAATATGAGATTATTGACAATTATTACATGTAATGATAAATTATCTAAAAGTTAAAAGGTATTACAATAAATCAAAGACGTAAAGTAAAAGTGAATATTGTCATGTAATAATTAGGACAAATGAGAGAAAGAATATTTTCCTAAAGTATACAATAAAAGGTAACGATCTCAAATATATTGCTTGGCTTTACAAGTTTACACAATTTAAGAGATATACAGGGCGTTTGTTTCAGCAAAGGAACTGAAAGATTTTTGCCATTTGGCGCGAAAGAATATGAAATAGTAGAAGCTCGAGAATTAGTTTTTACTAGCGGAGACATTGTTCAGACAAGAAAGTGGATTTGGCGTCAGAGCGAATTAGGTAAAATGAGAGTAGATACAAAAAATGTTTTCTTTCAGTTGGTTAGCATACTTCACATCATTTTCGACTAATGGCGGCACAAAAAATCGAGATGATTTGATGGGGTATGTAGTACCATTGAGTTGAAAGGAGAAGAGATAATATGCAATGGATTGAGCGCATTAATGACGTAATTAATTATATAGAAGAACATCTTGATAGAGAGATTTCTTATGATAAAATTGCAGAAATCTCAGTATGTTCTGTATATAATTTCCAGCGAATGTTTTCCTACATCGCGGACAAATCATTAAGTGAGTATATCAGAAACAGACGACTTACTCTGGCGGCCTTTGATATTTTGAACAGTGAAGATAATATCATTGATATTGCAATGAAATATGGATATACATCTCATGATTCTTTTACTAGAGCTTTTCAAAAGTTTCATGGTGTTCTTCCATCAAAAGTACGTACAGAGACAATAATGCTTAAATCTTGCCCTAAAATCTCCTTTCAAATAACAATCAAAGGAGAGGTGTATATGAATTACAAAATTGAGCAATGGCCAGCTTTTACTATTTCAGGAATAAGGAAAAGAATGAATACCGATGAAGCATTCCAAATTATCCCCCAGCTTTGGGAAACTGCAGGTAGTGATGGCACCATGCAGCGGTTATTTGAACTTTTGAGTCAAGCGGATATGCGCCCTGCAGGACTTCTGGGAGTTAGTGCTGGGGGACAATGGGGAAACTCAGAAGAAATGAATTATTATTTGGGTGTAACTACTCATGTGGATAGTCCTGATTGCGCAAAAGTTATTCCTCATGATTCTATGGATGAGTTATCATTGTCTAAAGCCACATGGGCAATATTCGAAGCAAATGGATCATTACCAGAAGCTGTCCAGAATATTTATAAAAAATTTTATACGGAGTGGCTACCCAATTCTGGCTATGATCTGGATGATTTACCTGTAATAGAATGTTATCTGCAGGATAATAAACAGGAAGTATGGATTGCAATAAAGCCAAGAGACTAATGACAAGTACGCGTTAAAAATAATTGAAGAATAGCGTCGGTATTTTGAAAATAAAATGCCGGCGTTTTTTCTATTCCTAAAAAGGGCGTTGGAATCATTGGATTTTTCTAATGGAAAACTCTGTGTCTGTAAATGTGAAATGATGACAAATCCAAATTCTTAAAAGATTGGCATTGGCGATTACAATTTTACCAAGAGGATATCCCCTTTTGCCATTATTTTTTTAGGAATTTTTTAATTTTATTAAACGAATTATACCTTACCAACGTAGTATTAATTGTTAGGGCAGTGCCTTATCTAATAAGCAATGGTGTCGTAATAATACAAGCTATTTTTAGGATAGCGTATTGTACATCATTCAAATTCAATAATAATATATTTCACAATATTTATATGGAAAGGAAAGGTTATAACTATGAAGATGAAATCAAAAATAATAGTAAGTACTATTACATTGGTAATGTTCGGTGTAGCTGGTGTTGCGCTGCTTTTTAACAATTCAAGTAAAGACCGTTTTGAAACTAGTCAAAACAATGATGCATCCATATCCTCCATGATTGAAACATATACAAAAGGCAAAAATGATGTTAAATTAACTATTGGCGTGTTGAAATCAGATAAGACAAACTATAAGGTATTTGGTGCTGATTCCAAAGAACTAGAGCCAGTTGAATACGAATATGAAATTGGCTCTATTTCAAAAACTTTTACTGCTGCCATGCTTTGTAAAGCGATTGCTGATGGACAGATAAATTTAGATGACTCCATATCAAAGTATCTGCCATTGGATACTGATACTTTTTGCCCAACTATTAAAAGTCTTGCAACTCATACGTCTGGATATGGGGAATACCCATTTGACTCTTCTACACTATCCAAAGAAGAACTGGAAATGATAGATAGTAAATTTTACGAAAAAAGACTTAATATATATCAGGGAATCAGTCGGGAAGAAATGCTAGATATGATAAAATCACATGTTTTGAAAGACAAAGCTTATGGTTGGGAGTATTCTAATTTTGGCATCGCAGTATTAGGTACAGTCCTTAGTGAAATATATGATACATCGTTTAAATTGCTAGCTGAAGATTTTATTAAGAATGACCTTGGTCTTACTGAAACTCGCCTTGGTAATGGTACAGGAAATCTGAGCAATTATTGGACATGGAATGATGATGATACATACTTTGCAGCTGGCGGAATGGTATCCACTGTAACCGATTTATTGAAATACGGCCGGATCCACTTAAATGATTCCCCTGGCTATCTCGCTTTGTCACATAGAACGTATCAAGCTTTTGAGAATGACGGATTCTCTATGGGACTAGGATGGATTATCGATCCTGAAACAGGTTACTTATGGCACAATGGTGGTACATCATCGTATAAAAGTTTTCTTGGTATCGACAAAGAGCATAAAACTGCTGTTGTGATATTGTCAAACTACCCTTCAAAAGATGATGAGAAAGATGAGGATGCTTTAGATATTTTAGGATATGCGTTACTTGATAGCTTAAGCAATAGCGATAGTGATGTATTTAATGTGTTGGAATAGTAGTGCAATGCATCATGCATGTAGAAGTAGTCGTAAAATTGAATAGAAAATGACCAAAAGCATCTATCAAATGGATAGGTGCTTTTGTAATGAGGTGATAATGGGCAGGATTAAATCGAAGAATAGATGGTTAATATATTAAAATGTATTTGATAAAATCTGTGTTTTAAGACGATCCGTTGCGAAATGGAAAAACGGAGCAACAGCGCAGGGTGTCAATAATTGTTTAGCTTTGGCAAAGTATGATAAATGAATGCATTTTGTAGAATCAGTTTATCAAGCTGAAGAATGCAAGGAGGAGTAGTGGAGAGAATGAGAAATAAAGAAGAAAGAGATATGGGACAAAAGGCGATAAAGGGGAAGAAAATTAAAGTGCTGAAAATACTTTTGCTTGTACTGTTTATAATCATTGTAGTTGCCGCAATCGCTCTTGGTATTTATGCTTATCGAAATATGCATTATGATGAAAAACCATTAAAAAGAACATATAATGCGGGTTATGAAGAAAAACAGGTAACTCTTGATGATGGAACCGTATTAAATTATGCTGAAGGACCAAATAATGGGCCGGCCCTTCTGTTAATACACGGCCAATCTATGGAATGGGAAGATTATTCCAGAGTTCTTCCAGGACTGGCTGAGTATTATCACGTATATGCAATTGATTGTCATGGACATGGAGAATCAAGTCATGATTCTTCAAAGTATACAGGTGTTGCAATGGGGCAGGATTTTGTCTGGTTTATTGAAAATGTCATTGGTGAATCATGCGTGATATCTGGCCATTCTTCTGGTGGTATTTTAGCAGCATGGATTGCAGCCAATGCACCAGAAGATGTGTTGGGGGTTGTTTTAGAGGATCCACCATTTTTTAGCGTAGAGCCAGAAGAAATGCAGAATACCTTTGTGTGGCTTGAAAGCTTTGAAATAGTACATAACTTTAGAAATCAAATAGATACGGATGATTATGTAGTGTACTATATGGAAAACAGTTATTTCTGGGGACTGTTTGGTGATTTGAGAAAACTTACTGCAGCGAGTACAAGGAAATATCGGGCACAACATCCGGGAGAGCCGTTGAAATTATGGTACATACCATATAGCTGGATTCATGGTACACTTTATTTGGATGACTTTGATACAGCGTTTGCAGAAACTTTTTATACAGGTGCATGGTTTGAAGGATTTGATCAGGAAGAAACTTTGTCCACTATAGACTGTCCTTCTGTATACATTAAGGCAGCCACATTATATGGTAAGGATGGAGTGCTTTATGCAGCTAACAGTGATGAAGATGCAGAAAAGGTTCATAGCCTGATTGAAGGAAATGAAATGATAACGATAAAATCCGGACATGATATTCATTTTGAGCATCCAGATGAATTTATTCAGATTATGGTAGATTTTTTGAATAGAATAAAAAGAAATAGCTTGATATCAAGGCGTTAGAGAATAACTAAGGACAGGAATCTCTCCTGTCCTTTAAATCGCCGTCACGCCGAAAGTTACGCCAGCGATATATTAGAAAATTGTATTTGATGTAGAATGTCTTTATTGATGATCTGATTAACGATATAGGCGACACCGTTTTCATCATTGGTAAGTGTAACAGTATCACACAATGCTTTTATGTCGTTATGTGCATTCCCCATGGCCACGCTAAGGTTTGCCTTTTCAAACATCGATATGTCGTTATAGCTGTCGCCTATGGCCACCGTATGATCAAGGGATATATTCAGCATCCTTGATAGTTTCTCCAATGCATTTCCCTTTGAAGTTAGCTTATTAGCTAATTCAAAGTTGTTGTTTGCTGAAGAAATCATGGATAAATGCTCCATCTGGGCAAAGTGCTTCATGCCATCTCTCAGTCTCTCTTCATCAAAGGTTAGGGCAAACACACTATAAAATTTCTCTTCGGCATCTAGAATAGCTTCGTTATTTTCCAAAAGTTTGTGACCATTTTGACCAAACTGAATGGCTATTGCAGTCTGAATCATTTCAAACTTAAGATTGTCAGTGCAATCTTTAGCTTCCTCTTCTAATGCATTCTTTCTGTTATAGGTTGAATAAATTCCCCGTTCTGCAAATATTTCATAATAAAAATTCTGTTCCTCCAACTCCGTAATGATTCTCTGTACATCTTTCTTTTCCATAGTAATAGAAGAAATTTGCTCTCCATCTTTCGTATGAATCAATGCGCCATTATCACTAATGATGTGAAGGTTTAACCCAGCTTTTTCGCAGATTTTTTTGGCGTCAAAGTAAGCCCTACCTGTGGCGATGACGACTTCTATTCCCATACTTTGTGCCTTTTTAATAGCCTGAATATTCTCTTCGCTAATTTCCTTCCAGTGATTTAATAATGTTCCATCCATATCTACCGCTATTAGTTTCATTAAACTCCTCCATTTCCGCTTAGCAGCTTTATGTCTTCTATGAAAATTGATAATTTCCTATTTTTTAGCTGTTCCAAAACTATGAATAGCGCATCTTCATTTTTGAGCAGTATAAAAAGTGATAAATTACACTGAATAGAAGGGCAATAAGGCATAGCCCTCCTTGGGCCAGCAGCATATTCTTTATCCCGATGCTATCCGCCAACCACCCGGATAAGATCGTGGCAAAAATCCCACCCAATCCTGAATAAATGCCCATTGCTACCATTTGTGATGTCGTTTTCAAATTAGGTGGGGTTACCTCATCAATGAGATATTTAGAAGTAAAAACAATAATGGAAAATGTGACAATTTGTAGTGCACCCGACAGAATCAGGGTAAAGATGGTTTTATTATATGCAATCAAAATCATCCTGATCGTCAATGCAAATGCAGCAAAAATTAGCAGGTGGCTTAGTCTAAACTTATTCATCAATAACCTAGCATAAAACAATATAGGGATTTCACTGGCTGCTGCTACAAAAAGATACAGACCCACATGAAACTTTGTTCCTCCATAGCTGTTGATAATGATTGGCGCAAACATATTTATAACCTGCAATGATGCAAACAGTAAAAAATAAATAAGTAGAAGCTGCACATACTGTTTATTTGAAAACAGAACCTTTATGTCTTGTAGTCTGACAGGATCAGGAGAGGTATTTTCTACTTGTTTCCCATCCTGCATCTTTCGAACCATCAGATACAATAATACTGCAAATACAATGTATAGAATATAAATCATATGCCATCCCGTTTGGTCAATAATCTTTCCTACGACAACGGCAGAAATTCCCCATCCCGCGGAGCCCAGCGCTCGTACAGCGCCAAAGTTCGATTTTGTCTGTGCACTGCTTTCTAAAACCCAGCTGTCACTTAAAGCCATTACTGAAGATTGAAAGAAGCCGATGATGGAAATGAGCATTATCATATACAGCATGTTTTGGGACTGAAAAAATAAGACAACACTAATACAAAGCAATATCATCCATAGAATAAATATGTTTTTGATCGTTCCTTTGACATCACATAAATATCCTGTGAAAAACTGACCTATTACACCGGAAAAAATCATCAGTGAAATGATCATACCTATCTGTGTATTGCTGATCTTGAGACTGTTGAGATAAGGAACGATAAAGGCCCAGAAAATCGCCACTGTGAAGTAGAAAAAGAAATACATCCTTTTAAATTGTCTTAAACCCTGATCCATGCATGCACCATCTTTCCATGAAATTTACATACTTATATTTTCAAAATGACTTCATATGAAATCATATACATAATCAATAGAAGATTGTATAATAATTATAACACGGTTATCGGAAATATCAAGCATATTCATGCAAAAACTTTAACATTCATTAATATTTCGGAATAACTTAGAATCTTCTTTTACTACCAAGGAGGTATACACAAAGATGTTTACAGAAGAGCGTCATAAAAAAATCTTGGAGATGCTTAAGAAAAATGAACGGGTCGAAGTTCTTTCATTAAGTGAGTTGTTCCAAGTATCTCAAGACACTATACGTAGAGATTTGCGCATCATGGAGAAGAAAGGAGTATTATCCAGAACCCACGGTGGCGCTATCCTACCCAATAAAGCAGTAGCATTAGCATCATATGCCACAAGAACAAATCTGCACAAAAAGGAAAAATGTGAAATCGCCCAGTTGGCAGCCACATTCATTGAAGATGGTGACGCCATATTGCTAGATGGCTCTACCACAGTATCCAGATTAGTACCATTTTTATACGAATTCAAAAATCTGACGATTATTACAAATGCTATCAGCATTGCCCATGATATTACGCAAACACCTAGCGATATGAAGTTGTTTATCATTGGTGGATTGGTGCATCAACCAAGTTCCAATACCATAAGTTATGAAGCTATACAAACTCTTCAAAAACTACATGTTGATAAAGCCTTTATTGGTACATGTACGTTATCTCCTACGAAAGGATTCGGAACTACTTTAATTGAGGAAGCCCCTGTCAAGGAGGCCATGATCAAAGCAGCCGGAAAAGTATTCTTCATGGCAGACAGCAGTAAGTTCTTGGAAGAATCCTTGGTTACTGTGGCTCCTGTTGAATCCAATCACATTATACTCACCGACTCAGGGTTTAGTCAGGATATGGCCCACAAGTTTCAGCCTTTATTAGAAAAAGGGTTAAAAATCTATGCAGGTAAACGCTAACACAGGAATATCTCACTAATGGCTGAGACGGGTTCGAAACCACTGAAAAAGTTTCAATTAGAGGAAAATCTTCGAGCCTGTCATTCTGAGTGCAGCGAAGAATCTAGTATTTAAAGGCTTTAGAGATTCTTCATTTCACTACGTTTCATTCAGAATGACAAAATTCTAGATTTTTTCAGTGGTTTCGGGCGGGTTCTGTGACATGATAATATTTTAAGAGATTTTTGTATATGCTAACTGCAACACACTAGGCATGGGGAGACAGTCGTAAGGATAGAAAAGAGATAGTCTTGTATCAAAGGCGTTAAAGGTTTTAAGTGAAAATTAAAATATGTTTAATGTTCCCTCAGACAGATGGTTTGAGGGAATTTTGCTTTTGAGGGTTGCACCTTTATGCAGAGCTAAGAGGTACTGCATTAAGGAATAGGTTTTGCATCGTTGAAGAATATTTACTTTTGAAGTATTTTGGTCGAATTCTCATTTTACGCCCTCCAAGATCATGATTAAACATTATACTATTGGTTTAAACTTTATTTTAAGAAGGGTCTAATAATAGAGGTAATGGCTATAAAAAGTTTTCTAAATGCATCAATGTTATATAATTAAATTAGGCTCAGCACTAAATATAACTAATCCTGAATAAAAACATCTAATTTAGATATAGAAATGAGGTAGTGAAGTGGACAACATTATTATTAAAGGTGCTAAAGAAGGAAACTTGAAAGATATCTCATTAGAGATACCCAGAAACAAACTTGTCGTTCTTACTGGCGTATCTGGTTCTGGAAAATCCACATTAGCCATTGATACTATTTTTAAGGAGTGTCAAAGACAGTATCTAGAGGCTATGGGGCTTCAAGGGATTAATAAGCCCAAAATTGATTCAATCAGTAATGTATCACCTTCTATTATCATTACGCAAAATGAATATAATAAAAATCCACGTTCATCCGTTGGTACAGTAACTGACATTTATACAGATCTAAGGATGATTTATGAAAAACTAAGTAAAAGAATTTGTCCCAATTGTAATAGAGAAATAATATCTTCTGAATGTAAAGAAGAGGTAGAGAAATTCAAAGATAATTTTAAAGTATATATGTATTGTAATCATTGTAATTACAAAATGGAAAAACCGACCAGAACACATTTTTCTTATAATACTAGGGAAGGCGCCTGCAAGACATGTCAAGGATTCGGAAAGGTTTTAAAACTAAATAAGAACAATATAGTCCATGAACATTTATCACTGGAAGATGGGGCAATCGACTTCTGGGAACAAAAATATAAGGATTATCAAATCTCTGCATTATACAATGCTTTTAAACATTTTGACATTCCAGTTGAGCCCGACACTCCAGTTATAGATTTTAGCAAAGGTCAAAAAGCAATACTTCTTTATGGGGTTGAAAGCGAAGAAGTCAAGAACATGTTTCCAGACATTCTTCCTCCGAAAACCGTGGCTGAGGGCAGAATAGAGGGTATATTCCCTGTACTTTGGAGGAGATTATCAGAAAAAGAGGGCGCTTCAAAGCAACTGGATGCTTATTTTGACTCAGCTATTTGTCAGGATTGTAAGGGGGAGCGGCTAAATGAGTTAAGCCGCAGTGTAACTGTGATGGACACAAGGCTTCCGGAGTTAGTTTTCTTATCCCTGGAGGAATTATCTCAATGGTTGCTAAAGCTTGAAAGCTTTGTGAGTGGCACCAATAAACTTATGGTAGAACCCTATTTAATAGATTTGAAAACAAAAATTCAAAGAATCGTTAACGTCGGACTGGGTTATCTTTCTCTTGATAGACAAACCATGACTTTATCCGGCGGTGAGGCACAAAGAATAAAACTAGCGGCAACTTTGGATTCTAATCTAACCGGGATTATCTATATAATGGACGAACCAACAATCGGGCTTCATCCAAAAGATACGAATGGAATTATAAAGATACTAAAAGAATTAAGGAATCTGGGAAACACGGTTATCGTCATTGAACATGACATAGATGTCATGCAAGAGGCTGACTATATAATAGATATTGGCCCTGGCTCCGGTAAATATGGTGGAGAAATCATTGGAAAAGGGTCTTTAGAAGAACTCAAGGGACAAGATACTTCTGTAACAGGATCCTATTTGAAGAGAAAAATACAAAATCGTAAAGCGTTTCGAAAAGGGACAGGGGACATGATAGAAGTAAAAAATGCAAATTTATATAACTTGAAAAATGTTAATGTTAGCTTTCCTATTGGCTGCTTGATCAGTGTTACTGGAGTTTCTGGTTCTGGAAAATCAACATTGGTATTTGAGGTAGTATCAAAATCAAATATAAAAAATCAAACGGATTGTAATAAAGTAGCAGGAACAGAAGTTTTTGATCAGATCGTCACAGTCGAACAATCTCCGCTCACCAGAATGAAGCGCTCCAATGTGGCAACCTATTCTGAAGTTTATTCTGAAATAAGAAAAATTTTCGCTGGACTAAAGGATGCTAGAGATAAAGGGTTAACCATTAAGCACTTTTCATTCAATACGAAAGGAGGACGTTGTGAGAATTGTGAAGGACTTGGATATGTTACAAGCAATATGTTATTTTTTAAGAATTTAGAAGTGCCTTGTCCGGTTTGCAATGGAAACCAATTTAATGATATGGTGCTATCTGTAAAATATAAAGGATATTCTATTAAAGATGTTCTAGGAATGTCTGTTGAAGATGCGTTGCGTATATTTAATAATCATTCCAAAATTATTAAGATTTTAAGGTTGCTTGAAGATGTAGGATTAGGCTATCTGGAACTTGGACAAACATTGACTACCCTATCTGGCGGTGAAGGTCAACGATTAAAGCTGGCGAAAGAGTTAATCAATAACGAGGGCAAGAATAATCTTTATCTTATCGATGAACCCACAACAGGATTGCATCCAATTGATGTAGAAAACTTTCTTATACTTCTGAATCAAATAGTAGATTCAGGAAGTACAGTCATTGTTGTAGAACATAATCAACAAATCATTAAAGCTTCCGATTGGATAATAGACCTTGGACCAGAAGGTGGAATCAATGGAGGAAATGTAATTGCCGTAGGTACTCCTGATGAGATAATATCCGATGAAAATTCTGTAACAGGAAAATTCTTATGCATATAGAATTACTGATCATGGTTATTCAGGATAACCAAAGGCATCTATCAAATCAATAGATGCCTTTTGAAATAAGAGGGCAATTATCATAGAAAATTTTTGTAAGCTGGTATTATTTCTTAAAGACGAACCAGTTGCTTTGTAAATATTTAGATATTATACTTGATTATATATATTTGTTAGTAAATTTATTGTAAAATTCATTTAATGCTTTAGAAATTAATTATCTAAGGATGTGACTATAGTGGATTCTATCAAAAATAATGGGTTGCATAGTCAGACTGAACATACAACTATTCATGAAGAGTTGTTAGCCACTAAAATTTCTATAATTGCGAATGCTTTTGTAAATACGAATAATTTGAGCAAGAATGATTTCTTCAGTCGTGTTTTTGAAACTGCATTTATTCTAATACCAGAGGCGCAAAAGGGTTCCTTTTATGAGCTTGAAGGTGAAATTTTTAGACCTATCTTTTGTAAAGGGTATGACTTTGGTTTGCTTAGTCAATTGGCATTTAGCAAGGATGAAGCCTTTATTGATTTTGAAAGCAGTCCTAATCAAATGATTGATGCTTATCAAGTAAATATAAAAAAACGGGACGATGCGCTGTTCTCTGAGAATCAAATTGATATATTTAAACAACTTGGAACTTATTCAGATTTTGCGTCATTATATGCACCAATAAAGTTCGATGAATTAAAAATTGGGTTATTATGCATTGAAAACTTTGACGAGAAGATGTTCTCGGAAACCTCAAGGCTGGTTTTAAAAATTTTTGCTCAACTAATCTCAAACTTTTATTCTCTTAAGGTTCACCAAGAGCGTGAAAATAAGAGATACAAAGAAATCATAAATGCATTGGTATCCGCCATAGAAGTAAAAGACGTATACACAGAAGGGCACGCAAAAAGGGTTTCTGATATAAGCTTGAAGTTGGCAAAGGCAATGAATATTCCCGCGAATAGACTCAAAATAATTGAAACTGCTGCGATTTTGCATGACATCGGTAAAATTGGCACTCCGACAGAAATACTTAATAAGAAATCAAACTTAACGAAAGATGAATATGAAATTGTAAAGAGACATCCGTTAGATGCAAAGAAAATACTCGGAAAAATTGAAGGTTTTGAAGAAATTGTAAATTTAACGTATATGCATCATGAACATTATGATGGCTCTGGTTATCCAGAAGGTCTGTCAGGTGATGAGATTCCAATCGAAGCTCAAATTATTCAAGCAGCTGATGCATTTGACGCAATGACCTCAAAAAGAGCCTATAGAGATGCGATGAGTATTGAGACAGTAATGAATATATTTAGAGAGGAAAGAGGGAAACAATTTAATCCTGCAGTAACAGATACAATGCTTCGTTTATTTACTGAGTAGATTAATAATTTTACATACAATATATATCATACAAGGGAGTTAAAAGCAAAGCTTTATTCAAATAAAGTTTTGCTTTTAATTTTTTGAAAAGAATGTAATTATCACCTTTTTCTGGCTGGCAAATATACTATTATATGGTGCTATCGCATATAATCTAATATATTATTTGAAAGGAAATTACAATGATTAAGCTTGCTTTGATAGGCTGCGGAAAATGGGGTAAACACTATCTAAAAACCCTAACTTCAATAGAAGGCTGTGAATTAAAGTGGGTCTGTGACCTTGACCTTCGAAAACTAAAGGAAGCTGTTTCTGCTTACCCTCAAATCAAATACACCGAGAATAAAGCTGATATATTAAATGACGGTACGGTGCAGGGTGTTGTTATTGCCACAACACCTGAAAGTCACTATATGTTAGCAAAAGAATTCATCAGCAAAGGAAAAGCAGTTCTTGTAGAAAAACCTGTGACGATGAATCGGAAAGACAGTATTGATTTGACTCATTTGGCAGCTGCTCAAAATACTATATTAATGGCCGGCTACACATTGATTTATCACCCTGCTGTTAAAACGATAAAAAGATTTCTGGAAGAAAATGATAATATAGATAATCTATGTTACTTAAACATGTCCAGAACCAATTCTTCGTCTCAGTGCTCTGGCGTAGATGTTCTTCATGATCTAGCAGTTCATGATATATATCTTTCTCGCCATTTGATCGGCGAAGATCCTATCTGGGTAATTGCTCAGGGAGGAAGTTATCCAAAAAGTGCCGATAACAACGTTGCTTACATTCTACTTGGTTTTCCTAATGGTAAAATTGCTTCTATTTTTGCAAGTTTTATTCACACTGAAAAAACGAGGAAGATTACATTGGTTACATCAAAAGCAAAATTAGTTTTTGATGATGTACAGCCAGCTGATAAAAAAATTCAACTTCTCATTAACGGAGATAATAATCATGCTTTAAAAATTGAAGAGAATTTAGAACCCTTAAAACTTGAGTGTCTTCACTTCATTGAATGTATCAATGAAAACAAGGAGCCCCATAGTGGTAGAGAGAATATTCATTTTGTGGCGAAAATTACTGATTGTATTTCAGATTCCCTTGCAAAAGGCGGAGAAAAAGTTATGATCCGTTGATGGAATAATGATTAATGATAAATATTATAATTAGGGTAAGAGTGATAAGAATGACGATGGTAGTGAAAAGATATATAGAAGCCTATGAAAATGAATGGAATGATTTTGTTGTTTCTTCTGTGAATGGTACCTTCATGCAGGAGAGAAAGTTTTTGAATTATCATCCTGTAGACAGATTTATGGACCATTCTTTAATTTTTATGGAAAATGAGCGGATTATTGCCGTCCTTCCTGCTGCTCAAATGCAACAAGCAGACAAAAGTACTGCATTAATATCTCATCCGGGCGCTTCTCACGGAGGACTTATGATTCAACCCACCCTAAGCACTAGGAAATGTTTAGAGCTAGTTAGAGTTTTTGTTGAATATTGTGGTAACGTTGGTTTTGATTATATACGGCTAAAACCTGTCCCGAGGATTTACCATAGGGAGTTGGCAGATCAGCTTGACTTTGCATTAAGATTTTCGGGATTTAAGATTGAGTATACAGAATTGGCGACGGCCCTCGAACTGAATAAAGGCGAGGAACCTTTTTTAAAGAGAGTAATGAGTTCCACAGCTTTTCGAAACTATAAAAAGGCATTGAAAAGTGGGTTATCCGTTGTTGAGGATGCAGATATACATGATTTTTGGCCTATATTAGAAAATAAATTGAAACAAAATCATCATGCAAAGCCCACCCATTCCCTTGCGGAGATAAAGCACCTTAAAGCCCTTTACCCTGACAAAATTAAATTCTTTGCAGCCTATAAAGGGGAAATACCAACAGGGGGTGTTTTAGTGTTTTTACTGAACGAAAGAGTTATGAACTGTTTTTATATTGCTCACGACGACCATTACCAGCACATGCGACCGCTAAACCTTATTTTTGGTTATCTAATGGAGTGGGGACGAAAAAACGGTTTTTTTTATTTGGATTGGGGTATTTCCACTGAAGAAAAAGGGAGAAAGGTAAATACTGAATTATTCCGATTCAAAGAAGGCTATGGAGGCCATGGGGTATTACGAGAAAGCTATTTATATGCATTAAAATAGAACGGATTGTTAGATGAGGTATGACGATGAAATTAGCTGTGCACCAGCCTAATTATCTTCCCTGGCCTGGGTATTTTAGTAAGATAGCCCAGTGTGATATTTTTGTAATTTTAGATATGGTTCAGTTTCCAAGGGGTTCTTCGGTGGCGAACAGGAATCTTATCAAAACTCCTGATGGCCCTCAAATACTCACTGTACCAGTTAAACGTAAGGGCTTAAGTCTACAGCGATATGATGATGTTCTTGTTGTACCTGGCTGAAATTCGAAACAAAGCTTGTTTTTCTGTCATCCTTACCTCAATTTGCTGACCTTCACAAAAATGAATTGATCATCGCTCTCTGCCATCATTTTTCCGTTGATTGTTACTTATCTGGTAGTGGCGGTAAGATATATAATCAACCTGAAATTTTTGAAAAACACGGTCTTGCATTGGAATATCTAAACTATCAGCCCATAACGTATCCTCAACTTTGGGGAGGCGTTATTCCGAATCTTTCTATCATGGATGTGTTGTTTAATTGTGGTACGGAGTACACACGCAGTCTTTTAGTAAAAGGGGGGGAGATATGACTAGAATACTGTTTTTTGCCCGCAGCTCCAAATACACGTTGGGATTGCCTCAGGGCTTCAGAGAGCTAAATTGCCCTGTTTTTGTTCTCAGGGATTTAAGTAGAGATTCTATAAAAGAAGCTGTTGACCACTTTAGGCCGGATCTTTTCATAACAACAGGGTGGGCATATCGTCGACATAAACGAAAATATATAGACCAACTAGTTGAGAAAGTGGCAAAACATAGGATAAAACATGTTTATTGGGCAACCGAAGACCCAAGATGGACGGAAGAGTGTTCTTTCGAGTGTATTAAAATTTTCAACCCAGATGCAATCTTAACGATACATCCAGAGAGTGTAAGTATATACCAGAGGCTAGGATTCCCGGCTGGACACCTGGATTTTGGATGCAATCCAGAATTTAACAAGTATGAGCCTCCCAGCAGCAAATATGCTTATGATGTGGCCTTAGTCGGAAATGGCGGCAAAGAGTGGAAATCCTACCGAAAGGATAGTGTTCAGACATTGCTGAGGCCCTTGGTTGAAAGAGGACATAACATTGCAATTTGGGGTAAGCGGTGGGACCGTTTTAACGAGGACTTAATGGGCTTTAAGATACCAAAGCATATACTTAAGGGTGAGCTGCCTTATGAGGAGACAAATAAGGTTTATAATTCAGCCAAAATCATCATAGGCTTGCAGAATGATCAAGATATGTTGACTTCCCGGACTTTTGAGGTGCTGGGTTCAGGAGGTTTTTTGCTGACAATGCCAACACGAGCCGTAAAAAATTTGTTTATAAATAATGCACACCTAGTATGTTCATCCTCACCTGAAGACACAGTCAATCTTGTAGATTATTATCTGAAAGATGGCAAAGCACGTCAAGAGGTGGCACAAAATGGTCAACGGGAGGTTTGCATAAATCACACATATAAGGAACGTGCTAAGCAGATCTTGAAATTTTTATAGCTAGAAAGGGAATGAAATGTATAATCAGACAACGATTCAACATCCTGTTTCTTTAACGGGTATTCGTATAACTGGCGAAGCGGATGCAAAAGTTTCTTTTTATCCTGCCCCACCGAATACGGGTATTGTATTTATCCGTAGGGACCTACCAGGCCGCCCTAAAATAAAATGCTCATTGAAAAAAGCAAAAGTTGAATATCGATGGACTTCTCTTGTCCACGGAAATGTTCGTATTGAACATACGGAGCATGCGCTGGCAGCCATATCAGGATTAGGTTTGGATAATATGTTTATCGAGCTGGCTCAGCCGAGTTTGCCTGTAATGCCGGATTACAGCAGCAAAGACTTTACTCAGGCGCTGTTAAGCGCTGGGTTAGTGCAACAACCATTTAAACAAAAAAAGATTAAAATACATAAACCGATTGTTGTCTTCAAACGGGAAAAGTTTGGAAACGCGAAAAATGAAAAGCTGATAATGGCTCTTCCTTACGATGGGTTTAAATTAACCTATGTCCTTGACTATCCTGATCTTCCACAGTTATCTCAATATGCTGAAATAAATATTACCCCTGAAACTTTTGCTAAGGAATTGGCGGAAGCCCGTTCTTTCATCATTGAGTCGGAGGTAGAAGAAGTTGTAAATTTGACTGGAGAAGCTAGTTCAAATGTTTTAGTGGTGAAATCAGGATCAGAGCAGGGAGAATGGTTGTGGCCGAATGAACTTGCCCGGCATAAAACGTTAGATCTTCTTGGGGACCTTAGTTTGCTTGGAGAAAGGATTATAGGACATGTGATCGGTATTCGATCGGGACACCGATTAAACCTTGCGTTATGTAAAAAAATTTGTAGGGAGTGTAAAAATGATTCCTTTGGTGAAACCCATGGTTGGTATAGAGGAACAAATGCTGATGAATGAAGTTCTTTTCAGTGGAAAGCTGGCCCAGGGAGAATATGTAGAAAAGTTTGAAAGAGATTTTGCATTATATCTGGGCAGTAATTATTGTGTTGCAACCTCTTCTGGAACCTCCGCTCTTCATATAGCTTTATTGTCATCAGGTATTCAGCCAGGCGAAAAAGTAATAACCACACCTTTCTCATTTATTGCGACAGCCAATGCAATCCTTTATGCACAAGCAGTTCCTGTCTTTAGTGACATAGAGCTGCAGGATTATAATATTTCTCCCCAATGCCTGCTAGATACGATCAAAAAGCATCCGGATTCAAAAGCAATGATCATCGTTCATCTTTACGGGCATCCAGCATGTATGGAGGAGATCATGGAGATCGCTAATCAATACAATCTGATTGTAATAGAGGATTGTGCACAAGCCCATGGTGCTTCCATAAATGGAAAGAAAGTTGGAACTTTTGGGCACTTTGGTGCTTTTAGTTTTTATCCTACAAAAAATATGACCTGCGGTGAAGGCGGTATGATTACGACCCAGGTGAAAGAGATGGTCCAGAAAGCTAGAAGTTTAATAAATCATGGTCAGACAGCTAAATATCACCACGATTTACTTGGGTATAATTATAGAATGACAAATATACATGCAGCAATAGGTATAGAACAACTGCATAAGCTACCTGGTTTTAATGAAAGACGCAAAGAAATTGCGAAGCGTTATTCTAGGGAGATAACAAACCCAGCTTTTATGAAGCCCATATGTTTACCAGGTTTTGAGCATGTATATCATCAATATACCCTTGCGGTGAATAACCGGAATCGTTTCATAACGTTTCTTGAGGCCAAGGGTATAGGGTATGGTATCCATTATCCCAAAACGATTCCTGACCAACCCCTATATCTGCAAAGAGAAAACCTTGGATCTTTCACAAATGCCCGTAAGGCTGCCGAAAGGGTAGTTTCAATACCCGTTCATCCAGCGCTAACAGAACAGGAGGTTGATTACATCATCAGTAATTTGCAAAAATACGCAGAAAATGAATAGTGCCTTAAGGGTACTCGTTACAGGTGCTGGTTCTGTATACGGACTTGGCATCATCAGGGCTCTTAAGGCGTCCGTGCTGCCTATTGAAATTTTAGCAGTGGATGTCAATCCATATTCGTTAGGCCTATTTATTGCTGACAAATCCTTTATTGCTCCCCGCGTAGCAGATGAAGAAAGCTACTACATATTTATCGAGAATCTTTGTAAAAACTATCAGGTTAGAGCAGTATTTATTGGTTCGGGAACGGAACTTTCATTTTATTCAAGAAAAAGAACATTGATTGAAAAGTCTACAGGCGCTAAGGTGTTTGTAAGCTCTCCTACCGTCATCAAAATTTGCAGCGATAAATGGTTAACAATGGGTCGTCTGTCACGGGCTGGCTTTCAGATACTGGAAAGTATTCGATATCCTGAAGATACGAATAAGCTTCCTTCATTTTTAAAAAGCATGAAATTTCCCATGATCGTTAAGCCTCGTGTTGGGCACGGCTCAGAAGGGGTTACGCTCGTAAAGCATATGGGGCGATCAATATTTAGCTGCGTCTGAAGGATGGGAAGCCAGTAATTCTCGAAATAAATCCTCGGTTTAGCAGTTCTACTGGTATGAGGTTACTATTAGGAATAAATGAACCGGAGAGTTTGATTCGCGCAGAGTTGCTTTCTCAGGAGGTTATACCCGAGCACCCAAAGACTGGCCTGCTATTGAGACAATACACGGATTACTATTTTCCACTAACTAGACTTAAAGAAATTAGAAATGACTTTTAATGGGTAAAAAATAAAAGAAGTTATTGAGATTGCAGAAAAACATGACTTGCAACTTATCCTGTTGTAATTGTAGAATTTGCTATGATATCTGGACTGGATGAATATGAGCAGATGGCAAAACAGACATTAGAAGTAAATGAAATGTAGACTAAGTTGCATGACAAGGGAAGGTTCTGTGATACATGACATAGAACCTTCCCTTGTCTTACCACTTCCTCTTATTTTACACTACATGCACCCCTGTACCATCTTTGATATGATCGTAAACCCACTTCGCGTCATCTACGCTCAATCGAATACAACCATGGGAAAGGGATTGGCCTAGGCGTGAATCTACAATTTTTTTCCCCTTAGCATCAAATAAAATAGAGTGGAAATAATAATTTCCAAAGAATCTAACTTTGTATTTTGCTTTTACTTTTCCATCATAGGAAGTAAGCCATGGAGCCCTGCCATTGATTTCAAAATTGCCCTTAACAGTAGGTGTAGACGCTTTGCCATCTGTGCAAATCATTGTTTTACTAAGATGCCAATTCTTATTCTCCCCTTCGAAAACATAGATTAAATTCTTGTCTGTATCCACCCACATATAATGGTTTGTTTTACTACTAAAATCTCTTTCGTTCATCATTGCTTCTAGCTGCTCTGTTTCTGAAACAGTCTTTTCATTTATGATAATTTCCTCGGTATATTCGTTTACGCATTTTCCAAACCGATCTTTAACAAATACACGCCCCTTATAGACGCCAGGTTCACTAGGTGTATAATGAATGCTGTTATTCTGACTAAGTAATCCGTCAAAGGCTACCGCTGAATCTTTGAATATATACCAATGATATACTAAATCTTCACCTTCTGCTGAAACAGAAAAAGTAAGGGGAGTGGAGACAGGCTGCTCACCATTTTTATCTACTGAAACAGAATGAATTGTAGCAGGACGAACAATCGTAATGTGCTCCGAATAATTCGTTGCAGTAGTTCCATTTTGATCTTTAATGGTTACAACAGCTTGGTACGTTCCTGCCTCATTCATCGTAAATTCTAAAAAGTTCTCTCTACTATAATCCTTTTTATAGATCTCATCAAAGTCTTTAAGCAAAACCCATTCATACGTGAAATTTTCCCCTTCATAAACCGTTGTAAATCTTACTACGGTTCCAATGATCTCAATGCTGCTTTTATCAAATGTTATTGAATTGACCCTTGGGGAGCCTTCATTCGTAACTGTTATATCCTCATTTGTATTATTAAGTTTAACTTCTTCAATAGTAGATGCATCTTTATTTTCTCCATGTACCTCATTAACTGATAAAACCTGCACTTGAAGCAATACTGAAATAAAAATCAGTGCATAATAAATCGGATTTTTGCGTTTACAGAACATAGTCTCCTCCCATAGTTTGATAATTTACCTACAAGTAAATATATGTATCTTCTAAGGGGGGTATGAATGAATAAATTTTTAGCTATGCATTGATATGGAAATCAAGTTTTCAATGTAAATTACAACTTAGGTTGTATCTTTAAACAGTCCTCGCTTGCACGCTTTTATGATATGCTGTTATCAGCTTATTTGTGTTATACTGATTATAATAAATGGGAATAGGTGTATAGAGAGCAATGGCTACATTAGAATGTGTATGATTAAATTTAGCGAAAGAAATGGGGATAGTAAAGAATGTATCATAATTTAGAAGAATGTATTCTAGATTTAGAGAAAGCTGGTCAATTAGTTAGGATACATGAAGAAGTCGACCCGAATCTTGAGATGGCAGCTATACATATGAGAGTGAACGCAGCTGGGGGCCCTGCACTGTTATTTGAAAATGTAAAAGGCTCAAAATTTCGAGCGGTATCTAATTTATTCGGTAACTTGGAGAGAAGTAAGTTTATTTTTAGGAATACGTTAGATGCAGCAAAGGACGTGATTGCGTTACGCAATGATCCAATGAAAATATTGAAAAATCCGTTTAAATACTTCAGTACAGGGTTGGCAGCTTCAAAGGCACTTCCTTTGAAAAAAGCAGGTAATAAATTGGCTGGATTTCAGGAAATACAAATTTCTGATCTTCCCCTGATTCACCATTGGCCAGATGATGGAGGGGCATTTATCACTTTGCCTCAAGTTTATTCAGAAGATCCAGAAAAACCTGGGATTATGAACAGCAATTTAGGAATGTATCGTGTTCAGCTTAGCGGCAACGATTATAAAATGAATAAAGAAGTTGGGTTGCACTATCAAATTCACCGTGGGATTGGCGTGCATCAAGAGAAAGCGAACAAGCTTGGTGTTCCGTTAAAAGTGAGTATTTTTATTGGAGGGCCCCCTGCCCATACACTAGCTGCAATCATGCCATTACCTGAAGGGCTAAGTGAAATGACATTTGCTGGTTTGCTTTCTGGGCGTAATTTTCGTTACTGCTATGTTGATGGGTATTGCATTAGTCTCGATGCTGATTTTGTAATTACAGGTGAAGTTTATCCCGGTGAAACGAAGCCGGAAGGCCCTTTTGGGGATCATATTGGATATTACAGTCTTATTCATGATTTTCCTTTAATGAGGGTGCATAAAGTATTCGCTAAGTCCAACGGGATTTGGCCGTTTACAGTTGTTGGTCGTCCCCCTCAGGAAGATACTGCTTTCGGAGATCTTATTCATGAGCTAACAGGCCATGCGGTAAAACAAGAAATTCCTGGGGTGAAAGAAGTCCATGCTGTAGATGCAGCTGGAGTTCATCCGCTGCTATTTGCAATCGGAAGCGAACGCTACACACCGTATCAAAATGTCAAACAACCAGCTGAACTTCTCACCATTGCAAATCGAATTTTAGGAACAGGACAGCTAAGCCTAGCCAAATATTTATTTATTACGGCCGAAGAGAATCAACCATTAGATACCCATAAAGAGATAGAGTTTCTAACATATATACTTGAACGAATCGACCTTCAGCGTGATATTCATTTTCAAACGAATACAACGATCGATACCCTTGATTATTCGGGAACGGGGTTAAATACAGGTAGTAAAGTGGTAATTGCAGCCTACGGTGACTCAAAAAGAAACTTGTGCCAAGAAGTTCCAGAACAGTTGAAGGGTTTGCGTGATTTTAGAAATCCGCGTTTCGTGATGCCAGGGATTATCGCCATCGAAGGACCAGCGTTTTCAAGCTATCAGCAAGCAGAAAAGCAATTAGACGAGCTGTGCTCGGCTATTCAGACGAGAGGCACGATGTCAACTTGTCCAATGATTATCCTTTGTGATGATAGTTCATTTATGAGTGGCTCCCTTCAGAACTTTTTCTGGGCAACATTTACGCGAAGTAACCCTTCACATGATATTTATGGCGTGAATAGCTATTATGAAAACAAGCACTGGGCCTGTGACAATATGATTATCGATGCTCGCTCGAAGCCACACCATGCACCACCACTAATTCCTGACCCGTCAGTAGAAAAGAAGATCGAGCGTTTGTTTGTAAAGGGAGCAAGCTTAAGTAAAGTAAAAGTAAATTGATTGAAGCATATACATAGATTGGAGTAGGAAGAAAAATATGTTATGGCATAGTTGCCGCCTTAGTAGCAACAGTTGGATGGGACAAATATCATGTTTTTGGTGCATCAATGGGTGGTATGCTTGCTCAAGAGCTGGCAATAAGATATCTAGAGGCTGTGAAATGAGTTTCTTGGAAGGAGTGTCCAATACGATGATTAATGATTTATTAATAAGCAATCCCACCCAAGCCGATGTAAAGGCAGCTTATCAGATTTTTGAAACAGCAATTTCTGATGCGTTTGAAAAAGAGGGGCTTGGGTTTTTAAGAGAAGAGATTCACAGAGAAATAACGCATAAAAAATATTTGCTAGACGCTTCCCTTGACAAGCCGGATTCAGATATATATTTCCTAATTGCGAAACAAGATGAGACTGTAGTCGGTACAATCTCCTTTGGGCCATGTGGTGAGGATATAAAAAAATGCACTGAAAATCAGCTCCAAAGCGTAGGTGAACTAGGCAGCCTTTACATCTTGCCGGGCTATCAGGGACAAGGTGTGGGCTCGGCATTAATCAATGCTATGGTGGCGCATCTGTCTAAACAAGGGATTGATCAATTTTGTTTAGACAGCGGCTACAAACGTGCGCAGAAAAGGTGGCTAAGGAAATTTGGAGTGCCCTACAAAGTGGTAAAAAACTATTGGGGACCCGATTCCGATCACATGATCTGGCTTTGTAAGGTGATTGATTTTATAAAAGAATGATAGTAATGAAGATATACAGTTTTTAATTTGCAAAGAGAAATAAAAGTCATGAAAATAAAAGAGAGACACACACGCAGCAAATAGTAAGGAAATCTATGAAAGGCATCTATCGAAAAGATAGATGCCTTTCATATTCCTGTACGGGCCCTATTTCTTGTAAAGGCGTGGGCAGTTTAACGTTTGCACAATATACTTACAAAGATTACGCTATAGTTTGATTTTGGTTTTTGATAGAATGAAGCTGAAGGGGTGATCATTATGATTCATTGGCAGTTGGATACGAGATGTAAAACGATTTTAGAATTATTAATAAGCCGTGAAGATTATATTTCCATTCAAGAAATTGGAAAAATATTAAATATATCGAAGCGAAGTGTTTATTATGATCTAAGCAAGATGAATGACTGGTTGAATATGCAGCACATATCTGAAATCCAAATTGAACGAAATAAAGGAATATATCTTACATCGATAACACGGCAAAAGATCAGAGAATTAATAAATAATGTAAGCCAATCATCTTATTATACATTATCCCCAAAAGAGAGAACACGTTTGATGATATGCTCATTGCTGGGCTCAGCGAAGCCCCTGTTTATTGAGCAATTATGCCTAATATGTGATATAAGCCGCAATACAGCTTTTAATGATTTGAAAGTGGTTCGCCAGAAAATGGAACGATACGGGTTACAATTGAACTTTGAATCCCATGTGGGCTATAAGGTTGATGGTTCCCTTATCAAACAACGGGCGTTATTTTTATACTACTTTCAACCTTTAATTGATCTAATAGCGAATAAGCAAATCTCCAGTATCAATGAACTGTCATTTTATAATGAGACGATTATAAAGGAATATCTTAGAAGGTTAAAGGTTATCGAAGAAAAATTGAATACTACTTATGTGGATGGGATGTTATTATCTCTAGCCACATTGATCCATATCATATTAATGAGAAAAGATAATATTGTGTTTGAAGAAATTGGAGTAGATGAAGTCGTATCTACTGAAGAATTCCAATTGGTTACTCAACTTCTAAACGAGCTGCCGCTATCGGAGCAGGTATACATAGCCATGCATTTACTTGGATCACGGGTTCAAGTTCCGACGATTAAGCCCCAATCAATTGATACCTACAGTTTAGCAGAAAAGCTGGTTCTTGAATTTGAAAGATTAGCTTGTGTGGTTTTCGAGGACAAAAATCAACTGATCAAGCTGCTGTCATATCATCTAAATATGTCCATATATAGGTATCGCTATGGGATTCAGATTGGGAATCCACTTATGAGCGAAATTCAATCCAGCTATCCAGATCTATTTGATATTACACGTAAAGCATGTAAGAGCCTTAGGCATAGTTTGGGAACGCCTATTCCTGATAGTGAAATAGCTTACATCACCATGCATTTTGGAGGATCTCTTCGTAAAAAAAATTATGGGAATGCAAAATGCAGGGTACTAATCGTCTGTCCGAATGGGATATCTACTGCAAATATGCTCAGGGTAGAAGTAGAGAGCCTACATACTGATATAGAAATAACTGCAATGATACCGGTTAGGGAAGTAGAAAATTATTATGATAAAAGTGATCTTATTATTACGACAGTAGATATGGACTGTCCGATTCCCGTGGTAAGAGTAAATCCGGTTATATCAGAAGAAGATCGAGTCCGAATCCTTTCAAAAGTAGTACAAAAGATATCGAGGAATATTACGAACAATATTACGTTAGAAAAAGTCTTTAGAATCGTAAGAGAATATGTTCATCCGCAAAATCATGACAAACTGAAACATGACTTGTATAAGGCTTTTCAGGGTGTTCCGATGCAAGCTTACAAGTCAACTTCCTCTATTCGATTAATGGATGTTACCATGACGAGTCGCATTCAATATAAAAAATCAGTACAGGATTGGAAAGAAGCTATCAGAGAAGCATCTAACCCCTTGCTGTTCGAGGAAATAATTGAACCCGGATATATTGAGGCCATGATAGCGAATGTTGAGAAATACGGCCCCTATATCGTGATCGCACCCAAGTTAGCATTAGGGCATGCATTGCCGCAAGATGGAGTAAATTCCCTAGGACTATCCTTATTATGTTTAGAAGAACCCGTATCATTTTTTCACATACCTGTGTACATTATCTTTATCTTGGCACCTATAGATAAAAGCAGCCATTTAGGGATCATGAGGGATATGATGGAGTTGTTTGCTGATGAAGAAAACACTGATAAATTTCTGGAAAAAAGAAACGCTCAGGAGATCTTGGCGTTTATAAAAGATCATATCAAACAAGAAGCAATCATTCCATATGAAGATTAAAAGATTATATTTGACATGAACCGAGCACTGCTAAAACTTGACTTCCCAGTATTCGACAAAAAGAGCAATAGTATTTTTTTGCACATTTTATAGTGTAAACATTGTTCTTCACAATAAAGGACGCTTTACTTAAAATAAAAGTAATAGAACGTCCTTCTCTAAGAAAAATCAATGAAACGGAGGACTAAACGTGCACGATCTAATTTCTCTCGAAAACATAGTCATTGTAGACAGGGTAAAGGATTGGCGTGAGGCGATAGAAAAAGCAGTACGCCCGCTCGTTATAAACGCTTATGTAGAGGAGCGATATATACAAGGAATAATAGATAATACTTTGGAATACGGCCCTTATTATGTGCTTGCTCCAAACATAGCTATGCCTCATGCCAGACCTGAGCAAGGCGTTCTCCAAAAACAGATTGGAATCCTACTACTTCGGCAGCCCATTAAATTTTCAGAAGAGGGGTATGATGTTCGCCTTATTATCACATTAGCTGCAACTGACAACAAATCGCACCTAGAAGCACTCCGCAGTTTATCAGGATTATTAGAGGATGATGATTATGTCAGTAAAATAATCAGCGCGCAAAATGAAGAAGAGATCTATCATCTCTTCCAGGTCTGATCTTATTGAGCACCAGCTGCATAGTGCTCAGAAAATAAAAAGGGGGTAGGTTGTTTTATGGGAGGTATTTTAAATTTCACGCAACAGATTCTTTCAACACCATCTTTGCTAGTCGGAGCCATAGCACTTATTGGATTAATATCTCAAGGTAAACCTATTGAAGATGTCATCAAAGGAACGATTAAGACGATTCTCGGGTTTATCGTTATCGGTTCAGGGGCTGGAATACTTGTTGGGGCTTTGAATTACTTTGGTGAACTATTTAATTTTGCTTTCGGTGTTCAAGGTGTTGTGCCCAACAATGAAGCGATAGTCTCTTTGGCTTTAAACGATTATGCTTCTTCAACTGCATTAATTATGGCTTTTGGTATGATTGCAAATATTATCATTGCCCGTTTTTCTCGACTAAAGTATATTTTCTTAACAGGTCACTACACGTTGTATATGGCGGCTTTAATTGCAGTAGTACTAACTGTTGGAGGACTTGATGGATGGCAGCTGATATTAGCAGGATCTTCTGTTTTAGGATTTACCATGGTGTTTTTCCCCGCCCTTGCGCAAAAGACAATGCATAAAATTACCGGGGATGATTCAATCGCATTTGCACATTTTGGAACGCTAGGTTATGTTTTTTCAGCATGGCTAGGCGATAAGTTAGGAAATAGATCAAAATCTACAGAAGATATAAAGTTCCCAAAACGATTATCTTTTATGAGGGATACCTCTGTTGCCATTGCATTGACAATGTTTCTATTTTTCTTAATCGTTACTTTTTTAGCGACTACCCATGCTGATTTTGATCCAGCAATGATTGGAGGCAATAACTGGTTCTTATTTTCAATTATTCAGTCATTAACATTTGCTGGGGGCGTATATATCGTGTTAGCAGGTGTACGTTTATTGATTGCTGAAATCGTACCCGCATTTAAAGGGATTTCAGAAAAAATTGTACCAGATGCAAAACCAGCGCTGGACTGTCCTATTGTTTTCCCATTTGCAGAAAATGCCGTACTTCTAGGCTTTTTAGTATCCTTTGCTGGCGGTCTCGTTGGACTTAGCATTTTAATATTGCTTGGCGGCTCTTTGGCTTTAATCCTTCCAGGAGTAATCCCCCATTTCTTCTGTGGTGCAACAGCAGGTGTTTTTGGAAATGCTACAGGAGGACGAAAAGGAGCGATCATTGGAGCTTTTGGTCACGGTCTTTTGATTACCTTCTTGCCAGCATTTCTGATGCCAGTTCTCGGTTCTCTTGGATTCGCCAATACGACGTTTTCAGATGCTGACTTTACAGCCGTAGGAATCGTCTTAGGAAATATTGCAAGAGCGATACAAGGTTATGGACTATTGGCCATATGCATTGCCTTACCTTTAATTCCAATTATTTATAACATTGTTTCTCCAGCAAAGATAAATAATCCAGCAGAAAATAAGGGTGCTTAAAACACCCTTTCCTTTCCTTTTATTTCAAGTTGAAAACGATGAGAAATGAAAGGATTTAATAAGACAACATAATAAGGAGGGAAAACATGATCATTAAGAAAATACAATGCGCATGTGGAAGTGGTCTGGGATCTTCATTTCTTGTAGAAATGAACGTTAAAAAAGTTCTAAATAAATTAGGGATAAAAGGTATTGAAGTAGAGCATAGCGCAGCCACAGATGTATTCAAAGGAAGTGCTGATCTATTTGTATGTGGAAAAGATATGTACGATGTTCTTTCTAAATTTGGTCCTTGCATCACCCTTACGAATATTATTTCTTTACCTGAACTTGAAGAAAAGTTAAGTGCATTTTTAAAGGAGAAAGGTGTTATCTAATCGATAGCACTTTTTGATTGGAGGATTGATCAAATATGAGCGACTTGAAAAAACTATCTACGAAAATCCGTTTAGAAGTTTGTAAGATGCTAAAGCATAGAGGGTTTGGGCATTTAGGAGGTTCTTTGTCAATCATAGAAACATTGTCCGTCTTATATGGTGATGTGATGAAAATAAATCCCCAAAATCCAAATTGGGAAGAAAGAGACTGGTTTATTCTATCTAAGGGTCATGCAGGACCAGCTTTATATGCTACATTGGCAGTCAAAGGATATTTTCCCCTTGAAATGCTAAATACCTTAAACAATAACGACACGAGGATTCCTTCCCATCCCGATCGATTAAAGACTCCGGGAGTTGATGTAACCACAGGCTCCCTTGGGCAAGGTATTTCACTGGCTGTGGGCATAGCCAAATCTTTTCAGATTAGCCAAAAACCCAATAGAGTATATACCATTGTAGGAGATGGTGAATGCAATGAAGGACAGGTTTGGGAGGCTTTTCAATTTGCAGCACATCATAAACTGTCAAATTTAATTATTTTCATTGATGAGAATCATAAACAACTGGACGGACCAACAAAGGATATTATAAATTCATTTGACATGAAAGAAAAAGTGGAGGCCTTTGGATTTGCGGTTAAGAGGATAAGCGGAAATGATGAATTAGCGATAAAAAATGCAGTTCTTGAAATGTTCGAAGTGAAGGATAAAGCTTGCTGCATTATTCTGGATACCATCAAAGGACAAGGAATTAAATATTATGAAATGCTTAGTGACAATCATCATATTCGGTTTTCCGGTGAAAGTGAATTTCAGCTTGATTTAGCGATTGAAAAGCTGAAAGAGGAACTAGAAAGGGAGGGTAGATGATGATGTTCAGTTTAGCTGAAAAACAACAACCAAAAGAGCTTAGAGAAGTCTACCAGGAAACATTGATGGAAATCATGAAAAACAATATAAATGTAGTCGTATGTGATGCAGACTTAGTGAATGCATCTGGAACCAAGAAGCTATTTGAAACATATCCTGATCGTTGTATCAATATGGGAATAAGCGAAGCAAATATGATCGGAGCAAGTTGTGGGATGTCATTAACGGGGAAGATACCATTCGTCCATACCTTTGCACCCTTTGCCACTCGCCGCGCCTTTGACCAGCTTTATTTATCAGGCTGCTATCAGCAATCCAATATAAGAATATTTGGTTCTGATCCTGGGTTTTGGGCTTTACACAATGGGGGCACCCATACTTCAGTTGAAGATTTGGCTTTAACTAGAGTGGTTCCTAAATTGACGGTGCTGGCTCCAGCAGATGCTGTTCAATTCAAATGGATTTTATACAACACGGTGGATAAGTACGGTATGTATTATTTTCGTTGCCCAAGAAAGTCAGTTCCTGATATATATAGTGATTCTTCAGTATTCGAAATCGGAAAAGGGAATGTAATCCAAGAAGGATCAGATATAGCCATTTTTACCATCGGTGAAATGATCTCTGAAGGAATGAAGGCAGGAGAGATATTAAAAAGTCATGGAATCTCTGCTACGGTAGTGGATATGTTTACTGTAAAACCCTTAGACGAGGAACTTGTGAAGACTATTTCCAGAGGTAAAAAAGTCATTGTCACAGCTGAAAATCATAGCAAAATAGGGGGCCTAGGATCAGCGATTGCGGAAGTATTAGCGGAAAACCCTATCGGAGCTCCATTAATACGAGTTGCCATACAGGATCATTTTGGAGAAGTGGGTACGCCCGATTATTTAAAAAATAAATTTGGATTGGATAGTGACACAATTGTGAAAGGTGTTCTAAAGGCATTAAATATAGCAGTTTAAATCGTATCTAAAAGCTGTTAAAGTCATTAAATTTCTAAACGATAAAGATGTATCCCCGCGTTATCAAGACGCGGGGATATTTCGATGTGAACCCATTGCTTGCCAAGCTCCCATTTGAATATATGTTCATTCAAGGTTTAAGTATTTCTTAACACGGTAATGAACCCATCGAGTATCTGATGACTTATTTTGAATCCTTTACCTTGATAGAATTTTAATGCATTACTGTTCCCATTAGATACAAAGATAAACAAATCGCTTATTGACTTAAATGAATTTAACCAATCCATAGACTTTTCGAACAAAACTGTACCAATGCCAGTTTGACGATAACCCTTTTTTATATAAAACTGAGAAAGACAACCTATGTCATCACTTTTAACGGAATCAAAGTCAAAAAAATTAACAGGTTCAAGGGTAGCAAATCCACCTGAATATGTTTCCTTCGGACAAATGTTGCTATAAGCATATCCTACAATTTCATTATCATCTTTAGCTATGATTATAAAGTTAGCTTTAGCACTTTTGACAGATGGAATCATTCTCGTTTCAAAACACATGTTATCAAACCATTCAGGATGGATATGTGCTTTAGATTTTTGATAAGCCATTAATTCATTACATAAATCCTTAATGCAAATAATATTATCATCAGAAATAATTTCATAATGGATACTCATATTAACCTTCCTTTCGAATTAAAATTTAAAAACATGTTTGATTGATCAATCAGCTTTGATATGATTATATCAGTTACAATTGTTATAACAAGTATGCAGTATTTTCTGTTTAAGGAAGTAAAAACTGAGCATTGGAGTGATATTATGAATGAACAACCATTTTATAAAAACAGGCTGGACAACTGTCCATTGACATTTGCTTTAAACCTTATCGGTGGAAAGTGGAGATTGCCTATCATTTGGGCATTAAGTAAAAATGGAACGATGAGATATAATGAATTAAAAAGGAACATTGAGGGAATTACCAACATGATGCTGACGCAAACACTAAAAGAAATGGAATTGTATGGTATTATAAATCGGAAGCAATTTATGGAAGTACCACCGCGCGTTGAGTATTCACTGACTGATAATGGAGAAAATCTTATTCCAGCCCTCAAAGCACTTGCTAATTGGGGAAATAAAATGAAAAACACTGATCATTCGAAATAGCATAGAATTAGAACTTGCATGCCATTGTGTAGATCTGCTAGGGCTGTGTTTCCCATCCATAAAGCAGTATCTATTTTTTTTTTGCCATCGCTAATCCAGGCCTAGAGCGCAGCACTGGTGGTATCAGGCCAAACGCCTCATATTTTCTTAGCGTGGTAGTGCTAACATCCAGTTTGCGACAATATCAATTGGTCGCCCAGCAATTTGAATTCCTACGCAATTGATATTTTGTCCTATAGAAATTTTCCCTAATACGAAATGAGAGAGAAGTAAATAGGAGATGGGGTTTTTAAAAGCACTCTTTACAGCGTAACAGTGTTATGTTACAATGAAAACGAATAAGAAAAATACTATTGCCTTAAACTATATAGAAAAGCTTAGCTTTTGCTAAAGAACATTGGGATTTGGCGAGAACACAGTGACGCAACAAGCTATATCCCTATTTATGTGTGGAGAATCTATTGCAAATACATTCTCCTAATGTTATATCAAAAAGCTAATTATCAAAAAACAATGGAACATTGTTATATAATCTTAAACTTTGAATAAAGCTTTATAGAAAAATAAATGACTGGAGGAATGAATTATGGAAAATCAAAAAAAATTCGATTTGATTATCTCAGGCATAGGGAGTTCAGCAGGAGGAATTTTTAACAAGGTTCGTATTGATGGTCAGGGAAAAATTAATGGAGATGTAGAATGCGATGATTTTAGCATAAGCGGAGTAGGAAGCGTGGAAGGCAGCGTCAAAACTAAAATGGGCAAAATCAGTGGAAAAGGTGGAATAAAGGGCAACTTGCAATCAGATGAATTTAGAGTCGATGGTTGTGCAAATATCGGTGGCAGTATAGAAGTTAAAGAAATCAGATTTGAAGGTGTAATTGATATTAATGGCAGTATTGACGCTGAGACTGTTGAGAATAAAGGTGTTATTACCATTAAAAAAGACTGTAATTCAGAAATATTTACTTCTAGAGGAGCCTTTAAAATAGGTGGACTTTTAAATGCAGGAAATATAGATATCAGTTTATATGCGCCATGCAAAGCAAGAGAGATTGGTGGAGAAAAAATTGAGATTAATATGGGTCGTTCTTTTAGTTTAAGAAAACTCATTAAATCTATTATCCCAATGCTTGATATTCATGTGGGACTTTGTAGCGAGGTCATTGAAGGAGATGAGGTTTATCTTGAATATACCAAAGCGAAAGTGGTTCGTGGAAATAACGTTATAATTGGAGAAGGATGTGAGATTGAATTAGTAGAATATAAGGGGCTCTTTGAGAAGTCTGATAAGTCTGTTGTAATTGAGAATAAAAAACTAGGCTAAAGAAAGGAGAAAGATATGGAACAAGCGCTAATATCAAAAAAGGAATTGCTGGAGCTGACAGGAATATCCTATGGGCAGTTGTATAGATGGAAAAGGAAGAATCTCATCCCAGAGGACTGGTTTATCAGAAAATCTACATTTACAGGTCAAGAGACTTTCTTTCCTAAAGAAAAGATACTTGCCAGGATCGCTAAGATTAAAGATATGAAAGACGATTTATCTCTGGACGATTTGGCGGACATTTTTTCACCAAATTTAGCTGAGATTATTTTGAAAAAACAGGAGCTTTTAGAACGCAATGTTGTTAGTAAAACGGCTGTAGAGGTTTATATAGAAAAGATGGGGGATACCGATAACTTTACCTTTGACAAAATCCTGTATGTGTATATACTAGATAAACTGCTTCAATCAGGAGAGATTAGTTTGGAAGAAGGAAAAAGCCTTTTACAAACAATGGCGGATAACTATAAGAAGTTTGAAGGAAAGCACTGCGAACTGATTTTTATACGCAAGATGGGGATCTCGACTTTCTTGCTGACATTGATTCCAAATGAGATTTATTTCGAAAGCAGTACAAAAATTGTTACCAGTCTTAATTTGGCAGATTGTATAGAAGAGTTGAAAATCAAGGTAGGTGCCTTATAGGAGGGATTCGTGATGGAAAATAAAGAAAGACAGAATTTAAATCTGACTGGAAATGGAACTGTAGCAGGCGGTGTATATAATAACGTAAAAATAATCGGTGAAGAGACAATTCATGGGGATGTTGACTGTATCAGCCTGAAATTAACAGGAACATGCGATATTCGGGGGAATGTTCAGGCAAGAACGGCCAAATTAGTAGGTACTGCAGAGATTAAAGGGAATTTGAAAGCAGAAGAGCTTACAGTTGTTGGTAATATTAATATCGACAATAATATTGTTGTGAAAGAATTAAAGATTACCGGTGAATCGAAAGTAAAGGGGAATGTCTTAGTAGAAAGAGTAAGTATATTCGGTTTTCTAGATATAGATGGCGAATGCACCACGGAAACCTTCATTGTAAAGGGACCTTTTAAAATTGGCGGACTGTTGAATGCTGGTAATGTTGATATAGAGATGCACTCTAAATGTCATGTTAAGGAAATTGGGGGGGAACGGATCAACATTAGGCGAGGTACGGATATGCTCATCAAAAAAATTGTTAAATCTCTTTACATGCCGAGGGATTTTTATCTTGGGCAGCTTTTAACGGACAGCATTGAAGGCGATGAGATCTACCTTGAATACGTTAAAGTGAAAGTTGTGCGGGGAAACAACATCGAAATTGGTCCTGGCTGTGAAATTGACCTGATTGAATATAAGAATACCTTGAAACAGCATGAGTCTTCAAGTGTTGGAAGCAAAAGAAAGGTTTAAAAGGATATGATTCTATGAACCTGTATTTTTTTCCTTCTTTTAAGACCATGGCGTAATGAATGTTGAAGACATTCAAAATATACTAAAATACAAAACAGAAAATCTGATATAATGGTGAATAGGATTGGAGATGGGCCTATGAAGATTAATAAAAAGTATTTATTTACTTTTTTGATTCTGCTGATAATCGAAATTATTATTGCACTTTTTGTGAATGATACGATTATACGACCATTAGTTGGAGATATTTTGGTAGTTATTTTAATGTACACCTTTATAAGAGGATTCATATCAAAATCAATAAAGCTTTTACCTTTGTATCTATTCTTATTTGCTGCGGCAGTGGAAATGGCTCAATATTTTCACATTGTAGATTTATTGAACTTACGAGATAACAAATTAATTTCTACAATTATCGGAACGACATTTGACCAGAAAGATATTTTGTGTTATCTAATTGCTGCTGTCATTTTGTTTATATGGGAGAAGCTAGAAAAAAGATAGGTATATATCCATTAAATGAAAAGTCATAATTTAGTATTAAGGTGTGTGTCCGATTCTTTGGTCCGAATAAGGTTGAGACCCGGCCAACAACATGCCCATATAGGGATGAGCAAACCACCCGCTTTACGGGTGGTTATGATTTTAAATTATGGAAGTGTATTTGTATCAGAGCGCATTCTTTGAAATGAAAGCTTTTGTTGCTGTTTAGTTTAAAATGCTGCTATTTTCACCGTTTTTTATTTCACCTCAAAATCACATGTTACAACAGAGGTAATTTCTTTTTCTATGGAAGTAGTGTCATTAATGCCATAATCTGATATCTCATCGGAATACAAAGGTGTTATTTGAAATACGCCTACATTGGCTGAGCTTAACTTTCCTACCTTATTGCCTGTAGTTGAAAGCATTTTCTCAGCCCTTGCTTTTGCATCCTGCGTTGCCAATGCAATCATATCAATTTTTAAATCAGCAAGCTTTGTGTAAAAATATTGAGGTGCATTTGATTGAAATTCTACACCTTCATTGATTAAATCTGTAGCATTACGAGAGATATCGGTAATCTTTTGTATTTCATTGGATTGGATTTCAACATTTTGATACAGCCGATAGCTATCAATCTGGTTCGAATATGTACCGTTCATAAGCATCACATAATTTGTACTGGTAGTAATAGACGAGAAAACGATATCTTTCTCTTTAATTCCTTGTTTTATCAGGTAATCTCTTACCTTTCCTTCACTATCCTTCAGACTCTTATACGCATCTGAAAGACTTTGGGATTGTGTACTGAAAGAACCAGTCCATACCACTAAGTCCGAAGTAATTTGTTTCTTTGCCGAACCTTTCACAGATAGTGTATTGTCCGGACCTTTCACTTCTTTTATTCCTATCGTAATGATATAGGATGAAATAACCAACCCTGCTGCTAAGATAAATGATACGAGCACCCATACAACATTTTTATTTTCTTTATCCAGCATTTTTTCTTCCCCCTTTCAAATCATCTGCTAATTTATGATGTAATAGGATTCTTCTATCTAAATACTAGCATATATATTTTTTAACATGGTTACAAATTATTTACACTTTCTATATATTGCTAAATAATTGCATGATTTTCTCCCAGAAGCAAGTGCCGATGATTTTAAAAAAGAAATAGATGCTCAATATGGTATAATCAAATGAGAAGCTCCATGGTTTTCATCGAGGGAGGTATCGAAAGTCTTATTTAGCATTAGTTATGGGGATAGGAAGAGAAAAAGGGGATGAGAATAATACAAGATAACACATTTAAAATATTACAGCCTAGGTATTATAGTAAGTTTCAGTGTGACCCAATCAAATGCTACGAAACATGCTGTGAACGATGGAAAATAATCATTGACAAAAGTACCTATCAAAAATATATTCAGAGTGAAAATGCCACCATCAAAGAGATTGTAAAAACGGGACTTTCTATAAACGAAACATCTGTAAATGACGACGACTTTGCAATCATTCATCTAAATAACGAAATGGGATGTCCGTTTTTAAATCAGAATAATCTTTGCGAAATATTCATCCACATGGGAGAGAGTAGTTTGTCAAAAACGTGCAAGAGTTACCCTCGTGCTGTCATCTTAGTAAACGATGTGATAGAACGGGGATTAGAAATGTCTTGTTCGATTGCTGCGGAATTGATTTTGCTAAATGAGAGCGGAATCGAATTCGAGCTTGTTATGGACGCCGTAAAGTTGAATGACATTTATATAGTTTCACCTACCATAGAAGATTCGAGGCAAATCGAAATCATCAAAGAAATCAGAACAACGGTGATTAATCTTCTACAGACTCGTACAGTTGAGTTGAGTGGAAGAGTAGCCATTGTAGGCTCCTTCTTGAATCAAATAGTAGGCAGCATTGATTTTTCAAATATTCATCACGAAGAAGCACTATCTAAAATTAAAGAGGCAAAGTCCCTTATTAACCTAAGAGAATTTAAAACCACGAAAAATGACCATCAACTGCAAGACATACGACAGTTTGATTATTTAAATACCATACTTTCAATGAAGTTTAAAGAGGGTGACAGCATCAGCTTTTTTTCAAAGCGATATATTGAGTGCTTAATGCAAGTTCTAGATGCCTTTGGAAGAATCAAAAATAAGGAGTTAGAAAAGCACTATAAGAGAAACTTTGAAAAATATTTAAAGCCTTATTTAGATAAAAAATCCTATATCTTAGAGAACTTTCTTGTAAATTATGTTTTCATTTATGGCGTAGAACTCTTTAAATCGAATGACATTTGGACTTCGTATTTGAAAATATGTGTGATTTACGGCTTGATCAAATTCAACTTAGTTGGACTAGCGACCTATCATAAAGGAATGAATGATGACTTGGCCCTTAAACTGATTCAATCCCTATCAAAAACGATTATTACCGATAAGAGCTATTTGGAGTCGGTCATTAAATATCTAGAAAGAGAAAAACTAGTTGAACTTACCAAGGTAACAACACTTATTACAGATTGATAAAGGAATTATGCTTACAGCATAAAAAATAGAAAGGATGTTAATATGAATACAATAACCTCTGAAGCATTAGATGCATGTCTAAAATATTGTGAAATTACGAAATTATCCGCTACTAATTATGGAACCTTCATTAGAGCCTTAGTGTACACCATGAATACAGAATTGCCTGTTGAGATTGTCGATAATGAAACGGGCCGTATTATGAAAGCCCAGCTGAAGTTCTTCTCAATAACATATACAGAGGGGCAAGAGGGAGTCTTGGATAATTTAAATATACAGTATATCGTTGTGGGAGAAGAAGCGTTGAAAACCTTAAAATTTGAGAAAATAGGGACAGTCAATGTAATTCAGGATAAAAAGAGCAATGCCCGCACCTTTTATAGATATTATATAAATCTAAATAAAAGTGTGAGCTATAGATTTACCTTTAACAGAAGAATTTCTAAAGCTAAATAACTTATTGAACATAGGGAAATGCTGCTGCAAAGTGAAAAGCATGATATAGGGGTAGGGGGGCGAAAGAGTGAATGAGAATGATGCAAGGGACCAAGGTTACAAATTACCACGATGGGTTATTGCGATTTTGATTATATCATTATCGCTTAACGTAGCGACTTATTTTAGAGTCGACTCACTGAAGCAGGAAATTAGAAATACTCAAAACGATATCAGCACGCTTAGCGGTTCTATTAACGGTAGTGTCTCCAGTAGCATGAGTCAAATAAATGAAATGTTGAAGAAGGAATCAAGCCTTATAACAGAGTTTAAATACGAATTTGGCGAATATAAGGATAAAAGAATTGATTTATTACTTAATGTAAAGCCCAAGGTATATACAGCAGGGGATAAACTATATTTTTCATATAAGACAGATAATGAACGCCCTGCGCTTATAGAAGCCCAATCCCTAGACAACATAAATTTTGAGTCGAAAATAAACGTGTCTATTTTGGATAATATTGATATAGACTTGATTATTGATAATGGGGCAAGTAGAAAAACGGAAAAGCTGGAAAGCATATATCGCCCTGCAGAGAAATTTACTGCCAGATTGAGTGCCAATCCCCTAGGGGGATCTATGACCTATAACAAGGAGAAAAGTGCTCTTATGATTTCTTACGGCTTTGAACTATTTGATGCAGGCACCGATATGAACGAATACATCCTTAGTGATGTAAAACTTTCTATTGTGGTAAATGACAAGAAGATTGCCACTGAGCCGATTCCAAATGTTGGTGAGCATTACTATAGCATTCAGTTGAAAGATTACAGGATTCCGTGCAAAATAGGGGATCAGGTAGATATATATATTACGGCTAGGGACAACAAAGGATTTGACTATAGTTCTCTAGTAGAGTCCTGGAAACTAGAGGAAAATGGGGCCATAGGGCAAGGCGATAAGATGATGGAAATGGGCAGAGTTGAAATTAGATAGGTATGTATTATAATAATATACCAGCAGGTATATGCATACGAATTAAAACATACCATGCCGTTGTATTAGGGGAAAAGTGAATAATATAGCTGAAAGGCACCTCTGCTGATTCATGAATCAGCAGAGGTGCTTTTTTATAATAAGAAAGTATACTTTCTTATACTATAAAAAAGCAGGGGTGCAGGGGAAGTATTCCCATGCCGCAATCAGAGGGGATTCGTCACCTGAAAACCATCAACAAAATGAATAGAAAGGCAGTGAACTTTTTATTAACTATCAGAATAGTCATTGACAGGAGGTGACTATTCTGATAGTATTGACTTATCATATGACTATTGAAATAGTCATTAAAATGAAATTACATATGCACTATTAAAATAAGCTATATGGTTTCGAAATGAATGATACCACAGGGGGATGGATGATGTCAGTATTATTAAAGTCAGGAAAAAAATATAACAACAAAGCAGCACTACTCTTTCTGGCACCAAGTCTTATCGGGTTTTTACTTTTTTTCTTTATACCCTTTATAGGTGGACTTTATTATTCTTTTGTAGATAGTCCCATAGGTGGCAGTTTCGTTGGACTGGCAAACTATATAGACCTCTTGAGAAATCCTATTTTCCTAAAGGCGGGATATAATACGCTGGTTTTTACAGTGATTAGTGTCCCTCTCAATATCTTATTTTCTCTTGGCCTTGCCTTACTGCTTAATAGGAAGATTTACGGGCGGAATATTATACGTATGGGATTCATTATACCCTTGGTGGTTCCAGTGGCATCGGTGGTTCTTGTATGGCAGATATTGTTTGATATGAATGGTTCCCTCAATGCCTTTATGTCATGGCTTGGATTATCACCGATAGACTGGATGAAGACTGATCATGCCATGATTGTGGTTGTAATCGTCTATTTGTGGAAGAACATTGGTTATAATATGGTGTTGTTCCTCGCAGGCCTTCAGAATATACCACCGGAGTATTATGAAGCAGCCGATATTGATGGAGCAAGCAATTGGCACAAGTTTACCAATATCACGCTGGTTTATCTTACACCTACAATGTTTTTCGTATTTGTGATGTCCATCATTAATTCTTTCAAGGTGTTCAGGGAGGTATATTTGATTTCCGGTGCATATCCTCATGATAGCATTTACATGCTGCAGCATTATATGAACAACAAGTTTGCCTCCCTAGATTATCAGATGCTAACATCAGCTGCTTTTATCATGGCTGTTTTCATTTACATACTAGTACTGTTTTTATTCAAAATTCAAAGAAAAATCAGCAGTACAATAGGAGGATGATAAAGTGATGCAGATTACCCGGAATATAAAGAGAAGACTTGGAAAGACAGCACTATCTGTTATACTGCTTGCTATGGCTGGCATACTCTTGTTCCCTCTCATATTGACAATTACCAATTCCTTTATGAGCGAACAGGAAATAGAAAATAGCTACAGCATGGTAACTTCAAACGATTCAAACCAACAGGACAATCCTTTTTCCGGTAAGTATGCCAGTGTCAAACTAATACCCAACATGGTGACCGTCAAACAATATTATACAGCCTTGATCAAAAGGACACAGTTTCTTATTAAGTTCTGGAATTCAGTGATCATAGTAGCTCCCATCATATTGGGACAGATTCTTGTTTCATCTATGGCTGCATATGCCTTTGCAAAGATAGAGTTTATTTTCCGTGATAAGCTGTTCTTTACATATATCATTATCATGATGATGCCGTTTCAAGTCACTCTGGTACCCAACTATATTATGGCCAGCAAACTGGGACTAGTGGGAAGTTATTTATCCATCATACTGCCAGGTATATTCGGTACATTCGGAGTGTTTTTGATGAGACAGTTTATGATATACATTCCGGATGCCTATATAGAATCCGCAAAAGTAGATGGTGCCAGTCAATTCAAGATTTTTTTCAGTATTATTCTTCCCCTATCGAAAACAGGACTTGCTGCACTTGCCATTCTAGTTTTTATAGACAACTGGAATATGGTGGAGCAGCCGTTAATATTCCTACAGGATGCGAATATGCACCCGTTGTCAATTTACTTGTCCAATATCAACAAAGGGGAGATGGGGATAGCTTTTGCCGCGTCGACGATCTATATGCTGCCGATGCTACTGGTTTTCCTTTATGGAGAGAATTACTTGGTGCAGGGTATTCAGCTCTCAGGACTTAAAGGTTGATGTTCATATTACCATTTACAATGTGGTGTCATTCTGAACAATAGTGAAGGATGACATTGGAAAAGTGGGTAATTTAAGTCCGACTTAAGTATCTATAAAGACACTATTAGAATTGGAGGTAGAACAAAGAATATGAAGGCATTAGATGGAGATGCAACGATAAGAAAAAAAATAACGGGAAAGGCAACGGTAATATTCCTTTCAGTAATGATTGTTTTAACCTTTTTTTCAAAAACCATAAACAACTTTACATTACCAAAGGTGACATATGAAACGCCTGCAAATGGGGCACTAATCAAAGAAGCTACAGGTACCGGAAAGGTGCAGGCAAAAACAATCCACGATCTGTATGTCCGTACCAGCATGAAGGTGACAGGTCTTATGGTGGAGGTTGGAGACTCGGTAACACAGGGGCAGCCACTGTTAACCCTTAACACAGCCGATGTAGAAAATCAATTGAAGGATGAACAGGACAAATATGCCCAAAAAAAATTGCACCTTGAAAAACTCATAGAAGCCAGTTCGCCTGACAATCTGCTGACTTTGGATAAAGCAGTTCAAACTGCCCAGCAGAATGTAGAGAAAGCCCAAAGGCATTACGACAGTAGTAAAAGCCTTTATGAAGTTGGTGCGATATCTGCAAATGATTTTGCTGATGCGAAACCAAATCTTGATAATGCCAAGATGGATTATGAAATAGCAAAAAACAACAAGGATAAAATAATAAACGATTATAGAAAAGATATTGAAAGCACAAAACTCGAAATAGATATGATAGAACGGAAAATAGCTGAACTAACCAAAGAAATGAACATGAGCACAGTGACAGCTCCCTGCGATGGAATCGTCACCGAATTGTATTATTCAGAGGGAATGACGGCCACTGCTTCTCAACCAGTATATAAAATTGCGGACACCAAAGGGGGATTCCAATTTGTAGCCACTGTCAATATAAGTGCTGCTGAATACCTGGGGTCAGGTGACACGGCCGAAATATCCATAAATTCATTAAATAACAGGAGTATACAGGGTAAAGTAAATCAAATCAAAGACAATCAACAGCAGATTGGTGTGAAAAAGGATGTGGTAATCGATATTCCTTCCGAGGGGGTGATTGGTGGAGAAATCGGTACAGCTGCCATCAAAAAGAATATCGGATCCTATAATGTCCTTGTATCTAATTCAGCAGTGGGGCAGGATAATGACGGACATTTTGTATACGTGTTGAAGGAAAGAGAAGGTCCCCTTGGAAATGAATTTTATGTGCAAAAAGTATCTATCAGCATCGGTGACTCAGATAACATAAAAACCGCAGTTTTGAGCGGTATAACCGCCATGGATAAAGTCGTTTCAAACAGTGATAAGCCGTTATCTGATGATTCCCCCGTTATGCTCGCCAATTAAGGAGTGAGATATCATGAAAAAAAGAAAAGCTGTATGGATTCTGACATTCTTAGGAATTTTACTGATGCTTTCCTTCATTGTTCTGGGCAGAGGGCTGGTTATGCAATGCGTTCAGTTGAACAGCGACTATTCCATGGAAAAGGTATTGGTGTCTGTTAAGAACCAGATAGATCGCCAAGGTATAAATTCCTTTTCAATAGATGATATAGAAAGACTTGAGAAGGAGCTTACAACAAAACCGATCAGCTATACGACTCAGTCTGGGATTATCAGTACGCCCGTTTCTTCTAGTGAGAGTACAGCCTTGTCGGTCAGACTGGCAGGTGTAGATTATAATTACCCGCTGTTCACCAGCATGACTTTGAAAGAGGGGAGTTTTATTACACAGAAACAGGAAGAAGAAGGATCGATGGTTGCAGTAATCGATGAGCAACTGGCATGGGAACTATTTAAGACAGTAAATGCAACAGGTAGAACCATTGATATTTTCGATAATGCATTCAGGATCACAGGAGTTGTGAAAAAGGATCCATCTCTTATAGGAAAATTAACGGATGACGGCCTACCCAATGTATACATACCAGCTGCTGTAATGATGGAGCTCGATGTTACAGCACGTATCACGGTTCTTCAGATAAAGACAATCGATGGAAATACGCTGAATCAGAATATGGCCGATGTATCGACTGCTCTTCGGCAAATAGGCAAAGATCCTTCAAATTACAATATCGTGGACTATAACATTAAATTAGCGTTAATAAAACAGTGGCCTCTTCTGTTCGTATCTATCCTTGGAATTGTATCGATGTTCATACTGCTGGTGCATGTGAAAGATTCAATAGGAAATCTATATGCTTTGATAAGGGCTGGGTGTAAGATCGATTATTTCTCAAATGTGATAAAGGGCAATCTGACGGGAATCCGAACGCTAATCCTTGAAATAACCCTTGGTTTCTTAGGAATTGTGTTCATTTGGCTGGGAATAAGATTCAAGCCTTATATTCCACCGAAATATATTCCTGAGGAGTTAATTAATATCTCCTATTATTTGGATTTGATCAGAGATGAGATTCAAGGCGGCATACAAAATATAGGCTATGTCCCACCGCAATCTGAGTTGATTGTTAATGCCGTTAATATGCTGTTGTATCTGCTCTTCTGCATCTCCGTTGTTTTAGGATTACTGCTTTTGTATATAGGTTTCCGGGAGGTTAAGGCATTAAACCTGGATTCAAACAAGCTTATATTTATCTTTGGTTTGTTTTTCGCTTTTTCCTTCGGGATTCTTGCTGTTGCAGCTTTTTTGACAGGACTGCCTTTTATGCTGGATGTAAAAAGCATCCTGGTTGCATGGGCGTTTATATTCTTAAATATCTTACATATTACAAAAAGAAAGGAAAGTGGGATTAGAAATGTTTAAAAAAATGATAAGTTTGTTACTGATAGTGATGCTTATAGTGAGTCTTTCAGCTTGTGGGTCGGAAAGTAAAAATGTTTCTCAACAACAAAATCTCTCCACTTATACAGAAACGGAGATCGGGAGCAATTCAGGCCTTATATGGCCAGGAGGCAGTCGAGTAAACTCTAAAAGCCAGCTTGTGGTTTTTGACAGAGGAAATGGAACAAATTCCGGATTTGTAACTTTAGATCAGGATGGGAAGCCAGTAGGCGATTCAAAATTAAGTTTTTCAGGAAATGTCAGAGCCTTTGCCCTTGATGGGCAGGACAACATTTATGTGGTAACAACGGAGCCAAAGAGTGATAATAATATATCCCAAAATCTTACAGTCCTCACTCCTCAAGGTAATATTTTAAAGACGATTGATCTTGGTACATTTTCAGGTACTGGAAGTAATGGGATGAAAAATACAGGATTTACGGATATCGCTATAGATATCAATGAAAGTATATACCTGTCCAACCCTTTAGAGAACATCCAGGTGTTTGACAAGGAAGGGCAGAAGGTGAAAAGCCTAGGCGCCCAAGGGTATGAAAGCATCGATATCGATTCGGAGGGCAATATTATTGCTGGAAACTTCTTGGGGAACAGAATTATTGAAAAAATTGATGTTTCAACAGGAAAAAGTGTTTGGTCTATTGATTTATCAGCCCAGAATTCAAGTGGAGTATATATGATGGGTTCAAACAGGATCAGGTTTTCAAAAGGGGATGAAAGTATTTACTATATCACGAGTCAGGATATTACGAAATATGACTCCTCTGGAAAGCTGATCGGGACTGTCGTTGATTTTAAATCCTATACGATCCTGGCCAGTGGATATAATATATCCGATATGGATATAGATGCAGCAGGTAATATTTACGTCACTACTACATCTGTACCTGCAGGGGGAGGCGTGAAAATAAAATCTCCTGGGAACAATTCAAATAACGCTGCTGGAGGCAGTTCATCAGGAAACGGTGCCCCTCTAGGAAATATAAAGTATGAATTATTTAAATATACATTACAGAGCGGGGGCAGCACAGCTCAAAATCAGGAGGTAATTACTGTTTCGGTTCCTATATCCAACAGGGGCCTTGAAATAGCAGCAAGCAAATTCCAAAAGGATCACCCCGGGTACAGGATCGATATACAGACATACCCCAGTAGCGATTATGAAACCTATGTGAAGAATCTGAATACCCAAATACTGTCGGGGAAGGGACCGGACATTATATCTGTCGCTGGGCTGCCCTACGAGAACTATATTTCTAAAAATATACTGGCCAATTTAAGTGAAATGATGATCGGAGACAAGAACTTTGATACGAGCGAATACTATACCAATATCTTTGATGCGTTAAAATACAATGGAGATCTGTATGTACTGCCCACAGACTTTACATTTAATATTTTGATGGCAAACCAAGGAATCCTTGATCAGAAATCCATAAAAATCGATAATAGCAAATGGACATGGAACGATTTTAAATCCATTGCTGAGCAAGTGACCCAAAAGGATGGTAATGGTGGTACAGGTAATCGGGCAGCGTTGCCTTCCGTCAGTTCCAGCGATCTACTTGATCTCTTTACGGGTGGCAGCTACAGCAGTTATATTGATGACGGGAGGAAGGCCAACTTTACATCCCAGGAGTTTATGGACCTGTTAAATACGGTCAAAGCCTTTAGTGACGACAGTCTTGTTGACAGAAACGTCAAAATGGACATGGTTTCAATCTTGGAAGCGGCAGGCAGAGAGGCGATTGTATTTTATCCCTACACAATTACTGACTACAATATGTATGGATTTATGAAAGCTGCATTTAAAGAACAATTAAGTCTTTACAATATGCCCTCAGCAGGTGGTTCTAATGGAGGGACCTTCACATCAAACTCAATGTATGGAATAAACAGAAATTCAAAATATAAATCGGAAAGCTGGGAATTTTTAAAGACACTTTTATCTGATGATGTCCAATCCCTGAGCATGCAAGGAATGGCGGTACAGTCCAAAGCGGGAGGACCTGGGAAAGCATTGGGTGGCTTTTCGGTCAACAAGGCTGCCCAACAGCAGAAGGCGCAGCAAGCAATCGATGCATCCCAAAGCGGAAATATGAAAATGATGATGAAAAGTGGGAATGCCAGTATTTCATTGAGTCCTGCACCAATGTCCCAATCGGATATCGACTATATAAACAAGTTTATCTCGGAATTAAAGATCTATGCCAATGCAGATGCAAACATCGGCAGCATTATACAAGATGAAACCAAAGCATTTTTTTCCGGGGCTAAATCTGTGGAAGAGACGACAAAGCTGATACAAGACAGGGTAAATACCTATCTTGGAGAGTAGGGGAGATGCTAGTGCTTTAGAAATACCATAAACAAATATCAGGGGCTTAGGTCCCTGATTTATCTTCAGATAAGTGAAGTTAGAAGGGAGTGAATATTTTGGCAAGCGTAAATTTAAAACATGTGATGAAACGATTTGAGGGGAAGGTTGTTGCAGTGGCAGATTTTAACCTGGACATTGAAGATAAGGAGTTCATCATTTTTGTAGGTCCTTCCGGCTGTGGGAAGACGACTACACTTAGGATGATTGCGGGACTGGAAGAAATAACTGAGGGAGAAATATATATAGATGGGAGACGGGTGAACGACGTAGAGCCCAAAGACAGAGATATTGCCATGGTCTTCCAGAACTATGCATTGTATCCCCATATGACTGTTTTTGAGAATATGGCATTTAGTTTGAAGTTAAGAAAAACACCAAAAGATGAAATAAAAGTAAGGGTACATGAAGCTGCTAAAATATTGGATATAGAGCACTTGCTTGACAGAAAACCAAAGGCGCTATCAGGAGGTCAGAGGCAGAGGGTGGCACTTGGTCGTGCAATCGTCCGGAGCCCTAAGGTATTCCTCATGGATGAACCATTGTCAAACCTTGACGCGAAATTAAGAGGTCAAATGAGGACCGAAATCAGCAAACTTCACCAGGATCTGCAAACAACTTTTATATACGTTACCCATGACCAGACAGAGGCTATGACAATGGGAACAAGGATTGTTGTGATGAAAGATGGATATATCCAGCAAGTCGATACACCGCAGGCCCTATACGAAAAGCCTGATAATTTGTTTGTCGCTGGATTTATAGGAAGTCCCCAGATGAACTTCAGGGAAGTCCTTGTTGAAAACTTGGGAGGAGAAGTATACCTGAAATTTGGCAAAAGCAGCATAAAGCTGCCAGGTGAAAAGGCAAGGAAACTAGAGGAACTGGATTATATAGGGAAGGAAGTAATCATGGGAGTCAGAGCTGAAAATATGCTTGACGAGCAAATTTACCTTGATTCCCTTGTAGATTGCGTTGTGGAAGCAGGTGTAGAAGTTGTTGAAATCCTTGGCGCTGAAACGTTGCTGCATGTAAAAGTTGAAGGCACTAACTTTGTTGCAAGAGTGAATCCCCAAAAACGAGTGAAAGTCGGGGATATCATAAAACTGGTTTTAGATCCCAGTAAAATCCATATCTTTGACAGGAAAACGGAAAAGGCAATTAGATAGGGGATGACTAAAAGGCGCGAACTTAAGCTAATGTATACTATGTATATTGATGGCTTTCCTGAATCCAACTTGAAAGGAATGAATCTCTTATGGCAGGAATTTTCCATTCGCTAAACGATATAAAATCAGGACCTGGTATTCCTAAAAACGCACCGACAAAACCTCGTATCATCGTTTTCTTCGATATATTCTTCCGCAAGTTCTGGCACCTTGTTAAGCTGAATATGCTGTTCCTTGTCTTCAACCTGCCGGTAATTGTAGGAATGCCTTTTATCTCACAGTTTTTTCTGCCGATGTTGAATAAAAATGGAGGCTCGATAGGGAATAGTGTTTATGAATTGGCATTTTACTTTGCTGCCAGTGCTATTTTTGTATGTATACCGATCGTGACAGTAGGTCCTGTACAGGCGGGATTCACTTATGTACTGAGAAATTTCGCCCGTGAAGAGCATGCATTTCTATGGGGGGATTTTAAGGAGCACGCCTTGGGTAACGCCAGACAAAGTATCTTCATATGCCTCATTGACCTGGTTGTGGTGCTGGTCATTGGGATGGATATCAACTTCTATTTCGGAATAAGTAGGGACAACATATTTTTGACTGCAATGACTTTTTCGATCATGTTGTTGCTTCTTCTTTACCTAATGATGCACATGTATATTTATCCAATGCTAGTTACATTCAGACTTTCGGTCAAACAGATCTACAAAAATGCTTTTATATTTTCTATCATTAGATTTTTACCAAATCTGGGAATACTCGTTCTATGTTTCATATTGGCTGCTTTTCCGCTATTGCTATTCCCGACAGCGGGAGTTTTGTTGTTCTTCCTTGTAACGATGAGTACCATAGGATTGATTACCAACTTCTACGTATACCCAATACTTAAAAAATACATGATGGATAAAATAGTCATTGACAGGTTATGACGATTGCGATAGTATTTACTTGTAATCAACTATTGTAGTAGTCATGTAAGGAGAGATGTATATGAAAATCAAATTATTCGACTCCGAACTGAAGGTGATGGAAGTATTATGGAAAGAAGGAAATTTGACGGCAGGGCAGCTTGCCCTTATTTTAAAAGAGGAAACAGGTTGGAATAGGAACACAACCTATACCGTTATCAAAAAATGCATCGACAAAGGCGCGATTGAAAGATTGGAGCCTAATTTTACATGCAAGGCGTTAATCTCCAGGGAAGAAGTCCAGGAGCAGGAAACAACTGAGTTTATTAACAAAATGTTTGATGGCTCTGCCGAAATGTTCTTTGCAACATTTATTAATGAAAAAAACCTGACGAAAGAACAGATTGACAAACTGAAGAAGCTTGTTGATAAGTTGAAGTGAGGTGAATATAATGAACGTACTGCAAATGAGTGTTTCAGCAGGAATTCTCATTCTTATCATTGCTGGTATAAGGTTGTTCGCCATGAACAGGCTGCCTAAAACAATGTTCATTACACTTTGGGGAATTGCTTTATGTCGATTGATCATTCCTTATTCCATTCCTTCAAAATTAAGTATTTATAATGCGATAAATCGTTTTAGTGAAGAATTTGCACGAAAAGCTGGAGTAGCAAATGTCGATAATACCAGAGTTTTGATCTATCGAAGTACAGGAAATATGGACGTGGTATATAAGTCGTTACAGATAGAACCTATTATGATACTTTGGATCGCTGGAACAGCTTTTCTTGCTCTATTCTTTGCAGCATCCTTTTATAAAAGCTACAGAGAAATCAGAACAGCCCTGCCAATCAAAGGGAATACTTTGATTGACAAGTGGTTGAGTGAGCAAAAGACAAACCGATCTATAAGGATTCTGGTATCGGATAGAATTACAACACCCCTTACCTATGGCATAATAAAGCCTAAAATCATACTTCCAAAGTCGATGGATTACAAGAATGAAATGCAAATGAGGTATATTCTGGCCCATGAATTGATACATATCAAGCGGTTCGACGCCCTCTGGAAGCTTTTACTGGTCATGGTTCTATGTTTCCATTGGTTCAATCCGATGGTATGGGTATTGTATATTCTAATGAATAGAGATCTGGAAATTGCCTGTGATGAGAAGGTAATCAAGTTATTTGGAGAAGATACAAAGTCTGAGTATGCGCTATCCTTAATCGAAATGGCTGAACGTAGAACTAATTTTACTCCGCTATATAGCAGCTTTAGCAAAAATGCCACTGAAGAAAGAATCGTATCCATCATGAAATTTAAAAAAACATCCGTATTTAGTTTGGTGTTAGCTTTTATGCTTGTTGCAGGAGCAACATTTGTGTTTGCCGAAAGTACTGCAAACAAAGTTCTCCGGCTCTACGGAGTCATTCAAACAGACAGCGGCAGGTTCAGTTTCGACCTTGATGAAAAGGGAGTGGTTACTGTAAAAAATGCCGATGGAAAGGTAATTAGCACGACTACTGTAGACAGTGATGGTAAGGCTACCCTGACGGACGGCAGTGGAAAGACCATTAAAACATTACAATTGGATATTCCTAAACAGCCTCAAGGGAAACGGGTTATAATCTATAAAACAGCAATGCTATCTGAAAAAGGCGAGTTGGATGTTAAAAATGAAGGAAGTGCAGGCATCGATACGCTGCCCAAATACATTGTGGAAGTTGTTGGAAAAACTATGGTGACTGTAAAGGATACTGATGGCAATGTGATTGGTACAGGAACGGCTGATAACAATGGTATGGCAATTATGACAGATAACAGTGGCCTGAAAATTGGTAATGCAACTGTTAAGGATGGCACGGTGACCAAACTGACTGTAAACTTTCACAATAATGGCAATTCAAATGCTGTGTTTTTTGGAACAATTGAGTAAAATATTGCAACAGATGAGCAGGATATATTTTAACAAAACATAGCCGTGATGCAGCTGTTTCAAGGATCGCTAGAAAATAATCAAAGGCATCTATCCAATGGATAGGTGTCTAAGACTGTAGACAAATAGGGTTTCAGAACTTGTACCTAAGTTCTTAAACCCTATTATTATATGTTCTTAAAACCACCTGCTATGCAAATGATTGAGGAAAGCTTCCAGCGGGGTATTACCTCCAAAACTGTTAAGATATAGAAGGTTTCCCGGCCACCAAATCAACAATTTAGGAGGGATCCTTTTATGAAGAAGGACAATGAAAGTTTATCACACACAACGTGGAGATGTGTGTGATGAATTTACGCTTACCCCCTCTATAATTGAAAATGAAGGTGGATACTTGCCTAAATAAAGCAGGTAGTTTACATATTTACATGCGTACCCTTATACAAAACTGGTATTGCCGCTGCTATAAGGATCATACCTATAAAAGCGGGTGCGGCATGACCAAGTGATACATAGATTTGACCTCCAATGATAGGCCCAATTATTCTTGCTAAGGATTGAATAGATTGGCTACCTCCTTGAATCCTTCCTTGTTCACTAGAATCGACAGACTTGGAGACCATCCCATTGAATGAAGGCCCGAAGATCGAATCACCAAAACCAAATATAAACATTCCAGCGATAAGAAGAGGATAAAATGAGAACAAAGCCGATGCTGCAATAAGACTGTAGCCTATAATCTCCGAAACCATTCCAAGAATTGCGATCTGTGCGTCACTAAGTTTTATCAAAAGCTTTGGCATTATGAAACCTTGTGAAATGATGTCTTGAACACCCATTATTGAAAGCACAAGTCCGATTAGTGCAGGCTCCCAACTGAAAGTATCTATTGTAAATTGTGTAAAAACCGCCTGTAAAGATCCGTTGGGTATCCAAAGTAAGAATGCTGAGACAAGTGGCCTTTTTAAGTTTTTCATGGAAAGTACATTTATAAGCTGTGTAAACGGATTCAGTCTTACAAAGGTAATCTTTTGCAGTCTATTATTCTTGTCAAGGCTCTCGGGCATATATAGGACTCCATAAACAACATTCAATAAAGTTATTATTGCTCCAAAATACATGGGTACAGAATAACCAAACTTGGCAAGTAATCCACCTAGAGTAGGTCCCATGACGACGCCTACACCTGAAACCGCACTCACCCACCCAAAGTATTTGGTTCGCTGTTCTCTAGGCGTGATGTCTGCAAAATATGCGAAGATAGTGCTTATGGTCCCGCCTGTTATACCATCTATTATGCGGCCAGCAAATAGTACCCATAGAGCTCCTCCTATGCCAAAAACTAAGTACCCGATTGCAGAACCCAAAAGGCATACTAACAGTACTGGACGACGGCCATATCTGTCGCTCAAAGCTCCAAGTCCGGGCGCCGCAAAAAACACGCAGACTGCATAAACAGAGGTCAGCAGCGTAACAACTATAGCTTGCTCTCGCGGATTGTTTATATAAGGCTGCACTAAGAATGGGACGACAGGTGCTATGATAGTGAAGCCTATTCCACAAAGAAACACAGACATAAGACCGAATATTAAAGCCTTTTTATCTATGGTTTGTTCTGTGTTTTGTTCATTGTGTGATCTAAATTTGAACACTTAAATTCTCCTTTCAAAAGTTATAATTTTGTTTCCAAGGAATCAAAATTATCGTATCACGCTTTTGTTTCCTTGTCAACAAAATATTAGCAATAAAAATGCAGCCTGTTCTCAATAGAATTGGGCTGCCTGTGGTTTCTTTTCATTATTCAAATTTTTCCGACTTACTATCTACACCCAGTTTCTTTATTTCTGCATCCAAATGCCTACTATACTTTTCCACGAAGCTAAGCATACTGTCAAATTGTTCCTCGGTTACCTGCTCAAATACAGCTTTATCACGCTCTTGAAACTCTTTATGCAGCTCCTCATGGACTTTATAAATTACTTGCCCTTCTTCAGTAAGCCTGAAATAGATTTCTTTCTTATTATCTGGCTTCTGATAGCTTTCAATGGCACCCTTTTTTATGAGCTTCTTGGTCATTTTGCTTATGGCGCCCCTAGTCATATAAAGGGACTCCGCAAGTTTTGTCACGTTGGAATCTACATTTCTTCCAATGTATTCGATGTAATGTACTTCAGAAGACGTATAACCCTTAAGACTGTCTTCCATCTTAAACTTATTAAGCCAAGCCATCTTGTTTAATAAGTTCCTGAAACCCATTATGACCTGTTCTTCTTTGTTCATGGCCTGTCCTCCCACCCATTGGTGAATTAACAATATTATATTAAATTTTTGTTTCTATTTCAACAATATTAAAATAATTATTTTAGGAATTGAGCTATACGTGAAAAAAGAGAGTCGTAAGCGTCTAAGCATTCGGTAAACAAACGCTAGTTATCATTTGATAATAATTGATTAAATATACCAATCCACTAAACGGCAAGTAGGGCAAGTGTCAAGACACTTGCACAAGACTGTAGGCTTAAGTCTGACTAAGACTTTGTCTACAGTCTGAGGCATCTATCCAATGGATAGGTGCCTTTTTGAATAAAATATTCATCATTATTGAAGTTTTTTAAGAACAGATATAATTCTAAAAGGAATATAAGTAATAACTATAGAAGATAAACAGAATTAGTAAAGGAACAAGGGTCCACTTCAGACCGTCCTCATTTTTGGGAAAAAATATGCCGACATTGCAGACGTTGCTATACAAGCCGTTGCTCAATACATTAAAGAAGTGAAAGAAGGAGTTTGCCTAGGACCTGAGCACTTAACACATTTGATAAAGAGAGGTGGTTTACTATGTCAAAATTTGCCCAGCGGATGACGACAATGGAGAAATCTGCAACAGTAATCCGAAATCTATTTAGTACAATGAACGATCCAGAAATTATTTCATTTGGCGGCGGTGCTCCAGCAAAAGAAGCGCTGCCCATTGATTTGGTTCGTGAAATTACAAATGAAGTTATGAGAACTGACAAAAGAGGTGTGGAAGCGCTTCAATACGGAAGTGTTATGGGCTTGCCAGATTTGCGTGAAGTTATTGTTAATGATTTGTTGCTACCTAAGGGCGTCAAGGGAAATGTTGATAATGTTTTGATTACCAATGGTGGACTGGAACCTATGAACTTAGTATGCCAGCTATATATCGATCCCGGTGATGTTATTTTGGTTGAATCACCTACTTTTGTTCAAGCAGTAGAAATATTTGAAATGTTTCAGGCAAGATGTATTGCCGTAGAAATGGATGACAATGGTATGATTCCGGAAGATTTAGAAGCAAAGATCATAAAGTACAAACCGAAAATGGTCTATGTCATTCCCACTTTTCAGAATCCTACTGGTAGGACGCTGTCCCTGGATAGAAGACAAAAAATTGCTGAATTAGGCAGTGAATATGATGTAATTATTTTGGAAGACGATCCATATCGCGATATTCGTTATAGTGGAAGGGATTTATTGCCGATTAAAGCTTTTGACGAAACTGGCCATACTATTTTGGCAAACAGTTTTTCAAAGATATTCTCACCGGGCAGCAGGCTTGGCTACATTCTTGCCAGCGATGAAGTAACGGCAAAGCTGTTTGATGCCAAGACAGCAACCAACTCCCACACATCTACATTATCTCAGATAATCTGTGCTGAATTCTTTAAACGAGGATATTATCCAGCGCATCATAAAAAAATTTGTGATTTGTATCGCGAGAGAAGAGATGTCATGATCGAATGTATCGACAAGTTCTTTCCGAAGGAGACCAAAAGAATTTTCCCAGATGGTGGTTTGTTTACATGGGCAGAGCTGCCAGGTGGTATCAATACTACTGAGTTGTTGGTTGAATCTACGATGAATCCAGACGTTAAAGTTTCTTATGTAGCGGGTGAGGGTTTCTTTACTGAAGAAGGCGGCATGGGCAGGAATTGTATGAGAATTAGTTTTGGTGGCGTTACTCCGGAAAAAATCAGAATTGGCGCAGAAAAATTAGGGAACTTGATTTGCACGAAAGTAAAATAGGCAAATGCTGTATTCTCAAAGAAAAATTCCTCTCTGATAATATCTTCTAATTCTTATCAGAGAGGAGTTTCTAATTTATTGACAAATAGCAGGTTTTATAATTGACTGCTTAATCCTGTAATATGTAGTCTTGAATAAGGCCTTTAATCATTAACTTTTTGGAATGATCTAGTTTTATATCAGAATTTTTTAGCCGTGTATTAAAGTCATGGTTCAAGGTCAAATGGACTGCTTCTTTAATAGCCAATATAAACGGGTTTGATTGATCATAAACGCTCATCAGCGCATTAATTTTCTTTTGATAACGAATCAACTTGTCTAAATCACCTTCTGCATAGGCCTCATAGGTACTAAGGAGCAATTTAGCTGCAAAGTTGCCCAGCCCGCCGATGATTCCTGCGCCCCCTGATAGTAAGTTTGGTACTAGGCATTCATCAAATCCAGAAAATACATAGAAATCATCCTTTATCTTTTTTACTGTTTCAATATATTTCCTTGTATTTCCAAAAGCAACTGTTGAATCCTTAATACCGATAATATTATCAAAATCTCTTGCCAAGCGACCTACTAACTCTGCCGACATATTTACTGATGTGCGATCTGGAAAATTATATAGTAAAATAGGCAGTGGGGATTCAACGGCTATCTTTTGATAATATTCATAAAGGGCGTCGTCTCCCAATGGAAAAAAGTAAGGGCATAAGACTAAAGCAGCATCTGCTCCCAACTCATAGGCAAATCGATTGAGCTCAATGACTTCCTTTACATCATTAGAAGCTGTCCCTACCATTACCTTCGTTCTTTTTTCAACAACGCCAATGGCAAATTTCAAGAACTTCTTTTTTTCTTCTAATGATAAAGCAAAAAACTCTCCAATACTTCCCAAAAAAACGATACCATCTACTCTGTCCTTAATTAATTTTTCAATTAGTTTCCTATTACTTACTTGATCAATCTCTCCAGCTTCATCAAATATTGTGATCATTGGTGGATAAATTCCCTTAAACATTTTATCATCCCTCCATTTTATTATGAAATTGTTCCATATCTGAAATTGGATTCAGTATATGGAATAAAAAATATTTTTTCAGAATTAAGGTAGGGGCATTAACTACCTATTTTAATAGCATTCGCTAATGGTTTGTTTCAATAATTTTATAACGTTTACTTAACATCTTCAAGAGAAATGGTTTAACTTTTCTGAATTATCTTGGTTTTTAAAATAACTCTCCAAATTTTCATGATCAACGATAGAAGGAACGATACGAATTGAATAAATTAGACTATTTATAATTGTATGGGAGAAGGGGAAGGATATCGTTAGTTATTAAAGATAAAAGAAGGGTACTGTCTTATAGGTGTTAGACATGAATCCTTTAAAGGGAAGTGAGAATATCGATACATTAAAAGATATGAAATTGACGAAGGATATTAAAAACAATAAAGAAATCTTCCTGCAAAAACTTCCTATTGAGAAGAGTTTTGATGTAGTAGGAAGAGAGGTACTCATTGGACAGAGAGAGGCCTATTTGGTTTTCATAGACGGTTTTGCAAAAGATGACATCATGCTTTGGATTTTAGAGGTACTACAGTCTTTACAGGAAGAGGACATCGCATCGAATACCATCGCTATCTTAATGAAGCGTAAAATAGGATATATTGAGGTAGGGAACTTTTCTGATGTAAAGCAAGCAGTATCTTCAGTGCTGGCTGGCGCGGTGGCGTTAATAATTGATGGTCAGGAAGAGGGGATCATTATTGACGCAAGAGAATACCCTGTACGAGGTCCCCAGGAGCCAGACTTGGAGAAGGTTACACGAGGTTCACGGGATGGGCTGGTAGAGACAATTATATTTAATACGGCACTTATCCGGAGAAGATTGAGAGATCCAAATCTTATATTTGAGATTAAAAGTGTGGGTAAGCGTTCCCAAACGGATGTGGTGATTGCCTATATAAAGGACTTAGCAGACGAGAAACTGCTAAAAGAGATTCAAGATAAAATAGATGGGATCGATGTGGGCGCTCTGGTAATGGCAGAGAAGACATTGGAAGAGTTGATTATTAAGAAACATTGGTACAATCCTCTTCCGCAGGCCAAGTTTTCAGAGCGCCCTGACGTTGTGGCAGCTCACTTAATGGAGGGTCATATTGCAGTCATTGTAGATACTTCCCCTAGCGTTATGATTCTTCCTGTTACCATATTCCATTTCACACAGCATGCGGAGGATTACTATCAAAACATCACTGTAGGAACGTACATACGGTGGATACGCTTTCTAGGGATGTTTTCTGCCTTTATACTGCTTCCTCTATGGCTTTTGCTGGTAAATAACAAGCAGTATCTGCCTGATTTTTTGCAGTTTCTAGGACCGAAGGAATCCAGTAATATCCCTTTATTTCTTCAATTCATTCTACTAGAGTTTGGATTGGATTTACTGCGAATTTCCTCTATTCATACGCCAAGTGCGCTAACTACTTCTTTGGGCATCATTGGCGGCTTAATGCTGAGCGAGTTTGCTGTAAAAGTAGGATTGTTTGTTCCAGAAACTGTGCTCTATATGGCGCTTGCAGGAATTGGAACTTTTGCCACGCCTAGTGTGGAGTTTTCTATGGCAATTCGTATTTTTAGACTGTTGCTACTTACACTGACAGGATTCTTTAACCTTTATGGATTTGCTGCGGCGATTCTTATCATACTTGTCATTACGTATAAAAGCAGCTCCTTTAAGCATGGAAAGAAGTATACTTGGCCGCTTTTTCCTTTCGAGTGGAAACCCTTATCCCATATTCTATTTAGAAGGCCAATACCGGAAATTAAAGATAGTAAAAAGAAGTAGCGTCTTATCTCAGATACTGTAGAAAGCTTTGTCTCATAGCCCAGCAGATGAATTTAATAATTTGTAGAACGATGATTTTCATATTATTATATATATATAATATAATTAAGGGGGTAGTATCAATGCTGCGTGAACTTATAATAAAGAATAGAACCTATAGAAGATTTTATGAAGATGTAAAAATTGAAAGGAACACACTAGAAGAACTAATTGATTTGGCTAGACTATCATCATCAGGAGGAAACCAGCAATCTTTAAAATACATAATCGCCTACACAGAAGAAAAAAATAATCTAATATTTCCTCATCTCAGATGGGCAGGGTATTTGAAAGATTGGAATGGTCCAATTGAAGGGGAAAGGCCTGCTGGTTATATTGTACTATTATTAGATAAAGAGATTTCAAAAAATTGCTTCTGGGATCATGGAATAGCTTGCCAAAGTATTCTGCTAGGTGCTGCAGAAAAAGGATTAGGTGGCTGCATGTTTGGTGCCCTAGATAGAGAAGGTCTTAAAGAAGCTTTAGATATTCCAGATAATTATGAATTGCTTTTAGTCATTGCTTTAGGAAAGCCTAAAGAAGAAGTTGTCCTCGAAGAAATAAAGGACCCTAAGGATGTTAAATACTGGAGAGATGAAAAGCAAGTACATCATGTACCAAAAAGAAAGCTGGAAGATTTAATACTAGATATATAATATTTCAATGAAGGTAAAGCCTGACTGCCTTTCCGGCGGTCAGGCATGCCTATATCGAGCTAATGTCTTTGAGCCCCATAGGTACGTTACGATCACAGCAGCGATAAAGAATACAATAAAAACGATCGGTTTCTATTAATAACAAGTCTAATTATTAATTCTATCTCAAATTTTCTTTAAATATTTATAAGTTTATTATTCCGAAGCAGTTTATCTGACTAAATTAGTTGTAAATAGCATCTAATCAATTTATAATATAGTTAAAGGATGGTGGAGATAGATGGAAAGAGAGATAGAAAGCTTTGTAATTGAAGAAGCTGTCGGCTTTGCAATTAATCGCGCTTCTATTGAAATGCGGAAAAAGTTAACTTACATTTTTAAGAAGGAAGGCTATGACATAACTCCCGAGGAATTTTCAATATTAAGCCAGCTTTGGGAGGAAGACGGCCTTTTGCAATCTGTTATCAATGACAAAACCTTAAAGGATAAAACCACAGTTACGCGTTTGTTGGAAAGGCTTAAAACGAAAGGCCTTATTGAGAAAAGGATCGAGGAAGCGGATCGTAGAAACTATAGAATTCATCTGACAGAAAAAGGCATGGCAATAAAATATAATATAATCCCCATCGTAATAAAGCTCCTAGATATGGCGTCGCACAATATTGATGGTGAGGATTTAAGAATAACGATCAAAACATTAAAAGAAATCGTTAAGAATTTGAATGCGGAAGATAACCAATAATTCCAAAGGCATTTGGTTTTGGCATCTAATCTTGCAACATCAAAAGCATTAAGCTGCAATTCGAAGGATTTTAAAGTTAGATTGAGCAAAGTAAAAGCCATACATAACTTTTAGTTGCCATACACAACTATAGTCTGAATACATGGTTGTGTATGGCAACTAAAAATTTTATAATGAAGTTACCTGAATAGTAAAGGGCTTCGCCTTTTCTTCAGAGTGGGCAGGGGATGAGACGCTGCTTCGTTAAAACAAGCTGCAAAATAGGGGGGACAATGCAGCCCATAGGGCTGTAATTGAATATGAGAAAATTATTAAATCTTGGTTTTGATATAGGTTCGACCACTATAAAGGTAGTAGCCCTTGATTCGAGCAATAATTTAGCGTTTTACAGGTACACTAGGCATTTGTCGGATATAAAAAACACACTGATAGGATTAATGAATGAATCATACAGTAAATTGGATAATTATGACGATGTGACAGTTGCGGTAACCGGTTCAGGCGGTATGGCAGTCTCCAACTGGATTGATATGCCTTTTGAACAGGAAGTTATTGCATGTACGGAAGCAGTAAAAATGTTTGTTCCACAAACGGATGTTGCAATTGAACTAGGTGGTGAAGATGCCAAAATCACCTATTTCAATAATGGTTTGGATCAAAGAATGAACGGAATATGTGCAGGCGGAACAGGAGCTTTTATTGATCAGATGGCAGCATTGTTAAATACGGATGCGTTAGGCTTGAACGAACTTGCAAAAAATTATAAGACGATATATCCTATTGCTTCAAGATGTGGTGTGTTTGCTAAAAGTGATATTCAGCCACTGGTAAATGAAGGGGTAAGAAAGGAAGATATTGCAGCATCAATATTTCATTCTGTAGTTAAGCAAACCATCAGCGGGCTGGCATGCGGCAAGCCGATCAGAGGGAATGTTGCCTTTCTCGGGGGCCCCTTACATTTTCTTTCGGAACTTCGCAAAAGTTTTATTGAAACTCTAAAATTATCAGAAAATCAGGCAATTGTTCCAGTAAATTCACACATATTCGCAGGAATTGGGTCTGCTATTTTATCAAGGTCTAGTACACCTTTAAGTTTTAAGAATTTAACTAGAAAAGTTTCAAGCGTAAAAACTGTTGTGACTTTTGAAACAGCAAGGTTAGCGCCTTTATTTGAAACGCAGCAAGAATATACGCAATTTCAGCAACAACATGATAAGCATACACTCAAAAGAGCAGATATTAAAGAATATGCTGGCAATTGTTTTTTAGGCGTTGACGCTGGGTCTACAACGACCAAACTTGCCTTAGTCGGCGAAGATGGGTCCCTTCTTTATTCCTATTATGGAAATAATCAAGGTAAGCCGCTGGACTTGGCAATTGATCAAATAAAAAATATATATTCGATGATTCCTCCAAGAGCGAAAATAGCCAATTCATGTGTCACAGGTTATGGTGAAAGGCTGATAAAATCAGCGTTATCCATTGATATCGGCGAAGTAGAAACAATAGCACATTATAAGGCAGCTGAATACTTCTTGCCTGGGGTGGATTTTATCCTGGATATAGGCGGTCAGGATATGAAATGTCTTCATATTAAAAACGGCGTAATTGACAGCATACTCCTAAATGAGGCTTGTTCTTCCGGTTGTGGCTCCTTTATTGAGAGCTTTTCTAAGTCATTGAATATGGGTATTGAAGAGTTTTCAAAAATTGCGCTCAATGCAAAAAATCCTGTCGACCTTGGTTCAAGGTGCACTGTGTTTATGAACTCCAGGGTCAAACAGGCACAAAAGGAAGGCGCAAGCGTTGGGGATATTTCGGCGGGACTTGCGTATTCAGTTATTAAAAACGCACTCTATAAAGTGATAAAGATTACAAATCTGGAAGAAATGGGCGAAAGGATTGTAGTACAGGGTGGTACATTTTACAATGATGCAGTACTGAGAAGCTTTGAATTGATATCAGGGCGTAAGGTTGTCAGACCTGATATATCTGGCATTATGGGGGCTTTCGGTGCTGCTTTGATAGCAAAAGAAAAATATGTGGAGGGAGCAGAAACAACACTTGTTTCTACCGATCACTTGAATCATTTCAAAATGGATATCTCAACAAAACGATGTGGTGCCTGCAGCAATAATTGTTTATTGACAGTAAATAAATTCAATGGAGGAAAAAAGTTCATATCAGGGAATCGCTGCGAGAATGGAATAAGTGAAGAAAAGCTAGAATTAGAGGTGCTCAATCTTTATGATTACAAATACAAGAGAACCTTTGGCTATATTCCATTGAAAAAGGAACAGGCCAAAAGAGGGACAGTCGGCATACCAAGAGTACTTAATATGTATGAAAATTATCCCTTCTGGTTTGCTTTTTTCACTGATCTTGGTTTCAATGTAGAATTATCCCCTGAATCGTCAAGAGAAATCTATGAGCTTGGTATCGAAACAATGCCTTCAGAGTCGGTCTGTTATCCTGCTAAACTGACGCATGGACATATCATGAGCCTTGTAAATAGGGATATAGATTTTATATTTTATCCTTGTGTTGTGTATGAGAAAAAAGAGCAGAAAGAAGCAGACAATTGCTTTAACTGCCCTATCGTAATCTCCTATGCAGAAAATATTAAAAACAATATGGAGATTTTAAAAGATAGGAATATAAAATTCATGAATCCTTTTTTATCTTTCAGTAACAAGAGCAAATTATTCAAAAGGCTTTGTGAAATATTTGTACCTATGTCCATCGATAAAAAAGAGATAGTCAAAGCGGCATCTTACGCCTGGGATGAACAGGAGAAGGTGAGAAATGACATAAGGAAAAAAGGCGAAGAAGTATTAGAATATCTAAAAATAATGGGGAAAAAAGGCATTGTACTTGCAGGAAGACCTTATCATATTGATCCTGAAATCAATCATGGAATTCCTGCCCTTATAAATAGCTATGGTATTGCCGTACTATCAGAAGATTCCGTAGCACATCTCGGTAATGTGCAAAGACCGCTGGGGGTTGTGGATCAATGGATGTATCATTCCAGACTCTATGCTGCAGCAAGCTTTGTAGGAACACAAAGCAATCTGGAACTGATACAATTGAATTCATTTGGATGCGGCTTGGATGCAGTTACCAGCTGTGAAGTTCAGGGGATTTTAGACAGGTATGGAAAGATATATACACTCCTGAAAATAGATGAGATCAGCAATCTGGGCGCTGCTAGAATACGTATCCGTTCTTTGCATGCTGCGATTGAGGAAAGAGCGAGGAAGAGCTTAGCACCTGTCAACAATGAAGAAGAACAAAACGAGGCTGTTTTTACTCGAGAGATGAGAGAAACACATACAATTCTTGCACCACAAATGTCGCCTATTCATTTTCAATTTCTGGAGGAAGCATTTAATACCTGCGGCTACAGGGTGATCGTGCTTCCAGATGTTGATGCCGATTCAATCAATGAGGGATTGAAATATGTCAATAACGATGCCTGCTATCCATCATTGATTGTTGTAGGCCAAATTATCCAGGCATTAAAATCAGGCAAGTATGGTACCCATAATATTTCAGTGATGCTGACACAAACTGGTGGAGGGTGCAGGGCAACGAATTATGTCGGCTTTTTAAGAAAGGCTTTAAAAAAAGCGGGTTTTGAAAATGTGCCAGTTATTTCACTTAATGCTGTAGGTATTGAAAAAAATCCGGGCTTCAAATTCAGCTTGAATATGGCACATAGGGCCATGATGGCACTGGTTTATGGAGACTTGCTTATGAGGGTTTTGTATAGAGTAAGGCCTTATGAAAGGATAAAGGGTTCAGCGAATGGATTATATGCAAATTGGGTGCAAAAGTGCAAGGAATCAGTTAGAGATGGGAAAATGAAGACTTTTAGGCAATACTTACAACAGATTGTCTTTGATTTTGACAATATAGAAATTACGTCAGAGAAGAAGCCTAGGGTTGGTGTAGTAGGAGAAATACTTGTGAAATTTCATCCTGCAGCAAACAATCATATTGTCGAAATGCTTGAGGAAGAGGGTGTTGAGGCCGTTGTTCCGGATTTGATCGATTTCCTCATGTACTGTGCCTATGACAATGATTTTAAATACAAATATCTTTCCGGTAAGAAAACGGCTCAAATATTAGGCTTTTCAGCAATAAAACTGATGGAATTCTATCGGATTGAAATGAAGAAAGCACTGAATAGAAGTAAAAGATTTGGTTCTTTCAAAACGATCGAGGAAATGGCCTGTATGGCCGAGCCATTTGTTTCCCTGGGGAATCAAACGGGAGAAGGATGGTTTTTGACTGCCGAAATGGTAGAACTTTTAGAAAGCGGGGTAAACAATATTGCCTGCTTGCAGCCCTTTGCCTGTCTTCCAAACCATATCATCGGGAAGGGTGTTATAAAAGTACTAAAAAATAAGTATCCATATGCAAACATAGTTGCCATAGACTATGATCCTGGCGCAAGCGAAGTAAATCAATTGAACAGAATTAAGCTTATGCTTTCTTCTGCGAGAGATACTCATGGTAGAAGTAGTTATATCAAGTAGGACGCTGAAAATGATGCGATGTAAACTCTGACGGAAATTTTAGTACATCAAATCATTTCAAACTAACTCCTGTTATTGAAGAAATAGGCTTGAAAGGAGATCTGTAGAGACTAGGACATAGGGATCTATTCTGATGATGCAAAAATTCTCTGGGATTGTTGAAAAACAATCCCTTTTGTTATGGATGAATTTGTCATCATGACTTTTTAAGCTTTAAACTTCTGTTTTTTGTGAATATAAAATTCCTTTCTATCATATGTTCTTTATGATCAAATCCAATAATCCAGGGAATCGTTCTTCCAATTCTTCATATCGAATAGATAGAAACCGCTGTTTTCCTTCAATTCTTACTTTAATCAGACCTGATTCCCGCAGTACTCTAAAATGATGGGAAAGAGCGGATTTTGGCAAATCGATATTGCAACAAGCACAAGTCGTTTCATAATTATTAGCAAGATTTTTTATAATATTAAGTCGAATGGGGTCACCCAAAGCCTTAAGTATTGCTGGTAAATTCAGTTGATCTATATTGGGATGGAACAATTCTCGCAATGCTTTTACCTCCTGTTCGTATTTTTATATTGTTAAATTTACTCTTGAATTATACCACATTCTATGATATGTTTAAATAGTTCAATTATAATTGAACTATTGAACAAAATATTAAGGGAGGAGAACATACATGAATGAAGTTTTAAGAGCAATAAAAAGCAGAAGAAGTGTTAGAAAGTATAAAACTGATCAGATAAGTCAAGAGAGTTTAGATTTAATCATTGAAGCTGGAGTTTACGCGCCAACTGCACATAATGAACAGCCGTGGCATTTTACGATTATACAAAACCAGGAAATGCTGCAGCATATGAATGAAAAAGTAAAAGAATTAATGGCAAAATCAGATATCGATTGGATTCAAAAGATGAGTTCAAATCCTAATTTTCAAGTAACCTATAATGCACCTACATTGATTATCGTATCAGGCAGAAAAGATGCGATGGCTTGGAGTGCAGATTGCGCAGCCGCCATGCAGAACATGTTAATTGCTGCAGAGAGTTTGAATATTGGATCGGTTTGGTTGGGGTTATTGAGATTCTTTTTTGAGCAGGAAGAAGAGGTTAGTAAATTGGGGATACCAGAAGGTTACCAGCCTTATTATGGAATAGCGCTTGGCTTTAAAGCACAGGAAAAGGAACAGATTGCTCCGAAAAGGAATTTAAATGTTGTAAACTATATTAGATAATTATGCGAAATATCAACAAATATTGTATTCTGGAGGATGCTTTATGAAAGTGATTGCTTTTAATGGAAGTCCAAGGAAAAATTGGAATACTGCAACACTGCTGAACCATACCCTTGAAGGTGCAGCTTCACAAGGAGCTGAGACTGAGTTTATCCATCTTTATGATTACAATTATAAAGGATGTATCAGCTGCTTTGCCTGTAAGTTGAAAGATGGTAAAAACTATGGCAGGTGTACTGTAAACGATGATCTAAAATCAATTCTTAAAAAAGTTGAAGAAGCCGATGCTATCATTCTGGGTTCACCAATATACTTTGGAATGACTACAGGTGAGATAAGATCTTTCCTGGAGCGTTTGATGTTTCAGTATCTGGTGTATGATGCAAACTATACAAGTCTCTTTAAAAGGAGAATACAGACAGGGTTTATTTACACAATGAATGTAAATCAGAGCCGTATAGAAGAAGTGGGATACGAGCAGAATCTCAAAGGAACGGAAATGGCAATGAAGAGGATTTTTGGCGCATCGGAATCATTATTTGTTACGGATACATATCAGTTTGACGATTATTCCAAATATGAAACGTCCGGTCTCAATGAGGAAGAAAAGGCAAAGCGAAGGAAAGAAGTATTCCCGGAGGATTGCAAAAAAGCTTTTGAAATGGGCGTTAGATTCGCCCAGCAAAGCACCTTATTGAAGTAGGTAGGCAAAGGATGCAATAGAAAATTTCAATTGACTTGAATGAAACCTATGTGAAATGGCTGAATGGGCAGTTCAGAGATTAAACCTATATGAAGGAGGTGAAAAAAATGATAACAAAAAACAGATCGATAATGGATATTGTTGAAAAATATCCTGAAACCGTTGAGGTTTTCTTAAAGCATGGAATGCATTGTTTTGGATGCATGGCCGCAAGATTTGAGAATATTGAACAGGGAGCACTGGCTCATGGTATCGATGTTGACCAATTGATGCAGGACTTAAATAAAGCTGTAAGCATATAAATCAATTTTCTATCTAAAAGTAAGAGAATCGTTACACTGCGATTCTCTTTTTTATATTTTTATACCTTGCCCCAGTGAAGATGGACCATACTTGCTGGTACATGCGAATCACAACACGCTGCTTATGGGGAGTGCATGGTGAGAATAGAGAAGGGATATGACTTTCATAATACAGAAAAGTGTGAGATAATGGAAGAATATTCTAAATAATAATGAAGGGGATGGGTATAAGGCATGGGGGAGATCGGAAATCTTAATATAAAATTAACGGGGAAATTAGAGGAAAATGACTATGAGGATATCAATAATCTTCAGAACCTTTGTTTAAAAGTGGATCAAACAGCATTGAAATTAGAACTTGATTATAAATTAGGCAGAGGGGAAAGAAAAAGCGAGAACCTAAATAATATTAATGAATTTATGTATTATGATAGGAATAAGCTTATTGGCTATATTGGTATAGGTAACTTTGGCGGAGATACGATAGAAGTAAATGGGATGGTGCATCCGGATTATAGGAGAAGGGGTGTATTTAAAAGGCTATTTTCTTTAGTAAAAGATGAATGGAACAAAAGAGAATCCCAGAAAATGCTTTTACTAAGCGACACGAATTCTATTTCGGGACTGGAATTTATTAAGTATACATGTGCTAGCTATGACCACTCGGAATATGAGATGTTTTTAAAAAGTAATGCAAGAAAAAATGTATTATTGAATAATGTGGCTTTAAGAAAAGCTACGAATAATGACGCCAAAGAGATTGCATGGCAAGACTCCATTTATTTTGATATAGAATACAAAGCAGAAGATATTTCTATGCCTGAGGAAGAAGAAAAGTATGGCTCAGTTACTTATATAGCAGAAATCGATAATAAAACGATAGGAAAAGTTCGTTTAGAAATAATCGATGGTATAGGAGGCATTTATGGATTAGGTGTACTTCCAGAGTATCGTGGGAAAGGTTATGGAAGAGAGATCCTAACTTGTGCAATAGAAAAGCTAAAAGAAAAAAACGCAAAGGATATAATGCTTCAAGTGTCCGTAAAGAACAAAAGTGCTTTAAATCTTTATCAATCCTGTGGTTTTGAAGAGACTTCTACAATGGATTATTATAAAATAAGTAAAAAATAGATAATTTATCTGTAGATTACAATGTCTTAGAAGAGGAAAGCACGAGATGAAGTAATCAGGGAAACTGAAAAAAATGGAAGGGACGGTTAACAACTTTTATCACTTTTGCTTAAAGTGCTAATTGATTTTAACTGTCCCTGTTAAATTATAAGATAGATATTGTTAAAATATTGTTTTATTGCTTAATTTATTTTTTCTTGGAAAAGCAAATATATGGATGTATAATTAAGGGTGTAGTATTTTACGCAGTAGATTTTTTTGATTTTAGAAGACCATTTATATATACATCTATAGGGGGCTGGGATCATGTCTATATTTTTACATATTCTAAGTTATAATGTTGTACCGATCTTTACCATGATTATATTAGGCTTTGTGCTTGGCAAAAAATTCGATTTAAATATATTTACCCTAAGCAAATTGAATTTCTATTTATTTGTACCTGGATTTATATTCTTTAATCTTTATACAAGTAATTTAGATCGTAGTATGCTTAAAATTTTATTATTTAGCATTTTGTATATGGTAACGAATGATTTATTATCCAGAATCATTTCGAAAATTCGTAGGTATGATGTAAGTATGACGAATGCTTTCAAAAATTCTATAATGTTTAATAATACGGGAAATATAGGCCTGTCACTTGTTACACTTATTTTCGGAAGCGCACCCTATATCATTAATGGACAAAAACCGTATCTAAGTGAAGCCCTTGCAGCTCAAATCATAGTTTTGGTATTCATGAATGTAACAATGAATACCTTAGGGTTCTATAATGCGGGAAGTGCCAAAATGAAACTCAAAGATTCAATCAGACAAATTTTTTCTATGCCATCTATATATGTTATACCGCTAGCACTTTTACTTAAGTATCTGGATTTCGATGTAACTGCAACACCCTTATGGGCTGCCATTGGATACTTAAAAGACGGACTGGTAGCGATGGCATTACTAACATTAGGAGTTCAACTTTCAAAAACGAAGTTTGATTTTAGAAATAAGGATGTACATATTTCGGTGTTTACACGCCTTATCATAGGTCCAATCCTTGCATTCGTATTCATACATTTATTCGGTTTTTCCAGTGTTACCGCACAAACCTTACTTATTTCTTATTCTGTACCCACAGCAGTAAATACCGCATTGATTGCCGTTGAATGTGATAACAATAAAGATTTTGCATCTCAGGTAGTAGTAGTTTCAACGGTTTTTAGCTCTATTACCCTTACATTAGCTATTTTTATAGCTAGAATTGTATTTCCTGTTTAGTCTTTGATATATGAATAACGATAAGAGAGATAAATATCCCCTGGCTAGGCCGGGGGATATTTATTATGCAGAAATTCAGAGAAAAACATCAGCATTATAGCTCCAAGGCATGTCGGGGTAGTCGTAAAGGTTGTAAAGATGTAATTATTAGGAAAATAGAAATTTATGGATATAATGAAGCTTCTTCATTAGTGAGATATGTAACTTGGCACTATCCAGTATAAAAAAAGTAATTTTATATATTGTATGCTTGACATACAAATAAATTAATTGTATACTTGGCATACAAACAGTTAGAATATACTAACTTGATAGAAAGGATGTGACAATATGTACTGTCCAAAGGAAAATTCAAGTCTATACTATAATCTTCTTCACAAAAAAAGAGTTGCAGAAATTCTTCTGTCTGCGTTGCGTTTTGACCTATTTTCTTATCTTGAAAATTGGGAAACTGCGGAGTCTGTTGCTGAAAAAAGTGGCCTTCATATACGGAGCATATCTCTGGTACTCGATGCGCTGGTATCGGTCGGATTTATTGAAAAGAGAGAAAATACGTACAGAAACACTCCACAAAGCAATGAGTTTTTAAATCGCAGCAGTTGTGTATATTTGGGTGAAAGCATTATTTTCCGGGAGCAAATGATGTCACTAAAGGATATAGATAAACGTGTTCAAATGGGACCGATTCCAGAGGTGGTTCGTAATAATAGTGGTGTCGAGGTGTATGATTTTTATGAAGCAGCGCGAATCAGTATTCCTGAAATGTACACAGGGCGTGTGCAAGCTTTCATCGCTGCGGTGACGAGCATATATTCCGGCAAGCCGCCCCAAAACATACTCGACCTTGGTGGTGGCTCAGGCGTTCTTGCCATTGAGCTTGCCAAGGCTTTTCCAGGCTGCCGGGGAACAATCTTTGAGCATCCTAGTGTAGCTGGACTTCCACGTGAGATTGTGATAAAGGAGGGCGTTTCTGAGCATATTACAGTGTTGGAAGGGGATTTTAACAAAGACGATTTTGGCGGTGGGTATGATCTTATCATAGCAGCAGGAATTCTGGACTTTGCCAAAGACCATTTTGAATACTTGATGAATAAATTATATAATGCGCTAACCGCTGACGGACTTTTATATTTAGTAACACACCAGATCAGTGAAGATTATTTATCTCCTCCCGAGAGGATTTTAGGATGGTTGTCCAGCCATTTGGATGGGCTTGATTTACTGCTGACAGAAAAATTCATATCAGAAGCTTTGAAATCCCATGGATTTAAAAAGATACAAACCGACGTTGTAGGTGGTACCTTTGAATCTCTACAGGGTATGTTTTTCTCAAAAGGAATATGACGAACAGCTACCTCATAGACAAACGGAACAGATGTTGCCCAAGATTAAATGAAAACATTAAGAGAAGCGTCGTTATCAAGTTGACAGAGCAGAGCTGAGAAACCTGTAAGGCTAACAAAAAATAACTGGAGGCGGATAATCAAGATGGAAAAACTTCAAAACCTTGTGATTCACGATTTTATACGGATGACAGAACGGATTGCCAATGGCAAAACCAATGTACTTCATTTCGGTTCTGAAGAAATGACGTTTTATCGTGGAGAGATACACATGATTAAAATGGTTGGCGATTGTCCGGGGATCTTCATCTCTGAAATGGCGCGGAACTTTAATATCACCCGCGCTGTGGTTGCTAAAACAATCCGAAAGCTTGAAGAACGGGGCTTTTTAAACAAGGAGGAGGATGCCAAGGATAGAAAACGTCTTCGTCTGTTTCTCACTGAAAAAGGAAAACGGGCTTATGCCCTTCATCATGAATATCACCAGACTTTTGACCGCCCGCTGTTTGCCTATCTGGAGAGCCTTGATGACAATGAGCTTCGTGTGCTTCAAGAATTTTTAAAACATGCAAACAGCCTGGTCGAAAATCATTTTTGATTTTGAGATAAAGGAGGGATAAAATGAAAGAGAATATTGTAGTAGTGGGTGGTTACGGACATGTAGGACAAATACTCTGCAAAGAGCTTGGTGAAATGTTTCCCGGCAAGGTATTTGCCGCAGGGAGAAGCCTTGAAAAAGCTGAGGCGTTCAGCAGAACTATGGCAGGAAAAGTTCAGCCGATGAGGCTAGATATCATGGAATCAGTGGATCCAGACGTTTTGCGGGATGTGAAAATAGTTGTTATGTGTTTAGATCAAAAAGATGTCACTTTTGTACGTACGTGCCTTCAGCAAGGTATTCATTATGTAGATATATCTGCAAACATTGACTTTCTTTCTCAGGTGGAGAAGTTGGATGCAGAGGCCGTTTCTGGAAAGGCAGCGGCGCTGCTGAGTGTAGGACTGACCCCGGGATTCAGCAACCTGATGGCGTTGGAAGCCAGCAGGCAAATGGATCAAACGGATACAATCGACATAGCCGTGATGCTGGGACTTGGCGACAAACACGGTAAAGCGGCTATTGAATGGACACTGAATAACATTAGCAAAGACTTTCAAGTCATGAGAAACGGAACGAAGCTATCTGTTGCAAGCTTTCGGGATGGAAAAGTATTTGATTTTGGAAGTGACTTGGGCCGGAAAAAGGCATACAGATTTAATTTTTCCGATCAACACACACTTCCACGATCTATGGGGACACCATCGGTCAAAACCAGATTGTGTTTTGACTCTTCATTTGCAACCTATTTATTTGCAATGCTAAAAGCAATCGGCATTTTCCGCTTGCTGAGATTCGGAACCATTCGCCATGCAGCAGCGGAGGCATTTGGCAAGCTGAAAATGGGAAGTGACAGGTTTGCGCTCAAAGTCGAAGCTTACGGCAAAAAAGATGGAAGGTCGGTTAAAGCAGAAGTTTTCCTTCAAGGAAGAATGGAGGCCGATATGACAGCAAGAGTAGCTGCAGCCGTAACAAAGGCCCTTTATGAATCAGACGTTCCCCACGGAGTACACCATATTGAGCAATTGTTCGATCTCGGCATCATGCCGTCCTCTATTCGGGAAAGAGTTATCCGAGAAATACAGATTACACAAAATTAAAATAAGCTAGCCTTAGAAACTCTAAAAAATATATTTAGTGCAATAAACCGAGCACAGAAAATTTCCTATTCAAAGTGACTACAACATGCATTTTGTCTCAAATTGAGGACGTAAATGCATGTTGTTTTTTACGTTGGAACTCAACATTGAGCGTAGTGCTATATAAGCATCTTGTGACAGCGACTCTAAAGATGTGTTTGTAAGCTTTTTGAACTTTATTAAGAAACTTGTTTTTCCTAAAAATAGAACCTTCTTTTTTATATACAACCTAAAAAGAAGTTATGAAATGATGTAATAGATGAGTGAGATAAGGAAAGAATAGAATAGAGGTAAGCAAAGCATGCATACACAAAATGAAACTGAAATTCAATATCAAATGATTGGTTTTACAATATAAGGGTATATACATATTAAAAGTTAAAATATTATCAAGTCAAGGAGGTAATATAAATGAAAATAGTTGTTATTGGTTGTACACATGCAGGAACAGCAGCCATATTAAATTCAACGAAACTCTATCCAGATGCAGAGATAACTGTTTATGAACGAAATGATAATATTTCGTTCTTGTCTTGTGGGATAGCATTATATGTAGGAGGCGTTGTAAAAGATCCCCAAGGATTGTTTTACTCTTCACCAGAAGAGTTGGCAGTTTTAGGGGTACGTACAAAAATGCGCCATGATGTAGTTGGAGCCGATCTGGATGGAAAGAAATTAACGATTCGTAATTTAGATACAGATGAAACCTTTGAGGATCACTTTGACAAATTAATTATTACAACAGGTTCATGGCCAATTGTGCCAAGAATTCAGGGAATTGATCTCGAAAATATATTGTTATCTAAAAACTACTATCATTCAAACACAATTATTGAAAAAGCGAAGGATGCAAAGAATATTGTGGTGGTAGGCGCAGGATATATCGGTGTTGAACTGGTAGAGGCTTTTGAAATGAACGGTAAGCAGGTAACATTGATTGATAGTCTAGATCGCATTCTTAGCAAATATTTAGATAAAGAATTTACAGATGTTGCAGAAAGTGCATTTATAGACCGTGGTGTTAGGTTGGCACTGGGAGAAACTGTTACACGATTTGAAGGAAGAGACGGGGCCGTTTCAAAAGTTGTTACATCTAAAGGGGAATACGAAGCGGATCTCGTAATACTTTGTATTGGATTTAAGCCAAATACGGAATTGTTCAAAGGGCAGATCGATATGTTAGATAATGGAGCAATTATCACAGATGAGTATATGCGTACAAGTAAGGAAAATGTTTATGCAGCCGGTGATAGCTGTGCGATTATTTATAATCCTACAGGTAAACATGCCTATATTCCACTGGCAACCAACGCCGTTCGTATGGGTACATTAGTGGCTAGAAATCTAGTGAAACCAATGACCAAATACATGGGTACCCAAGGGACTTCTGGAATCAAGATATACGAAGAAAATATTGCTTCTACAGGATTGACTGAAAACTCAGCAAGAGAATTAGGATTAGATATTCAGGTAGTGACCGTTAAGGATAATTATCGCCCAGAATTTATGCCTACTTATGATGAAGCTACATTAAAAGTAGTCTATGAAAGAGAATCTAGAATAATATTAGGTGCTCAAATTATTTCAAAAACAGATTTAACACAATCTATCAATACCATATCTGTGTGTATTCAAAACAAAATGACGATTGATGAATTAGGATTTGTTGATTTCTTCTTTCAACCTCATTTCAATAAACCATGGAATTTGTTAAATTTGGCAGGGTTAAGAGCAGAATAAGTGAAATTAGTCGCTTGTTTTATAAAATCTGATATGAAGAGAGTCTATTCATTAGGCTCTCTTTTAAATTGTGATATGAGAATCATTTACCAATCAATGATATACATGCTAACGGCAGTATACTGTGCTTGTGGTGTGTGATGTGTTGATAGAGAAGAAATAGAATAAAACAGTTAAAAGGCCTTCTTTAAATCATAATGGATGATCAGAAAATGGATAATTACTTATCGTTAAGTAAAACATATTTTTGAAGCAATATGAAGGAGGGGCTAAAATGAATGTTATTGAGATAGAAAATCTGACGAAATATTATGGCAAGGCACGGGGAATTATGGATATAAACTTTAATGTTGAAGAAGGTGAAATTTTCGGATTTATTGGACCAAATGGGGCAGGCAAGTCAACAACCATTCGGACATTGTTAGCACTGATTTATCCTACAAGCGGAACTGCTAAGATCTTTGGGAAGGACTGTATAAAGTATGGGCCTGAAATAAAAAAGGAAATAGGTTACTTGCCATCGGAAGTTTTTTACTATGATAGGATGAAAGTTATTGATCTTTTAAGGTATTCCGCTAGCTTTTACAAAAAAGACTGTAATAAAAGAATTCGTGAATTGGCTGAAGTCATGAATCTGGATCTCAATAAAAAAATTGATGACCTATCTTTAGGGAACAAAAAGAAAGTTGGTATTGTTCAAGGGCTGCTCCATGAACCAAAACTCATTATACTAGATGAACCCACCAGTGGATTAGATCCACTTATGCAGCAAAATTTTTTCGATTTGTTGGCGGCAGAAAACAAAAAAGGAGCAACCATCCTTTTTTCTTCTCACATTTTAAGTGAAGTTCAGCGATTATGCAATCGCGTTGCCATTATTAAAGAAGGTAGAATCGTAAAAGTTGAAAAGATCAGCACCTTAAAAGAAAACACTTACAAGAAATTCAAAATTGAAACTGTGTCAAATATAGAAAAGAATCATTTTGATATTACCGGTATTAGTGATTTGGAGGTAAAGGAGAACATTGTAAGCTTCTTATTTAGAGGTAATATTAATTCTATTTTGAAAAAGATTTCTCAAATAGAGATTGTTAATCTTTGGATAGAGGAACCAAACCTTGAAGAGATATTTATGCATTACTATGTAAAGGAGGACTGAAGCTATGAATATGTTTCTGCATGAATTGAAGGCTTACAGGAAATCCACCATTACTTGGACACTATCCTTGGTTGGACTGATTTTACTTTTCTTTTCCATGTTTCCATCTATTTCAAAGGAAGCGGAAGAGTTCAAAAAGATAATGGAGGGTTTTCCTGAGGCCCTAAGGCTGGCATTAGGGATTTCAGTGGAAAATATAGGCTCTATTTTAGGGTTTTATTCTTACGTATTCTTATATATTTCACTTTGCGGAGCAATTCAAGCTATGAATTTAGGAACATCCATCGTATCTAAAGAAGTACGTGAAAAGACAGCAGATTTTCTTTTATCTAAACCTGTTACCCGTACACAAGTCATGACTTCAAAGCTTTTGGCAGCGTTAGCCTCATTGGTTATTACGAATGTATTTTATTTAACAGCTGCAGTCATTATGGCATCTCTGGTAGAGACAAAAGCGTACAGTACAAAAATATTTTTGATGATTTCCTTGACATTGTTTTTCCTTCAGCTTATATTCCTGGCTTTGGGCATTATCGTTTCTGTTGTGGTTCCGAAGATCAAATCGGTGCTTCCCATCTCTTTGGGGATTGTATTTACATTCTTTATCATTAGCGCGCTGGCTTCTACTACTGGGGATGATGCCCTACGCTATATCACTCCCTTTAAATATTTTGACTTAGCCTATATTGTACAACATTCTAGTTATGAGCCCACTTTTGTTATGGCAGCAATAGGCTTTATAGCTGCAGCAATTACAATTAGTTATTTTATTTATTGTAGAAAGGACATACATGCAGTTTAAATATATTGGCTTTTGAGTTTTTATAGGAGGAGGCTTGACATATGAATATTTTTATTAGGGAAATGAAAGCCAATAGGACATCTCTTATTATATGGTGTATTGGTGTATTCTTAATGATTATCAGTGGTATGGGTAAATATGCTGGTCTATCAACCACGGGTCAATCTATCAATGAATTACTGTCTCAAATGCCAAAATCTCTACAGGCTATTATGGGTATAGGCACCTTTGATTTATCAACGGCCAGTGGTTACTACGGTGTACTCTTTATTTATTTGGCAGTTATGGCAACTATTCATGCTGCAATGCTTGGAGCCAATATCATTTCAAAGGAGGAACGGGATAAAACAGCAGAATTTTTGTTTGCAAAACCTATTTCGAGAAATAGAATAATAACATCAAAATTACTCGCTTCTTTAATCAATATATTTATATTCAATCTTGTAACTTTGATATCTTCAATTTTTATGGTACAAAAATACAGCAATGGAGAAGCGATAATGGGTGACATAACAATACTGATGATTGCAATGTTTATCTTACAGCTTATTTTTTTATTGATCGGCACAGCAATAGCAGCGATAAGTAAGAATCCAAAGACTGCTACATCTCTATCCACGGGAATACTATTGATTACATTTATGTTATCTATTGCGATCGACTTGAATAGCAGGATAGAAAATTTGAAATATCTTACCCCATTTAAATATTATGACGCTAAAAATTTGATGCTTGATGGAGGCTTTGATACCGTCTATATAATATTATCCATTGTAATTATTGCTGCACTACTTAGTGGAACCTATTTATTTTATAAGAAAAGAGATTTAAACGTATAGGTATTGGACGTAATTCAATGTACGGAGAAACTGCTGGAGACAGAGAAAAGTTGATAAATTAATGAATGGTTATGGAAAGGCAGATGATGAATTTGGATGTATCACAGGAAATGATTTTAGAACTGCAAAGGAAACTACGAGATGCAAGTATGAATTACTGGATAAAGCATGTATTTAATACTTGGCAGTGGTGGCTTAATATAGCGACTCTCATTCTGCCAGTTGTTTTATGGTGGAAGCTTGTGGATAAGAGAAAGCTGATGAAAATTGTTATTTATGGTTTCTTTGCCAGCGCCTTTGCTGTTTTCTTTGATACCATCGGCGAAACCTCAGTACTGTGGGAATATCCATATCTAATTATTCCGATGGACTATATTTTAATTGATACGGATTATTCTGTTCTACCGATTGCATACATGGGGTAATACCAGCAACCGTGTTATGTACTGAAAAGTAACTGTAAATATATGTTAAATACATATAAGCCATCTCCACATCATATGAAGTGTTGCGATGGCTTATTAACTATATGGCTATTTCTATTGGTATTCTTTCGTCCATATCCAAGTCAAAATGCCCATATGGGTTTATATGTGTATAAATCAGTGGAGTCAGTGCTCTGAAATCTTCAGGAGCCATAATATCGTATATCCTGCTCTGTGTTAATACCTGCTGTATCATAAGGGTATTGATATATACAAGACAGTTTTGCAGTAAATGTAGACTTAACACTGCAATTTCCTGGTCTTCAATTCGATTCGTTGATATTTCTCCACCTTTACCATAGAATATAAAAGAGTTTGCAGAATTCCAATTCTCAACGACATTGAGCCCTTCATGAATCTCCCTTCTAAGTTCCTCTGAATCAAGGTATTGGCACAGAAATATTGTCTTTATAGCTTTGCCTAACTCTGCAAGTGCTTGATAAGTTGGGTGTTTCAGATTATTTCTTGTGAAACGTTTCATAATAGCTTCTGTCTCAGCGGTTCCAAGTCTTAAAGCTGTAGCATACTTAACCATTTGGTCATATTGCTGCCGAATAAGATCCCAATTGATAGGTCTAGTAAGAATCGGTTGAAGGTTTGGGAAAGCATCACTTATGCCAGTATCTGGGCGATAAAGCTTTTGTGAGTTTATTGCCTTTAATCTGGGCATAAGCTGGAAGTTTAACAAGTGGCAGAAAGCAAAGGCAACTTCACTTTGACCATGGGAATCTACAAAGTTTTTTTCTATTTCCATGTCAGTACAATGCTTTAATAGCCCATCGATCATAGCTGATACTTCGGAAGATGAGCAAGATTTGAGTTGTGAGTAAATACAGGTTGAATTCTTTTCAACGTGCCAGTAGATCATTACACCACGGCCCCGATATCTTATGTGCCATTCTGTCATGAGGTTCTGATCCCATGCCCCAAATTTCTTTGAATCTGATGCACACGTGGTTGTACCTTCACCCCATACATCTTGTACTCTGGCTTTTAATATAGCATTTACTATTTCTGATATGGCATTTCTAAGATTGTCTTTATGTATAAATTTTTTACGGATATACAGCAGATCATTATAGCTCTCTCCATGATTGCCAGCTGCTACACGCTTTAACCCGGTATTAGTACCAAGTCCATATAAAGCTAATATAAGGCGTTTTTGTATTGTAGATCGGTCTAATCGTTCATGCGTGGCTACAGTCTTGAAGTGATCTGTGAAATTAATTCGAAGATCTGATTCTTTCAAAACATCTAATAAATTAGTCATTGGCCATAAATGAAGTATTTCTGATTTTAGCTTTGATAGATTTTGTGGTTCCTGCTGCGGAGCACTTGGGGATAAAGTTATCCATCCATTACTCCTATCGGATAATCTTACTTTCGAATTCTTGGGGATTTCATCATTAAACTTAGACAAAGCAGTATACATGCTTTGCTTTATACTGCTTATAAATTCATCCGCATCCAAGGGCTTCTTTAATGCACTATAGTTTTCTTCTCGGCGTTTTTCAAAATCAGTCGGTAGGTCTTCATCAGGATTCCTATACCTGCTTGCTCCTACTACCCATATTTCTTTGCAACGTAATTTGTCCCTTAAAGACTGCAAAGCAACTATTTCATAGTTTATCCTGTTTACTCGATCTCTTCCAGCATCGTCTCTTTCTATAACAGCTTCTTTCATTCCTGGTCTAACTACACCTTCTATGGGAACATAATCAGTTTCAGAAAAGTAATGGGTACCGATATGATAATATTTCCGTATAATTTCTAATGCTTTTATTACAGGCTTATGCATGTCATTATTTGATCTAAATTCAAGAGTGTCTAGAATTTCTGGAACCATACGCCTGTAATGTGTACTATAGGAGGCTCTCATAACCGTATATACCTTTTTCTTATATGCAGAACCAGTATTTTTAAATTCCTTTACTAAAGCTTTTAAGGTACTCTCGCTTACCACAGGGAATAATATTTCACGAATAATGCCGTCTGGATTACTTAGTGCTGCATCTGCCATTTGAAATAATATACCTGTTTTACCGTTTACTTTCCGAAAGTCATTTATAAGTTCTTTATCTACTTTTCTTTCAGCTCTTACACTTATTCTGTGGATTATCTGAATGAGCAGTTCTATAAGGTTATCTGTTATTTCTCTGCATCTGAGCCAAAAGAACGCTGATAAGAGAGTATACCTAACAGCTTCAGGGTGTCTTCTAAGTTCTCTCAAATCTTCAGCTACAGCCCTTTGCTTATATTTTTTTAAAACCTTTTGGGGGATATTATTAAATAGATCATTGGGAAGTCCAAGCTGTTGAATCGTCTTTAGTTTCGTTACTTCTCTAAATACACTTTCCAAGCCTATGCGTCCAGGATCGGCGCGCAGTTCACTGAAAGAAATATTGTCTTCATTGCTGCCATCAAGTTCATTTTCATCATATGCAGTCAGGTCTTTAATTAAGTGATCCATCCTAGATATTGAATCTGGAGACAGTTTCTTATATATATCCTGAAAGAATTGATTTTCATAGGTGTATATTGCTGATTTTGTTAAACGATCTATCCTATCTGGTGTTGGAGGCTCAATATGCAATTCCCTGAACCGTTTATAAGCTTCAACTTTTAGATGATCTATATCCAGATCGTAGTATAAAACGTGCTTACGTAGCCATTCAGTCATATTATTAGCATCTTCGGCCGATGGCTCACGAAAGCCAAAGAAATCTCTTATCTGTGCTTTATGATTAAAGAATGTTCTGCTGTTTATATCATAAAGCTCAAACTGCCGTGCTTCTGTTTGCGTTTGCTTTGCTATGTATTCGATAATTGTTTTAGGGATTTCACCTTTTGAATTTGGAAATCTTGCTTCATATTGAAAAAACTTAAACATAACAGCGAAACCCAATCTTGTTTCCCCTGTTTTGTTGCCAATCGTAGATAATTCATTTGGTAAAAAAGTAAAATGTTCGATCAATTCGTCTACTTCCCAGTTACGTTTCACAAAGCATCTCTCCTAACCGAATGTAGTTTCTATTGATACTATTTTCGGCTTTTCTCTCTTTGTTCTGCATACCTGTAAAGACTCGTTTTACAAACGCCTGTGGCTTTTGTTATTTCAGAGATAGAATATTCTTTGCTATCATACATCTTTAAAGCCAGGTCAACATCGTTTTTGCTTTTGGATGGGCGACCCCCCTTACGACCGCGTGCCCTGGCACTGGCAAGTCCTTCCTTGGTTCTTTGACTGATTAAATCCCTTTCAAATTGACTGATGCCAGCAAAGATTGTAAACATCAATTTGCCCTGAGGCGTGGTCGTATCCACCCATGCTTCCTTGAGGCTTTTTATATTGGCACCTTTTTTCTCTATAAGCTCCACAATTTGAAATAGATCTTTTGTGGATCTGCTCAAGTGTGTTAGCTCACTTATAATGATTGTATCTCCTGGTCTAATGTTATCAAGCAGTCGATCCAGCTCTGGACGCTCTTTTTTCGTACCAGTTATTTTCTCACAAAATATTCTCTCACAACCGGCTTGTGTTAACTGATCCATCTGACGATCTAAATTCTGATCTTGCTTAATAACGGACTATTCTTTCAAGTAGATTCTTACTGCTAGCCCATAATGAGCATTTGGAGTCCTATTAAAGACAATAAGATACTAACAAATTTCATGAAATTTTCTTTAGACATTTTTTCAATGATCTTCTTTCCACTCCATGTACCAAATATCATGGCAATTCCCATAAAAAGCCCAATGAAAATCTCCTTTGATCCTATGCCTAAATATTTCTGATAGACGATCGTTTTAGTGATATGCATTGCCACTGCTGTAACAGCTTCGCTAGAAATATAAGCAACCGGAGAAAGGTTTAATGATAGAAAAAGAGCGGCTCCAATTGGGCCAGCGCTTCCCACAAGACCGGAAATTAGCCCTACGATTCCACCTCCAATGAACATTACTCTATTATTCGCCTCAAATTTCAACAGCTTATAATATTTTAGAATGACAAATAGAATAATAGCTGCCCCTATAGTTCTTGTTACGAGACTTTTGGGAATAGCAATAAAGGACAAAGACCCTATTATGCTCATAGGGATCGCTCCTAATATAAAGATTTTCACAGGTTTCCATTCAATCACCTTAAACCCCATGAATACCCTCGATAGGTTTCCAATTAGTTGTGCAATCGTAAGAATCGGAACAGCCAAAGTAGTACCTATTGTATTTGTGAGGAGTGGAAGCAACAGCAATGCTCCACCAAACCCTGCTGCACCAGATATCGCTGCAGCTAAAAAGCTGCCAACAAATAAAACCATGTATTGTGTGATATTTCCCATTCTATAAAACATCTCCTTTAATCCCTTCGGATAACATATCAATCCTGTGGGTATATTCAATAAACTCTATAACCCACCAAGCTCTTTAACTCGACGATAAAAGGTGCCACGGTTCAAATTAAGTTTTTGCATAGCATCAACAGCTGTAATTTCACCTTTTTTCCAAAGACCTATGACTTTATCCCAATCTTTTGGCTTATCAATTTTTGGTCTTCCAAACTGTTTTCCTTTGAGACGTGCAGCAACAATTCCTTCTCTTTGTCGCTGCAGGGTACTTTCTCTTTCAAGCTCTGATAAGGCTCCAAATATAGTAAGCATAAATCTACCCTGAGGAGTAGTAGTATCAATATTTTCTTTTAAGGATACCAGGTCTACCTTTTTATCTTGAAGTTGTTGTACGATGGAAAGCAAATCCCTTGTGCTACGGGCCAATCGGGATATACTTTCTATATATAGGGTGTCACCCTCCCTAACGTACTCAAGCATTTTTTTCAGTTGTGGTCTGTCTGTATTTTTTCCAGAGACTTTTTCCATAAAGAATTTATCAATTCCTAAATCAGATAAAGCCATTTCTTGTCTGTCCATATTCTGATCAGTGGTAGATACTCTTATATATCCAATTTTAGACATGTAAGTTCTCCTTTTTTTATAATTTTACCTCTACAATATATCACTTCTGTCACATAAATACCATGAATAATTTTGTGATGTCACAAAATATGAAATCAGATATTTAGTGACATGATTTTCTAATGTCACAAAAGGTATACTTTTTGTGATTATATTTTATACAATTAGATATTGGCGAGACCCCTTATTTGATTTATACCATGTGGAATAGGATGCATACTGACTACAATTTTACATGGAGTATCTCCGTATGTTAACTTGGATAAATTTAAACATTGAAGTAAAATACCTAACTTTTTAATCGGGAATCTTCAATCAAGTAATATCTATAACTAAAATATATTGGCAAAAAGTACTGCTTGTTAAATATTTAGAACATTGTAGATCTTAAGGATGGATTTAACAATTATATTTTGAAATAGGGATAATACCAGCAACATGGTTGTTGGTATTATCCCTATTTGTAGAATCAAGTTAAAACTTTAAAGCAGTTATAGAATACATAAGAATAAATAAGTGATTGTTTATTATTTTGCAATTCCTAAACTACACTGTTTGAGGAAAGAATATTTATTGTTTGTATAATCCTGATATTATTGTATTAGTAAACGATTAATTACAGATCATTTTAATGATTATTTGATTTGGTAGAACACATTATAAGCACAATAAAATCAGATAATAACAACTTAGTTATCGAAATTCTTACCCAATTTTCTGGAGAACATAAAAAAGAGTCTCTTTGGTAGTTATGATTGTAAGCTAAAATCATTGCCAAAGAGACTCTTTGAATTTAGTATGAAGTATAATTATTCGTATTTATGAGAGTATCATCTATTGTAATAGACCAAGTAGGGCAGATAGATTCAGCATGCCTAGCCATCATAAGTAATTCGCCACTAAGTTCTGTATCTAAGGATATAGGTTTGCCATTAATATCTGTTTGGAAAACATCAGGGCACACCCCACCACACAAACCACAATACATACATGAGTTTTTATTGATAAAGGCTTTCATGGACATCACTCCTATTATCTTTTAGATAGACGCTGCTAATCTACAAGTACTTCATACATTTGATATGAAACGACTTGTTTTAAGTTATTTCCCTAAAATCGATGGATTATACAATAATGATGTTAGAATAGATTGAAAGATATAATTGCATATAGATTGAAGAAGGACTGTAGATTAGAGGATATAATAATCGTGAAAAGATAATATTAAAAGATCATACGCTAGAAATGTAATTCTTGGCCATTATATAATGAATATATTATTGAACAAAACTAAAATGTAGAGTATAAGGATGGATTACCATGGATGGACAGAAAAAGATTTTGATAATTGACGATGAACACATGATCACGGATGTAGTGAGAAGCTACTTGGAGCACAGTGAGTTTAGCGTTCATGTGGAGCATAATGGAAAGGAAGGATTAAAGGCATTTAGGGATGTTAAACCAGACCTGGTAGTGCTGGATCTCATGCTCCCAGATTTATCGGGAGAAGAGATCTGTAAAGAGATCAGAAGGAGTTCACGGACACCGATTATCATGTTAACTGCAAAGGTTGAAGAAGAAGATATATTGACAGGTCTAGACATTGGTGCTGATGACTATATGACGAAGCCCTTTAGCGGGAAGCAATTAGTAGGAAGGGTGAAAGCAGTCTTAAGACGAACAGAGAGCGACCCAGTACCCCTTTTTAATATAATGACCTTTAATGATGGAGACTTAGAAATTAATCTGATAAACAATGAAGTTAGAAAAAAAGGGGAATTGATAAAACTAACGCCCAGTGAATATAAGATACTCCTTTCGTTGGTAAAGTACCCGAATAAAACCTATACTCGGGATGAACTGATTTATGTTGCATTGGGGGAAGATTTTGAAGGGTATGATCGGATTATCGATACACATATAAAGAAGCTAAGGCAGAAGGTGGAAGACGATCTAAAGAACCCTAAGTATATTCAAACCGTCCATGGATTTGGATATAAGTTTGGAGGCGGAAAGAATGAAGCATAAATTGAGGACAAAGCTATCCATCACCCATGGGATCATTACTTTAGCTACTATTACGATTATTGTATTATTATCTAATTTGCTAGTGGATAAACAATTTATTGGTTTTGTAAAAGACAGTAATCAAAGAAAGATCGATAATATTGTTCATGATATTATGCATCAGTATCATGAAGAATGGAACATAAAGAAGATCGAAGAGACAAGCCTAAGAGCATTGGAAGATGGTTTGGTTATATCTATCGTTGATTCTACTGGAAAGATTATATATGATACTGAAAAAGCTACTAAAAAGAAGATAGAAGAATTATTAAGTCCTATCAATCGTAATATGAGAGAGCATTTTCACTCTTGGAGAGGTGAATTAGAGACAAAAAGAATTTCCTTAGCACATGGACACGAGAACACTGGGGAATTAATTATAACCTACTATGGACCGTTCTATTTTACTGAGAGAGATTCGAGCTTTATCCGTTCTTTACATGATGTATTAAACATTACTAGAATTATTTCTGTAATTTGCGCTCTAATTCTAGGGTTTGTTATCGCAAAACAGATTAGTAATCCTATAACAAAGGCCATACAGGTCACAAAAGAAATTGCGAAAGGAAATTTAAAGGAACGAATCCGTGTGAAATCTGATATGGTCGAGATAAAAGAATTATCAGATTCGGTTAATTTACTTGCGAGTACATTAGAAGAACAAGAAGGCATAAGAAAAAGAATTGTAGCAGATGTTTCTCACGAATTAAGAACGCCATTATCTGCGATTCAAATTAACATGGAGGCCTTGGTAGATGGCGTGCTTCAACCTACCCATGGAAGGCTTGAGGGAATATATAAAGAAGTTCTTAGGGTGAATCGCCTGGTAGGCGACCTGACTAAACTAGCAAAGTATGAGAGCCGAATAGAGAAAATAAATAATAGAAAATTTAATATTAAGAAGGTTATTGAATCTATTGTCACGACTTTTGAAACGGAAATTCAAAGAAAAAGTCTAGCTGTCACCGTAAGGAGTGGTGTCCAGGAGATTTTTGGTGATGAAGACAAACTTAGTCAAGTGATCGTAAATATTCTCTCAAATAGTGTTAAATACAGTAAGGAATCAGGGTCTATAACTATAGAAACAGCAGAACAAGAAAATAACTTTGTGATAAAAATCCGGGATGAGGGTATTGGAATACCAGCTGAGGATTTACCATATATTTTTGAGAGATTTTATCGCGTAGATAAATCGAGGGATAAAGCCACAGGAGGATCAGGCATTGGCCTTACGATTACAAAGGAAATCATTGAGGCCCATGGAGGGACAATTACTTTGGATAGTAAGTTAGGCGAAGGTACTGAAACCACTATTGTATTACCGAAACAATAATAACAAAATAGAATTTTCTTCATTTCTCTTCACAAAATCTTCACAAGAAGTTCGTAGTATTAAACCATAAAGAACAGACAACTTGTGAAATTGTATAAGGAGAGATGATAGATGAAGAGACCAGCCATATCTTTAATTATACCTGCATATAACGAAGAGAAAAGAATTTATAATACATTGTTATCGGTAAGCAAAGCAGCAAGACTTTTTGAAGTAGAAACAAATGAGAAAATAGAGATTATTGTGGTTGATAACAATTCAAAGGATCGAACAGCAGAAATAGCCCAGATATTTGGCGTAAGAATCGTGCAGGAAGAACGTCATATCATATCTGCAGTAAGAAATACTGGGGCTAAAGCTGCTCAGGGTGATATATTGTGCTTCTTGGATGCAGATAGCGAGGTGAGTGAGAACATATTTAATTTGGTTTACCAAGCTATGCAGACAGGGGAGTATATCGGTGGTGGTGCAAAAATGAAGTTAGATCAGGATGGATTATTCTATAAAGGACTGTCCTTCGGATCGCTTGTGATGTCTTACATCACAGGAGTAAGTGCAGTATTGATCTATACAAAACGGGAAACCTTTGAGAAGCTTGGTGGGTTTGATGAGAAGTATTATGCAGGGGAAGACTTGAAATTCATATTTAACCTTCGGAAAGAAGGAAAGAGACTAGGAAAGCAGTTTAAAAATATCTACAATGGATATGTAGTAACATCTGCAAGAAAGTTTAATGCCATGAGTTTAAAAGATATCACCTTGTTTGCTAGACTGCTTGTCAATAATAGGATGATGACGAATCCAGAATACTGCTATACATGGTATGATTTAAGTAAACGGGGAGAGTAAGAAGAAAGTTAATTGTATGCGATTGCTTTAAGATCTCTTACGAAGTGGAATATATGTGAATAAAATTATGCTAAGCCTACCTTTGTATTTTCTAAACCTTAAATCTTGTAAATTTATTAATCAACGGGATTGGAGAACCATAGGATAAAAAATGGCACAAAAATTGCAATGATTCTAGTTCGCGTTTTATTATATTAGAGGAGGTGTCTATATGGGCTGTTGTGGTGGAGGTCATCAAAATCATCATTCAACTAGAAATCAAACAAATAATGAGATGAAACACCAAAATCATCATCAAGAAAAAAATACTTTTTCTGCTTATTTACCTATGTTTGTAGTGCTAGGACTTGGATTGGCAGTACTGTATTTCTTTAAGTAATCGAGTAGGAGCTGAATAATTATTCAGCTCCTACTCGGTTTCAAAGTTTAGTGGGCATATATCAAATCGAATATATGGCAATCTTACTTTATTTGCTAGATTGCTTCTTAATAATAGGATGATGACAAATCTAGAATATGGCTATACTTGGTATGATTTAAGTAAATGAGGAGAATGGCTAAGCGGTGGAAATACGTATAAGTGAAAAAGTAAAGAAAAGTTTATTTCATAAAGACAAAAAGCCACTTTCATGATGTGGCTTTTTACATTATTTAGGTGCCTTCATATCTATAGCAGCTTATTGAGGATAAAATCTATTTATACTGTAGTTCAATCACAAGACTTGTTTTATGGATAGATATGAAACATAAAAGAGACAAATTTAGAAAGCAAGGAATATATTGAATATGGAAGGGGTTGGTATCGTTGAAGAGACCTTTGGTTATTGCCCATAGAGGTGCATCGGGAGATGCTCCTGAGAATACACTTGCTGCCTATAAAAAGGCATTAGATTTTGGAGCTGATGGCATTGAGATAGATATACATTTAAGTAAAGATGGACGTTTAATCGTATGTCATGATGAGAAAGTGGATCGAACAACAGATGGAAAAGGTCTTATAAACGACATGACACTGCGGGAGATAAAAAGATTAGATGCTGGTAGCTGGTATGGGGAAGCCTATCGGGGAGAAAAGATTCTTGTGCTAGAGGAAGTACTAGATCTTTTAAGAGAGAAAGATATTCTATTAAATATTGAATTAAAAAATGGAATTATTCCCTATAGACAGTTGGAAGAAAAAGTGCTCCAGCGAATTAAAGACTATCGTATGAAAGAGAAAATTATTATCTCTTCGTTTAATCACACTAGCCTAATGAAAATAAAACAATTAAATCAATCAATAAAAACGGGTGTCTTGTATGTGGCAGCTCTTGTAGAGCCATGGGAATATGCTAAAAAAATAAAAGCGGATGCGCTCCATCCGTTATTCTATAATATTAGACCCGAACTCGTTAGAAACTGTCGACAAAGCAGCATAGATATTAATACTTTTGTCGTAAATGAGGCAATAGAACTTTCGCTAATTTCAAAATTAGGTGTATCAGGAATTATAACCAACTATCCTGATCGAGCCAGACGAATTATTGGGTGATTATGTTAAGGGGGCAAAACTATTAATAGATATTGATTATCAGGAAGAATCAGTTCTTATACTAATGAGCTAGATAAGATGAACCCCTATATATCAAAGAGAATTTTGGAAGTGTAAATATATAAAATAGAAATAAGGGGGAAATATGAATGCCTGAGCATATTCCAGAACATTCTCATATGGAGTATGGGAACTATGATCAAATGATGATGTATCATATGATGCATCACGAACAACTTATAAGAACAATTCAAGATTGTGAGGTAATTTGCGAACACATGATTGCCTATTTAAAACACATGCCTGATGTTCATACGAGAGTAGTCCAACTGCATCTATTACGCGATTGTGCAGATATATGCGGATTAACTGCTAAATATATCGCACGTAACAGCACTTTTGCAAAGCATATTGCAAATATTTGTGTCTGTATTTGTGAAGTGTGTGGTGGAGAGTGCGCAAGATTTTCAGATCCTAAATCACAAAACTGCGCGAGGGTTTGCCTACATTGCGCACAACAATGTCGTGCATTTGTTATGATGTAATACCATTGTGAAGTTGTTAGTAAGTTATTCTCATAAAAGAGAATATAATAAGAATAATTATTATGAATAAAATATGGGTGATGTTCAATCAAAGGCTACCAAGGATATGGCAGCCTTTGATTCTTGTTAATTGATATTTTAATATTCTACATTCTACGAATTTTTAAGCCTAGCAATCATACTGCTAGGGGGCTGTCCATTACTAGATTGAAGAAAGTTTGTAGAATATTAAAATTTGAGAAACAAATACTAAACTTGAAATATCTTGTTCGCATACTAAAAATTTCACTCTTGAATTTGAGTAGGAAGCATTTAATATTTTAAAGTATTTTAAGGAAAGAGGATGATTATATATGAAGTGGCTTGCCATAATACCTCCGTTGATAACTATCATAATAACCTTTAAGACAAAAAAGCTGATACCTGCTTTGTTTGCAGGAGTAGTAGTAGGTGCGTTTTTACATACAAGGTCCCTGTTCAATGGTATCACTGCTATCGGTGGTTATATTATTGATGCTGTTGTCAGTGAGGACAGTGCATATACCCTTGGTTTTCTAATTGCTTTTGGTGCACTTGCAGACCTCATTGAGATGGCTGGTGGCATATCCGGTTTTAGTGATCGGGTCGGTAAATGGATAAAAGGCGAAAAAGGAGTCTTTGCATGGGCTTGGTTTCTAAGTTTGTTTACCTTTTTCGATAGTTCTTTTCATACCATTGCTGTAGGAACCATGCTAAGTCCTATACTGCAAAAGGTAAAGGGTTCAAAAGAAAAATTTGCCTTCATTCTTTCTGTAACAAGTCTACAGCTTATTTTGTTAATTCCTATTGCTACAGCCTATTTAGGGTATATGGTGGGACTCGTTACGAATAATATCAAAGGTAAAGGAATACCTGGAAGTGCGTATACAATTGTAGTAAAGAGTGTATTATGGAATTTTTTCTCTTGGTCTATGATTTTGATTGCCGTTGGTGTTACTATATTTGGATTAGGGTTTGGCAAATTTAGAATAGGAAAGACAATGGAAGAGGAAGATGAATTTACCAAAGGCCATATAGAGAAGGAAGCAGGCACTGGTAAACTGATAGAAGAATACCCGAAAAAAAGTTCAAATCTTTTGGTTCCTGTGGTGATATTACTTATAAGTACTGTGTTCTTCTTTTGGTGGACAGGAAGAAAAGATGCGACAACATTTTTTGGAGCAATCAGTGCCGCCAAGTTTAATGTCTCGATTTTTGCAGGTATTATGCTGACCTTGTTTATTACAAGTATATACTTCTTGTTTCAGAAAATTAGTCTCGCTGAAATAGAAGCCCACATCATCATAGGTGCTGAAAAGGTCGTTTCTCTACTCATTATATTGGTTCTAAGCTGGGCACTGACAATCGTTACAGAAGAATTAGGATTTAATAAGCTAATCAGTGAAGGTTTCATAAAGAGTATTCCTAAAATGTTGATACCATCGGTACTGTTTTTAATAGCTGGAGTTATAGCTTATACGATTGGATCATCATGGGCTACTTGGGCACTGATTATGCCTTTAGCAGTGAATTTTGCCTTAAATTCTGGTGTCAATATCGAAATCATGGTAGGGACAGTATGGGCTGGAGGTGCTGTAGCAGATGTAATATCGCCTCTATCCTCACAAATGGCGGATACTTCTTTTGGAGAGCACTTAAGCACTTCTTTTCCTTATGTTATTGCAGGGGTTATCCTATCTTTAGTAGGCTATTTAGTCGTAGGGTTTATAGCTTAAATAAATATGTAGCAAATGCCAATGGGCCTGTACCAAATAATACACTACAGCAAGTAAAAATATGTTTAAACGTGTGAAAAGATTAGGAAAATAAACTAAAGAAACTATATTTATAACCTTTATTCAATAAATGATATAGTAAAACGGGACTTAGCACTAGAGTTTTATGAAAAAGTTTCAGAAGGATATAGATTAACAAAAATCAAATTTAAAATTGGCATTATAATTGCATGAATATTATACGGAGAGAGAGATTTAAGGTTCCCCCCTTAAAACGTCAAACTCTTTATAGCTAGTGGGCCCCCACTAGCTATAGTTATTTTTAATGGTTTGATTGGGTAGACTATGATTAGAAAAAGTAAAATAAGTACTTGAAAGTTAGGTAATCAGGGTTGAATGAGTAAAATGTATATTATTAACCATAATGTAAGTACTAGTAATTTAAATACAAGTGGATATGAGAAAAGGCTGTGCGTGGGCGAAAATATTTTTGATAATTATATAAAAAACATGTTGACAAAACCTGAAAGCAAATATATTATAAAATTAATATACCCAACGGGGGTATGGTACACGAGGCGCCGATTAGAAAAATTTCAGCAAAATATTTCTAGGCAATTTATTTTATAAGTATTTAAAGGGAGTGAAAACGATGAAGACGGAAAATTTAAAAATTTTTGGTATGACCTGTGCCGCCTGTGCTAAATCAACTGAGAAGGCCGTAGGCAAGCTGGATGGCATAGAGAAAGTGAACGTGAATTTTGCAACAGAGAAGATGAATGTGGAGTTCGATGAAACAAAACTATCCGTGGAAGACATCAAAGTAGCCGTAGCAAAGGCTGGCTATGAAGCAAAGGAAGAGGAAGATGCGAAGGAAGTAGCCATACCTGTGGCAGGTATGACCTGCGCTGCCTGTGCAAAGGCTATTGAAAAGGCTGTTGGGAAATTAAATGGAATAGAAAGCGTGGCAGTGAATTTTGCTACAGAAAAGGCAGTGATAAAGTATAATCCTAAGGATGTGCGGCTCTCTGAAATAAAGCAAGCTATTGCAAAGGCTGGATACACAGCCCTTGAGATTGAAAATAAGAATAGAGTCGATGAAGATAAGGAAAGAAAGGAAAAAGAGATCAAAACCCTATGGATGAAATTTGTGGTGTCTGCTATATTCTCCATACCCCTGTTATATATCGCTATGGGACCAATGGTGCCGTGGCTGGGATGGAAGATTCCAATGTGGTTAGATCCAATGCATTATCCTTTGAGATATGGCCTTGTTGAATTAATATTAGTAATTCCAGTAATGCTTGCAGGAAACAAATTCTTTACCGTAGGGTTTAAAGCGATAGCCCGTAGAAGTCCTAATATGGATTCATTAATTGCTATGGGTACATCGGCAGCATTCCTATATAGTATATATTCCATCTATAGGATTTCAATTGGGGATTTTATGTATGTAGAGGATTTGTACTTTGAGACAGCCGGTGTCATCATCACCTTGATTTTATTAGGTAAATATCTGGAGGCTGTATCAAAGGGAAGAACTTCTGAAGCCATTAAAAAGCTCATGGGATTAGCTCCAAAAACGGCTATTGTGATTCAAGAGGATAAGGAGATTGAAATTCCTATCGAAGAAGTGGAAGTAGGAGATATTATCCTTGTAAAACCTGGCGCAAAAATCCCAGTGGATGGAGAAGTTATCGAAGGGCATACAACCATTGATGAGTCTATGTTGACTGGTGAAAGTATTCCAGTGGATAAAAAGATAGGAGACAAAGTTATCGGTGCAAGTATCAATAAGCATGGCTCCATTAAGTTCAAAGCAACGAAAGTAGGTAGTGACACAGCTTTGGCTCAGATCATTAAGCTTGTGGAAGATGCCCAGGGTTCTAAAGCCCCTATTGCCCAAATGGCAGACATCGTATCAGGTTACTTTGTTCCCATTGTGTTTGTTATTGCTACATTATCAGCTCTAGCTTGGTATCTTACTGGTGAAAGTGCAGTATTCTCCCTAACCATATTTATCGCAGTGTTAGTGATTGCATGTCCATGTGCCCTAGGTTTAGCCACTCCTACGGCGATTATGGTTGGTACAGGTAAAGGGGCGGAATATGGTGTATTGATTAAAGGTGGGGAAGCTTTAGAAACAACTCATAAAATCCAAACCATTGTATTTGACAAAACAGGAACGATCACTGAAGGTAGACCAGAAGTAACGGATATTGTAACCACTGGAATTATTGAAAGAGACAAACTCCTTCAAATCGCTGCATCAGCAGAAAAAGGTTCTGAGCATCCCCTTGGGGAGGCCATTGTAAGGGGCGCAGAGAAAGAAAACCTAGAGATGTTGAAACTAGGCAAATTTCTAGCCATACCAGGCCATGGGATCGAGGTAGAGATCGACGGTGAGACAATTCTTTTAGGAAATAGAAAGCTGATGGTAGAAAAAAATGTGGCATTAGCTCAGCTTGAAAATGACTCTGATAGATTAGCATCTGAAGGAAAGACACCGATGTATATAGCCATGGGGAGTCAGTTGGCAGGTATTATTGCGGTAGCCGATGTAGTGAAAGAAAGTAGTGCAAAGGCCATTAAAAGGCTCCATGAGATGGGAATTGAGGTAGCCATGATTACTGGAGATAACAAAAGAACAGCAGAGGCCATTGCGAAGCAAGTAGGTATCGATAGGGTATTGGCCGAGGTATTGCCTCAGGACAAGGCCAATGAGGTGAAGAAGCTCCAAGGAGAAGGGAAAAAGGTAGCCATGGTTGGAGATGGCATCAATGATGCACCGGCTTTGGCCCAGGCAGATATCGGAATTGCCATTGGCTCAGGTACCGACGTAGCCATGGAGTCAGCGGATATCGTATTGATGCGAAGTGACTTGATGGATGTACCAACAGCTATCCAGCTGAGCAAGAGCACCATAAGAAATATCAAGCAAAACCTATTCTGGGCCTTTGGTTATAATGTTGCCGGGATTCCAGTAGCGGCAGGACTATTATATGCTTTCGGTGGACCAAAGTTAAATCCAATCTTTGCAGCAGCGGCCATGTCTTTAAGTTCTGTATCTGTATTAACCAATGCCTTAAGACTAAAAAGCTTTAAGCCATATAAGTAAAATAAACTAAAAAAATCAATAAAAAATAGGAGGAAGAAAAATGAAAAAGTTAATTAGTATTGAAGGAATGAGCTGTGGACACTGCATTAAACATGTGGAGAGTGCTTTAGGAGAGATTGATGGTATTGTGAATGTAGTAGTAGACCTAAATGGAAAGAATGCAGTGGCAGAAATGAGTAAAGATGTGGAGGATACTAAATTAAAAGCGGCGATCGAAGAAGCAGGATATGATGTGATTTCTATTAGAGCCATATAGGGGAGGACTCCCTTTAGAGCGGAGGAAAAAATGAAGGATCAAAATTTAAATTATAAAGGAAGTGAGAATTCTCCTGAGAATCATCATCACAAAACTTCTCACCACGAGGATAAAACCAAGATAGATCTCATTTCACGACTAAATAGAATTGAGGGTCAAGTGAGAGGAATTAATCGTATGATTGAGAAGGGCACTTATTGTGATGATGTGCTAATCCAAATAGCAGCTGTCCAATCTGCTATGAAATCAGTAAGCAAGCTTTTATTGGAGAGTCATATGAAAAGCTGTGTCATTGATAAGATACAGGCAGGAGAAAATGAGGTCGTAGATGAACTGCTAAAGACGATCGAAAAAATGATGAAATAAATATATGTGTGTGATTGAATAGTGATAAGCTAGAGGGATATTGTACAAGTGACATCTCTCTAGCTTGTTTTATTGATCCAAGATTCTTATTATGAACGATAAAATTCTGAGATTAGGATAATCACATAGAATGTACTACAGCGAATAAATTTAACTTTAGAAATGTATCCAGTTGGGTTATAGTGTGTTATCGTACAGCCAGTGTGTTAAAAAGTGCATAACAAACGATAAGAGAATGGTAGATAATGAAGAATAGAGTTAAAAACATAGAACTATAAAGCTGATATCTATGGCATGGCTTTTGCATATTTTTAGACTGAATCTATAATAACAATTTGTAGATGAGTACATGACCATTGCAATAATGGTTAAGAAGATGAAATGTAAATTATTATACCTAGTATCAGGGGACTAGGTAGATGATGAATCTAAGGAAATTGTAAGTTTTGATTTTGTTATTATAGAGAATTTAAATATAGGGGTGAGACGATGAAAAATAAGGTCATATTATACATAGACGGGATGACCTGTGGAAGTTGTGAGAGGAGAATAGAGAATTCTCTTTCTGTATTGGAGGGGGTTGAAAAGGTTAAGGCATCATTTCATCAATCAAAGGTTGAAATTATTTATCAAGGGGATAAGGTCTCCAAAAGAATGTTCATTGCAGTTGTTGAAAGACTAGGATATGCAGTGACAGATAAACCTAAAACGGGATTAGGGAATATTCTGCCGTTGCTTATCTTATTGTTTGGAGGCTACTATATTATTCAAAATACCGTTGGTTTTAATTTCATTCCAGAGGTATCAGATGAGATGGGCTACGGGTTATTGTTCGTGGTAGGTCTATTGACATCGGTCCATTGTGTTGCCATGTGTGGTGGTATCGCATTATCCCAGGGGGTTGGTGATACTCAACAAAAAAGAAAATTTATGCCGTCCCTTTTATATAATACTGGAAGAGTAATATCCTACACAGTAATCGGAGGTATCGTAGGTGGATTAGGTGCGGTCCTTACCCCGTCAGGACAATTTAAAGGAATTGTCGCCGTAGGCGCAGGTATATTTATGGTGATGATGGGACTAAAGATGTTGAATATTTTCAGGTTACCTCCATGGTTCAAGCTAAGAATACCTGGGATGTCATACAGAAAAATAGAAGCTTCAAATCCCATAAAGCCACTAATCATTGGACTCTTTAACGGATTTATGCCATGTGGTCCACTACAGACAATGCAGCTATATGCTTTAGGGACAGGTAGCATAGCAAAAGGAGCATTATCTATGTTCTTCTTTAGCTTAGGTACGGTACCGCTACTCTTTTTATTCGCAGCGATTGCTTCTGTGATTAGTGGAAGACTGAGTAGAGGGATGATGAAGGTCAGTGCTGGATTAGTCATTATTTTAGGTGTCATCATGTTGAATCGAGGGCTAGCTTTGTCGGGGTTTGCTTTAGACTTGAGTTTTTTAAAGGGTAGTCTGAATGAAATACCAGAAATAAGAATGGAAGATGGAAAGCAAGTCGTTAATCTTGTAGTAGATGCAAGCGGGTATACACCGAATATACCAATTGTGCAAGTGGGTGTTCCTGTGAAGATGATACTTGATGTAGGTAACATTAATGGATGTAATAATCCCATAGTTATCCCAGAATATGGAGTAGAAATAGATTTAAAGTCATCTGAACCAGTTGTTGAGTTTACACCAACAAAAGAGGGAATCATCCGAATTAGCTGCTGGATGGGTATGATTACAACAAAGCTTACGGCAGTGGCAGACCCTGCTAATTTGGATGCACAAGACTTAGAAAACGAGGAAGAATCCGTCTTTGGCAGTAATGGATTTTTTGAAGGTCAATATGAGACTGCAGTGGAAGTAGAGAATAAAGCTGCGGTTGCAACGATTGACGGGAATATCCAGACAATCGAAATGGATGTAGCAGGGTATGCGTATACCCCCAATATTTTAGTGATTCAGAAGGGATTGGCAACCCGCTGGATTATCAATGGGGTGGAATTAAACGGATGTAATTATGTGTTGTCTATACCCGATGCAGCATTTTATAGAGAATTAGAGGAAGGGAAAAATGAAATTAGATTTACGCCTGATAAGACTGGAGAACTTCTATTTACTTGTGGGATGAATATGCTCGCTGGAAAAATCGTCATCGTAGATGATTTGAATAATGTAGACCTACAGGCATTAGAACAAAGTAGGATAGAGATACCTGGTGGTGGAGCAAGTTGTCATTAAGGAAAAGGGCTAAACTGCTGTCACTGACGACATTATTTAAAAAGATATAAGTATAAGAAACTTTTTATGTCTAATCAAAAATGCTGAGTAAATTTATTAGAAGATAAGTCAAGACCTCTAGGCTTATCTTCTTTTTTTGTGATAGCCTGCTCTTAGACAATAGTGAGTCTCAAAATTAAGAAGAACTAGTTGAATAAGATGGTAAAATTCATATTTGATTCATATTTGGTGTCTATAATTAAGCTATGAAGAATAGAAAGGAAGCACAAGTATGAAGAATGTACGAAACTTAATGAGAAATCTAGCAGAGCTATTGTTTAGAGAAGTTGAGACACCGGAAGAAATATTGTATATCTCTGATGTTGAGGTACAAGAAAGATTGAACTATATAAAAAAATTATCTAGAAAAGTGGAGAAATATAAAGCAAAGATTGAAGTTGAAAGACAGTACCTGGAAGCTAGACTTCAAGAAAGACAAAATTATCAAGAAGATAAAAAAGCAGAAAACAAGGTAAAGAAAAATTTTAGATTGATATCATAATTAGAAAAGATATTCAAAATCACAATCAAGGATGAAAGGAATGGTATATATGATGGGTGGCGGTTTATTTGGGTTATTAATTATCGGTTTAATCGTTTATATAATAGTTGAACGATCTAGTCATGGCCATGCTTATAGGGAAGGATACCCTATAAAGAATGATGCCCTTGACATTTTGCGAGAAAGATATGCCCGAGGTGAAATTTCAGATGAAGAATATGAAAAGAAGAAGAACCTGTTAAAAAACTAATAAAGGAGGGAAATAAAGATGTATGGAATGATGGGCCACATGTTTGGTTATGGATATCCCAATAACGTGGATTGGTGGTGGATGATAGGGTTTGGGTTACTTAGAACGGTTTTGATTATAGGGATTATCGTATGGATAGTAAAAACAATCCATAAAGAAAAGTATAGAGGAACTTCAAGTAATGCAATTTCGGTATTAAGGGAAAGGTTTGCTGCTGGAGAAATCGATGAAGACGAGTATAAAAAGAAATTAAAAGTACTCAGTGAGTAGATATTAAATAAGATTTTGGATGGGAATGTCATTGAGAATCAGCTTGATAATAGAAGGATCTATAAAATTATTTGCTACGCAGATGAAAATTCATATTTGATTCACAATTGACCTATATAATAAGGATAACAATTTAAATCTAAGGAGGAATTTACATGAAAAAAGGATTAATGTTTGTTGCAGCAGGGGTTGTAGCTTTAGGCGTGATTACTACGAGTGCCGGGTATGCAAATTCGATAAATGAGATACAAAAACCAATAGCTATCACAACCACACAAAGCATAGATGCAAAGGAAAATATTGTTGACCGCATGACAAATATGATGAAGCAAAATGGCTTTGGAAATATGGCGGAAGCAATGGAAAAAAGAGACTACAAAGCCATGGATGATTTTATGAATAACATGACAGATGAGGATTATAATGACATGATTGAAATGATGAAGGGCAATGGCTATGAAGGTATGGCTAGAATGATGGAATCCATGGATAAAGATGCAATGATACAAATGCATAATAGCATGGGTGGCGCACAGCATATGATGAATGGCGGAATGATGGGCCAATATTAATTGTACTGTGGGTAGAAGAGGCAGCATAAGGTGTAAGTTACCTGAAATCGATAGTGAGCAATCCTAATAGCAAGGATTGCTCATTTACATTATAAACTATTCTTTGCAAATAACAGAAATAGATTGAGTAAATGCTTCTTAAGTCGGTACTATAGATAGGGAAAGTTTGATATAATACATGAAAAAGAAACGATTCGTTAGTACAAGAGGTGAATTCATATGGGTATTCAAAAGTTAAATATACTAGTAGTTGATGATGAGGAGCAGATTGTGGAAATTATCAGAGCTTATCTTGATAGAGAAGGCTATCATACTATTTCTGCATACAATGGGCAAGAAGCATTGAATATATTTGAAAGAGAAGAAATTCACTTTGTAGTACTAGATCTAATGCTACCCGATGTGACAGGAGAAGAAGTATGTAAAAAAATTAGAGTAAAATCTCAAGTTCCAATCTTAATGTTAACGGCAAAGGTCGAAGAAGTTGATAGAATTTATGGTCTTAATATAGGAGCAGATGATTATATGATGAAGCCCTTTAGTCCCAAGGAGCTAGTTGCAAGGATAAAGGCTATCATTAGAAGATTCGGCACAGAGTTGGTGAAAGCAGAAATTATCGAATTCCATGATGGAGATTTACTCATAGATTTTGATAAAATGGAGATAAAAAAGCAAGGGGAGCTTGTAAATATAACTCCAAAGGAATTTGAAATTGTAGCGTTATTGGCAAAGCATCCTGGAAAAGTTTTTACTCGTGAAAATTTGATCTTAGAGGTCTTAGGTTACGATTTTGAAGGCTATGAAAGAGCAATTGATGCCCATATTAAAAACATAAGGCATAAGATTGAAGATGAAAAAGTGAAATATATAAAAACCATTTATGGTGTGGGATATAAATTTATGGAGGGCTAGATATGTTTAATAGGCTCAGATCAAGACTGATTTTGTTTATGGTGGGAGTAACTATTTTTTCTATTGTGCTCGTCAGTGCTATTACGAATATCACTTTATTTAGAAAGTTTGATGTCTATATGAAAGATGAACAGGCATATAAAGTAACGGAACTAGTTAGATTTATTGAAGATACGTATGAGCAAGACAATCAATGGTCTGAAGCTGTTATAGAGAAAATCCAGTCAAACCCTGCTGTAGGCGATGTTGATATAAAGATTATGGATGCCAATAATGAAATTATCTTCGTTCATTCTATAGAATCTGATATGTGGAATATGCATCAGCAAATGATGGAACGTATGGGACATAGTGTTTTTGGTGGAATGGGTCAAGGCATGATGAGACATTCAATGGATGGTGGAGATTATCAAGAAGAATTATACGAAGTAAAAGTAGATAGCAAAATAATAGGAAGTGTTGAAATTGGATATGCTAAGCCGCTGATGATATCTGAAAGAGAAGTAGAATTTACTAGAGGTATTAATAAATCTATTATCTATGCATCTATTTTTGCAATTTTCATTGCTATTTTACTAGGGCAATATTTTTCAAAAATTATCTCAAGACCTATCTTAAATATTACGGCAGCATCCAATCATATTAGAAATGGAAAATTGGGAACTAGAATTACAGACAAAAATAACATTACTGAATTAAAGGAATTATCCAATGCAATCAATCACTTAGCCATTTCGTTGGAAGAGCAACACAGTCTTCGAAAAAGATTAACAGCAGATATCTCCCATGAATTACGTACGCCGTTAACCATATTACACGGACAAATAGAAGCAATTAGCGATGGAGTATGGGAACCTACGAAAGAAAGGATGAACATTTTTAAAAATGAAGTAGCGCGACTTATGACGTTGGTTGAGCAGTTGAAGGATTTAACAGAAATAGAAACAACAGACATTGCACTAGAAATGGTACAGTTTAACTTATCTCAGTTAATTTATGATGTAGTAGAGAACTTTAAATATCAATGTATGAGTAAAAATATTGAGGTTAATTATGAGATTGAAGAAAATATATTCATTTATGCAGATAAGCATCGAATGAGCCAAATTCTTATCAACCTTTTATCAAATGCACTGAAGTTTACAACCCCAGAAGGACAAGTAACAGTAAAAGCACATAAGAATAGAGGGAAAGTATTGCTTGAGGTTGCAGATACTGGGATTGGTATATCTCAAGAGGATATATCCCATATATTTGAGAGGCTTTATAGGGGAGAGAGATCAAGAAGTAGAAAAACAGGTGGAGCTGGCATAGGATTGACAATTACGAAAAAACTTGTCGAAGCCCATCAAGGCAGCATTCGTGTAGAAAGCGAAGAGGGGAAGGGTAGCCGGTTTATCGTAACTCTCCCACAAGCAAATGAGTAAAGACTAAGTATGATAATGAAAATAAGTATTCTCATGGTGATAAACGACTAAAGAATGAGCGTTTTGCTATAAGTATTATATTACCAGATAAATTAGGAGGGGTTAAGCCCCTCCTAATTTATCTAAAGACCCACGACCGTTGTAGCATATATCAAATATGATGTAGCATATCCTACAAGAAATATTTATTGGGGTTTAAATATTAGGGACGAAAGTTCTAAAAATTAGCAAAAAAACGTGTATACTTTGAAAATTGTACAGACTTAACAGTCAAATTACAAGCTGTATAGATAAAATGATAAAAATGGCATGAATATTGCATTTATTGAGAGTGTATGTTTCTTATAGTTTTGTTAGGTAAAGTGATTCAACAAATACTGAGATTAAAGGTTGTTGGTAAAGAATATCAAAGGAGGAAGTTAGATGGAGAAGATGAATAATAGTGAAAAAAATTGTCACGAAAATAACGCTCAAGGACACAAGGGGACATTAAAGCATGGATTATTAATGATATTATGTTGCATGCTACCAATTTTGATCATAGCAGGTTTGCCCTTGTTTGGGATAAAGGGTGGGGCTCTATCCTCTCTTGCGTTTCTTTTATGTCCACTGATGCACATAGGAATGATGTTTATGATGAGGAAATCAGGTCATAGTAGCTCATGCCATGGCAGTGTAAGTGAAAAGGATAGTGTCGATGAAAAATAAAGCATATGCCAACAGGAAGAATGGTATTATTAGATGATTATATTGATGAGTAAGGAGGAGATGAACAATGTTTCCATTTTTCTATGATCCAACATTTATTTTGATTATTCCTGCTGTTATTTTTGCCATGTATGCCCAAGGAAAGGTACAAAGTGCTTTTAATAAATATAGTCAACATAAGGCTGGAATAGGATGGACAGGTGCCCAGTTAGCAATGGATATTCTGCAAAAACAAAGACTCAGTGATGTAAAGGTTGAATTGGTTGGCGGACATATGACAGATCATTATGATCCGAGAAATAAGGTCCTAAGGTTATCATATAAAATCTATCATGGGACTTCCCTAGCTGCCCTAGGAATAGCAGCCCACGAAGTTGGACACGCACTACAACATGACGAAGGTTATAGTATGCTATCCCTTAGAAATATGATTGTACCTTTTGCCAGTATAGGATCACAAGCGGCATTTCCCCTTCTATTCATAGGGTTAATGCTAGGATCTCAGTCGTTAGCGCAACTAGGTGTGGTCGTATTTATGTTCGCAGTAGTGTTCCAATTAATTACGTTACCTGTGGAATTTAACGCTAGCAGCAGGGCGATGAATATCTTAGCTGATGGTGGTTATATAACAGTGAATGAAGAAAGGCCTGTAAAGAAGGTGCTTGATGCAGCTGCCCTAACATATGTAGCCGCTACAGTTATGGCTATTTTGCAACTTGTTAGGCTAATGTTGATTTCAGGACTATTAGGTCGGAGAAGTGATTAGAAATGTATTTAAAGATAATTGCCTCCCTAAATGGGAGGCTGTTTTTGTAATCGATACAATGGACATCCTGTCTGGATTTAGTCTATGGCTTTATATGTGAGGTGATATGGGTGATTTGCCCTCATTGTTGTAATAAAACGATCGGAAGGATTGGAGTTAGACGATATTACTGCAGCAATTGTTATTATGAGTTTGAAGAAAAAAATGGTGAAGTTTTATTGTATAAACTACAAGAGGATGGCAAGTACAAATTATTGCGACCTGTTGACAAAAAGCGAAAATATAGGTAAATCATTTCAAGTGCTTATATCTATAGCACATGAAATAATAAAAACTAGGTTTGCATGAAAATGTGAAGAATAGGTTCCGTAATAGAACGTTTTATGAACTTAAATTTTTAGTAAGGATGAGGTGATTGATTTGGTTAAAGTTTATATTTGTTCTGATTGCAAAAGTAATAAATGCAGCAGTAAAAAAGGAATTGAGATTTACGAAATTTTACGGCAATATACATATCTGGTTGACGAGGTAGAATTAATAATGTCAAAATGTATGTGCCAAGAAGGCTGTGCAGGATATAAAATTCAGATTGATGAAGAGATATATACAGATATAGATATCAATAGAATTGAGGAAATTCTATTTGAACACTATTCTTAAATAACAGATAATCGAAAAGAATCTAGTATACAATTCAAGATATTACTATAGGCGCTGATAAATTTAGATATTGAGAGGTGGTGATGAATAACAAAGCCTAGTAAATATACAGAAGACCTACAGGGAGGAACAGATGATAAAAAGAAAAGTATTGGTAGGAATTATTAGTGCAAGTCTCCTTATTCAGCCTATGGCGATGATGAATGTATATGCTGTAGAGAATGCGGAAGAAGCACAGATACTAAAAGTGGGAATTAAGAATGAAGAAGTAATGAAGCTTCAGCAGAGATTAAAACTCTTAGGGTATTTCGATAAAACTGTAACAGGTTTTTTCGGAAAACTGACGGAGGAAGCGGTAGAAAAATTTCAGAGTGATAATAAATTACAAATAGATGGTATTGTAGGAAAAGATACTATGAGAGCTCTGTTTAGTACGGAGGATGAAAACTATAGTGTGTCCAGAGGTATGAGAGAAACACGCATTTCTGAATGGAATTGGTTTGGTGGGATTGATAAGATCATTCAGAGAGGAACTACTTTTAAGGTAACTGATATAAAAACAGGGAAAGAGTTTTATGCAAAAAGAACTTATGGAACAAATCATGCAGATTCAGAGACCTTGACAAAAGAAGATACAAAGATTATGAAGGAACTTTACGGAAGTTGGTCTTGGGATAGAAGGGCCATCATTGTTGAAGTGGATGGAATGCAACTACCAGCCTCTATGGCTGGAATGCCTCATGGTTCAGATTTTATTGAAAACAATGGGATGAATGGTCACTTTGACATTCATTTCTTAAATAGTAAGACCCATGGAACGAATAGTATAAACCCTGCCCATCAAGAAATGATTCGCCAGGCAAATGCGTACTTAGCAGCAAATCAAAAGTAAGCTCAATGAACAATCACTCTTGCCTACAGATGGTAAGGGTGATTGTTTATATAGATTGAAAAAAATAGCGATATCAATTTTAAGAATAAATGAAAAATGGCATAGTCATTGCATAATAGATAGGTAAGAGAGACATGAAAAGGAGTGTTAAGCAATGGAGAAGATAAAAGAGGCAGTTGTATCATCGATTATTATGTTTATTGTTTTTGGCGCTACTGCTGGAATCTTTAGTTTAAGTCAAATACTATAAGATATGACTACAACGAAAGAGTAATTGTTATAGCCTGTGTATATAAATAGAAAGAGAGTGAGATTAATGCTATTAATAGTAAGGATACTTTATTTAGTTCTAATTGGCTTCATAGTTTATCGAATGGTGAAGGGTGGAGGCTGTTGCGGTGGACACCACCATCATAACCACACTCATAGTTCAACTGACAACAAAAGAAAGGAGTCTAATTGTGTACTCACAGAAGAAGAGAAAAAAAAGGCAATCGAAATTGAATAAGTTTATTAGTCAGTTGCTGTACAATGGGGAGGAAACGTGTATACTACAACAGTTGAAGCCCATGATACAGTCAGAAGATAAAATTACTACGATTTGCTTTAATCATAAAAAATACCATTAAATTCCTAATGTAAGTAGAGCTATAGTTAAGGGAGGATAGAATTATGAAAAATTGGTTTAAAAATTTTCTTAAGAAACTAGAGGAAGCCAATAAAAAGAATTTTGGTGATCAGCGATTAGATTGTTGTGATATAAACCAAAAGAGTAATAACCCAAAAACGACGAAAACAAAATGAATGACTTAATATGCGAAATCAATCTATTTGTGTGAAAAGAGGATATTGACGTGAAAAAAGATATATCTATACTAATTGATTTCATCCATGTTTATTGTAAGAATGAACATTGTCAAACAGAGAAACATTTAATTTCTAATAGCTATATAGATGTAAAAAAGAAGATAAGCTTATGTGGAGATTGTACAGAACTAGCGGTGTATGCTATAAATAAGCGGATTAACTGCCCATTTGTATATAAGCCTCCTTGTAAAAAATGTATAGTACAATGCTATGAGCAACAATATAGAGAAAAAATCAAAAAAGTAATGAAATATTCTGGTATGTATTTTATAAAAAGGGGAAGGATTGATTATCTTATAAAATATTTACTTTAAAGAGTATGTATAAACCTTCTTAAATCTTAAAGTGTTTTAAATAGTAGATGAATATATGGTGTTACCGCCTAAAATTAGAATTCTGAATATTAAGTAGAAATCGATAAGAGGTTTTTTAATAAAGTAACTTCAATGAAAAATAAATTATCTATGTCAAAATTGATGATTTATATCTGGAATGGTTATATTTGAGATGTCTCTCTATGGTATTGCCTCTCCTTTAGCAACAAATAATATGGAGAGACGGTAGAAAAGGAGATTGTGAATTATGGATCGAAGAAGCGATTTTAAAGGTAAGCGACGTGAGATGAGAAGGCATTTAAGTTATACATCGAAGCTTATAGAAAGTTTAACCATATAGAAGAGGAATATGAAAGAATTTTTAAAATTAATGAGGATAGAAGAAAACAATAAGATTTTTTATTAAATACAAGTTATAGTCTTGTACATTGTAAAATGTGCAAGATTTTTGTTATTTAGCAAGTTGTTATAGAGAGAAATCTCTCTACTTAAAGGCAATTAACAGCACAATAATTGCCATACCGAAGAAATACTTGCATATATTTCCTTTTCCACCAAGAGAATTGTATAGAATATTGTGTAAAATATTTCTATTTAATACTATAATAGTATTGCGCACAAAAAACTAAGGATGTTTTCTTGATGTAATGCATCAGTTAGACTTATTGTTTATAGAGACAGTATGGCATCGTAATTATCATCCTAATGGAATAAAAGTTAATTAAGGGGGAGTTGTTTTGGCAGCAAATATAAAGAACCTTGTAGAACGTTATAAAATAGATTCGGAATCAGTCTATAATACTTGGTTTATTAACGATAATACTAGAATGAAAGCTTTTCGTTCCATAAGACGTGGAGTGATAGATATTGTATATTCTATTAAAGAAGGGACTTTTGGTAATGATTTTAAAGGTTCACCATTAGAATTTGTTTTGACTTGTATAACTGAGCAAAAGCAAGTTTTTGAAGGTGCTGCACATCCTTTCTACTGGAAACCCAAACTGAGGATTCCGGACATTTATGAGAACGAAAATAATAAACGGATATTTGGTCAGTTTTTAGAGGCATGTTTACAAGCAACAAGTGAAGATAAGATTATTAAAGAAATAATAAAACTTGATGGGTATAAGATAAAGGGTCTGGGACCAGCGGTAGCTAACATCTTATACTTTTTGCATCCTACGCTAATGCCTCCATTTAATACTGCAATGGTCAATGGTTTTAATGCAGTCTTTTCTGACAAGAAAAAATTAGGTTCATGGCAGCACTATCTTGAAATGAGAGAGGTTATTATGAAAGCAAATTATGAGTTGAGGCACATGCTTTCAAAGGATCTAGGAGCTATTTCAGGATTATTATTTGATGTAGGCATAGGAAAAATTGTACTAAATGAAAATTGGGAAACCGCATTAAGGTTTGAAAAAAGTAAGTTGGAAAAGACATTAAAGAAGAGAAATTCGGAAGCTGAAAATGAAATTAAAGAAGAAAGTGAACATTTAAGGGTACAATACTTACTTACAGAGATCGGATGTAAACTAGGATATGATGTGTTTGTTGCCATCAATGATCGAGTTAAATCCATTGATGGGAAAAGCCTTCAATCTTTAACCATTCCTGAGCTTCCACCTCTAAATCTACCTAAAGATGTGGTAAAAACGATATCATTAATTGATGTACTTTGGCTGAATAAAAAGACAAAGCGGATAGAATGTGCTTTTGAAGTTGAGAAGAGCACTTCTATTTACTCTGGAATCCTACGACTAATAGATTTAGCTTCATCACTTGGCGATAAACAGTATAGCTTCTTTTTAGTAGCTCCTGATACGAGAGAGAAGGAGATCTTAGCGCAACTGAAGAGACCATCTTTCAAAAACGTCGATAATGTGGCATTAAGATATATTTTATTCTCAGATTTATATGAGCATTGCAATGGATTATGCACGTTTGGAGATGACTACGAGATACTATATAAAATTGCTAGACGGAGTGTATAAATGATTAAATAGCTGTAGGGTTATTATAACCCCAGAGATATATACGACGATATTTCTAAGAATCTATTTGTACTCAATTTATTAATCATTTTCAAATAGACTGTATAGATGTCACTATAGTAGGAAATGTGGAATAATTCTTGCATTTTAATTTTATATATTAAGGGATTGGGATTAAAGGGTAGTAATATTAAAACGCTCTATTTATAGATGTCGATCAGGTTGGTATTATTAAGAAAAATAAATTATGAAACAGTAAATGAGTAGGATAGGGGGAGAGTCATGAAAGAAGACAATTTTAAATTGAATCTGTTTTTATGTCTTATATTGGTAGGTATATCATATGGATTTATATTCCACTCGGTTGTAATGCCATGGTTCGGAGGACAACTTCTGCATTGCATATTTATGGGGGTTATATTTGGGATTGTTAATTACCTTATTACCAGCAAGTTCTACAAAAATTATAGGCAGCTGAAAGTAACAAACCTGGATTTAAGTGAAAAATTAAGGATGGACAAGTTAACAGGACTTCTTAATAGAAGAGCATTTGATGCAGACATTAGTGAAATGCAGGGAAATACAGGGTTTTCTCTGATTTTTATTGATATAGATAATTTCAGAAACTTTAATAATTTGTTTGGACATCAAGTCGGGGATAAGATATTGCAAAGGGTCAGTGATGTAATCAGGTCATCTATAAGATGTCAAGATCGAGTGTACAGATATGGAGGAGAAGAAATTGTTGTTCTCCTTAATCAATGTGACAAGGTCAATGCTTCAAATATAGCTGAAAAAATACGATTCAATGTTAGTGGACTAGATAATTCTCCATATCCAGAGATAACGGTTTCATTAGGCGTATCTAGCCATGGAGAAGATGGACATTATCTGGATGATGTGTTGATTGCAGGTGACAAAGCCTTGCTAAAGGCTAAGTCTAGAGGAAAAAATTGTGTTGTGGCAGATGTCTGTTAAGGATCTCATTTGATACTGGCATTGAGGACAAAAACTATCTTTAATGAATTATTAATTGATTATTTAGAGATAAAGGCTGGAGAAGATTCCAGTCTTTATCTTTTTGATTTAGCGGTTGACCAACCTAGCATATCCATAATGATTCAGTATCCAAGTATGCCTTCAATTAATAGCAATGCGCCCAGGAGAATTCTTATTTTTCTATCCATATTTCCTAGATTGCGTTTAAATGAAATTATCATAAATACTCACCTCTAAGTTATCTTTTGTAAAATGGTCAACTATATGCAGAAGAAAATCCACATGCAATGGTAAAACATTGAAAATACGTAGCTTTTTTCTCGTGAGTATGGATGGTCCTGAAATGTTGGCGAGACCCCGTATATGATTAAATGTTATGGGAAATGTAGAAAAACAGTTTCCCTTGGCTTCCATCTCCATATAATCTCCATATATTTTTATTATAATATTTAGTAAACAAAGAAATAGGGGGGAGATCATACAGTGAAAAAGAAAAACAAAGCTGGTATGAAAAGAAGTTCAAAGAATTTATATTTTATACTAGTAGCCATCATACTATTGCTCGGTGCTTGGTACGTTACTTCCGATAAAAATACAAATGAAGCCGTGGGTACGGGTAAAAACAATGAGATTCCAGTGATTACGGATGGAGACGTAGTCATTAAAAAGAGTGAAGTGTCTGAGACAGTAAAGTTTTATGGCTATAAGGACGGCGATACATATATGGAAGTAATGGCTGTTAAAGCGACGGATGGTACCATTAGAACAGCACTGAATACATGTCAGGTTTGCTTTGATTCAGGTAGAGGTTATTATGTACAGCAGGGAGATACTATAGTATGTCAGAATTGTGGTAACGTATTTAAAATAGATGATATACAGGTCATTAAGGGTGGCTGTAATCCCGTTCCAATCATGGGTGAAAACAAGGTAGAAGATACTGAAAGTATAACAATTGCAAAGAGCTATTTAAGCGAAAATAAAGAGTATTTTAGTAATTGGAAAAAATAATAATTATACCTGCGTATTAAATCTAGGATGATGTTAAAACCTCTCATTGATAGGGTAACTAATATAAGCAGAGGTAAATCTGTTAGTATGATAAAAATAAATAATTGGAGGAATAAAAATGCGTAGCAGGTTGAATACTGTATTAGCGATAATAGCATCGGTTGTTATAGTTTTTTCTGTCGTTACTTTCCAGCGTAATCAGGCTTTCATGGAAAATATGAGAATGGGACAGAATGATGTAAATACAAATACTGATATGAATCAAGGTAACAGTGAAAACACAGTTCCATCAAGTCCTTTTAATAATCATGACTATGCAAAGGGGATTGTCAAACCTAGGGATGGTCAGCCTGTGAAAAGGTTTACTCTGGTGGCGCAAGAAACAAACTTGGAGATAAAAGAAGGCGTTATTATTCCTGTTTGGACATATAATGGAACAGTTCCGGGAGAAGAGATCCGTGTAACAGAAGGTGATTATGTTCAAGTTGAACTAAAGAACACGCTGACCGAGCCCGTCACAATTCATTGGCATGGATATCCACTAAATTCTGCTATGGATGGTGTACCTGGCCTTAATCAAGATGCAGTAAGGCCTGGAGAAACCTTTGTTTATGAATTTTCTGCTGATGTACCTGGAACTTACTGGTATCATTCCCATCAGGAAGGATCGAAGCAGGTTGATAAAGGATTATATGGTGCATTGATTGTAGAACCGAAGAATAAAGGGAAGATAGATAAGGATTATACCTTTATTTTGGATGAATGGATGGAGAACCCCATGGAAGAGATGGGGAATATGAATATGGAAGCAGAAGGCAGCGGTGGGCATGGTGCCATGGAACCTCAAGGTGATACAGGAGGGCATGGTGCGATGGAGCCTCAAGGAGATGTAGGTGGTCATGGTGGTATGGATATGTCCACTTCTGAAGAGAACGACCCCGTTATGGAAGAAGAAGAGATGATGGCTTATGCCTATGATATTTATACCGTTAACGGTAAATCAGGAGAATTGATAAAACCAATAGATGTAAAGAAAGGCGATGTGGTAAGGCTTAGATTTATCAACGCTGGATATAGGTCCCATGGAATTCACATTCCAGGACAAGATATTAAGATTGTAAGTACAGATGGACAGGATATTTATGGCGCAGATTTCATTAAGGATCAGATCATTCAAATAGCACCAGGAGAGAGATATGATGTGGAGTTTACGGTAACATCAGATGAAAACTTCTTCATTGATGCCCATGATGATAATGCATATAATGATCAATTACAAATACCTGTAATTGTTGCTGATGGTAATGGAACGACCAGGCCAGAAGAAGAAATAGTAGAGTATCCACTGTTTAACTTAGTGAACTATGGTGCACCTGGCCCAGGGAAATTTACGTTAGATCAAACTTATGATATTGATTATATGGTTCAATTAGATGCTTTAGGAGACGACAAAGGCTTGAGATATACAATCAATGGCAAGATTTTTAATGAACTACCACTACTCAAATTAAGAACAGGAAATACAGTGAAATTTACGTACTTTAACAATAGTAAAGTAGATCACCCAATGCACTTGCATGGGCATTTCTTCCAGATACTATCAAAGAATGGGATTCCTGTTTCTGGGGCAGCCATTATGAAGGATACGTTGCTAGTAAAACCTGGTGAAAAATATGTAGTGGCCTTTGAAGCTGATAATCCTGGTCGATGGGTACAGCATTGCCATGAGTTACACCATGCTGCGGCTGGCATGATGCAGGGAATTGAATACGAGGATTTTGTACCAAACTATACAGCTAATCCTCAGGATACGTATAACAAACCTGAATAACTCTGATAAAGATTTAAAGGTCTCTCAATTACTATAAAATCTAATCAATAGACTTTGATCTCAAAATAATAAGAAACTCTGGCTGAGGCCAGGGCTTCTTATTATTTTACTATAAGTTAGAGACGCTATTTGGAGTTTTCTATAACATCAACACACGATTAAAAATTTAAACTTTATTCGCTTTGATTGATTTCCCTACCGATATGTTTGGAAAGGTCTCTTATTCTCCCTGTTTTCGCTTCAATACTATCAATTGAATCTGATAAGTAATCAGCTACCGTTGCAAGGGCTCTGTGCTCGCCTGAATCTATTTTTGCTACTGAGATTTTAATGTTTAAGATTGCCAGTCTTAGGTGTTCTAAATCTGTAAAAACATTAACGGATTCCTGCCATATTCTCTTAGAATAGTCATTTAGTTTGGTCTTATCCATAGGTTATCTCCTAAACTTTTAAAATGATATTATATTAATCCTAGATACATAATAAATAAAATGCGAAGATATAGAATAAGGACGACTCTGATCATATTTTCTAATGAGCACGTTTATACTTTTTAAGATTCTATCTAGAACTAAAGTCCAACCTTCTATTACTTAAAATCTTCTTAACAGAACATTTTTTAAGTTCTAAATGGTGAGTATTAGAAAAATAGATAAAAAGCAAAGTAGATATACTTTTTTAATCTACTTTGCTTTCAGAGGCAAATGTGTTCCTTTAATCCATCAAATAGACTGGAAGCGATCAACTATACGTGAATTATTTTACTTCTTTTATCGATGAAATTGTTAAGACATTGTTTTTTACAGAAGCTTTCACAGCAACTTTATTGTTGAATTTTTTCTTTGTTTTCATCATAATCGTATCATCAGCTTTTTTACTACTGGCTTTATCAAAGCTATAGAACTTATATGTCTTATCTTCTTTCACCATAAGACCTAAACCGCTATCCATACAATTTTTCATTTTAAGACATGCAGTTTGGTGTTTTTCAGGGCTCTTTTTTACTTCAATATTGCCCATCTCTGATTTACCAACTTTGTTACAGTGAGCATCAATTAAATAGCCGACATATTCTTTTTCTGCAGCTGCTGGTGCGGCGTTTGTACTGGATGTCAAAGCAAATGCCCCGGTACTTGTACCAAGTGATAAAGTAGTGATAAGTGACAACGTGATCAAAGGTTTTAAAATTTGTCTTTTCATAACCAATCCCCCTAATATGAAAATTATGTACAGCGCTAGTACGATCATATTTTAACAAATACATATGGAGATTTTATGGATTTCACGAATAATTTAGAATAAAATACAAAATTTTGATAAGGGATAAAATATGTAGGACTATATAATGAATTTTTATGGATATTGATGATGCTTGTTCAGGCTAAATTCCTATGATATACTCTTTCAAGATATTTAAAGAAATACGCGTCTGTATAAATTTCATGTCATTCTAGTCTTGAATAGGTCAAATTTACTTAATTTTTTCAAAGATATTCTGTTAGAAATAAATTTTCCGTGAGGTGAACTATAATTAATACGCTAATTTTATATATTCAGAAACTATCATGGATTTTAATTCCTTTTATTATCTTATTTGGTTGGTATTCGCCTATCCTTATGGTCTTAACTTTAATTTGCATAGTTGGTCCTATTGTCTTTTCTTTTTCATTTGGACGAGCATGGTGCGGAAATTTCTGTCCTAGATGGAGCTTTAGTAATTCAATATTATCTTTAATAAGCCCTCAAAAGTCAATTTCAAAGTTTTTAAAGAGTAAATTATTCAGAACATTTGTGTTTATATTATTGATGTCATTCTTCATCAATAGATTATTACAGCCCCATGAGTCTCTCACATGCATAGGAAAAGTATTTATCACAATGATGGTATTAACGACAATTGTTCAAATCGTTTTTGCTATATTTCTTCACCCTTTTGCATGGTGTACCTTTTGTCCTATGGGTACGGCAGCTTCTTTCATCACCAAAGTCAGAAAAAACAATTCTCACCAAATTGCTATTGATGAAAGTTGTGTCTCGTGTGGGCTATGCATAGAAAACTGTCCTTTGCAAATCGATATCCCATCTTTTAGAAATGTTGGTATAGTTCGTGATACAGATTGTATGAAATGTCAAAAATGTACTTTTGGCTGTCCTAATAAAGTTTTATCACTTAGTTCTGTTGAGAAATAAAGCCGTTTCTAATGGCGAAGTTTCTAGTTAGAAAAGATAAGCAAGAAAATATCTAGGATACTTCGTAATGATTGGCACTTTTCTTGCATTGTTTTAGGTTATAAACAGCTTAGGGAGGAATACTTATGCAGAATAAGAGGACAATCTTGTACATGCTCTTAATCGTGTTAGGCGTTATCTTTATCTATAATTTTATCTTTGCACCTATGTTCTTCCAGCAGAATTTGGAAATGGGAATGGGTATGCACTCGAAAATGCGCATGTATAATAATTATAACTACAGCATGACCTTTTGGATAATTATTTTAATAGCCATTGCTATTGGAGGCTTCATACTTTTGGATAGGTTACAAAAGCAAAGCGGTATTAAGAAGTGTGGTAAGTGTGGATTTGATATTGAAAGTGAACGATGGAAGATCTGCCCAATATGTGGTTCCCATATAAACAGGAAAGGATGATAGAAAGTGACGCTTTTTATATTATTAATTGTGGCATTCCTGGTATATTATCTTTTCATATACAGAGCAGATAATGGAAGTCAAACAGTGACATCTAAAGTAAATAGGTGTCCAAATTGCAATAGCATTGTAGAAAAAGATTTTAATGTGTGCCCAATTTGCAAAGAAACGTTAAAAAAGTATTGTACAAATTGCGGAGAAAAAATCGATGTTCATTGGCGCTTTTGTCCGTACTGTGAAAAACCTATAGATAAAGATGTGATCAAATGAAAAAAATACTTTTAAAATATAAATATGAAATTGTAATTTTTTTATTTATTGCAGGCGTTAGTATTATCCACTACCTATATGGGTATAAAGATGTACCTTATCATAGTGTCTATAGGCTATTATATACGGTGCCTATCATCATGGGAGCTTACAAATATGGATTTAGAGGGGGTGTTCTAGTCGCTTTAATAGTAGGATTGGTATATTCCCCCCATATCTTACTAGCTGTCAATTTAAGCTCTCCTACTATAAATGAATTAATAGATGTATTCTTCTTCTTTTCTATTGGGGTGGTGACAGGGATCTTATTTGAACGAAAAAATAGGGAGTTAGAAGATATAAAAGGCAGTTTAGCTAGATATATACTTTTAGAAAAATATACGAATGGTATCATTGAGAGTATCAAAAGTGGTGTTGTTGCAGTAAACAATGATATGTTTATTACCATTATCAATCAAGGAGCAACGGATATTCTTGGAATAGATGAGAACTGTATTGGGCAAAGCTTTCTTAAGACAATCGTGTGTTGTGAGCAGGTGAAAACAAAGGCAATAGAGTCTATAAGACAAAATAAAATCATTGAGAATATCGAAATAGATGTAAAGATAGCCAATAAGGAAACAAATATTAGAGTCAATATCTATCCTCTAAATTTAGAAAATATGAATAAAGGTTTAGTAATGATCTTTGATGATATAACTGAATTAAATAAGCTTCAGAAACACGTACAAAGAAATGATAAGCTAGTGGCTCTTGGAGAACTTTCTACTGGAATAGCCCACGAGATAAGAAACCCATTGGCTATTATAAAAGCTGTGGCACAGACCATGAAAGGAGAAGCAGAGAGAAGTACCGAGGCTGTGAAAGAATTGGAAATAATTGATGAGGAAGTAGAAAGAGCCAACCGAATCGTAAAGAGCCTTATGGATTTTGCAAAACCAAATAAGGATGAAATGTCGCTCTGTGCCGTTGATATACTTATGGAGGATGTAATAACAATCACAAGCCAATATATTAAACGAAATGAGGTTACTATAAATTATTATCGTGACAAAATTCCTGAAATCGTTGCAAGCAAGGAATTATTAAAGCAGGCATTTATTAATTTGATATTTAATGCGACGGATGCAATGCCGAATGGAGGAGAACTTACGATTACCGTAAGAAATCTGAATCACCAATGGATTCAAATCATCTTCCAGGATACTGGTATAGGTATAGAGGAAAGCCATATTAAGAAGGTTTTTAATCCATTTTTTACGACGAAGGAAGAAGGAACAGGATTAGGCCTTTCTATTGTTCATAGAATCGTAGAAGAGCACAACGGTGTAATTGATGTCTTTAGCAAAGTAGGGGAAGGTAGTCGATTTGAATTGCTACTTCCGATAGATAAGGAGGTATCCATCCATTCATGAAAAAAGTATTGATTGCAGATGATGAAAAGAACATGCGATGGATCTTAGAAAAGAAGCTAAAGGAATGCAACTTTGGTGTGATCGAAGCAAAAGATGGCCAAGAGGCCTTTGAATTTTTTCTAGAGAAAGAGCCTGATCTAGTAGTCCTGGATTATAGAATGCCCAAAGTTGATGGTATGGAGGTGCTGAAAAGGATACGTACCCTCAATGAGAAGGTGCCAGTAATCATGATTACTGCCCATGGAAATACAGATGCTGCTGTAGAAGCGATGAAGCTAGGTGCGTTAGACTATCTTTCAAAACCTTTTGATATTAACGAATTAATGCTTAAAATAAATAAGGCTTTGCAAGTTGATGAACTAAACAAAGAAGTTGACTATCTCAGGAATGTGATTTCTGAAACGAAAGATCATAGGATTATTGGTAAAAGTAAAAAAATGTGTGAAATATTTGAACTCATTGAGAAGGTTGCAGATACCAATGCCACAATACTCATTACAGGGGAAAGTGGGACGGGGAAGGAGTTAATTGCGAATGCTATACACAATCAAAGCGGTAGAAAGAACAAACCCTATATTCGAGTAAATTGCGGTGCGATTCCTGAAAATTTATTAGAGAGTGAGTTGTTTGGTTATGAAAAGGGTGCTTTTACTGGGGCGCAGAATAGAAAACCAGGAAGATTTGATAGAGCCCAAGGAGGAACTCTTTTTTTAGACGAAATTGGAGAATTGGGTCTTTCACTACAGGTGAAATTGCTTAGAGTTCTTCAAGAGAAAGAATTTGAAAGAGTGGGTGGGATTGAAAGCATTAAAGCTGACGTCAGAATTGTTGCTGCTACAAATAGAAGTCTTGAAAAAATGGTAGAAGAAGGTGATTTTCGTGAGGATCTGCTTTATCGATTAAAGGTGATTCCGATCCATATTCCCCCTTTAAGACAAAGAAAAGAAGATATTCCCCTATTGGTAGAGTCCTTTGCAGGAAAATATGCTAAGGAGCTGAACAAAGGCAGCTTGATTGTTGAAAATGATGCCCTTGAAATATTGATGAATTATGATTATCCTGGTAACATACGTGAACTTGAAAATATCATTGAAAGAACTGTGATTCTTGCAAATGAGGGCTATATTAAGGCATCTTTATTACCGAAAGAGGTTATCAAAGGAGCTTACTCTGACTATGATGATGTATTTGTTCTTCCAGAAACAGGGATCGTACTTGAAGAAGTAGAAAAGAGTTTGGTTCGTCAAGCATTAGAGAAGGTAGGCTGGAATCAGACACAAGCAGCAAAGCTGCTAGGAATATCAAGGCATGCCCTTATATATAGAATGGAGAAGTTCAATCTTCAAGCAGATAATAAAAGTGGTCTTTAGGGACTGCTTTTTTTATTGTTAATTTAATCATTGGATGATCTGCATTCGAATATGTTCAATTTTATACAATAGAGTGTTCGTTTTTGCACATGAACCCATAATTCAATAAATTGAATGATTTTAAGAAATATGCATTGGATAACCTTGCATATACAAGGGAAACGATGATCTTAAGAATATCTAATTAAAACGAAGAGCCTCTATAAATTGAAGGTGGAATTAATGGGATCTATTTAGGTTAATTGGAGAACTAGTACGATGAGCAGCAAATAAGATAACTAAGAAAGCCTATGACTAGCCTATGAATATTTTCATCAAGGAATTTAACATAGAAAAAAGTTGGCACGCTTATTGCTATGTATATTAGTGACAGTAGAAATAGGGATGGAGGAGGTGAAATAGATGAAGAAGAATCCTTTTGTTAAACTTGCTGTGTTTGCCCTTTTAGGTATTATTGGGTTGAGTCTTCTACAGAGTCTATTGTTTGGTTCTGGGTTTGGACTAGGATTTACCATGAGAGGAAATTACGGAGGTGAGCATATGTCTATGGGTGGTGGATTTGGCTTTGGATATGGTAGTGGAATATCATACCTATTGTTACTGATGATTAAGGTGTTGTTTATCGTATTTGTCATTGGTCTAGTGGCTGGGCTTATCGTTTGGATTAAAAACAACCTTTTTACAGCTGAAGATGTGGAAACAATCAAAAACACATTCTCAGGCAATAAAGCAGTAGTTGCTAAGGAAAGTTGTACAATTTGCGGAAAAGAGCTAAATGCAGAATGGAAAGTTTGTCCTCACTGCGGCAAAGAAAAAGAAATAAAGAATGCATAGAAAGGAGGAAAAATTATGAAAAACCCCTGGGTAAAGTTAGCGGTAGTTTCTCTTTTAGGTATTGTAGTCAGCTTCGGTGTATTATGGGGAGTAAATGAATTCACTCGATATAATAATGCACAGGCCATGTATGGTTATAACATGAATATGGCACCTATGAACAATATGAGCATGAACATGCAAGGTAATATGAATATGCAGGGTGGCATGAATATGATGCCTATGGACAACATGAATGGTATGGGTATGATGAAAATGGACAACATGAATGGCATGGGCATGATGGGTGGCATGAAAATGCACTAAGAAATAATCCTGGTAGTGAATAACTACCAGGATTATTTTTGCTTAAAAGTCTATAGATGAGATATCAAAAAGATACCATTAATTGACTTCTATAGTAGATTCTTTAATACTATGTTCAGATATGAGAAAAGCATCTACCACTTGGCGGTCAAATTGTATGTCAGCTAGCCTTATCAACTCTTCCACCGCTTGTTCATGGGGTAGTCCTTTTCGATAGGGCCTATTTGATGTCATGGCATCATAAGTATCGGCAACAGCTATAATTCGAGATTTTAACGGAATGGACTCGCCTCTAATTCCAAGGGGATAGCCACTACCGTCAAATTTTTCATGGTGATGAAGGATAATAGGCAAAATATTTTTTAAGAAATCAATATTACCTAGAATATTTACACCAATAATCGGGTGGTTCTTTATTACCTTGAACTCCTCTTCCGTTAATTTTTCAGGTTTATGAAGTATCAAATCTGAAATTCCAAGCTTTCCGATATCATGAAAAAGGGAAGCAGTTTCGAGAGTTTTAAGCTGTTCATCGGATAGGCCAAGAGTACTTCCGAGTATTAGTGATATTGTAGTGACTCGTTCAGAGTGTCCACGGGTATAAGGATCTCTTGCTTCTATGGCATTTGATAAAGTTAAGACTGTATTTTTATAAGCAGTATTTAATTTGGCATAAGAAGATTGCAACTCTTCTGTCCTGAGTCGTAATGCGTTATTTTGTTGTATAAGTGTGTTAGAGGCATTACGTATGATTTTCAATAATGAAATAAAAAGAATAGAAAGACCAAAAAACACTGTAGCATATATAAGTTTTTTCAAATCATTAATATGGCTGCCAATATCAGCAAAATTCATATAGATTTCATATGTACCGTATGTTTTTGTGCCTAAGATGATCGGTAGATACGCCTCAATTATTTTTTTATTTTGGAACTTTTGTAGATAGTCAATTTGGTTCGAATCTATGATTTGATAGTGCACCTTTCCAGAAAAAGAACTTTTAATGTTCTGGCTTAGAAATACTTTTGTATTTATTAAGGCATTATCGGTTGAAAAAATGATAGTACCTTCCTTATTAATAATATTGAGCATAAGCATGTTTATATTGTGTGGTACCTTCATAATATTTTTTTCAATAGCAAGGATGTTCTGACTTGGAAGACCTGTTATAAGAACTTCTTCTGACAGCAGTGGGCTAACTTCAGCATTCAGTATAATACTAGCAAGTGTAGCATTACTGGATATTTTGTCTGTTTTCATATGTTCAGTTATGAAATATGTCAGGATAATCCCTGTAACTGAAAAAGCTATTAAGCTATAAAGTGTAAAGTATTTCATTAAGGATAATTTCTTCATAGGCATCTCCTTGAATAGATTTTGTCAGAGCCTAAATCGTGCAAATAATATGCCAGAAGTTTCTAGCGTTATAGGGATAATAATCCTATCAAATATCTATGGAGAATTTATAGAGGAATATGGCGGTGTAAAATATTCTACAGGCTTCTGTAGAAATATGGACATACTAAAGGATCTTTTCCATACATGAGAGTATATGTGTAGCTAGTTTTAATGACAGAAGTAGAGAAAAAATATTCTCATAGGCAATAAAGAGGGTAAAGTTAAGTGTTTTCAACCACCCATTAAAAATAAAAAGAGACAGTACCCAATAATTAAAGATGGACTTTTAAGTTGGCACGAGTATTGCTTTAAATATAGATGAACTTAAGTAGACTTAGGAAAAGGGGGTGGAAACATGTATTTAGGCACAGTATCATATCTATTGCTTCTATTAATCAAAGTACTGTTTGTTGTATTTGTCATTGGTTTAGTAGCAGGAATTGTTGTATGGATTAGAAATAATCTGTTCACCGAAGAGGATGTAAAAACAATTAAAAGTGCTTTTACGACGACTAAAGTAGTAGAGAATAAAGAACTATGCGCTACTTGTACAAAAGAATTAAATAGTGAGTGGAAAGTTTGTCCTCACTGTGGAACAGAAAAAGAAATTAAAAATGTATAGGAGGGACGATTATGATAAGAAATCCATGGTTTAAACTAGCAGTGGTGTCTCTTACAGGTATAGTAATTAGCTTTGGCGTACTATGGGGTATCAATGAATTTACTAGATATAACAGCATGAATGCGAGTTATGGTAATAACATGAATATGGGTAATGGATATAACATGAATAACATGAATGGTATGAACATGCAGGATAGCATGAATATGCAAGGTGGCATGAACATGATGCCTATGAACAACATGAACATGCAGGGCAATATGAATATGAATGGCGGAATGAATATGATGCCTATGAACAACATGAACATGCAAGGCGGAATGAACATGATGCCTATGAATAACATGAACATGCAAGGCGGCGGAAACAGCGGCGGCGGTATGGGTATGATGGGTGGCATGATGGGCGGTATGATGTAGGATTATATGTATGAAATAGATAGACCTAGCAAATTGTTAGGTCTATCTATTTTTATAGGAAAAAGTATTATATATGAGCGTCGATGTTTGATATGGGATAAGAAGGGTGTATATTATTACACAGTGATATGTGGGATTTTAAACATGATATGGAGAGTATTGATATTAAGAGTAAGAATATATAGTGAATGGGGCGTGGCTTTATGTTAATTTCGTAGAAAAATCTAGAAAATTAATTAAATAGTGGTATTGGCATAAATTTTGCAAGTTCATATTGTGAAAGTGCAGATGCGCTTAATTTGAACAAAATACGAAGGAGGAAGATGTTATGAATGGATTACACAAATTATCAGGAACAAACGGTATGGCGAAAAACTGCCAAATGCCGGGAATGCATGGGACAAATCCTCGAAAAGCAGTAGAAAAATCAGAAGAAAAGGTAGCAGAAGTACAGGCTAAATCATTACCCAAGATACCAAATAGTATTGTTGGTAATAAATTGGATATATTGGTATAGCACAAGAAGGTATGAGAGAATAAACCTTTATACAAGTTTATGACAACAGATAAGATTAAAACAGATGTAAAGATTATTTCAAATGAATGCCTGGTAGACATCTACTAGGTATTCATTTGTTGAGGAGAAATAGCATGGAGAAAATGGAAGTATTACGATATAGACTTTATGAAGCAATAGAAAAAGGAGAGAAAAAAGAAGTATTATTCCTTAGCAGAAAACTAGATAAATATATTGTTGAAAAAACGAAGCAATTACTGAAAGAAAAAGAGAAACACTTCAAGGAATGTGTATGAAAATAAATTAAAGTTTGAAGGTGAATAAATAGTGGTGACTAAAAATAATTTCAAATCATTATTCTTAGGACAGGATTTTCAAGTACCGATTCTGGGTAACCAATATATAAGGTATGTCGATTTGGATAATGCTGCCACTTCCCCTCCCTTTATAAAGGTTGTAGATAAAGTAAATGAGTTTTCAAAGTTGTATTCCAGCATCCATCGAGGAAACGGCTTTAAATCATTATGTTCAACAGAAATATATCAAGAGGCACGAAATATAGTTGCAAACTTTGTAGAAGCTGAGCCAGATAAAAATACTGTTGTATTCGTAAAGAATTCTACAGAGGCCATAAATAAGTTAGCAAGTCTATTCACATTTAATGAAGAAGATATCATCCTTACTTCTTTTATGGAACATCACTCAAATGATTTACCGTGGAGAAAGCATGGTATCGTTAAGAATATAGATATAAAGACAACGGGAGAGATCGATATAGATCATTTTAAAAACCTTGTCCACCAATATGGAAAAAGGATTAAACTTGTGGCGATTACTGGTGCTTCCAATGTCACAGGGTATATAAATCCCATCTATGATATAGCAACTATGGCCCATGAGATTGGTGCGAAAGTACTGGTAGATGCATCTCAACTGGCACCACATCGCAAAATAGATATAAAACGGAACATGGACATTAAACATATAGATTTTTTGGTTTTTACTGCTCACAAGCTCTTTGCTCCTTTCGGTACAGGTGTACTGGTAGGGCCAAATGAATTTTTTGAACATGCAGAACCAGATCATGTGGGAGGAGGAATGGTTAAAATGGTTACCTCCGAAGAAGTATATTGGGATGAGGTACCTGAAAGAAATGAAGCGGGTACACCAAATGTTATGGGGGCTGTAGCACTGGCCGTATCGATAAAGAATATAGAAGCCATTGGATATGGCAGAATCGAAAAGCATGAAATGGAGTTGACTCAATATTTAGTGGAGGGTTTAAAAGAGATTAATCATATAGATATCTGTGGAGGAACATCCTTTCATATAGAGCATAGATTAGGTGTTGTAAGTTTTAATGTGGAAAACATGCATCATTCCTTGGTAGCGGCTATATTATCCTATGAATATGGGATTGGCGTTAGAAGTGGTTGTTTTTGTGCTCATCCCTATGTTTTGAGACTTCTTAATGTAGATTCTGATAAAGTGAACCGCTATAAAAACAGCATATTAAATGGGGATAAATCAAACGTACCAGGACTTGTAAGAGTAAGTCTTGGGCTACAAAACAACCTTGAAGACATTGATAGATTGCTTATGGCCCTTAAAAATATTACGGCTGGAATTTATTCAGATTGCTATGTTATTGATAAACATTCGGGAAATTATAGCCCAAAAGGATGGACATCGAATTTTCATAGCTATTTTAGCTTTAGCTAAAGGTTCAATATACAAAAATATGCTGACGAGAAAAAGGGAGCTAAGGGATAAAAGAAGAATATATATTCTATCTTGAAACTAGGGGTGTATATAATGTTTAACTCTATTACAAAAAAAATTATCGCGGGTTTTTCAGTTATTCTAATTATTCTCACTGTGAGTACAGTCTATAATATAGCTGGATTTATGGATAATAAAGAACACATTATGCATATCAAAGAAGTTGCTGCTACAAGTTTGGAACTAACCAACGATATGAAGAATGACATTATTCAAACAAGACTATATATTGAAGAAGTAAGTGCGTCTAAAGATATGGATGGGATGAAGAAAGCAGACGAACATGCAACTCTTTTCATAAAGAATGCCAATGAACTTGTAAAGTTAGATGATACATATAGAGAAGCTGTAGACGAGCTCAATGCAGCATTTTCAAGTTTTTTTGAGTATGGTAAAATGGTAGCCCAAACCTATGTTGACCAGGGACATGAAAAAGGAAATATGCATATGGATAAGTTTGACCAGCTTGCAGATGACGTATTCAGCAAAGTGGATACCCTTCAAAGCAACAGTCAAAAAGAAATGGACAAGGATTTGGATGAGCTTAATATGCATATATCTATGAAAATCAATGGAAGTATCATTATTGCGATCATTATTATAGGGTTATCATTTATTATTGCAGTCTTACTTGCCAATGGAATTAGAAATCCTGTAAATAATCTTTTACAAATCTTTCTTGATCTAGAAAAGGGTAAAGGAGATTTAACCAAGCGAATTCATGTAAAGAGTAGAGATGAAATCGGCTCAATGGCAGAGTCTTTTAATAGATTTATGGATAGTATGGAAAATATGGTTATACAAATTAAGAAGAATTCATCCATTGTCTCGGAAGGAGCAGAAGTATTAAGCCAAGGCGGGCATCAGACAAAAGAAGGTATCATCCATATAGACGATCATATGAATAAGGTTGCAGCGGATACTCAAAAAATTGGAGGTTCCATTAACCAGATCACTGAAAGTATCGTAGAAATTGCAAGATCTTCCCAAGACACTGCCATGGTATCCCAGGAAATTTGTGATGTGGCCAATGATATTAGCGCTACGGCTCAGCAAAGTGGAAAGCTTGCTTTAGAAGCCAAGGAAGAAATGGAGAAGATAGAGGAGATATCTTCAGATACAATTCGCATTACTGAGCAGTTAGGAAAAGAAGCCAGTGAAATTGGAAAGATCACAGATACGATTAAGACCATAACAGATCAAACCAATCTATTGGCATTAAATGCGGCCATCGAAGCAGCCAGGGCTGGGGAGCATGGAAGAGGATTCGGTGTAGTAGCAGAGGAAATTCGAAAACTTGCAGAGAACAATAATCAGTCTGCGAAAATGATTGAGTTATTAGTTCAAAGGATTCATAGTATGATTCTGCAGACAATTGAGGCCACCACAGGGGTAGGCTCCTATATCAAAGAAGGTAGAAAGATGGTTGAGAATGTACATATGGAGCTCCAAAACATTACTTCAGGAGTTATGCATATTAATGATAAAATACAAAGCATTGCGGCGAGTACAGAGGAGCAAAGTGCGGCTACGGAAGAGCTTTCAGCTACAATGGAAACTATTAATGGCAGCAATATGGAAATAGCCGCAGCTGTAACCAATGTGGCATCGAGTATTTCGGGTCAAACGGAGACGATTTCCCAGCTAAGTGCAATTGCTTCAGAATTAAATAACTCTGCGGAATTGCTAAACGATCTTGTAAATAATTTTAAATTGAAAGAATAGACGATACAGCGTAAAAGAGTATTTATCAATAAATGTAAATATATTGATTCCAAGGTTGAAAACCGAAGTGGTGTAGTTTGACTATACCACTTTTTTATTTTATTCCATAATATACCTTCGGTAAATATTCAAATAAACTGGCAAAACTTACACATACTACTTATGAAACGAATATAGGAGGGATAATAGATGAGAAGAAGATATGTAGTATTCATAATAATAGCTTTACTTGTATTTACTATGATTTCATGTGCGCCTCGTACGAATCAGCAGCAGGCACCTAATAACACCAATCCACAAGCAGAGCAACAAGAGAATAACCAACCAATGGAAGAAATGCCTTTATACTACATTTATACTGCCAATGAGGATGATGCTTCTGTATCTGTGATTAATATGGCAACCATGCAGACAACTGTTTCGGTGCCAGTAGGGCAAGGACCTCATAATGTTCAAGTTACACCTGATGGTAATTTTGTATATGTAGTAGAAAATCATAGCAACTCCATTTCTGCCATAGATACGAGTACAAATACTATTTCTAAGACCATTAAAGTAGGTGAGGGACCTAGTCATGTTGTGTTTTCACCTGATTCTAAAGTTGCCTATGTAAGTGTTTCTGAAATGGCAGAAAGTGCAGGGACAGAAGCTCATGGTATGAGCGGTACAGCTGCGAACGGAAATGTATATGTGGTTGATCTTCAAAATGAGAGCATTATCTCAAAAATATCTGTGGGTGCAATGCCCCATGGGCTTAGAATGTCACCGGATTATAAATACATATATGTTGCAAATAATGATTCAAATGATGTTTCTGTTATTGATGTAGCATCAAACACAGTGCCCAAAACCATTAAGGTTGGAAAGAAACCTGTACAGGTTGCCTTTACGCCAGACAGCAAATTAGTTTTTGTTACATTAAGTGATGAAAATGGTGTTGACGTAATTGATACTGCAACCCAGGAAGTGAAGCAGCGAATCAATGTAGGTACAAGTCCTATACAGATTTTTTCTACGCCTGACGGTAAATTTATGTACGTGGCCAATACAGGCTCGAACAATATCAGCGTAATTGATACACAAAGCCTAAGTGTTACAGCGACCATTCCAGCTGGAGACAAAGCCCATGGAGTAGTGGTATCGAGAGATGGAAAAACAGTCTTTATTACCAATACAGGCGCCAATAGCGTGACAGTTGTGGATGTTGCTACAAATAATGTAGTTGGAACAATTCCTGTAGGGAAAGGGCCGAATGGTGTGACGATTAAGGAATAGATACTGGGAATACAATGGATTGTTCTTTAGAAGATATTCTGCAATATATCCATAAGTTCTTGCCTGTCACAGACAAGTGATTGCTCTAAATTTAAACTGAGGATAGCTATTAGAAGGGAGTTGTTATGGTGAAAATATTTCGGGCATTACTTAATACAATCCTAATTTTGATCATTGTTGGTGGATTAGGATATATTGCATGGAATACTTACTTTATGCAGTATATGGGCTATCCAGGTACGGATACAACGAATCAAACGCCAATGGCACCAAATACAGATTTAGGACAAACAGATCAGCATGCTCAAGGGAATCAACATAATATGACAGATAGTACTGGAAACAATGCATTGCCAAATACAATCGCTATCCAAAATAAGGATAAGCTAAATCAAGCCATAGGTACGATAAACCAAGCCATTGACTTGATTACTATAGACCCTTATTCAAGAACCACAATGCCAAGCATGGATGGAAATAGCATGATAATGAATAAAAGCAATCTACAGTCATCTGGAGGAACAGGAACAATTAATATTTATCCTAGCGGGAGTGGCTCGGTAAATATTACACCTTCTGGAAATATAACTCCTAATAATCAAATGCCAGCTACAGATACTAATATGGGAGCAATGAATCCCACCGCAAATACAAATTTTGTATATGATCAAGGAAAACTTCAGCAATTGCATACAGGGATATATACACTGGCTCAAGGGCTCATGTTGATGCATGAGTTAAATGATGACCTAAGTTTGCAATCAGCAATGGGTGTGACAGATCCCACATCATATCAAACACAAATTACAAAGTACAACCTGGCACTGCAGAATAAGACAAAGCTAAATAATGTGATAAGCATGATTGAGCAGGCATCTATCCTTGTTAACGTTAATCCTTATGGAGCACCGGGAGGATATCAGATTAACATGGACGGCATGGGTCAATTGCATCAAGGTATATTTAAGCTTGCCCAGGGAATGACTTTATTAGGCAGACTAAATGATGATTTCACTACCCAGATGATGCAAGCGGCTCAGCAAGCTCAAACTGCATTGGGAACTTCAAATACAACTCCTCACATAGGAAGTGGAAATATGTTTTCTAGTGATTTTCTAAATTCGATAAACATATCTACTATCTTTAGTATTATCCTTATTGTAATGGTAGTCAGCCTTTTAATTGGTATTTTAGGTGCTATCGTAAGTCTGTTCAAAGCAAGACCTAGGGAAAATAACAGAATAACAATAGGTGAAGGACCACAAAACGATAATTCGTAAGATGAGGTGAATGAATATGACAAATGATTTTAGAAACGATCCGATTCTAAGAACCCTGTTAGTGGTATTGATAGGCATACTTGGATTTGGACTAATTTTTAATCTATTTACAGGAGGTGGAACAAGCATGGACGGAGAGCACATGGGTGGATATGGATACGGATATTCCATAGGAGGGTTATTAGGAGGATTAATATTTTTCCTTATTAAGCTTTTCATGATTGTATTGGTATTGGCCATCCTTGGCAGCATATTTGTGTGGTTTAGAAATAATTTTTTTGCAAATAGAGATTCTAAATTTATTCAGTCTATAAATAATGATCCGCTATTAAAGATGATTGCGATTGTAACAGCATTAACTTTTGGATTGGTTTTGATTTTTGCGCTGTTGAATAACTTTGGAGTGTCTGGAGTAGGCTTCATGGGGAATGTCCGATATCAAGGAGGTCATGCTTTTAGTGCTGGAAATAGCATTACAGGCCTCTTGACATTGCTGATGCATGTCTTATCCTTTGTACTGGTCATTTCCCTAATCATGGCGTTAATAGCTTATTTGAAGAATCAGTATGAGCAAGGTAATTTGAATATATTTAAAACTAATAATACACAGGAAAATAAAATGATAACAACAGGCGCAGATGTCCAAAAAGATGAAAATAATATCCGTACAACTGAATAGGGAGTGGAAAATTTGAAGGTTCGATTTGATTTTGTTGTTCATTGGTTATGGACGATAGTTTTCGCCATACTTGCGCTAAGTGGCTTGGTGATGGTAGGACCAAGATATGGTTGGGTGATGAATTATAATATAGCTACAGCTGACTATATTCATCGTATTTTGGCAGTGGTATACGTAGTGCTCACCTTTATCTGTATAGGCTATGAGGTAATAAGGGTAATGCGAGCTGATCAGAAAAAACTAGCATGGTTTATGATTGGCAGGGAGGGATATCAGCTTTTTACCTATGTAACAACGCTGGTTTTTATCATAACTGGTGTGATCATTTGGGTATGTATGGATTCCAATATGGCAGCAGTAGCATTTTCTTTGTATATTCATGAGAAATTAACCTATATCGTAATTGCCAGCGTAATATGGCATATTTATGTTAAGTGTCACGCCTTAGTTTGGCCGAAGAAAACAAATGTTAAGGATACACATAAGCTATCGAAAACAAGATAGTATATTTTAGGAGCGTTTTACTATGATCCAGAAGCCTTGGTTTAAGATTTTCATATGGTTTGCCTCGACAGTATTCTTCTTTCTTGCATCTGTTATACTGATATCCTATTTTAATCCAGCACCTACCCAAGATCAAACGATGAAATTTATGATGGGCATGATGGAATCTATGCATGGTTCCATGATGGGCTTATCCATGGGGTTGGAAAGTAATAACTCATTAAAATCATTGATAATATTGGCAACGGGTATGACAATCCCTCTTAGTTTGATTGCTGCCGTATTTGCCATCATTATTAGGCTCTGGAGGAAAAAAAATGCTTGATAAGAAAAAACACCATTTTCTGCAATTATCAGTGATATTTGGAGCACTAGTTACCTTGAGTTTATTAGCGAATTGGGGCTACAATGCAGGGCTAGAGACAGGTATGACGATGATGGGTCAGAGTATGGGTAATATGATGCAGACAATGCACGGCCAAGAAATAACCGTAAGTGACCTTATTCGGCAAGAAGAAAAGATTGAGACAGCAACACAGCAGGAGAATCATCATGAGTCAGAGTCTAGTTTTTTTAATGCCGCTACTGGTCTTATGATGGTTTCATTACCCTTTATTATTGCAGGTACAATATTCTTAGCAATTATGTGGTTTAAATAGTTAAATACGATGGGAGATAGCTTATGTTAGGGTATATTGGTTCCTTCTATATGATTTTTTTAATACTAGTTTTAATTGTCGGAATGGGTACTATTGGACTAGGGTTAATGAAGTATGTGTTTAAAAGCAATAAAGTAGGTAATATACAGCAACAGAAAAATACCAGAAAAATAAACTGAAATGGAGGAAATTACATGCAAAGTAATGGATGGCTAAGACTTGCTTTATTCTCTTTTATTGGGCTTATTATCGCCGTAACGATTTTAACCTTCGTGAACCCCAGTGGAAATATGGCAAACATGCAGGCACATCAAGGGATGGGACAACAAACAATGCAAATGCAAGGTGCAGGAAGTGGTATGGGCATGATGAATATGCCAATGGGTAATATGTCAGTACAGGGTAGTGTTAACGGCATGGGTATGATGGCAATGCCGATGAATAATATGTCCATGCAGAGTGGAAGCAGTGGAATGGGCATGATGGGAATGCCTATGGGTGGAGGCATGGGAATGATGAACATGCCAATGAACAATATGGGTAGTAGTGGTATGTCAAATATGACAATGCCTAGTGGCAATATGAATGATATCATGCAACAGTTAAACATGATGCAGATGCAAATTAATCAAATGCAAAATGCAATCAATTCAATGAATACTATGGGTGGTGCAGCATCTGGTGGTGGTGGCATGAGTATGATGTAATATCATTAAGAAGCATGCTAAGCTTTGTATAAGACTGTAATCCCTATATCAAATCTCCTAACTTAATTAGTAAATGTCTAGCAGATGATAGAAGAATCCCGTTAGCATTTTCAGTGAATTTTTCTCTAGAAAAAATAAGTACTTTCGGGCTGTATGCCAATTTATATATAAAATGTAATTGCATAACGTTTAATTAATATCAATAAAATAGCTCTTAGACAATTAGAACAATGTTTTAAAAGTCTAAGAGCTATTTTCTATTATTCCCATAATTTATATCTATAGTTTTATGATGGAAATATCAGTATAACAGATATCTATTTGGCATAGGGGTATCATAAACTTTACAATTGATATTTAAGTGCGCCGAACAAATCACTATTTTGATTTGAGGAAACAATCTATTTCTGTTTGCAAAACCATAAAAAAGTTGCAATGATAAAAGACATCTATTATAATCAATATAGGATACGGGGGTATAGTATAAATTAAAGTAAAGGACCCTCGACAGTCACGATGATATAAAAGCATTTAAAGGTTGAAAAACTTGAAATTTCTATTAAAGAGGTATAACTAGAAGCTCTATTGATAGTAAAACAGAAAAAAGTCAGCAAATGAATCGATGCTTATTTATGTAAGTATCCAAATTGAAAATATTATTGACTAATCTAATACTTACAGCCTTAAATGAGAACGAAAATATAACTATAAAGCTACGAGAATGATAAAAATACCATCTGCAAAAGTACAGACGGCTTGAAAGGAGGCGATGATCTTGATAAAAGTGTGTAAATTTACTGATTGCCATGATGAGTTGGTACGAGCTTTAGAGGAAAATAATATCTTGTTTACAGACGAAGAATGCCTGCAAAGATGTGATTTGTGTCATAGTTGTGCATTTGTAAAAAAAGATGAAGAGTATATTCATGCTGATGATGTAAAAGAATTAATTGAAATACTCAAGGCTAATAATTAGAATCAATTTCTATCATGATAGCAAGATTGTTTGCTTAATCAATTATTCTAGAAAAGTCTACGCTCCTTGTAGTATGATTCTGTGAATCATATCTTAAATTATTTTGAGTGATAAAAGACCGTATTGGATATTTCAATACGGTCTTTATGTATTCTAATTGAAGCAATTTAATATTGGTAGAGGGGAGAGTCTCCATAAATTCTCCATATAGTTTTGTTATTGTAAGTGTATCAGTATTTTGAACATAAAGCCCATAAGAAATATTACAAATCGGCAGATGAAGAAAGTGGATAGAAATAGCCTATGTGATTATGTTTAACCGATACAAGGAACAATATGAAAAAAACAAGCCCTGTTATGAAGTATTACTTATCTGTAGAATAAGAAGTACGCCATGATATAGGTAAATTGAAGGATTAAGACTGAAAACAGCGTAGGGAATAAATTGAATGACTTAATAAAGGAATGAGGTGATCTCTTGAAAGAGAATTCCAACATTAAAATACTTGTAGTTGATGATGAGCCAAAGCTAGTAGAAGTAGTAAAATCCTATCTTGAAAATGAAGGGTATACTGTGTATGAAGCGTCCACTGGTCAAGAAGCGCTGCAGCTAGCAATAAAAATAAACCCATCCATGATTATTCTGGATTTAATGCTTCCTGATATCATGGGGGAAGAGGTTTGCAAAATGTTGAGAAAGAAGTCAAAGGTACCGATTATTATGCTTACTGCAAAAGTAAAAGAAGAGGACATTTTAAGGGGGCTAGGCATTGGTGCCGACGATTATATTACAAAGCCATTTAGTCCTAGGCAATTGGTGGCCAGAGTAATTGCTCTATTAAGAAGATCAGGAGATACCAATAGTTTTGACGGGAGGCCCTTGTCTTTTAATAATGGTGATTTAGTTGTTAATAGTACAAGATATGAGGTTAAAAAGCAAGGAGTAGTCCTTAGCTTAACGCCAAATGAATATAAGATCCTTTTAGCAATGGTAAAATATCCTCATAAGGCGTTTACTAGGGAAGAACTTATAAGTATCGCTTTAGATGGAAACTTTGGGGGGTTTGATAGAACAATTGATTCTCATATTAAAAATCTAAGGCAAAAGATCGAGACAAATCCAAAATGTCCTGTATACATTGTGACTGTTCATGGTATTGGATATAAGTTTGGTGGTGAAATAAGTGAAAATTAGCCTTAAAACAAAGTTATCTCTATCTTATGTTGCAGTAGTATTACTATGCATATCGCTGATAAGTATATTTGCTAATATATCCTTTGAAGAACATTTTAAAGAGTACATCATTCAAAATCAGGAGCAAAGATATAAGGAAATAATTGCTTCCATAAGTCGCCAATATGAAGAACAGAACAAATCGTGGAGACAGGAAGGTATTAAAAGCATAGGGATGAATGCCCTCGAACAAGGCCTGATTATTAGCGTGAAAAATATTGAAGATCAAAATGTATGGGATGCGAGAACGTACAACAATGGTGAGTGTGAGCAGATTATTGCAAACATATCCAAAAGGATGTCAGAGTATTATCCAAACCTAGAAGGAAAGTATATTGAGAAGAAGTTTCCGATCTTACATGACGAAGTAGAAGTGGGATATGTTGAGATCGGACACTATGGTCCCTTTTATTTTAGCGAGCATGATATCCTGTTCATCAAGGATTTGAACAAGGTTGTTATGAGTATAGGGGTATTTTCAATGTTTTTTGCCTTCATATTTGGTGTGGTGATGTCAGATAGATTAACGAAGCCAATCTCAAGGGTAATTGAAACCGCACGAATGATATCCAAGGGAAACTTTGGGGGAAGGAGCTACGAAAAGTCCAGCACCACAGAAATAAATCAATTAACGAGCACAATAAATGATCTTGCTGCAACCTTGGAAAGACAAGAAAATCTTAGGATGAGGCTAACAGAAGATGTAGCCCATGAATTGCGGACTCCATTAGCAACAGTGCAAAGTCATATGGAGGCTATGATTGATGGCATATGGAAGTTAGATATTGAACGATTGAAAAGCTGCCATGATGAAATTATTAGATTGAATGGTTTGGTAGGGGATTTAGAGAGACTAGCTGAATTTGAAAGCGAAAACCTAATTCTAAATAATATAGAATTTGATATTTCATCTCTTATAGAACGAATCATACTCAATTTTGAGAACGAATTCATGCAAAAAGGGATAGAAATCGAATTTAAGGGAGAGGCAGAAACGATCTTTGCAGACAAAGATAAGATAAATCAAGTTATTATAAATCTGCTCTCTAATGCACTAAAATATACACCAGCAGGTGGGAAGGTATATATTCATATTATCGGAAATGAGGAAAATGTAGAATTACAGGTTAAAGATACGGGAGTAGGTATTTCAGAAGAGAACCTCCCTTATATATTTGAACGGTTTTATCGTGTTGAAAAATCGAGAAATAGACTTACAGGTGGCGCGGGTATTGGACTCACCATAACCAAAGCAATTGTAGAGGCCCATAAAGGGACGATTCATATATCCAGTGAATTGGGCAGAGGTACTAAATTTACTATAACAATACCAAAAAGCAGATAATCTCAGGTGATTATCTGCTTTTGTATTTGTTTTATGATATTTTAATACAATGGAAGGTTGCTTATGAACAATAATAAAAATATTTGAAGAAAAGTGTGATTTAATGGCAGCACAAAGAGAAGGATGACACATTGTGAAATAAAAAATAGCAGAATGTGCCGAACCTCCATAAAATCTCCATATCTATTTATTATAATATATTCATAAAAGCTAAAGATGATGATTATGAACAGTAAATAGAAAGGGGGAGACTTCATGAATAAAACAACAAAAATATTACTTATTGTGGCAATCGTTGTAGTGATTGCTGCGGCTGCATATGGTATCCACCACATGTTAAATCCTACTGACATGCCAATGTAAAATGAAGAACGTATTTTTGAGCATCCTATTTGAGAAAATAAGTAGTTCTTAAATAGGATGCTTGCTAAAAAGGAGGAATAACAAGAATGAAAAAGTTTCTCAACGGTCTATTAACAGTATTTCTGTTAATTGTTATTGTTGGTGGCATAGGATACGTTGGATATAACTATTTGTATATGAATCACGGTTCTATGAATATGCCAGGCGCAGAAAATCAACAGGCAAGTGATTCTACAAGTACAAATAGCACCAGTACCAATGACCAGCAGAACATGCAACATGGTGCCATGAATAACCAAAGTACGCAACAAAATAATGGACAAAGTGCTACGGGCACACAAGGTGCCACAGGAGAGATGACCTTAGCGCTTCAGAACAAAGACAGTCTAAATAAGGCAACTTATCTCATTAATGAATCAATTCGTCTCATGACCTTAGATCCATATGCTCCGAAAGAAAAAGTGGAGATGAATATGGGGAATATGCCATCTCAGACAAATAATAATCCCATTGTAGATAGTACACAGCCGAATAATACAGCAGAAGCCAATAGCCAAGGGAATACAACGATTAATGTTTATCCGCCTACGGATACTTCCAGCAATACGCAGATGAACGCTTCTATGCAGATGGGAGATATGGGTATTACGTATGATGCAAATAAAATGGAACAGCTGCATACGGGTTTATATAAGTTATCTGTAGGTATGCAATTGCTGGAGCAGTTAAACAATGAACTCGTATCTCAAGCTGAGCAGGCAAATCAAAATACACAAAATCTTATACAATACTATTCAAATCAATACAACATGACACTGCAAAACAAGAACAAGCTAAATCAGGCACTAAATTATGTAAATGAAGCAGCAAATCTTATGAATATTAATCCTTATGTATCAGCCAATGGATTGGTGTTTGATAAGGATAAGATGCAGCAGATCCATCAAAGTGTATTTAAATTAGCCCAAGGAGTGGGTGAACTAAATAAGTTAGGAGACGAATTTACAAAGCAGGCTGTGTATATGGCGAATATGATGCAAAACTATATGAATAACCCTAATTTATCACAGATGAATCATGCTACATCTTCAACGCCAAGCTTGTTTGGAGGAATATTCAATAATATTAGTATTCCTACAGTTGTAAATGCAACGTTAGTATTATTCGCAATTGCATTTATTCTAGGAATATTAGGTTCAATCTTTAGTCTACTCAAACCTCCTGCAAAAAAAGACCCCAAGGAAGCTTCGGCAAATTAGGGTCTAATAAAAAGCAATAAGGGAGGAGAAATCATATGTGGGAGACAATTAAAAATGATCCTGTTTTAAAAAGTATTACAATTCTTGTGTTAGGGGTATTGAGCTTCGGATTAGCCTTTAACATTATGTTTGGGCGAAACACTGGAGGCATGGAAGGTGGCATGGATATGGGTGGAGGATATTCTTTAGCGAATACACTTTCGTATATTCTAGCGATTTCTGTAAAACTTCTATTCATAGGACTTGTCATTGCAGCGATCATTCTGTTGATCAAGCTTGTAAAGAGGTATCTAATAGAGGGGAATGAACTCAAAATGTTTGAATCCAATAAGTTTGAGGAAATAAAAAAAGATCCTGTGCTTAAGACTGGATTGATTGCAGTTGGAACAGTGCTTGTACTAGGATTAATGATAATAATCTTTAACGCTGTTTTTTCACCATATAATGGCTATGGCGCCATGGGTAGAAATTATTATGGCATGATGACAAATGGATATATTTCCCCTATGGGAAATACTGCAGTGATTTTCGGTAAATTATTGCTTTCTGTATCCATTATAGGACTGATTGTCAGCTTAATTGCTTACGCAAGACAGAGCAATATTTCAGTAGATATAAAAAAGATGATTCCATCGAAGGCTATTAAAAATTCAATGGCTACATGTGAAGTATGTAATTATGCTGCAGACCAGGAATATAAGTTTTGTCCTTCTTGTGGGAATCAAAGAATTCAAGAATGTGCTCAATGTGAAACAGTGTTGAAAGAATCATGGAAATGCTGCCCTAATTGTGGAACCGAAATAAACACAGCAGAGGGTGAAGTAATGACAATCGAGAATGAAATGAGTACAGTATCTGTAGAAAAAACTGATGAAACCAGTTCTTTGATAGACATAGCAGAAGTAAAAGAAGAAATAAAAGAAGAAATAAAAGAAGAAATAAAAGAAGAAGCAAAAGGTGTTCAAGATGAGATAGCAGATGATACAGAAATTAAAACGAAGGATCAAAATAGTTTTTTAGCAGAAATCCTAGAAGCAAAGGAAGAAGTAAAGGAAGAAATAAAAGAAGAAGTAGTAGTTGTTCAAGATGAGACTGTAGATGGTACAGCAATATCAGCAGTGGATGAAGTTGAAGATGAGATAGTAGATAATACAGAGAATAACAAAAAACATCAAAAACCATATGAAAAAAAGCAGAAAAAGAAGTGGTAGAATAAAGGAGTAAAAACCCATGAATATTCGTTTTGACTTCATCATGCATTGGGTCTATGCAATCGTATGGGCTTTGCTAGGTATAAGCGGTTTTGCGATGGTTGGTGCTAAGTATGGATGGTTGCTTAATTTTGATTATGCAACGGCTGACTATGTACATCGCTTATCAGCTGCAGTATTTGTATTGATAACCTTTATCTCCATCGTTTATGAAGTGTATCGAAATATTAAGAATGACACAAAACATCTAGCCTGGTTTATTATCGGGAAAAGCGGTTATCAGCTGTTCACCTTCATCACCACTCTTATTCTGATCATAACTGGAGTCTTGATATGGGTGCATAATGGAATTGGCATGGCAGGTATGGGCTTTGCACTATTCATACATGAGTACGTATCCTACATTGCACTGGCAGGGGTGATTTGGCACATCTATGTAAAGTGTCATGCCCTGATCTGGCCTAAAAAGGCGAATTCTAAAACCGAGCAGAAAGGTAAAGGAGGAAAGACAGATGTTGCAAAAACCATGGATTAAGATATTTATTTGGTTTATGGCAACGTTCTTCTTCTTCCTTGCATCCGGCGTTATTATTTCAATACTTAAGCCAGGGCCAACTGAAAATGAAGTTATGCAATTTATGATGGGTATGATGGCTGCAATGGATAATTCCATGATGGGTGTAGCCATGAATATTGAACATAATGGAGCACTTCAAGAAGTGATTGTATTATCGACCAAATTAATGATTCCACTTATTTTTATAAGTATGGTAGCAGGATTTGCCATAAGATATATGCAGTGGAGGAATAAGCATGTTAAACAGTAAGAAGCTTCACTTTTGGAGATTGACATTTATATTTGGTGCATTGATTATCATTACGTTATTTTTTCTGTGGAGTGCTCCTGAAGCGAAAAAAGCAGAAATGATGAACAGCAGTATGGGGAACATGATGCAGAGCATGCATGTCTCTAATGTAACACTATATGATCTTTTCAGTGAAGAAGAAGGAAACGAACAGATGGCAGAGATGCATAGTCATCATCAAGGGCAAGCGCCTGTCATATATAAGCTTAGTTTTCTTACTACAAGTCTAATATTTCTGTTGCTCCCCTTTATAATCGGTGGGTCAATTATATTAGCAATCGTATGGATAAAGTAAAGAGGTGATATTGTTGAATATATTAGGCTCATTGGGACAACTTTATATGCTCATTCTATTAGCTCTTTTGTTTCTTGGATCAGGATTGGGTGTATGGACGGTGATAAGTTCTTCACTGAACAATAAACAAGGTATGCCTCAGAAGAAAGGCGAAGCTGGGCAGGGTAATATTATCAGAAGTCAAGGAACAGAAAAAACAAAAATAGGAGGAATTAAAATGCAAAATAATGGATGGTTTAAGTTAGCTATATTTTCATTCGTGGGAATTTTAGTAAGCGTTGCTGTACTAGGGCTTGTTTCCACAAACAACAATATGGCAGATAGCAATGTTCACTTACAACATCAGCAACAGGGATTACAACAGAATCAAAATGCTATGGCAGGGATGAATGGAATGAATGGCAATATGCAAATGCAGGGCGGTATGAACGTAGGGCTGCCTATGGGAAATATGCAGATGCAAGGAAATATGAATGGTAACATGCAAATGCAGGGTGGCATGAATTCAATGAACATGCCTGTAGATTATAACTATATGATGATGCAGCAGCAGTTAAATCAAATGCAGCAACAATTATACATGATGCAGCAACAGATGCAAATGCAGGGCGGAAGTATGCCTTCCAACAGCAGCATGAGCAATATGCCAAGTAGTGGCGGTGGAATGGGCATGATGAGTATGCCGATGGGTGGTAGCAGTAGTGGAAGCAGCGGTGGCGGAATGGGCATGATGTAGTAAAAGAAGGTAGACCTTTTGGTCTACCTTCTTTTTTACTTATTATACAGAAGCATCTTTTTTTGGCCTTCTTTTTGATCTTGGAAGCAGGCTCTAATAAAATCTGGTTATTTACGCCTTACCAATTGTATAAATTTTTCCACTTGATTAGAAAACACATACGTATCTGTCATTTATGATTACTCTAACGTAGCAGCTACAAAATCTAATGATGAAGATGCAGATACGTATTCGTTTCTGAGCTTATTGGCATTTTTCCAAGCACCTAAAGCATTAAGCATGACAGCATTATTACTGAATATCATTGGAATTCTAGATAGTTGTTTTTGAATGACTTCTTTAAATAGTAAAGAACCACCACCACAGAGAACAATAAGTCCTATGTCAGGTAACTGAATACCAGCTGCTGCAGCCTTTGAGGTGAATTCGTCTACAAGCTGTCTGGCTTCATAGTCAATCATTTGTTTACAAGTATCACGTAGGTTTGGAATTTCTTCACCATAGATCAATAGCTTTTCGTTTCTTATAATTGTATTATCGAGTTTATGCCTTGAAACTGTAACCTTATACTCAGTTTTTATAAAATCAATAATCCTATTCAGAGGGTCAATGGTGCCCTTATCAATGCCAAAGAAGGTTCGAAGCTCAAAATTATTTATAACGGTTACATCAGAAGTTAATGCGCCAATATCAAAGCCTAGAATTGTCCGCTCAGCATAATTGTTTTCATATTCATCCAG
>NZ_JACHEN010000008.1 GCF_014205875.1 Anaerosolibacter carboniphilus
ATCCTTCCAGATTTATATACCCACTGACATGATTATTCGGACTTTTTTAAGATAGAAAATGGATAATCCATCTAACTATATATTACAAGGGAACGACGCCCTCGTCGTTCCGAAATATAGATGCTAAAAACAAAGGAATGGCAAAGGAGCGAGTTCCTACGGAATACTTGTGGAGGGTAAAAATTTAATATGATAAATCACAAAAAAACGCTTTCCTAAAATGCAGGATTATCAGGATTAGCTATCGAAATACAGCACATAAATGTTTTACGTTCAAACAATAAAAGGGGGGCATAATCCATGAAGTTAAGAAGCAAGATCCTTTTTCCTATTCTACTGGTCATGATTGTAGCGATTGGGATATTAGGTTTAAGCAACTATTACAATGCCAAGGATACAATCATGGAGCAACTGCAGGAACAGGCAGGCAATGAGCTAAATACCATAACCACCATTATGCAGTTAAACAGTTCAAGTTTGAAAACTTTAATTGAAACGCTAAAAATAGGGGGAGAGGGCTATGGCTATGTGATAGATGATAGGGGCATCATCACAGTCCATCCTGAGCAGGAAATGATCGGAAAGAAGCTAGACGATTACGATTGGGGAAAGACGATTCTTGAACGGAGAAATGGAAATCTCACATATGGCTTTGATGGACTTGAAAAATATGCTGTGTTTCAAGCTGTAGGAGGAAGTATTGTGGTGGTGGAAGTTCCAACAGAGGAGTTTATTGGCCCTTTACGTGCATTAAAGGTACAAATTGGAATTATACTTTTAGCCGCAATGTTAGCAGCCACCTTGATGATTACGCTATTGATTCATAAGACTACAATCAAACCTATAAATAAACTTATAGATGCGATGGAACAAGCTGGAAAAGGGAATTTGAGTGCAAGGATGAATACAAAGTCATCAGATGAAATGGGTAGATTAGGTGAAAGCTTCAATCATATGACAGAAAATATCAAGACATTGGTAAACAATGTAAAGGTAACGATTTTAAAGCTCCAACAGGCCTCCGAGATTATCGCTTCCTCCACAGAAGAAGTGAGCGCTTCCACCATAGAAGTAGCAAGAACGATTCAAGAAATCGCTAAAGGGACAACGAATCAAGCTGTGGAGACGGCAGCAAGCCTGGAAATGACCAATACATTAGCAGATAAAATAGTAGCTGCCAATGAGAAAATCAAAGTTACTGCGGCAGGTACCACGGATATGAGATTAAAAAATGAGCGAGGAATGAAAGCGATCCATGTGCTTGAAAGTAGATTCGAAGAAAATACAAAGGCTTCTGTTGTTGTTGCAGAAAATGTAGGAGCTTTGGCTGAAAAATCCAAGTCCATTTCAATGATTGTGGAAGCCATTAAGGCAATCGCAGGACAGACCAACTTATTGGCATTAAATGCTGCTATAGAGGCTGCAAGGGCAGGAGAACAAGGTCGGGGATTTTCTGTTGTAGCCGACGAGATTCGCAAGCTGGCAGAGCAATCTGCGAAAGCAACAGAGGAGATACAAAGCATTATTGGAGATATTATCCGTATTATTAGTACAACCAACTATACCATGGAAGAAGCAAAAGCAATCCTGACCAACGCCAATGGTGCTCTCGTAGAAACAAAGGAAACATTTGAGGGAATAAAAGGCGCTGTAGAAGAGGTAACCAGTCAGGTTGATTTGCTAGACGCAGATATCAATGAAATGGACAGTGCAAAAGCAAATGTTCTGAAATCCATAGAAAGTGTATCTTCTGTTTCCCAGCAAACAGCAGCTTCAACCCAACAAATAAGTGCATCTGCGGAAGAACAAACGGCTTCCATGGAGGAAATAACCTCATCCTTACAGGAACTAAATAATATGGTGAATCACCTAGGTGAGGCCATAAAAATATTCAAGTTCTAAGGCATTCTAACAAAAGGTACCATATTTGTAATGAAAACATTCAGATTCCTGATGGAATAATCGGGAATCTTTTATTTTAAATATTTTTTTAATTTTTGAAAAAACTATTAACACTAGAGGGATTGTCTGTGGAAGTAAATTGAGATCCAGAAGAGGTGACAAAATGAAGGTAGCGATCATGGGTGCAGGTTTGTCAGGTCTATCCTGTGCTTTAACCCTTGAACAACATGGGCTGGATGTAACAATATTTGAGAGTAGAAGTCAGACGGGAGACAGATTCGTAAATGGAGAAATACTCCTTTCTATTTTGCAAAGGCCAGTTTCCGACTGTATTGTCTATTTGGCAGAGAAGCACAATGTTTTTTTACACCCGACAAGCAATATTTCGAAGCTTATGCTATATAGTGAGAAAGAAGAAACAGCTATTTCTGGCTTTCTAGGGTTTACCAATATAAGGGGACGGCATGAAGACTCCTTTGAAAAGCAGCTAGGGAGACAGGTGAAAAGTAAGATTATTTATAATAGTGATTATACGTACAAGCAATTAATGAAAGAGTTTACCCATGTTGTTATGGCTACGGGGGATGCAGCGTATGTGATGAAGCTTGATAATTATCGTAAAGATTTATCTGTGACGCTGAAAGGTGCAACGGTTGAAGGCCATTTCACACCAAGTACAGTCATTGCGTGGTTAAACAATGAATTTGCACCAAAAGGCTACGCCTACTTGATCCCATTTTCTGATAAGGAAGCAAACATTGTGATTGCATACCCAGATTATCCAGAAAACAAAGCAAAGGATATTGATAGGTTATGGGAAAAATTCTATCAGGAAGCCTGCAGTAAATTAAATCAAGAGATGAGGATTACCGATGGCTTTGAAGTTACTGAATATATCATAGGAGTTTGTCAGCAACCTAGGCTAGGAAATACCTTGTTCACTGGCAATTGCTTTGGATCAATCATGCCGTTTCTGGGATTTGGTCAATGGGTTGCACTTTTGACAGGTATCTATGCAGCTCAAGATTTGTCCGGTATGGGGAGATACGAAGAATTAACAAAGCCTTTACGCCAAGGATATGAGAACTCTCTGGTTTTAAGGCGAGGGATGGAAAAAGCAGATAATACAAGATTTGACCTAATGATAAGAGCCTTAGGTGGAAGGCTTGGAGAAAAACTCTTCAATAGTGGGCATCACGATCCCTTAAAGCTTGTAAGCTATCTGCTGAGGCCTTTTGTATGAAAATATACAATAACTGTTGCATTCTTTTGAATATAATGCTATGATGAAAGTGCTATGATGGTTTAACGACCATCAAGAGATAGATTTAATACAGTTAACAACATTTCCTCTTTTAGGGTAATAATGTGAACCAGATTAAATCTTAATCAACGAAAAAGGAGGAATGTTGAAATGGCAGATAAAACTTTAGCATGTAAAGATTGTGAGAAAGAGTTCGTTTTCACAGAAGGCGAGCAAGCTTTCTACAAAGAAAAAGGTTTTGAAAATGAACCTCAAAGATGTCCAGCTTGCAGACAAGCGAAGAAGCAACAAAGAAACAATAACAACAGAGGCTTCAGAAGATAATATATCAATAATGAACCCTAGAGGATTTTATCCACTAGGGTTTTTATTTTTTTATACGATAGCGCATTTTTGCATTTTGCTGTGAGTTTTAATATATGAATGCCTATACGCTTGTTTCGCAGTTGTAGGAAAATACGTCGCAACGATAACGGTTGGACAGGGTCGTCCAACCCTACAAAACCACAGAGAATCATGTTTTTTGTAGAGAACGATGCCTCATCGTTCCGAAAAAAAATAGGGATTCAAAACCGCGGAACGGCGCCGATCCCTACGAAGTATGGTCACAATCGGGCGGGATCTCCCACCCGATTGTGACGCAATATTTATTCAATATATCTGATGGAAAGATTCTTATATTTTAAATTGTTCGATAACCTGTTCTAGCTGTGTAGATAAGACTTTTAACTCATGGGCATGGCTTGATACTTCTTCTACCGCTGCCAATTGTTCTTCGGATGACGCAGACACTTCTTCAGTGGCAGCCGATGTTTGCTGGGTAGAAGCAGAGATATTTTCCATAATTCCTACAATCTCGTCTTTCATATTTCTCATAGATAGGGTTTCTTTACTAATTTCATTTACACTAATAATTAGCTTTTTGAGAGCACTAGATATTTCCTTGAAAGCATTCTTTGTATCATTTACTGCAGTATTTTGTTCTTTAGATACAGACTTAACGAGTTCCATTGTTTCCACAGAGGAATTAGAATACTTATGTATGTCCCCAATAATATCTTTGATCTCTTTCACTGCGTTCTCCGATTGTTCAGCCAGCTTTCTGATCTCATCAGCTACCACTGCAAAACCTCTACCCGCATCTCCTGCCCGTGCAGCTTCGATAGATGCATTCAGAGCCAGTAAATTTGTCTGTTGAGAAATTTGTGTAATGGTTTCTGTAATAACATTGATTTTATTGCTGCTTTCGCTTACTTTGTTAATAACCTCACTAATACTGTTTGTGGCTGTATTATTCTTATCTGTAGTACCAATTAGTGTTTCAACAGCTTTCAATCCCTTATCGCTTAATTCATCGGTTATTGAAGCTACTTGATCCATATTTATGGCTGAATCGGCTACTGTTTCAATGTTGTTTGCCAATATATCGACTTTGTTTACCGCATTTTCAGTGCTATTTGCTTCTTCCCCAACGGCTTGAGCCACCTCTTGTATGGTCGTTGCTACTTCGTTGATAGCCCTAGAAGTCTCTTCCGTAATCGTTGCTAAGGAGTCAGAGAACTTCATTACTGTCGTCGAAGAATCCTTCATTGTGGAAATAAGCTCCTTCATATTTCGTAGCATAACGTTAAAAGACTTTGCCAACATCCCTGTTTCATCCCTATTTGAAATGTTTAGCTCCATAATGCGAAGATTCCCTTTGGACACCTCTTCTAAATTATTGCTAATCATCTGTATAGGTACAGATATATGTCTAGAGAATAGGATAATAGCAATCAGGCCTAGAATAGTAGATCCTGCTAAAATGAACAACAGTAATTTTAAGATGGCATGAGAACCTTGATTATAATCTTGCATATAGGAACCAGCTGAGACAATCCAACCCCAATGGGGGTCTTTTTCTTGATAGGATATTTTTTCTCCTACCTGTTCAGAGTTTGGTAATGTCCATGTATAATAAACAAATCCGCCACCATTTTGAGCAGATTTTATTTGTTCTTGAACAAGTTTAAACCCTTTGCCGCTTTTGTCTTCTACATCCCACACATTTTTACCCTCTAGAGAAGGATGAGCGACCTCTAAACCATTTTCATCATATACTACAAAGTAGCCATTCTCTCCTAAATTAATGTTCTTATTGATGTCTCTTTTGCCTTCGCTATTCATCTTGCCCAACAAATAGATTTTAACTTCTTCTTGGGCCTCGGCTAAAGTTTTATTTCCCGTACTTACTTCTTTTTGTTTAGTATCAATAAGCTGAAGTGCCTGTTTGACACTGTTCTTTAGTATGACTTCTCCTTTCTTATTTAACTCGGTTGTTGCAATTCGATAGCTAACGATTCCAGTAACTAATAACGGAAGGATTAGTAAAAGGGATGTCATCGCAATCAGTTTGGTGCGAATAGAGCTTGTTAAGTTCAATTTGATTCTTTTTGTTTGCATAAGCGTGCCTCCAGTTCTCATTTTAAAATGGGAAGAATTTAGCGTAGATGGAACTTGTTTGATTGACTAACTTAAATTCGACAATTTTTGTCAAAATCCTTTTAATAAAGAAGTATTTGAGTATGGTTTATAATGGGAAACTCAAAACCTATCTATTTTTACTCTTATAATTTAAGCTTAAGGAGTACTTTCGATTTTTGCTTTATAGATTGAATTGCCATAAGAAAAAATCATTCATTGACTGATTTTTGGGTATAAAATAGAAAACAACTCCTTAGAATAAGAAGTTGCTTTGTCTCTATCCATTTCTTACGAATATATATCAGAAAACTCGATATTTATCCTTTCGATATTTATTTCCCCTGTAGAAGCAATTTCGTCATATTCATTATTTTCGCTATTCATGAATATAGCAGGCAGCTTAATAATAAATTCACTTCCTTGACCATAAATACTTTTTACACCAATCGTTCCGCCATGGAGCTCAACAATTGATTTAACAAGAGATAAACCTATACCACTGCCTTCAGCTCTTCTACTTAAAGGATCATTTACTTGTCTAAATTTATCAAAGATTTTTTCCTGCATATCTTCGGGAATACCTATACCTGTATCTTTTATAGAAATAATGATATTCTCATCTGCATCCTGTATGTTTACCTCTATAATACCTCCTGGATTTGAAAATTTTATGGCATTTGAAAGTAAGTTCAGGAGTACTCGTTCTATTTTATCCGCATCACAGGCAATAATTTTTTCTTCTATGTCTGTATCAAAAACAAGTTCAATCCCTTTGCTTCTTGTATATTCCACAATGGATAAGGTAATATCTTCGACGATACTCACAATATTATAATTCTTATAATTCATATGTAAAAAGCCTGAATCTATCTTTGTTATATCAATTAAGTTGTTAATCAACCGTAATAAGCGGTGACAATTTTGCTTCATAACATAGATATACTTTTTGAATGAGGTATTTTCAGCATGAAATTCACTAACTTGAAGCAATTGTACTGTACCAAGGATCACATTTAACGGCGTTTTCAGTTCATGAGATATCATTGAAAAAAACTGAGTGATTGTCTTATTATATTCTTGCTCTTTTTCTAATTGGATTTGTTTTTGTTGAATATCTTTTTGTAGTTGCTCTTTTTGTTTTTTTCCAGAAATATCTCTGACAATGATAACAGCAGAAGTATCCTCATTTATTGAGTATGGAAAACCTGCAGCTTCAATATCCAGAACGGTACCATTGTGTAAAATGATTTTTTGCTCTAAAAATGGTAGGACTCTCTTTTTTTCTAAGATTTCTAAAAGTATATTATGAATCGTATTGCTACAGGAAGGATGCGTCCTTAAAAAATCATGTTGATTTTGATTCATTAGTTGTTCAGGAGATCCTACTTGCAGTATCTTAGCTAAGGCTTTGTTTGCATAGATGTATTTACCTTTATCTATAATTCCAATTCCTTCGGGCATCATCTCGACCAATGTTTGGTAGCGCATTTCATGGTCTTTTAATTGACTAACTAAATGTAGGCTATTTGTAATATCACGAAAGCTCCAAATACTGCCTAATATTTCTCCGTCAGTTATAAGGGGCTTATATAATTGCTCTATGATCCTTCCATCTTTGGCCTTAATATAATGTATATTTTCTTTAGAAGCGTGGGGTTTTTGTTGAAAGTTCAACAGGATTTTTCTAGAATCACTGCAATGATCTTTTAAAAATCTTATGATATCTTTAGCTTCTCTTTTCTCAATAATCTTTTCAGGGATTTGCCACATGTTGATTAATTGGTTATTTATTTTCATGAGCTCTCCATCGATGTTTATCACCATAAATCCAGCTTCTGTTGAATTAAGAATAGAATTTAGTACAGCTTGATCTTTTAATAATTCTTTCTCAATAGCTCTTCTTTTATCATTTTCTGATTGTAATTCAGCATTGCTTTCTTCTAGTTCACTCATGACTTCTTCTAGATAAATATTCGTCTTATTTAAAAGATGGTAAGGCTCTTTTAGATAGGTTTGCACAATGGATTTATATACAAAGTAGAAAGATAGTAATTTGAAAATATGTCCAAGCATATTTGAGAGACCATATACACTAACATAAAATACAAAGAACAACTCAGAGATAGCTGTAAGTGTAATAGAGAGGATCAGATAAAAGAAGACTTCACGTGATTGGGATTCTTTTTTTCTTACTAAGAAAGATATTGCTATCAATAAAATACCGCAAATGATATATTCGCTTATTTTTTTGAAAGAAGTTAGGCCGATCCCTTCCACAAAGCAGTTAGGGAAAATGTTCCAATAAAAAACAGATAGCAATAAAAAAGCAGAAATGACAGAATATAAAAAAGTCAGTTTAGATACTCGAGTCCGTCTATTTAAAAATATAGATACAATAACAAGCGATATACTTTCTATGTATCGGGCTATAATCCATAGTTGTGTTGGCACATTTGCGTCTAGACCAGAAAAAATGTTCATTCCTTTATAAGTAATCGTATGAATAAAATCGAAACCCGCAACAAAAGAATAAGAAACTCCTAGAAGTAACAGAGAATCATTTTTCGTAAAGGTATGAGTGTTAAAGGCAATTACCATTACGCCAAGACCAATAACGATGCACAGACCCTCTACAAGGATATGAAAGAACAGATAATTTTCAAAACTGGAATATATGAGACCTAGCATAATTGATGCAAAAAAAAACAGTCTGATCAATGATTGCTTAGACATGAATTGAGATAGTTTTCCGAATGTAAAATTATTTTCCAATGTTTAGCCCTCCCTAAGTGGTCAAATGTTAAAAAAATCTAATAAATAACTCAATTTAAAATATTGCTGAATACCGTTTTATAAGTTCTACAAAATACTGGAAAATCCTTTGCGAATTTTCCTTCGTATCAAGAAAAATAAAAATTATATGTATAAATATATTGGAGGGTTAGTATCGAATACACATACTTTGTAAATTCAATCGTTAGAAGGTATTTCCATTATAAAATATAAAGGATTTGTTTCAATGCTGTCGAATTTAGTTATATGTCGAAATATGGTGTCAGATGTTGAAAGCAATTTGTTGAAAGGAGGCCGAATAAGTGTTAAAATTACCCTTGTTGGCATTATTTCTAAGGACAATACCTGAAGGAGTATTGCTCATTTTTGCTGGCTATATACTTACAGGTGAGAAAATAGATAAAGGTAGGGTTATACGATCTGGTATTATGTTAGGAATAATAACATACCTAGTTAGGCAATTACCAATTAATTTTGGTGTACATACTATGATTACTCTGCTAGCATATATCATTTTGGTGCATAAGATAAATAAGATTGATATTATTAAGGCTATTTCCGTAGCAATAATAAGCTTCATTATTATCTCATTTGCAGATTGGGTTACAATTCTATCATATATAAAATTATTTCAAATGGATGTAGAAATACTACTTAATCAATCGTTTCTAAGTATTTTGCTTGGAACACCTTCTCTATTATTAATGTTTGGTATCATGTGTTTAATTGGTTCTATAAGAAAGAAAAGAATTAGATAAGAGGGTAGGGTTAGAATGTATTTAATTGAAAAACTATCGAATCGTTTTGCCTCTCAAATATCAGTAATCTTAGGTTTTGATAAAGATTATGAAGAAATTCTAGCTTATGGAGCTTTTGCTATTTTGCATATTTTATGGTCAATTCTGTTAATCACTGTTTTTGGAATTTTATTTGGTGTGCTTTTAGAGTCTTTGATAATATCATTTACGGCAAGTATTTTAAGAAAATATTCTGGTGGTGTTCATGCAACATCACCGAATAGATGTGCGACGATAGGTACAATTATATTCGTAGGATTTTCTGTAGCTATAAATCAATTCAATTCTATAAATTTAGTCTTTGCCTTAATATTTCATATTCTTAGTTTTATATATGCTTATTATATTATTTCAAGATATTGTCCTGTAGATACTCCTAACAAACCAATCATTAAGCAGGAGTCGAAAGAGCGACTTAGGAAAAAGTCATTTCAATTTATTCATCTTTGTCTTATTTGTTCAGTCGGATTATTCATATTATATTTCCAGAGAATAAACTATCCAGCAATGAAACTTATTTTAGCAATATGTATTGGATTGGTATGGCAATCATTTACTTTAACAAGATTAGGTCATCTAATAATATCAAATTTAGATATTTTATTAGCAAAAACTTCTTTTATTACTGGAGGTGACAAAAGATGAAGAAGCATTTATTTACTACACTTGCTGTTTTTGGAGCTACAGTTTTAGCTTTTTTTGCTAGCACGACTGCAGCATCCGCTTGTGTATGGGGAGTGTATCAACCTACAGAACCAAAGCTGCTAAGAGAAAAATAAAAAGGGAGGTCGGAAATTGACCTCTTTTTATTTTAATTTTCTACAATTTTAACTAATTATAGTAGAGTATATATAGGTGAGAAAATGAATTTATATGAAGATAGTAGAAGAGAGAATGTACATAAGGTTGTGGCAATAGTTAAGTTAATATCAATATTATTTTGTGGAATAATAGTTTTTAGTATCTATGGCAATCGATATAATTCTATCGCCCGAATTAGCAGTGATAATTACGATCTGGTATCTGTTACTACGATTTGCGTCGGAACATTAATGCTAATATATGAATTGTGGATTTTTTCGTACAAACGAAGCCGTTTTCAGAAAAGATGGGATATAAGTGATATTATTGAGACAATACTTTTTGTTGGAGTTTTTTATGCAATTGTTTTTGTATCAGGAAAGCATTTGAGTTCTTTTAAATTTTTATTCCTGTTCATTATTATTACATCAACTATACAATTTGGAATGTACCATGGATTACTTTGCGCATCCGTGTGCTCAGTTATGATTCTGACTACAGATTTAATTTTTGGCACGAGTAATGCGAATGCAAATAGCTTTTTCGAAACAGATTTAGTGTTAACGGGTGTATTTGTATTAACGGCATGGCTGCTTGGAGATTATGTGAAAATCGAAAAAAATTATAGAGAAAAATTACATGCTTTGGTTAATATAGATGAGTTAACGGATGTCTATAATCACCGATATTTTCAAGAAAAATTAACTACTTCTATGAGTGAAGCTGAAGAAATGAATCATTCTGTTTCGCTATTGTTTATAGATATTGATTATTTCAAAAGTTATAATGATCTTTATGGACATCTGCAAGGGGATAAAGTATTAAAAAATATTGCACAAATCTTAAAAAACAGTATAAATGACCAACAGACTTTAGCGAGATATGGCGGGGAAGAGTTTGCTGTAATAGCTCCATCTATACCAGAAGAAGAAGCGATTGAATTAGGTGAGAAAATCAGATGTGCCATAGAGAATACATGCTTTGAGGGTGAAGAAAATTTACCAGGAAAGAAGCTTACGATATCTATAGGTGTATCCTGTTTTCCAGATAAATCCAAAACAAAGCTAGAGCTAATAAATAGCGCAGATGATGCCCTATATAGGGCAAAGTTTTTTAATAAAAACAGAGTGGAGGCTTATGTTTCGGTCCTAGATGAGTTAAAGAAAGATATCGAAACGGAACATATTGATCTGATTAGTTCATTCAAGACATTAATCAGTGTAATTAATGCTAAAGATAGATATACCTATGGGCATACGGAGCGCGTCGTTATCTATTGTAAACTTATAGCTGAGAAGCTGGGTCTTAATGAAGCGGAGAAAAGAATATTAAAATATGGCGCGTACTTGCATGATATAGGTAAGATCAATATCCCAATTGATATTTTGAATAAAAAAACAAAGCTAACCTTTGATGAGTGGAAAATGATTAAAAGCCATCCTGAACAAGGAATTGAAATATTAAAGCATGTGCCTTCTCTACAAGATATTATTCCACTCATATTACATCACCATGAGAAATATGATGGCACTGGATACCCTTCTGGACTACAGGGGGAAGAAATCCCTTATCTTGTTAGAATCCTAAGTGTAGCTGATAGCTTTGATGCAATGACATCAAATAGACCTTATCAAACAAGGAAAGACTATCAGCAGGCAATGGAAGAACTCCAAAGATGCAAGGCTATACAATTTGATCCAAATATTGTGGATATGTTTGTCGAAGCAGTGGGAGAAAAAGAAGGGTTTATCAGCTGAGGTATCTAAACATTTTCCAAACAATTGAGGGTGATAGCCACCACAGAAGAGGACATACATCTAAAGAATAGATTGATTTAAAGATCCGAAGCAGAATTTAATAAAGCTCCTGGTAATCCAGAAACTTTAATTTTGATTATATAAATATAAAAATCAAGCACGTAATGATCTACCTTGCACCACCATAGATAACTTATTACCTAGCTATGATCTTTCGACCATAACCAAGCAGGTCATTACCCATGATGATGGTTCGTTCGACCATGCAGAATACCTTAACAGCTATATGCAACCTCTCGGCTGCATATAACCATCAGTCTTACGACCTGCGGCACTCTGCAGGATCTTCGCTCGACCCTACATGATAAATTGGGACCCTATTACAATCAATTGAGGTCGACTGCAATAAAACCTTTCTTTACCATATAGAATCTTCCCTCCGACTGCATACGAACCCACTAGGATCCGTATGCAATCTTTGGCCGACCTATATACACCCCTTATGAGAGCATATATAAGTCTTGGCTCAACCATTACGTACCTGATGATATTATATTAACCATTCAAAGTAGGATATATAACCGCTAAATTATTCCAAAAATTAGTTTGAAAATTCTTTTTGTGTTATGCGATAACCAGCTGGATATAAGGTATAAGGGAGAAACCCTTAGAATAACATTATATGTAATAACAAAGGAATGGCATAAAGCCTGCCATTCCTACACTCTTTATTTATTAATATTCTCGATTCATTCCATAATATGATCTAGTATATTGGTGCGGGCGTGGTAGCATGCAATGGTGGGAGGATAAATGAGAAGGTAATTGATGTGAGGTGGCATTCATATATTTATGAACATGCCCATCAACGTAATTCGTTATCCCTTGCATATAATGTATATGGCCACCAGGAATCTGTATTGCTGGACCTGTATGTCCTATATATTCATGCCTATGCTCGTCTTCAACAGTAGTATATCCTTCATAATAGTGAACATGGCTCCCATATGCAGGTATAGTTCCATGAGTATATCCTCTATATCTATGGATATGACCATCATCGTATGTCGTAACCCCCTGATATTCATGGGTGTGATCCTTGTTTTGCCCTTCAAAGTAATTATACATCTTGCTTCCCCCCTATTTTATTAAATAAATGGATTATATATCTATTGTCAGTTCTACTATATTCGCGAGTGGAAACTGATGTTACAATTTAGGACACGGACAATATCTTTTCAGAATCTAACTGAGGGTAAATATACACATCGATGTATAGTGAATTTACTTCTTTAGAGCCTGCGGTAGGTACCAAAATAATACTATAAACAAAAAGTTTTATTATTCAGATCACTTTTAATGATTGTGAGAATATGAAATTAACAGATGCATAGGAAGTTTTTGTTTAATAGTAAAAATTGGTGGTATTAATTTAACAAACTGCATGGAAGTGGTTTAATTAAGGAGAAAAAGGAGGACAATGTTTATGGAGAACAAAATGTTTTGTTTTCAGTGTGAGCAAACTCTTGGAGGTAAGGGATGTGTAAAGTCCGGGGTATGCGGAAAGGACCCAGTGGTTGCGGGGCTTCAGGATTTATTAGTCCATATGCTCAAAGGAATTGGCTTTTATGGATACAAAGCTTTGGAAAAGGGACATAAAATTGACGAAAACACCCATAAGTTTGTAATAGATGCAATCTTTTCAACCCTAACAAATGTAAATTTTGATCCGGAGAGATTTGAATCCTATATTAAGAAGGCTTCTGAGGTAAAAGAGCAGTTAAGAGCATTGGCAGGAGAAATTGGACAACCTGTCCCAAGTGCAGCTGCCTATGAACCACCTATGACTAGGGATGAGATGTTAGTAGATGCTAGTAAAGTAGGTATCATGGCGGATAGCAGTTTAAATGAAGACATAAGATCCTTAAGAGAGTTATTGATTTATGGAATGAAAGGAATGGGTGCATACGGTCATCATGCCCATGTTCTAGGGAAAATGGACGAAACCGTTAGCAATTTCTTCTATAAAGGCTTGGCAGCTGTGATTGATGATACTTTAGAAGTGGGAGACCTAGTGAATTTAAATATGGAGCTAGGACAAGTGAATTTTAAGTGTATGGAGCTTTTAGATGGTGCGAATACAGGAACTTATGGACACCCAGTACCGACAGAGGTTTTGATCACGAAAAAGAAGGGGCCATTCATTGTGGTCTCAGGTCATGATCTAAAGGATTTAAAGCAGCTGTTAGAGCAAACAGAAGGTAAAGGGGTCAACATCTACACCCATGGAGAAATGATACCAACCCATGCATATCCAGAATTGAAGAAGTATTCTCATTTAGTAGGAAACTTTGGTGGCGCATGGCAGGATCAACAGAAAGAGTTCGATGGCATTCCAGGTGCTATTTTGATGACGACAAACTGTTTACAAAAACCTAGGGAAAGCTATAAGGATCGAATCTTTACTTCAGGTATTGTTGGTTTCCCAGATATTACCCATATTGAGGAAAAAGATGGGGTTATGGACTTTACACCAGTCATTGAAAAGGCTTTAGAACTTGGCGGATGGTCAGAGGACGAAGTGGAAAAGAAGATCCTTGTTGGTTTTGGGCATAATACTGTTCTAGGTGTTGCAGATAAGGTAATTGATGCAGTTAAAAAGGGTGATATTAAACATTTCTTTTTAATAGGAGGATGTGATGGAGCTAAGCCAGGACGAAACTATTATACCGAATTTGCAGAAAAAGCTCCAAAAGATACAATTATATTAACACTAGCATGTGGAAAATTCCGATTCAACAAAATGGAATTCGGTACCGTTGCAGGACTTCCAAGATTACTAGATATGGGTCAATGTAATGATGCTTATTCAGCAATAAAAGTAGCCGCTGCCCTCGCAGAAGCCTTTGAATGCAGCGTCAATGAACTGCCATTATCGCTGATCCTGTCTTGGTATGAACAGAAGGCTGTGTGTATTTTGTTGACGCTTCTATCTTTAGGTATAAAGAATATCCATATAGGACCTTCGCTACCAGCATTTATTTCACCAAATGTATTACAGGTATTGGTGGATAATTTCAATATTACACCTATCTCAAATGTTGAAGCGGATATGGGTGCAATCCTAGGTACAGAGGGTGCATTGGCTTAAGTAAGCATTTAAATTTTCATACTAGAATGTATACCTGAAAAAAGATAAACTCTCCAGCAGAACAAATACTGGGGAGTTTATTTATTGCCTATATTACTAAATCCGTCATCAGTTTGAAAGCCCTTTTGCTGCTATAGGTTCACCATGGATATAAGGAATGAGGGAGAAACCCTTGAGTATTGAAGTAATAGAATTCATTCATCATTAGGCTATTTATTACCATATCAATACAAGTCAAATCACCTTAAAAAGTTGTCTAGATAAATGTTGACAACCCAAGAGAAACCGCATGAAGAGACAGTAAGATCTTTATGAAAACAAACATATTCGTATTGCATTAGCACTCTAGCTATTAGGGTGTATTTTTTGTCGAAAATGTTCAGAAAATGTTCAGACCCATAGATTATGATGATCTATGACGTAAGTTCTAACTTTGCTTCATTCAAATAGACAGTAAGAATTGGACTTAGGTCAATAATTTAGACACAAAAAGTAAGATATTTATACATAGTTATATTTTTTCTTCATCTTATCATCAAAAAACGAATAAGGGGGTAGAAATGCAAAGCAATAATTAATAAGTAGTAAGAGTAGATTTAAACTTAGCCATTATCAATCATACTAAAGGAGGAGATCAAGTGAAAGGAAAAAGAATTTTAGCGTTGATTTTAGTATTGGTCATGCTACTACCTACGGGTATAGTAAATGCTGGCGCATCTGGACTTATGGATGGCAATAGCGAAATGGAAATTAAAGAAGAAGGAAATATACCAATATCCGATACATTAGATATAGTTAGCATGCAGTCCGATCTAACAGTGACATTACAGGTATACAGCAATACCGCAGGGGAACTTGATACAGAACAAACAACATTTAGTATTGATGGAGGTAATACAGATAATTGGAGCATTACAGACAACGTATTAAATGTTAAAAGAGATACTCCTTCGGGAACATTTACTATCAATGCAGTTGTATCTGATTATTTAGTAACTAAGACAATTAATGTTTTAGGTACAGATGAGGAACCAGCAGAAGGACCTATATTATTACAATCTTTAGGAGAGGATTTTATCCATGTACCTCCAGCTATAATAGGAACAGATTACAGCCCGATATCTACAATCACAATAGCTGCGAACTATCCTAATGTACATAGGATCTATATGCATACTTATATGAAAACAGGGGCAGGTTTAGAACCTTTTGGGAATCTGACACTTGAGAATATAGAAGAGAATACGTGGCAGCCAATGTCTCCGTTAACTTCTGAAGATGTCGAATGGATGATTAATTATGGCGTAACCGAAATCTTGTACTATTTCAGGATTGATAAAGTAAAGGGAGACATAGACCCAATTATATACCCATCAGGAGCTGATCAAAATGGGTATGAAACCGCATTTAAGATATCGTTACCAGGCAAGAATTCAGCTCCTATAGTTACTCATACGCTTCCCACAGTAACATCCCTTGATAGTATTCCAGCAACATTCACTATTACAGGATTACAAGAAGGCGATGTTCCATTAATAAACGTATATCATAGATCTGCAATTAATCAGCATGGTTTAAGTATTGTAAAGGGTTTTCAGCAGTTAAATCATGAGGGTGGAAACGTTTATACATATGATCTAGCAGACCCAGAGTACGCACAGATGCAAGCATATGCGATTGAATATTTCGTGTATGTTATGCGAAACGGAGGACAGGCATGGTTTTACTATCCAGATAATGTAGATCCTTCTAGGCTTACAGATTTATATGCAATTTCGATACCCGAGGGGCTGATAGTAGCTCCGACGCCTACTTTAGATACTTCGGAGTTGACAAATCTAATAAATGATATGTTTAATGTATACAACAATGCAGTAACTGGAACTATGCCAGGACAGTATCCACTGGAGGCCAAGTTTACTTTTCTTGATGCTATTTACTCAGCAGTATATATAAGAGATAATGCAACTATACAGTCCGAATTGGACAACGCAGTAGTAAATTTAAACATAGCATACCAAATGTTTTTAGGTTCAGCAGTACAGATACCCGTCGTGGATAGATCTGCACTGAGTGCGTTAATAGGAATTGCTAATGATTTATACTACGATTCAGTAGAAGGTACGGGAGTAGGTCAGTACCCAGTAGGATCTAGAAATACATTGTGGCAGGCTTTATCTGTAGCAGAAGATGTAATGTATGCTGCAGAAAGTAGCCAACTTGATGTAGATAGTGCTACTAATACTTTACAAGCAGCTGTAACAGCTTTTGAGAACTCCAGAATAACTGAAAAAAGTAAGCTTTTAGGATTAGAGATAGTAGGCGGTTCAGAATTTGTGGTCGATGAATCTGATAACATACCTTTATTAATCGAAGGTACAGTATCTAATGCGGTAACGCAGCTTGAAATTTTTACTATGAAAAATAATGACTTAGATATAGTTAAAATTGGTGGTGTAGATGCAGAATATCCTACTGTACTAGATCTTCAAACAGGTTTAAATACGTTTGAAATTACAGTGCAAGAGGAAGGTAAAGCAGTACAGACTTACACTGTAAAGGTAACCAGACAACCACAAACCAGATCAGTCGTTTTATCAATACGTGATGCGAGAACCAAACAACCGTTAGCAAATGCTACTGCTATAATTAACGGGGTATCTTATGTAACGAATAGTATTGGTAAAGTAACGATTCAAATTTTTGCAGGAGCTAATGACTTGGAGTTTTTTAGAGAGGGCTACATAGCAACAAGATATGATGGTTTTGTTATACCTTCTACATGGTCTGGTGTGGTTGAAGAATTAGTAAGAGAAAGAGTAGTAGATATTATCGTTAAAGATAAGAGTACTGACGAATCGGTAGCCAGTGTATCTGTCGTGTTAAATGACACTATTTACACTACAGACCAAAACGGTAGAGTCACGGTAACAATTGGAGAACTTGGCAATACTATTAGTTTATCAAAACCAGGATATACATCAGTAACTGAAGCTTTCGATTTATCAGATGATGAAGAGTATGTTTTCTTGGTCGAACAAACAGTAGATAAATCATCTCTACAGGCAAAGTTTGATGAAATAGAATTATTTTGTCAATCAGTAGATGTAGGCATAGAACCTGGGCAGTACCCTGAAGAAGCAGCAGTTAGATTCGATCTAGTATTAATGGAAACAGTCAATATGTTAAACGAAAACGATGCTGCAACACAGCAGGAAGTAGATGAGCTTCTAGACTTATTGATTGAAGAATTTGAGATATTTAGAAATTCAGTAATTCCTTATAGCGTATCCTATGATACGGACTTCACGGTTTATTGGGGAGTAGCAAATCCTCTAGCGGATGCAACTATTTCTATTAATGGTTCTACTCTTACTACAAATGATCAAGGAAAAGCAACCATTCAGCTACCAAATGGGACTTATTCATATACCATTAGTAAGACTGGATGGGAGACTCAATCAGGTCAAATTGTAGTAGACGGTTCGGAAGTTTCGATAGAAAAAACATTATTACCAGCATCTACAGTAGTAGTGAAATATCCTGTAGAATTTATTGTAAAAACATCTACAGGCGTATTACCAGTATCAAAAGTTTCAATTAATGGTTATGATTTAACAGTTAATGAAGAAGGAAAAGCGATAATTAACTTACAAAACGGCACGTATGATTACAGTGTAAGCAAGGCTGGATATGTAACACAAATAGGAACTATCGAAGTAAGCGGAAATGCTGTTAGTGTCACTGTGACAATGGTAGCATCTCCAGCAAGTGGTGGAGGTTCCACTGGCGGCAGTGGCGGAGGTGGTAGAAGCTCTGCAAATACTCCTCAACCTACTGTAGCTCAACCTGCAACGAAAATTACAGATGGTTTATCCACTGTAGAAACAGGTCAAGGAACTGTAAAAGCTACAAGCACAGAAATTAATAAAATAATGGAACAAGGGAAGCCAGTAATACTAGAATCAACTGTAGCTAAGATTGATTTTGGTAACAAGAGTTTAGCCGTTCCAGAAGTAAAACAAGGATTAAGTGCATCATTAGAGTTAGGTGCCCTTCTAACGGAACAAAAGAAAACTGAAGAAGTTTTAACGGGCGCAAAGTTGCAAAGCTATGGTTTACAGCCATTAGGTGGTAAGGTCTTAGACTTGGTAGCACAATTAAATTATAGTGATGGGACAAGCAAAAGAATCAAGAGTTTTGCAGAACCTGTGAAAGTAACAATAAATCTTAAAGAACTAGGCTTGACAGGCGCAACAAATAATATGACAGCTGTAAGATTTGTTCCTCAAGCAGACGGTGCGTACCGTACAGTTAAGTTAGGCGGAACTTATAACAGCAAAGAAGAAACATTTGAGTTTTACACAGATTCTTTCAGTTTGTACAGTATCGTAAAAACCGATAAAATTAGCAAAATCAAATTAACGGTTGATAGCAATGATTATTCAGTTGATGAAGTTAACAAGCTAACGGATGTTGCACCTATCATCAAGGATAATAGAACCCTTGTACCCATCCGAATAGTAGCCGAAGCATTAGGTGCAAAAGTAGATTGGAACCAAGATTTACGACTTGTTACAATCACGTTAGATGGTCAAGTACTCGAATTAACAATTGATCAGTTAATTGAAGATATGGATGTTCCAGCGAAGATGATTGATAACAGAACAATGGTTCCTATTCGTTATATTTCAGAAAAATTAGGTGCTTACGTTCTATGGTTTGGTGAAACGAAAGTTGTAGAGATCATCAAGTAGATAGGAAATAAACAATAATAAGTAGAGGGATTGGTTTTATTTCCAATCCCTCTACTTATATAAAGACAGTTTTTTTAGTATTTTTTACCTTCAATCTATCCGAAACAATTCTGTTATAATACACGTATATGCCATAGAAAAGGAGATCAGAGAGGAAATCATAGTGAAAATTATAGTGAAAATAAGAACAATGATCTTAACAATTACAGTTTTTTTAGTAATAGCCTTGTCGATAGGAAATGTATTTAATTTTGGTATTACGAATGGGGATGCATTAAAAGCCAAACAAGGAATACTAGATTTGAAAAATTATGATTTTAATGAGTATGGGCCCATTGAACTGAATGGGGAATGGGAGTTTGTTCCTGGGAGGCTTGTTGGTTCTGAATATTTTAGAGATAGAGAAAATCCTATTTATGTATCGGTGCCGTCACTATGGACTAAGTATCAGATCAACAATAAACCTGTCTCAAAGTACACAAGTGCCACATATCGATTAATAGTAAAAGTTCCTCCAAATGAACCTTTATTAGGTATAAAGACCTCTAATATTCGTATGTCTAATGCTATTTATATCAATGGAACAAGGGTTGGACAAAGTGGAATACCAAAAGAAGATATAACCTATTCTCCCCATAATACGCCTTATGCTGCTTTCTTTTACAACAATAACGATGATATGGAAATCATTGTTCATACAGCAAATTTCGACTATGCTTCAGGAGGAGGAATAATCGGTTCTATATACCTTGGAGATGAAAACGGGACCCTTAATCTAAGACAAAGTGCCATAACCTATGATTGGATTATAATCGCTGCCTTTTTTATGGCAGGTATTTATTTCTTAGGGTTCTATCTGCACTTTCGGAAAGATATCAGCCTTTTGTATTTTTCACTTTTCTGCTTCTCTGTTATTGTATATTCAGCAACACATGGAGAAAAGGTTTTACATTACCTATATCCAGGGATACCTTATGAATTATTTCAAAAGCTTCAAAGCACATCGAATTTGGCAGGGTTATTCTTGGTAGCTTATTTTCATACCACATTAAAAGCATTTTCTAACATAAAAATTGTACGTTGTATCATAATACTGGGAATTGGTGTGACGCTATCTATCCTATTTCCAGTCAACATCAATTCAAACTTAGAATCTGTTCATACCATCTATTTTATGATCACCCTGCTGTATGTGTTATACATTCAAGCGAAAGCAATCATGAAGGGAACGACAGGTGCTGGGCATTTATTCTTGGGTTCTCTAATATTAATCTTATATGCTATTGTAGCAACGCTTAACGTGATGAGAGATATTAAGATTTATATATTGCCCCCCGTTTTTCCATTTCTTTATTTACTAATGCTGTCCTTGTATATGGCAAATCGATTTACCGATACCTATCGGAAAAATGAAGAATTATCTGAGCAACTGTTACAGGTTGATAAATTAAAAGATGAATTTCTTGCAAAAACATCCCATGAATTTAGAACCCCTTTGTATGGTATTATCACGATTTTACAAACGATGCTAAATAATAATGTGGCCAGCACATTAACATTACATCAAGAAGAGAAGATCAAACTTGTGATCCACCAAGCAAAACGTCTTTCCAGTTTGGTTCATGATATCTTAGATCTTGCGAAATTGAAAAGAAATGAATTAAAGCTAGACCTCAAATCGATAGACTTGTGCGCTGCTACCTTTGTTGTCTCAGAGGTATTAGAATACATTATTAAAAAAGATATAAAAATCATAAATTTAATTTCTAAAGATACGCCATTGGTTTATGCAGATGAAAATCGCTTAAGGCAAATATTATATAACCTTATTGATAATGCAATAAAATATACAGATCAAGGTGAAATCAAAATATCCGCCATGCCAAAAGATGATAAAATAATTGTTTCCATTGAAGATACTGGGGTCGGCATTGAAGAAGAGAAATTAGATTCTATTTTTAATAGCTATGAGCAGGCAGGCGCTGTACCTCAAGAGATTCATGGTGTTGGCCTGGGATTAAGCATTGTGAAACAGCTGGTTGAGTTACAAGGCGGACAGATTTGGGTTGAATCTGAGTTTGGGAAGGGATCAACTTTTAGTTTTAGTCTACCTATTATAAATCAAGAAGCAGGGGATATTCGTCCAATAAAAGATGCTCATGATAAGGCTGTTGAATACACGCCCCATTATACTTTTCCTTATATAAAAGGAAATACAAAGCATAAGAAAATCATCATTGCAGACGATAATCATTCTAATCTGCGCATATTAATGGACGCTTTAGAATCCGAAGAATATTGTATTATTGCTGTCGATAATGGAGCGGATGTGTTAGAACAATTAGAGAATCATATGAATATACATTTGGTCTTGCTTGATATTATGATGCCGGGGCTTAGTGGCTACGAGGTTTGTCAGAAAATTAGAGAAAAACATAATTTGACAGAGCTACCTGTGTTAATGCTTACGGCAGCTATTTTGCCGGAAGATATGATCGCAGCATTTCAATCAGGGGCCAATGATTTTTTGCATAAGCCAATAGACTTAACAGAGCTAAAGATAAGAATGAAGAACCTGATATCCGTAAAAGAGTCTGCTCAAGCAGCGACCAATATGGAAATTGCATTTTTACAAGCACAGATCAAACCACATTTTATATATAATGTCTTAAATTCCATCATGTCTTTAAGCTACATGGATATTGAAAAGACACGCACCTTACTTTTAAATTTTGCTAATTTTTTACGAGGAAGCTTTGCATTTACAAATACACACATGCTAATTCCGATTCGTAATGAGATATCTTTAGTCAACTCCTATGTTGAAATAGAAAAAGCAAGATATCCTGATAAATTTCAATTTGAGATAGAAATGAATTTGAATCAAGATTGTATGATTCCGCCATTATTAATACAACCACTCGTTGAAAATGCCATTCAGCATGGTGTTAGCAGCAGAAAAAATGGACAAATCTGTTTGATGATGAAGCAAATGGATAAGCAAATTATGATTCGTATTACGGATAATGGCGTTGGCATGAAACAAGAAATCATCCATCAGATGCTTACGCAGGAGGCTAATCATAAAGGTAGGGTGGGGCTAATCAATACTGTAAAAAGGATTAAACAATATAGTGGAGGAAACATTGAAATCAAAAGTGAAGAAGGCGTAGGCACTAGTATAACTATAATATTGCCTTGGTATGAAGAGAAGGAAAAGGATGAGTAATATGTTAAAGGCATTGGTTATTGATGACGAAATACTGGCGATTCATTTGATAGAGAACATGTTAAAGGAAACAGCAGATATAGAAGTTGTAGGGACTTTTGAGCATCCAACAGATGCTTTAAAATCCATAAAGCAACTTGAACCAGATATCATTTTTTTAGATATTGAAATGCCTGATCAAAATGGAATTACAGCAGCTGAACAAATATTGGAAATTGATGAAAACATTGATTTTATATTTGTAACAGCCTATGACCAATATGCTCTGGATGCTTTTAGGGTTCATGCTACAGATTACCTATTAAAGCCTTTAGACAAAAAACGCTTATTTCAAGCTATAGAAAAAATAAAGAGAAGAAGGAAAGCCTCCTCCACTAAAGTACATCAAACCATGCACTTAAATGCTCAATTTATGGGTAATTTTGTTTTGTATAACAAACACGGACAACCTATAAAATGGAGGACCAAAAAAGTAAAAGAATTATGTGCATATTTATTGCATCATAAAGTGACCATGCATCGAATGCAGATTATTGAAGATTTATGGCCTGATCTCTCCCTTGATAAAGCAGCAGCAATACTGCATACCACGGTTTATCAACTTCGAAAAGAATTAAAAAGTAATGAATATCATGACCCGCTGCTTTATTCTGATGAAAGGTATTCCTTAAATATTGATATAACCTATGATCAAATTCAATTTTCTGGAAAGATAGAGAACTATATCGGTGATGATGAGAACCTATTGCGTATGATTGAGCATGCCATAAAGGGATACCTTGGCTATGAAGATTATAACTGGGCATTGCCCTATAGAGAAAAAAACAGAGAAGACTGTAAGCGGTTTTTTGAAGAATATATCCGATACTACAATAAGATAAAAATAAAACCCAAATTATGGATGGTCATCTTAGAAAAGCTAATTGAGCTCGATCCCTTTGGTGAACTTTATTACAAAGAGTTGATTCAATACCATATGGAATTAGGTAACGTGAGAAAAGCCTTCGATATTTATAAGCAATTAGAAGTATTACTTTGGGAAGAGTTGGGAGAGAAACCAAACGAAGAAACAGTAAGTGTATTACGAAGACAACTATATTAGCATTGCATTAGCACCCTAATGATTAGGGTGCATTTTTTGTCGAAAATGTTCAGACCCATAAGCTATGATGAACTATGATGCGAGAACTAGGTAATATATGTAGTCTAGATCATACATGTACATATCATATAGACCCTACTGCCGTGGTTTCTAGGCAGATAATAAAGGCAGCTTGAATAAAATGGGCATTTACCTGCTGAGTCTAATTAAAATATAACGATGAGCTTTTCAGTATGTCTAAGCAAGCTTAAATACTTCTGCAGGAGATTTGATTTTATTGTCAGAAGTACCATTATTTACGAGAATATGACCTATGAATGTAGCATATTTTACGGGAAAGTTTTCGGAAATATTTTCTTTTTAAAAAATGTAATTGAATAATAGCGCACATAGGAATATAATAAAAGTGAACATATGAATATATGTGCATATATTTAAGGGAGGATGATTAGATGGAAAAGGAAAAACAAATGATAGATAGCTGCAGTTGCACCATTATCCATGAGGATATTGTAAATAAAGTAAAAGAATCTATGCCCCAGGAAGAAAAACTGTACGATTTGGCTGAGCTATTTAAGGTATTTGGAGATACGACCAGAATTAAGATTCTATATGCCTTATTTGAATCAGAAATGTGCGTGTGTGACATTGCTGCACTTCTTGGTATGAATCAATCTGCCATATCCCATCAATTAAGGGTACTAAAGCAAGCTGGATTAGCGAAATTTAGAAAAGAAGGAAAAGTAGTTTACTATTCCTTAGATGATGAGCACATTAAAAATATTTTCGATCAAGGATTTATCCATATTACCCATAAGTAGTTTTAATAAATTTTAGTTGTTGGGAGGAAATAGAATGAGCACAGTAATTAAAAAAGAATTAATTCTAGAAGGTTTAGACTGAGCGGGCTGTACTTCTAGGATAGAAGTAGGAATCAATAAATTAGAAGGCGTTAGAGAGGCATCTTTAAATTTTATGACGAAAACCCTAGCTATTGAAATAGATGATGAGAGTAAAATGGAGTCTATTGTTGCAGATGCGCGAGATATCGTAAATAAATTTGAACCCCATGTTATTGTAAAGGAGAAGATTATTGATAAAGCGTCTAAAAAGACCCTGCTCCTTATGGGATTGTGTTGTGCCAACTGTGCAACGAAAATAGAAAGAGAAGTTAAGAATCTTCCAGGTGTAAAAGCAGCATCAGTGGATTTTGTAAATAAAAAGCTAACGATCGAAGCCAGCAAACGAGATATGGATAAAATTTTAATAGAGTCAGAAAAGATTGTAAAGAAGATCGAACCTGATGTTACTGTAGTTGATGAAAGCGAAAAGAAAGAGAGAACTGGGACTGATCAGAGACCCCATGAACATGAAGAAGAAAACCATAAAAAAGAAATGATTCGTCTATTATGCGGAGCTGCTTTGTTTGGAATTGCGATGATATTTAAATTCCCATTTTGGATTGAATTTGGGTTGTACCTAGTCTCTTATCTATTTATAGGGAGTGAAGTATTATTAAAGTCTATAAGGAATATAGCCAATGGGCAAGTATTTGATGAAAATTTCCTTATGACTATTGCAACCCTTGGTGCGTTTGCTATTCAGGAATTCTCTGAAGGGGTTGCGGTTATGTTATTTTATCAAACAGGAGAATTCTTACAAGATCTAGCTGTGAATCGTTCCAGAAAGTCCATAAAAGCCCTTATGGATATTAAACCAGACTATGCAAATCTAAAGGTTGGCAATGACACAAAGAAAGTATCCCCTGACGACGTTAGTGTGGGAGATATTATTGTAGTTAAACCTGGAGAAAGAGTACCGTTAGATGGTAAGGTACTGGATGGAAAGTCAATGTTGGATACTTCAGCCTTAACGGGTGAGTCTGTTCCGAGAGAAGCAGAAAGTGGTGACGATATTTTAGCAGGCTTTATTAATAGGAATGGTGTACTCACAATACAAGTAACGAAAGAGTTTGGGGAATCCACTGTAGCTAAGATACTAGATTTAGTGCAAAATGCCGGCAGCAAAAAAGCAGCTACTGAAAATTTCATCACAAAATTTGCTCGATATTATACACCAATCATTGTAGTTGCCGCCCTTGCCCTGGCACTTATTCCGCCATTGCTAATAGAAGGAGCAACTTTCTCCACATGGATCTATAGAGCCTTAGTATTCTTAGTAGTATCCTGCCCATGTGCCCTTGTGATCTCAATTCCCCTAAGCTTTTTTGGAGGAATAGGCGGGGCATCTCGAAATGGAATACTCATCAAGGGTGGTAACTACTTAGAAGCCTTAAATAGTATAGATACAGTAGTATTTGATAAAACAGGTACACTAACCAAAGGAGTCTTTAAAGTTACGGAAGCAAAAGGTGTAGATGGCATATCAGATGATGAGTTATTACAATATGCGGCCTATGCTGAAAGTTACTCCAATCACCCGATAGCAACCTCCATTCTTAAAGCATATGGTGCAGATGTTGAAAAAGATAAGATTGAACAGTATGACGAAATCTCTGGTCATGGTATTAAGATAAGATTAGAAAATAAAGAAATTCTTGCAGGTAATGGCAGATTAATGGAGAAAGAGCACATTCAGTATCAACCCATAGATGCCATGGGTACCGTAATTTACATGGCCATTGATAAAAAATATGCTGGATACATCTTGATATCTGATGTGATTAAGGAAGATTCAGCTGAGGCAATCAAGCAGTTAAAAGCTATAGGAGTTAGAAAAACAGTAATGCTCACGGGGGATAACAGTTCTGTTGCAGTTAAGGTTGCTTCACAACTTGGACTAGATGATTTCTACGCAGAGTTGCTGCCTGATCAGAAGGTCGAAAAAGTCGAGATGCTAGAAAAACAAAAAACAACAAAAGGGAAGTTAATATTTGTTGGAGATGGAATCAATGATGCTCCTGTATTAGCAAGAGCAGATATTGGCGTTGCTATGGGAGGATTGGGTTCTGATGCTGCCATCGAAGCTGCTGATGTTGTGATTATGACAGATGAGCCATCAAAGCTTGTGGATGCCATCAAAATTGCCAGAAAAACCAAAAGGATCGTATGGCAGAATATTATATTTGCCTTAGGATTAAAAGGGATAGTGCTTCTTCTTGGTGCAGGCGGGATAGCAACCATATGGGAAGCAGTTTTTGCAGACGTAGGCGTAGCCATAATTGCAGTATTAAATGCAATGAGAGTCATGAAAGTAGAAAGGTCATAGAAATCTTATAAAGAGAGACAAACTAATAAGGAGCCTTTAGGCTCCTTTGCTTTAGGAATAGTTTTGGAATATTAAATTTCAATAGACTAAAACTAGGAATTGTGTGTTTTGAAAATAGTCATTTATATAAACTTGCCTATATTTTTAGATTGAAGGAATTTTTAAGAAAATATAGAAATACCTATCAATATATTGAACTGTGACAGTTGTAATAAAATCGAGGGGGGGATGGATGTGAAGAGAATATTTACTATTATTATTTTAACCTTGATGTTTTCTAGTACATTTGTTGCTGAGGCTTTAGGGGCAAAAGTTGATTGGGACGGAGCCACAAAGACAGGAATAATCAATAGTAGTGAAGCGGTGACTAAAAATCAAGCAACCGACATTGTCCCAAATGGGGTCATAACCTTTGATGATAAGAGCTTCGGATATGTAAACGCCCAGATCTATGCAGATCCAGGTAGATATAATGGAAAGAAAGTTATCATTACAGGATTTGTCTTTAGAAGTCCCGATTTTAAAGAGAATGAATTTAAAGTAGCAAGAAAGGAATCAAGTGGATGTGCTGCAGATGCCTATGTATTGGGATTGGTGTGCCGTTCAGAAAACGCAGCTGATTATGAAAATGATCAATGGGTAACTGTTAAAGGTACGCTAGTGGTTACAAACTATGTAGACCCTAAGACCAACTTTGTGTATGAAGAAGTATATCTTGAGCCTGAGAGCATTGAAAAGATTGAGAACAGAACGGACTATTATATATATTAATAATATTTAAGAATTTAGAGCCTAACTAGGCAAAGTTTATAAATAAACCCGTCTAGATAGGCTCTTGCTATTATCATGAAAGTAACTATACAATAATTTCTTCTAGCCTTTCTTAAAGTACTAGGTAATCTTTTGTCAGGATATCCGTTTAGCTTTACTCTACAATCAAAACGTTCTAGTAAAGATCCATAAAAATATTTTGTTAATTCCTTAATTTCTTGGCAATTGGACATAAATACATCGGGATCTTCTTCATTATTATAATTGGATAGAATTTAAGGTGAAGAAAAAATTTTGTAAGATAGTGCCTTGACATTAGTACTAATTAGTACTATATTTAAAATATGAAAACTAAAAAAACCTACGGAGAACAAAACGATCTTAATCTAAAAACCCTAATTGCCTTATCAAGGAGTTTCCAATCTGTACACAAAAGAGAGATAAAAACTATTCGAGAAGGAGGTTTGACAGTAGCCCAGTTTGGTGTCCTCGAAATCCTATATCATAAAGGGGATTTACGGATATGTGACATCATTGAGAGAACCCTTTCTACAGGTGGCAATATGACGGTAGTCATCGATAATTTGGAGAAAGAGGGGCTTGTAGGAAGATATTCTGACCCTAATGACCGAAGAGCCAGTCTCATCAGTATAACTGAAAAAGGAAAAAAACTTGTGGAAGAGATATTTCCTAAGCATGTTGAAAATATTAGTGAGATTTTTGATGTGCTATCTTCTGAAGAAAAACAAAGTCTTATAAAATTATTAAAGAAAGTTAGTGGTGTAGAGATATAGCTGCACCTAATTTTTATATAGTATATTACTAATTAGTAATATACTATATAGTATCAATATAAAACATGAATGAGTTGGAGGAATGAAGGATGAATTACATGGAACATTTTATAGATAGTTTGGATAGTTTTTGCCAAGACTGTACAAACTATGGCACGCAGGATTGTAAAGGAAGAAAATGCAATATTGGTTTTGCAAAATATGTGGTTCAGTACGCCAAGGACAATGCTCAACCGATCTTAGAAGGTGGAGAGTATCTGATTCCGAAGAAGGATATACGCTATTATGACGAGATAAATGCTGCCCACAGTGTTGCTACAATATGTAAGTTGTGCAAAGATTGCAATGAAAATCATAATGAAGCATGTATCATTTCTTTAGCGAGACAATCTTTAGAAAGTACTCAAATAAAAGATACGGTAAAGTATCCAGGCAATGTATTAGGATATCTATTGAATCTATCAAAGGAAAGTCCCAAATTTGCCCAGCTTGTAAGTAATGAATATCAGAATTTCTAAAGGAGGAATCGACATGATAAGGGTATTAAAACACGAAAATATGGGAAAGAGTGATCTAGGTTGGTTAAAAAGCACATTTCACTTCTCTTTCGCCGAATACTATAATCCAGAGAATGTAGAGTTTGGCATATTAAGAGTGCTAAACGATGATCTTGTAGAACCCAACACAGGATTTGATACCCATCCCCATAGAGATATGGAGATCGTCTCCTATGTAGTTACAGGAGAGTTGACCCATGGAGATAGTATGGGAAATAAAAATATCCTCACCAGAGGGCAAGTACAATATATGAGCGCAGGAAAAGGTGTATATCATAGTGAGCATAACTTTGGAAAAGAAACCTTAAGATTTCTACAGATTTGGATTAAACCAGATATGAAGAACCATGATCCAAGCTACGGAGATTATCGATTTGAGTGGGAGGATAGAAGTAATAAATGGCTTCATATGGTTTCAAGTAAAGATGGAGGTGCTCCGATTAAAGTACATCAGGATGTAAATGTTTACTCCTTAGAACTAGAAAACGGAAAAGAAATCACTTTCCCTGTAAAAGGAGGTAGACAAGCATACTTAGTACAGATAGAAGGGAATTCAACCATTAATGGACTGACTATGGAAGAGAGAGATGCTATGGAAATTGTTGAGGAAGATATAGTTATAAAAGCAGACGATATTTCTCATTTTATACTTTTAGAAATGAAGAAGTCCAAATGATCTAAGAAAATGAGAAGAGAATAGGCTTCACGAGGCGAATACAATATCTGATGAAGAAATAGACGATAGTGCACGAGAATATGTAAAATATATTTATGATGCAAAAGCATACTAATTTGTCTCTAGCAAAGCAGGACCCCCACATTCAGTTTGGGGGTCTTTTTAAGCGACCGAAAATTGAAAGTTTGACTTTCAATTTTGGTTGGCGCCATGAGCAGTTGCGTTAGTGACCAGCGAATTTTACTACTATGTGGCAACCATCTGGATATAATATGTAAGGGAGAACCCCTTGGTTGACGAAGTACAAGTATAAGGATTTTTCTTTGTCATGTATTGTTTTGAATACAAATTGTTAGTATTTATCTAACTTTTTAAAAGCAACTATATGCATTATCATTTTAAAATATTGTATTACCAAACAGATAAGTGCGGTTATTATCCAATAATAATACGCACTTAAACCCGAATTAAAGAATAATAGTACCAGGGATAGGTTTACACCAAGGGTAATTAGGTGACTTGTTAGAAACGTTTTTCCTGCATACTTAAGATTTTTTATTAGACTTCCCAAATGGATAACAAAACAAGCAATTAGAATTATTCTATATAAATACATAAGTTCAGAAGTGAACCAAGTAGTTTGAAATACATGGTTTCTGTAGACAAGGTGTCTCATAACTCCCATCTTCTTATGTGATAGATTCTCTATGGTTGATACTGCCCCTACTAAAATAATCTGTATGAATGTAAATAGATGTATCAAGATACTATATTTTCTTTTCTGCTTCATTTTTAATCTCCTAGAGTTTAATTTGGAAAAGACAATACATCTGTATTGTCTTTTCCAAATTAAGAATTTGTTATTTATTGTTTGGTTCACCAGTTTCAATTGGATTCTGTGCGTCAGAACTCCATTCATTCCAACCACCATCATATAATGAAATATTTTGTAGTCCCATAACATCTGCGTATAATAGTACTTCCGCAGCTCTCCAACCCGTACCACAGAAGAAAGACAATCTTTGATCAGTAGTTATATTCCATTCTTTCCACATGTCTATAATCTCATCAGCATTACGCATGGTTGTGTCAATATTTTTGTAGTCCATTATATCATGTCCCCATTTACTACCAGAGGGGCGACCTTTACCTGTTATATAATCATACCCGGATGTTTTTCCAATATATTCATCCCAACTTCTAATATCAACAAGGATACTCTTCTCTTTGTCAGCAAGGATTTCTTTTGCAGTAGGTAAATCTACAATGTAATTTGGATTTGCTGGAACGGTTGTGCCAAATGCATCAACAGGTGTTTTTTTGTTTACTGTTGTTTCTACATTATACCCTGCATTTACCCAAGCCGAATATCCACCATTTAAAATTCTAACATCTTTTACACCCATGTATTTTAAAATAACGGCAACCCTACTTGCTGCCATAGTATCACTGCCGTAGAGGACAGTAGTCGTATCAGTAGTAATTCCGTTATTCAATGCAAATTGTTCTAATTGGTCTGCTGATTTACGATTCCAGATGGGTCCTTCTTCTACCTCATCGGTATTAATGTGAACTGCACTTGGGATATGCCCTTTGTTATACTCTTCAGACACTTCACCCCAGCTTACTTCAAATACTTTGTAAGGTAATCCATTGTTATTACTTTTTATCAGATCATTGATCCAGGTTGCTGGTACGAGCATGCTGTAGTTTGGGTAACTCTCCATAGGCAAGTTATCATCGGATGCCCACTCTTTCACGTTGTATGCATATAGGTTTTTATATCCTTTTGAAGCTAGATAGTCTGCAAGTTCTTTCGCATCATTTCCATTTGCATCATAGAGTACAATATTTTTTTCAGCTATGATACCTTTATCAGATAGGATTTTTTCTAACTTTTCTTCCTTGTCTGGATCAGACACTTTTAACCAAGCAGCTGCAAAATCTGTAGCACCTTTAATATGGCCGCCTCTTTTAACACCATCCAGCTGCCATCCGTTAAACGCATCATTTATTCTTGTATCAACTACTACCCAGTCTTCTTTTCCTATGTTTTGTTTTAATTCTTCAGTACTAATCGCACTTGCTTCTCCAACTTCCTGTCCCTCTGTAGCATTTACATTTTCCGTTTTTGTGTTTTTTGAGCATGCAGTAAATATAAATATACTGAAAAGTACAACTAAAAATAGTGCAAGATAATTTTTCTTATTTTTCATGGGATACCCTCCTTTTGATAGTACAACTTGTAATTATAGCTTTAGACAACTAAAAAGTATAATAGAAATATTTTATTAATAACGAGGTCTAATAAAAACTGTGAATGGCTAGTTTTCCTGGCAGGTACAGCAGGATTTAATATTTATTGTCACTTTGACATTCAATGGAAATAACTTTAAATTATATTGAGACTAATATCGTTTGTTTATTGAAGAGCCAACTACCAGAATCATGAAATATAGCCATGAATATGCCAAATATTTAAACATATTGAGTATATTAATGGTTATCAAAGAAATCATAAAAACATTCTATTAGACAGTGAAAACGCTGCCAAGTATAATCAATAACTGTGAAGTATATTTACAAAATTTACAAAAAGGGGGGCATATTGATATGAAAATTTTAAGATTAGCTTTAATAGTAGCATTATCTTTGCTTGTTTTTGCAGGGTGTACGAGTAATCCTTCAGATGTTGCTACAGATGAAGGTAGCTTGATGACAGTAGATACAGAGAAAAAGGAAGTTAGCATCCAAACAGAGGTAAATGGAAAATACTTTACTGAGCCAACTAGACATGGTGTGGTTTATAAAGATGGATCAAATGGGGAAAAGTCAGTTTTAAGGGGCTTAGTGAGTGAAAAAGAATTCCATCAAGCACTTCTTGATATTGGTGCACAGCCAGGTAACAATGTAACCCTTGAAGATATGGCTAAGGGGATTAAGGTGGAAGGAGATAAGCTTGATGTGACCGTTACATGGGAAGGACTTGGAAAAGAAATTCCTTTCGCAGATATCATTACTTCAAGTGATCCAAGACCTATGGATGTAAGATTTGGTGGAAATCTTGAAAGAGCAGAGCAAAAAAATACTGGCTGCATCTTATGCTTAGATAGTTGTGCAGTTGGAATCACAAGCAATAGCAGTTATGCCACTGGGGAATCCAACACAGTGAAATTTTACGGAAACAAAGAAGTTCTTCCAGAGGACGGAACAAAGGTTACTGTAATTTTTAGACTTGCACAATAATACAAAAAGACAAAGGTATTGGATGTATGTCCCATACCTTTTATTCTATGTATTGAATATTGATATTTACTTCAAAAATGGAGGCGTTCCGATGAAGTATTTTAAAATGCTTTATATTAGCTTTTTGTGGAGTGTTTTGTTTTCCGTCATTTGCTTTCAGAGTGAATGGTTAGAAATGAGGGTAAATATTGGACTGCTTGGGTTTGTTATGATGGTCGTTTTTATGTTGGCAGGGGTGCTTTTAGATAACAAGAAAGGCACTATGAACGATTTGTTGAATATGAAATTTGTATTTGTAAATCTAGTGCTGTCCTTTGGATGTATGCTGTTATTGTTAGGGCTAGAAAGAATATACGTACTGCCTGCAGCAATTATTCGGGAAGGATTACATATCAGGGGGGTAAGCTTTGCTGCTATAAATAGCCTAATACTTTCATTTCTTGTACTTGGTGCAGGCGCAATGGTTTTTAGTGAAAATATCCAAAGAAAATCAACTAGAGATAGTAGAATTCTTTTCAAGTAGTATAAGGGGGACACACGATAATGAAAGATATCAGAAGATCGACATGGATGAAAATAGGTGCTGTAATCGCTATCGTACTTATCTATTTATTTGTTAAGCCTGTAAAAGATAGTATAAACGAAGTAATCATCTTATTTAGTAAAGTAGATGTGGAGGCTGTAAAAGCTTACATATTGGCTTTTGGTATATGGGCACCTATCATTTCTTTTCTTTTAATGGTGTTTCAATCTATCGCAGCACCATTGCCAGCTTTCTTAATCACCTTTGCCAATGCGGGGCTATTTGGATGGGTAAAAGGTGCTATTCTATCTTGGTCAAGTGCTATGGCTGGGGCTGTATTATGTTTTTATATAGCTAGGTTTTATGGAAGAACAACAGTAGAGAAGCTTACCAGTAAATTTGCTCTAGAGAATATTGATGAGTTTTTTGAGAAGTATGGAAAGTATGCAATACTGATTGCTAGATTGCTTCCATTTATTTCTTTTGATATCGTCAGCTATGCAGCAGGGTTGACATCCATGAGTTTTTGGGCGTTTTTCTGGGCCACAGGAATAGGTCAGCTGCCTGCTACCATCGTATATTCCTATGTAGGAGGAATGCTGGTAGGTGGTGTGAAGAAGTTTGTATTTGGTCTTTTAATATTATTTTCCCTCAGTGTAATGATTGTATTATTCAAGAAAATCTGGAAAGATCGAAACAAAAAACAAGAAACACCCAAAATATAGGCAAAAAGCTGAGGATTATTGCCAAAATGGAGCAATCTTTTTATATCATGTGAATCTTTCAAAGGAATGATATGGATGCAGATAAAGTTTGACAGTGAGGTAAGCAAGCTGTTGAAAGAAGAAAAGGAAAAATGCATAGGATGCAAGCTGTGTATGAAAAATTGTCCCATGCTTGGGCAATATTGCAAAACACCGAAGGAACTTCTGTCCCGAATGGACGAAGGACAGCAAGTGGAGGTTATCATTCCCTATTCCTGTGCTCTATGCGGTTATTGTACCCAGGTATGCCCTAAGCAGGTGGACTTAAATAAGGTTTTCTTTAAATTGAGGATGAATATTGTAAGGGATACTGGAAGGGTTCCTGAAACTATCAATTATCGACCTGTTCAATTTCATCAGAAAAGCAGCTTTTCAAAGTTGTTTACAACAGAAGTAACAGGGCTAGAAGCAGGAAAAAAGAGGAGCGTTTTTTTTCCTGGATGTAGCTTAACAGCATACAATCCAGATTTGGTGATGAAAACCTATGATTATCTGAGGGAAAAGCGGCCAGAAACTGGAATCATGATGAATTGTTGTGGAAAGCCTACCTATTCCATGGGAGATATGAAAAGCTTTCACAGGTTTTACGCGACAGTCCAAAGCAGCTTTGATGTCCAGGGGGTGGATGAGATCATTGTAGCCTGCCAAAATTGCTACAAGACCATGACGCAATATAGTCCAAAACAAAAGGTAACTTCATTGTGGGAAGTGATTGCAGAACTTGGGATTCCTGAAGATAAAATGAATAGAGGAAAAAGTATTCCTATTACCTTTGCCATTCATGATCCGTGCCCAACAAGGAAGGAGACGAATATTCATGATTCGATTCGAAAGATTACCCTGGAGTTGGGCTTGAAAATAAGGGAAATGGAGTTTTCAAGGGAGAATACATTGTGCTGTGGATCTGGTGGGATGCTAGGCATTACCAATAAGGATTTAGCTATTCATCAAATGAAAAAGAGAGCAAATCAAACGGAAGAAGATTATATTGTGACCTATTGTGAAGAATGTGTTGAGTCTATGAAGCATGGAGGCAAGAAGGCGATTCATATACTCGATTTTCTTTTCGATGATGAAATATACTTGAAGAAGATATATCATCAAGGTCAGCTAAGCACCTTGAAAAAGTGGTCTAATCGGTATGTGGCGAAACGAAAGGTGAAGAAATTGAAGTTAGGGGGGAGAGTCAGTGGAAATCAAAAAAGGTAAAAAATCAATGTTGAAATATGGAGCTTTCTTATTTATAGTGACAGTTGTGATTTTTCTATTAAACCGATTCAATCTTTTTAAAGATTTTACACCACAACAAATAAAAGAATATGTGCATTCTTTTGGTGCCTTAGCACCAATCATCTATATCATCATGTTTACCATTGTGCCATTGACTCTATTTCCAGACTCGGTTCTTGCCATCGCTGGAGGCATGTGCTTTGGACTATTCTGGGGATCAATTTATACGATGATAGGAGCCCTGTGTGGAGGAACCCTTTCTTTTTATATTTCCAGGCTCATTGGAAAGAACTTTATCAAGAACATCCTCAAAAAAGATTTGGGAGAGTTAAGCAGCAGTATTGAGGAAAAAGGATTTTTCATTATTTTATTGCTCAGGCTTATCCCCTTATTTCCATACGATATCATAAGCTACAGTGCAGGCTTATCAAACATTAGGTATAGAGATTTCCTCTTGGCAACGATCTTTGGTACAATACCAGGTATCATTGTGTTTACAAATGTGGGAGATAAGGCTACAGATGTGGGTTCAACTGGATTTTACATATCTATAAGCCTGTTGGTTATTTTGTTGCTTGCATCTGTAGGGCTAAAGAATAAAATTTCTTTAAGAAGAGTGGAAGAAATGAAATAGGAAAATATTTATTTTATAAGGAGATTCAAAATGATCGATACAAGACTGCGGGGTAAATTTCAACCGGCCTTTGATGTCATGGCAGCAAAATTAGTGAAAATCCATTTAAGACCCAATGTGATTACTTGGGCTGCTTTTGGAGCAGGTATACTAGCCAGTGCATCCTTGGCCATGGAATGGATGATTTTGAGCATTCTTCTGCTTTGGCTCTCAGGATTACTGGATGTATTAGACGGCACAGTAGCCAGACTCACAAGGAGTGCATCCAGAGACGGTGCCTATATGGACTTAATACTCGATCGAATGGTGGAAGCCGCCTATATACTAGGCCTTGCCTATAGATTCCCCCAGGCCTATTTCGCCTATTTGCTTTTTTATATTGCGGTGATTTTTAATTTTACCACCTTTATTGTTGCAGGAGCGCTATTTGAAAACAATGGAGCAAAGAGCATGCATTATGATGTAGGGATTGTAGAGCGAACAGAAACTTTTTTAGTTTTTACCTTACTGGCGCTGTTTCCTTCTCAGATATTTCCGATACTAATGACTTTTAATGTTGTCATTTTCATTACGGGCGTAATTCGATTTAAGAGGGTGCTTGCCTATAGCAAGTCGTTAGGCTAAGGCGTATTTTTTTAGAAACAAAAACTGTTGATGATGATAATAGACCGATAAGGAGTGATAAACAAATGAAGAGATTGAAAAAGCTAGGCGTTGTACTGATGATCATCTTTATGTTAACCGGCTGCAGCGCAGGCACGATGAATAAACTTGAAGAAGCGAAGTTAAATACATGGGAAGATGTACTAGCCCAAGGAAAGAACAAAGAGGTAACCATCCTGATGTGGGGCGGGAATGAAAGCGTGAACAAGTATATGGATGGATTTGTTAGTACAAATCTCAAAGAAAAATATGGTATTACCTTGAAGAGAGTGCCTATGAATGCACCAGAGTTTATGAGCAAATTACTTAATGAGAAAAAAGGAAATGTAGATCCAGGAACGGCGGACTTGGTATGGATCAATGCAGAGAACTTTAGAACTGCAAAGCAGGGGGGGCTTTTGTGGGGACCTTTTACAGATTTATTGCCAAACCTTAAACAATATTATGATTTAGAGGCATCGGACCTCCATTATGATACGGGAATTGCTATAGAAGGCCATGAAGCGATTTGGGGAAGAGCCCAACTGGTACTTACTTATGATTCTGCATATGTAAAAGAACCACCAAAATCATTTAAGGAATTGATGGCTTGGGCAAAAGCAAATCCAGGCAAATTTACGTATCCTAAGCTTCCCGATGACTTTGTTGGAGCAGCATTTATCCGAACAGCTTATTACGAACTAACTGGAGAAAAGGATATTTTCCAGCAAGAAATGACCCGAGAAGAATTCAATGAACTCTCAAAACCTGTAGTGGCATATTTTAAGGAACTGAATCCATATTTGTGGAGAGAAGGGAAAGCTTTTCCAGTGTCTCAAGCCCAGCAGGATGAATTGTTCAAAAATGGGGAAGTATACATGACCATGGGCTTTGAAATAGGGAAGACGGCAGGCCAAGTGAAGGCAGGGGTATATCCTGAATCTGTGAAGACCTATGTCTTTGATACAGGTACAGTGGGGAATTCCCATTATTTAGCGGTTCCATTTAACAGCCCAAATAAAGCGGCGGCTCTTTTGGCGATCGATTTTCTACAGAGTCCGGAGGCTCAGTTGGAAAAGATGAAGCCAGAGGTTTGGGGGGACATGCCTGCGTTTGATACCAATAAATTAGATGCAGCGATAAAAAGCCAATTGGAAATGTTAGAATCTGAGCCAGCTTCACCCAGCATGGAAATGCTGACAAAGGGAAGGTTACCTGAAATGCAGGCCCAATATATTGATTGGATTAAAGAGATATGGACGGAAGAGATAGGAGGCTAGGAATGGCCCCAAAAAAGAGCATACCCTACTTGCTCATACTGCCAATTGTCCTCTTGTATGGAATTTTCATAGGAGGAGGACTCATCGGAATTGTCCAAGAAAGCCTGGGGCACATTCCCGTTATTGGGTTAGAAGGGTTTACGATGAAGTATTATCGTTTAATTATTTCACAAAAATATTTTATAAAAAGCTTTCTGTATTCAATCTATATCGCTTCAGCTGCTGCTGTGATTGCAACGGTATTGGGGGTAATGATTGCCTATGCTTTTGTTATGTGCCAAAGCAAGTCGATTCAGAGAATTGTAAAAAAGGCTTTACAATTTGGATTAATTTTACCTTATCTTTATGGCATTTTTTTAGCTATGATCCTATTGAATCAGACGGGATTCTTTGCTAGATTATTGTATAATACTGGCGTCATAAGAGAATCTGCTAGCTTTCCAGAACTCATTTTTGACAGGAAAGCCATTGGAATCATATGGGTGTTTGTGTTTAAAGGAACACCCTTTATTGCGCTTTTTGTGATGAATGTGATGGCTAGGATTGGCAATACCTATGGGGATGTGGCAAGATCATTGGGTTCGGGGAGTTTGACCATACTAAGGAAGATATATCTACCCCTATCCTCCAACAGCATCATATGGACTTCCAGTATTATCTTTGCCTATGCTTTAGGTTCCTTTGAAGTGAATTATTTATTGAGCAGCATCTCGCCAGTGCCCATATCAGCCAAGTTGTACAGTTTGTTTATTCATCCAGATCTTACGGTGATACCACAGACAATGGCACTCAGTGTTATGTTGTTTGTCATTGGAGTCAGCCTGGTGGGGGTATATTCTTTTTTATTAAGGTTCGTGTTAAAGGGGAGAGCAGGATGAGAAAAACATTTCTAGTGATCATAAGTCTTATCATTATTTTTCCTATGTTCATAGTGCTGCTTTTGTCCATGTTCTCTTATTATCGATTTCCTCTAATTTTTCCTCAAAATTTTACAAGCGAATTTTGGAAGTCGGTAGTATTTGAAAATCCTTTGTTAGTCTCTAGCTTAGCAAACAGTGTAGTGCTTGCAATATGCAATGGAATTTGTTCTACCGTGGTAGGAATCATGACTGCTAGAGCATTGGTAAGGCATGCGTTCATAGGAAAAAAGGCGGTCAAGGCATTTTTTACCCTTCCCCTCTTTATCCCAGCTATGGCGCTGTTTTTGGGGATTCATTCTGTCATGATCAGGCTTCATTTGATGAATCGATGTTCGGGAATTATATTGGCCCATATGTTAATTTCCATTCCCTATGCAATCAATATATTTATCTCGTTTTTTCAAGGGATTAATCAAGATATGGAGGATGTGGGGAAGACCCTAGGATGTACACCTATTTCATTATTTATAAGAATTGTTTTGCCCCTCATCATGCCAGGTATTTATTTATCTTTTTCGATTAGCTTTTTAATTTCATTCACTGAGTATTTTTCAACATTTCTTATAGGTGGGGGAAAGGTGATTACCTTCGTTACCATGATGTATCCATATATCCATAATGGGGACTTAGGGCATGGAGCGGTTTTGGGCTTAATATTTATCGGCATAAATGTATGTATTTTTTATCTTGCTGAACATTTATCCAAGAGAAAATTAAAAATTGAAAACTACTTATTTGAATAGAAGATTCGTGAAATGATCGATATGAAGACAGGGAACAGCCACGACTGTTCCTAAAGTAGAGTTTTCAAACCGAAGAGGCAGGAATGTGATCATATGAAAATAGACTTACAAAATATAACAAAAAAGTATGGAGAAGACAAGATATTAGAGGATGTGAATATCCAAGTAAAGGAAGGCAGACTACTTTCCATCTTAGGGGCTTCAGGTGCAGGAAAAACAACGATTTTAAAAATCATATCTGGTTTGGTAAGACAAGATGAAGGAAGGGTAATGATTGATGGGATGGATATATCAGACTGTCCTGTTGAAAAACGAAACATAGGATATGTATTTCAATCTCCTTTATTATTTCCACATATGACGGTGGAAGAAAATATTCGGTTTGGGTTGGAAATAAAGAAGTGGCACGGTGGGAGAGCCAAAGAAAGAATAGGCCAGCTGCTAAAGCTACTTCAAATTGAGGGATTGGAAAAAAGAATGCCCTCCATGATCTCCGGAGGACAACAACAGCGGGTTGCAATTGCTAGAGCTTTGGCTCCAGAGCCAGAGATTCTATTAATGGATGAGCCTTTTTCCAGCCTAGACCCAACCCTTAGGTATGAAATGGGGGAACTAATCAAAGAAATTCAGGAGAAGTGTAACCTCACTGTTGTATTTGTAACCCATGATCGAAATGAGAGTTTAGCACTTTCCCATGAAATTGCCATATTGATAGATGGAAAAATAGCGCAAATGAATAGCCCTCAAAACATATACAATAAACCATGCAGTAAGGCGGTAGCTCAGTTTATGGGATCTTGCAATTTTATCTCTGGAAAAGTTGAGGGAGGAACCTTTTATAGTAATTTAGGAGAGTTTAAAGCAATAAATGAGCAAGACGGAGAAAAAACATTATTCATAAGACCAGAACAGATCAGAATTGATGGGGAAGGCAAGGAATTTATCATCAAGTCATGTAAAAGCATGGGCAAAGAGGTTATTTATACTGTAGGAACAGAAAACGTAGAGTTGTTGGTAGAGACCATAGGACATAAAATTTTTGAGATAGGTCAACATGTTGGATTATTATTTCCTCAAGGAAATCTGCATTTTATGATGAATGGCTAAGGGAAAACACGAAAATACACATAATCATTGGGGTTAGAGTCGGTGTTTGGCCGATCGAGTAAAATAGATTGTTTGAAAAGGTGCATGAAGGTAATTTCAATTTAATGAATCCATTCTGCCAGATTCGATATTCTTCTAATCCAAACCTATAGAATTATTTATGCCCTCTATACTAATCTAATTATATTTTGGGCTTTGCTTAAAAAGATGTTGAGAATGATATAATTCGTATATTAGCTATTTCACATTTGTTGAATTTTACGAAGAAAAAATACTAAGTTGATTTAAGCCGGCTGCTATGCTAGAATGGATATGTAAGTTGCAACTTATAAATTACGAAAAAGTTTATATAGTTCAGTTTTCTAGGGTTCCGCAGTTTGTAACTGGCTGGTCCGAGAGAAAACACACAGGTAACTGTGTACACGGAAGGATAAAAGCCTGGGAGATATTTTTATAATATTTCTTTGGGCTTTTTTATTTTACTTATTATAAAGTACTGTCATGAAATATTCTTATGGTGAACGCAAATACTGATTTTGGAAGGAGTAATTATGGAGTGGTTTTATTTGGTGGTAGCGGGAATTTTTGAAGTAGGTTGGGCCATCGGTTTAAAGTATTCCCAGGGGTTTACAAAAACACTGTCTAGCATACTAACCATTATAGGAATGGCTGCAAGTTTCTATTTTTTATCATTGTCTTTAAAAAGTCTGCAAATAGGTACTGCATATGCAATTTGGACAGGAATAGGCACTATTGGTACAGTATTGTTAGGTATTATTTTGTTTAAGGAACCCATTAATATCATGCGTATAGTTTGTATAGTATTCATAGTTAGTGGAATCGTTGGTTTGAAATTAGTATCAATTGAATAATCATTGACGCTAATTGAAAATAGATAATTTATTACACTATAAAGAAGTAAAACAGGTAAAAATCAGAGTTATCTTATTACAATATTGAGGAGGTATTTTAATGAAAAACTTTATTATTGAGGATGATTTCTGGAGCATATTTCCTAATGCAAAAATAGGGGTTGTTATTTGTCATGGTATAGATAACTCTATAAAAGATAAAGAACAATATAATGAAATGCTCTTAAAGGCAGAACAAGAAGCATTAAATTATTTACAGGATTCGGAATTTAGCAATAATGAGGTAATAAAAACATGGAGAGAAGCATTTCAAAAATTTAAAACAAAGAAAGGTGCAAGGTCTTCAATTGAAGCATTACTAAAACGAGTTTATAATGGAAATCATATAGGAACTATTAACCCTTTGGTGGATATTTATAATTCTATTTCGTTAAGATATGCATTGCCTTGCGGTGGTGAGGATATAGACAAATTCGTTGGCGATATTAGATTGACGAAGGCAGGTGGAAATGAAGAGTTTATTCCATTAGGTACAGATGAAAATGCACCTCCATATGAAGGCGAAATAGTCTACAAAGATAATAATGGAGCAATTTGCAGATGCCTAAATTGGCGTGAGGCAGTAAGAACAATGCTTACTGAAAGTACAAATAACGCTCTACTATGTATTGAATTAACTGATGAAAAAAGACGAATAGAATTTGAAAGTGCTTTGAAGGATTTAGCAAAAACAGTACAGGATAATCTAGGTGGAACATGTAAGATATCAATTCTTGATATTAATAGTAAAGAAGTATCAATAAAGTAATTTAAGGAGGATAAGGTGATGGGCGGTTTCAGTTATAAAGATATTTATATTGAAGATGGAAGAAGGGTACTGGAAGTTAACATACTTCCAGAAAAGCATTGTAACTTTGACTGCATATTTTGTCCTATCGGAAGGTCGCAAAATAAGGTAGATACCCAAAAGTCATTTGATAGAATAGATAGTTCATTGATTGAACTAGAAAGCATGATAGAAAATACAAAAGCAGAATTAATCTTTATTAACTCAAAAGGAGAAGCCTTAGTAAATGAAAAAATTATCGATGTGATTCATATTATTAAAGGTAAAGGGTTGCCAGTTAAGCTGCTATCAAACGGTTATATTCTAAATTGGCCAGAATTTAAAGAGATTGCTAACATGTGTGAGGAAGTTATTGGCGAGATAAAGGTTATTTCAAATGAAGATTTTCAAAAAATCCAGCGGCCAATTGGAGGATATACTTTTGAGAATCATATTTTAAATATGAAAGCGTTTAGAGAGCAATATAACGGCAAATTTATATTAGAAGTAACTATTCTAAAGGGCTATAACGATGATGAAGAATCAATTCAGAAGATAAAAAATATTATTAAGGAAATATCTCCTGACAAGGTAATTATTGCAAGACTGGAAGAAGAGAGATTTAAGAAAAAACTCGGTATAATGGATGAAAGATTTGAGGAGATTTCAACTGCATTGCTAAATATTTAGTAATGCTAATACACAATATTTATATTTTGCGAATTATATGGATAAGTAATCTTAAATACTCTTACAAAAAATTAGATATTATTGCTATAATCACCATTTTTTAGGAGGGTATGACCTATGAATGGAGCATGTTTTATAAGAAAACTGATGGGAAATATTGTTTGAAAGAGCTATATGCTTTGAAATCACTAGCATTAAGTAAAATGGACAAGCCTATGTAAAGCGGGACCCCCACATTCATGTGAGGGTCTTTTTAAGCGACCGAAAATTGAAAGTTTGACTTTCAATTTTGGTTGGTGCCATAAGAGTTGCGGTAGCGACTAGCGAATTTTACTACTATGATAAGGTAACCATCTGGATATAAGGCATTAGAGGGAACCCCTTGTATATGGAAATAGTTATATTGAGGTAATGAATCTATTTGAACAGTTAGCTATTAGAATCTATAATTTCTTTTATAGTTATATTTTCATTCTTAAATCGAGCATTGGGATTTTTCTCCTTCTTAAGTTTTATAGCATTCTTAGGACAGAGATTTATGCAGGCAAGGCAAAATTCACAAGTATCTCCATAAATAGGTTTACTATTTTTAAACTCTTTGTTTATAGAAAGATTATTTCGAGGACATACTTTGGTACAGGTTCCGCAGCCATTGCAGTTATCATTAATTGAGAAATTTTTTACTGAATTAAAGTTAGGAATTACCTTTGATATGCGCTCAATTCCGGTAGTCAAAAAGGAATCTAGTAATGAGCCTTTATGAATAAACTTTTTACTTTCAGAAACATCCATCAATAAACTGCTCAAATTTTCTTCTATATTTTTGGGCTTTTGTTTCTGCTGTTCAATATCAAATATTGGCAAGTAGTTATCAACCATAAGCAAACTATTTGCATAGTGTATCGTTATATTATTCTTTTTCGCATATTCTGCAAACCAGCCAGCACCGTTTGCTACCATATTTCCATATGTTAAAATAGCAAAGATATAAGGACTTTTTAGGGTTACCTTTTCCATAAATTCACGCACAATACCTGGTGCAGCTAATCCGTAACAAGGGAATATGATACCTATTTTTTCATCTTCATAACTAAGCTCATTGCTCTTTAGAACCTTTGGTATGGAGTAAAGTTCACCTCCAAATCTTTTAGCAACGTATAAGCTGTTTCCGGTAGCAGTAAAATAAAAAATTTTCATAGTAAGCCTCCTTGATGATTAATTAGATTAAAGTTTTATGTTCAGAATTTGATACTTTTAAAACTATCGAATTGTTAGGCGGAATTTAATCCCTATATTCCATACATGTTATAATTTGAACAATTTGCTGACTTCTTCGGCTAATTCTTGGTTTGCTCTACAAATTAAAAATTTACCTTTTTTTTCAGTAGTTATTAACCCAGCATTTGCTAATTCTTTAATATGGTGAGAGATAGTAGGGGCACCTATATTGAGGCAATGGATAATATCGGAAATTAAACATTCATTATTATTACTATAACCAGCATCAGAAGTCTCTACTATTTTTAAATATAATTCTAATCTGTTTTGATTAGATAGTGCCTTAAATATTTTTGCCATTTTTTGACCATCCATAAATATCTCCAATCTCATGGTATGAAACTTTGATAACTATCGAATTGATATTAACAAATAAATTACCTATTGTCAATATCCGTTTTATTTTAAAAAGTATACATTAAAGTAGCGTTTAGATGTTCCGCATTTTTCTTATATTGTGTTACAACAGCAGAAAAATGTGACATAAGATGGTTCCGTAGGGACGCCCATTGGACGTCAATGATGGGGTCATTACCAGGCAGAACGGACGTGCAATGCACGTCCCTACAATATGTCGCATATTTCTTATTTTACAACATAATCGGTTAATAGAACGGTGAATAGCTGTCTATATTTTGTGGGGGGGAGAATTTGACTAAATATGTTCTAAAATATGGTACTTGTTTGTGGTCAATTAATGACCATACTAAAGAAAAGTTTGGCCATGCTATCAACAATGAAAAACTGTTGGAAAAAACTATTATGAAAGCGTAAAAGTATTGAAATAACTTAGGCATAAGGAATATGGATAAGCCTATAAAAGGCGGGACCCCCTTAACTGTTGAAGGGTTGTATTAGAAGAATTTCAATTTAATGAATCTATTTTGCTAGATTGTAAAGCTTCATTTTGGGAGTTATCTATATATGAAATAGTAAATCGAATGAATTCCAAAACTTCATCAGCATTTTCAAAAGTAGAATCAGGATTCCAGGTTAAGGCTTTCTCAGCTAGAACTCCCCATTTTTCATTGTATATTTCACATATCCATTCTGCGGCTTTCTTTTTTGACACAATTTTTCCATGGACAAACATATATAATACTCTACACATTGTTAATATAGTATAGACTTTGTAATTACAATCGTTTAAACGATTAGTGTCCCAAAGCATTGGTAACCACCAATCAGTCAAAATTCTAATACTAGCAGATTGCAATTCAGCCGTAGTAAATGGATTAATCAAAATCTGTGGAGCAGGACCTTCGATAGCAATTCCGTACTCTCGAATAGTGTGCTGTTCAAGAACCCATTCATAACCGAAAGGCTCTAAGAGAAATTTGCCTTCATTAATGTATGGTCGTGGATCAACAGGAGGTTCTTTATAAAGTAAGTATTGCTGAGGGATATACGATCCTTCTAGCTTGCGTGCCCAGATATTTTCATTCTCTATAAGATGAGCATGCATTTTTCTTAAAGCATCAAATTGATCCTCAGAAATCAAGTCCATTGTGACAACAAGAAAATCAATGTCACTAGTCATGGGATCAAAATCTCCAATGGCAAGAGAACCATGAATATACATTCCAACAAAATGATCTTTTAATATAATCTTTATCTCATTTAAGAGACTTTGAATTGTGTTCCATACATCCGAGGATTTGATTAATTGAATACTCATTTATTAAATGCCTCCATTAAAACTATTTCATTCTATTTGGATTCCTACTGTCAGTCCTTCTTTTAAATCCTTGATAAACTCCCTTGAAAACTTTTGCTGTTCACGATAGATTTCAACTGCTTCTGGTAGATAGCACTGCCCTTTATCGATCAAATTTTCTTCCATATACTGAATCGTCTCTTCTAATGTTTGTCCTCTAAGAGATCCAGTAATAAGGGACTTAATGACTAAGAATGTCTTCCCGCCTTCGATCATATGAGCGTCATGGAGAATCATTCCCTCTAGGGTTTCGGGCTTACTACTTTTCTGCGATTCCCAGCAGCTTTTACTACATGATCGATCTCGTCCTGAGGTAGGTCTTGTTTCCTTAGCCAAAAAATAATTTCTGATTCATAATCATAGATGAATCCGTGAAAATACGCAGCATATATGAGGATATGGCGTTTTGCGTCATAGTTTCCCTTATCTACCATATCTAGAGCCAACCGGAGAACCCTTTCGATATGACTTAGATTGTGCATTATATCTTTATCCGCATAGTAAGGGTTGCAGAATGCTTTTAGGGAGCTTAAATCCATTTTTGACCCTCCTGTCTAGGTTATATATAGCACTTCTATCCAAAGAACAACAGACATGATATATCTACATATTTAATTATGCTTCTAATGAGCTAATCAATATAGATGGGCTGTAATGGAAAATCATCTGAGACAATTGGCTTTAATAGTTCTCCCAGCATGTTTGGAAAGAAAATTTCGTTGGAATTGCAGATTTCTTCAACACTCCACCACTCATAACTGCGATAAACTTCTCTCTCTTCTAAAGTGAGGTTATCCAACTTAATATCTGCTTCTTCTACGTAAGCCACATAATACTGCTCCTGAAATTGAATGAGTTCTCCCTTCCAGTTCAATTCTGCTACCCTATTCCATATGCATTTACTTAAAGCTACCGGAACAAGTCCAGATTCCTCAAACAGTTCTCGTTTGGCTGCATCTTCATAGGTTTCTTGATCTTCCACTCCACCCCCAGGGGTTACCCAAAATGGTTTACCTATTGGACCTTGGGAGCCAAATATGCTGTCGTCTTCATATTTAAACAATAAAACTCTCTTGTCCTTATTTATGGCGATGACACGGGCTGAACATCTTATCCTCATGATAGTCTCCTTATAAATATAAATTGTAAAAAATTTCTAATTCCTATGATATAATAGGTGACAAGAAAAATCAACTCACACCTAACGAGGAGATATTTCATGATAATAAAGCGGTTAAATAGTTTTGATGCAGATTTAGCATATATTTTGGAGAGAAAAAATAGATTTCATATGTAATTTGTAGCATCAATTTGAATACGATTTGGGTAGGTAATAGAGCAGATGTATAGTATGAATGGAGAGGGTCACTTGGATAAAAAATACTTATTTGATGAAGTAGTCTTAAGTTATGAAAAAAGACGTCCAAACTATGGACTAGAGTTATTTGAAGATATCATAAAATATGCAGCTATTAACAGGGACAAATCTATAATAGAAGTGGGTTGTGGAACAGGCCAAGCTACAGAACCATTTCTAAAGACGAAATGTAAAGTGACAGCTGTGGAATTAGGTGAAAATCTTGCTGCACATACAAGAAAAAAATATTTTAATTATCCAAACTTAGAGGTTATTCAATCAGCTTTTGAAGATTATGAGTGCGAAGATAGTACGTTTGATATGTTATATTCAGCTACTGCTTTCCACTGGATACCCGATGAGATTGGATATAAAAAGGCGTATAGAATAATAAAGAATGGTGGTACATTGGCTTTGTTCTGGAATAGACCATCAGTAAATAGTAAAGAAAATCTACTACATCAAAAAATTCAGTCGGTTTATAATGAGTTTTTACCACAATGGAATCATAAGGCAGCAAACAATACCGATAAATCAAGATATTCAAGTATTATAAACCAAATAAAAGAATATGGTTTTACTGATATTGAGTTCAAATTATATCATAATACCCGAAAAATGACTGGAGTTGAGTATGTTGAATTATTAAATACATACTCTGACCATAGAGCCCTAGATAAATCAATTCAATTACCATTTTTAAATGCCATTAGAACAACTATTGAAGACTTTGGAAACGAGCTGCTTATTAATGATACAGTAGACTTATATCTTGCACGAAAACATTGAGCTAGTTATAAATAGTTTTCCTTACATTGGTACTTAATAATAGAAGGATACGATTAGGCATCTGCACTGAGACTGGATATAGTTTTTAAGCAAATATTTAGCTGATTTTGAATTGGAGGTTTTATAGATGAGGCCATGCTTTGCTTTACTCGTAGATAACGAGATACATAATGTTTCAAGAAATCTAGCATTTGATTTCTATATAAAATATAATACAGGTTTTATGCCTGCTATATATTAATCTAGGATCAGAGGGCAGGTGCATTGTCCCTATATTTCCCTAGGAATTAAGTAACCAATCCATTTGTCTCGCCATATAGTGAATATTAAGGAGGCGAGACATAAATGGTATACGCAGTCATCATGTCTGGTGGTGTAGGGTCGAGGTTTTGGCCCAAAAGCCGTAAGAGTAGACCAAAGCAGTTTCTAAGAACCGTGGGAGCAAAGACAATGATACAGACAACGGTGGATCGGATCAGCAAAGTCGTACCCATGGATCGAATATATATTGTAACTAGCAGCCAATATATCGATACTCTAGAGACCCAAATCCCAGAAATTCTTTCAGAAAATATCTTAATTGAGCCTATGAATAGAGACACTGCCACATGCATAGGTCTTGCAGCTGTACATCTGCTAAAAAAGGATCCTGATGCAACGATGGTGGTACTTCCTTCTGATCACCTGATTTTTGATCAGGATAAATTTGTTGAGGTGATTCATGACGCGATAACCATCGTAGAAGAAACAAACTGCTTGATGACCATGGGAATCAAGCCCTCAAGACCTGAAACTGCCTATGGCTATATTGAGGCTGGGAAGTCCATTGCACGATATGATTGCCCAGTGTACGTAGCCAAACGATTCATCGAGAAACCCAATAAGGTGAAGGCTATCGAATTTCTGAACAAGGGTACTTACCTATGGAATAGTGGTATGTTTGTGTGGAAGGCATCGGTGCTAATGGACGAAATCAAGCGGTTCCTTCCTGACCTATATAGCAGTTTGTTGAAGATCAGTGATGCCATTGGCACAGATCAGGAAGCAGCGGTCTTAGAGGAGACCTATGAAGAGATTGATGGTATTTCCATAGACTATGGCATCATGGAGAGAAGTACCAGGGTCAATGTGATTGAGGCTGATTTTCGATGGGACGATATCGGGAGCTGGACGGCGTTTGAGAGATTTTTTGATAAAGATGAAAATGGGAATATTGTCAAAGCTTTGAATTCCAAAATTGATACCAGGGAGTGTATTATTTTTGGAGAAGATCGATTGATTGCTACCATTGGGGTAAGCAATTTGATCATCGTGGACACGGGAGATGTGGTATTGGTTTGTGATAAATCCCGAGATCAAGATATTAAAGAATTACTAAAAATACTTGTAGAGCAGCAGGAACTCACAAAGTTTATATAGACATAGAAAAGGAGAGGCAAAATAAACTGTCTCTCCTTTCTGTATTATCTTTTTTTACCGTGGCTATAGCCTTCAACATTAAAGTCTTTGGACAGCTCACTCATAAACTGATCATACCAAGGACATTTAGCGCGAACACAGGTAGAAAGGTGGATTGCAGTGACACCCGCTTCTTTCATTTCCTTTGCTCTATTTAAAACCTGCTGAACGGATTCTTCACCGCAGCCATTGCAGTGGACAAAACTGATCATCTCATCTTCTTGATCATAGGCTTCAAAAGCGCCGGTCCTATGATGAAAAGCTCTGGTGCATCCCCCACCACTACAACGTTGAGATACCTCGAAACAATTGATGATTCCTATTTTTTCCATGTGAGCGCCTCCTGCATATATTTCTAAATAGAGTATAGTAGGGTTTCTAAAAAGCGTATGTGATAAATATCAATATTTTTTCGTAGAAATTAGGGGAAATAAATACTCCCGCCTATAGTAGGCAGGAGTATTTTATATAGGGAGGAGGCTTTTGCTATTATTGGACTTCCATATAATCACAGGTAGGATCCTGATCCAATTCTTCTTTCGTATCAATTTTATCAATAGAAACATAGATGAGAACACATAAAGCAATTAGAAGGACTTCCATACCTATCACCACCATCATTGAAGTTAATTTATTATAGCATAGAAATATTCTGAAAAATTAAATGTAATCATATCGTAAAATAAATGTAATTTCTGTAATGGACTGGAAATTTTTTAGTGGGGATTTGTTATTTTAACACCCTTCATATCCATCCAAAAGTTATCAAGTGTATAGTGATAATGAAGTTCAGGTCGATAAGCAGGACTCCAATGAGCTGCTAAAAATTTATGAAAAGTTTCACTGTATCTTTGACTTTCCTTCATTAAGACAGGAAGGAAATGATTTAACCATGACTCTCGAGTAAAGTCTAGCGCTTCATTTCGAAGAATGGCATAGGAATTTAAAATCTCTAGAAATAGATTGTAAAACCGCTGATCATATTTTTCAAGGTACTTTACCATCTGCTTATATTTCCTATAATGGGAGGTATGGAACAGGAGATGGAATTTACCCTTAAGGCATAAATAGGTTCTACAAGGAAGGGTACGTACCCCATAGGGTAAGGTGCATCCTTGTGGAGAAAGGAACCGACAAGGCTCATCTCTTTGATCTAGGCGAAATGCCAGTACCAATGAATTCTCCTCGGTGGGATCGAAACCATAGATTTCTATTGGGGTGCCTTTTTGAATAATTTTTTTGGCAAGAGAAACATCGTAGGCTGCTAAGAGGCCCAGCTCCAAAAGACTGAACCGAGGGGAATAGTTCTGGCAGCAAAGCCCTTTCCCTTTACAAGCTGAAACACAGTTGGTGATACCTGAACACATTCCCTCTTCAACCAGTTGGAATGATGATTGATCCTCTTTCACTGCCATAATGCGTACACCTCCATTGGAAAGATCAATATATAGTCCCATTTTATTCCATAATCCAATTGAAGGAAAGGAAAATAATTCGACTATTGAAGGGATTCATAGACCCTAAGTGTATTTCTCGCAGTATTCTCCCATGAAAATTGAGACGCCTGTGCCAGACCCTTGACGATCAATTCCATGGAGAGTTTTTTGTCCTCTAAAACCCGGATGATGGCATGAGTTAGTTCATCCACATCATAGGGATTGATTAATATGGCAGCGTCATTCACCACTTCAGGAATCGATGTTAAATTAGAGGTAATGGTAGGACATCCACAGGCCATGGCCTCAAGGGGAGGTAAACCAAAACCCTCATAAAGGGAAGGATAGACAAATAGGGAGGCGGCATTATAAAAATATGGAAGATGGCTATAGGGTGCAAAACCTGTAAAAATAACACGATCTTTTAAACCGAGGCGATCAATGGTAGTAACAATCTCCTCGTGGCAATCCTTTGGAGCGCCGACGATAACCAAGGCATAGGTATTTTTAAGGAATCCAAGGGATTGAGAATAGGCCTGAATAAGTCCCAAAACATTCTTTCTAGCGCTAAAGCCTCCGAGATATAGGATGAATTCATGATCGATACCATAGGACGTTTTGATGAAGTTTTTGGCCTCCACATGATTGATAGGGTGATAGATTTCATCAGCTGCCAGAGGTGTAACCACCACTTTTTTATCAGATATGCCAAAATATTGGATGATATCCTTCTTGGAATATTCGGATACAGTAATGATGGCATCAGCATTTTCAACGATGGAGGGCATTTCCTCAACAAATCTTTCCCGATAGCTATAACCCACTGTCTCAGGAAGGATAAAGGGAATGAGATCATGGATCGTGACCACATATCTACAGAATTTTTCTTTGGGAAGCCCTAGACCGTTTTGGGGGATGTGGAATAGCTGAGCGCTACTTCTTTTGACATGGTGGGGAATATAATCGTAGGTCCAGAAAGTTTTGTTCTTTGTACCTACCAAATGCACATCAATATTGGGGTGGTGTTGGAACTGGTCATATCCATCACCAGGCCAAAAAAACACGTATTGATTCTTTCCATCTAATTTTAAGATATTTTTCATAAGCTCATGGGTATAGGTACCGATTCCCGTACCTGCATAGAGCTTTGCACCCCGGGTATCTATACTAATCAACATAAGAATACCTCCTTGTTATGTATACTTATGAATACAAGTTTATCTTAGACTTTAAGGTTAGTCGGTATTTAGATACAATACGAACTACTAACCATATAATATACCATCATATTCAACAAAGAGTCCGATGGTTACTTGAACAAGTCACACATTCCTATCTCGGTCATATAATACAATAGAACGCTGATGTTGGGATGTGTTAAAGATGGGAAAGCCTTTCATATTGTATAATGACCTAAAACAACTCATCGCCGAACACTATGGCATAAAGGTATTTGAATGGGAAGAGAAGAAAAGGGTTTTTAAAATTCTCACCGATGATGGGATAAAGCTTTTAAAGAAAGTAAATACCTCTTATGATCGATATTTGTTTACAGTAGAAGCCATGGCCCATGGACGAAATCATGGGTTTTATCATATTCCGAAGATTATGGAGACCTTGGATGGAAAACTGGGGATATCAGTGGATGATGGAGTATTGATGGTAAGCCAGTGGATCAATGGTAGAGAAGCAAATTATGATGATTTTTTCGATTTAGAAATGACAACCAGTGCCTTGGCTCATTTTCACCACGCTGCCAGGGGATTTGAACCTAGCACTAAGATAGGGAATAGGGTATTTTGGGGAAAATGGGTAGAACATTTTCAAAAACGTTGTAGAGAATTACAGATGTTCAAGGAAATTGCCCAAGGTAAAGAAACAAAGGACACCTTTGATCAAAAGATCCTTCGATATACGGACTATTTTTATGATTGGGGCATACGAGCAATCAAGGATTTAGAGAATACAGACTACTACAGACTGGCAGAAGAAAGCCGTCGGTATAAAACTTTCTGCCACCATGATATGGCCCATCATAATGTACTGATCACGGAGGACCATGGAGTGTATTTGATTGACTTTGATTACTGCATTTTTGATATGCAAATCCATGACTTGGCTAGTCTGTTGATCCGAAATATGCGTTATGGCTGTTGGTCTCTAGAAAAGGCATATTTCATATGGAATACCTATAATCGAGAAAAGTCTATTTTAGCAGAGGAAATAGGTGTGATAAAAGCTTTTATGGAATTCCCTCAGGAGTTTTGGCAGATTGGTCTTCAGTATTATGTGGAGAAACAGCCCTGGGATGAAGAGGTATTTCACAGAAGGCTGGATCGAATTTTGGATGATATACCTTTGCGAGAAGTTTTTATGAAAAAATTTTTAGTATAAAGGGGAGTCGGAATATGGAGGATGAAAATGGAAAAATTCTTCGTATATCCAGTGTCGAAGAGTATCATAAAAAATGGATGGAAGAACTGGATTTCATTTTGGATGCTATGCATCGAATGTCAGCGGAGGATCGGGCTGCGGTGAAAACCTATATGTCAAGAACCATTGAGTTTGTGGAAGAAGAGGAAGAGATCGACCAAAATGCCTATGCCCAATATAGGGATTTAGAAGCCTATGAAGAGAAAATCAAGGAAACAAAGCAAGAGATCAAATACTTAAAGAAGCTCAGAAAGAAAAAGGAAGAGCTGGAAGAAAAAAAGATGAAAAGATATAAGATTTTGCGGAAGCTATATAAAGAAGATCGCCTTGATCCAGCGTTGGAGGATGAGTATAGGGAATTGAGAGAAGAGTTTAAATACAAAAAGAGTCATGACTAAGGGGGGATAAAGATATGATGGGTGAAATGAAGCCTTTAGTTATGAGCATTCGGAGAAACTATGGCTTAGAGATTTATGAAATGATTGCCCATCGTAAAGACTGGGTTTTGGATACAAACCAGGGGAGATTTCGATTGAAAGCGATATCCTATAGTGAGGCAGAGGCTCTCTTCCACTATTCTATTTATCAGCACATTAAGGAAAAAGGCTTTCATTCTATTGTGGATGTGCTGACTACCAGAGATGGGAAGCCATATATAACCACGGAGGAAGGTCTCTTTCAGATCATACCTTGGGAGGATTATGATTTTATAAACTATGAATCTCCTGAGATGTTGAATGAAGTGGTTCACACCATGGCGTTGTTCCACCAGTTTTCTATAGATTTTGAGGCAATTCCAGGAAGTAAGATTCGAACGGAGTGGGGCAGATGGCCGTGGGTTTTTCAGGCTTATACGACCTTGGGGGGAAAAGTAAGGCAGCAAATTCGAGAAAAACACCACCGCGAAAAGACCGAAAAGGGTATTCTGGAGGGTATCGATAGATATTTAGAGCAAGCGAATGACTGTATCGCTATGTTGAAGGAGATACCTTATTTAGATATGGTCAGGGAGTCCATGGAAAAAAGGGAGCTTTGTATAAATAACTTTAATAAAAAAAGCTTTGTAAAGGTGCAAGGCCATCCATTAAAAATGGCATGTCTAGAGGATGCGAAGCACGACATGCATGCTGTAGATGTGGCCAATTTGATCTTAGCAAATATGGAACAGGTTGAAAGTGCAAAGGAGATCATCCGCATATACCATGAGCATTATCCATTGAAGGATGATGAGATAAAAATGATTCAAGCCTATATTCAGTTTCCCCATGAATACTTTAAGTTCATAGAGCGTTATTATAAAAATAGAAACAGCGGATCCGACAGTTATTGGAGCAAGAAATTGAAAAAGATACTCAAGATAGAGAAACTACAGAAAAGTTTCAGCAATCTAGACTTATGCAAGGTGGTGAAAATTGATGCATGAGCCTATGGAATTGATTAGGGAGGAGGAGAAGGCCATTCTTGTAGAATATATGCTGACACCAGATTTATTCAAGGCCTACGGACTAAAAGTGATAGATATTGTGCCGAAAAGGGGTATATATCGGATCGAAACGGATCAAGGCTTCAAATGCTTAAAAAAGATGAAGCAAGACCTTGGGAATATCTATTTCACTCATGATGCCATTGAGCATCTATCACAGAATGGTTTCCAAAAGGTCTCCAGAATTCGGAGAACCCTAGAGGGGAATTTGTTTTTGACCTATGGTGAAGATACTTACTTTATGATGGACTGGATTGATGGTAGGGAATGTGATTACGAAAATCCGATTGAATTAGATATCGCAGTGAAAACCTTGGCAGAGCTTCATGACGCATCCAAGGGATTTATAACAAACTATGGAGATGGAAATCGCAATCTACTGGGAAAATGGCCAGAAGTATACAAAAGACGATGCGAAGAGCTGTTGATTATGAAGGAAATAGCCCAAAAAAACCAAAACAAAATCCAATTTGATGAAATATTTCTAAAGTATGTGGACTATTATTATGAGGATGCCTTGGAGGCCTATGAAGGATTGAAAAGCTTTGATTATGATGGACTTGTAGAAAAGGCGGCGAAGGAAAAGGGCTTTTGTCATAACGATTATGCTTATCATAATATATTGATATCCTATGATCACCAAGAGGTAGCTGTACTGGATTTTGAGTATTGTATTTTTGATTTGAGAATCAACGATATTGGCAGTCTTGTCCATAGAAATCTGAAAAAGTGCTTTTGGGATATAGACCGGGCGGAGTATATATTAAATGGATATCATCGCCACAGCAGTCTAAGCGCCGATGAGTTAAAAGGAATCTATGTGTATTTAAGGTGCCCTATTGATTTTTGGAGGATTGCCCGTCAGTTTTACATGGAAAATAAGCGATGGGGTGATGAAACCTATATTGGAAAAATCATTGACAAATCGGAGTGGAAGGATTTACGAGAAGATTTTCTGGAGGATTTTAAAGAAATGACCGGGATGTAATCCCGGTCATTCATATTTAGCAGCGACGCTCACATTCTCTTTTGATGGCTCTTCTTTCTTTTTCATAGCATTTTTCAAGAGCTTCCAATTCATCTTTAAGCGCTCTTACGCGGCACTCGGCCTCTTTGATAGCCTCTTTTAATGCGCATCTTTTTCTGCAATATTCTTCTTCAAGCTTGCATAAAAGGGCTTTGCATCTTTCAGATTCTCTATCTACACATTTGCATCTATCGTGATGTTTATGACTCATATATATACCTCCTTAATATTGATATGGGTCCTTCCCATACCAATATATTCTGTCCAATGGAAAGTGTTAAAGAAATCTTAAAAAGAGAGGTATATTTCCAGGGTTTTTTTTGCAGTTTTTTCCCAAGTATATTGTTTTACCTGTTGTAATCCTTTATGAATCATGATGGCATAAACGGATGGACTCTCCAAAACCAATGTAATTTTTTCAGCTAAGTTTTCTATATCATGGGGATCTATCAATAGGGCAGCATTACCAACTACCTCAGGAATAGAGGTGACATTGGAACAGATGGTGGGAATGCCGCATGCCATGGCCTCTAAGGGTGGCAAACCAAAGCCTTCATATAGGGAGGGGTACACAAATAGGGAAGCCCCATTATAGAAAATAGGAAGCTCCTCCAATGGAATGTACCCAGGGAATAGAACGTCGCCTGCCAAGCCTAAGGATTCACAGCGTAAGCGTAATGCCTCATAGCTTCGACCGTGGGAGCCGCCTATAACAATACAATAGTTTTTTGATAATTTTTTCTGACAAAGGTGGAATGCATCGATGATGGCACCAATATTTTTTCTAGGGCTCATGCCACCAATATATAGAATATATTCACGGTCAAGGCCGTAGTGATCTTTTAGATAGGATTTGCAGGTGTTTCTATCCATGGGACGATATATTTTTTCAGGGGCCAAAGGTATTACGGATATTTTCGATGGAGAAATTCCTAGGATATGATAGATATCATTCTTGGCATGGTTAGAAACAGTAATGACATGATCCGCATTTTTTACGATGTGATTCATTTGCTCCATGAAGGTTTTTAAGTAAGCTTTGCTGCAGGTTTCTGGCAGAATATAGGGAATCACATCGTGAAGGGTGATGATATAGGGACAATATTTATCCTTTGGGAGCCCAATACCATTTTGAGGCACATGGTAGACTTGAAAAGGCTGATCCATTAAAAATTGATCGACTAAGGTATCCTCTAGATAAGTATCCTTATGGGTATCTAGAGGTATTTGCTGAAAACGCCCTGGATCGGTCCAGGGAAACAACTCATCTTGAGGAAAGAAAATGGAGTATGTATTTTTCTGATCCAAGGTGTACAGATGATGCAATAACTGATCCGTATAGGTTCCAATACCAGTACCCCTATACCATACAGCACCCCTGCCATCAATACCAATCTTCATAGCTTATCCTCCATCCAAAACACGTGATATATCATTATATGCGGAGAAATAAAATAGTTGCCTGCGCGGTATGGGTGTGAAGCGTAAAGTTTTATCTTTATTTGAAATTTGTACTATTTTTCGGTGCACGGTTCGCGGTACATGGTGCCACGGGCGTTGAGCATCTCCTTGATATCTAGGAAATTATGGTCTTCAATTTCCTAGATATGGGGTGTGCAGAGGGGATTTTCCCCTTTGCCGCATTAAGGAAGGTGCTCAGGCTGCTTTGCAGCCGTCGAAGGAAACCTAGGGTTTCCTAGCGAAAACAAATTGCCGATAGGCAACTTTGTTCAATTATTGGTTTAATATTGGATGATACAGGTACATAAGAACAATTATAAAAACTTTAACAAGAAGAAGGAATTTAATATAATGAAATTGTATTAATACTTAGAGTATAAATTATAGAGCTAATGAAAGAATCATAGTTAGGCAGTACAAAAATCCGGTAACTGCGAACCGTGTACCGCGTACCGAGAAGAGCGTTAATAATTTGAAAGAAAATGAAATCACAAAGAGAGTATTTCTCTCGATTAGAATAAACCAAGGAGGAATAGAAATGAGATTTATTGATTTAAGAAGTGATACGGTGACGATGCCTACGGATGCCATGCGGGAAGCCATGTATAAGGCTGAAGTGGGGGATGATGTATATGGGGATGATCCTACTGTAAGCAAGTTAGAGGCCTATGCTGCTGCACTGTTAGGAAAAGAATCAGCCTTGTTTGTACCTAGCGGGACCTTCGGGAATCAGCTTGCCCTTTTCACCCATTGTAAGAGAGGGAACGAAGTCATTTTGTCTGATGACTCTCATATTGTTATGCATGAGGTTGGAGGGGCTTCTGTCATTGCCGGAGTTCAATTAAGAACATTACCTACTAAAAAAGGAGAAATGAATCCTAGAGAAGTAGCTTCAAAAATAAGGGGAGAGGATATTCATTATCCAAGCACAGGGCTCATCTGCCTTGAAAATGCCCATTCCAATGGACGAGTAATATCCTTGGAAAATATGGCTGAGATTTATGGAATAGCTAAAAATCATGGGATCCCAGTACACCTGGATGGCGCCAGGGTATTCAATGCAGCCACCTATTTAAATATAGACGTGAAGGAAATTACGAAGTATTGTGATTCTATAATGTGCTGTCTTTCTAAAGGGTTGTGTGCTCCTGTGGGTTCTATTTTGGCTGGGTCAAAGGATTTTATTGACAAGGCAAGAAAAGGCAGAAAACTCATGGGCGGTGGGTTGCGCCAGTCAGGTTTTCTGGCAGCGGCAGGACTGGTGGCTTTACAAGACATGATACATCGATTAAAAGAGGACCACGAAAATGCGCTGCTTTTGGGAAGAGAACTTTCGAAAATACCTGGTATTAAGGTAGAGATGGATGACATCCACTTGAATATGGTGTTTTTTGATATGCAGGATACAGGCTATGATTCCGACCAGCTGGTAGATGAATTCTTCAACAGAGGGATTAAAATTAATTCAGCTGAAGACGGTATTATGCGTTTTGTAACCAATTATTGGGTGAGTGAAGAGGATGTCCGCCATGTGGTAAAGACAATGAAAGAGCTATTATCTGCATAAAGAATGAGAACGGATACGGGGGAATAGGGAATGAGGGAGGTTCGAAAATTACAAGTAGAGGAACTGAGGGATTTTGTTGAGATTCAGAGCAATGCCTACCCAGGGGCTAGGACAATCACGGAAGAGGATAAAAGAAAACTAGAAGCGAGAATGATAAAAAAGCATACAGAAGAACCTACATGTCACTATCATGGCCTTTTTCAAGAAGAACAGCTGGTGGGAGGCATGTGTTTCTATGATTTTGTGATGAATATGTATGGGAAAAGAATTCAGGTTGGCGGCGTAGGCTCTTTGGCTGTAGACCTGCTTCATAAAAAGGAAAAAGCAGCTAAAGATATGATCCAATATTTCTTGAAATATTATAAGCACAAGGGAACTAGTATGGTGGCATTATATCCATTTCGCCCTGATTTCTACAAACAAATGGGTTTTGGTTTTGGTACCAAGATGAGCCAATATAGAATAAAACCTGGAAATCTACCCAAGGGAAGCAAGGATCAGATTGTATTTTTAGGACAGGAAGATCGAGAAACCTTAAGGCGTTGCTACCATCGAGTAGTGGATAGGATCCATGGGTTTATGGAGAAGTCAGATATTGAATTGGAAAATCTATTCGGTACCACAGAATATAAAATAATAGGCTATAAGAAGGATGAGGAAATCTTGGGTTATATGGTTTTTAGCTTCAAGGCCTGCAGAGCAGATCAGTTTCTCATGAATGACATTTACATCAAAGAAATGATCTATGAAAATAGAGAAGTCCTAAAGTCATTACTTGCTTTTCTACAGAGTCAGGAAGATCAAATCCATCAGATTGTACTCAATACCCAGGACGAGTGTTTTCACCATCTTTTGATGGATCCCAGAAATGGTACAGACAATATAATACCCCATGTATATCACGAGAGTAATACGCAAGGGGTTGGTGTTATGTATCGTATTGTTGATATGTCTGGAATATTTAGTGAGTTAGTAAATCATAATTTTGGCAATCAGAATTGTGTGGTAAAGCTTTCAATCAATGATTCCTTTTTTTCAGAAAACAATAAGCCAGTCCTCGTTTCTTTTCAAAATGGCATGGCCGAAGTAATAAATGAGAATACCTATGATGTGGAGATAAAGATGGATATATCAGACTTTTCATCGATGATAATGGGTGTAATCTCATTTAAGTCCCTGTATGAATATGGGCTGGCTGAAATATCGAATGTTCAATTTTTAGATATAGTGAATAGGGTTTTCTTAACTGATGAAAAACCAAAATGTATCACTGGATTTTAACAAATATTACTTGTTTCTTTTACGCCAGAAGCGGAATACACCACCTAGAATCATGTAGCCTAATAAAACAAAGATAAGGGTTATGATTCGTTCGTTCATGGAGCCATCAGCCATGAGAACAGGGCCCATACCAAAGAAGGTTAATAATAAAAACAGAACGACAAAAATCAAGTAACCTAATGTGCGTTTTCCCATAAAATCACCTTTTTCCTTCAAATAATAATTTTAGTATGCTATATACTATTATATTATATCAGAAGCACAAAATACATCTTTTGCTAAAGGTGTATTTTTTTATGGAATTTTCATGAAGTTTCTTTTCTTTCCACTCTTATATATTTTTATTAGATTTTACATGGTGTAAAGGCAGCGGAAAATTTAAAAAATAAAAGTGAGGATAAAAGATATTTATCCATGAAAGGAGAGCAACTATGAAATTTAGAAAATATGGCTTTAGAATTTTGACGGCTCTGTTGATTTTTTCTTTACTGATTGTAGGTTGTACGCCTGCCAGAAGACCAATAACTGATCCAACACCAAGAGATACAGCTATTACACCGAATGATACGACAACACCTGGTGTAATTGAAGACCCCGATACAGAAAATGGTATTGTGAGAGCACCTGATACTGGCAATAATACCGCTAGAAATACAACGCCAATGGATTCAAACAATGCCAACACACCTGGGGATACTACTGGCGGAGCTAGAGGAGACGAAGATGATATATTAGGACGAAACAACCAAGGAACAGACAGAACATCGGATATTATAACTCCTGGAACAACAGGCACAACAGGAATTGGCAGAACAAATGGTGACGCAAATGATGCCATAGAAACAAGAATCACCAGAGAAGCTGAAAGAGTTACAGGGGTAAGAAATGCTGTAACCCTTGTAAACAATAACGTTGCATATGTGGGTTTAGATGTAGGAACAACCCTAGGCGATGAAGATGCTGACTATGTACGGGATGAAGTAATCAACCGTATTCATACAGCAGAACCTACTATCAACAGGGTATATGTATCCTCAAATCCTGACACGTTAGGAAGACTGCGGGGCTTTGGAAATGACATCCGCGGTGGAAGACCAATTACAGGTTTTATAGATCAAGTAGAAACTTTATTTAGAAGAACGATTCCAAGAACTTAACGTTAGTAGCTAGACGTTAGTGGCTAGTGGTTGAAAAGATATATAAGCATGAAGATGATATAGAACATTTAGAAGAATAGTAGGTGGGAAGTTAGAGCTTTCCATCTATTATTTTGTATTAACAAATTATAATCTTTATTGAGCAGGAAACGTCCAGAATATTTGACAAAAAAATATGATCCTAAATAAAATCGCACTAACCACTAACCACTAACCACTAACCACTAACCACTAACCACTAACCACTAACCACTAACCACTAACCACTAACCTTATTGCACCCTTTCCTACTTCCACGGCATAGTATATATGGGGGGAGGTATGGAACTTGGATGCAAAACTGAAAGAGATTGTAAGGAGATTTAGCCTAAGGGTAAATAGTATCATTCCCCTCCGGGCAGTGTATTTAGTGGACACCAACGAAGGACGTTTCTGCTTGAAAAAAATCAATTACAAAGAGGATAAGCTTTTATTCCTATACAATGTAAAGGAGTATTTGGCTCAAAATGGATTTGAGTATACAGATCGTTATCGATTGGCTCATCAAAGCCCCTTTGTAAAAAATAGAAATGATCTATATATTATGACGCGATGGATTGATGGAAGGGAATGTGATTTTCATAACCCTATAGAAGTAAAGGCGGCAGCGAAAAACCTTGGAAGGTTGCATATAGCTTCAAAAGGATTTACGGCACCCGAAACAGGCAAAGTAAAATCAGATCTTGGAAAATGGACAAAAACCTATTTGCAGCGATGTGAAGATCTTATTGTTATAAAAAACTTGGTGAAAATGAAATCCGCAAAGGATACGGTGGATATGCTTTTCTTAAGAAATGTAGACATGTGCTATCGAATGGGTGTAAATGCTATTCAGATGCTCCAAAGCCATGGTTATGATCAACAGGTAGAATTGGAAGGTAAAGAACGGTATCTATGTCATCATGATTATACGTACCATAATATTATTCTAGACCCAAAGGGAGAGCAGCATCTCATTGACTTTGACTATTGTAAACATGAACTGCGATGCTACGATTTAGCCCATTTTATTATGCGAAATATGCGTCGGTTTTATTGGGACTTTGATATGGCACTGGAGTTGATAGAAGCCTACAATCAAATTCGAAGTGTATCCGATATGGAATTAAAGCTTATGGTATCGCTATTTCAGTTTCCGCAGAAATTGTGGCGGGTTTGCAATCGGTATTACTATGAAAAATATGATTGGTCCGAAGAAGTATTTTTAAAACATTTGACGGAAGCCATCGATGATCTTCCCTTTCAGATAGATTTTTTGGAGAAATATCATAAGAAGTTTTTGTAAAGGTAACGGGTGACGGGTTAGCGGCTACTCGCTTCTCGCCACTCGCTACTGGCCAAATCTAAAATGAAAAATCTTTTCCGAGAAGCGAACAGCGAGTAGTGAGTAGCCGCTACTCTTCATTCCCTACTTTTTATAAAAGTCTCTAATAAATCAAAACGCCTATTCTTATGATAGCCTGTGAAAATGATACCATCATATCCTCTGTTTCGTTCTTTGCCTCGATAAACTTGAACGGCTTCTATGCAGTCCCCGATGATGGTTTTCGTAATTTGTTGGGCATGGTATTCATCACGGGTCGTGGATTGAAGTAAGCGTGTAGGAATAGAAGCTGCCACGGAAACGATCAAATTATTTTTTGCAGCCAGAGCCAAAGAGACGGGTGGAATGGCCAGCTCTTGAATGGGTATCTTCATCAAAAATCTACTGGATATACCATGGGGACCATGACTGGGAATGCTATAGCCAATTTTATCAAAAAGGTTAAGCTCTAGATTCAATTGCTTGCGAAAAGACAAAAGCATACGGGCCATGGAACTTTTTGAAGATTCCTCTGGATAACAGTTTGTCAGAACCATATCAGCTTTTTCCTCTTTAAGGTGATTAATGAGGGTATCTATAATGGAAGATAGGTCTCCATTCATATCACCATCCACAAAGACGATACCTTTGGCTTTCCGCTGAAATGCAATCCAGGCACCAACTGCCCTTGGAATATCCATGCCAAGGGGTTTGTTACAGTAAATGTATTCAATACGTGAATCATCCATATCCTTTACGATTTCGAAAGATCTATCTTGGCAGCCATTGAGTACGACGATAATTTGATCCGTCTGTGTTTTTAGAAGCATATGAAGGGTTTGATCGATTTTTTCCTCCTCATCCTTTACGGGAACGACTGTACAAATCATAAAACTACCTCATTTCCATGTAAGACTAGCAGCGAGTATATAGATGCTATGCCTCTACCTATCACTATATATTACGAGATGGACATTTTAAAAGTGATTATGCACCACTCATATTTTCAGCACATACTATGATATTACAGAATAATTTATCTGGGAGGAAATATTGAATGAACTATTTAAGGATAGGAGATTTGGTGGCAAGAAAGTCGTATGACTATGATATATTGTTCAAAGTTGTAGATATTGTAGAGCGCCCAGGGAGACCAAGTACCATCATACTAAAGGGAGTAGATCTTAGGATTGTGGCCGATGCACCGGAGGAGGACCTCCAAAAGATACCGCTAAACAAGCTAGATGAGTTTCACCATTCCTACAGCAAAAAAATTGATAAGCTTGTAAAGCGTATCCTAAAGGAAAGAAATCAGAAATATGAAGGATATGGAGGGTTGACAAGGACGATACCAGAGCATATCAGAGGGGGAATACCCTTTGGAAGATCAGGTAAGGTGCTACATCTAGATGGGGATGGTGAATATCTAGATGTCTGTTTAAAAACCTATAAACAGTTGGAAATTGAAGCCATTGGCAAGCAAATATCAGAATCAGATCAACCTCGAGCCATAACAGATCTTTTGCGGGAATATGCACCAGATATTTTAGTGATTACAGGCCATGATGGCCTTCTGAGAGGATATAAAGATTTTACGAACGTCCAAAACTATCGAAGTTCCAAATATTTTATAGAGGCTGTGAAAGAAGCCAGAAGATATGAGCCAAACATGGATGATCTTGTGATCTTTGCAGGTGCTTGCCAATCCCATTATGAAGCCATTCTGTCAGCAGGTGCAAATTTCGCCAGTTCACCCCATCGGATACTAGCAGAGTGGAGAGTGTAGCAAGAAACAAAGTGGACAGGGCTATAAGTGAAGAGGTATTGGATGGAGTGTCTAAAAAAATGGACACTTTTTTTTATGGCTTAAATAGGGTTATAGTGAAAGTTAATATATTAACAAATGTTTAAATCATGATAAATAGCACATATAAGGATTTGTAAGACTTTGAAAAGTTGGCACTGTAATTGCAAATAAAAATACGTGGAAATTAGATAAACAATTCACAAACAAAAAAGGGGGATTTTTATGAGTAAATCATACGAACAAATCCAAGTGGGAGATCAAGGTAGTTTTGAAAAGACAATTACAGAAACAGACATCTATCTCTTTGCAGGAATTACAGGAGACTTAAATCCAGCTCATATCAACCAAAGGGCGTCAGAAAATTCCATGTTTAAGGGAAGAATCGCCCATGGGATGCTCTCGGCAGGACTGATTTCAGCAGTGTTGGGCATGGAGCTGCCAGGACCGGGAACCATCTACCTATCACAGAATTTAAAGTTTGTGGCACCCGTTTATATTGGTGATACGATAAAGGCTGTAGCTGAGGTGACTGAGAAGATGGAGAAGGGAAGAATCAAGTTAAAAACTACTTGCTACAATCAGAATGATAAGATTGTTTTGGATGGAGAAGCAGTGGTCATAGCACCTAAAGCTTCATGTTAAAATATTATTTTGATTGTTTTTAGAGAGGATATAGGTTATAAAGGAATATGTTCACTTTATGAACATGGCTGAAATTTTCAGAAAGATTCAAAATAGCAGGAAAGATTAGATTGTGGAAAAAATTCATGTGTAAAAAAAGTGAACACGACATGACGGAAGGGTCCGCTAAGATAGGTATGCTGAGATTGAGAGTAAGGTTAAACAAAGAAGATGTAGGGGCGATTCATGAATCGCCTATGGTCTACAGCATCGAGCGATTCGTGAATCGCCCCTACAACGTAACCTTGATCTCAATTTTATGTCGAAGTAATTTACAAAAAATATATTTTGGCACGGAAATTGCTATATAAAATTTCATGAAAACATTTTCATAAGATGGGAGGTTGTTGGTGTGAGAGTAAGAATCGCCACAGCAGAAGAAGCAGTAAAAAGCATTACTAGTAACAGTACGGTTGCAACGGCAGGCTTTGTTGGAAATGCCGTTCCTGAAGAATTAGAGATCGCTTTAGAGAAACGCTTTCAAGAATCCGGGGAACCTCAAAATTTGACTTTGGTATATGCTGCAGGTCAAGGGGATGGAAAGGATCGCGGTCTTAACCACCTGGGACATGAAGGATTATTAAAAAGGGTTATCGGAGGCCATTGGGGTCTGGTGCCAAAGGTGCAAAAATTAGCCTTTGAAAATAAAATCGAGGCGTACAATTTGCCACAAGGTGCTATTGCTCAGCTTTTTAGAGATATTGCTGCTGGAAAGCCTGGAACCATTACCCACGTAGGGTTAAAAACCTTTGTTGACCCTAGGGTAGAAGGTGGAAAACTAAATAGTGTAACCAAGGAAGATGTGGTAGAGGTTGTAGAGATTTTAGGGAAAGAATACCTGTTATATAAAGCATTTCCTATAGACTTCGCCCTAATTCGAGGGACCTATGCCGATGAAAATGGGAACGTTACCATGGAGAAAGAGGTAGGAACCTTAGAAGTGCTCTCTATGGCTCAGGCTGTGAAGAACTCAGGAGGAAAGGTAATTGTTCAGGTAGAGAAGGTTGTAAAGGCGGGAGCTTTAGATCCAAGACTGGTAAAGATTCCTGGTATATATGTAGATACCATCGTACCTGTAGCGGATATGAAGAATCATATGCAAACCTTTGCAGAAAGCTATAATCCTGCCTATACTGGAGAGATTCAGATTCCTGTAAATTCCGTAAAACCCTTGGAATTGGATGATAGAAAGATTATTGCCCGTAGAGCTGCCATGGAGCTGATTCCAAATGCTATTGTAAATCTTGGCATTGGTATGCCTGAAGGTGTTGCCGTTGTAGCTAATGAAGAAGGTGTGGGGGATCAGATGATCCTTACGGTAGAGCCTGGGCCTATCGGAGGTATTCCGGCTGGTGGACAAAGCTTTGGTGCAGCCATCAATGCAGAAGCCATCATTGACCAGCCGTACCAGTTCGATTTCTATGATGGGGGCGGCTTAGATGTAGCTTTCTTAGGATTGGCCCAATGTGACAAAGCAGGAAATATTAACGTAAGTAAATTCGGACCGAAGATTGCAGGGGCTGGTGGATTCATCAATATCACCCAGAATGCCAAAAAGGTTATCTTCTGTGGAACCTTTACGGCCGGCGGACTACAGATCGCTACAAGGGATGGAAAGCTCGTCATTGAAAATGAAGGAAAAGTAAAAAAGTTTATTGATCAAGTAGAACAGATTACCTTCAGTGGACAGTATGCTGTAGAAAGTAAGCAGCCTGTATTATATATTACGGAAAGAGCTGTGTTTGAGTTAAAAGATGGAGGGGTTGTGCTAACGGAGATCGCTCCAGGTGTCGATTTAGAAAAAGACATTCTAAACAATATGGATTTTAAACCAATCATTAGTGAAAACTTAAAAGTAATGGATGAGAGAATTTTTAGAGAAGAAAAGATGGAATTACAATTGTAGTATCCTTCCTTGGCCCCTTCGGGGGCCTACCCTAATCTTGATGATATTATCATTATCATAAAATCATTAAAATACAAAAATGAGGAGGTATATTCATGGGAGTTTTAGGAATTATCATTTCATTAGGCTTATTGATGTATTTGGCCTATAGGGGTATCACAGTATTAATATTAGCCCCAATCCTAGCATTGCTTGCCGTATTATTGGGTGGACAGACTGATTTATTACCAATGTATACAGAAGTGTTCATGCAAAATGCAGCAGGATATTTAAAAACTTATTTCCCGCTATTCTTATTGGGAGCGATCTTCGGTAAGTTGATGGATGAATCAGGAGCAGCAAAGTCTATTGCCCACTGGATCGTAGCAAAGATTGGAAAAGATAGAGCAATTTTAGCGATCGTATTATCTTGCGGTATCTTAACTTATGGTGGTGTTTCTCTATTCGTAGTTGCTTTCGCCGTATATCCATTGGCAGCAGCCTTATTCAGAGAAATCGGTTTACCAAAGCGTTTGATTCCAGCTTGTATCGCATTAGGTTCCTTTACATTTACAATGACAGCGTTTCCAGGAACGCCACAAATCCAAAATGCCATTCCGATTCCATTCTTCAAGACGGACGCATATGCAGCGCCTATTCTAGGTATTATTGCAGGTCTTATCATGTTCGGTGCAGGAACCTACTGGATTACGATGAGAGCAAAGAAAATGATCGCCAATGGCGAAGGCTATTTGCCAGCGGGTGTAACAGATGAGACAGCTGCTACGGCAGAAGCAGGCATTGAAAAGGAGTTACCATCTGTAGGAATTTCAATACTACCAATCTTATTGGTGCTTGTGCTTAACTTCTACCTGTCAAAAGTATATTATCCAGGTGCAAAATCAGAAGCATTAATACCTATCCTTGAAAAATTCGGTACTGCTCCAGGAAAAGTTGTTGGTATTTGGAGTATCATCATTGCCCTTGTAGTAGCTATTTTATTTACAGTAATCGTGAACTGGAAGAGAATCAATGTAATGGAAACAGTAAACAAAGGGGCTTACGGGTCTATGTTAGCCATCTTAAATACTGCTTCTGAGGTTGGATATGGTAACGTTATCTCTGGTCTAGCAGCGTTTGCCATCGTAAAAGGTGCTTTATTGGGTATATCTTCAAACCCATTGGTGACAACTGCTGTGTCTGTTAATATTCTTGCTGGTATCACAGGTTCTGCTTCTGGTGGTATGAGTATTGCCCTAGGAGCTATGGGTGAAACATTCTACAACATGGCAATACAAACAGGTATGAACCCAGAGTTGCTTCATAGAATTGCTACATTATCTTGCGGTGGTTTGGACTCTATGCCGCACAACGGTGCCGTTATTACATTGTTAGGTATTTGTGGATTGACCCATAAGCAATCCTATGCAGATATCGGTATGGTTTCCGTAGTGATTCCATTGGCAACAACAGTCATTGCTGTTATCCTTGGCTCAATGGGTATTGTGTAGGATAAGAAAGATATATAAGCATAGGAGCACAATGTCCGTTGAGACATTGTGCTCCTATCGATTTTATTGACAAGCTGTTTATAGCGACTTGTCTGAGGAGGATGCGGCATGGAGAGGATAGAAAGAAAAGAGATTGAAGATTTATTGACGTTGGCACCAACGATTTATGACTTAATGACCACCATTCAAGGAGAAGAAATTGCTATGACGATTTCTGATAAAGAAAAATTCTTATTCTCCAGATGGCCCTCTGATTTCGACTTGGGGATCCGACAGGGGGATGTGGTAAAGGAGACTTCAGGGGCGTATCATGTAATGGCTACAAAAAAAGCATTGAGAAAAGAAATGGATAAGAGTGTGTTTGGAATCCCCTATATTGTCTATTGCCAGCCGGTCTTCGAAAATGAACAGGTGGCAGGAAGCATCAATATGGCCATTAAGACAGTAAAGAAGGAAATGCTTTTAAATTCGGCAACCCATTTAGAGAATGTTACCAACGAGGTTTTTTCTTCCATGCAGACCGTTGCAGCCAGATCCAACATTTTGCAAGAGATTGGGGATGCCATGAGCCGAGAAGCTGCGATGTCTAAAGAGCAGCTTGCCAGTACGTCAGACTTTATCTCTGGTATCAAGAAGATTGCAGATCAGATCAATCTGCTTGGATTAAACGCAGCCATTGAAGCAGCCCGAGTAGGAGAGCAAGGGAAAGGCTTCATGGTGGTGGCAGAAGAAATTAGAAAGTTATCCACTGAGAGTAAAATCTTCGTTGAGAAGATTCAGCAGTTTCTGCAGAGTGTAAAAACAACGTCCATCGTCATAGAAGAAAAGAGCCGTTCCATGGGTAGACATACCAAGGAGCAGAGTGAAATCAGCGAAGACATTGTAAAATCCATAGAAACTTTGACAGAGTTGGTGAGTAAACTAAAGGACATTGCCGTCAAAATTGGATAATAGGGAAACGCCTATTTATTCTATTCCTTTGGAATGAAGCATAGTATTTCCATAAAGAAAAAGTGAAGGAGGGATTACCGTGGCGGATCAGAAGGTAGCAGTCGTCAGTCGGTTCACAGGCAAAAAAACTCTCCAGGAAATCTTAAAGGAGATCATTATGCTGAAATGGAAGAGTAAATAGGGGGAATTGATTTTGAGATGTGCTGTATATGCCAGGGTTTCTACGGAAATGGAAGCTCAGAAAACCAGTATCGCACATCAGATAAATTTTTTTGAAAAATACATACAAGAAAAAGGCTGGCATTTGTATAGAATTTATGAAGATATGGAAAGTGGCAGACGCATTGATAACCGGGAGGGAATGCAACAACTTTTGGCTGACAGCGAAGAAAGAAAGTTCGACATCATCCTTACCAAGAGTATTTCTAGATTTGCAAGGAATACCCTGGAGGGACTAAAAATTATTCGGGATCTCAAGGCCAGAAACATCCGTTTTGTAACCATTGAAGATGGTTTTGACTCTGAGGCTTATGATGAATTCATGTTTACATTACTCTTATCTATTGCTCAGAAAGAGTCAGAAAAAATTAGTGAAAGGATTCGATTTGGCAAGTATTGCCGAGCAAAAAATGGCCATTATAATGGGAGTGTGCCGCCCTATGGCTATAAAAAAGTCGATAGGCATCAAATCGCACCAGCAGAGGATATATCTGTGGATGTGGTACAGCATATCTTTCAATTGTATCTGGAAGGCAATGGGCTGTATAAAATTGCAAAGGAGCTTAATGACAGGGCATATCCTACCCCTAGCCAGTGGATGGGAAAACCAAATGGAAGCAATGTTTGGCATCAAAGTACTATCCGAAAAATTCTTTCCAATCAGGTTTATGTGGGCAATCTCATTCAGAATAAAAGTGCTACAGGAGATCTATTAACAGGAGAAAGAAAAAGAAATAAAGAAGAGGATTTTATCCAGGTCATGGATACCCATGAGGGAATCATATCCTATGAGGTTTTTGAAGAAGTACAGCGAAGACTCGCTAGGAATAAGGGAAAAAAATCAATATCTTCCCACCATTTATTTTCAGGGCTTCTTTTTTGTGGAGGCTGCGGTAAGGCTATGCACTATAAGAAGGCAAAGGATGCCTACCTTTGCGGTACAGTGAACAAAATGGGAAAGAATCAATGTGATGGAGCTTACATTCATGGACAAACACTGCTGGAGGCTGTGATTCGGGACTTGAAAACGTATATGATTGAACATATCGACAGGGAAGCGATTCTTGAAGACCTTGAAAGAGAAATGGATAATGATATGAAAGAGCAAACTCGAGAAAGAAATCATAAGCTCCTGAGGAAACTGGAAACAAAGAGACAAAGAATAGCAGAACTATTTATTGAAGATAAACTGGACGAAGACTTATATCGGAGAAAAATGTGGGAAACAGAAAACCAGATCGCTCTTCTACAGTTAAAAAATGAGAATACAGAAGAGTCGATTTCTATAGACAATGAGGCGTTTAAAAGACATATCATGGAAATCTTGGAGTTAAAAGCTTTGGATCAAATGATACTGCAAAAGTTGATTGAAAAAATATTTGTTTTTGGGAAAGATAAAATAGAAATTCATTATGGGTTTAGGCTATAATAAAAATGTACAAAAAGTGAACAAGGCATCGTAGGGAACGGCAATACTGTGCCGTTCCGTAGGAAGATATATTGGACAGATAAGCATAGGAAAAATATATAAGAATAATTGCTTAAAGAATTGGCAAGGAAATTGCATAGTAGTATAGCAGAATTAAATTATAAGATACATGAGGAGGAATAAAAAAATGAGAGAAGTTGTCATTGCCAGTGCAGTAAGAACACCTATTGGAAGCTTTAATGGATCCTTAGCAGGATTTACACCAGGTGAGTTAGGTGCCATTGCCATAAAGGAAGCGATTAAAAGAGCTGGAATAAAGCCAGAACAAGTAGATGAAGTATATATGGGTTGTATCCTTCAGGCTGGTCATGGCCAAGGGGTGGCAAGACAAGCTGCGATCAAGGCTGGAATTCCGGTGGAAGTACCTGCAACGACAGTAAATATCCTTTGTGGATCAGGTCTTAGAACAGTATCCTTAGCAGCTCAAACCATCATCGCAGGAGACAATGATATTGTCATTGCTGGTGGTACAGAGGTAATGAGTTCAGCGCCTTATCTTGTAAAGAATTCTAGATGGGGTCACAAAATGGGTCACGGCGAGTTTGTAGACTCCATGATCAGCGATGCCCTTACGGATGTATTTAATAATTACCATATGGGTGTAACAGCGGAAAACGTTGCAGAGCAGTGGGGAATCAGCAGAGAAGAGCAGGATGCCTTTGCGGTTGCCAGCCAGAACAAGGCAGAGAAAGCAAAGAAAGAGGGAAGATTTAAGGATGAAATCGTTCCAGTAGAAATCAAAACAAAAAAAGGAACGACTTTATTTGAAGAAGACGAGTATATCAAGGATGGTGCAACTTTAGAATCTCTTCAGAAGCTAAAGGCAGCATTTAAAAAGGATGGTACTGTAACAGCGGGAAATGCTTCTGGAATCAATGACGGTGCAGCTGTGATTGTAGTTATGTCCAAAGAAAAGGCTGATGAACTAGGTATTAAGCCGTTGGCAACCATCGTATCCCATGCGACAACAGGGGTGGATCCAACCATCATGGGTGTAGGACCAATTTCTTCTTCACAAAAAGCTCTTCAAAAAGCTGGCCTAACGGTAGAAGATATTGATTTGGTTGAAGCCAACGAGGCCTTTGCAGCCCAATCGATTGCTGTTGTAAGAGATTTAAAGCTAGATAAGGAAAAGGTAAATGTAAATGGTGGTGCCATTGCCATAGGTCACCCAGTAGGTGCCAGTGGAGCGAGAATTTTGGTAACATTGCTTCATGAAATGGAAAAGAGAGATGTGAAAAGGGGTCTAGCCACATTATGTATCGGCGGGGGTATGGGAACAGCCCTTATTGTGGAAAGAAAATAGTAATTTAAATGGTTAGGAGATAGGAGAAAGGTTGAAGGAGAAATGTCACCTGTCACTTATCTCCTATTTCTTATCTCTTGAATACACAGTGCAGTAAGAGATAACTGGATTGGATACAGGGCAAGCTTTCAATTCCATAAATTGAAACAGAGAGAAGTGAGGAAAATGGATCGGAATGATCATGTCTATGTTCAAAGCTTATTGAACACGCTGGTGGACATTACGGGAGAAGGCATCGTGGCCATCGATAGAGACGAAAATGTTACCTATCTAAATACAGCGGCAGCAAGACTTCTAGGAGTAGAATCAGGGGACTATATCGGAAAGAAAATGAATGAACTGATTGAAGATACCACCCTACACCGGGTAATGAGAACCAGAGAGCTGGAACTGGGTGTTGTATTTAATAAAAATGGAAGGGAATTCATTGCCAATCGAACCCCCATTTTTTATGAAGATCAAGTCATTGGAGCCCTGGCTTTATTTACCGATATGACAGATTATAACCGAATCGATAAGGCATTGATGGGAGAGCGGGAACATTCCAAGGTGTTAGAAACTATTATTGAAACAGCCTATGATTGGGTAGTATTGGTAAATCGAGAAGGCATTGTGACCATGATGAGCCAGTCTTACTTGGCCTTTGTCAATATGACGAAGGAAGAAGCCATTGGAAAACATGTGACCGAGGTAATTCCCAATACGAGAATGCACATCGTGGCGAGGACAGGCAAAGCAGAAATTGGAGATATTCAGGAGATTAAAGGAAATCACATGATTGCCACAAGGCTTCCTGTGGTCATCGATGGGAAGGTCATTGGAGCCGTCGGAAAAGTAAATTTTAAAGATATTAGCGATTTCAATACCATGGCAAAGAAAGTAACGAAGATGGAGCGGGAACTGGAGTACTATCGAGATGAGTTGAAAAAAGAACGAGCAGGAAAGTACTCTTTTGAAAATATTGTAGGAACCAGCAATGGAATCCTAAGGGTGAAAAACATAGGGAAGAGGGCTGCCAAAAGCGATTCTACAGTACTCATTCTTGGCGAAAGCGGTACAGGAAAAGAATTGTTTGCCCATGCTATTCACAATCTTAGCACCAGAGCAAACTATCCCTTTGTTAAAGTGAACTGTGCAGCCATTCCATCAGAACTTTTGGAATCAGAGCTGTTTGGCTATGAAGAGGGCGCTTTCACCGGGGCAAAGAAGGGTGGAAAGCTGGGAAAATTTGAACTGGCCGAAAAAGGAAGTATTTTTCTGGATGAAATTGGTGATATGGATATAAAGATGCAAGCAAAGCTCCTGCGGGTTCTCCAAGAAAAAGAGATTGAACGGGTAGGTGGTAGTAAGACCAAACATATTGATGTACGGATTATCGCTGCTACCAATAAGAAGCTGGAAGAATTGGTGGAAGAGGGTAAATTTCGTGAAGATCTCTATTATAGGTTAAATGTTATGACCATTCAAGTACCACCTTTAAGAGAGCGGATTGCTGATATCAAATCCCTTGCCAAGCATTTGCTCAGCAAACTCTCTCATAACATGGGAATCATTGTGACCAATATTTCTGAGGAAGCCATGCATTATCTGATGAACTATCGGTGGCCCGGCAATGTGCGGGAGTTGGAGAATACACTGGAACGGGCGTTGAATCTCTTGGACAAGGAGACTGTCATAGAAGCCCATCACTTACCAAGAAAAATTACGGAGAATCATAATGTAGTCAGCGGCGATATTGAGGGTTTCAAGACAGCCATTGAACGGTTAGAAAAGGAAATGATCGTGAATTGCCTGAAGATTGTGGACGGTAATAAGAAAGAAGCTGCCAAACGGTTGGGAATCAGCAGAACCAGTCTGTATCAGAAAATGGAGAAGTTTGGATTATAGTTTTTTGCGGCTAAATGCTAACGTTTAATAAGAGGATGAGCATACTCTGCAATTGAATCTAAGCAAAGTACTGAAGTGATTCTTAAATGAGTGTAAATAAAATGAACACAGCGTCAGCCTAAGCAAACACTAAATTGGTCTCTAAAAGACCCGCCAAGAGGGTGCTAGGAAAAAACGTGTTCATATTCTGGACAATTGTTCTAAAAATGTGGAAATTGTTTTCCCTTTAAAGAGTTAAGAATGGAAAATCTGTTTTTGGCACGACTATTGCATAATAAATGGATAGAAATAATTAATGATTAAAGGAGGAACAATCATGAGATTAAAGGATAAGGTAGCAATTGTGACAGGTGGAGGAAGAGGTATTGGAGAGACAACTTGTTTACGATTTGCTGAAGAAGGTGCAAAGGTAGTCGTTGCAGATTTAAATGAAACAGATGTACAAAATGTTGCTGCAAAGATTAAGGCTGCAGGTGGTGAGGCAGTAGGTATCGCTGTGAACGTAACAGATCGTGATCAGGTAGATAAAATGATTGGAGATGCAGTTGACCAATATGGCAGACTGGATATTCTTGTAAACAATGCAGGAATTACAGCAGATGCAAAGCTTGAGAAAATGACAGAAGAGCAGTGGGATCGCGTGATTGATGTAAATCTAAAAGGTGTATTCAACTGTAGTCAGGCAGCAGCAAAAGTAATGACAGGCCAAGGTGCAGGTGTAATCTTGAATGCATCTTCCGTCGTAGGTGTTTATGGGAACTTTGGACAAACAAACTATGCAGCAACAAAATGGGGCGTCATTGGGATGGCAAAATCATGGGCAAAAGAATTAGGGCCAAAGGGCATTCGTGTCAATGCTGTGGCGCCAGGATTTATCATGACACCAATGACAGAAAAAATGCCTGAAAAAGTGTTAGATATGATGAAGGACAAATCTCCACTAAAGAGCTTAGGCTATCCAGAGGATATTGCCAATGCTTATGTATTCTTAGCATCTGACGAAGCAAGATTTATCACAGGTACAGTATTGAGTGTAGATGGTGGAGTAGTATTATAAGAAGTAATGCAGTGTGCTAGGGGCAACCCTAGCACTTTTTTTATTCGCAATGATCTACTGACTGACGCCCGATAGGCGCCCCTGCCAATATTGATCTAGCGTTAAAATAAAAATTATGTTAAATCCATGGACTTTATGGAAAGAATGATATAATAGTAGATAGGTTTGATTTTGCAATCAGCCCAATAAATCGCTAGATAGGAATGTTTTCCATGAATAAATTAACCATGAAAAATATAGAAAGATCCATCAACACAGCAATAAACAGCGGACATTTTGAAAATCTCCAGCGGATTTATCGCACCATCCCCCAGGGGCGTTGTCAAGGGTGTACAAAGTGCTGCATGGAATCGGTACAAACCCATTACATTGAGTTTCTAAATGTATTTCAGTATCTACAAAGCAACCGTGCGCTCTATGAGGTTTTATTTCCAAAACTGATTCGAGCTTACTTCCTGGAATTGGTGGAAAAGAGTCCATGTCCATTTCTAAATGAAGAGGGGATGTGCATGATCTATCATTATCGTCCCCTTGTTTGCAGACTATTTGGTCATTGGACAGAGGAAGAATATGAAGCAAGCTACCGCACCATCTATAATGAAAATCTTCAAAATGCTCGTTTGTTCAGAAACAAATATGGTTTAGAAGTACCCAAACAGGTGGTTGAATACAAAATTCAATATTGCCAGGATTTTGAGGTGAACAAAAGGATTCAGAGAAGTCAAAGACAAAGCATGGTGGACAATATCTTCACCATGGAATCTGCCTATTTTATGAGAGGCCTGATCACCGAGGATGATTTGGGCACAGGACTTATTTCTTGGTTTATTTACATGATTTTTGATCGTGAGGAAGCCAGTGCCCTCCGGATTCAGATCATGAGGGAATATTTAGAAGATGGAATTAGTGAAACCTTGGAGGAGGTTGTGAGGAAGACAAGAGTGGTGATTTAATTAGTACTTTGGTTAAAAGTTAGATATTAGAGGCTAGAAGAAGAAAAGAGAAAAAGAAGACGGACGATAGAGGAGATAAAATTCCTCTATTTTTTTATTTTAGGTAAGATTTTTGTGAATCAAAAAGTTATTTATGTTTTTGAGTTTCGCTTCTAACGTCTAACCTTTAACCCTTCCTACACTCTCCACTCCATACTAATCCATTGCTTAGACCCAGTATTCATTTGTGAAAAAATAGCATACACCAGTGTAGACCGGTTTATTCCTATTGAGGAGATATTAGAAAATACAATCACTGGATTAAAGGGCGTAGGAGGGCTGCAGACTAGGGGCAAATATAGACAGGGACTTCCTAAATCACCCTATCAATAAGTAGTTCAAACGGCCAAAGGGGGGGAAGAATTTGGATGATCAAAAAGAGAAGATATATTTAAAAGTATATGACCATCAAACAAAGCAACTCGCTTTAAAGCCGATGGTAGAATTAATGAAAGAAATGATTGCTGCCCAGATGCCCATATCCTTTGAAATGGAGGCCTTAAAAGCGCAAGCTGTCCTTGTGAGAACGCTCCTGGTAAGGCAGGCTAAATCCTTAGGAGGAAGTGGATGCAATAAATACGATGACGCTGATTTTTGTACAGAAGGTCATTGTGGAGATTGGATTTCAAAGGAAAGCTTGATGGCATTATGGGGTAGTGATTTTTATATAAATTGGAGCAAACTGGAGCGGGCAGTAGAAGAAACAGCAGATCAGATTATTACAATGAACAACAAGCCGATTGAGCCTAGATACCATATCACCTGCGGCGGTGCTACGGAGAACTCAGAAAACGTAAAGGGTAATAAAATTTTATACTTGCGAAAGGTGCTGTGTAATTATTGCAGCAACTCACCCTATTGGAAGCAAACCATCGAAATGAGCCTAGAAGAGCTTGAGGAAAAATTGAACATTCGAATGGGCGAAACTTCATCCATAGAAGGACCTTGGATTCAGGGCATGATAGAAAATGTAGAGCGAGATGAAGAAGGACGCATCATGGAAATGAAAATAGGCGGAACAATCTTCAAGGGGACCGAGCTTGTGGAATTATTAGGCCTTGATTCTACCAGATTTGGATGGAAGCCAATCGCTTTTAAGTTCGAGATGGGTGGAAGAGGGGACGGCTTAGGTCTTTGCCAATATGGAGCCAACGCTATGGCCTTGGAAGATAAAGATTATAAAGAAATCTTAAATTATTATTTTACAGGTGTTCACATCAAGGAATTTGAAAAAAGAAGTATAAATATGCCTTTAAGTGGAAAAATAATTGTGTTGGATCCTGGACATGGTGGAGACAACTCAGAGGACAACACAGGACCGACAGGCGTGCGAGAAAAGGATGTAAATCTATCCATTAGTCTTAGGTTGGCGCGAATCCTTAGAAAAGCAGGAGCAGAAGTTTATGAAACTCGAACGGAAGATGTCTATGTGTCTTTGGGAAAAAGGGCAGCTTTAGCCAATCAAATACGGCCTAATTTCTTTCTAAGTATACATCAAAATGCATTTGCCAATCCAAGTATATCAGGTAGCGAAGTCTATCATTACCGAGGAGATCGCGATGGGGAAACATTGGGGAACCTTATCCTAAAAGAATTATCTCAGAACTTGGGTACTGCAGAAAGAGGTGTGAAAATCGCTGATTTTTATTTGTTAAGGGAAGTAAGAACAACAGCACTTCAGATAGAAGTTGCTTTTATTACAAATCCTGAAGATGAACAAAAGTTACAGAATGAAGAAATCCAGGAAAATGCCGCTGAAGCCATAGCGAAAGCCCTTATCAAGTATTACAGCTATGAATAGAAATAGAAGAACAAAGCGTTCTTCTATTCTTACTATATGGGGTGTCATGATGTAGTTGAAATAAGATAGGAAAATGATACCAATAAGAAGAAATAGAGATTTGTTGACAATCGATGTCAACCATTGTATAATATTTAGCCAAAGATTTGACAAATATGTACAATGTGATATAATAATACTGTATACTTTGAAAGAAGGTGATTAGGTGGCTACTAAAAATACATTAGCCGAGATCAAAAGGAATGTGGAGCACCTTGTTGGAGAAAAAGTAAGATTAAAGGCCAATAAAGGAAGAAAAAAGGTATCTGTAAAAGAAGGTATCCTTGAAACAACTTATCCTAACATCTTTGTGGTATGTATTGACGGAGGTTATAATACTGTAAGAAGAGTTTCCTATAGCTATTCAGATATACTGACAGAAACCGTGGAAATTACCTTATGTAAGGACGAAAAGAAAGTACAAGTGAGCTAAATAAACCGCCCATTATCTTTATAGGCGGTTTTTTTTTATAGTATAAGAAAGTATACTTTCTTACACTATAAAAAAACAGGGTTGCAGGGGAAGAATTCCCATGCCGCAGTCAGAGGGGTGCTCAGGCTGCTTGGCAGCCGTCGAAGGGGAACTAGGTTCCCCTAGCGAAGCACACGGAGTGTGCCTTTTTTATCTACGCATGACTGAATCTTTTAAATACAAAAAAATTTTTATGAATTATGCCAAATGTTTATACATATCGTGAATATGTTACGTATACGTATCAATTTAGAAAAATAAGATGATGTTCAAAAAAGAAAAAAGGACAGTAAAAAAATCCCATTTTATTCAACTCATGAATATTCACGGATATTACAGAATTTGGAAAATACTAATGATTCATGAAGTAATCGAGGCTTGAAACGAATAATGAATAAATGTATACTTAATTTAGAAAAATTGAATTATTCATGAATCGACAAAAGGTGGAAGTATTCCATATATTGGGGGGAAGCAAATTGACAACAGATAGAAAACCATTTCTGGATGTGAGATCGGAAATCGGGAAATTAAAAGCTGTTATGCTGCACCGACCAGGAAGAGAATTAGAAAGAATCACACCACAATATTTGCACGAGCTATTGTTCGATGACATTCCATGGCTGAAAAAAATGCGGGAAGAGCATGACGGATTTGCTGATGCGTTGAGAATGCGGGGCTGTACTGTATATTACTATCAGGACATGCTGGCGGATATTCTAAAGGATGAACATGTGAAAGAGCAGCTAGTGGCAGAGGTTTTAACAAAATGCAACATTGCGAATCCAGATCTTGAAGAATTGATCAAAGACTTTTTGATGGAAAAAACACCACAAGAGATTGCCGAAATATTGATTGCTGGACTTCATAAAAAGGATTTCCCTGAAATTCAACGGGAAAAGCGATTGGTTGATCATATAAAGGAAGAGTACCCTTTTTATATCAATCCCTTACCCAATTTGTATTTTACTAGAGACCCCGGGGCTGTCATTGGCAATGGGCTTTGTGTAAACTCTATGAATACCCATGCTAGAGATCGAGAAACCATGATATTAAAATATATCTATACATATCACCCGAACTTTGAGAAGGATGTAACACCTCTTTGGTATGACTACGACAGAAGATATAGCATTGAAGGTGGAGACATTCTCGTGCTGGGAGAAAACGTTATTGCCGTGGGCTGCAGCGAAAGAACCTCTGCCCGAGGGATTGAGGACCTGGCCATGAATCTTTTCAAAGGAGACGGGAAGATCCAGAAGGTTATCGCAGTACAGATACCTTTTACCAGAGCCTATATGCATCTAGATACGGTTTTTACTATGGTGGATTATGACAAGTTTACCATTTATCCAGGAGTAGAGGATAAGGTCAAAGCTTTCTGCCTTACAGAAGGGAAGAATTGTCCTAAGGTGGAGCCTATGGGAAATCTTCAAGATGCATTGAAACAGGCATTGAATCTACCATCGATTCAATTTATTCAGAGCGGCGGCGGAGATGAGGTAACGGCGGCTCGTGAGCAGTGGAATGATAGTACCAATACATTAGCCATTGCGCCAGGGGTGGTGGTAACCTACAACCGAAATGAAGCTTCCAATGACACCTTGAGAAAGTATGGTATTGAGGTTGTAGAGATTGAGGGCTCAGAGTTGGTAAGAGGAAGAGGCGGCCCAAGATGCATGAGCATGCCGTTGAATAGGGAGAAAATATAAATAAACATAAACAAGGAGGAATACACCAATGGCAGTGAATTTAAAGGGAAGAAACTTCTTAACGTTAAGACATTTTACACCAGAAGAGATTAGATACTTATTGAATCTTTCCAAGGACTTGAAAAATAAGAAAAGAGTCGGAGGAAAAGAAAAGCTATTGGAAGGTAAAAATATCGTATTGCTATTTGAAAAGGCATCTACAAGAACAAGATGTGCTTTTGAAGTTGCGGCAATGGATGAAGGTGCAGGCGTTACTTTCCTAGGCTCCAATGATAGCCAAATAGGCAAGAAGGAATCCTTGGAGGATACTGCAAAGGTATTGGGAAGAATGTATGATGGCATTGAGTTCAGAGGCTTTAAACAAGAGACTGTAGAGTTATTGGCTAAGCATGCTGGGGTCCCTGTATGGAATGGGTTGACGGATATGTATCACCCTACACAAATTCTTGCAGATCTGCTCACCATAGAGGAGCATGTGGCAAAACCTTTGAATAAAGTGAAGTTTGTTTATGTTGGGGATGCTAGAAATAATATGGGGAATTCCTTACTGATTGGATCTGCAAAAATGGGTATGCATTTCGTTGCATTGGCACCAAAGGAATTATTCCCAGCAGAGGATTTGGTAGCAGAAATGAGAGAGGTTGCAAAAGAAACAGGTGCTACCATTGAATTGACAGAGAATATTGATGAAGCCGTTAAAGGCGCTGATGTAATTTATACAGATGTATGGGTATCCATGGGAGAAGAGGATCAGTTTGAACAGAGAATCAAAATGCTTCACCCATACCAAGTGAATATGGATATGATCAACAAGACTGGCAATCCTGATGTGATTTTCCTTCATTGCTTACCATCCTTCCATGATCTTGAGACAAAGGTTGGAAAAGAAATTTTTGAAAAATACGGACTGAAGGAAATGGAAGTTACTGATGAGGTGTTTAGAAGCAAACATTCCAAGGTGTTTGACGAAGCCGAAAATAGACTTCATACCATCAAGGCTGTGATGGTAGCGACGATGGCGTAGGGGGAAGATACAATGAAAAAGGACAGAGTTGTCATTGCTCTTGGGGGAAACGCCCTACAAGCAGATCCAAAGGATACAACGGCAGAATCTCAACTGATTACTGCCAAGGCAACGGCAAAGCCACTGGTGGATCTCATTGCTGATGGTCATGAACTCATTATCGCCCATGGCAATGGCCCTCAGGTAGGTCAAATTGTAGCGACATATGAGGCAGCAGCAGGAGTGCCTACCATGCCCTTCCCTGAGTGTGGAGCCATGAGCCAAGGTTATATTGGCTATCATCTACAGCAAGCCATTCGCGAGGAGATGTTCCATAGGGGAATTGATAAAAGCGTTGCGGCCATCGTGACGCAAGTAATTGTAGATAAAAATGATCCAGGATTCCAAAATCCAACGAAGCCCGTAGGATCTTTCTTCTCAGGAGAAGAAGCCCAAAGGCTGCAGGAGGAAAAGGGTTATGTGATGAAGGAAGATGCAGGCAGAGGTTGGAGAAGGGTAGTGGCATCACCAGAGCCAGTGGGTGTGGTAGAAGCACCGATTGTGAAGACATTGGTAGATGCAGGACATATCGTCATCACCGTTGGTGGCGGGGGGGTACCAGTCATTGATAATGGAAATGGTATCCTCGAAGGGGTACCCGCGGTGATTGACAAGGATTTTGCATCGGAAAAGATCGCAGAGATTTTGAATGCTGATTATCTTATCATTTTAACAGCTGTTGAGAAGGTATCCATCAACTTCAACAAACCAAACCAGAAGGATTTGGATCGAATGACTGTGGCCGAGGCTAAACAGTATATTGAAGAAGGTCACTTTGCTCCAGGCTCTATGCTGCCAAAGGTAAAGGCAGCCATGAAATTTGTGGAATCAAAACCAGGAAGAAAAGCTTTGATTACTTCCTTGGAAAAGGCAAAAGAAGGAATTGAAGGCAGAACCGGTACTGTTCTTGTAAATGAATAATAAAAAATAAGATCTAGTTGCGTGCTAGATCTTATTTTTTAAAAAGCTGCGTTAAAGAATTGTGGAGATTTTGTAGGGACGGACGACCCTGTCCGTCCGTTGGTGTAATCAAAAAATTGGCGGGTGGACAGAGTCGTCCACCCCTACGTTCATTAGGGCTTACATTGTATTGCTATAAAATATTGATGTAGAATTTTATAGAATTTTTTAAAGAGTGCAGGGAGCTGAAATTCCCTCTACAGGTGCAATTTGTATTTAGGATATTATCTGCAAAAAATATTTTCAAATTCATGAAACTTTTTTGTAGTCTCTTCGTCATAAATATATGGAGAATAGATTATAAAGAGATTCACTCTTTTCCTATCTAAAGGAAGGAGAAAGGGACAATACATAAGGAGGTAGAATTGCATGAAAGGTAAAAAATTAGCCGCTGGTTTGGTTGTTACGCTGGCTTTCAGCACCGTAACTCCTGTATTTGCTGATAGCACCATTGCAACGAAAGTAGTAACGATGCCAAGTCAAGCTGTAGTCAATCCGACAGAAACGAAAGCAGCGATCAGTAAGGAAAAAGCAATGGAGATTGCGAAGGAAGCGCTGAAAAAACACTTTAACCTTACAATGGATGAAAAGAAGTATCAGTCCAATATCGAGTATCGGAAGGATTGGAACAATCCAGAATTGAATGTTTGGGCTATGTATTGGAACTACAATGATCCTTTGGAATATATCAGTGCTGGCGTGACCATCGATGGCAATTCTGGAAAAATCCTAGAGATGAATAAGGATGGGGGAAAATACGGCGATCAAACACAAAAGAAAACCTTAATCACGAGAGAAGAAGCCCAGGAAAAAGCAGCGGCGTTCATTCAAAAAATTCTTCCTGACGTTGCAAAACAGATAAAACTCATGCCTATGTATGAAGATTATGGAGTCATCCCTTATGGCAATCCAGGTCCAATCTTCTATCAGTTTAATTATCAGAGGGTTGTGGATGACGCAAAATATGATGGCAATTATGTCAATGTTGGAATTGACGGATCTACGGGAGAGATAAGAAACTTTAGCTATCGCTGGGATGATGCGTTACAACTTCCAAGTAAGGAAGGGATCATTGCTGTACAAGAGGCAGCAAAATTGCTCAGAGATAAGACGAAGATGGAATTAATATACTTACCAGTCCGCGATGAATTCAACTATCAGCCAATTCCAAAAGCATTAAAGCTGGCGTACAGACCGAATTATGATTTTGCTAACATGGTAGATGCAAAAACAGGAAAGCTGATAGGCTGGAATGGCAAAGAGCAAGACCAGCAAGTTCAAGCTGCTTCTTTGACAGAAAAGCAAATTTCGGAAATTAAAAAGAGTGCTAAGCCAATTGTAAAGCAGTCTCAAGAGATTACGCAGGAAAGAGCCAAAGAACTGGCGTTGGAAATCATAAAGAATGAAGTAGGGGGTGATGTGAGAATCAATAACGTCAATTATGTAGAAGGTGACGGCTATTGGGAAGCGGCAGGAAGAAAAGCTTGGAATATCGACTTTACAGTAGAAAAGAAAACCGACCCGAAGGCAGACGCAAAGATGGGAATTATGCCTTTCCAAAATGGCAGGGTGATGATTGATGCTCTGACAGAGGAAGTATTGGCGTTCTCCAACTGGCAGAATGACATGATCTATGGACAGCCTTTTGAGCCTGTATTAACTTGGGAGGAAGCTTATAACAAGGCCATAGATGTGGTAAAGAAATATCAACCTGATAAAATTGACCAGATCAAAACGGATCAGATCTTTATAAAATATAGTGAAATGATAGATGGAAAAGAAATTCCGCCGATGGAGTATTACTTTAACTTTACCAGAAAGGTAAACGGCATACTTTATGAAGACAATCAAATCAATATAAGCTTTAATACAAAAACAGGAAAGCTCCAAAATTTCAGTGCCCGATGGAATGAGGGTCTAAATTTCCCAGCCAAGGACAAGGCCATTTCTTTAGAGGCAGCCAAGGATAAATTCTTTGGTATCAATGAAGTGGAATTAGCTTACCTCAAATACGATGTAAATAATAATTATCAAAATCCAAAATACGATACAAGATTGATTTATAGACTTATGTCTCTAAAACCGCAATATAACTTGATCGACGCAGTTAGTGGAAAGTTTATTGATTATAATGGTAAAGCAATGCCGGAGGTTTCCCAGAGTGATTTCAATGAAAAAATCAAGGGTCACTGGGTAGAGAAGCAAGCGAAAATCCTTGCCCAGCAAGGGATTATCGATAAGGATATCTTCAATCCAGATCAAGGAATTTCTAGACTTGAAGCAGTAAAAATGCTGGTGAAATCCAAGGGAATGGATTATTATTATCCTTTGAAGGAAGCAGCTAGGGATGTAAAATACTCTGATGTTAGTGAGGAAAATGAAGATATACGGTTCATCTATATGGCTGTGAGACATGGAATTATTGAAAACAAAGAAGGTAAGTTCAATGGGAATGAAGTTATCAGTCGAGATGAGTTGGTTGTGATGCTGGTGAAAATGCTGGGCTATGATGGATTAGCCAAAGCCAGTGATGTATTCCAGATTTCCTTTAAGGATAAGGAAAATATCAAACCAGATCTATTAGGTTATGCAGCCATCGCCCAAGGCTTGAAGCTTGTAGATGGAAATGGAAGCTTTAGACCTGCAGACCAAGCCACAATGGCTGAAACGGCAGATATGATTTATAAAGCACTAGGTTATGTGAATAGATAAAAGCACCAAAGAAGTGGAAAAGTTTCATTTTCCACTTCTTTTTTTGTCTAGACTGGCATACATATATAGAGACGAGTCAGACTTGGACATTGGGAAAAACATAACATATTTTTGCGCCCGACAAATATTATTATAGTAGAGAATTTAAGGTATAAAAGGAGGAAAAAGGAATGGCTGTAGAATTGATTAGAGATTTACTGAAGATAGACCAGCTGGTAGGAGAAGAGCATGCACAGGCCTTAGTGGAGGGTGATATTGTCGTTCCTGATGTGAAGCCTGATATAACAAGGATATTATCAGTGGACGGGATCGTAAATATAACAGGGAAAGAAGCAGTCCAAGACAAAATCATTGTGGATGGATCGGTACAATTCAAGATTTTATATGCCTCCGAGGTGGGGGATCAGCCAATCTACGGGATGAATGCCAGTGCTAGCTTCAGCCAAAACATTGATATTGCGGGAACAACCCCAGATATGAATTGTGAGGTGGCTGGAGATATTGAACATATTGATTTTAATATCGTCAATGAAAGAAAGGTAGCTGTTAAGATCGTTCTCAATCTATCCGGAAAGAGCTATGGTGTTTCTAAAATGGATATCCTAAGGGAAATCCAAGGTTTGTCTGATATTCAACTCTTAAAGGATCGCGTGCGCTATAGTGATATGGTAGGGAGTAATGCATCGGATACCATCGTAAGAGAAAACTTTGAGATTGAAGACAATATGCCTGAAATTCGAGAAATATTACGTTGTGATGCCTATGCAGTGGAAAAAGAAACCAAGGTAACGGATGGTAAGGTGATCGTAGGGGGCGTAGTCAAAACAAACACCCTCTATGTAGGTGATGATGATCGGAATCCGCTATGCCTTGTAAAGCATGAAGTACCTTTCACTCATTTTGTAGAAATTCCTGCTGCCATGGGGCATATGGATTGCAAGGTGGGCCTAAAGGTGGATGAAGTATACACCGATGTGAAGGAAAATCTGGATGGGGATAAAAGATTGTTCGAAATGGAGGCCATGGTCAAAGTTCATGCCACTGTCAGCGAGCTTGAAGAAAAAGAGGTTATTATTGATGCTTATTCTCCAAGCAAGGCGATAAAACTAGATAAAAAGAAAGTGAATTATAACCTAAATGTAGGTAGTAATGCCGCCAATGCGATAGTAAAGGAAATGCTGGAGGTTCCGGATCAGCTTCCAGAGGCCTTCAAGGTATTCAATGTGAATGTAAAGCCGATCGTAACAGACTATCGACTGGTAGAAGATAAAAATATTATTGAAGGCATCATTGAGGCCAATGTACTCTATCTTTCCCAAGATAAAGACCAGCCAGTACATAGTTTCCGACAAGAGGTTCCTTTCCGCCACTTTATCGAAATTCCAGGTGCCAATGAAAATATGAAGGCCGACGTCAATCTAAGCGTCAATGATGTGGATTACAGCCTGATTAATCCAAGCCAGGTAGAAATCAAAGTAAATGTGGGGGCATCCTGTGTGGTCACGAAGAATGCCCAGGTGGAGCTGCTGGTCAATGCAGAGGAATCCGAAGAAGTATTTGATATGAAGAACCGTCCAAGTATCACCATCTATTTCGTGCAGCCCGGAGATACATTGTGGAAAATTGCGAAGCGCTATAACACCACAGTCAGCGAATTGATAGAAGCCAATGATATTGAAAATCCAAGTCAGATTACATCAGGAGATCGCTTGGTGATTCAGAAAACATTTGAATATAAATTCAAATAGAAAATCCGTGCATTGCACGGATTTTTCTTTTCTACCCCAACCTTTCACATTCTACCACTTTCCTGTATAATATCTTTAGACATATACATTAAATAGAAAATGAGTGTTACACTATATGAGACTGGACTTTTATGGGGTGAAATGTTTGAAAGAGCTTAAGATACGTGGAAGAGCAAAAATAAATCTATCCTTGGATGTTTTAAGAAGGCGTGAGGATGGCTATCATGAAGTAAAGATGATCATGCAGCAGGTAGATCTATATGATGAAATTACCTTGAGAGAAATTGAAGAGGGCATCAAGCTGGAGTGTAATTGTGAGTTTATTCCTGTAGATGAAGGGAATATTGCCTATCGAGCGGCCAAGCTGATCAAAGAGAAATATCATATCCAACAGGGGATATATATACACATCGATAAGAATATTCCAGTGGCTGCAGGATTGGCTGGCGGGAGCACCAATGCGGCGGCAGTACTCTTGGGATTGAATAATCTGTGGGATCTGGGAGCAGATAAGGAAGCGTTGATGGAGTTGGGGATGAAGTTGGGCGCCGATGTTCCTTTCTGCATCCTTGGAGGAGCGGCTTTAGCAGAAGGAATCGGGGAAAAGCTAACACCTATCCAAGGGCTGGAAAACACCTGGGTGGTATTGTGTAAACCCAATATTGGGGTATCCACCGCTGATGTATATAAAAATTTAGATGTAAATAAGATTCAACAGCGTCCCGATACAGAGAGGATATTGGACGCCCTGTGTAGAAAAGATATACAAGTAGTGGCAGGGAATCTTAAGAATGTCCTGGAACAGGTAACGGAGCAAATGCATCCCATCGTTCGAGATATCAAAAGAAGGATGCTGGAATACAATGCCCTTGGCAGTATCATGAGCGGCAGTGGGCCCACGGTATTTGGCCTGTATAAGGACTACAATAAGGCAAAAAGCGCCTATGATAATCTCAATAAGGTCTATAAGCAAACCTATGTGGTGAAAACTTTTAGCGGGGTGGAAGGACTATGAGTATTAATGGATTAAGCGGATTAAAGCTTCAAAATTAGCAACCCCTCCGGGACGTAGTGTTTGAACATTTAAGAAATTCAATTTTGAATGGGGATTTAAAACCTGGAGAAAGATTAATGGAAGTGCAGCTGGCGGAACAGCTGGGTGTGAGCCGTACTCCTGTAAGGGAGGCTATTCGGAAGCTGGAGCTGGAGGGGTTGGTGGCCATGGTACCAAGAAAGGGTGCTTATGTGGCCGATGTGTCGGTAAAAGATATCTTGGATGTTTTAGAAGTACGGAGCGTTATGGAGGGGCTAGCAGCGTATCTGGCGGCAGAACGTATGACCGACGAAGAATTGGAAGAGCTGGAGCTGATTTCTTACCACTTCAAGCGGGCCGTGGAAGGCAGCGATACAGAAAGTATGATCGAAAAGGATATGCAGTTTCATGATCGTATCCTTCGTTCTACCCGCAATAACAAATTGATTCAGATTGCCCAGGGATTGCAGGAGCAGGTGCAACGTTTCCGGATTACCTATTTCTCAGAATATAATAAATCCAATGCCCTGCTGGCAGAGCATCAGGCTATCCTAGAGGCCATTGCCAATCGTGATGCTACGCAAGCACAGCAGGTAACCCAGCATCATATTGACATGCTGGGAAACACCATCATTACCTTTGCAGATAAGGTCAGGTAGGCAAACGTTTTTATGGTTAGCGTTATTCAAGGATAAGTAAATATGAATAATAACGAAAAGGAACAGCAAATGCTGTTCCTTTTTGCATATCCTTATGGGGATATGCAAACATTATAGAGGATAGAAAATATTTGAAGAAGGTGAAGAATTTTGCTATTGAGGTGGCTAGAGCTGTTTTATAAAGAGGTTCAAGATTTTTATGAGGTTCATGTGGTCATCATCATGGTACTGATCGGCTTGTTTGAATGGTTCATTAGCTATAAACAGCTAACAGACAAAAAACTTAAACGAGAGGCGAAGCTTGCCAGGTATATCGGAGCAGCCTATGTCATCGGTGGTATTGGGATTTTTGCACTATTGAAGATATTCTAGGGGAGGAGGAGAGCCATGGGGTTTTTTGATAAATTATTTGAGAAAAAAGAAAATCAGATACCGAAGATACCTATCGTGAAGGATTTTCAAAGCAACATGGATCAGATCAAGGAAATTCTCAAGGATGGAGATGACATCATCTATCGAGAATTCATGGTAGGGCAGGAGCAAGAACTGAAGTTTGCGCTGATTTATGCCGAAGGTCTTGCCGACAAAAACCTTTTGAATGAACATATATTGCAAAACCTGATGGTGCTGTGTAGAATGGCACCCATGGAAGTCCATAACCTGAGAGACAAGATTTATGAAACCATCAAGAATGGAAGCGTCGCTGTTACTGACTTAAAAGAGATTGATGATGTGCAAGTGGCCATTGATATGATCCTGGCAGGAGAATCGATCCTCATTCTAAATCATTGGGACAAAGCATTGGTCATTGCTACTAAGGGCTGGCCCATGCGGGGTGTCAATGCTCCAGATACAGAAAAGGTGGTACGAGGTCCAGCCGATGGGTTTAATGAAACCTTGCGGGTAAATACGGCACTGGTTCGAAGAAGAATTCGTGATCCCAAGTTTAAAATCAAACAGACGCAGGTGGGGAGAAGGTCCAAGACTGATATCGCCATCCTATACATTGAAGATATCGTCAACAAGGATATCTTAAAGATGGTAAAGGAAAGAATTGATGCTATTGATATTGATGCCATTATGGAAAGTGGCTATATTGAGGAGTTGATCGAAGATAGCTGGCGATCGCCCTTTCCGCAGATCCAGCATACCCAAAGACCCGATACGGTAGCTGCAGCCCTCTATGAAGGGAGAGTAGCAGTGATTGTTGATAATACGCCCTTTGTATTGATCATGCCTGCTACGATTGTTACCCTGATCCAATCTGCTGAAGACTATTATGAAAGAACCTTTATTGCATCGGCGGTAAGGTTTTTACGGTTTGGAGCATTGGTTATGTCTTTGATACTACCTTCTTTATACATTGCCATCACCTCCTATCATCCTGGCATGCTGCCAACGGATTTGGCTTTGTACGTGGCAGGAAGCCGAGCCAATGTACCATTTCCGGCTTTTATTGAGGCTTTTATCATGGAAGCAGCGCTGGAGCTCTTAAGGGAGGCAGGAATTCGACTGCCTGGGCCCATCGGCTCCACCATTGGTATTGTAGGAGGCTTGGTACTGGGACAGGCAGCAGTAGAAGCAGGTATCGTCAGTCCATTGATGGTTATCATAGTAGCGTTAACGGCTATCGCCGGGTATTCTTCTCCCAGCTACAGTCTGGCCATATCTTATCGATTGCTGCGATTCATTATGATGGCCTTTGCAGCGATGTTTGGCCTATATGGCGTCATCTGGGTGACCCTAGGGATTTTGATTCACCTATGCAATTTAAAGAGCTTTGGAGTGCCTTATCTCAGTCCCTTTGTGGCTACTGAAACGGCAATGAAGGATTTTAAGGATGTATTCATTCGGGCACCCTTACGCTATATGAAAAAACGGCCCCAGTACCTTCGTCCAGGGGATAGTCAGCGCTTGGCCTATGAGACAAAAGAAATATTAACAGAGGAAGGTGAAGGGGATGGGAAGCAGAAATAATGATGTCATATTAAGCAGTCAACTGGCAGCTATTCTTTCCGTGACCATCATTGGGGTAGGAATTTTGTCGTTGCCCAGGTTGGTAGTGGATGAGGTAGGGGCAGACAATTGGGTTCTGGTCATTGCAGGATCAGGGCTGGCGTTAGTTTTTGGTCTTATCATGGCATTTGTTGGGAAGAAGTTTCCGGGAAGAACCTATTTAGAGTTAACCCAGAGTTTATTGGGAAAACCAGTAGGGACCTTGATCACCTTGGGATTTTCCCTCTATTTAATGATTTTAGCAGCTATAGAAGTCAGGATATTTGGGGAGGTCACTAAGCAATATCTTCTTTTTAATACACCTTTAGAAGCGTTAAGTGTTACCATTTTAGTATTGGCAGTGTATTTGGCCAGAAGCGGCATTGAGACCATCGCCAGGATGGCGGAAATCATTTTTCCTATAGCCACCGTCATCGCCGTCCTCCTGGTGTTACCAGTTATACCAGAATTGGATGTAAGCTATATACTGCCGTTATTGAGAACACCACCCATGAAATTTATAAAGGCCCTACCGACGGTGGTTTTCAGCTATGTGGGGATGGAAGTTGTATTACTATTCTCTTCCTTTGTAAAGGATACAAAAAAAATACATAAAAGCGTGATCCTGACCATAGCTCTGGTAACCTGGTTCTATTTGTCCGTTACATGGCTTACCGTTTCGAGATTTGGATTGATAGAGACCGCTCATATCCTCTGGCCTGCCTTAGAACTTTTTAAAACCGTTGATCTTCCTGGCGCATTTCTAGAAAATGTAGAGGCGTTTATCATGAGTATCTGGATTTTTTCGGTATTTATGACATTGGCGGTTGCATATTTTGGGAGCAGCTTGACCTTAAGCCAAGCGATTGGATCCAAAGAGCAGAATTATCTGGTACTACCATTGCTGCCGATTATTTATTTTCTAGCCATGATTCCAGACAATGTAGCTCAGCTCAGGGAGTTATTGGATCTGTATTCCTTCTATATGGGTACTTTATACATCGCTGTGGTTCCTGTAGCCCTTTTGATCATGAGCTTTTTGAAAAAGCAAAAAGGAGGGAAGAAAGGTGCCTAGATGGAGAATTGTTTCTATTTTGCTGTTAATCTGTATGCCGCTTACTGGATGTTGGGACAAAATAGAGATTGAGCAGAGGGCCTTTGTAACCTCCATGGGCATTGATAAGTTTGATCCCAAGGAGGCAGAAAAAAAAGGTGGCGTAAAAGAAGGACAAGCTCCTGAAGATATACCTCGAAATCGTTATATCGTGACTTATCGATATCCCAATACGGGATTGATTGCAGGGAAAGGGGAAGGGAAGCCTGGGTATCAATTAAGTTCCGTTGGAAGAACCCTTACCGATGTAAATAGTGAGGTTTCTACGAAGCTGGGAGCGAACCTATTCTTTGGTCACCTAAAGCTGGTTGTTATAGGAGAAGACTTGGCGGAAGATGAAGAGCTGATGCGAGAGGTGTTGGATTATATAGAAAGAAACGCGATGATTGGTAGAAAGATAAACTATATGATTACACCAGGAAAGGCGAAGGAGTTTTTAGAGGTAGAAGTGCCTCAAGAGCCTGCCATAGGGCTGCATGTCAGGGATATACTTGAACAAAGCATGATAACATCTCAGATTGCCGATGCAGATTTGGGCTATATCCTTCGAGCCCTTCATGAAAGCAAAGCAGCCATCGCACCCAAAATATCGGCCTCAAAAGAAGAATTAAAAGTAGCAGGTGCAGCTGTACTAAAGGATTATAAAAAGGTCGGCTGGCTGGGAGACATGGAAACAGGAGCTGTCATGTTTATGCTGGGGAAGATTAAAACCACAGAGATTACAGTAACGGTGGATAAACTATTTATACCCGTCACCATTTATAATTCTCGAACAGATGTAAGGGTAGAGGAAAGAGATGGGCAGATCTATGCAGTTTTTGATATAGAGAATGAAGGGGAACTAAGCCAGCACCTATTCGAAGTAAGAGGATCTACCTATGAGGATGCGTATCTCCAAAAAGTTGCAAAGGCAGTCTCGGAAAAGATCAAAAGACAGGTGGAGAATACTTTTATAAAAACTCAAAAAGAGTATGGGGCTGACGTGGTTCAAATCAATGAACAATTGAGAAAGCATAAACCAGATCTCTGGGAAAAAGTACGGGACGATTGGGAGAAAATCTTCCCCCAAATTAAAGTAGACGTAAATGTGGAGACAAAGATTCGCAGAATCGGCGTTGTACGGTAAGAATATCCTAAAACTTCCAAGGAAAAATTTATAGAAATCAGTTTAAAATTTCCCCTCTTTGCTAATACTGAGAGTAGAATAAAAGATTAGCAATGGGGGGATTTTTATGGAAAGGATGTACAAAATGATAGATGTACATGGAGCACGAAGAAGATTTATACTGGGACTTATTTTTATACTTTTAACCACTTCTGTTTTTTATGGCTTTACCAGAGATGTCTACCAAAATCAAAAGAGCTATAAGGACAGCTTGATTCGTTTCCATGTCCTGGCCAATAGTGATTCGCCTGAGGATCAGGCATTAAAGTTAAAAGTAAGAGACCGTATTATAGAGGCTATGAACCCAAGATTTGAGCAGTCCGATAGCTTGGATGAGACAAGGAAAATCATCCAAGAAAACTTAGAAGAGATTGAAGCCATTGCTTCTGCAGAGATTCAGCGAAATGGCAGTAACTATGCTGTGAAGGCAAGCTTGAGCGATGTGGTTTTTCCAACAAAAAACTATGGCAGTATTACATTGCCAGCGGGTACCTACGAGGCACTGCGGGTTGAGATTGGAAAAGCAGAAGGCTCCAACTGGTGGTGTGTACTATTTCCACCCCTATGCTTCATTGATATCGAAAAAGGATTGACCAACGAAAAAACCAAGCAGGAAATGATGAATGTATTGACAGAAGAAGAATTCAAGATGATTCAGACAGCATCCAGTGAGGATAGGATTCCTATCAAACTCAAATTCAAGGTCGTAGAAATCATAGAAACCGCAAAACTGAATCTGGGTAAAGTCGTAGGGATGAGATAAGGTTAAAAGTTGAAGGATGGAAACTGTGAAAACAATCTTTTGTAGGGTCGGACGACTCTGTCCGGCTTTTCAAGAAGTAGGGAGCGACGCCCTCGTCGTTCCGAAATAATTAAATACAAACAAAGCATATAAAAAGAGGAGAGTCTAGTTCTTCTCTTTTTGTGTTAAAAATAACCATCCATGTAAAGTGGAATAATTGGTAGAATGCCTACAAAAAATAAAATTGAAATACATTCTCCAATTGAAAAAATAAATGGGTTAGATAGTATAGAGGGTTTGCCTCTAACTACTAACCTAATCAAGAAAGGAGGAACAGCATGAGAAAATTTGCATTGGCTGCATGCTGCATATTTATTTTTATCTTTACTGTGGGAATCTTTGCTTTAGATAGTTATTTTGCTGTGGGATCTGCTCAAGAAACCCTTTACTGGGGATCTAGCGGTGATCAGGTCAGAAAGCTTCAAACTACCCTAAAGAACTGGGGTTATTATGATGGGCCAGTAGATGGGGTTTATGGCGGCGGGACATTTACCGCAGTAAAAGCATTCCAGAAGAAGCATGGTTTATCCCAGGATGGGGTAGTAGGGCCAGCTACGGCAGAAAAATTAGGATTTCCTGTGAAGCAGAAAGCAGCTCCAGCAAAATATCAGGCAAGCAGAGGAAATATCGCTAGGGATGATGAGGTCAATCTGATGGGAAAAGCCATTACAGGAGAGGCTAGAGGGGAGCCCTATATTGGACAGGTTGCAGTAGGAGCAGTCATCTTAAATCGAACCCGACATCCATCCTTCCCTAATACCATCGCAGGTGTGATCTACCAGCCGGGGGCATTTACAGCCGTCAGCGATGGACAAATCAACTTGCCTCCTGATCCAAGCTGCTTGAAAGCAGCTAGGGATGCTTTGAATGGTTGGGATCCTACGGGAGGAACCTTGTACTATTGGAATCCTGCCACAGCTACCAGCAAATGGATTTGGTCGAGAACTGTGGAAAAGAAAATAGGTAAACATTGGTTTGGAAACTAGAAAAAAGGCGGTGAAGAGATGAAGCGCACCCTTCCAGTGGTTTTAGCCTTAACTCTCGTCGTTGCGGGAGTATGGGGATATACTCAATATCAAGAGAAGAGAGAATATCGTACATTTTTAAATAATCAATTTCATCGTATGTACTATGATTTAACAGGAAGTGTAGAATCCATTACATCAGATATTTCAAAGCTAATGGTATCCAATCAAACCAAAGAAAATGTAGTATTGTACTCGAATATCTGGCAGAATGCTTACAATGCTCAAGAAAAATTGGCGCAGCTGCCCATACGCCATGGAGAAATTTCCAAAACAGAGAAGTTTTTAAGCCAGGTAGGAGATTATACCTTTACATTGGCCCAAAGAAGTATTGAAGGGCATCAACTGACAACAGAGGAGATTGATAGTTTGGAAAAACTTCACAATTATGCTTTGGAGCTAACCAACGATCTCCATGATGTTCAAAAGGATGTACTTGCAGGATTGGTGATGCCTGGAGAGTTGAGAAAAGAAGGAAGTAAGAAATTAAACAAGAAGGCAGAAGAGGAAAATCCTATCCAAATAAAATTTCAAAAATTTGAAGAGCGGATGGTGGATTATCCTGAGTTAATCTATGATGGTCCTTTTTCTGAACATGTGATTAAAGGGATGAGACCCAGACTGCAGGGAGACAAAATTACAGAAGCCGAAGCTAGAAAGAAAGTGGAAAGTTTTATAAAGGATAAGAAGGTCAGCAAGGTAGAGAAACTGACCAACGGCAGAGGTCGAATTGACACCTATAGCTTTGAAGTGATACCGGAAAATCAGAAGGAAGGAAAAGGAAACCCTGTATACATAGATATTAGCCAAAGAAAAGGCTATATCGTATGGGTTTTAAACAACCGGGATGTAGAAAAGAAAAATATTTCTCAAAAACAAGCTATGCAGCGCGCTGCAAAGTTTTTAGAGGAGCAGGGCTTCAAAAACATGATACCTACCTATACCATGAGAACCTACGGTGGTGCAGTGCTCATCAATTATGTCTATAAGCAGGATGATGTATTGATGTACCCCGACCTAATTAAAGTGAAGGTGGCTCTGGACAATGGAGAAATTGTGGGATTTGACTCCACGCATTTCCTCACATCAAATTATCAGCGACAGATACCAAAACCAAAATTAACACCAGAACAGGCCAGGGAGAAGGTGAGTATGCGAGCCAAAATTGAAGGAGATCCCAAATTGGCCTATATACCTACCGATGCCCATGGGGAAATCTTTTGTTACGAGTTTAAGGCGGATTATAAAGGAGATACTTTCTTCATTTATATCAATACGGAAACCGGTGAAGAGGAAAAGATTTTGAAGTATGTAGAAAGTGAAAATGGTACGTTAACAATGTAGGAAAAGGGTGATCATATGGAAAATGAAAAACGAGGAAAAATCCCAGAGCGGATCAAACAGGAAGTTGCAAAGGAACTTGGTGTTTACGATACCGTCATGCGTGAAGGCGGCTGGGGCAACGTAAGTTCTAGGGATTGCGGCAATATTGTGAAGAAGACATTAGAAAGAGTAGGGAAAGGTTAGAAGTTAGGGGTTAGAAGTTAGAAGCTAGAAGCTGAAAAGATTAATGCTATGAAAACAGTTTTTGTAGGGTCGGACGACTCTGTCCGACCGCTGTAGAGATTAAAACCGTTGTAGGGAGTGGCCTTTGTACCACTCCGAAAAAAAGGGAGAGCAATTCTCCCTTTTTTCTTTAAGGGTTAAACTACTATTTACTAGCATCTAACCACTAACTTTTCATAAAAACATTTGAATAATATTTGGCAGAGGTATAGAATATTAATGATATGAAGAATAAAACGGGATGGAATATCCCTGAGAAGGGGGTTGCAATGATGTCGAAAAAGTTAAACGTAGCAGTGGTATTCGGAGGGAAGTCCGGAGAGCATGAGGTATCTCTCATGTCTGCAACTTCAGTCATTCGAGCGATGAATAAAGAGAAATACAACATTATTCCCCTAGGTATTACCAAGGAAGGAAACTGGATGTTATACAATGGACCTATAGAAAAAATAGAATCAGGAGAATGGGAAGGCATTTCCAATAAACTCTTAAGAGAAGACCCCAAGCATAATATATTTTCTGTTGTACCCATGGGGGGCGAAGGGATGGCCCTTTCGAGGGAAGGCATCCCGCCAAATCTAGGAGAGCAGATTGATGTAATTTTTCCTGTGCTCCATGGCCCTTTTGGAGAGGATGGCACGATTCAAGGATTATTTGAAATGGCCGATATTCCATATGTGGGGGCAGGGGTACTGGCATCTGCTGTAGGTATGGATAAGGTATATACAAAGAAAATCTTTGAGATGGCTGGATTGCCACAGGGGAAGTACATGGTGGTCATGCGGAATAAATGGAGGGAATCACAAACCACGTATTTGGCACTGGTCGAAGAAAATTTTCAGTATCCCGTTTTTGTAAAGCCTGCAAATCTAGGCTCTAGTGTGGGAATCTCTAAAGCCCATGATCGAGAAGAATTGGTCAAGGGAATTAATGAGGCAGCGGAGCATGATCGTAAGATTTTAATTGAGGAATCTATTTATTGTAGAGAAGTAGAATGTGCTGTTTTAGGGAATGACGATCCCGTGGCCTCCGTGGTAGGAGAGATCATTCCATCCCATGAGTTTTATGATTATGAAGCCAAGTATTTCGACGATGGGAAGTCAAAAATGGTAATTCCCGCTGAGATTCCAGAGGAGAAGGCATCAGAAATCAGAGCCATGGCAGTGAAGGCGTATAAGGCCATCGATTGTACAGGTTTGGCCAGGGTAGACTTTTTCTTAGAGAAGGATACCCTTCAAGTGTATATCAATGAGATCAACACATTACCAGGATTCACACGATATAGCATGTATCCTTTGTTGTGGGGTGCCACAGGCATTCCTTACGACGAGCTGATTGACCGATTGATCCAATTGGCTGTGGAGAGATATGAGGATAGAAAAAACAGTTAGAGGTTGAAAATAAGGTTAGTGGATAGAGGTTAGTAGTTAGTGGTAAAATCGCGGAGACACCACAATTTGACGACTAGCAACTAACGACTAACTTCTAACCCTATGAAGAAAGGGTGAAAAACCAATGAAAAACGTAATGCTTCGCATTGAAGGGACACAGCAAAGCCTTGATGGAGAAGAGAATAGCATAGAGTTGGTAACCGAAGGAAAGCTTTATCAAAAAGAAAATGCCCTATATCTGGTTTATGAGGAAAGCGAGATTTCTGGCATGGAGGGCTGTACCACTACCTTGAAGGTTGCCAAGGATAAAATTTCCATGAGACGATTTGGCACTGCCCATTCAGAGATTATTTTTGAAAAAGGGAAGCGATTTTCTACCAGATACCAAACGCCCTATGGAGACTTTGATATGGAGATTATCACGAAAGAAATGGAAGCCAGCATCTCGGATCTGAACAAAGGAGATATCAGTATCGAGTATAATGTGAGTCTTCGTGGTGTGATGGAAAGCCTGAACACGTTGAACATTCGAATTATGTAGGGAAGAGGCCATGAGGAATTTTAAGGAAGACATTGTCAATGGAATTTGGGAGATATTAAGGGAAAACATAGAACAGGAGCTTTCTAAGGAAAGCATATCTGTGGAAGCACCAAGAAATAGAGATTTTGGAGACTATACGACCAATACTGCCTTGAAGATCGCAAAGGAGCTTCACCGGAAGCCTATGGATGTTGCCCTATACCTACGGCAGGAGCTAGAGATCAAATGTCCATGGGTTGAGAAGATCACCGTGGTGGAGCCTGGGTTTGTGAACTTTTTTCTTGGAGATCAATCTTTATATGAGGTGCTGACGCGTAGGGCATCGGATGATGAAGGGATATTCTCTAGGAAGGACGTTCCATTCCACTGGCAAGAAAAGCTGCAAGCTTTTCTTGAAGAAGATGAATGCAGGCGTAATTTGAAGGATATGCAATATGTCCATAGCCGAATTCATTCCATTCTTAAACTCCTTAGAGAAGAAGGAATCAGACTGGAAGAGGTAGAGGAAAAACAGATCGTCTATGAAAAGAGTGATTTGGAAAAAGAGGTACTGCGAAAGCTAGGTGCTTTTTCACAACAGGTGGAGGTGGCTTTAAAGCATGATCGTCCCGAGGACATATTAAACTACGGAATGGGATTGGGAAAGTTGTATTTTAAACTCCATGAAAAGACGCTGTTCCGGCAGTTAGAAAAGCCGAGACTCCATGGCGCCTTACGGATCATGGAGGTCATGGGATTGATCATTAGGACGATTTTAGAGGCCTTTGAAATCGAAGCACCAGAGAAAATGTAGCTAAGCGCATAACAATTGAAGATGCAGTTGTAGAATACTGGAATGTAAGGTTGTAGGGGCGCTCATTGGGCGTCTAAGATGTGTTATTGATGCAGAGAGAATGGACGTGCAATGCACGCCCCTACGATGTTTGACCTGTATATTTTGTTATCCATATTTTTTTAGCATAACTGACGAAAATTGGGCATTTACTGACGAAAATTGAGCGGAGGGATATAAGATGGATTTGATTTTTTCAAAGAGAAATATGGAGATTATCTTGGACTATGTAGGGGAGGGAATTCAGATCATTGATCCCAGGGGGAGAATCATCTACTATAATCGAACGGCTGCGGAGCTGGACGATATCAATAAAGAGGATACCATTGGTCGGCACATACTGGAAATCTATCCTTCCCTGTCTCCAGATACCAGCACCCTTTTACAAGCTATCCGTACGGGAAAGCCTATTTTCAATAATCAGCAAACCTTTATCAACTACAAGGGAAAGAAAATTACCACCATCAATTCATCCATTCCCATCACCTCCAAAGGAAAAATTGTAGGTGCCATCGAGATCTCAAAAAATATTACCGATGTGAAGGAATTGTCTGAGAAATTAGTGGATCTGCAAGAGAAGCTTTACAAGGATCAAGACAGGAAGAATCGAAAGGAAAGCAGCGGTGCCATCTATACCTTTACAGACATGATTGGGCGGAGCAAAGCGATACTGGATATAAAGGCCATTGCCTTGAAGGCGGCCAAGACAGCTTCTCCCATTCTGGTATACGGAGAGACTGGGACTGGAAAAGAGCTCCTTGTGCAGGCCATCCATAATGCCAGTAATCGAAGGGACAAATCCTTTATTGCACAGAACTGTGCAGCGTTACCAGGAGCACTTTTGGAGGGAATTCTTTTCGGCACTGTGAGGGGCGGTTTTACGGGGGCAGAGGATCGGCCGGGATTATTTGAATTGGCGGATGGGGGGACCTTGTTTTTAGATGAAATCAACTCCATGCCCCTGGAGCTTCAAGTGAAACTCCTGCGTGTGCTCCAGGATGGCACGATCCGCAGGGTAGGAGAAGTGAAAACGCGACAGGTAGATGTGCGGATTATTGCTGCCACCAATACAGAACCAGAGACTTCTTTGGAGAACAAAGAACTTCGACGAGATCTGTATTATCGCCTCAATGCAGTGGAATTGTGGGTACCAGAATTAAAGGAACGGGCAGATGATATTCCCCTATTGGTGCACTACTTTATTGATAAATTTAATCATCTATTTGATCAGCGGGTAAGGGGAATCTCTGAAAGGGCGCTGGCTCTGTTAAAAAAATATGATTGGCCCGGCAATGTACGAGAGCTGGAGCATGTAATTGAGGGTGCCATGAACTTGATGGAGGGAGACGAAATCACGTTGGAGAGTCTGCCGCAGAAGTTTCGATATCTCCAACAAGATGCTGGGGAAGTCCGACGAAATAAAGGGGACCATTCTCTCAAGGATGCAGTAGAAGCCTTGGAGAAACAAATGATTGCCCAGTCCTTAGAAAACTGTGATTGGAATGTGAGTCATACGGCAGAGGAATTAGATATACCTAGACAAACGCTCCAATACAAGATACGAAAATATGATTTAAAAAGGTAGAAATTTGTAGGGAACGACACCCTCGTCGTTCCGATAGAAACATTGATTGGAAACAGCGGAACGGTGAGGGTTGTTCCCTACATAAGTACAGGTTTTCACCTGTTGTAGGGATGGACGACCCTGTCCATCCACAAATAATACTAGAGTATGTGCCGAAAATTGGGCGAATATTATCGATAATGATAGCCGTTTAATTGTCATCAATAACATAGTTTGGGATATCGTTTTCCTGCTGGAGATATTGAAAAATACAGCTTTGACTGTGGCAGCTAGCGACTGGCGACCGTCGACTGCATATTTTGGCATGCTCCTTGCAACATTAGGGACTGGAATTTTAAAAGATAATTTATAAAAAATAAAATATAGGGGGAATACATGATGAAAAAAGGATGTCCTTATGGAACACACAGAGTCATTGAACCAGCAGGAGCACTACCACAGCCTGCAAGAAAGATTGATAACAACATGGAGATTTTCGACAATGAGATCCTTATCGATGTACAGACATTGAATATCGACTCCGCAAGCTTTACACAAATCAAAGAGCAAGCAGGTGGAGAGATCGAAAAAATTAAGGAAATCATGCTAGGAATTGTTGCAGACAGAGGGAAACATCAGAACCCAGTGACTGGTTCAGGCGGAATGCTGATTGGAACTGTAGAAAAGATCGGCGCTGCTTTAGAAGGAAAAACAGATCTAAAGGTGGGAGATAAGCTGGCAACCCTAGTATCTCTTTCCCTAACACCATTAAGAATTGATGAAATATTAGAAGTAAGAAAGAACATAGATCAAGTGGATATCAAAGGCAAGGCAATTTTATTCGAAAGCGGTATCTATGCAGTATTACCTAGTGATCTACCTGAGAATCTGGCGTTGTCTGTGCTAGACGTGGCAGGTGCACCTGCACAAACGGCAAAATTGGTAAAGCCTGGAGATACAGTTTTAGTAATCGGTGGCGCTGGAAAATCTGGTATGTTATGCTGCTATGAAGCGAAAAGAAGAGCTGGTGTTACAGGTAAGGTTATCTGCCTTGGCAGCAGCGAGAAGAACTTAAATAGAGCAAGAAAAGCAAACATAGCAGATGTTTATATCTCTGCTGATGCGACAAAACCTGTGGAAGTAATGGAAAAGATTGCAGAGATCACCAATGGTGAAATGACAGATATTACAATTAACTGTGTGAATGTTCCTGATACAGAAATGACGAGTATTTTGGCTACAAAGAAGGATGGGTTGATCTACTTCTTCAGCATGGCAACCAGCTTCACAAAGGCAGCTTTAGGCGCAGAAGGCGTAGGTTCAGATGTAACCATGATCGTAGGAAACGGCTATACAAAAGGCCACGCTCAAATCACACTGCAGATTATGAGAGAAAGCAAGGAATTAAGAGAGATTTACGAGGAATTGTACGCTTAGGAGAGTTTAGTAGATAGTGGTTAGTAGTTAGTGGTAGTTTGAGTAAGGCTTTGAAGGTTTCAAAACCACTAACCACTAACATCCAACCACTAACAATAAAAGGGGGAATTATAAACAATGAGACACTACAGCGAGATAGAATTATGGAAAAATGTCACAGACGAGCAGTGGAATGACTGGCATTGGCAGGTTCAAAACAGAATCGACAATGTGGAGGATTTAAAGAAAGTAGTGAACTTAACCCAGGAGGAAGAGGATGGGATTACGAAATCCTTGGAGATCCTAAGAATGGGAATTACCCCATACTATGCACTACTTATGGATAAAGACGACCCGAACTGTCCTGTAAGAAAGCAAGCAGTACCGACTATGTCTGAGACCTGTAAAAGCGACGCTGATATGGATGATCCACTCCATGAAGACACAGATTCTCCTGTACCAGGGTTAACCCATAGATATCCAGACAGAGTGCTGCTGCTGATCACAGATATGTGTTCCATGTACTGCCGTCACTGTACAAGAAGAAGATTTGCAGGGCAGCAGGATGACGTGATGCCAATGGACCGCATCGATGCAGCCATTGAATATATCCGAAATACACCAGTGGTAAGGGATGTATTGTTATCTGGCGGAGACTGCCTATTGGTAAGCGATGATCGTCTAGAATACATCATCAGCAAGCTTAGAGAAATTCCTCACGTGGAAGTAGTACGATTAGGTTCAAGAACACCGGTGGTGTTACCACAAAGAATCACACCAGAATTGGTAAACATGATGAAGAAATACCATCCAATCTGGTTAAATACCCATTTTAATCATTCTAAGGAAATGACACCAGAAGCAAAGAGAGCCTTGACGTTATTGGCAGATGCAGGGATTCCATTAGGAAACCAATCTGTACTGTTAAGGGGTGTAAATGACTGTGTCCATGTGATGAGGGATCTAGTACACAATTTAGTGAAAATGAGAGTAAGACCTTACTATATCTATCAGTGTGACTTATCTGTAGGTATTGAGCACTTTAGAACACCAGTGGCCAAGGGAATTGAAATCATCGAAGGCTTAAGAGGCCATACTTCAGGTTATGCAGTACCAACCTTCGTTGTAGATGCACCAGGCGGTGGCGGAAAGATTCCTGTAATGCCTCAATATATGATTTCCCAATCATCAGACAAAGTGATTCTGAGAAACTTTGAGGGCGTAATTACTACTTATACGCAACCTGAGCCATACAAAGATGAATGCCATTGTCCTGTATGTAAAGGAGAAAAAGCCCATAAACTAACGGGTGTAGGCGGCCTGCTGCAAGGAAACCAAATTGCATTGGAGCCAGCGAATTTGGAAAGACATCAGAGAGGGCATCACGAGTAAGAAGTTAGTGGATAGAGGTTAGTAGTTAGTAGCGAAAAGCGGTTAGGATTGTTTTTTTAGAGTTGATAATGATGAAAGTATCTTTAGATATAAAGAAGAATCATAGCTCAAAAGTTCGACCCCAAAACCACTATCCACTAGCGACTAACCACTAACCTTCAGGAAAGGTGGAAGCAATGTGCAGTTAATGGATCTCATACAAGACAAGTATCGGATCATCTCTGTGGTAGGGATGGCGAAGAATGCAGGGAAGACCATGACCCTCAATGCCCTGATCGATGAAGCCATGGAACTGGGGATTCGCTTAGGCATTACTTCTACAGGAAGAGATGGGGAAAAACAGGATATTGTAACCTTTACGGAGAAGCCATTAATCTATGTAGATGAGGGCACGTTGATTGCAACCACCGAGGAAACCATAAAAAGTGCTGAAGCTAAGCTAGAAATACTGGAGGTTACTGACCAACGGACAGCCATGGGCAGAGTCATCATCGCCCAGGCAAAGACGCCAGGTCATGTTCAGATTGCAGGACCGGGAAACAATAAAGAGATGAAGGAAATAGCAGATAGGCTGTTGGTATTAGGGGCAGAGGTCGTTGTCGTAGATGGGGCCATTGACCGTATTGCCGCAGCCTCTCCTGCTGTCACCGAGGCCACTCTATTGGCAACAGGTGCTGTACTGAGCAGAGATATGGACCAAGTGATGGAAAGGACTATCCATCAGACACGACTTTTTTCATTGCCTAAGCTAGAGGATCTATTGGCAAGGGAGATTGCAGAATCGATCCTGGAAGACAAGGGGGTTTGCATCATCAACGATGCTTATGAAGTAGAAACCCTTGAAATCAAAACAGCCTTGGGAAGTGGCAGAATGATCGGTGGGGCGTTTTGCGAGGATACCCAGTACGTCATCATCGGGGGCTCTTTGGTAAGCAGAACCCTAAAGGATATCATGGAATGCACAAGTCGATACAAACAAGTGGTTTTTGTGGTGAAGGATGCCACCAAAATTTTTATTGAACCAAGGGATTGGATGTACTTTATGAAAGCAGGGATACAAATTCGTGTCATGGAAGAAATCCATACCCTGGCTGTTACCATCAATCCCTATGCACCCCAGGGATACTTTTTCCAGCCCCAGGAGTTTTTAGGGAAAATGAGGCAGTTTCTGAGCCCTATTCCAGTGATTGACGTGGTGTTAGGTGGTGAATAAGGATGCTTTTATCAGAGCGTGTTTTGAAAAACTTAGAAATAGATTATATTTTTAACCGTTTGACGGTCTATACACCCTATGGAGAAGCCTTGAAGAGGGAAATGCGACCCTTTATGTTCTGTGATCGGAAATCTTTGGGGGAGGAACTGGACAGGATTGAAAGGGTCGTTGCTCTGATTGAAAAGGATCGATATACCTTCGTAGAGATGCGCAGCGTATTTAAGCATATAAAGGATTTAAGGGGTTCCTTTCAGAGGGCAAAAGAAGAAATTACCCTGAGTTTGGTGGAGCTTTTTGAGATCAAAACTTTTGTGGGGATGTTGGAGAAACTAACTCACTACCAAGAAAAATTAAAATGGGATTGGCCGGAGTTTTTAAAGGTTCGCCCTATTTTGGGTTTAAAAAAACTGTTAGATCCCCAGGAAAGCGGGATCAATACCTTCTATATTTATGACGAGTATTCCGAGAGGCTAAAAACCTTAAGAAAGTGTATGGGAGAAGTAGAAGGGGAGATCAACCGAGAGAAGCTTCAAAGCCGGGAGCGAGTACAAAATCAGCTAAACGTGAAGCTTCGACCCAACGGAGAGCTTACCATCAATAAGAGCAACAAGGACCTGATGAATGAGCTTGAGGGCTGTGAAGGTTTGACTTACAGTTCTGAGACCTACATGAATATCACCTATAAGGTCAAAATGGATGAACAGGTAGAAGCACTGATGAAAAAGCTGGAAGACTACAAGCTTCAGGAAGAGGAAGAAGAATTAAGGATTCGTCAGCAGCTAACCGTTGAGATTAAAAGCTATATGGATGAGATCCATCACAATATTCATGCCATCGGAGCTTTGGATTTGCTGGTAGGAAAAGCCTATCTAGCCATCGGAATGGACGGGACAAAGCCTGTACTGGTAGAGAAAGAGGTCATAGAAATTATCGAAGGAAGGCATCTGAAGGTGGAGGATTCCCTCGCCAAGCAGGGAAAAGCCTTTACGCCCATCACTGTGAGGCTAGAGCATGGCGTTACCTGTATTACAGGGGCAAATATGGGCGGCAAGACGATTTCACTCAAGCTGATTGGCTTGCTGACGGCCATGGCCCAGTATGGATTGTTTGTGCCGGCGAAGGAGATGCGTTTTTCTCCAAAGGAGTATATCTTCTTTTCCGTGGGTGATTTACAATCGGTGGATATGGGACTCAGCACCTTTGGAGCAGAGATCCTGGAAATCAAAGATATTCTCCAACGGGCTGATGAGAGTGGTCTGATCTTGATTGATGAGTTGGCCAGAGGGACCAATCCTGCGGAAGGATATGCCATTTCCAAGGCGATTATTCAACATCTAAAGGAAAAATTAGCCACTGCTATCATTACTACCCATTTTGACGGGCTAGCCGATACAGAAGGTATCGTCCATCTTCAGGTGAGGGGTCTTGTGGATGTAGATTTCAACCTGTTAAGGGAGCAAATGGGAGATACTGGGGAGTTGGGGATTGAACTGGTTCATCAGTATATGGATTACCGCTTGGAAGTCATCAAAGATGAACGAAAAATTCCAAGGGATGCTTTGAATATTGCAAGACTCATGGGATTACAGGAAGAGATATTGAAAGAGGCAGAAAGATATTTGGAATAAATTCTGTTAGTGGCTAGAGGTTAATGGTTAGTAGTTTAAAAGCAAGTGTTGAGCATTTGCTTTTGCTACTAACGTCTAACCACTAACGACTAACCTAACAATTGGAGGGAAGAGGATGCAAAGCAAATTAAATTTAGATCAAGGATTGATTGAAAAGGCAAGGAGCTCAGCGCGACGCATTGCTGAAGATACACAGCAATTTATTGATCGTCATACAACGGTGACGGTGGAGCGTGCTGTGGCGAGATTGTTAGGCATTGATGGGGTAGATGAAATCGAGAAGCCACTCCCAAATGTTGTGGTAGATAATATCAAGGAAGGTGGCGGCCTAGCCCAGGGTATTACTTACTGGATTGGAAATGCCATGATTCATACAGAGAAAAATCCTCAGGAGATTGCCGAGATGGTGGCCAGTGGACAACTGGACTTAACCAAGGTGCCTGTAGCTGATTTTCATAAAATTCAAGAAGTGATCACACCTATCGCCCAGAAGATGGTGGATCGCATCAAGGGAAATCGAAAAGACAGAGAGAATTTCCTCACAAATTTAGGAGAAGGCAGAAAACCTTATCTTTATGTAATTGTTGCCACAGGAAACATCTATGAAGATGTACTCCAGGCACAAGCTGCTGCAAGACAGGGCGCAGACGTGATCGCGGTAATCAGAACGACAGCACAAAGCTTATTGGATTACGTGCCTTATGGTCCAACGACGGAAGGCTTCGGTGGTACCTATGCAACCCAGGAGAACTTTAGAATCATGAGAAAAGCCCTGGATGAGGTAGGACAAGAAGTAGGCCGTTATATCCGACTATGCAACTACTGCTCAGGTCTTTGCATGCCAGAGATTGCTGCCATGGGTGCTATGGAAAGATTGGACGTTATGTTGAATGATGCACTATACGGCATTTTATTTAGAGATATCAACATGCAAAGAACGCTGGTAGATCAATATTTCTCCAGAATTATCAATGGATATGCAGGAATCATCATCAATACAGGTGAGGATAACTACCTAACCACAGCCGACGCCGTGGAAGAAGCCCATACCGTATTGGCATCCCAATTCATCAATGAGCAGTTTGCATTAAAAGCGGGAATTCCAGAAGAGCAAATGGGATTGGGTCATGCCTTTGAAATGAATCCAGATATTGAAAATGGATTTTTACTAGAACTTGCCCAAGCGCAAATGGCAAGGGAGATTTTCCCAAAGGCACCATTGAAGTACATGCCGCCTACAAAGTTTATGACGGGAAATATTTTCAAAGGCCATATTCAGGATGCATTGTTCAATATGATTTCCGTTATGACAAATCAAGGCATTCAGTTATTGGGTATGTTGACAGAGGCGATCCATACGCCGCTGTTACAGGACAGAGCGCTATCCATTGAGAATGCAAAATATATCTTCAACAATGCCAGAAATTTTGGAGATGAGATTGAATTCAAGAAGGACGGTATGATCCAGAAAAGAGCTCAGGAAGTTTTGAAAACTGCAGCGGATATGCTGGAGGAAATCGAGAAAGAGGGTCTGTTCTCTACCATTGAGCAAGGAAAATTTGCTGGTGTGAAGAGGGCGATGGATGGCGGAAAAGGACTTCAGGGAGTTACCCAGAAGCATGAGAAATATATGAATCCATTCGTAGCATTGATGTTGGGAGGTGTAAGATAATGGCGATCCAAAAAGTAGATTTGACAAAAATTAAGCCCTATGGAGATACCATGAATGACGGTATGGTGCAGTTATCCTTTACCTTACCCGTTCCTTGTGGAGAAGAGGCCAAAGAAGCTGCCAGACGTCTTGCACTGAAAATGGGATTAGAAGAACCTGCCGTGGTCCATGCGGAAGACTTAGGGGTAGGCTATACCATGTTTGTCATGTACGGCAAGTGTCAGCACACGGTGGACTATACTGCCATCGAGGTACCAAAGGTGGATGTGGAAGTCATGGACAAATATGAGGTAGAGCACTACATCGAAGAAAACATCGGCCGTGATGTGGTGATCGTGGGGGCATGTACTGGTACCGATGCCCACACCGTTGGTATCGATGCTATCATGAACATGAAGGGTTATGCTGGCCACTACGGCTTGGAAAGATACAAAGGCATCAAGGCATACAATCTGGGAAGCCAGGTTCCCAATGAGGAATTCGTAGCAAAAGCCATTGAGTTGAATGCCGATGCATTATTGGTATCTCAAGTAGTTACTCAGAAGGATGTCCATATTCCAAACCTTACCCAGTTGGTAGAACTTTTGGAAGCAGAAGGCATTCGAGATAAGGTGGTTTTGGTCTGCGGCGGTCCTAGGGTCAACCATGAACTAGCCAAGGAATTGGGATATGATGCAGGTTTTGGTACCGGCTCCTATGCTGAAGATGTGGCATCCTTTGTGGTTACAGAAATGACCAAGAGAAATCTAGTGAAGAAATAAGGAATTGTTAATTTTTAGAAATAGATAAAAAGATCAGTGATGAAACTGGTCTTTTTTTTACGGAAAGAACTAGAAATATGGGAAAATATGTTATATTATGTAATAAAACGAATTATTTAGAAAACTCTTACAATTTCACAAGGAAGGTGGGATATTTTGAACAAAGGGATTGGATTTATTATTTTGTGTTTTTTTATTATTTTTATCTCTTTATCCTACGGTGAAGGACAGACAGTATATCAAGAAGTGTACTACGATGCAGTGAGAAAAGATAATTATTTTGATAGCATTACAGAAGCGTTAAGCCATGTGGCAGAGAATGGAACCCTTTATATCTGCAAGCCTATCAGAATTACATCTCAGTTGAAATCACTTAAAATTGATAAAGCCATGACCATCAAGGGAGAGAGCAATCAAGAGAAAAGTATCATCATTGAAGGCGGTGGTACAGGCCCTGTATTTAATCTTGGTAACACAGTATCTTCTTTTCGACTTGAGAACATCTATGCAGTGGGGGTCGGAGCGGCTGTGGTCAAAGGGCATGGTGAGTGCATAACCATCATAAATTGTAATTTTGAAGATTGTATGCCCATAGATATTACATCGGCAAAGGTGAAGGAAATCGTATTGGATGGGAATAGGGTGATTAGAGCCTATACTTCAATACGTCCAGCCAGCTATGGAGCAAAAGTCGCCGTGAAGAATAATTATTTTGGGGTGACGGGTGGTGAAGCGCGAGGACTTAATATAGAAAACTGTGAAGTATTTATTGAAAACAATCGCTTCAATGGTGTTAGCTTGAATGTATATGACGGAGAGAAGGCCCTTGGGCTCATTCAATACAACACTTTCGAACGTGACGGAAGAAAAATCATGGTGACTGAAAATGATCAAAAACTTCATTTTCAAAATAATAAAATCTACAAGGATGCAGGACAAGTATACTATAGAGGAAATGGAACCATAGATTTTACAAAAAACTGGTGGGGATCCAAAGAAGGACCTAAGGAGGGTGTGATGGATGGAAATATCGACTACAGTAATTGGGCGCTTTTCGAGGATTTCAGAAGATATCAGAAAGACTCATATACATTGACAGACCTTCAAGACGCATACGATCACCTGAAAAAAGATGCAAATGCCGACAATTGGATCTATGACATGGATAAGAACAATCATATCAATTTTTTGGATATCATAGCCATCACAAGAAGTATTTCTGAGTAGAAAGGAGGAAATCGGGTGAAGAAAAGATATAGATTCGGGGTAGGATTCATTTGTTTTTTACTCTTCTCTTCCGTAGTCTACGGGATGGAGCCTAGCCTTGAAATGAAGGTGAGCCAAGAAGAGATCATGCTGAATGAAACAGTGAATATAGTAATCACGGCAAAGGATATCGACGGAATAGCAGGGAGCGATATCCTTTTGTATTATGATAAAACAAAATTAAAGCTCATCGTTAAAGAAATCAAGCTGGAACAATCTGATAGGGTGGATTTGCAGGAGATCATAACAGGTATAGAGGATGTGCCTGGAAAAGCAAGAATTTACTTTGGTCTGAAAAAGGATAAACCACTATTGCGGGGAGCTGAGAAAATATTGGCCACACTAGCCTTTGAAGCTATTGGTATGGGAAATGCCGAAATCAAAATGGATCCAACGAGCCAGTTGGTGAAGGAAATAGTTCATGAAACAGAGATCAGCTATGATTACGCAAGTCCTGTGTTATCTCCTCCAAAGCAAATCCGTATAATAATTCCTAATACCCCAGTACCAGAGGAGCCTAATGATAATCCAAGCGATGACCCCACCGAGGGCTCGAATGAGAGCCCTAATGATGATGGCTCTATTGATGAGCCGAATGATGAGTCCGATGAGAATGACAATCCTCCCAAAGACGCTGTGGATAGAGGCGATCGATTACAGGACTCTCTTGGGAATAATGGGGATAAGTTAATGCTTCAAGCCTTAGATATCCACAGCATCGATCAAAATGGATTAAAACTATGCGGCTCAATCTATTGGATTGATAATCCCAACGTATTGAAGGAGATCACGCTCCCCTATCATGGAGATGATCTGAATATGAAGAGATTGGGCATTTATTATTATCACGAAAAGAAACAAAAGTGGATCTATTTGGGTGGAAAAGTTCATGGAAATACTTTAACAGTAAGCCTGATAAACCACAACATTAACTTTAACAAATTGGCAGTGCTGGAAGATAGAACTTACCCTGGCTTCACCGATATTGTAGGTGAAGATATGAGCGCGGATCTAGTAAAAGTATTAACATTAGGCATTATAAAAGGGTATGAAGATTTAACGCTAAGACTAGACCAAACCATGTCCAGAGAGGAATGGATTACGGCATTCATTCTTGCTTTAGATACACCATTAAAGGAAGGTGAGGACGATTTAAGTTTTGAAGAGGTGTCACCGTGGGCGCAAGCCTATATTCGAACTGCCTTAGCGCTAGAACTGATAGGCGATACCTCTGTCAGAGGACATGAAAGACTTATGGCAAAAGAAGCGGTTGAAATGTTAGATAAAGCAGTAAGCAGGATGGCAGAGCTTGAAGAAAAGAAAGTTTTTAGATTGGAGGAAGAAATAGAGGGAGACCCATTGTTGACAAGGAGACAAGCGGTTCAGTTGCTGGCACAGCTGCTGAAATATCTTTATGTTTAAAAACAGATGTAGGAGGGGCTGAAGTCCCTCCTACAGAATTTCAAAAATGATTTTCTAATGTTCGGTATAATCAACAATTTTATTTCTATCCTTGTCATATTCATAAGTGGCGACACGGGCGCTTTCTTTGTCATAGATATATACAGTGATATTTTTGTTAAATTGTTTTTCGATTTCTTCGCATATCTCTAAGATAAATTCACGGAAATCTGCGCGGTCACGATCTTTCCAATTCTTAGAGGAACGATAAAAATCTACATCCATTCGTACACGAATATCTCCATCGGAAGATTGAGTCAAGCGGTATTCAAATTCCATGTCCACATCATCATCATGATAACGATCGTAGTCTTCTTCTAAAATTTCCTCTACACGATCTAATGCAGAGCTGGAAGAAAGATTATCACTAGAACTGGTTCCTTCTCTGTACATAGACAATTCCAGCTCCTTTAACTGTAATTGATACTTTAAATCGTTAATTTCTTTATTTTTGCGATCTAGATCATATTTTAAAGTGCTTAGTGTAACGCCGCTATTCGAGGATGTTAGAGTCATGGTTTTTGTTTTGTCATTCCATTTCCTGTCGAAACCAAGGCTGTCGGCTATGTCCTCAACAGGGACATAAGTACGATCGTTATAGATAAAAGGACTACTGGAGAAGGTCAAAGCCCTCCCATCCACATTGACTTTAATATCATAAAACCATGCGACGATGGTTTGGCCAACGCTTTTACCAAAACCCAAGGATGTACTAAAGAGAAACATCAATAGAATCATCCCAAGGATGGTTAATCTCTTTTTCATATATGCACCTCCAAAATTTTCCCATTTTATGCTTCTATTGTATCACAAAAAAAGGGGACCTCTCAATAAAAATGAAAAAAAGAAAAAAATAGGAAAAAAGTAGGGATTTTGTAGAAAAATGATAGATTCATTAATGACAAGAAAAGGAGGAGGTGTTACGATAAAACTAAAGATAAAAAAAGATGAAGAAAATCATGGTAATTGCAATAATGTTTAAAATCTATGGCGTATTATGCCGATATCATTTTTAGACTATTATCGACATGTGGGGGGATTGTTTTGACAAAAAGAATAATGATGTATGTACTTATTTTCACGCTAGTTTTTACCACGATACCTGTGCAAAACATATGGGCAAGTACGACGGTGAATAAGGTAGACTTGTTTACGACGGCAGCAACAGATCAATCTGGTGTGACGATTGAAAAGGGTAAGAAGAATATCAACTACACCATTCAGCAAATCCTCTTTACGGTAGGGTCAGGTTATAACCTTCAATCGACAAGTTATTTAAATAATGTGAAAGTATATGGAGATAGTGAAGATGAGACCTATAAGTTTGATATAACCGCTGCAAGCGGACAACTGTTATTGAAGTTAAAAACGGGCACTGACGGAACATCACCTTACCAATTGAAGAAGCATACGTTATATCGTATTGTCATCCCTGAGGGATTGTTTGGCAAGACCGATGGATCAGAAGTGAATATGGGAGAAAACTTTACCTTTGTAACCAATGCAGGGTCTTCCGGCAGCGATATCATCGCAAACAATACACCTGCCAACAATCAGAACGGCGTGGATTATACAGCGGGTACGTTAAGTTTTACGTTTGTATATAACATTGCTTTCACTGATCAAAGCCATCTAGGCGAGTACATAAGCATTGAGACGAAGGATCTGACGAATGGAAGTGCAGGTTACGTTCAGGAAGACTTAAGTGGGTTTAATATTCAGATTACTGGGAAAAAGCTGGAGATAGCATCAAAGGATGGCAAACTCAAGGATCTTAGTGAATACAGGGTGCAGTTAAAAGAAAAAACAGTGCTTCTAGCAAACAATCCAGACGCAGATGCCAAGATTTATAATGATGTCATCAATGTTATTTTCTATACCAACAATATTGTGGAGAGCACAAGCCCTTTAAACAATGCAGTCAATGTTGGTCTGGAACCCAAGATTTCGTTTACATTTAAAGATCTAGTGGTCGGGAGCTTAAGCAATATTAAGCTGAATGAAGTTGTTTCAGGGTCAGAAGTTCCTGCTGCTGTAAGCTTGTCCAATGACAGCAAGACATTGTATGTGGCGATACAGGGAGAGAATATACTGAAAAAGGATACGAGTTATAGAGTAACGATACCCGTCAATACGTTTACTTTAAGTGGCACCTCAGTCGCGAATAAGACAAATATTGTATTGTCGTTTAAAACCGGAACGCAAGGAGAGAGTCCAACAGCATCGGCCTATGGCTCCAATGAGAACTTCTCCGATAACATACGAGATATTAACAGCACACAGCTTTCAGAAAACGGATATATTTATATAAAGATGGACCGACCTGTCCAGTGGGATAAAGACTGGTCAGGAGATGGAAAAAAGACAGCTCGTATCAATCAAGTAGAACTATTCAAGATGCCGGCAGTAGACCCTACGGATCCAGATGCCAAAGCCTTTGGAAAAAATGGGGTACAATATGATAAGAAGTTTTGGTATATGAAAGACGGAGGCACCTTCAAACTGGCCACGACACCCGATGATGGGGCAACTGTAGCAGCTTCTGTCTATTACAAAGAAGAAATGGCAGTGGAAAGCATAGATATAGTGGGTACGAACAAAAACATTTTAAGAGTGAAACCAAAGTTCCCTTTATTAAGTTTGAACCAGTACCAGTTACGAATCAATGGAGAAATGATAGAGGATGCATACGGTGTCAATGGATCGGGGTATATTGATTTTTATTTCTGGGCAAAAGGGAATTCAGAAAATGCGATCTCATCTTGGGGATTCTCAGATACTACTTCCTTTACCTCTGAAATTGTCAGTACTTCGCCGCATGTTAAGCAGAGGGTTCATGGGACCACAAGATACTCTCCCAATAAGCCCATTAAGATAAGCATGGGGGCAGAACTGATTCCATCGGCCCAAACGGGTAAGGTGGTCAGCAATGCTTATCAGAACAGTGCCCTTGGTAATATATTATTAAGACCTTCAAACTATTCAGAAGGATCCATCACCATCGGAACAACTTTATTGGATGCACCGACTATCGAATTAGATACAACGGTACAATTTAAACTAAATGAAGATATTAATCCTAAAGGTGACACTATAAATTGGATTATAAAAAATGCAAACATTGCTACGATAGATACAAATGGAAGGGTCAAGGGAATTGCCAAAGGTCAAACACAAATCTTAGCTTTGGATGGAGAAGGAAACACTTTGACCACGGTCAATGTAACCATACAGGAAGGAACCTTGGGCATTGGAAAGATCAAGATCATCTATGAAGAAACCAACAGTGGCAAACAAACCCTAGTATATTTATATCCAAACCAGGAACTGATCAGCGGTATGAGCTATAAGCTTTTTCTTCCAGGAGATGTATTTCAAACAAGGGGAAAAACATATGCCCCAGCCCGGGAAATCGAGTTGGTGGTAAGCGGAGATACAAGCAGTGATCCGACGATTCAGACCATCGAGAATGGTACGGTATCCATTGAGGATCTATTGAATAAGACAGAGCATACCTTCTTGATCAAAGGATATAATTTTAGGAAAGATATCAACCAAGTTATTCTGAAATCAAATAAAAATTCAGAAGAAATACCCATTGCAGCGTCTTATGTGAATTTTGTGGGTACAGACCAACTGAAAGTCACCATCAAAGATACATCCAAGGCATCCCTTGTCAGCAGAGCCGGAGGAGATGACTATACCGTTATCGTAATATTCAAAGATGGTGATCGTGCCGAGTCACCTTCGGGCGTGTACTTCAAAACCCTGACTATGGGGATACCTTCTGTCGTTGCAAAATATCCCGATCAGAATGGCACTTACGACGAGCAGAGTCTAACCCATACCGTAAATGATAGCTTTACCAGCGGCAAGTATTTCCTAAGGGTGACCTTTAGTGATCCGGATGGCACCTTGACCTTTAATGGTGTTACAGGCTTAAATAATATCATCAATTCCAGTGTTGTTTCCGTGGGAAGTACCACATCCATGATTGATGTAGACTTTGTCAATCAGATATTGAATATGGGAGATTATAATAGAAACAATGCGATTTATAAATATCTGCTTATCAAAAATACGAGCAATAAGCAAGCAACCCTCTATATTCCAGTAAAAGCATTAAGATCCCAGACGACTTATCAGGTAACCTTAAGACCTGGGATTGTAGCAAGCAATGCTGGAAGTAACGAGGAAATCAGCTATCAGTTTGGCACCAAGTCCATGCCCTATATTGATAAGGTAAGCATTGGAACGGTACCAGAAAAATACGATGTGGATGAGCCGATCCTTCTTGAAGGAGATTTCTTTGACAGCAGTACCATTCAGGTGTATTTTAATGATATAGCTGCCTACGAAGTGAATGTAAAAGAGAGGACAAACAGTGACGGAACGAAGGCAAGTTATTTGGAGGTTTATCTGCCAAGAGGAAAGAACAAGCTTTCACCAGGTGTCTATGATATCAAGATTTCAAATAGTGATAATGATCAATACATAGAATATGGTGCGCTGAGCGTTGTAAATGCAGGAAATGTACGAGATATACCCAATGAAGATTATCGATATAAGGATGAGATACGACAAGGGGATGTCAAAGCCAGTACGAAAGTCAGTCAAGACACACTACATATGGAATCCAGATATAGAGGCGAAGCCTATGTGGTCATGGATCTAGATGAGATGATGGGAACCGAGGTAAGGGTAAGAAAGATTACTTACGGAGGAGACAAAAAATATAAGATTGGAATCCTTGAAACAAAATCCAAATGGGCTGATATTGCCCTCCATGGACTAACGTTGGATCCAAATGCTGATGGGGAGATGATCACCGTAGCTTTGGGCAGGACAGAACCCGTGGTGGCCCAAGCCCTTCAGAAAAAGATAAAGGGCACGGTAAAATCAGATTGGATTCAAGTAACGGGTGAAAACTTCAAAATATCCAGTGTGACTTTATCAATACCTTATAAAAATTCTGATGGGAAGCATTTAAAGGTATACAGATATGATGAAGACACAAGGAGCCTTTACGAAATAAATGGAACAGTGGATCTGGTAAATGGAAAAGTGAAGATAGCAAGCAGTGAACCAGGAATCTTTGTCGTTGTAGAATAGGATATGGAAAGGTGGTGCTTCTGAAACATGATTAGAAAAAAGAGTTATAAGATCATTTCTTTTCTGATGGTATTTTTGATGATCTTCGTCATGTTGCCATGGGGAGATATACAGGTGTTTGCGGCTGGTGAGGATGCCATCGTAGACAAGATTGCGATCAATAAAGTTTTTGATAAAACCAATAGCAGGATCACCCAATTTGACATCGAGATTTACGGACAACAGATGAAGGGGGCCAACATCGTTTTAAAAGGGAGACTTTCAACCTTTACTTTGCCAGCTCCCACGTTGGACGCCTATTATTCATACAGCTTAACCGCTGCGCAATTACAAGAACTCAATAATAATAATGATAAAGTCTTTACGAAACTAAATGTGGCAGGACAGGATTTCACCATGGATGAAAGTGAAACCATGCCCCAGATTACAAGCATTTATCCCAGGGAGTTAAAGAAAGTTTCACCCGGTAACACGACAGCGATCACAGGGATAAAACTGGATACCATCGCAGCCAACAGTACTGGAGCCACGAAGGTTAGCGGCAGTTCAGGCACAGTAAAAATGAGCATTGAGGGAAATGTTGAGACAAAGGTAACCATAGTGAATGAGAATAGTGCCACATTGGAGTTGGTTGATGGGATAGAGGGCGCAAAGCGGATTGTATTCTCATTAAATACAACCATTAGCGGCAAACCTGTAAATATCACCCATCTCTATGAAGATCAAATTACCGTCGTAGGACAAATAAAGGTAACAGACCCCAAGATTATTCCCAATATAGGATCACAGGGAACAACGGTAGAAATTACCGGGGGCAGCATGAGTGACTATAGTGTGTTCTTTCTTCCTAAAAATGCATCAGTAGACCAGTATTTATATGAATACATGGGAAGGGATACAGCGCGATACAGCACGACGCCGAATTTATTGAGCACGAAAGTGCCAACCAATACAAAAATCACCGCAGGAACTTACAAAGTAGTATTGACGAATCTCATCACGGGAAGTTTTAGTTCAGGTGCTGATTTGTCCAGCAAAGTTTTTGCTTATCAGTATATTGGAGATTTTGTGGTGGTTGGGGATACGGATAGAGCATCGATAAAGTATGCTACACCGAATGTGGCAACCAACGAAGTGCCTAAGGAAATTCAAATTACAGGGTTGAACTTCAATGAGGTCAATATCCCAGGATTAGATAAAACAAACAAGATTGTATTTGATAAAAGCGAAATAACCAGCAGTGATTTTTCTGAAGAGCTGAAGGTTGAAAAAAATTTAACAACGTCGATTGATTACAAACTGAGTGAAACGACGACTGAAAAAATTAATGCCATCGAAAGAAGCTTTAAAGGGTGGATCGTAGGATCCCTACAATTCACTGAAAATACAAAACAAAATCTGAATACAGAAATAGGCGGAAATGACGATTTCTTTGTAAAAACTCCCATCGTTGGGGAAGAGGCTTTAAATACACTGCAAGACATCGTCATAGAGATTACCACGATTCTACATACAGAAGGTGGAGAAGAATATATCTTTGTAGAGAAAGTGATTAAATCCAAAGGTTTTCAGTATGAGAAAAGTGAGACACTGCCAACGATCATAGAGGTAATTCCATCCAAAATTCAGGTTGAGAAAGTCGATGACAGCGGTAACTATAAAATACCCAAGGAAATTGTCATAGGGATTTCTGGAAAAGATTTTATGGTTACAAAATATACAGAGGGTGGTACGGACAAGCTGAATTATCCTGAGATCAACTTAGGTGGCGTTATCAAAATTAAAAAGACGGGAGTATCTGTCTATGTCAATTCCGTTGTGAACGATGATGCAACGCTGGAAGTTTTGAATAATGGAAAACTTGTAGACGGGTCTCCCGGAAATGAAACAGGAACCTATATTGTCATCAAGCTTCCTGCAGATTTGTTGATCAATACAAGCAATGTAGGGATTCCATTAAACATTGAAATAAAAAATCCAAAGAAGAATTCGGAACAAATGGGTGGTGCCCGGGTGGGTGAAGGGATGATTTCCTTCGTGCTTTCCAATGACCCTGTAACCATTACAGAGGTGAAGCCCAATGTGGTGGCAACCAACAGTAAGGAAAAGGTGACCATCACCGGAAAGAATTTCAAAGATGGCGTGCAGGTAATCATAGACGGGAAGAAAGTGCAGACCATCACCAGAAGGGGAGACGGTGAGGAAATCACCTTCAATGCTCCTGAGAATCGAGAAGTACGTACTTATATTATGGTGATCAATCCCGATGGGGGTATGGATTCCAAACCTTTTACATATGTAAAAACCTATACATCTCCAAAGATCACGGATTTTTCACCCAAAAAAGGAACCAAAGATACATTGATGATTATAACCGGTGAAAACTTCTTATTACCAGACCCTACGGCATCTCTTCTCGATGTAGATAGATTGGTAGGAACGAAGGTACTATTGGAAGGTGATGATGTAAACAGCTATATTATGAATTCAGCGGGGCGAATCGTATTCAAGAGTATTGCCAGTCAAGGTTTTGACATAACAAAGAATCGTCCGTTATTTGAGGTCGTTACGGAGACCAGCAATGGACAACAAAAACTAGCAGCGGCTGAATATTATAATAGCGTGCTGTTAAATACACAAGAGGATGGAACAGGCAATTTTTATGCAATTGCTGTAAAGGCAGATGGCACAATCACCATATCGAATCCTGCTCTAAAAGAAACCTACACCCTATATCTCGATGACGATGATAATATGAAAGCAAAGAATAGCAGCGGTACTGTCTATACACTGGAAGTTGCAAATGATGGTCATTCCATTACATTGGATAATGGAACGCCCACAACGTTACATTTACTAACACCTTATACGGTAACTGGTGGAAAGATTACAGGTCATAGGGCGAAGGTTATGGGATTAAATCAAATCCAAGTGACCATTCCAAAACTTCTTCGTGGAGACGGTTACTATGACGTAACTGTAATGAATCCGGATACAAATAAGGATACGCGATTGAATGAAAATGGTTTCCTCTATAGGGATCAACCTCAAAGCAATCCCATGATTATCGGAGACCTAGACCCTAAGGAAGGCTCTACTGATGGAGGTTACCAGGTAACCATCAGGGGAAGCGGCTTTGAAGACAACGGTGTATCCAAAACAGAGGTAATCATCAATGGTGTCCGTGTAGACTCCAAAAATGCGCAGATCAGTTCAGATGGTACATCTATTGTCTTCGTGATGCCTGCCTATCCTGGGGATCTGAGCAAAGACCTAGGGGTCGACAAGCTTACGGTTCCAGTAGTCGTTGTAAACCCTGACGGCGGCAGTGCAGCGAAGACCGATGGATTTACATATATGGTTCCCAAGAGTCATCCTAAAATCCATCGCATTCTTCCGACAGAGGGTAGTGCAGCAGGGGGAGAGATCTTAGAAATATTTGGAGAAGATTTCAGATTATTTGAGCCCTACACTGGCGATGTCAACAACATTGAAATATGGAAAGAATTGAATGGCGATGGCGAATGGACAAACTACGTAGGGAAAAGTGCCCAATATCTTTTGGAAACCGTGTTTAACAATGATCGTAACCTCTACGAAAGCAGAGTTTATCCCGTTATTCCAAAGGTTTATTTTGGAGAAAAAAGAGCTAAGGTATTGGAATTTTCAACGAACTATCTAAAAGTAGAAATCCCAGCAGGGAAAGATGGCAGTGTGGATCTGTATGTTGTCAATAACGATGCCGGAATTTCAAATAAGCTGAAGTTTACTTATAAAAGCTCAAATCCTAAGATCAACAAGATTGTACCAGCAGAAGGAAAGAAACAGGGAAATGACAGAATTGAAATCACGGGCAGTGGATTTGTGCAAAGTGATCTGAAAGTGTACCGATTAGAAAACGGAAGTATTGCTTTAAACGATGAAACTATGCAGTTGGTACGTTTCGGAAGTATTACCAATAAGAATATTGAAAGAAACAAAGAAAATTCAGGACTGATTACCAGCAGCCGTACGACAGTAAGGTTAGAAGGCAATTTGACCGTGGAATATAATGGTACGGACCATGAAGTAACCGTTGCGATTACGGAAGGAACCAATACCTATCGACGAACTTTCCCATACAACAACGAAACCCTATTTGTTCCAGTCAATCTTCTGCTCCATACAAGCAATAGCTCCAATTATGGCGGATTTGAATGGATCAAGCTGGAAGTGGCCAGTGAGGTTGGAAATTCTGGTTTGAGATTGTTGGTAGAGAGAGGATATGCACCAGCGGTCGAAACGGTCAGCGCCAATCAGTTGATCGTCAATACGCCGTCCTATCATACCATTGGACAAGTAGACGTAACTGTAATTAATGCTGATGGCGGAGAGGCAAAGGGGAAATTTACCTATAAGAATCCAGACAGCAAGCCTACCATTACCAATGTTACCAAGGATGGAAGAGATCCTGTGACAGAGAGTGGCGTGAGAATTCTTCGGATGACCTATAAAGGTGGGAATATTGTATCGGTTTTAGGCAGCGATTTTAGAGAAAATGCAGTGATTCAGATTGGAGACTTATTGACGATCAATAAAGACAAGATTACCTATCAGCTTCCAGGAAAGCTCACCTTTACGATGCCCAAGGTGGATGAAAAAGTAGTTGGGCAGCGGTATCGTGTGGTGGTGATCAATGAAGATGGCGGAACGGCAGCCTCTGATGAAGCAGATCCTAAAATCTACATTGAATTCATCAAAGGAGAAACGGCACCGGCCATCGAAGAAATAACACCTTCTCAAGGGCCTGCCAGCGGTGGGACGGAAGTAACCATTCGAGGAAAGGACTTCAGAGAAGGATTATTGGTACTCTTTGATGATGTTCGTGTTCCGGCTGCAGATGTGAAGGTGATCGACTATAAGACCATCAAGGTGAAAACACCTCCCCATGCACCAGGAAAAGTTAACGTAAAGGTAGAAAATCCTGATGGAGAACTCTCGGATCCCAATGGTGAATTTACTTACTTAAGTACACCTACAGTGGTGGCTGTCGTTGATCCGGCTGACCCTACGGAGACGGCTAGAATCAGTACGATTTCTATCTTAGGCGGACAGGAGATTAAATTAAAAGGTTCTGGATATTATGAAGGGGCCAGAGTCGTATTTAATCCAGTATTGGAGGAAGTGAAAGGGGATACGACGACAGGGGATATCATTTATATCAGTGGCAAGCCCTATATTTTGAAGGAAGGTACAGCGGGAACCAGTGTAAAGATTATTGATGGGGAAACCCTTACAGTGATAACACCACCAGGGAAAAAGGATACGGGTGGATTAATCGTTATCAATGCAGACGGGGGTGCCAGCAATATCTATGGAGATATCAAGTATGGAGTGCCAGAAGTTGCAGCACCCAGCGGTGTGGTTGCCGAATTGGTGTACGACCGCTATATCAAAATCAATTGGAATGCTGTAACCGATGCAGTAGAATATGAAATCTATGTGGTCGTTGACGATAATATGCAGGAACTCATCGGTACAACAGAATTAACCTCCTTTGTATATCAAGACTTGGAGAAAAATACCCGTTATAAATTTATTGTAAAGGCCCTTGGAGAGTTTGGATTATCCAAGGCATCTAACACCAGTAATACGGTGAAGACGGGCAGCAAGGTAGGCCCTCCTGATACAGACGGCGGTCTTGAAGAAAAGACCAAGCAGGAAAAGAAGGGCGATCGGGCAGAAGTCACCATTGGGACAAAGGAAGATAGAAAAAAAGATTTTACCATTGACTTAACAACGGGGACGCTGGCAGGAAGCAAAGATGTTGTCATCAGTATACCTGCTGCTGTTGTAGCAGATGCAGGTACAGGCAGCGTGATTGTCAATGGAAAAGATTTTAGAATCAAGTTTAATCCAAATGCTTTCTTCAATGACACAGTAAAGGAAAATCAAAAAGAAAAAGATGCCGGTGTGCGTATAGAAATTTCGCCGGTTGTAGACAACAGCAGTGCAACCACCAGCAATGCCCAGACGGTGTCCTCCACGGCGTATGTAATCAAGGCCGCGGTATTTGTGGGCAAAGAGCATACGGAAATCGAATATATACGTTCATCTATCCAAGTTACATTGGATGTAGACAGGGCGAAAGCGGATATGAGGAAACTGACATCCTTCAACCTGAACAGATACGACAATGATAGCGGCAAATGGATGACAATTGCCAGTGGAAATGGAGACAGTATGGCGATTACAGCATTGACAGACAGACTAGGGAAATTTGTAATTACGGGGACGAGGAGGTAGTGAAAATGAAAAAGCTTATAATATGGTTATGCTTGATGCTGTTACTAATGAACCCCATTGCCTCCTATGGAGATCTCAACGGACCCTATAGAGATGGATTCATCGAAGGTTATGTAAAGGCGATATACGAACAAGAGATAGCAATTGAAGAGTACGATGGCACAGTCCATCGTCTCTCCTTTGACCCTAAGGCAGCGTTGACGATAGATAGTGTTCCAGTGACATTGAAGGATTTTAAACCGGGCATGGAAGTCTATGGAGACCTAAAAGGGAAGCGGCTGAATACATTGGAGAGTTTTTCCACAGACAATCCAGGTTATATTCCGCCAGGGGGAAAGGTACGGACAGGTATTGTACGCACGATTGATCGAGATCAAATCACCATTCAAACGGCCATTGGCACAAAGGAAACCTATTTCAGTTCCCCAGCAACCATCGCATTAAAGAAAGGCGCCAACATTTCTTTGAGTTCCCTCTATGAAGGGGACCGGGTGAAACTGTATTTCGATGAAATGGATGCTAACTTTATCAGCAGAATGGAAATCGAAGGGGATTCCATATTGGTGAAGGATCTATATAGAGGAAAGCTGACGATCTCGAACCAACTTGATAATCAGATCGTGCTGGAGAATGTGGAAAGAATTCGCAATGGAAAGTGGGAAGATGTTCAAGCGACCATGAGCATTCCCTATACCACAGATTTGCCACTCTACTCAGGCGGCCAAAAAATATCCTATCAAAACCTAAAGTATTATAAAGGTAAGACTGTATATATGGCAGTAAAGGATTTCTTCGGCAAGAACAGAGCGGAGAAGATGATCATCAAGGGTCAGTATGAATCCGATTTTTCTGATAAGATTGAGGATGTGAATTGGTATACCCAGGCCCTGGAACTAGGGAACAATCGAAATCTCAATTTCCATGAGGGGACGATCATCGTTAAGAATGGACGATTGGTAGATATCTATGGCATCAATGCCAAAGCGGATGCATTCGTGGTGGCCGATGGCAGAGGAAGTACTTTGACAGCCGATGTGATTTATCTCTACAATGAGGATATAAACAATTCCAATATTGGGCAGTATAACATTTATGCCGGCAGACTGGATGTGATTCTCGAAAGCACTGTGACCCTAAAGAACTTCTATGTTTTAAATCAAAATGAATGGGAATCTTTCAGCAAGGAAAAAGAGCTATATTATGACAATGATACCTTTATCTATGATTTAGAAAATGGAAAAAAGGTGGCACCAAAAGAGTTCTATGCCAAGGATTATGCTGTAGACGAAGATACGGACTATGCAAGCGATAGGGGATTGAAGGACTGGCATGGTTACATTTATACTGACGGCGATCGCATTTGCGGCATTGTGGTGCAAAAGAAGCTGGATTCACTGCTCAGACAAAGAACAAGTAACGGCGTGATCGAGAAAATAGAAGATGATGCCCTGTTAGGATGGACCATGTATATCAAGGATGGAAAGGACTGGAGTGCTCGGAAAGAACAGTGGATGGCAAAAAATTCGACCTTCAAAGTGACATTGGATGAAGCGTTGATTATGAAAGATGACAAAGTAATTCAGCCGGATGAGCTAAAACCAGGAGATCGTCTGTATATTGTAAGGGATGATATGGAGGGTAAAGTGGTTCTGGTGAAATAAGGATTGTAGGTTGAGGGATAGGATTATCCCTCAACTTCCATTATGTAAACTAAATTGAAAAACAATCCAAAAAAGTATATACTTTCTAATGGAATGCTATAGACAAGAAAAGGGGGCAAAAAAGTGAAAAAGTCAATCTTATATTGCATGATATTTCTAATAGCCATCATGCCCATGGGTGTATGGGCTGCTCCTCCTGAATTTTCTGGTGGTGTAAATAACGAATATGCTTACGAAGAAGTTGTATTTATCTCGGGAGAGCCAATTAAATTTGTAGGCAGCTTTTCTGTTTCAGAAAAGGATAAGGATGATACCAAAACAAGTACCTATAAATTTAGCAAGTTGAAGCCTGAAGATAAAAGTATTGATGCAGAATTGACAAAGACCATCACTTATGTGACAACATATATGAATCGGAACGATAAGGGCCAGACCATAGCCCAAACAGAAGTCGAGAAATATAGTGAGTCGTTGAAGGTAGGGCAGGATAAATATGAGCTGAAGGATTATCAGTTTTCAAAATCGGACATCATTGATAACCGACCAGCATCAGATTTCTTCTCAGGGAATATGAAGGGTAGAAAGTATTATACCATCAACAAGGATGAAGGAGAAGTGGTCGTTGAGATCAGCGGAGGAACAGCTGCCTATGAGAACTTCTGGGGAAATACAGAGACGCAAATGATCGATTATGTAATCAACTCCAAAAGAACGATTAAAGAGGAAGATTCAGAGGATACGGACGATGTATCCTGGCAGGGAACGGTTACAGCCCACATATCAGATAGTCAAACCAAATCACTGAAGTATTCAGGCAATGATGCCAATTATTCCAGCTTTTACGGTGGACATGTACGCGTTACCAATCGTGCCATGGTCTCCAGATATGAGTATAACTTGCCACGATTTGATGATGATGGAACCTTGGATGGAAAGAAACGAGATCGAGATACCATTCAACTTTCCAAGGAGATGGTTCCCAAGGTGGAACGATTGATTGTACCTAAGTTTAGAGATTTAAACGGACATTGGGCTCAGGAGAGCATTGAAAAACTATACTCCTTGGATGTGTTTGATGAACAATCCTCCTTCTTCTCACCAAATATTCCATTCACAAGAGGAGAATTTACAAAGGGAATTATCCGAGCGTGTGATATCAGAACTTCCACAGAAGGACAGAAAACCACCAGCAGAAGTAGGAGACAGCCGCCCGAGGAATCTCCATTTAAAGATGTTGCAGTGGCAGATAAAAATTATCAGTACATCAAGAGTGGATTAGAAAAGCAAATTATATCAGGGGTATCAGCGACGGAGTTTAAACCCGATGAGCCATTGACAAGGGCCCAGGCCATCACCATTTTGATTCGTGCCCTAGGCTTTGAAAACAAAGCGCCAAACCCTGGTTATTATACATCCTTCTCCGATGACCGTTCCATCCCCAACTGGGCAAGGGACAGCGTTTATGTAGCGAGAGAACTGGATCTTATTTCAGGAGATGAATACAATCGTGTAAATCCAAACAAAGTCGTTACCCGGGCAGAAGCAGCATCCATGCTGGTGCGCTTTCTGGAGTTCATGGAGAAAGATCTACAAAGAGATTATAGAGAGAATATTATTCAGTTTAATTAATATTTTAATCTAGGCGTCAACTTAATCCATAATTTGTCATCCTGAGCGAAGTGAAACGGAGTCGAAGGATCTCAGACCCAAAAGTAATACATCTAAAAGAATTTAATGGGTCTTGTTGGTAGCCTTTCAGATTCTTCACTATCGTTCAGAATGACACTTTGCGAGGGTTCTTTGGAAGAAACTAACTTAAGTTGACATCTATGATATTTTAATGGGGGGACTTGTGGTTCCCTCATTAAAATATTATGATAAAAACAAAACGCATTGTATTGAGAAAGGATCTGAGTACATATGGCAAAAACATTGAAACAAGTGATCGCTTTTGGTATCGCCCTGTTTTTATGCATGACAGCGCCTGTATATGGGGCAGAGATTCAAGTAAGGGATATAGGCGATTTGATTCAGATTATAGAAGAAGATTATTTCTTTGAAGTGTCTCAGCAGGAATTATTGGAGGGAGCGATGCGGGGAATTTTCTACCCTTTAGATCCCTATAGCAACTACTTCTCCAAAGAAGAATATGATAGCTTCGACCAAAGAAACGCGGGGAGCTTTGCTGGTATCGGTGTGACCCTTTCCGAATATGGGGGAGAGCTAATGATCGATGCAGTCATCCAGGGAGGACCTGCTGCCAGGGCGGGACTGGAAGCAGGGGATACGATCCTATCGGTAGATGGAAAGACCGCTGAAGAAAATGGGCTTCCAGAACTGGTAAGGCTTTTGAAGGGCGAGCCCCAAACGAAGGTGAAGCTGAGTGTCAGAAAATTGGTCACAGCACAAATTGTGGCAGCTGAGGTCACCAGGGAGGTTATTCACCTCCATCCTGTAACCTATAAGATTCTAGAAAACAACATAGGGTATATCAAAATAGATGAGTTTATTGAAAAAGTCAGTGATGAAGTGGAAAAGGCTGTAGAAGCATTGCAAAAACAAAAGGTGAAAGGAATTGTCATTGATGTACGGAACAATCCCGGCGGCATTCTGGATGAAGCTGTAAATGTGGCAGATATATTTTTACCAAAGAATGCGCCTGTGGTATATATCGAATTTAAGGACAAAAGCCAACAAACACTATTCTCAAGAAAAGAACCGCTGAACATTCCTTTGGCAGTACTGGTAAATCAAGGCAGTGCCAGTGCCTCAGAAATCCTGGCGGCGGCAATACAGGAAAATAAAGCGGGAACAGTCATTGGGACTACTACCTATGGAAAAGGTACGGTTCAGATGGTCAATGAATTGACGAATGGAGGAGGCATAAAGCTAACGATTGCAAGATACCTTACACCAAAAAAGAATTGGATTCACGAGAAAGGGGTTACGCCCGATGTAGTCATTGAAAACCCAAAGAAAACCAATCTGCCTGTTTTTGCACCTTTGATTGAGGAAAAGGATTATGCATTGGGTGAAAAAGGGCTGAATGTCTATGGTGTACAGCAGCGGTTAAACTTTTTGGGATATAAAGAGGTGATTGCTACTGGAAGCATGGATGGCGCAACAACAGCAGCTTTGAAAGATTTTCAAGAGGAAAATAACTTAAGTAACAAAACTGGCGTATTAAATATAGAAACAAGAGATGCATTAAACAATAAGATTGTGGAACTATATATAAAAGCACCAGAAGATCTGCAGTTGAATAAAGCAATGGAATTACTGAATAAATAATGAAAAATATTTATAATTACCTATTGACGCAGTAAAATGGATAAGATATACTAACTAAGTTGTTATGAAAACCAAAAAAACGAGCACCCTATTAGGGTGCCCTGCCATAAAGAAATGATGCGGACATCGGTAGGTCACCCGTAGGGGGTGGCCTCTCTTTTTTTAGGGAAAATGGCTATTTTGTAGCGGAGACTGAAGTCCCCGCTACATTCGATAAAGGATTTTATTTTCTTCTCTGTAGGAGGGACTTCAGTCCCTCAACAAAGCAGAATGATATGGATAAATCAACTGGGCACTATAGAATGGATTTCAATCCATTACTAAACTTGCAAATAACACAAATTCAAATATAACAATCAGGTGAAAGGAGAAGGAGAAGTATGACAAAGTATATTTTCATTACCGGCGGCGTTGTTTCATCCCTGGGAAAAGGAATTACAGCAGCATCCTTAGGGCAACTCTTAAAGGCAAGGGGTTTAAAGGTAACCATTCAAAAGCTTGACCCTTATATTAACATGGACCCTGGTACCATGAGCCCATACCAGCATGGAGAGGTGTTCGTAACCGATGATGGCGCAGAAACAGACCTTGACCTAGGGCATTATGAAAGATTTATGGATATCAATTTAAATAAATATAGCAATGTTACCACAGGAAAGATTTACTGGTCAGTCATCACTAAGGAAAGAAAGGGAGATTACCTGGGAGGAACCGTTCAGGTGATTCCCCATATCACCAATGAGATCAAGGAACGAATCTTCAGGGCAGGTCGAGAAACCAATGCTGATGTGGTGATTACAGAAATCGGAGGTACTGTGGGAGACATCGAGAGCTTGCCATTCTTGGAAGCCATCCGACAAATCAAATATGACATAGGCAAACAAAACGTCATGTACATCCATGTAACTTTGGTGCCTTATTTGGGCAAGGCAGGGGAAATCAAAACCAAGCCTACCCAACACAGCGTGAAGGAATTAAGAGAAATCGGGATTCAGCCTGATGCCATCGTATGCAGAACAGAGAAGGCTCTGTCTGCGGACGTAAAAGAAAAGATTGGTCTATTCTGTAACTTGGACAGTAACAATGTGGTGCAAAACATGGATGCCGATTCCCTTTATGAAGTGCCACTCATGCTTGAAAAGGAAGGATTGGCCAATATGGTCTGTCAGCGTCTGGAGTTAAAATGTGCTGCACCTGACCTGACCGAATGGGTAAGTGTAGTGGAGAAAGAAAGAAATCTAAAATCAGAAGTGAAGATTGCCTTGGTTGGGAAATATGTAGAGCTTCATGATGCCTATTTATCTGTGGCAGAAGCCTTGAAGCATGCAGGGATTGCCAACGGTGCCAAGGTAGAGATCGATTGGGTTCATTCCCAGGATGTAACTCCTGAGAACGTGGCAGATTATTTAAAGGATGCCTATGGTGTTCTGGTACCAGGCGGTTTCGGAGATCGTGGAATTGAGGGAAAGATTGCAGCCATCCGTTATGCCAGAGAAAACAAGGTGCCTTTCCTAGGAATTTGCTTAGGCATGCAGTTGGCGGTGGTAGAGTTCGCACGAAACGTGGCGGGCTTAACAGATGCCCACAGCTCGGAGCTAAATCCTCAAACCCCTTACCCGGTCATCGATTTGATGCCAGATCAGAAAGACATCGAAGATATGGGTGGTACCATGAGATTGGGGATCTATCCATGTAAGATTTATGACGATACAAAGGCCGAAGCTGCCTATGGTGAAGATTTAATCTACGAAAGACATAGACATAGATACGAGTTCAACAATCAATTTAGGGATATCCTGACAGCGAAAGGCTTGGTCATCAGTGGTATTTCACCCGATGAGCGATTGGTAGAGATCGTGGAACTGCCAGAACATCCTTGGTTTATGGCAGGTCAATTCCATCCAGAATTCAAGTCAAGACCAACCAGATCCCATCCAATGTTTAGAGAATTTGTAAAGGCTTCCCTTGAAAATAAAAGCAAATAAAGTTATACTAAAATAAAGCCGAGTCTGCACTCGGCTTTTAAATTGCAAACAAAAATCTGATGAGCAGGCATTCTGTCATCCTGAGCGATAGCGAAGGATCTTTATGTATTAGGTCAGATCCTTCGCTGTGCTCAGGATGACGACGAACGTCATTGGTAGAGGCGCCCATTGGGCGTCCATAAATGTCCGCGATAACAAAAACGGACGTGCAATGCACGCCCCTACGGTTTTATTGAACCGCGCCGCATGTAGTGGGGACTTCAGTCCCCCAGATGTATATATGCTTTCTTAACCTTATCTTTACCCTGTAGGCGGGACTTTAGTCTCGCCATTATATACCTATATTTTTAAAATCTTGCTGTTGAAAAGAGGGGAAACCAAATGAAGACAATAAGAGACGTATATCATAAGCTTGGCCTTGCTTATGTGGCCTTCATAACCATTCTAGGCATTCATCTAAGACTTTGGTGGATCAACAATATACCAACGAAGCCTGTATTTGATTTTGAAACCTATCAAGAAATTGCCACCAATATCTTTCATCGCTTAGGCCACAGCTTTCGGGGAGAACCCATTGCCTTTCAAGGTATGGGATACCCAACCGTTTTAGGCATCCTATATCGCATCATGGGAAGCAATGACCTGTACATCGCAAAGATATTTCATGTCATCCTATCCAGTTTGACCCTTATCATTGCATACTTTATATTTCACAAGCTCTTTCAACGGAGAGCTGCAGTTTATCTGGCCTATACAATCATGGCATTATTGCCAAATTACTTGGCCTATAATAATGTAATCAGTACCGAGGCATTCTTTACCTTTCTGCTTACAGCAATCATATTTTTACAATTATATTTTCCAGAGAAAAGATGGAGTTATATTCTCCTTGGCGGTTTTACAGGGATCGCTGCCTTGACGAAACCTTTCTTTATGGCATACCCTGTCATCATCGCCGTTGCCTTTTGGTTAAAAAAGAAGAATCTAAAGGAAACTCTGATCCAGTTTGGAATGGTATTCTTGATCATGGCATTGATGATCGCGCCTTGGACCTATCGGAACTATCAAAAGTTTGGCCGCCTGATTCCCATATCCTATAATTCGGGCTATGTGCTTTTTATCAACAATAATGGAAACAATACTACTGGTGCATGGATGTCCCCCCAGGATGCTGAGGCGCCAGCTGAAGTCCATCAAAAAATAAATGAGATTTTGAAGGATGGAAATAGGAGCGAGAAAATTGCCCATGACCTGGAACCGGTGATCAAAGCAGCAGTCAAGGAATGGATCAAGAAACACCCAACAGAATTCATGAAGCTGGGGATATTGCGATTGAAAGCTACTTTCTTTAATGGGGCATGGGATATCAATGCGTGGGCAATGAATGAATTGGAGTGGTCCGATACGGAGTGGAAAGAAGTAGAGTATTTGAGAAACATGAACTTTTTTCGAGGGATGAATGACTGGATCATCTATACATTAAGTGCTTTTGGTTTTTTATATGTATTGGCAAACGTAAAGAATATATTGGTTGGATTGTTCAAAAAGGAACATCTGGTGAAGGATCGGATCATCCTTTCCGTACTGAACATTGCCTTTTTCGTTGCCATCTGCTTTGTCTATGAAGGCCAGGCAAGATACAACTATCCAGTATTGTTTTTCTTTATTATTGCGCTGGTAGACACGGTAGGTGCTATTACTTCCCATAATAAAGTAGAAAGAGAATAAGATAGTAAAGAGCCATCATGACGCGTCATGATGGCTCTTTTGCACAATCCATAAACCGATTAACCCGATGAAAACGCCCAACCATAAGGTAGAAAATCTTGTAATGATGGTAGTGGCGGATGCCATCTCTCGGGAAATTCCCAGCAAGTGAAGTAAGCCGATGATGCTCCCCTCCGTCACCAAAAGGCCGCCAGGAATCATAGAAGCGGCGCCGACGATAAAGGAGAAGGAAACGGTAAATACAGAAGCCAGCAAAGGAACTTGGCTACCGAGGGCTTTGATTGTGAGGTAGATGACAACCCCTTCGAAGAACCAGGATACCACGCCAATAGAAACCGCAATCAATAAAGGTTTCCATTTCAATATTATATAGGTCTTCTCATAAAAGTTCTCCAAAGCTGATCCAAAACGACCGATCATGGGAAGCTTCTTTAATACCTTTAGAATATACCCCATCAAGGCAGGGGATTGGATGATCCCGATAGCGAATACTGCCATAAGTGCTACGATCAATAATATGCTCTTGTTGTATGCATAGTTCAAGGAACCGATTCCAGCCAAAATCAGCACACTAATACCGTCGGTGAATCGCTCTCCCATCACCAAAGGGGCAGTACTGCTGATAGGAGCATGTACTTTTTCCTTTAAAAGATAGGATTTCAGAAATTCCCCCACCTTTCCAGGCGTAATGGTCATGGCAAGACCGCTGAGAAAGATGGGGATACTGTCTCTATGGGAAATCTGTATGTCTACCAAATGTAAGTAATAGGACCATTTTATATACCGAAACAGATAATTTAAGGGAGCCAAAAGCAATATAATAGGAAGATAGGTAAAATCAAAATCGAGAAATACCTTTCCTAGTTTGCCCACATCGGAATAGAGCGATAATCCAGCGAAAATGATGATGGCGATGATAAGGGCAGCAAAAATCTTTTTCTTTATATTCTTAAAATCCAAAAGATGACCTCCTCATTAACCGAAGGGAACAGCCGTGGCTGTTCCCTACATGAAATATAAAATCCATACGCAACTGGCTACCCATAACAATATATCTACAATCAAAGGTTTGTCACTCAATAAAATCAACTCAGGATTTTCACCCATATCTCTGGTATGAGCGATATATTGATAACGGAAGATCCCATAGATCACAAAGGGAATGGTAGCCATCATGTAAATAGAATTATGACTGTTAAAGGTATAGAGGGAATAAGCCATCACCGTAGAAGAAGTGACGATATGAAGCATGTCATTGATCAATTCCGGCGTATATTCCTCTAGAATCTTCCTTGTAGTCTTTTGGCCATTGGCGACCAGCTTCATTTCGCTCTTACGCTTATGAAGGGCCAAGAACATGGATAGTAAAATCGTACATAGGAGCAGCCACGGAGAAATTCTCACATTCACCAGCACAGCCCCTGCCACAGCCCGCAGTACAAATCCGATGGCAATGGTCATTACATCCAAGATCACAATGTGCTTCAACTGAAAGGAGTATAAAATAATAAGTACGAAATACGCAATCCCCAGATAGGCAAAAACAGTATTCAATTGAAAGGAAGTTACGATGGTAACTGTAAAGAGTATCATAAGGAAGAAAATCGCCTGCTTTACAGAAATCAATCCTGAAGCAATGGGGCGTTTGCACTTCTTGGGATGAGCCCGATCCTTTTCTAAATCAATGATATCATTAATAAAGTAGACACAACCTGAAAACATGCAAAACAATAGGAAACCCAACGTAGTGGTACGAAGTAATGGAGCATCAAACAAATTGTTTGAAAATATCAAACCCGCAAAGACCAGCAGATTTTTGGTCCATTGTTTGGGGCGCATGGTCTTAATAAAACCTTTTAATAAGGAGATAATCCCTTTCTGTTGAATGAGTACCTTCTCTTGCAGCATAATATAACCTTCCTTCTATATCCGAGTATCTTAAATAAAAAGTCATGTTTTAGAATAATGTTGATTTTATATATTAAATAAAAGATGGACAACAAAGTGTGAAAATTAAAATTGTAGGGGCGTGCATTGCACGTCCGTATAGATAGCACGGGTTCATGAGGACGCCCAATGGCCGCCCCTACCAACTGTATTCGGTGTCATCCTGAGCGTAGCGAAGGATCTTGTGTTTTTTGGAACAGAAAGATCCTTCACGATGTTTAGGATGACAGGTGACTGGTATTTGTGGTCTATAGGCGAACACTGTTCGCCCCTACGAATGGATACAAGGACTTGTAGGGATAGGTGCTCTCGCTGTTCCATGGTTTGAATCCCCGTCTATTTCTGAACGACAGGGTCGTCGTTCCCTACACAAAAGCATGATTCCCTGTGTTTTGTAGGGTCGGACGACCCTGTCTGACCGTTATTGTTTTGTCATAACATCCTACCGCACCGCATACCGGACAACCAATACCTATATCATAACATTTTTCCTTCCTTATATAAACTGGAAATTGGTGAGGACCACGGGCTATGATGGCAGCAACAATAAAAAATAATTTATCTATATTGCAGGAATTCACCTTGCGTCGTCGAATATAGACATACTGGAAAAATATAGGTCTGATAAAAGTTTGCAGAGAGAAGTGTCTGTCATCCTGAGCAACAGCGAAGGATCTTAAGGCTTCAAAAACTTTCAAATAAGATTCTTCGCTGCGCTCAGAATGACAATAGAGCTTATCTTTTTCCCATAGCAATACTGCGGCAGCGGGTACCAGACACCACGTACCGCGAATCGACCTTGATAGCGTAATCTACATGTAAAGAAATGTAATATTCCTGTAATGGAATTTTGCTGATGGATTATGTATAATTAGTTTATCAAATGGATATGATTCAGATGAATTCACGCAGCAACAATGTTACACTTATATTACAACTTGGCTTTACTGGTTGACGAAGGGATAAAGGGTTGGTATAATGAATGATGTACGTTGGCATTGTCCTTTGCAAGCAGATTAGTAAGACAGACTAGTAGGTTTGCAAAGGGTAATGAAAGCCCTTATAAAAAAGTTTATCGGTAGCTTGGAATTGCCTTATACATAGGTGCACCAAACATGTATAGGTGGAGGAAGAGCGAAAGATAAAGCATTCATTTTAACCGAGGGAAACCTCAAAAAACAAAACACAAATTAAAAGGAGGAATTTCAGCATGAAGAGAAAGTTATCTCTTTTATTGGCAGTCGTAATGATCTTATCATTAGTGCCAATGTCAGCTTTTGCTGCATCAGACAATAGTGTCAGTGCAGTAAAGAGAGTAAAAGATGATCAAAATTTAAAAGATGTAGGGGCGCCCGTATTAAGAATTGAAAACGATAAAGGCGACTGGAACACATCAGGACAAATCATTGACTTAAAACTTGAGGGTGCTTGCTGGTTAGGCGAGGACGATGTTGACCATGCAGCTGCAATCAAAGCTGCTTCAGACAAATCAAATGGCAAAGATGTTACTGTAACAACTGCTGTTTACACAGAGAGTGATTACAGACTTAAGTTAAAGGTAGACTTCAACTATCCAGCTGGATATACTGAAGCTCAAAAGAAAGATGCTTTAAAAGACTTCGTTATCAATGTTCCATTGTGGGCAGAGATGGACGATGCAGAGATTGCAAAAGTATCAATCAGTTCTAAAAGTGATGAACTTACACCAGAAACAATCACTTTTGCTACTGCACAAAGTGGAGATACAACAGTTACAATTGATGATACTGTGACATTTGGTGCTACAAAGCCAATCGAGCCAGTTAGAATCGAAGAAAATTCAATCAAGGCAATTGATATTTCTAAAGTAAATGCAGCAACTAAATACATCAAGCTTAAACTAGATCCTAAGTTTGAATTCGTATTAGGCGCAAGTTCAAAGATTTCTGGAGATTTAGTTGGTGGAGAAGTTGAAATCGAACTTGGCAAAAACGCTTCACTTAAAGATGAAGAATTAAAGATCTACTTCGGAAAAGATAGTACTGGAATTGATGCTATCCCATTAAAATCATTATCTTATGCAGGAGACATCGTATTTTCAGGATTATCTGTAAAACCTGGAAAAGATGCTAAAGAAGGAGACGTATATATAAACGTTTCATCTGATATCAATGGAATCGCAACATCAAAGGTAAAGCTTGGAACATATGCTGACTACAAAGTAAATGTGAAAGCTGATGGAGAGCCAACAGAAATCTTCTCTGGAAGATATGAAGTTAGCAAGACAGATTCCACTTATTCAGAAAAACCAGTTTACGGTGATCTTGGTTCTGGAATGTCTGGTACTAGTGCTGGATCTGAAGGTATAACAATTGATGAAGAACATGAACTTGTGAAATTAATCATCGATGAAAAAGTAGAAGGTTCATGGACAAAGAATAAGTCTGTAACAGTTGAGTTCCCTAAATGGGTAAAAATTCTTGGCGTTGATGCAGATGAAGATGATGGAGAAGAAATCATTGCAGCTTCTATAACAGAAAACGAATTCGAATTCCAAATTTCTGAAAAGAAGAAAGATGGAAAAACAATAAATGATGACAAAACAAAAGTAGGATTAACATTCTTCGTATCTGTAGAAGCAGGTAAATCTGGAGATATCGAAGCTGTTGTAGGCGGTAAAGCATTAGACGGAGAGCAAAAAGTTGTATTAGGTAAAGCAGTTGCTCCAGTAGAGATTAAAGCAGAATCAGCTAAAATCCAAGCTGGTGTAAGAAATCAAGCACTAGGAAAGATCACAATTAAAGAAGCTGTAGCAGGTGGCATCCTAGAAGATAAAGAAATCGTTCTTGAATTAGACAAGGATATGGATTGGGATGATGAGCCAGAAGTAGACGTAGTAGCTGGAGACTTAGAAATTGGCGATGTTAGAATTGATGACAATATGTTATATATCGAAATCGACAGTGAAAGTACAGAGCCATCTACTATTGAAATTACAAAAGGTAGAGTAAAAGTAGATAGAGCGATCGCAGAAGGTAAGATTGATGTAGAAGTAAAAGGTGATGCATTAATCCAAAACGGATATGATAGCGATATCGAATATAAAGATGCTACAGTTACTGGTAGCCCTAAAATTAGCAAGTCAACTTTATTAGAAGAGTATGGTTTATTCAACAATGAATACTATGCTAAAGTAGAAGTTGCGAACGTAATCACTCCTGCAGATAACAACACTAAAGGAGAGCCAGTACAATTCGTAATCGACAGCAAAACTATGAAAGTTGGCGATGTTGAAACACAAATGGACGTTGCTCCATACATCAAAGACGGTAGAACAATGTTACCAGTTAGCTTTGTAGCTAAGGCAATGGGTGTTTCTCAAAACAACATTATCTGGAACGAAGCTACAAGAACAGTAACAATCTTCAAAGGTAGCAGCATTGTAACAATCACAATTGGAAGCAATGCAATGAATGTAAACGGAACTCCAGTTTACATGGATACAGTAGCTGAAATCAAAGACGGAAGAACAATGTTACCAATCAGCTTCATCGGAGCTGCTTTAGGTGCAGATGTTACTTGGGATGCAGCTACAAGAACAGTAACAGTTAAGTAGTTATTGTTTAATAAGAAGGGATTCTTCGAAAGAAGAGTCCCTTCTTTCTATATAAATCCGAAATAACATCACAAAAACTTTATAAAAATTTAAGAAAAGTTTTGAGCAGATTGTGATATAATATGGAGGAGAAAGGAGTCGAGGAAAATGCATAAAAAAATAAATAAAATAGGAATTGCTTTATCGATGTCGATTTTAATGATGTCAACGCCAGCCTTTGCAGCGGATGCATCACTGCAGGAAATAAAATTCTCCATTGGACAAACCCAATACATTGTGGGAAGCATGACGAAGGATATGGAAGCTGCTCCCTATATCAAGGATGGAAGAACCATGCTGCCCATTGCCTATGTGGCGGATGCAGCTGGAATAAAAGCAGAAAATATTCAGTGGGATGGGTCAACAAAGACGGTTACCATCTTCAAGGGAGATAGTATCGTTCAAATGGTGATTGGAAGTAGAGAGATGAAAATCGATGGTCGTACCATCACCATGGAGACAGTGCCAGAAATCGTCAATGGAAGAACTATGCTCCCAATCAAGTATATAGGGGATGCCCTAGGTGTAGATGTCCAATGGAATGGTGTTACGAAGACTGTTACGGTTTTGACAGAGGCTCCTGTGATTGCAGCAGCTGCTGCATCTGAGCAAACGGAAGAAGCAGTCCAATGGGATTACAATTATGATCAGATGCTGGAGATGGCGATCAAAAGCAGCAAGGATCTAAAAAAGCAGGACAAGCTGCTGGAAAAACAGGAAGAATTGGAAGATGATGCGGCAGAAAGATTTAAAAGCACCAATTCTATCCCCAGAGAGATAGCCACTGGCGATGGTACGAAGCAAACTACCTATCGAAATCTTCGCAGCCAACAGTTTGCTGTGGAGAAAGCCGGAAAAGATATGGAGACAACAAAGGAATCCATTGCCTACAATTTAAAGAGCGCTTACTATGGTGTATTGAAGGCGATTCAGAATGAAAAGCTGGCAAAAATGGGCGTAGCATTGCAAAATGACATGATGAATCAGACAAGCAGTAGATATCAGTACCAGATGGTCAGTGCATATGAGAATGATAAGGCGAAAAAGGATTATGAAGAAAAGAAGAAACAGTATGAAATGACCGTGAAGGCTTTAGATAGTGCTTATGAGAAGCTAAACTATCTGGCTGGATTGGAGCCGAAAGCACGGTATACCCTGGACGATTACGTAGCGTTTGAAGAAATACAGGAAATTCAATGGGATTTGGACACACATATACCAACTGTGATCAACAAAAGCCCAGACATATGGGCATTGGAACAGCAGATTGAACTGGCGCAGATGGCGATAGATCTATATGTATTTAGGTCGGATGGAAACTATGAAACAAAAAAAATTGATAAACAGACGACGCAAATTGATCTTGCCAATACCAAGCAGTCCTATGAAGAGAGCCTTAGAAATCTTCATACAAATCTGGATGTGTTGAAGAAACAGTATGATGTGAATATGCTTGCTTATGAAAAAGCAGTAGATGCGCTGAAGCTTGTTGAAAAGCAACTGGAAGTAGGACTTGCTATTCCATTGGAGCAAAAACAAGCTGCCTATCAGGTTGAGCAATTGAAAATTAAATTAGATCAGGCGATCATGGATTATAATGTAAGTCTATATGCTTACGAAAAACCTTGGGCGGCTAGATAGTTTTCAGAAAAATAAAATGTCCTGTGAGAGGACATTTTATTTTTTTGAGAAAGTATGTAAATAAGGAGTATTTTTTAATATTAAAGACATAAGCTGACAATTATTACGATTTGGTTACATATCACATTAGAGAAAAGGATTTTGCAAGATGTATATAGAAATATAAAACAGAAGAGGCGAAAAAGGAAAAATTTTAATCAAAAGGAGGTAATGGAAAATCATGAACAAAAGACGAATGCTCATCACCGTAGCCTTGCTATTTGCTGTGAATACCGCCAGCGGATTTGCCGCCACACCATTCTCAGATGTGCCAAACGATCACTGGGGAAAAGGTTTTATTGAAAAGGCAGCCGATAAGAAAATAATCAATGGATACTTGGATGACAAGACACTACAAATGAAGTTTAAGCCGGAAAGCCCTGTCAACTACGTAGAATCGGTACAGATGATCTATAACACTTTAAAGGCAACCAACAAGCTGAAAGCAAACACAGGTCTCATTCAAAAACACAGTGCCAATATGACTGCCAATAACATCCCTGAGTGGGCAAGAGAAGCTGTTGCTTATGCTCTAGAATATAATATTTTACATAAGGATGATTTAAAAAGCTTTACCAACAAGGACACACTCATCAATGCAAAAAGGGTAGATGTGGCTGTATTTTTAGGAAAGGCTCTGGACATGGAATCAGCGTTAGATCCACTGCCAATGTTGAAGTTTGTGGATGCTGAGACCATAAAAAGTCAGGCAGTGCCTTATGTGGATTTATTGGTAGATAAAAAAATTATCAGTGGAGATGGGGAAAATAAATTCAATCCCAACCAAACGATTACCCGTGTCCAGATGGCTACCATGTGCTGGAATACCTATGAATTACTAAATACTAGCGGAGGCAATACCATTGTTGTACCACCGACCCAGACGCCTACACCTACTCCTACGAATCCTACCGAGAAGACTTTAGAAGTTACCATCGACTATGTGGCAGAAGATACGAAGATGATCGTGGTGAAGGATACCAAGGGAGACACGAAGGTCTATAATCTTACAGGTGTATCTATCAAAGTCAATGGAAAAACGAAATCCATAGGAGATTTAAGCAAGGGGGATATCGGAAAGCTAACCTTTGATGGAACAGATACTCTTAAAGCTATAGAGATCAACAATGCGGTTACTACCATGGAAGGAAAGATTCAAAAAATATCTGATGTAGGGGACTATCATCTGTTAAAAGTAGAGGATCAAAAAAGCGCTCTTATCGTTAGGGAATTGAAAATATATGACACCACAGAAATAGAATATGACGATGAAAAGGTGTCCGTTAGTAAATTGGATAAAGATGATATTGTATATATTAAATATGTGGGAGATCGGGTTATATCCATAGAGATTGTCGAAGACGAAAAAGAATACAGTGGCATTTTAGAGAGTGCAGTAAACTTTAAAACGAATCCGAGTATTAAGCTAAAATTGAATGATGGAAAAGTAATGGAATTTGAAATAGATGATGATGCAAGTATCAGACGAGATGGAAGCAAGGAAAATTTAGATGCCTTAGAAGCTGGGGACTTAGCCACTGTGATTGTGGAATATGGAAAAGTAGTGAAGATTACCGCCACAAGCATAGCAGAAAAGAGCAAGGATGAAGGAGTGATCAAAGAAATCATCATCGGGAATCCGTCAAAAATTACGATTCTGAATGAGGATAAGAAAACTGTTACCTATGAAATTTCAAAAAGCGCCACTATTAAAATTGATGGTGCAACTTCTGACCTTAAGGATTTAGAAATCCAATATGAGGTTGAACTAAGGTTAGACAAAAATAAAGTCACCAGGATTACTGCCGATGCAGAGAAAAGCAAGGACACGATTACAGGAGAGATTGTAAAGCTGTATGACAAGTATGATCGATTATCGGTAAGTGTCTTTGATAAAACGGAAAAGGATTACGTTACGATTTCGGTTGAAGTGACGGATGACACTATTATTTTGTCCAATACTGGAACAACTATAAGATTGAGCCGCTTAGATGAGGAAGACATGATCTTTATTGACGGATATTATGATGACGATGTTTTTGTGGCCAATAAGATCATTCAATTAAAGTAAGATATAGACATAACGAAAGGAACAGGCATGCCTGTTCCTTTTGCTATGAAAATAAAAATAATAGCAGGGAAAACGATTTTTATGTAGAAAGATAGATAGTGGTTGAAAATAATAATTTTTCAAAATAAAGGAGAATATAGGTCTAAGAAAAAGGTTCTTCATCAGAATATGTTCTTGACAGTGTTCTGTCATTCTGAACGAAGTGAAGAATCTCAAGATCCTTCGTTTTACTCAGGATGACTGACAGTAAAGAAAAGATTTACTTGTCAAGCACTATTTTTAGAGTAGATCCGAGAAAAACAATTGATTTTATGGAAATAGATCTATAAATCCAAAACAAAAGTCTTAGGAGGCAATAACCATGGAAAAAGCAATGATCAGAATGAGAATGAGTATGCATGATGCCCACTATGGAGGCAATCTTGTGGATGGAGCAAAAATGCTGCAATTATTTGGGGACGTGGCTACGGAACTGTTAATCCGTAACGACGGAGATGAGGGTCTTTTTGCGGGTTACGACAAGGTGGAGTTTAAGGCACCTGTGTTTGCAGGGGACTATATAGAAGCTGTGGGAGAAATCGTAAGCGTAGGAAATTCATCGAGAAAGATGGTATTCGAAGCGAGAAAGGTGATCATCCCAAGACCAGATATCAATGAATCGGCTTGCGACGTATTGGACGAACCAGTAGTCGTGTGCAGAGCAGAAGGAACCTGTGTGGTACCGAAGGATAAGCAGAGAAGAAAATAGGTTAGTAGATAGAGGTGAGTGGTTAGTGGCTAAAATTCTTGACAAGCAATGCGTTTACTACCAGAATTAAACGACTAACGACTAACGACTAACGACTAACGACTAACGACTAACGACTAACGACTAACGACTAACGACTAACGACTAAGCGCATACTATATGATCGAAAGGATGAAATGTATGAATAAATTGATAATCACTGCGGCGATTTGTGGGGCAGAGGTTACGAAGGCGCAAAACCCTAATGTGCCTTATACAGTTGAGGAAATCGCAAGGGAGGCGGAGTCTGCGTATAAAGCAGGGGCTAGCATTATTCATTTGCATGTACGTAAGGATGATGGTACGCCAACTCAAGATAAGAATCGATTCAAAGAGTGTATCGATGCCATTCGAAAGCTGTGCCCAGATGCGATTATTCAGCCATCCACAGGTGGGGCTGTAGGTATGACAGATTTGGAGCGACTTCAATCTACAGAGGTAGAAGAAAGCGCCCTTGGTTTAAAGCATCCAGAAATGGCTACCTTAGATTGTGGAAGCTGTAATTTCGGTGGAGATGAAGTATTTATCAATACAGACAATACCATCATGAATTTTGGAAAGATCATGATCGAGCGCGGGGTAAAACCTGAAATCGAAGTGTTTGATAAGGGCATGATCGATATTGCTTTGCGCATGCATAAAAAAGGGTATATTCAAGCGCCTATGCATTTTGACTTCGTGCTAGGGGTCCAGATGTCTGCAACAGCCAGGGATCTTGCTTTTATGGTGGATAGTATTCCTCAAGGGTCAACATGGACAGTAGCTGGCGTAGGGAGAAATCAATTCCCGATGGCTGCGTTGGCCATTATCATGGGAGGGCATGTCCGCGTAGGCTTTGAGGACAATGTGTATATCGACAAAGGAATACCTGCTGAGAGCAATGGGCAATTGGTTGAAAAAGTTGTGAGAATTGCTAATGAGTTAGGCAGAGAGATTGCAACCCCAGCAGAAGCGAGAGCGATTTTAGGGTTAAAGCCTTTGCATGTAAAATAGGGAGACTAATGTCTCTCTTTTTGTATTTATAGAAGGAATGAAAGAAAACCACTGATAGAATAAGTATACATTTGATATAATATAATAGAATGAAAAAATGGGAGGAATTAACATGAAATTATTTATCGATACGGCCAATGTCCAGGAGATTGCAGAGATTCATGCTTGGGGTGTATTGGCAGGGGTAACGACAAACCCGAGCTTGGTGGCAAAGGAAGGCCGAGACTTTATTGAGGTGTTAAAAGAAATCACAGAGATGGTGGATGGTCCAATTAGTGCAGAGGTATTGAGCATGGATGCCGAAGGAATGCTCAAGGAAGGGATTGAATTAGCGAAGCTACATAAAAATATTGTCATCAAGATCCCCATGACTGCAGAAGGTTTAAAGGCTGTGAAAGGACTCCATGAAAAAGGAATAAAAACCAATGTGACGTTGATCTTTTCGGCGAACCAAGCATTGTTGGCTGCGAGGGCAGGGGCTAGCTTTGTAAGCCCATTTGTAGGTAGAATGGATGATATAGGGAATCCTGGGACCTATCTGATTGAGGATATTGTAGGAATCTTTGATACCCATGGCATTGAGACGGAAATCATTGCAGCCAGTATTCGCCACCCAATGCATGTGACGGAGACGGCATTGGCAGGGGCCCATATCGCGACCATACCTTCAGATGTATTCAAGAAAATGCTGTCCCACCCAATGACAGATCAAGGCATTGAAAAGTTCGTGAAGGATTGGGACAATAGAAAGTAGAGAAGATTTAAGGTTAAGGAGATGGAATGGGCATGCCCATTCCATGTTTTTTTGATTCGTTACACATAATTTAGGTGAAAAATATGAAAATGATGGTATAATAAATAGGATAAAAAAGGTTGCGGAAAGATTTTTGCACGAGATAAGGGATGAGTAGGCTTGAAAGACAGATTAAAGATTTCATTGATTGACTACATGATGGTTTCATTGTTTCTGCTAAAGGGGCAGTTGTTTTATCAATATCTGGAGATTGCCAATGGTTATGGAAAGCTATTGCTGATTTCCCTGCTATACTTTGTATTCTTGCGTATTGCCATTGGGAAACTTTTTCAAGAAAAAGATACGTATTGGCTTTATGGGCTATATTCTCTTCTTTCAATTATTATGTTTTGTGATGTGGTATACTTTGAATACTTTCATCAGATGCCATCTATCAAGTTCTTGGGGCTTGCTTCTCAACTTAATGCTGTAGCAGCCAGCGTCAAATATCTGATACAGCCGAAGCATTGGCTATTCCTTTCGGATTTACTTCCATTATGGATTTTTATGAAAAAAAGAAAAGAAGAATATTTTACAATACCTATGGATAAAGGTTTGGTTTATCAAGATAAGAAACTTTTATCATTGTGTATGGCCATGATGATACTGCTATTCATAAAAGGGGACTTTGTGGAAAAGCTATTAAGGCAAGAATTGTTGACGTATCATATCAATGACATTTACAGCTCCATGATTGCCAAGGCCGATGATCAAGTAGGGGATTATGGGCTAGAGTCATATCTTCTACAAAAACGACACCAGGAGGCCTTTGTAGAAAATCGAAAGGACTATGGTATTGCCAAGGGACGAAACCTCATCATCATACAGGTGGAGTCCTTACAGAATTTTGTCATCAACAAAGAATACAATGGGCAGGAGATCACACCCCATTTAAATAGATTACTGCAAAAGGATAGCATTTATTTCGACCGATATTATCAGCAGCTGGGGAAGGGAAATACATCGGATGCGGAGTTCGTGTCCAACAATTCCTTGTATCCTGCCATGGATGGTGTCACTTATGACAAATATGGAGAAAATGATTTTTATGGATTGCCGTGGATATTAAGGGACAATAGCTATTCCGCCAGTGCCTTTCACGGTCATGACCCTAGCTATTGGAATCGTGAAAAGGCATATCCCAACCAAGGTTTTGAGCGGTTCTACCATGATGTTGATTATACCATCGGAGATTACGTAGGGTTTGGATTGACGGATAGAGACTTTTTTCACCAATCCTTAGACTATTTAAAGGACATGAAACAGCCTTTTTATGCTTTCATGATCACATTGACCAGTCATCATCCCTATGTATTGCCGGAGTATTATGATACGATCCGATTGAAAAAGGAACACAAGGATACTCTCTTTGGAAATTACCTGCGGTGCGTGCATTATACCGATGCCGCCATTGGCGCCTTCATCGAGGAATTGAAAAAAGAGGGGTTATATGAGAATTCCGTGATTGTCGTCTATGGGGACCATTACGGATTATCCAGCAAACATTCCGAGTCTGCCAAAATTATGACAGAATATCTGGGCAAAACCTATGATTTTGATGAGATGTTTCGAATTCCCCTGATTTTTCATATACCAGGTACAGGTGTAGTTGAGAAAAACAGTACAACAGGCGGACAGATCGATTTCATGCCAACTGTATTAAATTTCATGGGAATAGACAGTGAAAAAGCTATTATGCTAGGGCAGGATTTGAGCAATGCATCGGAAGGTTTTGTGGCCCACCAAACGTATATGGTGAAGGGATCCTATTTCAATGACCATATCGCCTTTGAAATGTCCAGGGATGGTATATATGGCAACAGTAGGGCCTGGTATATCAGGACCCAGCAGCCAATAGATTTGGAACTATGCAGAGAAGGCTATGAACGGGCATTGAAAGAGATTGGGCGATCAGATTACATATTGAGAAATAATTTGGTAAGACAATTGGGAAAGTAAAAAATATGGGGGCTCGCTCTCTATCCATTTCAAAAAGCAGCGTTTGTTATCCTAAGTTATGGTGACTTGTCATCCTGAGCGACAGCGAAGGATCTTGATGAGGTGAGAGTCTGTGAATGAGATTCTTCGCTGGGCTCAGAATGACAGACAATAGGGGTCAATGAGAAGATAGAGTTTACTATACGAAGATTTATGAAGTAGGACTAAAGCAGGAAATAGAAATAATTGGCATAAATCCATTGAATGCACGAAATAGTGTATAATAAAATATGATATAATATAACATATATGATTTGGAAGGAGTTATTTTATGGATAGAAACTTAGCCTTAGAACTTGTAAGAGTTACAGAGACAGCTTCCTTGGCTTCGGCCAGATATATGGGCAGAGGAGATAAGAATGCAGCAGATCAGGCAGCGGTAGATGGGATGAGAAAGGCCTTCTCCCACGTGTCGGTAAGAGGTACGGTGGTCATCGGTGAAGGGGAGTTGGATGAGGCCCCTATGCTATACATTGGGGAAGAAGTGGGTACTTGTCAGCCAGGAGATCGTGAGGTAGACATCGCTGTGGACCCGCTGGATGGAACCTCCTTGATTGCCAAGGGATTGCCCAATGCCATCGCTGTAGTAGCCATGGCACCGAAAGGAACACTGCTTCATGCACCAGATACATACATGAAGAAAATTGCTGTAGGACCAAAAGCCAAGGGATTGGTACATATCGATGCACCGATTGAACAAAATCTGAGAGCGGTAGCAAAGGCTTTAGATAAGGATATTTATGATTTAACGGTAATTATTCAGGATCGTCCTCGGCATTTTGAAATGATCCAAGAAATCAGAAGAGTGGGCTGTAGGATTAAGCTTTTTGGTGAAGGTGACGTGGCAGCTGCCATTGCCACATGCTTCGATCATACAGGTGTAGATATCTTTATGGGTATCGGAGGTGCACCAGAAGGCGTTATCGCAGCTGCTGCCCTAAAATGCTTAGGTGGAGAAATGCAAGGAAAGCTCAATCCATTCTCTGATGAAGAAATAGAGAGATGTCATAAATTGGGTTGGAAAAATGAAGATATCAGTAAGGTATTAACCCTGGACGATTTGGTGAAATCTGAAGATGTATTTTTTGCAGCCACAGGCGTAACCGATGGAGACTTGCTAAAGGGTGTAACATATATGGAAAACAATAGGGCATCTACCCATTCTATTGTCATGCGGTCCAAGACGGCAACCATTCGATTTGTAGATGCCATTCATAAGCTAGACAAGAATGAGACATTGATTGAGATGATGGAGAAGCATAAATAAGGGGGTTTTGTTCATGGATAGAAATCTAGCCTTAAACTTGGCCCGTGTAACAGAAGCGGCTGCTTTGGGCGCTGCAAAGTACATGGGGCGTGGAGATAAAAATATCGCAGATCAAGCTGCGGTAGATGGTATGCGGAATATGTTTGATACACTAAACATTGATGGGGTTGTTGTCATCGGAGAAGGAGAAATGGATGAGGCGCCCATGCTATATATCGGTGAGAAAATCGGCAAGGCTTCGGAGGATGCACCCAAGGTAGATATTGCTGTAGATCCATTGGACGGTACCAATTCCGTTGCCAAGGGGCTGCCCAATGCAGTGGCAGTGGTAGCTATTGCACCACGAGGTCATTTGTTAAATGCGCCTGACATGTACATGGATAAGATTGCCGTCGGACCAAAAGCCAAAGGTTTTATCGATTTAAATGCACCAGTGAAGCAAAATCTTTTTAATGTGGCGAAGGCGTTGAATAAGAATATTGAAGACATCACAGTGACCATGCTGGATCGTGAACGCCATGAAGGCATTATCAAAGAATGTAGAGAAGTAGGGGCAAGGATTAAGTTGTTCAAGGATGGAGATGTAGGTGCTGCCATTGCCACATGTTTTGATCATACAGGGATTGATATTATGCTTGGGATCGGCGGTGCGCCGGAAGGGGTCATTGCCGCTGCTGCATTGAAGTGCCTGGGTGGAGAGTTCCAAGGAAAGCTCGTGGCTTATAACGACGAAGAAAGTGCCAGATGTGTGAAAATGGGTGTAGACGTGAACAAGATCTACCGATTAGAAGATCTTGTAAAAGGCAATGAAGTATTCTTTGCGGCTACGGGTATCTCCGATGGAGATCTGCTAAAGGGTGTAACCTATTACGGAAACAACATGGCGAAAACCCATTCCGTCGTGATGCGGGCAGAAACTGGAACAATCCGCTTTATTGAAGCAATTCACAGGCTGGACCAAAAACCCGAGTATGCGAAATAGAGTTAAAAGTTTTAAGTTGTAAGTTAAAAACAGTTTTTGTAGGGTCGGACGACCCTGTCCGACCGTTCTAGGAGATTAACGCTGTAGGGTATAGTGTATAGATAATAAAGATGATGCTTAATGTATAAAAGAATTAGATTTTGGAAATGGAATATAAAAGAGTACGAAGAAGTAAATTGAAAGTTGAAGGATTTTTCAACTTACAACCTTCAACTTTCAACCTTCAACTCAAATACGGAGGTGTAAATTTGAATTTACTTGAGCTTGAAAAAAAGAAAATAAGTGAACTGAGAGAGATGGCAAAAGCGCTTGACATAAGTAACATTGCGAAACATAGGAAACAAGAACTAATCGAACTGATCATTGCCCACTCCAACAAAGAAGAAGTACAGGTAGAAGAACCGGAAAAGGTTATTGATGTGGATCGGCAAAAGCTGCCCCAGAAGGTCAATAACGAGATTGACAGGAGTGAAGAGGTAAACACAGTAGAAGGCGTTTTAGAGTTGACAGAAGGTGGATTTGGATTTCTTAGATTTTCAAATTTCCTTACCAGTGAAGAGGATGTATATGTATCTCCATCTCAGATACGAAGATTCAATCTAAAAACCGGTGACAAACTCCTGGGTATTACGAGACCACCCAAAACAGGGGAAAAATTTAGAGCTCTTCTTTATGTCCAGAAAGTAAACGGCGACAATCCTGAATTGGCTTCCAGAAGACCAAACTTCGACAATCTTACCCCCATTTATCCCGATGAGAGAATTTCACTTGAATATAGTCCCAGCGATCTTTCCCCAAGGATCATTGACCTGATTGCACCCATTGGTAAGGGACAAAGAGGTCTTATTGTTGCGCCACCGAAGGCAGGGAAAACAATTCTGCTGAAAAAAATCGCCAATAGCATTGCATCCAAGCATCCTGAGATCGAGATCATTGTCCTTTTGATTGATGAAAGACCTGAAGAAGTGACGGATATGCAGCGATCCATCAAGGGAGAAGTGATTTATTCCACCTTTGACGAGCTACCTAGCCACCATATCAAGGTGGCCGAAATGGTTCTAAATAGGGCCCAAAGATTGGTGGAACATGGGAAGGATGTGGTGATTTTATTGGACAGCATTACCAGGCTGGCTAGAGCTTACAACCTGACAATTCCTCCTACAGGCAGAACCCTGTCAGGTGGATTAGATCCCGGGGCACTCCATAAGCCAAAAAGGTTTTTCGGTGCTGCTAGGAATCTGGAGGAAGGTGGAAGCCTCACCATTTTGGCAACAGCTTTGGTGGATACAGGAAGCCGAATGGATGATGTGATTTTTGAAGAGTTTAAGGGTACAGGCAACATGGAGCTCCATTTAGACCGTAAACTTTCAGAAAAGAGAATATTCCCTGCCATTGATCTGAATAAATCAGGGACAAGAAGGGAAGAACTGTTGTTAAGTCAAAAAGAATTGGAGACGATTTGGAGCATACGAAGAGCCATGGCCAACAACTCAACCCAAGAAGTGACAGAATCCATTATCAACAAGCTAATGACATCAAAGACAAATTTAGAGTTTGTAGAGAATGTGAGAAATAAGATATTGGGATAAGAGAAAGATTGTAAGAAGGATTTCAACCCCACATAAGGTAGGCTAAAACAGAGGGAAAATTGGTAAGATATTCTGAGAATAGCACCAGAATCGAACAAAAATTATTCCTTGAAATGTAAAAGGGCCTATGCTATAATATAGAAGTTGATAACTAGCCTTAAAGTATATTTTTATATACAGAGATACATGAAAGAAAGAGGTGAAGGGAATGAAACCAGGTATCCATCCTAACTATAAGAAGTCATCTGTAAGATGTGCTTGTGGAAATACATTCGAAACAGGATCTGTTAAAGAAGAAATCAGAGTAGAAATTTGTTCAGAATGCCATCCGTTCTTTACTGGTAAACAAAAGTTTGTTGACCAAGGTGGACGTGTAGAGAAGTTTAAGCAGAAATATAACAGAAAATAATGAAGTCCATAGAACATAGTTATTGAAAGGTTAGAGAAACATTCTCTAACCTTTAATATATGGAATAAAAGATTTCTTGTGGGGGGAAGGATTGAAATGTATAGACCAAGTCATCATGGTTCTATAGAAGTGATCGTAGGACCTATGTATAGTGGTAAAAGCGAGGAATTGATCAGAAGACTGAAAAGAGCGCAGATCGCCAAACAGAAAGTATTGGTATTCAAACCTGCTATAGATGACCGTTACAGCATTGAAGATATTGTTTCACATAATGGCTCAAAGCTTAAGGCAGTACGTATCGCCCATGCGAAAGATATTTTGGAATACATAGAAAAGGATACCCAGGTTGTGGGAATCGATGAAGTACAGTTTTTTGATATGGAGATCGTTCAAATATGCAAGGATCTGGCAGATCGAGGGGTAAGAGTGATTGCTGCGGGCTTGGATATGGATTTTCGTGGAGAACCCTTTGGACCCACACCTGCGCTAGTAGCCATCGCAGAGTTCGCCGATAAGCTAAGTGCTATTTGTATGACTTGTGGAGAGCCAGCCCATCGCACCCAGCGGTTGATCAATGAAAAGCCAGCCAATTACTCAGATCCCATTATTTTGGTAGGTGCGACAGAAAGCTATGAGGCGAGATGCAGACTGCACCATGAGGTGCCAAATGAGGGATAACACATAAATTTAAAATTTCCATCACAATTTCAACACAAATATGGGTTAAAATGAAGATATTGGTATTCAATCAATTTGTGAAAAGCTTTCATAATATGGTAAAATGATTATGGAAGCTTTATAGATATTCAAAGGAGAAAGAGCCAAGAAATGAAAAGTGGTATATTGAATATCTATAAATATTTATTTAACCCTACAAAACAAATGAAGAATGGAGGAAATGAGATGGTAAGAGGAAGAAAAAAAATTACACTTTCAGTAAGTATTCTATGCATGGTATTACTTCTCTTTAGCTCAACTGGATATGCAGATCAAGTCAAAAAAACGGTGGATGCATGGTATAGCAATATAAAAATTGTTGCCAATGGTACAGAAGTAGCCATGTCAGAAGAGCCATTTATCGTAAATGGTAGAACCTATGTTCCAGTCAGTGCAATTGCGAACATTTTCAACAAGGATATTCAATGGAATGGTGCTGAGTCGAAAGTAATCATTAATGATAAACCAGATGCTACAGTGGCACTGTTGAATGCCAGATTGAATCAAAAGGATTTAATAATTGCCGAATTGGAAAAAAAGGTGAAAGACTTGGAAGCAAACGGGTCAAGATCAAGCTCAAAAAGCGGCGATTTGGATGATTTAGAGGACCAGCTGAATGATGATTATGGAAAATATGAAGACATTAAGTTTAAAATCACCTTAGATGGTGATGAGGATGATATCGAGGTTGAAATCTATGTAGACTTAGATGATTATGAAGATGAATGGGAAGATCTCTCAACCAGTGATGTCAGAAGCTATCTGCAAGACATCGTAGATGATATTTTGGATGAATTTGAAGATGCAGACATTGAAGGATTTATTGAGGATGAAGACAGTGGTGATACATTGGTGGAATTCACAGTAGATTCCGATGGGGATGTAGAGGTTGATTTTAGCGACAGTAACAGCGATGTAGATCTAGATGATTTAGAAGACCAATTGAATGATGACTATGCGGAGTATTTTGACGATATCAAACTGGCTATCGAATTAGATGGAGATGAAGATGATATTACGTTCGATGTAAACTTTAATTATTATAAATATGAAGAAGAGTGGGATGACTTAAGTACAAGTAAGATCAATACTTTTATGAAAAAAATATATGAAGACATTTTAGATGAATTTGATGATGCAGATATTGAGGGTACTGTTTATGATACATATAATAAGAAAACGTTAGGTACATATACAAAAAGTAGTGGATATAAAGCAAAATAAATGCTGGATAAATGAAGGGAGGGCTTAGGCTCTCCTTTCTGTTATAAAGAAATTAAATCGACTGGTAGGTCATTTCCTTTCTTTATGATTTATGTTACGATATAATAATAGTACTATCAATGAAGGTATTGGAAATGAGGTAAACTATGAAAAAAGAAGATATATTTCGAAAATGTGCAACCCCTACCAGTGTTGGGGGCCAGGCGGTCATCGAGGGTGTTATGATGAAAGGACCTGATGCCATGGCTATTGCCGTACGAAAGCCTGACGGAGAAATTGCGATTAAAAAAGATCCGGTAAAGGCAAAAAAGAAAAGTTCATTCAAAAAGCTGCCTTTGGTTCGAGGCGTCTTTGCCTTGGTGGAATCTATGATCCTTGGAGTGACTTCCTTAACTTATTCGGCAGAATTTTGGGATGATGGCAGTGAAGCAGGGGAAAAAAGCAAGCTGGAGTTGTGGATTGAGAAAAAATTTGGAGACAAGGCCGATGATATTTATATAGGCTTTTCTGTATTTATTGCCCTTGCCGCGGCCATACTATTGTTTATCATTACACCGACGATTGTAACCAATTTTCTACGGAAAATCATCACCAATACATTCTTCTTGAATGTGGTGGAGGGTGTTTTCAGAATTGGATTGTTTATTGGATATGTGGCTGTCATATCAAAGATGAAGGACATTCAAAGGGTGTTTCAATATCATGGTGCTGAGCATAAAACAATACACTGTTATGAAGCAGGGCAGGAATTGACCGTGGAGAACGTAAGAAAGTTTACGACACTGCACCCAAGATGCGGTACCAGTTTCCTGGTGATTGTCATGGTGATCAGTATGATTCTGTTCTCTGTGATTGGCTGGCCAAATCCATGGATGAGAATTTTGTCTAGATTTATATTCCTACCCGTAGTGGCAGGTCTTTCTTATGAAGTAATCAAATGGGCAGGGAAAAGTGATTCCCAATTGGTATATGCCATCAGTTATCCAGGCTTGTTATTACAGAAAATGACTACCAGGGAACCCGATGATCGTCAAATTGAGGTTGCGATTGCAGCCATGATGAGTGTGGTTGAAGAAGGTAAGGAGGATGACCTGTAATGCTTTGTATACAGGATGCTTTGAGAGAAGCTGTTAAGAAACTGGAAATGAGAGAAATGATGACACCTCTGCTGGATGCAGAGGTGCTTTTGTGTCATGTGTTAAGTATGGATCGACTATTTCTATATGTTTACCGTGATCGTGAACTGACAGAGGACCAGATTCAGATTTATCGCAGCATGATTGCCAAACGGCTGCAGGGTGTACCTGTCCAGTATATTGTGAACAAGCAAGAATTCATGGGTTTAGACTTTTATGTGGAGGAAGGCGTATTGATTCCAAGGCCAGATACGGAGATATTGGTGGAGTCTGTCTTGGAATGGACAAAGGAGAAAGGGGACCAGCAGGATTGGGTCATTGCTGATTTAGGTACAGGCAGTGGTGCCATTACTGTGAGTTTGGCCCATTATTTACAGAAGTCCCATGTGTACTCTGTGGACATATCGCCAAAGGCACTATCCATCGGTAGAAAAAATGCAAAAGATCATGGTGTAGCGGAACGGATCGAGTTTCTCCATGGGAATTTATTTGAGCCATTGAGGAGAAAAGGGCTAGAGAATAAGCTGGATATTTTGGTATCCAATCCTCCTTATATCCCGAAGGCAGAGGTGAATAGACTTCAAACAGAGGTTGCAAAATATGAGCCGATACTTGCATTGGATGGTGGGGAAGATGGTTTTGATTTTTATAGGAGAATCGTCGATGAAGCATACGTTTTCCTCAAAAATGGAGGATTGATTGCCTTGGAAGTAGGTCATGATCAAGGAGAATTCATAAAAAAAATGATGGAGAGTAAAAATATTTATGCAAGTATCAGAAAAGTAAAAGATTTGTCGAATATTGAAAGAGTTGTAGTTGCTATCATTAAGAAATGATACGAAAATAACAACATGTAAACTGCATTAGACCTAGAAAAACGGCGTAAACCTGCAAGACGCTAAGAGAACGAAAGATGATAGATGTTTTTCATGTATAGCATCGAAATGCAGGATTACCTGCATGAAAAGGCGCATTTCCAAGTTTCCTCTTCCGATTGTATAATGATATCATTGGTTTTTGAGCAGAATAATAGAAAGTAGCAGAGTTGGAGGAAGAGATCATGGAAAATGCATCAATGATAGCAACGGATGAAATATTAACGCTGATCGTCATTATCCTGATAATAGGAATGATTTTTGGGAAGTTGAGTAAAATTGTGAAGCTGCCCGATGTGGTGATGTTTTTGTTAGCAGGGATTATCATTGGGCCAGCTATATTAAACTGGGCCAGTGTAGAAGGATATCCTATAGGGAATCAATTGATCTTAACCTTTGGGTCGGCCTTCATTCTCTATGATGGTGGGAGAGAGATCAAACTAAGGGTTTTAAATGATGTGAAAGTTTCTGTAGGTTTGCTTTCCAGCCTAGGTGTTTTGATTTCAGCCTTTATTGTAGGCTATGCAGCCATGTGGATTTTCCATATCCCCTTTATATATGCGTTACTCCTAGGTGCGGTGGTGGCTTCTACAGACCCGGCAACGTTGGTGCCTGTGTTCAAAGAAATTACGCTGAAGGACAAGGTGAAGCAGACGGTAATCAGTGAGTCTGCATTTAACGATGCTGTCGGTGCGATCATGGTTTTTTCGATTTTGGCCATCATTCAATCGGGAACATTTTCATTGATGGATAACCTGGGGCAGTTGGTGCAGATGGCATTGGGCGGTATTTTGGTAGGTGCCGCTATCGGTATGAGCTTGTCGGTATTGATTTCTGATACAAAATACGGTATTATGCATGACTATGCTTCCATCATCTCCATCGTATCGGTGGTAATTGCCTTTATCTTTGCAGAGAAGATTGGCGGCAGCGGATATATGGCTACTTTTACAACAGGATTGGTTTGCGGGAATAAGAAGCGATTAAGATTGTGGGTACCTGAAGAAGATTTTATAACCCAGACCCATGTAAGAGAAACCCTAGCCTTTGTCATGAGAATGGCGATTTTCATTTTATTGGGCACCCATGTAAACTTCCATGTGTTGGGGAAATACTGGATGTCGGCATTGATTGTGGTCATTGTTTTAATGTTTGTAGCAAGACCTCTTTCAGTATTGGCTTGCGTTTTACCAGATCGTAAGGGGAAATGGACATTCAATGAAATTGGATTTTTGATGTGGGTCCGAGAAACAGGCGTAATTCCTGCGGCGCTGTCAGGTATGATCGTGAGTATGAAAATTCCCCACAGTGATGTGATTTCATCGGTGGTATTTATGACCGTATTGATTACTCTGGGGGTTCAAGCCAGCACGACAAAATTCGTGGCGCGGAAACTGAATTTACTGGAGAATAAGGAAGAATTTTAGAATTGAGTTGAACGGTTAGCTGATAGCAGTTAGCCGTTTTTGATGTTTAGGTGAGTATAAATTTGGGTGTTTTGGAAGAATATATATAGATAAAAAAGGTAGTTGTAGGGATAGGGGCTTTTGGAACGATGAGGGCGCCGCTTCCTACGGTACATAGGTAGGGGCGATTCATGAATCGCCCGTAGCTTGTGAGGAAATAGAATATTTGTAGGGAATGATCAGTGATCATTCCGCTTGTAAAATAGAAAGGAAGTTCATATGGATATGGGCAAAAATCGACCTTAGCTTGCGGTAGAAGCGTAGATATGATAAAATAATCAGATGGAATATATTTTATGAGGTGAGACGGATGTTTGATAAATTAGATTTTCTTCAAGAAAAATATGATGATCTGAGTAGAAAAACTGCAGATCCTGAGGTAATCAACAATCAAAGTGAATGGCAGAAATATATTAAAGAGCTTTCTGATATAGAGCCGATTGTAAATAAGTACAGGGAGTACAAGGATACGAAATCAGGGATTGCTGAGGCGAAGAGTATCCTTGAAGAAAGCAATGATGAAGAATTAAGGGAAATGGCAAAGATGGAGCTAGGAGATTTGGAAGAGTCTATTGAAGTGATTGAGAATGAACTAAAATTATTGCTTCTTCCAAAGGATCCGAATGATGAAAAAAATGTTATCGTGGAAATAAGAGCAGGAGCAGGTGGAGATGAAGCAGGACTGTTTGCCGGTGAACTGCTGAGAATGTATACCAGATACGCGGAAAGAAGACGTTGGAAAGTTGAAATGATGAGCTTGAATGAAACTGGCGTAGGTGGGATCAAGGAAGTTATTTTCATGATCAAGGGAAGTGGTGCCTACTCCCGTCTGAAATATGAAAGCGGGGTTCATAGGGTACAAAGGATACCTGCTACGGAATCTGGCGGAAGAATTCATACATCTACAGCCACGGTAGCAGTACTTCCAGAAGTGGATGATGTGGCTGTTGACATCAATCCAAATGAGGTTCGTGTAGATGTATTCAGATCTTCCGGTAACGGTGGACAGAGTGTTAACACGACGGACTCAGCGGTAAGATTGACTCATATACCAACAGGAATGGTAGTTTCCTGCCAGGATGAAAAATCACAGTTAAAGAACAAAGAAAAGGCATTTAAAATCTTAAAGGCCAGACTATATGACAAGATGCAGGAAGAACAGAATGCAGAAATTGCAGAGGCTAGAAAAAGCCAAGTTGGTACTGGAGATCGTAGTGAGAGAATCAGAACCTATAACTATCCGCAGGGAAGAGTATCAGACCATCGAATCAATTTAACATTATACAAGCTGGATTATTTCTTAGATGGGGATATTGATGAGATTCTAGATGCATTGATCACATCGGATCAAGCAGAAAGAATGAAGCAGGTAGTATAGGATTGGACACCGGTTGAAAGTTGAATCAAGATAATTTTATTAAACGTAACAAGTAAGTATGTCGAGGGAGTAAAAGCCCTCGATTTTTTATTATTTTTCTTAGGGTTACAACTTGTCTCTTACAACTTTCAACTTTGACAGGATGCAACTTGAAAAAAAAGGCAGAGGGTGGTAAACTATAATAAGAATTTTCAGAGAAGTCATATTTAGGAGAAGGTGCAAAAATGGAGGCGAAGTATAAAGGATACACATAAATATTGCTCCTGTCATAAGCTTAGAAAAGGGGGACAATTTTATGGAATCCAAGATGCTTTTTTTGTTGCAAATAGGAATCTTGTTGTTGGGTGCTAATTTTGGTGGTTGGGTCAGCGCAAGGCTGAAGCAGCCAGCAGTGTTGGGACAGATTTTAGTGGGCGTCATATTGGGAATGGGTATTATTAAGGAAACGGAATTAATTCATCATATTTCTGAAATTGGTGTTATCTTTTTGATGTTTATTGCAGGCTTGGAAACAGATGTGGAAGAATTGAAAGCATCTAAAAGTTCTTCTTCAGCTATTGCGCTAGGCGGTGTATTATTGCCGCTGGTGATGGTATCAGGAGCTGCGTATTTGATCACAGGGAAAATGGTTAGCAGTATTTTTCTGGGTATTGTCTCCACGGCCACCAGTGTGAGTATATCGGTGCAAACCCTTAGAGAACTGGGACATCTACGGACAAAGCAAGGTGTGGGCATCCTAGGGGCAGCGATTATCGATGATATTATTGGAATTATTCTGTTAACGGTTATGATTGGGATGGTGAAACCCAGTGCGGGGAGTAATGTGCTGATCGTGCTCTTAAAGATTGCTGCATTCTTTGCCATTACCTTTTTCATTGGGACGGTTTTGGTAAAAATGCTCCGTCGTGTATCAAAAGCGATCAATCTCAATGATAAGATTGTTGTTTATGCCATTGTGTGCTGCTTCGTGCTGGCTTTTGTATCAGAAGAGCTGGGAGTGGCAGCCATTACAGGAGCCTATTTTGCAGGGGTGATTTTATCTTTGACACCTTATCATCATAAGATATCCTATGATATTCAGTTGGTGGCATATTCTTTCTTTACCCCCATTTTCTTTGTGGGGATTGGGTTGGGGGTTCATCTGGGTTCCCTTGGCCACGCTTTGGGGTTTGGGGTACTTCTTTTGGTCCTAGGAATTATCGGGAAGATTGTAGGCTGTGGTTTGGGTGCCAAACTAACAGGCTTTAACAACAGACATGCTTTTCAGATTGGTATTGGCATGATACCCAGGGCTGAAGTGGCGATCATTATTGCAAACCTTGGATTACAGATGGATATTATTGGAAGTGATGATTTTACCTCTGTTATATTATTGGTGATTGTAACGACACTCATTACGCCATCCTTGTTGAAATTAGCCTTTAGGGAAGAAAAGAAAGAACTCGTTGTTGAAGGAAGTTAGAAATTTAAAAGAGATTCTTGTATATAAAGCCTGTGGGAAGCCATAGGCTTTTTGTATTATTAGGAGAAGAAAGAGAATATACATAGTAGGGGTTGAAGAGGAGGTAAAAACATATGTCTATCATATTGAAAACGACCTTGATTGGTTTTGCGGTGGGAATGATGGGAACTGGATTTGGGGGGCTGATTGCTTTTTTTCTAAAAAACCCAAGCAGGAAATTTCTCAGCTTCATTCTAGGATGCTCCAGTGGATTGATGTTGGCCATCGTATGTTTTGATTTGCTGCCTGAAGCCTTTGAATTAGGACATCTATTCATTGGGATCCTAGGTATTGTGGCAGGAGTAATGCTGATCGTCGCAATTGATGGAAAAATCACTGATGATCATGGTCTGCTTTTATCCAAAGAAAGTTTTGTAAAAACAGGATTTTTATTAGGCTTAGGGGTGGCCCTGCATAATCTGCCAGAGGGCTTGGCCATCGGCTCCGGATTCATGGCTACAAAAGAGCTGGGAATGGGAATTTCTATCGTGATCGCCCTACATAACATTCCTGAGGGCATCTCCATGGCTACCCCTATGTGTGTTGGAGGCATACCAAGGTGGAAGGCTTTCTTTTATACTGTCTTGGTGGGCATCCCTATGGGTTTAGGTGCCTTCGTTGGTGTAATGCTAGGAGAGATTTCTCAGGGCTTCATCGCCTTTTGCCTAGCTTTTGCCGGCGGAACCATGTTGTATATCACCTGTGGAGAATTAATTCCCAAAGCGCATGGACTGAACGAAAGTAGAATCTCCAGCTATGGTGTAATTGTTGGGTTTATCCTGGGAATGATTGTGGCAGTGAAGCTGTGAATCGCTGCTGGCTACTCGCTACTCGCTTTTAGAAGAAAAACCTATAAACCTTATGTACAAAAACCATTTAAGTCTGTGTATTTTGGTGTATAATAATGGATAGTAAATATAGACTCACTAAGAGATGTTTTAGCGAGCAGCGAATAGCGACGATAAAGGTAGAGGTGAATACTTTGATACATACAGAAATCATTGAGATAGATCCTAGCGCCATAGATATGGACAAACTTGCTGTGGCCAGTGATATTTTAAAAAATGGAGGAACAGTGGCTTTTCCCACGGAAACGGTGTATGGTTTAGGAGCTAATGCGTTGGAAGAAACCTCCATCAAGAAAATTTTCGAGGCCAAGGGAAGGCCATCCGATAATCCACTGATTGTTCATATAGCAGCTGTTGAAGATATAAAGCCATTGGTAGCAGATATTCCAAACCATGTAGATGTTTTAATGGAGAGATTTTGGCCAGGTCCCTTAACCCTGGTTTTCCGTAAATCGAGTCTTGTACCCCCTATGATCACAGGGGGATTGGATACGGTAGCCATTCGGATGCCTGCCCATCCCATTGCCAGGACATTGATCGCCATGGCAGGTGTACCTGTGGCAGCCCCTAGTGCGAATCTATCGGGAAAACCCAGTCCTACCCAGGCCAGTCATGTGGTAGAGGATCTTCTTGGAAGGGTAGATGCCATCATCAGCGGTGGGAGCTGTAAGGTGGGTCTGGAGTCCACAGTATTGGACATAACGGGTGAGGTGCCAATGATCCTTCGACCCGGTGGGGTTACAAAAGAGGAACTGGAATCCGTAATTGGTAAAGTAGTCATCGATCGTGCCATAGAAGGGGGAGACGAAAAGCATCTGGTGCCTAAATCTCCAGGCATGAAATATACCCACTATGCGCCCAAGGCAGAAGTTGTTGTTGTAGAAGGGGAGCAGCAATCCGTTGTCTCTAGAATTCAACAAATGCAGAGGGAAAAACAAAAGACGGGCATGAAAGTAGGAATAATGGCAACCGATGAAACAAAAGATAAATATGATAATGCCCAGATCCTATCAGTGGGAAGTAGAGAAAGGCTAGAGACCATTACAAATAATTTATTTAGGGTGCTTCGAGCGTTCGATGAAATAGGGGTAGATATCATACTGGCAGAAGCCATAGAACGCAAAGGATTGGGTGATGCTATCATGAATCGCCTTTTAAAGGCGGCAGGGAATCATGTGGTGAAAGCAGACGGAGGTGAATAATCATGAAAACAATTCTATTTGTCTGTACAGGCAATACATGTAGAAGCAGTATGGCTGAAAGTATGATGCGGAAGATGCTGGAAGATGCAGGAGAAGCCACGAAGGGCATACAGGTCATCTCTGCGGGGACAGCAGCGGCCAAGGGACAAGGAGCCTCAAAACATGCTGTTCAAGTGATGCAGGAAAAGAATATTGATTTACATAAGCATCGTGCAACGCCTTTGACAAAAGGGTTGATCGATCAAGCTGATTTGATTTTGACCATGACAAGAAATCATAAATCCCAAGTGTTGAGCATGGCCCCCGATGCTGCGTATAAAACCTTTACCTTAAAGGAGTATGCAGGGAGACTGGGAGATGATAAGGAGATCATAACGGAGATTGAAAAGCTCCAAGGAATGATACAAAAGAAGAAGATTGATTTCTATAAAAAATATGAGGATGAGATTATTCCATTGAGAAATCAGAGGAAAGAACTAATAGATCGTCTGCAGGTCATCGATGATCGCATCAAGGAATTAGAAAAGGAAATGGCAAAAACCATCGAGAATGAACAGCGAGAGGTCACTTATCTCCAGGATATGTTGCCTTCGGTGGATATACTGGACCCCTTTGGGCAACCTTCCTGGATCTATAGGGAGTGTGCAAAAGAAATTGAGGAAGCTTTAAAGGTGATTATCCAAAAAATAACAGATAAATAATCTACTAGATATCAGTTGAATTTTGAATGCCCAAGTGTTAAAATGTTGTAGGCTATAAGGTTAGTGGTTAGCAGTTAGTGGTTAGAAGATTATTTTGGATCGATTATAGTTGTATTTTGTAGGGAAGGGTTAGCAACCCTTCCGAAAAGAGCAGATATATATCCTTGCTGATGAATAGGATTTTTGCCACTAACGACTGTCGACTAAAAACTAACAACTAACAGGAGGTGTAAACATATGAAAATTGCCCTTGGTAGTGATCATGGTGGTTTTAAGCTAAAAGAAGAAATCAAAAAGTATCTTGAAGAAAGAGGGATCCCATACCAGGATTTTGGTACCAACTCATCTGAATCTGTAGATTATCCAGCATTCGGGATGAAGGTGGCAGAGGCTGTCGTTGCAGGTGAATGTGAGCGTGGAATTCTTTGCTGCGGCACAGGGATTGGAATATCCATTTCAGCCAATAAGGTACCTGGTATCCGATGTGCGGTGGTGACAGACACGTTTTCTGCCCAAATGTCCCGGGAGCATAACAATGCCAATATACTTGCCCTAGGTGAACGAGTTGTTGGTGTAGGACTGGCCTTGAAGATCGTAGAAGTATGGCTGGAAACGGAATTTGCAGGCGGAAGACATGAGAAAAGAGTAAATCAGATCGGCGATATTGAAGCAAAATATAGAGGGTAGTCGGGAGGAGAGAAAAAATGAAGAATGTATTTGTGATGGACCATCCGTTGATTCAGCATAAGTTAACGTTGATTCGTGATAAGGAGACGGGATCTAAGGAATTTAGAGAAGCGATAAAAGAAATTGCCATGTTAATGGGTTACGAGGCAACAAGAAACCTTCCGCTGCAGGAAATCGAAATTGAAACGCCTATTTGTAAGACAAAGACCAAAGTTTTGGCCGGTAGAAAGTTAGGTATCGTTCCAATTCTAAGGGCAGGCCTTGGCATGGTAGATGGCATGCTGAATCTGATCCCAGCGGCAAAGGTTGGACATATCGGTTTGTATAGAGATCCAGAAACCTTAGAGCCAGTAGAATACTACTGCAAACTGCCAGCCGATGTTCATGAAAGGGATTTGATTGTCTTAGACCCTATGTTGGCTACAGGTGGTTCTGCCAAGGCAGCGATCCAATTCATCAAGGACCGTGGTGCCACGAGCATAAAGTTTATGTGTCTGATTGCTTCTCCTGAAGGAATCAAGGTGATTTCTGAAGCTCACCCTGATGTTGAGATTTACGTTGCAGCTGTTGATGAGAAATTAAATGATCATGCCTACATCGTACCTGGATTAGGGGATGCTGGAGATCGACTGTTCGGAACAAAATAGGTTACATAAATTAGAAGGAGTGAGGCTTAGGTCTTCACTCCTTTTTACCTTTTTGATATCTAGGAAACGCTCATGAAATTGAAATTTCACAAAGTATAATGAAAACTTTACATTTGCTTTTAAATCCTGCAAAAAATGCAATAATCCAAATAGCG
>NZ_JACHEN010000009.1 GCF_014205875.1 Anaerosolibacter carboniphilus
ATGGTTATGAGTCTATTCTTGTTTGTCGATTCGTTTGCCAGAAATTCATATTTTTCAAATCTTTTTAAAGCAGTACGAACATTTTTTATAGATATTCCCAAACCACTTTTCTTCGCAATCGACTCTAGGCTAGTAACAAATTGACCAGGCCTTGCTTTATATTTCTGTCCCTTCCACTCCCATTCTTTTTCCTTGTGGTTCGCCATCATCAAGAGTGTTATCAAAATTGTTTTTTGTTCAGGCGTTGATTCCGTCCATATTGGCTTAACTAACAGTTCCCTATGCAACTTAATCCACCCTTGCATCTCATCACCCGCCTCTTAAAAGAAATGGAACTGAAGCTTATGCCCCAGCTCCATAAGGGTCAAAATCAAGCTGCTATCTACTTACAAACTTGTCTTTCTTATCGTTATACACCAGGTCTATAGGGCTGTGGCAGCACTTACATGGTACAAAACTTACTTCATTGCTGACTTTAAAGGTTGCTGTAGTATTACATTTTGGACATTTATATGATCCATCTGTAATCCCATCTAGCTTGGTCTCTTTCTTGCATCGATGGCATGTAGCCGTGTCTCCTTCATTCCCGAATTTATACTGGACTGTTCCGCACTCATCACATTGAAAGAAAATGAGTTTTGACTTACTTGCATTGCTTATACTTACGGGTTCTTCCTCTTTGATCAAGCTTTTTGTAATTGGAGTTTTTTCTTCATAGGCCTCTTTCACTTTTTCTAAAATCTCTTTGGCAGTTATCGCAGGAGTCAATTGTATCGACTGACTATTGTAACTATGAGGTTTATGTAAGTAATTTCTCTTTGAAAACTCTGTAAGTTCCGCGGTACCTTCTTCATCCACATATCCTAGTATGATAATATTTGGGCTTATGATGAGCCCCTTCCCTTCCATGGGTGTCATTACAAATATTGGTTTGTTCTCTTCCTTTGCCAAAGCATCGTCGATCTTATCTAATACATCTAAAGCCATTGATGTAGGCATATTCATTTTCATTTCCATCCTCTTACCGAGGTTTAACAATAAGTTTAGAGTTGCCATCTCATTTCCCCCTTTATTTGATTTTCTCGTGTTTCTTCTGACAGTCTTTGCATAGGTGCTTTCCATAGTAGTTCATGGAGTAAGATTGTACAGCCTGTGGAATCTCAGTGCTACAATCACCGCACTGGCCATCATTTTTAGCTTGTCCTTGATTACTACTGCCGCCATTTCCACTGGTAGGAGCATCATTTTTCTTTTCTGTCTGCTTACCACTTTTCTTTCCATCAGCCTTTTTCAGCTTCTCGTCCCATTCATCTGAGCTGATCTTGTCAGGATCTTCACCAGTTGGAATAGCAAAAGTCCGAAGAAGCATATATTTATAGCTGTAGGTCATAGCCTTGCCTACACCCTTATCCTGTGTATCCACACCAGTACCGCTGCTGACGATGATCTCACTCTCTCCTGTATCAATGTCTACGATCTTGTATTTGGTGTTGACAGTGGTAAGCACATCATCCTTGAAGTGCTGCTGATCTATTGGAATGATCACTAACCCATGCTTGATCAGGCTGTCTCTTACAGTAGAAGTAACCTTCTCCTCAGATATGGCTTTATATTTGGTTTTTCCAAACTCGATTTGATCATCTTTCTGGAGATATTCAACATCCTTCATGACGGAGTGGATCTTCTTCCAAAGATTTTTCTTATCTTCCAATTACTCCACCACCTTAATCTCTAGTTTGTCTTCTCTGTCAGTGATCGTAATACCATCGATGATCTGACCATCAGGATCTACCGCTTTACCATCTACAACTCTAAAGAGTTTCTTAATTTCATCTTTCTTAGGCTCTTCTTTCACCCGGATCAACTCTTTCAATCCGGCTTCTTTAAGGCTATGTATTGCCTTTTCTTCGTCATACTCCCATTTTGGCTGCTGCTTTCTAAATCCAATCTTTCCGTAAGGTGTACTGCATTTGAATTTAGGATCTGCTTCACGCTGTACCACTGCATATTCTGTAAGTTTTCCTTCAAAGAAGGCAATACTCTCGTCGATCTGCTTCGCTTCATTAACTAACCAGGTCTGTATTCTCTCAATCTCAGCTTTGGCTAAAGCTTCTATTTCAGCTTTCTGATTATGATAAGCCTTTATTTTCCTAAAGGCCCAATTTACACCCTCGATATCATTGATTATAAATCTATTTTCCTGGACACCTGATTGCTGCACCTCTTCAATTTCTAAAAGATCTAATTGATTGAGCATCCTGATTCCTCCCCAAATAGTTTTTTAAGTCTCTCATACTCTCTCTTTTCGCTTGCCAACTTCTTGCTTTCTAAGTCGATACCATCAATATCAGATATATACTGCCCTTCCATCAGGCTAAAATCATGTACCCAAGTCTCGATCTCTCCAGAAGTCTTAATCTTAATATCAACACTTCTATATCCCTGCTGCTGCCATTCACGAAGCTTGTATAGATCAGGCAACTTGTCCAATACTTTAGGATCAGGATTCTCAAGATATCCCTCCCAGGCCCTTGCTGTATCCTCGATGACCTTTGTGAATCTCTCAAACTGCTTGTCTCCCTCTTGGTCATTGGAAAGATCAGTTTCGCATTCTCCAGTTAAATGAATAATCAGCTTGATTTTATCTGCTAAACTTAAATGACTTGTGATTTCAATAAAAGTTTTTAATCCCATATTTATCCTCCTAACACTGTATTAAATTCAGAAAATCTGATATAATACAGACAGCTTGTATTTTTTTATCTGACTACTGAGCAGTTGCAGCTGCTTGGTGGTCATTTTCATTTTGATTCATTTCTCTTAGTTCCTGGTCTAGTGGACAACTTAAGCATCCATATTCTTTCCAGTCTAACCCTTGACACTGCTTACACTTTTCAAATCTTTTCATCCTTTTCAAAACTGCATCAATCTTTAATTCAGCAGCCTTTAATTGAAATGTTGCAATGTCGATATGATTTGGATCTGCATAGCTAAAATTCTGCTGTGCCTGTGAAAACTGCTCCAATGCCTCTAGAAAATCTTCCAAAACAATCACCCCCTATCATTCGAGTTCATCTCTTAATACATAAACCAATGTGATGGGGAATGCTATGCAAAACATCGTGAAGAAAATTCCCCACCAATTCACATCAATCACCTCCCTTCTAATCAGCCGCACCCACCAATATCTCCAGGATGATATCATCCTTGTCCTTATGTACCTGGCGGAGTGCAACTCTTTGCAAATTTTCTCTTCTAATTCTCCTTGGCTTGTCTGTTTCTCTTGCATTTTTCTTTTGCCTAGGCACTATCTAGCCTCCTTCACTTCTCTGCAAACAGATTGCTGAATATTCTTTTTTGTGTAGTTACTACACTTTTGAGGAAAAAAATATTTCCCTATGTCGGAAACTTCAATCTCTAACTCATCCACAATCTTGTCAATTTCATCTGCTCCAAAGCAGTAGAACCCATTTATTTTGTCTGATAGTGTGTTTGTTGCTATACCTATAGAAACAGATAATTTCCTATAGGAAGACTTTTTTTCTCTTATCAAACCCTTTAATGCCTGGAGTTCTACAAACCTTTTTCTCTTTTGTGTTTTTTTCATATTGCTCCCCCTTTCTTTTGTGTAGTAAATCAACTTTTGTAATTTCATTATACTATTTCGTTTTTGTTTGTCAATGATTTAATCAACATTTTTAGCAATTATTTGTATATTTTTATTGACTAAATCAACGTTTAGAATTATAATAACAGTATACATATCGGAGGTGTTTAAATTGCCAGGGAAAGCATTTAATAAAGAAATATTTGCAAGTAGATTGCAAGAATTAATGAAGGATAATGATGATACCATATATAGTCTAGGTGAATATTTACACCTTAGTCCATCGTCTATCTCAAAGTATATTAACGCAAACATGATCCCTAAACATGTTATGATAGATGCAATTGCAGATAAATATAATGTTAACCCTGTATGGTTGATGGGTGCGGATGTTGATAAATTCAACCCTACAGATAAAAAAAACAAAAGTAAGCAAATTCCTGTATTAGGGACAATTGCAGCAGGAAAGCCTATTATGGCTCAAGAATACATAGAATCTTATGAACATGTTGGATATGATGAAAAAGTTGATTTTTGCCTAAGGGTAAAAGGCGATAGCATGGTTAATGCTCGAATATTTGATGGGGATATTGTTTTTATACGAAGTCAACCAGATGTAGAGAATGGGGAAATTGCAGCTGTAATTATTGATGGGGAAGAGGCTACCTTAAAAAGAGTCTATAAAGTGAACGGAAGCATTATACTAAGACCTGAAAATCCTCAATATCAGGATTTTGTTTTTTCTAAAAAAGATATGAAATCCGTTAGAATCCTAGGGAAAGCAATATCTTTCAAGTCGGAGGTAAGATAATATGGCCAGTATAAAAAAGTTAGCTAATGGCAGTTACCAGGCCACAGTCTTCATCGGAAGAGACTCAAAAGGAAAGCAATTAAGAAAATATATAACAAAACCAACCATGAAAGAATGCAAGGCAGCTGCCAGAGAATTAGAACAGGAAATTGAAGAGAAACGGTTTATCAATGTGGACAATGTTAGAATGGCAGCGTGGATGGAGAAATGGCTAGAATTAAACAAAGAAAGCCTTGCTCCATCTACTTTTTTAGGCTATAAAATGTATGTAGAAGTCCATTTCAATCCATACTTTGGACAATTGAAATTATCTCAGATCAATGAGATTCATATTAAAGAGTATATGAATGCAAAGCTTAAAGAATTATCTAGTACAACTGTTAGAAAACATATGTTAATACTGCGTAGAATCCTCGAGGATGCTTTAAAACATAAAAGCCCATGCAAGGATATAAAAATTCCTAATAAGGATGACTACAAACCCACAGTGCTGTCTGAGGATGATTTTAAGGCTATACACGACTCAGTTAAAGACGATCCAGTAATGGGCCTGCGTGATGAAGGAGTGATACTATTAGCTGCATGGTGTGGGCTCCGCAGAGGGGAAATATTCGCTTTAAAGTGGGATGACATTGATTGGAAAAAGTTCACGCTAAGAATCGATGAGAGTAGATCTATCTCCGAGGAAGGATATATTGATAAAAAACCAAAGTCGAAAAATGGATTGAGGACCATTGTCGTTCCTGAGTATTTAATCAGAGTATTAGAACTTTATAGAAAGAGTCTTAAAAAAATTACTGAAAGGATATTTCCTATTCGACCCGATCATTTCTCTAGTTATTTTGCTAAGATGGTTAAGACTAGAAATCTTCCATCTATTCGCTTCCATGATCTTAGACATTATCACGCATCATGGCTATACAAACAGGGTATTCCAGACCATTATGCTGCTCAAAGACTTGGCCATGATATTCATGTTCTAAAAGGGATATACCAGCATTTAGACATGGATGTGAAAAGTGATATTGATAACTTAATACGATCTAATTTTGATGAAAAAAAGGACAAGCCATTTGCTCAAACGGTTGAAAAATAGAGCAGTCCAGACATACAAAAACCGCACAAAAAACCGCACAAAAAATTTAGATTCGTAATAACGATATTAAGAATAATAGTATCATTTCTTTAAACTCAACATTTTTATTGATTTTCAAAGTTTAACAAACATTAAATTTTCAATCATTTTGCTGATGTTTATTTTTACGAAACATATCGCACTCAAAATCCGGCGGGGTAACACCCGTGAGGGTTCAAGTCCCTCCTTCGGCACCAGTAAATAACCCAGGTTATGTAACCTGGGTTATCTTATTTTTTGATGTCGTGAAAATGACAATTATATTTTTTCCTATATTTTTTAACTCGCTTCCATTTGAACTATACCAACTTCTAGCTACATAGTCTATGTAATATTCTTGCCCAGACTGTAACACATATCCCCCTTCTTTCATAGTGTATATTAGAAAAACAATTTGTGGCAGCCTTGCATTATGAATGATTCGTAAAGGAGGTGGAAATTGTGACTGAAAAAAAAGCTGGTTTGGGCAATTGGCTAGGAGAAAATGACAGTTTGCTTTTCTTCTTCCTGTTGTTGGTTGTACTGTTTGGTGGCCCTTTATTCGGATCAGGAATAGGATTTGGGGATGATTCAAGCTTATTATTCTTCTTCCTATTGCTCATTGTATTATTCTCTAGTGGCTTATTCGGAGGCATAGGATTATAGTTCAAAATAAGAAAACTTAGGCAACATTCAAAAACAGACCGAATTTTCGGTCTGTTTTACATTATTTCTTTAATATTTCTTTAATCTTCTCATAAGCGTGTTGTTCATTGGCTTGATCAAATTCAAAAACTCTCGTCTCTTCTTCATCAATGACCAGTAAGGTAACGAGGTCGTCCCTTTGCCCCAGTAGATACTCTAAGCTATCCTCTCGATAAGGCTCTTTCATCAATATTTCTTTACCCTTAAATACACCAATGACACAATACCTACTTCCTTGATCATCATCTTTAAAAACAAGTTCCATCTCGTCTTCAGTACCAAGCCGTACTTTATCTAAATTATCACTCATATGTACTTCATCAGCATATCCGATGAACCGCTCTAAATACGGCATTTTAATAAATTCCAAAGCATATTCCTCCTAATCGGGCTTATAGTTTATAGTAAAAATTATACCATATCTTTTGAAAAAATTATTTTTTCATTTCAAATTTTTGTCTTCCCATTTTCATTCTTATCATAAATGATTTTTTTCATACAAAGTATGATACCTGTAAATAATAACTCTATAGTCATCAAAAATCTTTCTATAGAAGGGAATGCTCCGTATGTCAAATAATGAACGTCTTTCCATTGGAAAACGTGCCTCTTGGATTGCCATCATAGGCAATGTTGCTCTAACATCCGTTAAGGCGTTTATTGGTTTCATAGCAGGTAGTACCGCAATGATCGCGGATTCATTCCATTCGGCATCCGACTTAGTAGGAAATATAATCGTTCTTCAAGGTTTGAAAATTTCTAATCAACCTCCTGATGAAGAACATCACTATGGACATGGAAAAGCTGAATCGATTGTGGCGAAAATTATAGCTATACTATTATTTATTACCGCCTTTGGTATTGGCATATCTGCTGTCAAAACCATCAGAAATCCAAATCTTGAGGCACCAAGCTCCATTGCTATATGGCCTGCATTAGTATCTATTGTTTTTAAGGAATGGATGTATCGCTATACAGTTCGAGTTGGCAAAAAGATTGATAGTCCTGCATTGATTGCAGATGCTTGGCATCAGCGAACAGATGCTTTTTCATCGGTGGCAGCATTAATAGGAATTATTGGAGCCCTTTTAGGTTTTCCGATTCTAGATCCCTTGGCTGGTATCGTGGTAGCAGGAATGATTGCAAAAGCCGCTTTCTCTATTTATCGAGACGCTGTAAACGAACTAATGGATACTGCACCATCAAAAGAAGTAATCGAAGATATTCGTAAGATAACGATGGAGATTAATGGAATACATGACATTCAAGATATTAAAGCTAGGAAATTAGGCAATCAGATTTTTGTTGACATGAAAATCTGCGTAGATCAATACATTTCAGTTGCTGAAGGCCATGATTTAGCAGGCAAAGCCAAACATTCTATATTAAGCAATGTAGAGAATACAAAAGATGTGTTCATTCATGTAAATCCTTGTCCATCCCATGAAAATTGTCACGAGAAAGATTCTGTCAGTACAAAAAGCAAGGAAGAATAGTTTTAAATCTTTCCCTGCTTTTTGTATTTTTTTAGGCCAGGTAATATAATTTTGAATAGACTTCTTTTTTCAATATTTAGGAGCATCACATTGCCTATATCTTCAAAAATTTTATTCATTTGGTAGATTCCAAATCCAGTTTTTAAGAATCTATTGTTTTCGTCTAACACCAGCAGCTTATCATATAACCAGCGATTTCTCCTGGATGGATTTCTATCCTTAAGAATTGTATACATATTTTGTCCCCTCGGCAAATTTCCAGGATTGCTGATTTCAATCTTATTATCACCAATAAATACCACAATATTTCTTGTCAAATCAAAATAATCTCGATGAAGAACAGCATTGGCAATTCCCTCGAATATCGCTTCTATAGGATAATCTTGATCTTTGAGTATCTCAGAAATATAGCCATAGCATCTATTGAGCATCTCCATAATGTCCCCGTGGATGGGTTGAGTGATCTGTTCGTGTCCTTCATAATGTACGATAGTGACAGAACAGTAGGGAAGATATATCTGCGGATTCTTACAAAATAGCAGCATACCACCCATGGTAGGATGAGTTTTCCCCGTCTCAGCATCGTGGTGAATAATTCCCACATTATGCCAAACACTTTTTTCCATATCTGTACTGGGATTCAAACTTATTTTTTTTAGATAGTTATTAATCAACTCCCTATCTAATACTGTAGTATCTAAGTTGTATAGGGGAATTAATTCATTGCTGATTAATCCTATCTCTTGAAACATCCTGGCTATCTCATCCCTTCTAGCAAAATCTGTAGTAGAACCTCGTCGGATATAAAAAGTTCCTGTCTGTCTCATTTGATGAGGCCGCTGATAGCTTTTAAAAATAGTTATGACACAGACACATTTGTTTTCTATTTCAATATGTTCTACCCTAAGATTAATGGGTGGGTCACATCGATAGCTAATAATTTGTTGAATCCTCTCCTCATGAAGTTCTATTGGATCTATGCCTACTATTTCTTTGCTTTTATCCTTAATGCCGATAATGATATGCCCCCTTCCACCTATGCTATTGGCAATAGCGATGATATCTTTCGCTAATTCCTTCTTCGCTGACTCGGTGTTTAACAATAAGGATTCTTTGAAATCCAGCTTGCTTCCTTCCTCCTGCTTTATTAGCATTTTTAATCTCTGGACATCCATACAATCATTCCTCTCCATCGTGCTAGAAATTCAGTTTGCCATTCACATTTACTAAGACAAACACTCAATTATTCTCATTCTAAGTATTTTCATAATTTCTACTGCCTTGTGCAAATTATCAAAGTGTTTGATAATCCTATCAAAAAGTGGTAATATTACTTTAGTATAAACAAAAGCTGGAGTGATATTATGGATTTTAAGCAATTAGAAACCTTTGTGACCATTGCTAAATTGAAAAGCTTTTCAAAAGCCGCTGATTTTCTTTTTTTAACCCAACCTACAATCAGTAATCATATGCAAAATTTAGAAAAGGAACTGGGTACTATTTTAATCAACCGTTCTAATAAAAGAATAACTTTGACAAATGCTGGGGAGATACTCTTTACCCATGCCATGGATATTTTGAATAAGAAAGAGCAGACTCTATTCTCTTTGGAACAATTTAAAGGAAAAATAGAAGGCACATTAGAAATCGCTTCAAGTAGTATCCCAGAACAATATATTCTACCTATTCTTCTTAATTCCTTTCATAAGTTCTATCCTGACGTTCGATTTAATGTCCTGCATTCTGATTCAGAACAGGTTGTAACCAGTATTTTGAACGGAGAAATTGATTTTGGTATCGTTGGTGCAAAGAATGATATCAAGCATTTAAATTACCTGGAGATCATGGAGGATACGATGCTGGTAATCATGCCGTTTATGGACCATTATAAGTCCATGGATGAAATCACTATTGATGATTTATTCCGCGAAAAAATCATTCTGAGGGAAGAAGGTTCCGGTACACGAAAAATTTTCGAGCAAGTCCTTATGCAACATAACAAGACAATTGATGATCTTAATATTATTGCATATATAGAGAGCACTGAATCTATTAAACAGTGTATACGAAGAGGTTTAGGAATTTCTATTCTTTCAGAGCTTGCGGTGATTGATGAAGTAAAATCTAACCTCTTGAAAGCAGTAAAAATTAAGGATATCGAAATAAAACGTAATTTTTATTTCGTATTTCACAAATATAGGGCTCTGTCTCCTTTGGCAGAGGCTTTTAAAAACTTCGTCTTAGAAAACAAAAACCTTTTTCAAATTGAAAATATTTAATGTTTGGGCAGCAATAGATTTCTCTATTAATATGCATATTCCTCACCGATAGAACTATTCTTGAGAATATCCTTTCATTTATTGTCAAGCTATTGATGTACTAGATATTCGTCTTTCTTTTCATACAAAAATCGGGAGTATTCTCCCGATCCCGATTTATAATGCTTCCATGAAAGCTTTATAGGCTTTGTATGTCATATACACATCTACTTTACTCACAATTTCCATTGGCGCATGCATGCTTAATACAGGAACGCCACAATCCACGACCTCGGCACCATAGTTCGCCAATATATAGGCGATAGTACCACCGCCGCCTTGATCTACTTTACCTAATTCTCCGATCTGCCACACCACATGATTATCATTGAAAATTTTTCTAACTTCTGACAAAAACTCAGCATTGGCATCATTGGATCCAGACTTTCCTCTAGCTCCAGTATATTTGACCAAAACAACTCCTTTTCCCATAAAAGCAGCATTTCTTTTATCTAAAACATCGGGGAAATTTGGATCAAAACCTGCTCCAACATCTCCTGATAAAACCTTTGAATTAGCCATTGCCCTTCTAATCAATAATTCTATGTGACCTTTTGCCTGTATGGATATCAATTCTGCAACAGCATTTTCAAAAAATCTTGATTCCATACTTGTATTTCCCATACTACCAACTTCTTCTTTATCTACAAATAGGGCAACCGCTGTCTTTTTCGGATCTTCTATTTCCAGGATTGCTTGCAGGGCTGTATAGGAACATACCCTATCATCATGTCCATAAGCTCCCACAAGGCTTCTATCTAAACCAACATCCTTAGCCCTACCAGAAGGTACAACCTCAATTTCAGCTGTGAGAAAATCGTCTTCATCAATGCCATATCTATCGTTAATGATATTCATAATATGTACTTTTACTCTTTCTTTCTCAGAAAAGTCATCACATGGGATGTTACCAATCAACACATTAAGTCCTTCTCCTGTGATTCCTTCACTTAGCTTTTTCTCAGCCTGGTCTTTTGCTAAATGGGGAAGTAGATCTGTAATAAAAAATACAGGGTCATTGTCATCTTCGCCTATAACAATATGTACTTTTTCCCCATTTTTTTTCAGTACTACCCCATGCAATGCTAAGGGAATCGTAGCCCACTGATATTTCTTGATTCCTCCATAATAGTGGGTTTTTAATAAGGCCAATCCTCCATCCTCATATAAAGGAAATGGTTTTAAATCTAACCTTGGTACATCTACATGGGCACCTACAATATTCATCCCTTTTTCTAAATCTTCTTTGCCAAGAACAAAAAGGGCTGCCGATTTCCCTTTATTATTTACATAAATTTTAGTGCCTGGACTTGCTTCAGCCTTTCCTAAAATAATATCTTCAATATTTATAAATCCCTGTTGTTCCGCCATCCTTATAATTTCATCAATACATTCCCGTTCAGTCTTTCCTCTATCAAGGAAATTTTTATATTGGTCACATAACTGATAAACTCGAGTTCTATCTTCAACTGAAAGATTATCCCAAGCATTTTTAAATTCATATGTTACTTTTTTTTGTAGCACTTCTGTAGTAGATATTTCTTGCAAATCAATTCCCTCCTCCATAAAGTAAAATTTATATATATAATATTAATATCATAACTATCCTTTCATGGATTGTCAATGTATACATGGTTATTCTTCTGTGAAATCATCTTCTTTATGATGATATTCTTCTCCAAATGGCTTATAATTATCTTTTATATATAAATTTTCTTCTCTTATATCCAAACTAATGTATTCTTCTTTACATATTTCTGATTTTTTTATATCTTTTAGATATTCCTTTAGCTTATGTCTAAGTGTGTCAATTACCTCATCTATTAGCTGCCCCACATCGTCCGCACGGTTCACAGCATCATTCACATCATCTTTACTGGAAAAGGAGATATGATTAAACTCTTCTGCTGCATCCACTAATACTCTGTATGAGTTTGTCAATCCATTTAGAATATTTGATAACTCTTCTACTTCATTGGCAAGGCATTCCCTTTTTTTTCTGCATAGCTCTATATATTTTTTTGCATCTTTGCATGGTAATGATCCATTTGCCATCTTCTCACCTCATTCAAGGTTTATGATTAATGTATATTAAATATCCCTTAAAAATAAACCATGAAAATCGCATGTTTCAATCCTATTGATTTCTTTCAAAATAAAAAGATCTAGGATAGCCCTAAATCTTTTTTATATTATGCTTATATGCATAAATCGCTGCCTGGGTACGGTCATTTACATCAATTTTCTTAAAAATATTGGACACATGATTTTTTACTGTCTTTTCGCTAATAAATAATGTATCTGCAATTTCCTTATTGTTCTTTCCTTCGGCAATCAAACTCAATACCTCATATTCTCTTCTTGTTAATCTCTCTTTTTTGAACTCATCCTCATCCATCTTTCCTTTTTTATTAAATTCTTTTACAAGGGATGCCGCAAGGGAAGGATGAATATATGATTCACCACCATGAACATCACGAATTGCCTTTACTAGGCTGGCTGATTCAGCATCCTTTAATACATACCCTGATGCACCAATATTGATGGTTTCAAAAAGATACTCTTTGTCTTCATGAATTGTAAGCATAATTACTCTACTATCCAATCCCATATCCTTTAATCGTCTTAGGGCTTGAATTCCATTCATTTTGGGCATGTTAATATCCATAAGGATTACGTGAGGTTTCAATTGTTGGGATTTTTTGATTGCATCCTCCCCATCAATAGCAACATCAACGACTTCAATATCCTCTTCTAATTCTAAAATCTGTCTTAATCCTTGCCTCATTAGCGAATGATCATCTGCTATCAAAACCTTAATTTTTGTCTTATTCATAGCTTTCCTCCTCATCTCCTACTGGAATTGAAATTTTAATGCGTGTGCCTGTACCTAAATTGCTATCTATCTCAATGCATCCTTTCAGCAATTCGACCCGTTCTCTCATGGCAAGTAAGCCAAATCCACTTTCTTCTTTGCAGGATTTCATTTTTGTCTCCACATTAAATCCAACCCCGTCATCCAAGATTAATATGTGGATCGTTTTATTTATTATTTCTAGTTTAATGACCACCGCAGAGGCTTGCGCATGCTTCCTCACATTATTTAATGCTTCTTGTATGATGCGAAACAAAGATAATTGTACGGTTGAATTTATGACCTCTTTCTTTGCAATCACAGAAAAGCTCACATTGATATGGGTTTCCTCTTCAAAATTTAAAATAAACCGCTGAATCGTTGGAACAAGTCCGAGGTCATCTAAAGACATGGGGCGTAAGTCATATATGATTTTTCTTACATCTTTTAAACACTCTCTTCCAATACTCTTTAACTGACTTAATTCAAACTTTGCTTTGTCCACATCTCTATCTATCAGCTTTTCACATATTTCTGCCTTAATTACCAGATTAGCCATTAGCTGAGCCGGTCCATCATGGATATCCCTTGCAATTCGTTGCCGTTCCTCTTCCTGAGCTTTCAGAACCTTAATCCCCATAATCTGTCGTTGTTGTATATCTTCCAGGTGACCTACCACATCCAGTAAATTGCCGCTGAGGTACCCCATGACAACACCTACTTGAGATACGAGATTCTCTGCCTTTTTAACTACTTCATAGGAATTCTTTAATCTTTTTTCTAAATCAGTTCTTTGTCTAATGAGTTCTTTTTCTTCTTGTCTTTTTAGTGTGATTTTAATCTGAAGATCCTTAGCATTTTCATAGGCTGCCTTTATATCAGGTTCACTATATAATGAAAAATTTTTACTTACACTGACCAGTTTTTTACGGCTATCCTTTTCCTTCAACTCTAGCTGATCCACTTCTTGGATAACAAGTACTGTTTTTCTTTTTATTTCTTCTACCAATAATTCTATATTTTTGCATTCACTTCGTGCCCGCTCTGCAATTTCAAATATTTCGTTTTTCCCTCTTTCAATTGCATCAATTGTGCTCTTAACAATTTCATTAATCTTCTTAATATCCATTTGAAACCTATTATTCATATCTGCACCCCATCTAAAATTCATATAAATGCTATTTCTTCATATCTTTCTCATAATCCTTCTCTAACCAAATGTCAAATTATGAAAATAGTACTTTATATCTATATGTCTTATGCTCTTTATAGGAAAAAAGACTGTACCCTGACAGTCTTATTGGCTTATGGTATAATCACTCAGTTTCCAAATAGCTTCCTCTTTCTTAAGCGTAATCACATAATTTATTTCCTGTTCATAATTAGAATCTAATCCTTGCATCCGCCATAAAATGGTGGCTTCCACTTTCAAACTGGTATTTCCATACTCGACACCATCTATATCAAGTACTTTCACGTCAATCACTTTTTCTAGATCATGAGGGTATTCAATGGCATCGCGAAAAGATTCCAAATCAAAGGTAAATAGAGGTTCTGTTGTTATCCGTTGTAACTCTATCCCATAATCTTTAATGTCCTTTGGCGTTTCATAAAGACTGTTCCATAGGTTTGCTCTTTTTTGAAATAACTGCTGAATAATCTGTTTTTCATTTTGAAACTCATCAGAAATGACTTGATCAGTTTGTCCATTCGCAAAGATTGCGTGGACATGCAAACTTAGAATGATGATTGCTAAAAAAAACAGCAATACCTTTTTCATATTCCATCCCCCTATATATTGTATCGTGTATTTGATTATACACTACGAATGGTATGAAATTTGGCTATTACTGTTGTCAAATACTATTTTCTCTCTACATAAACTTCTCTTATTTTGTTTTTTATTACAGGTTTGTCCTCATGGAGACGATTTATTCCATCTTCACCCATTTGCTTTATTGGATATTTTGAATTTTCTCTTTTTCATCCTCTGACAACACTTCTTCTAAATTTAAAAGCAATACAATTCGATCCTTAAGCTTTCCTACGCCAGTTATGTATTTTTTATCTATACCAGCAACTAACTCTGGTGCGGGTTCAATATCCTCTTCGCTTAATCTAATTACCTGAGAAGCTTCATCCACCACAAACCCTACCTGTCTACTTTTGATATTAATCACAATAATTCTAGTATCTGAGTCAACGGATACTCCATCCAAATTGAATCTCTTCTTTAGATTAATAATCGGCGTGATATCACCTCTAAGATTAATGATGCCATCTACAAATTTAGGTGTATTAGGTACTTTAACACTTTGCTTATATTCACTAATTTCCTTCACATTCATGATATCGACACCATATTCTTCATTACCTAGCTTAAATATAACATACTGCCTCTCAGACATATTTGTCCCTCCTTCATTATATATGTATATCTTTGTAGTTTTTTGTCAAACTTTTATATATATATTCTAGATGTTAGATATTTTTCCTCTTCCTGTTACAAAAAAAGAAGAACAAATTTGTATTTATTCTCCTTTATTTTTTTCCTATATGTTTAATCAACAATTTCAATATTATCTAATTGCTTTCTAAAACTTTCACGGAAAGCAACCAAATACTCTTCTCTAAGTTGCTTTTGCTCTAATTTTTCCGCCTCTGTAAGACCTTCTGCTTTTGACTTTTTCGCTAAATAATTAATTCTATCCAGTTTCTCCTGTCCAACCATTTCCTACACTCCTCTTTGTGATCTATTCTAGCTTTAAATTATATAAAAAAAATATCTATCCGTCAAATATTGCTAACGACATTTTTTGAGCTAAAGGGCTAGTCTGCTTTTCTCTCATACTAAAAAGACACACAGCGTGTGTCTTTTTAGTATTACAATAATTTACCTAACGTATTCTCTACTGCATCCACGATTTGATGTCCCTGGATCAAATTCGCACACTTGTTTATATCTAAATACATAATACGATCCTCATGGAGCGTCGCTACTTGTTCTCTGATTTTCATATATGCAACTTTCGTTCCTTTGCCTAATGCTTCAGGATCCTTGAAGTCAATAGCTTGTGCAGCAGCCATAAGTTCAATCGCCAACACATTTGTTGCATTGAATAAAATATCCTTGGCTTTCCTTGCAGCGATGGTGCCCATACTTACATGATCTTCTTGGTTCGCTGATGATGGAATAGAATCTACGCTGGCAGGATGGGCAAGAACCTTATTCTCAGAAACTAAAGCTGCAGCAGCATATTGAGCGATCATAAAACCAGAGTGTAACCCTCCTTTTTCTGTCAAAAACGCTGGTAGTCCGCTCAATTGAGGATTTACCAATCTTTCTATTCTTCTTTCAGAAACGTTGGCTAATTCCGCGATTGCAATACCAAGGAAATCAAAGGCTAGTGCCATAGGTTGTCCATGAAAATTGCCTCCAGAAATAACAGTCTGATCATCGGCAAAAATAAGTGGATTATCTGTCGCTGCATTGATTTCAATATTAATTTTATTTATCACATAGTCTAAGGCATCTCTACTAGCCCCATGAATCTGTGGTATACACCTTAAGGTATAGGCATCTTGAACTCGGATGTCTCCTTGTTTTGTTGTTGCTCTGCTTCCTTGCGTTAAAGTAAGAATATTTTCAGCTGTTATTTTCTGTCCATGATGAGGCCTTACCTCATGAACACGGGGGTCAAAGGCATCCGTTATTCCATTTAATGCTTCAAGTGTCAGTGCAGCGCCGATATCTGCCAATTTTATCAGCTTTATAGTATCGTATACTGTAAGGGTACCTACTGCTGTCATAACCTGAGTTCCGTTAATAAGAGCCAATCCTTCCTTAGATGTTAAATGGATAGGTTCTATTCCTGCTTCTTTCATTGCCTCTCTACCTGGCAATCTTTTTCCTTTATAAAAAGCTTCCCCCTCTCCCAGCATTACCAGAACCATATGGGACAAAGGTGCTAAATCTCCACTGGCGCCCAAAGAACCTTTTTCTGGAATTACTGGATGTACGCCCTTATTTAACATCTCTATTAGCGTTTTAAGGGTACTTAATCGTATACCTGAAAAGCCTTTTGACAGAGCGTTCGCTCTCAAAAGCATGATCGCTCGAACAATCTCCTCAGAAAAAGGATTTCCCACTCCACAGGCGTGACTTATAATAAGATTTCTTTGTAAATCCCTTGTCTCATCACCAGTAATCACAACATCACTAAATTTTCCAAACCCCGTTGTAATCCCATAGACCACTTTTCCATTCTCTATGAAATCATCTACTACTGCCCTTGATTTCTTTACTTTTTCAGCAGCTTCATCAGTAATATCAATCTGATACCCATTTCTCGCTACCTTTATGACGTCTTCAATCGTCAAGCTATTACCATCTATAAGAATCTTATTCATACTGCAACTCTCCTTTTCATATAATTTACATGTTTATATTATACATTTAATATTCTTTTTATTTTAAATTTTCCCTTCTTGTTTTACAAAAAAATTTTAAGCCTTCAAAATATTTTAGTAGTTTATAAATTTACTTGGATAAAGTATTGAACTATCTATATTTCCTTAAATAGAAATAAAGAAGGATATCATCCTTCTTTATTTCTATTTTCTCTTTTTAGTATGCTTTCTTGATGGAGCTTTTTTGTTATCTTTCCTTTCCAGTCTATTACCCTTTGTTTCACGCATATTGTTCTTTTTCTTTTTGTATTCCTTGCTTCGCTCACCATCCTTGGGTTTGATCAAGGCTTTTGGTCCATATCCTATTAAATCCTCTCGTCCTGCTAGCAGCAACGCATCCCTTACCAAATTATAGTTTTTAGGATTTCTATATTGAAGCAACGCTCTCTGCATAGCCTTCTCCATGCGGTCTTTAGGAACGTAGACTGGTTTCATATTCCTAGGGTCCAGACCCGTATAATACATACATGTTGACAAAGTACCAGGGGTAGGATAAAAATCCTGCACTTGTTCAGGATTATATTTTATATCTCTTAAATACTCTGCCATTTCTATGGCCGCATGGAGGTCACTACCAGGATGGCTAGACATAAGATATGGTACCAGATATTGATTCTTACCAAGCTTTTCATTGAGCTTATAGTACTTGCTTACAAATTTTTCATAAACATCTCTTCGAGGTTTTCCCATTAAGTCCAATACCTTAGAAGATATATGCTCTGGTGCTACTTTAAGTTGCCCACTGACATGATGTTCGCATAACTCTTTTAAAAAATTATCGTTTTTGTCTGCCACAATATAATCATATCTAAGTCCAGATCGAACAAATACTTTTTTGATCCCTTCAAGTTTTCTCAACTTGCGCAGCAGTTGAATATATTCTTCATGATCCACATTAAGATTCTTACATGGATTAGGAAACAGACACTGTTTGTTTTTGCAGGTTCCTTCTTTTAGTTGCTTTTCACAAGCTATCTGTCTAAAATTAGCCGTTGGTCCTCCCACATCGTGTATGTAACCTTTGAAATCTTTATCCTCTACTATTTTTTTTGCCTCATCAATGATAGATTCATGGCTTCGACTTTGGATCGTTCTGCCTTGATGAAAGGTTAATGCACAAAATGAACAACTTCCAAAGCATCCTCTGGAACTAATAATACTATATTTTACTTCTTCTATAGCGGGTATCCCGCCTTCTTTTTCGTAGATCGGATGATAATCTCGAGCATAGGGTAAATTATAGATTCGATCCAACTCCACCCTTGATAAAGGCATGGCTGGAGAATTTTGAACAATATATTGTTCGCCATGCTTCTGTATCATCACTTTTCCACGAAAAGGATCTTGTTCTTCATATTGCACTTTAAAAGCCCTTGCATAAGCAACTTTATTTTCAGATACTTCTTCAAAGGATGGAATTTCAATGTAATCATAAATATTTTCCAATGTGTCTGCCTTATAGGATGTTCCTGGAATGTGATGCATATATTTTATATCAAAACCATTGTTGAGATTATCTGCGATTTCAATAATTTGTCGTTCTCCCATTCCAAAAACCAATAAATCTGCTTCACTATCAAATAGTATGGACCGACGTACTTTATCGTTCCAGTAATCATAGTGGGCAAATCTTCTTAAACTAGCTTCTATGCCACCAATTATAATTGGAACTCCCTTATATGCTTGTTTCACCATGTTGCAATAAACGATAGTTGCACGATCAGGTCTCAATCCCATCTTTCCACCAGGTGAATAATAGTCCTTATCTCTCCTTCTCTTGCTTACAGTATAATGATTCACCATTGAATCAATATTTCCTGATGCAATAAGAAAGGCTAATCGTGGCTTTCCTAGTTTTTTAAAATCTTTTACGCTACGCCAATCTGGTTGTGGGATAATCCCTACTTTGTAGCCCGCATCCTCCAAAACCCTAGCAATTACTGCAGTGCCAAAACTAGGATGGTCAACATAGGCATCGCCAGAAACTATGATAAAGTCAAGCTGCGTCCATCCCCTTATATTCATATCTTCTTTATCTATCGGTAAAAAGGCTTGTCTGTTCATGTTATTCACTCACTCTCGTAATTTCAATAGACTTATTGTATCAAATATTTGCATGCCTTACAAAGCTTATTCTTATCTATATTTTCTTGTACTATAAAAAGGCATATTTCATATGCCTCGCTAGGGGAACCTAGTTCCCCTTCGACGGCTGCAAAGCAGCCTGAGCACCCCTCTTACTGCGGCATGAGAATTCTTCCCCTGCACCCCTTCTTTTTCATAGTACAAGAAAATATATTTTCTTGTACTATAAAAAAACCTCCAATGGAGGTTTTTTTAGCTCAGTCTTGTCTTTAATTGTTTATATATATCCTCAACTGTCATACCTTCAGCATTGATAACTGGAGCTTTTGTTACAGCATCCTCCATACCAAGGAAGTTGCTATCTTGACCTGAAACTACGATTGCATCGCAGTTTTGAAAGTTTTTGTTATTTGGTTCTAAGTCTGTAACTGTAAATCCTTGATCTCGTAAATAGTTTCTGACATTCCCCAAAGATTTTTCAACTGCTACTCTTTTCATTTTACAAAGCACCTCCTAATGTACACCTTTACATCTCTATTATTTGTACAGAAGAAGGAATTTATACGATATATAGACATTAAACTTCCACATTCTAAAAATCACAATCTTTTCTATAGATAAGCTGGGCCACTACTTTTCCTTTCAACCAATTCATGAGGTAATATCACTACTTTTTCATTTACCTCCATTTTGTTTATTATTTTAATAATCATCCTTATGGCTACTGCTCCCATATCATATAGTGGCTGCCTAATCGTTGTAAGAGTAGGCCTATAAAATGAAGCCATTTTTGTATCATGAAATCCTGTTACAGACACATCATTTGGCACCTGAAAACCATGATCCAGAAGACAGTTAATTGCACCTATCGCCATCGTATCACTAGTTGCAAAAATGGCTGTGGGTAACTTATCTGAATGGATCCACTCTTTTACAATCTCATATGCCTTATCTAATTTGAAATTCCCAAACTGCACTAAGTTTTCATTGATTTCTATACCATTTTCCTCCAATGCCTTTTTGTATCCATTGTACTGATCCATGCAAAAAGTATTACTGTCTAGACTATTACGAATTAATGCAATTTCCTTATGACCATTTTGTATGAGATAAGTAGTCATATCATAGGAAGCCTGAAAATTATCAATAGAAACCGATGGAACATCTAATCTGCTTGTGTTTCGATTAATAAGTACAACAGGCACCTCACAGTCTGTAAGATAATCGATTAGTTTATCTTGAAGATCCCAAGTCATCAGCACAATTCCTTCAACTTGCTTTCCTTTAAGAAGTTTTAGGTATCTTAACTCTTGCTCTAAATCACCATAAGTATTACAAAGGAGAATATCATAGGTATACATTTTACCGATTTCCTCAATACCATTTAAAATTTCTCCAATGAAAAAATTTGATATATCTGGTACGATTACACCAATCAACTGACTTTTCTTCATGACTAAACTTCTAGCCACCGGATTGGGCGTATAACCCGTTTCCTCAATGATTTGTAATACACGCTGCCTTATTTCATTGCTAACTGGTTTAGAATTGTTAATTACTCTAGAAACTGTTGAAATCGAAACGCCTGCTCGCTGAGCAACATCTTTAATCGTTACACTCATTGTATATCACCTCAACTATATTAAAATTTAAATTATTTGACTTAAACTGCTTCATTATTTTTTCCATGCAATACCGCACCAATGACACCGCTAATGGAACTTACAAAATTAAAATTATTAAAATCAAATTCTTTCTCTCGAATTGGTACGCTTAGCTGTAATATGCCCTGAACTTCATTTTGATAAATAATGGGTAATACGATGAGTGATTGCCAATCTGGTGTGCCAGTAAAAGGATCTACCTCATGAATGCTTTCCCAATCAATAAAATAATCGCCTACCTTTTTTGTTAAAACATTACCTATCGTATTTTCGTTGATCTTGACATCATTAACCCAGTATTCTTTATATCTTTCTCTACAATAAGTCTCTGCCACTTGTCCTTTATCAAGACTTAGAAGAATACCCTGCTTTGCTTCCATGATTTCTATCAAACGGCCCAATATCTCAAAATTTTTTTCCTTCATTGGCTTTTTTTCTTTAAGCAACTCTATAATTTCAACAATAGCCTGAACATTTCGATGATCCTGGGTAGTGTTACCAGAAATAATACCAGCAAGTTTATCTAGTCTCTTTTTATCATTCCCAATATGTAGATTCCAAATAACGGATCTATTTCGCCCTGCATCCTTAGCTTTATACAAAGCCTGATCAGCTTTTTCAATTAATTCGTCTTGTGTATTACCATGTTCTGGATACATTGATACGCCAAAACTCATGGTAACGGTTTGTTCATTACCTAGCAATACAGCGTCTTCAACTGCTTTTCTAAGCTTTTCACTAACAGCCAGTGCATCCTCATGATTTGTATTTGGAAGAAGTACAATAAATTCTTCTCCTCCATATCTACCCACAATGTCACTTTCTCGTAAGTTACTTTTTATAATTTCTGCTACACGGTGAAGAACTTCATCACCCTTTCGATGCCCATAGCTATCATTCACAAGTTTGAACCTGTCAATATCACACATAATCACAGCAAACTTACTATTATCTATTTCGGCTTTTATCAATTCACTGTTGAATATTTTTTCAATATATTTTCTAATAAATACATTGGTAAGACGATCAATAGAAGCTGCAATTTTCAAATGATAATTGTCCAACAGCACATATAGAAGGCTACATAGAGAATAACAGGTTTTGTATGCACTCAAATCAAAATTATTAAATACTTTATCCGTATCCAGATAAAGATATCCGCGCGTTTGCTCTTTTTCAGCAATCTTCCAGTTTTTTCTTTTCTCCTGAAGTAAGGTGTTTTTCTCTTTATGCCTAGTTTTGATGGGAATACAAATAATCGATTTCGCATCGTCAGGTAAATATCCATATTCATCATCCTGACCAAGACCAAAAGTTCTCTTAATTAGAATACCATCCTGTCTTTGATTCACTCTTTCAATAATAAACTCTAAAGAAGGGAGCTTTTGATAATGATGGAGTTTGATGATTTCTGTTATAGACCCTAATTCATCTGTAAGCATAATGAAACCACGGGTAGCCAAAGTTACTTGCACACAATATTTTAAAATGAAATCTACATTTTCTTTATGATCTGAAGACAAAAGGCTAATCACATCTCTTAAGTTGTTAATCTTAGAGGGTAATAGGTTTGCATATTCCTTCAGAGCAGAAGTTAAAAACTTCTGATTATGAAACAATGACTGTAAATGTGAAAAATCAAAGAAGTCCTCTAGTTCATTTATACTATTAATATCTTCGTGAGTCAAACTTTTGTCATCCATCCTGGTATCCATCATGATAAGTTGCTTTAGAATCTCTATCTTATGCTTCAATGACCTTTTATTCCGATCATGATTAATATAGGGAAGCTGGAAATCTCTAGGTACCTTACTTGTTAATCTTCTTAATATGTCCAGGGAAGCGATATAAGAGTTTATTGCTTTATAATAATCCTCATTGGTAAAATAAATGTCTCCTAGATTTCTTAGAATCTTCCATTCAAATTCCAGCAAGCTGTATTCACTTATTTCTTTTAACATATCTTCAAAGGACGCAGTCTTATTCTCCATAAAGAAAGTGTTAATGAACGCTCTTTTATATTGCAATACATGGCTGTCAAATTCTTGAATTAATGGTTCATCATAGGAGAGAAGAACTGCAGCAGCATGTAGGTTTCTATGCTCTACAAAAAAGAGCGCTGCTTCTAACAATAGTATTCTTTTTTCCTTACGAAAGCCATACATACTATATTTTTCTACTAATTCGAGGATCTCCTGGCCTGTTGCACTCTCTGGATTTCTTATATGCAAAAAAATCTTCAATCCTTCAAGTTCAAATCTACTGGTAATATCTAGGCTAATCCTTGTATGCTCAATATGTTGGATGCACTCTCTGCAAATATCAGCAAGACCAACATGCATATAATAATTTGCTTTCAACAAATGGTATAAAGAAGCGATCCTACTTGTTTCTACATCATTCACAATCTCAGCTTCAAGCTTCTGAAGGTAGTTATAAGCCTTTATATATTCGCTGAGATTCATATATATTCTACAAAGGTACATGTAAGCCCACGATATATTCGATCTTTCTCCTGTCATTTCATCAATTTGAATGGCCTTTGTAAAATATTCTATAGCTAGTTGATACTGATCTTCTACTAAATAGGTTTCTCCGATATTCAGATAGTATGTAGATGTTCCAGCGATCAAGTTATGTCTTTCAGATAATTTTAATGCTCTTTCATAATATTTCCTTGCTAAGGATGTATTTTGAACTGATTCTATGAGTAAAACACCCATATTGTTGATTGGCTTAATTGTATCTGTAAAATGCTTTGATCCTTCTAAATACTCTATGCTTTTGATGAATGTCAACATCGCATCATCATATTGACCCAAATAACTAAAAACCCTTCCCTTTTGATTGAGAAAGAGTCCAATATAACGTTGATTTCCATAGCTCATACTTTTCTTTAAAAACTCATTGACAACTTCCTCGGTACTGGATATATCCTCTCGTTCAATGTATAATTGGCTTAATAAATATCCAGCTTCAAGATAACCCTCTTCGTAATCAATTCTACCAGCGAGGCTCAATGTTTCACTAATAATCTCTTTGGCTGTAGAAAAATTCTTCTTTATCAAATATATATTTGACAGTCTATTCTTTCCATCTATCATTTTTGCCTTTAAATCAAAATCCTCTGCAATTCTAATAGCTTCTTTATTGCATGCAAGGGATTGATCCGTCTCTCCAATATTGAAATAGATTTCACCCATCATCAACAAAGCCTCAATTTTCCTTGCATCTTCCTTGCATCTAGTAAAAAGCTCCATTACCTTTTCAATAAATTCTAATGATTGCATGTAAAGATTTAACGAAAACATCTTTCCTGCAGACTCCAAGCAATAATCAATAGCTTTATGAAAACTACCACACTTTGTTAATTGATAAACGAGTTCGTCTTTGTTTTCCCTACCTTCATTTATATAGGCAATTTCTAATGTCATAGCAGCTTTTTGATGCAACAATTGCTTTTCTTCGCAATCCATTTTCTGGTAGATATTATGCTTTAGCCGCCGATTGTCATAATCATAGGAATAACCCCAATCTTCTAATTTCTCATCTAAAATTTTCATTTTTCCTAAATGATATAACATATTCTCTAAATCATCCATATCAAAGTCACACATGTTGCCAATGACGTCAAGTGAAACGGGTGTATTAAATATGGACACTACTTTTAATAGCGCTAATGAAGACCTATCCAAAGACCTGATTTGATTATTAAGTGCCTCGTCAATATTGGCGGGAAGCTGCACATTATCGATTCCAATTCCATCCCCTTTAATCATCCATTTACTATCTTCATTTATGGCGAGAGTCCCTTCAATATATAAATTCTTAATAATTTCTTCTATATATCTTGGATTTCCATCAGTAAGTTTAATAATTCTTGTGGCAAGTTTCAAAGGTTTCCAAGGCATTCCTAGTACATTCTGAATTAAAGCTGCAGTTTCTTCTAAGTTGAATTTACTCATTTGTATTTGTTGAATATTATTTTGTTTATATGCTTCATTCAAATATTGTAAAATTTCCTTATGTCCATTTGCTCTATAGGTTAATATCAACAAAGCGGGAAGGTTACTTCCACTCTTCAACAAAAATCGAATAAATTCCAGGGTACTTTTATCAGCATAATGAATATTCTCAATAATAAAAACAGCAGGCTGTTGCGCCAGGCAATCACAAAGGAAATGTAATATTCGATCATGTAGCCGAAGGTGTTCCTTTTCTTCTGAAAGTACTGGTGAAGGCTTAATCTCCCAAGTATTACCTAAACTAGGCAAAAGTTTCACCAGTTCTGAACCATATTTCTTTATAAGATCATAATCTGCATTTTTGAGTACTTGCTTTAATATTTCCTTGATGGACCTATATTGGATCATACTAGGTTCATCATAGGAAGCAAAAAAACTTAACACGCTGGACATTCGAAAACGATATAAGCTCTCCTTAATAAGCCGACTCTTACCTATCCCAGCCTCTCCCTTGATCAACAATACCTTCGTTTCGCGCTTCGCTTTTAAATCCTCAAGAGCTTTCAATATGACTTTCATTTCATTCTCTCGATTAACTAATTTTGTATTAAAGTTCAACCTTTCATATTCTTCTTTCATCTGAAAAGTGTATCCCTGTTCTTTTAATGTACCCTTGACATCACGAATTAATTGTCCAATACTCTTAATTCGCTCATCCATATCATGGGTTACCATTCGCTTAATGATACTATCAATGGCTTCATTCCTATTGTTTTTGGATTGTTCAAATTGAACCTTAAATTCATTATTTTTAAAAGAAACACCATAATAAATATAAAAAAGAACTATTCCTAATGAATAGATATCTCCTCTAGCATCGCTTTCAAATCCAAGTTGAATTTCCGGTGCTATAAACTGTTGATGATCCTCAGCTATTTTTCCTTTTTCGAATTCAATCTGCTTCAAAAATGCAAGATCCTTTATCTTAACTCGCACTTGTTTTTCTTCTCTATATATCATGATATTATCGAAATTTAGAAATTTATAATATACACCTCTAAAATGCAAGTAATGAATGGCACTACATATCTTCATAAAGACATCCAGGCACTCCTTTTGCGATAATTCAGTATATCTTATCGGCGCATGTCTGATATATTCCCTCGTATAAAAGAACTGGGATATCCTTGCAGGTCGATTATCTATAGATTGAACAATATCAAATGATTTATTCTGAAGAATATGATCATGTGAAAAAGAAGTGAATACAATAAACTCATCAATATAGTGCTGAATCAAATTGCTTTTCGAAAACTCTGGGCTAAACAGCTTTATCACGACCTTATGATTCTCATTATATAAATCTAAAGCAACATAGGAATCAGAATATGCGTCCTTATCTATATGATTCAGAATTTTATATCTTCCATTAATTAACTCCATTCCCCCACACCCTCACTGGCCTGATTATTCTTTTTCCCAATCACACTCTTCTTCTGTTCTTTCATGAATTAGTTTAAGAGCTGATATCAACTCATTCTTATGTTCTTCCGTTACATCTGCAAGTACATTACCTAGATACATTCTCCTTGCATCCAATACTTCATCCATTAATCTATTGCCTTTATCCAATACTCTTATTCTGACTACTCTGCGATCTTTCATATCTCTAACTCGTTCTACTAAGCCATTTTTCTCCATTCGATCTATTAAGTCAGTTATTGTACTACAGGCTAAAAACATCCTATTACTCAACTCACCTATCGTTAAATCTCCATTCTTAATTAATTGCACCAAAGCATCAAACTGTGGTGGCGTAATTTCGAAATCGGATAATATCTCTCTGCCTTTTCTCTTAATAGATGTGCAAACCCACCTAAGTAATCGCTCAATTTCTACGATATTTTGTGGAAACTTATCTGTGCCCATTAGTACCTCCCTCAGCTAATTTTTAAATAAACTGTATAATTGAATATGTTGTGGTATAATAAATAAAGATCCATCATGAGTTTTACCTATTATTTTTTATTATTAACATTATATTACTATTTTGCTAGGAGGTAAATATATGATCAACCATTGTACATTAAACTTGAATGCCATTGAGACCATGAACTTTTTCTGGTCATCCATCGCATCGAAAGAAAAGCTATCAGAGAAATTTATTCTAGATATTGCTATACTTGAACCATTTCAAAATACATACAACGATGAGTTTACACAGGAATCCGTGCGACGATGCTTAAGTGCTTTATCCAACAAAGAACCTTTTTCAGGTAATAAAGTTGAAAATAGATTTTATAGCAGAAATCTTATGATCTTAGAATATATAGATAGCCTAGATGAAAAGATTACTGCCTTTAAAGGGATTCGAATCAATGATATTCTACATTTCATCGGAGATTTGAATTCTACCAACGATATCAATTCACTTGAAATCATTGTAGTTCCTTCCCCCTTCGATACAGTTCAATGCCAGGACAATAAGATCATCCTAAATTTCTTTAAATTTCACCTTATAGACGGCGAGTTGAAGGCAGATGACCTGACCATACCAGAAATCATAAAAGAAGCACTTTCCAACCGATAAGTAAGCTTAGGCTTACTTTTTTTTAATATCAACTGCAATTTTATCCAGTAGCTTATCAATAGATAGAGGACTTATATTTTTATCTTACTTTTGATGCAATTTTATATTGAACATATAATTCTGTATATTCAGCAACTTTTCCTGCTAAAATAATTTGTCAGTGATTTTTTTATTCAATAGAATAACTTTTCCAATTGTAAAAGGATTTTAACTATGAGTGTAGAATAGAATATATGATTATCTTTTGGAGGTATTTGATCCATGGACTTCATGCTAAAATTAAAAAAACTTAGTAAAGAGTACTTTACTTTTGTCGTCATTCCCCATTCAGGTAAGGGAACACGCCAGTTTAAATTCAATAAAGTCTTGTTATATGCTATTCTTGGAATTACTACTACGCTTTGCATTTCATTAGTGCTATTGATCATTTCTCTGGCGAATACAAACTATGCTCTACATACTAGCCTAAACAATGCAAGTCAATTACAACGCCTTAGTAGTCAACAGAAACAGGAAATTAACGAACTTAGGAATCGAACAAGTGCTATAAATGAAAAGCTTAATACCATCAGCGAATTGGAAGAAAAAGTTCGTTCCATGGTAGGCTTAAGAACACCTGTAAATGCGCCTGCATCGAAGCCAACTTCTCGCTCATTTGACAGAAGTACCATCAGTACTGATGCTGATGAATCGATTCTTGAAGATACGGATTACAATTTAGAGGTTTTGGCTACAGAAATGGATGGCAAAATCGAAAATTTGTCTGATTTAATTGCTGATGTAGGTGATCAACTTAAGATCTTAGAATCTCGTCCCGACTTAATGCCTACCGAAGGTAAAATCACTTCTAAGTTTGGTTACCGAACTTCTCCATTCACAGGTAAACGTCAATTTCATCAAGGTATTGATATTGCCAACGACAAAGGAACACCTATCTATGCTGCCGGCACAGGGATTGTAACTTTTTCCGGCTGGAATGCAGGATACGGGAAAACAATTATCATTTCACACGGTAATGGATATCGTAGTGTTTATGCCCATAATAATGAAAATTTGGTTGAAACAGGTCAAAAGGTTAAAAAAGGAGATGTGATCGCAAAAATGGGCAGTACTGGTAAGAGTACGGGTCCACACCTACATTTTGAGATTCATTCTAAGGGTGTGCAAATTAATCCAGAGAATGTTTTAATTCGAAAGTAAAGGAGATTGGGAGTATGTTTAAAAAGAGCGATTCCTCTGTTTCGCAAATTGAGAGATTTGACACATTAATCGGAACCAATTCAAACTTTGAAGGCAAACTTACTGCAGATGGAACCATACGTATAGATGGACACTTTCAAGGTGACATTTTTGCAAAAGGAAATGTATTTATTGGTGAAGAAGGTAAGGTGTTAGGCAATATTACAGCCAAAGATATTTATAACTCAGGCACCATTGAGGGTAATGTAACAGCCCTTGGACAATTGAAAATTACATCTACAGGAAATTTGTTTGGTGATATCCATGTAGCAAGCTTTGTTGTGGAAGAAAAGGCCATTTTTGAAGGGAAATGTTCTATGAAAGACGCCTCTCAACATGATGAAAAAGTAAAGAAATTAGATATAAAGAAAGCTAATGCCTAATCGCAGCATTAGCTTTCTTTATATCAAGAGACACTATTACTTATTCTTTCCTTTGAAGAGAACAGCTTTCAAATGTATTATAGTCTAACCCAAAATTCTCTGATGCTCTCATATGGAGTAGTCGTCCTTCGTAGAAGCAAAGCCCCTTTCTTAGCCCCATGTCGTTGAGTACACTCTTTTTGTATCCTTGATTTGCAAGCTTCAAAATATATGGAAGAGTGGCTTCAGCCAACGCTAAAGTGGCTGTTTGAGGTACTGCTCCAGGCAAGTTAGGAATTGCACAATGGATAATATCGTCTATCACATAAACAGGGACTTCATGCGTAGTTGGTTTTGAAGTTTCTATCGTTCCTTGCTTATCACAGGCAACATCAACGATCACACTGCCCTTTTTCATATCCCTTAACATTTCTCTGGAGATCAAGTGTGCATCTTTTTCACCCATTTGATCAATGGTATTAATCAAAATATCTGCGATTCCAATGAATTTCGTTAGATTTTCATTGGAAAGTGTCAAATAGACTGCTCTTCTACCTAGCCTCTGCTCTAGGACTTTGAGACGATTTATACCACGATTCAAAACAGTTACATTACACCCTAAGCCTGCTGCTACAAAGGCGGCTCCTTGAGCTGCAATACCAGCACCAAGAATAACTACCTCTACTGGTGCAATACCTGACATGCATCCAACCATTAACCCTTTTCCTCCAAAGGTTGTTTGTAAGAAATTACTTGCTACCATTATAGCCATCCTTCCAGCAATTTCACTCATCGGCGCTAAAAGTGGCTTATCTCCTCGCTGATCCTCTACAGCTTCATAGCCAAAGGCTGTAATTTCTTTCTGAATAAAATGATGACACAAATCTCTGTTTCTTTCTGGTAAGATGTATGAAAATATAATCTGCTCTTTCCTTATCCATTCAAATTCTTCATTTATAGGTGGCTTTACTTTAACTATCAAATCACTATTTACATAGACTTCCGCTGAACTCTCAAGGATGACTGCACCAGCATCCCTATATTGTTGATCATTTATACCACTATATATTCCAGCTCCACTGCAAACAAATGCCTCGTGTCCTGCCTCTACCAGCTTCCTGACACCTAGATGGGTCATACCTACCCTATACTCACTGTTCGCCATTTCTTTAGGTATACCAATCTTCATCTCTTCAGTCCCTCCTTATTCATTCATAGTGGTATATTTTTATTAGTCTAAAGCCTTGAATATACCATGAATACCTATAATATTGGAAAATATGGATGAATATTGGATGATTCCTTTTTACCTATCATTCGCTCCAAAATTTCTGATAATTTTTTTATCCCGAGCTTAATTTGATCTGGATAAACTGCAGCAATACTTAGTCGAAAGCAAGGACTTTCTTTCTGATTAGATGAGAAAATAGATCCTGGCAGAATCAGTAAATTATTCTCCTCACATTTTCTATATAATTCATTTGATGAGAAGCCCTCTGGTAGGCAGAGCCAAAAATTTAATCCTCCCTGGGGCATAGAACAGCACACCCCTAAAGGAATTATATATTCATTCAAACAACGCACCATGATTTCAAACCTTTCTTCATAAATCCTTTGCATAAATTGGATATGATGTTTCCAAATGCCTTTTCTTAAATAAAGATCAAAAGCCCGTTGATTCAGACCAGAGGTTGAAATATCTGAAGCATGTTTTGCGGCTAAAATCTGAGGATGAAGCTTTGAAGGAATGACAAGAAAACCTAATCTTAGTCCTGGCATGAAAACTTTTGAGAAACTTTTTATATAGATGGTGACATCTTGCATATCCATACTTTTAAGGGTGGCTGCATCATAGCCATTAAAGTTCAAGTCACTTAAGTAATCATCCTCAACAATCAATACATTATATTTATATGCAAGTTCAAGCAATTGTTTTTTTTTCTGAGAGTTATAGGAGTAGCCTGTTGGATTTTGAAAATTAGGCATCGTGTAAATGAGCTTTGGTTTATACTCTTGAATTTTTTCCTCTAGCTTGTCCATGTCCATCCCATCAGGAAGAATAGGTATCTCGATGATTTTTGCTCCCCTTGATTTGAATGTCGCTATTGCCCCAGTATAGGTAGGGTATTCAACAATTACTGCATCTCCATATTCCACAAAGGCTTTTGAAATTACATCAATACCTTGTTGTGCTCCTGTAATGATCTGGACATGGTTTACACTTGTGCAGATACCATATTGTTGGAGATAACTAACCAAGGATTCCCTTAATGGGTAATAACCTTGGCTCTCTTGATACCCAAATACGCTTCCAGCGTCTCTATCTAATATTTCTATAAGCAGATTTTTAAAATCCTCTACTGGAAATAAATCTGGAGTAGGAGTTGCGCTGGAGAAACTGATCATATCACTATGAATATGAATTTGTCCACGATCCATCTGTTCTAAACCTCTACCCACATCTTCAAAGGGCTCACGCGCTCCTCCGTGATGATCCATAGGCTTCACATACGTTCCACTTCCAATTTTTTTATGCACATACCCTTCTTTTTCTAGCTCATCATAAGCTTTTACAATGGTGACATTATTCACTCCTAACTGTTCTGCCAGACTACGAATCGGGGGTAACTTTACATTCGATTTTATTTGCCCCTGTCTAATAAGGTCTGCAATAGACTTATATATCTGGATGTACATATGTTCAGTAGCTGCTTTATCAATATGAATCATTTGAAAAGGATCCATTTTACCCCTCCTTATTCCGCTAGAGAATTATTTTCCTTCGCAACATTGCTAAAACATTAGAAAAATCTCGATCAAAATATTTAAGACCTTGCTCTAAGATAATGCTATATGGATAATCTTGATTTTCTCTTAGCCATCTTCCAATGATCATTATTTCATCCACATCTTTTTTAGAGACCCAATGATCTGTTTTTATGAATCCTGAATGAATATCTTCTGCAATGATTGGTATATCTTTCTCTTTTAATTCATCTATTTCATAATGATACGTATTCCATACCCGTCCCCGCAATATAAGTAAGATCGTAATTGAATTTTCAGATACTGATGGAAGAAACAATATAATATTCCTCTTTTCAATATCATACATATAATTCGTACAATAATTATAAAACTTTTTTAGACAATCAATTTTCGACTGAAGCTCTTTTGCTTTTTCAAATCTAAGGTTCTCGCAGCAAGTGTCCCTTTTATTCTCCAAAAGCTCTATGGGCGCTTTACTCTGTCCCTCTAAAAATAATCGGATATGACGAACTGCCTCATCATATCTTTTTTTACAGCCTAAGTCCACACACGGAGATAAACAATCTCCGATTTGATGATATATACATGATTTTAAAGTACCAGAATTTTCATGACACCGTCTTAGTCCAAAGGATTCTCGTAAAGCATCAATGATGAATTCAAGTTCTTGACTATTACTGTAAGGTCCATAGTAGACTTCTCCATCATCTTTCAAATGTTGTTCAGGTACTAGTCTAGGGTATTCTTCACTTTGAGTTATTTTAATATATCCATAAGACTTATAATTTCTAAGCTGTTTGTTATATAATGGTAGTTTTTCTTTTATAAGCTTAGACTCTAGTAACAAAGCTTCTAGCTCTGTTCCCGTAACAATATAATCAATTTTTTTGACTTGGACAACCATCTTCATTACTTTTTTGCTATGCTGTTTTGATTGTGTAAAATACGATTGTACCCTTTTTCTTATATTCTTGGATTTACCAATATAAATTATTTCTTCTTCCGCATTTTTCATAAGATAGACGCCTGGCAGCTCAGGTATATTAAGCATAAGTTCCTTCTTTTCAATGCGCACAGATTGTACATAATGATTCATAAGAAATTCCATCTCTATCTTTGATGTATCTGTTTTTAAATATGAAAAATACATTGGTTTTTTAACTACCTTTCTATCTGTGATATACCCATTATACAAAATTGTCGTTCATTATGCCATCCATAAGAAGTTTCATTTCCGCACATAATGGATTCTTTTTAATATTTATTTCCCATACGTAGTCTAAAAATTAAAAAGTGCGGAAACTCCGCACTATTTAATGCTTATCATATTTATCCATCAATGCTTGCAGTTTTCTTGCCTGCATTCCGCATTCTTCTGCAAATCTTTTAAATAATCCCGCTACTTCCTCATCACTCACTTGCTTAGAGAACATCTCATAGTCCCTTACGCTTTCTTGGGTATCCAATAGTTTTTTCATAACTGTATCACGGGTATTCATTTCCATAAAACTACACCTCCTGTTATTCTCAATTTTATCTTGGCAATAATTATTATGCGCAATTATTATAAATATATTAGATGAGCTTTTTTTCAGTTTCTTTTTTTGAAAACAAGTCAATATTCTCTCCGCAAATCTCATCCATTTTTTGAATATACATACTGAGCAATTCTTTGGCTATATCCTCATTCAGCTTTCCATGAAGCGTTTCCGTTTCGAAGAATCGCTTTGGAAATGTTATTGTGTCATAATCATATCCCATTTTTTTCTTTATCCGCACTTTCATCTTATATATCTCTTTACCTAAGTCCATAAGCTGCTCTGTATTGTATTCTATCCCGATCGCCTTTAGCGCATCTACAACGGTTTTCAAATCATATATTTTACGGGAAAACAAACATATCACAAGACAATTTTGAATATTTCTTTCAATTTCCTCACGAATAAGATCATCAATCAGTTTGTTTTTGTCTAGTTCTTTCGTTGTTTGATCTAAAGAATATCCCCCGTTGTCCAAGTGAGAATGCCTTGCTCCTATGGTCATTCCGAGAAGATTCCCATAACCAGTATGATATCCAGCCATTTCGTGTTTACCTAAAACTGCAGCAAATTCTTTACCTCCATACACCTCTGACGCATAATTGGTTCCTCTTGAAATCGTCTTATAGAAATCGTTGCTTCCATAAACTATATTTTTAATAATATGTTGATAGCCTTCTACATCTCCAAACGCGATAGGTCTACCAATTTGTTCATTTGTAATCAAACCTCTTTGATATGCTTCTGTAATCCAGCCAAGAAGCACTCCTGTACTCATACAATCTAGCCCAAGCAACTCTATGATTTCAATTAAAGATAATATATCATCTTTATTCCCAATACCTAAGAAAGAGCCCACAGCAAATATCAATTCATGATCATATGAAATGCCAGACCATGAATATTCCATCGGATCTCCAAACTTTTTCCTTTGAACCGCCACATGAATGCAGCCAATAGGACAACCTGAGCAGGCCATCTTTCTAAAGAGCATTTCCTTTGCAAATGATTCTCCACTTATCTCATTTGCATACTCAAAGTTGCTCTGCTGAAGATTTCTCGTCGGTAATGAATTCATGTTGTTTAGTGGTTTAATATTTATAGATGTACCTATTCCGTGGTATTTTTCCATATGATCTGTTTCTACAACCTTCGAATAAATTTCATCATACATTCTCTTGAATTCTTTTTTATTTTGAATCGTCTCATTTCCATTTCCATGAATAACAATTCCTTTTAACCTTTTACTGCCAAATATAGCGCCTAATCCTAAACGCCCAAAGTGCCGATATGTATCAACATTCACAGCAGCAAATGGTATTTTTCTTTCACCGGCCAAACCGATTCGTACGATAGACCTTAATCCTGTGCCAAGTTCTATATCACGAATCAACCTTCCAGTTTCCTCCGTATCAATCCCCCATAATGATTCAGCATTTTTAAATTCAATTTTATTATTGCTAATATATAAGTATGTAGGATTTTTTGCCTTACCTGAAATAACAATAGCATCATATCCAGCAAATCGCATTGCCATACCAAGTCTCATTCCTGCATAACTCTCGCCCAGTTCTCCTGTCAATGGTGATCTAAATAGTGCTGCTACCTTTGTCACTGCTGGATAAATAGTTTCCAATGGTCCTATAGAAAAAATAATGGGCTGTCTTTCATGGTATGGATCCATTTCAGGGATCATATTTTCTTCTAATAATTTGATTCCTGTTCCCACACCACCTAAAAATACTGTCAGGTCTTTTCTTTTCTCAATTATAATTTGCTGCGTGCTCAAATCTATTTGTAGAACGCTAATATGATCTTTCATAGAAAGCATCATTCACCTCCATACTTAATACGCTATGGGGGCAAGATTTTGTACACTGTCCACATTGCAAACATACAATTGGGATATGCTTCTGATCATCAAATGCTATTCCCTGAACAATGCAGGCGGAAATACATTTTTTGCATCCTATGCATTTTTCCTGAACAAGCTGAACCCCTCCACCATCTCGTTGCATCAAGGCTCCTGTACGACATGCTGCAGCGCAAGCTGGATGTATGCATCCTCTACAAATATTTGCTACAAATCTTCCTTGAAAACCCCCACTGCTTTGAATACGAATGGCACTCTTAATGGGAGAATAGTCTCCATGTACATTCCTGGCACAAGCCAGCATACATGAACTGCATCCAATGCATTTACTCATATCTATCGCTTTTAGTATCTTTTGTCTATTCTTTTTCATGATCACACCCCATACTATTTTGCATATTTCCATTGTTTCCGAACTGTATTCTTCTTATTCTCCAGCAGGAGTCTTCCAGAATTAGTAAGCTCTATTTAAGAACATCTGCACTTTTGATATTTTGTAAAATAAAAAGAGGTGCTGTTATCACACCTCTAAAAGTCTCTTACTATAATGCCACTTTTGTAGTAGCTTTAATATCTCCTAAATATTCTTCTTAAATATTCCCATCGGTTTCCCTACTGGTAAAAATACTCTACCGAATTGTCCATTTAACATGGCTGCTGCTGAACCATAAAAACCTAGAATTGAGATAATTAGCTCTGTCCAAGCCCCTAACTCATGAGAAAACTCTGGCATAATTCCAAAAGCATTCATGCTTAAAGCTAAAAATAATACATCTATTAGTGCAAGAATACTAAATAACACCCTGTTTGTTTCTGTAGCTGCAATTGTCATAAAAAGAGAAAAAATAAGATATCCTAAAAATGCAAAACCTAATTGTTTGCCATCAGCATTGGCTGCCATGGCCTCACCAAAAAAACCTAATTTTGTTAACCAAGAAGCAGCAACCGCAATCCAAAATAATCCATAGGCTCCAAAAGCAGTTGTTCCAAATAAATTATGTCTTTTTGAATCTTCAATGCAAGCAAATAGTTGCGCAAATCCCCCTAAAAAGATAGCCCAAGGAATAGCAAATGATAGGCCTTCTGTCCATCCTAGTTTTTGCGAAGATGCAACCAAGGTTACCATGGCAAGTCCAAATAAACCTAGTGCTGAAGGGTCTGCATTTGTGATTTTTACATTTTGTGTTTCGTTGATATTCATAAAAAACCTCCTGTCATTTATACATGCCTTATTAAAATAACAGATTTCTTTTTATTCGTCAATTATTTTTTTTGAAATCCCTCTATTTACCTGATCCTCCAGCTTTTTCATTAAAAAAACTGTTCATTTTTAGAACAGCTTCTTTATTTATACATATTGAATTTTATCGCTCTTGATAGCTTATGCAAATAGAATAGAAAAAGACCTATAGGCCTCTTTCTATTAACTTTTATTATCTTACAATACCAATAAATACTAACAATGCACCAAATAAGATTCCACCAAATCCTAAGATCAATAACTGACCAAACAATTTATCTGTTTCTGATTCATCAGCGGAAGCCATTGCTAAAGCACCCAATGTTGATAATGGAGAATTCGTTACAAAGTGTGCACCAAGTATGATTGCAGAAATCAATGTTTCGCCCTTCACAGCACCGCCCATCGTTTCTACTAGACCAGGCACAGTTGGAATAAGTGTTGGCATTACAACTCCAGATGCGGAAGACACAGCAGACATTAATCCACCTACGATTGTTAAGATTGGAGCTGCTGTTTTTGTACCCATGAATGCAGATAATGTATCTGTAAGATATGTGATACCACCTGCTTTGTCAACAACATTTACCAATACGCCAACTCCACAAACAAGTAACAATGTACTCCAAGGCATGGATGCGATTGTTTTCTTCTCGTCGGCAGCACCTAATAGTAACAGTGTAGCCCCACCTAAGAATGCGATCATACCGATGTTTAAATTTAATACGATAATTGCTGCTACTACCAATGCGATAACAACAAGCGTTTGAATCTGTACGCCGTTGAATGCAGCTGGCTTTTCTTTTGTAACACCAACATCTGCCTTGAGCTTAAATCCACCTAAAACAACATACATTACAGCTGCTATAATAACCTGCGCAATGATCATATTCATAAATACATGCTGACCTGTTTGAAAACCAATTTTTTCAGCTAATTGAACCCCAATAATTCCAGTAGGAGCAATTGGTGAGAGTCCTCCAGCGTTAGACCCTGCGATTACCATACCAGCCATTAATAATGAATTGATTTTTTCCTCACGTGCCACCGCCATTGCGATTGGTAATACTAATGCGCAAACCGCGATATTACCAGGTCCGATTGCAGCTAAAATTGTTGAAAAAATAAAGAATAGAATTGGAATTAATTTTCTGTTTCCGCCCGCCATATAAGCAGCTTTTCTTGCAAGAAGTTCAAGGGTACCGTTTACCTTTGCGATTGCAAACAAGAAAGTCATCCCTACAAGGATGAAGAATAATGAAGTATTCCAACCAGCAATCAATGCTGTACCTTTTGCCTCTGCTGAAGACATTGCTACCATTTTCGCTACTGCCGGGTCTTTTGAAATATTTGTCATTACAAAGAAACCCAATAAAAATGCAAATGCAATACTCACAAGACCAGTATTAACATTTCTTTTGAAACCAACAAATATTGCAACTACTAAAACCAATAAAGATATAAGTCCCATATTCATGTTTGTTGCCCTCCTTTTTCATTTAACATCATAATTTAAAATACCAATTGCTTGACTGTACAACGTTTTCTCATATCACCTCCTGATAATGATCATTTCAATTCTATAATTAAGCAAATACCATGCCAAAATTGAACTCATCAAAACCGTTGAAAACGTTACCTTTTTTAATCAGAAATATTTCAAAAATTTTAAAAAAGCGGTAACATAGTTACCGCTTTTTTAAGTCTACATTTATAATTGTATGCAAATATTTCTTGTGGTTCTTGTGTATCCATTGCAATTGTTAATTTTTCGTCATTTTATTAATTTTGCAATGTGATTTTTTTCACATTCATTTTATAGGTAATATTGTTACCACTATGTATCAAAAGTTACCAGTTGTTTATTTCGCAATACTGTATTTTTCAATTTTACGTCTTAAAGTCAATCGAGATATTCCTAATTCTTGTGCAGTTCTTGAAATATTCCAGTTGTTCTGTTTCAAAACACGACTAATTGTTTCCATCTCCACAGTTTCTAAATTTAGATTATTATTACCTATATTCGTGACGTTTTTATCATTGATCATATTACTATCACTTACTATGTTGTGAGGCAAATCATCAATACCAATCCATTCATTCTCTTGGAAAATAATGATTCTTTCAATCACATTCTTCAATTCTCTTACATTGCCTTTCCACGCATGAGCCTTACAAATTTCCATGGCTTCATCAGCCATACCCATAATATTTTTCTTCAATTGGGTGCTGTACAGTCGAATAAATGAATCGATAAGGGGTGGGATATCTTCGACCCTTTGCCGTAGAGGCGTTGTAAAGATTGGTACCACATTTAATCGATAATATAAATCTTCTCTAAAGGATCCATTTTTCACTTCAGCTAAAAGATTTTTATTGGTAGCAGCAATGATGTTGGCATCAAATTCAATTTCTTTTACGCCGCCTAATCGTCTAAATTTTTTCTCTTGTAAAACTCTTAAAAGCTTTGCTTGCAACAGTATATCCATATCTCCAATCTCATCTAAAAACAAGGTCCCCCCATGAGATTCTTCAATCAGCCCTTTTTTCGATGTTTTTGCTTCAGTAAAAGCACCTTTTTCATAGCCAAACAATTCACTCTCCTGTAAGTTTTGAGGAATGGCAGCACAGTTTAAGGCCACATAGGGTTGACTTTTTCTTATGCCATTATAGTGGATTGCCTTTGCCACAATTTCTTTTCCCGTTCCACTCTCGCCTTGAACTAGAATATAAGTATTGTATGGTAGATTGCTTACCTTGTTAACGATTTTTTTAACCTCATTGATTTGATCACTTACACCAATTATTTCTGTGAAATCTTCATCTTGATTTTGGATCAATTCCCTTTTCATCTTTAAATATTTAAGGTTACTTTCAATAGTATCTTTGATTTCCTCAATATTAAAAGGTTTTGTAAAATAATCATTGGCGCCTAGTTTCATCGCTTCTACAGCCAATCTTACCTCGCTAATATAGGTAATCATAATCACGATGCAACTATCATTTTCCTTTCGAATTCTCCTTAAAACCTCAATACCATCAATTCCAGGCAGTTTGATATCGATCACTGCAATGTCAGGATTTACATTACGAAAAATATCTAGCCCTTCTTCTCCGGATGCAGCAGTAAATATTTTAACACCTGTTTTTGCTAATCCTACTTGCAATGATAAACGTATGCTCTTTTCATCATCAATAATTAGTAGCTTCATCAATAATTTCCCCCTCAAAGCAAATGATAAATTCTGTACTACTTCCAGCTTCGCTTTTCACAGAGATTGTTCCATTATTATCTCTGATGATCTTATGCACAATTGATAGACCTAAACCTGTGCCATCTTGCTTTGTTGTATAGAACGGATTAAAAATCTGTTCTATTTTTTCCTCCGATATGCCCTCACCGTTGTCCAATATGGAGATACAAAGTATCCTTTTATAATCTTCTTCCATCGTTTTTACCTCAATGGTTATCTTTCCATTTTCATCTACTGCTTGGATACTATTCTTTAGAAGATTGACAAATGCCTGTCGCACTGTTGCTGGGTCTATCTTTACCAAAGGTACAGATGAAGAATATTTCTTGATAATATTCACATTTTTATTCATAATTTCTGAATTTAATATATTTAAAGCACTATTAATTACACCTAGGATATTGGTAGTTATATGCACGCTTTTATGGGTTCTTGTAAAATCTAAAAAGTTAATCACTAGGTTGTTGAGCATATTCACTTCCTCACTTAATGCTGCCAATAATTCATCTCTGAGATTTTCATCCTCTATGTGACCTTTGAGTACCTCTAAGAGATTTGACATGCCTGCCAGTGGATTTCCGATCTCATGGATAATCGATGAAGACATTTCTCCAATTGTTTTTAAGCGATCCTCTCGTCTTAAATGCTCCTCCAATACTTTAATCTTTGTCAGGTCTTTAATCAAACATACAGTGCTGATCACTTGACCTTCATCATCATAAACAGGAGATAGGGAAATACTTAATGGTATTGTCAACCCATCGCTATTTTTAATCAAACATTCCCTTTCCGTTACCGTATTTTCTTCACCATTTATATAATTCTTAAAAATCTCCAGAGGAAGTCCAATATGGCTAGATAAAAATTCTAATGGTTTATTGATAAAGTATTGGCTTCTATAGCCTGTGATCTCTTCAGCAGCTGTATTGAAAATAGATATTTTATTGTAATAATCAATAACAATGATCCCACTAGCCGCACTTTTAAGAATACTATTTAGATATTTTTTAATATCATATTCCCTTTTATGAAGGTTTTTTAACGCTTCCATTTTTAGACTGAGTTCTCTACCCATATGATGAAAAGCCCTTTCCAATTCTCCTAACTCATCCGATGCAGTAATCTCTACCGCACTTGTTCCACTATCAATATCACTGCTAAGCCTTCTTACAAAATTGACCAAGTTTTCGATAGGACTTGTGATCGTATGAGCAAAATACATGCTTAAGACTAAAACTGAAATCAGCACAAATATAATGCCAGAAAAAAACCTTGATTTAATTTCTCCCAATTGGCCCAATATGTACTGCTCATTTTGTTCGACGATTACCAAGCCCTTATAGTTTGAAATTTTGCTAAAGGATACGTACACCGTATCTAGATCACTCTTATATTCCCCTACACCTTTTGTATATCGTTCCATGATATCAGAGAGTTCCTGCTCATGGCCGGCTATTTTTACACGCCTGTTAAGTACCACAGGATTAGCGATATCGCTTTCGTTGGGACTAACCAGAGTGGTACCATCCATATCGATAACATATATTCTTCCATCGAATGATTGCTGAGTTTTCTCAACAATTTGCTTTAAACTATTTAATGGTACGCCACCCCCTATAATTCCTTTCATCTCTCCCGTTTTGCTATCGATGATTGGCGATACGATAATGATATGGGGCTGATTTAAGATACTGCTAATAAAGACTTTGCTGATATATGTTTCCTTATGCTTAACGATATGCTGATAATATTCTCTTTCCAAATAATTTCTTTGATGAATGATATCATTGTAGGGATTACTGTAAGTTATCCTCCCATCCATTGTCATATAAAACATAAGATCCATCCACTTGTAACTACCGTAAATCCTGTCTATGCTTCTAATAATGGATGGCATATCATTATAGGAAGCATATTTTGCAACATACTCCACTGTGTCTTGCGCTGCAATGAGATATTGACTAATCTGATCCGAAATCATTTCCGTAATTACTGAGTTTTTTTGAATAATTTGCTGCTTAATATCTTGCGTAAAAATCTCGTAAGACATATAGCTAGCACCAGCAATCGTGATAATTACCAACGTAATAATCAATGTAGGTATCTTGAATCTCAGGCTTTTTGTATTGATCATATATGCCTCCAGGATTTGACTTCTTTCTATCCATTTTACACGAAATCGACTTTCTCTGCCATACTCTTAGACATAAATATAAAAGGGAATCCGTGGATTCCCTTTTATATTTATGCTTCCTGTTTTATTGTACGAACTCCACTCCTTATTTTAATCATAAACAGTATAAATACTAACAGTGCTCCACCACCACCTACAGGATATGCCATGGATGCCGGAAGTTTAAAACCTTCTGGCGCCATAAGGATATATGTTATACTCACACCTGTCATAAAGGTAGCAGGAACAGATGCAATCCAATGGGGTTTTGATTTTACCGCCAGATAAGCAGCTGAAGCCCATAGCACGATCATAGCTAAAGTTTGATTAGACCAAGCAAAGTATCTCCAAATAATGTTAAAGTCAATCAGCGTTAATCCAAAACCTACTGCAAATAGAGGCAAGGCCAATAGTAATCTTTTATTAATTTTACCTTGTTCAAATCCGATTGCATCGGCAATTACTAACCTTGCACTTCTGAACGCTGTATCACCAGATGTAATCGGACAAGCAATTACTCCTAATACTGCTAAAAGTCCACCGATTGGTCCTAAAAGTGATTTAGAGATCGTATTTACTACTGCACCTGTACCACCATTACCTAGTGCTTCATTTAATCCTGGGATTCCATTAAAGAATGTCATGGCAGCGGCTGCCCAAATAAGGGCGATGATTCCTTCTGCAATCATGGCACCATAGAACACTTGACGCCCATACTTCTCATTGGTCATACACCGTGCCATCATAGGAGACTGAGTAGCATGGAATCCGCTAATTGCACCACAAGCTATGGTCACGAAAAGCATGGGCCATAAAGGCAATTCTTTTGGATGCATACTTTGTAGCGTAATCTCAGGAATTTGATAGCCTTTGACTATCATCATACTCCCAATTCCAACCGCCATAATTAGCAGCGCTGCACCAAATAATGGATATATTTTTCCGATTATCTTATCAACGGGCATAATAGTTGCTAAAAAGTAATAAATAATAATCAAAGCAAGCCAAATTTTTACATTCTCTATTCCAAATAGCTTAAGGCTGCTTAATAATCCAGCTGGCCCTGTCATGAAAACAGTTCCTACAAGCACGAGTAATATAACTGAGAATACCCTCATGATTTTTTTTGCTGGTTCACCTAAATAATAGCCCACAATTTCTGAGATACTTTCACCATTGTGTCTGATCGATAACATTCCCGAGAAATAGTCATGAACTGCACCTGCAAATATACTTCCAAATACAATCCATAAAAATGCTGCAGGCCCATATAAAGCACCCATGATAGCTCCAAAAATTGGCCCTAGACCTGCAATGTTTAAGAATTGAATAAGAAATATTTGTTTCCAACTCATAGGAACATAGTCCACGCCATCTTGCATGGCTACAGCAGGCGTTGTTCTTCCTTCTTCAACACCGAAAACTCGTTCTACAAACTTTCCATAGGTAAAATAACCTAAAATAAGAACTATAATTGCTACAATAAAACTAATCATTCTTCTTCCTCCTTTTCTTTTGAAATTTCTTGAATTCATTGTACTTAATGATTATACAAATAAAGTTTTTCAATGGAAACACTATCTGTACCAAGTGTTGAATTTCATGATTGAAATGTATTATGGAGGTGAATGATGCCAATCTTGCAACATTATTTTATAAAACAATAAAAGAAGGGTCAGCTTGACCCCACATTTTTACAAATTCATCATTTCTCTAAATTTTTGGGCATTGCTCCGGCTCACAGGAATTTTGTCCTTTGAGTATCCTTTCATCGTTATTTGATAGGTACCATGGAACCAGTGATCTATTTCTTGAATCTCTTCCAGATTCACTAAGAAACTACGATGACTTCTAAAGAAAGGAAAATCTTTAAGTTTTTCTTCCAACTCACTTAAGCTAAGATTTGAAATATAATCTCCCTTTTTGGATTTAATCACAGTATTTCGGCCTTCAACACCTACAAAGATGATCTCCTGAGGATCCAGTGGAATATGCTTCCCGTTGCTGTAGACTGAGATTTTCTGAATAGCCCTTGGCTTATTTATATATTTTAAGAGTTCCTCAATAACAATTTTGCTATTCGTTTTGTTCCTTTTATATATATTTTGAAGACGTTCAATCGTACTATTAAGCCTATCAACTGAAATTGGCTTTAGTAGGTAATCAACAGCGTTAATTTCAAATGCTTTGATAGCATATTGGTCGTAAGCTGTAATGAATACGATGAGAGGATATGCTTCCTGTTTATATAGTTCACAAGCTACTTCAAATCCACTCATTCCTCTCATTTGAATATCTAGAAACACTACATCCGGTTTTGCCTTCGCAACAAGCTCACAAGCTCCTTTCCCGTCCTCCGCCTCTCCAATAATCTCAATATCATTGTACTTTTGAAGCAAATATTTAATTTCTTCACGGGCTGGAGCTTCATCATCAACCACTATACAACGCATTTTTTCACCTCCATTAGTATTTATCCTTCGGAATCACCATCTTTACAGTTGTTCCCAAACCTACTTGACTTGCAATACTTAAACAATATTCCGCTCCATATTTTGTTTTCAACCTTTTGTTTACATTCATCAATCCAATGTGGTTTGTATTTCTCTCTTCTTTCAGAAGTCCTTGGAGCTTGTCCTGATCCATTCCGATCCCATCATCTTCAACAATCAATTCCACATACTCCTTTTTATCAATAGCTCTAATAATTACAGTTCCTCCTTCAGCCTTGTTAAAAATACCATGCTTTACAGCATTCTCCACCACAGGCTGAAGGATTAATGGTGGAATCACACAGACAATATTCTCTGGTATTTCATAAATAATCTTAAGTTTTTCCCCAAATCTTGCCCTTTCTAAAGCCAAATATGATTCGATATTTTTAATCTCTCGCATCAAGTCAATATCGCCACTATTAAATTGCAAGCTCTGTCTGAAATAATCGCTCAAATGAATGATCAGCTCCCTCGCTTCCTCTGGTTTTGTGCGAATGAAGGATGCAATCGTATTTAGTGCATTAAATAAAAAGTGGGGATTGATCTGGGCTTGCAGCGCTCTTAACTCCGCTTTGGCTAATAATTTGTTCTGATATTCTAACTTACTAAGCTCTATTTGTGTAGAAAACAACTGGGCTAAGCCCAGAGCCAATTGGATATCCGTACTTGTAATACCTAATTTATCGGATTTGTACAATTTTAGTGTTCCCGCTACCCTATCTCTATCAAACAATGGCACAATGACCGCAGATAACAGCTTACACTCTTTCTCATTGCAATCGATCTCTGCTGGTGTCCTGGCTACTCGATACGCTCCTGAATCAATAACATCTTTTGTAATCTGGGTCAAAATTGGACTGCCTGTTAGATGATGATCACTGGCTTCTCCAATGTGAGCAAGGATATGCTCTGTATCCGTAATTGCAACTGCAGCTACATTTGTCATTTCATAGATTATCTCTGCTGTTCTTTTAATGGAATCCATATGAAAACCTTTTCTCAAAACAGGTAAAGTCTCATTGGCGATTTTTAGTGCCAGATGTGCCTGAGCAGCACCAATTCGTTCGTGTTCGATAAAGATGTTTTGCGTCATAGCTATGAATATGGAAATTCCTATAGAATTTACAAAAACCATGGGAAACCAAATTAGCTCCACTAAATTTAATGCATCAGGAAATGGCTTCGCCACTACCAATATAATAATCATCTGTATAATCTCCGCTGCTGCTCCTAATACCAAGGCCCCTAGCCAGCTGGTTTTTAAGTCTTTCACCAATCGACTACCATACCCGCTTATGGCTCCTTCAACAATCGTTGAGACTGCACAAGCTACGGCAGTAAATCCTCCTATATCAATAGCCCATCGGTGGCCGCCTGCTATTACACCACTCAGTATTCCCACTACAGGGCCTCCTAACCAACCGCCTACAAAAACTCCAATCACCCTTGAGTTTGCGATGGCACCCTTTACAGGAATACCAGAGTAAGTCCCTATTATGCCAAAGATTCCAAATAAAATACCCATTGCTATTTTTTCAAGGTAAGTGATGTCTTTTTTTAGAACCAGCTTTTTAAATAGACTACTTTTTGACAACAAGAAGGCTAATATAATTATGATTGCGCCTCTGTTCATTAAACTATTCATTAATTCAATAACCACGTTTTCTACCTCTTTCAATTAAAATATCTTCTATATGTTATTATACATAAAAAGAAGACAATTCACAAAAATTGTCTTCTCATTACCTCATTAAATGAATAATCGGGCTTCAGCATTCACCTAACTTTGATTAGTGTCTATATTTATTTAATTCTTTAATCAGCGCAGCTTCTTCAATCCCATAGCGTTGCGCAGCGTAGCCTACGCTTTTATATAATACGCCGCCTCAGCCGAAACATCGAATTCCATATTCGTTGAAAACCGCTTCAGCTTTAGGATAATCCGCCAGAATGTCCTTAATCATGGTATCTTTTGTAATCATATAAACACCTCCTATTCATAGGATGAGTCCATTCACTTTTTTGATACCATCGAAATATTATATCTTTTTACTTTTTATACCTTTTTATCATTTCACTTTTGATATCAACAATATCAATTTCCTTTTCAACCATCAATACCAAAGAATGATAAAGAAGATCACTCAATTCATAAATCATTTCAAATTTATTTTCATTTTTCGCGCTGATAATCACTTCTCCAGCCTCTTCACTGATTTTCTTTAAAATCTTGTCTAAACCTTTTTCAAATAAATAACTGGTATAGGAACCTTCTAAGGGATTCTTTTTCCTATTTTTCAATCTTTCCATCAACAGAGAAATGATTTCTGTGCTTTCATCCTCATTTGAATCCTTATATAGAATGGAGAAAAAACAGCTTTTTTCTCCTGTGTGACATGCATTTCCCAATGGTTCTACTAAAATAAGCAAAGCATCTTTATCACAGTCATAAGAAATCCTTTTTACCAGCTGATAATTCCCTGATGTTTCCCCTTTGTTCCATAACTGTTTTCTACTTCTACTGTAAAACCATGTCTTTTTCGTTTCTATGGTTTTTCGTAACGCCTCTTGATTCATATAGGCAAGCATAAGTATATCTTTACTTACAACATCCTGTACAATCGCTGGAACAAGGCCTTTTTCATCATATTTAATTTCTGAAAGGACTTTATCCATATTAACATCTCCTCACGTGAATACCTCTACCATAAAGATAGTTTTTTAGTTCACCTATGCGAATATCGCCATAGTGGAATACTGAGGCTGCCAATGCTGCATCAGCTTTACCAGCTTGTAATACTTGATAGAAATCTTCGTTTCTTCCTGCGCCGCCCGAAGCAATAACTGGAACCTTTACTTCCTCAGAAATCATTCTTGTAATTTCTAGATCATACCCATCTCGAATGCCATCGGTATCGATACAATTTACAACAATCTCACCTGCACCAAGAAACTCCCCTTTTACAGCCCATTCTAAGGCATCTATCCCTGTATTTACTCTTCCCCCATGGGTGTATACAGACCAGCCTTGATTTTGGTTTTTCTTCACATCCATAGAAAGTACGACGCATTGTCTGCCATACTTTAATGCAGCTGCAGTGATCAATTGAGGATCTATAACTGCTGCTGAATTCACCGAAACCTTGTCCCCACCAGCCCTTAGTACCCGTTTAAAGTCTTCAACGGTACGAATACCACCACCTATTGTTAGGGGAATGTATACTGTCTCAGCCGTCTGCTCCACAATCTGAAGAAAGATATCTCTTTTTTCATTGGTAGCCGTGATATCATAGAAAACTAGTTCATCAGCACCCTCATCGTTGTAATACTTTGCTAAGGTAATAGGGTCATTCACATCAGAGAGGTTTTGAAATTTCTTCCCCTTTACAACTCTGCCAGCATCCACATCCAAGCAAGGAATAATTCGTTTAGCAATCATAAGAGCACCTCCTTTATCTCCTCTAGAGTAACTGCACCTTCATACAATGCTTTCCCTATAATTGCACCACAAATTCCTAATGATTTAAGATCTTTGATATGCTGGACGGTTGTAATTCCTCCTGAAGCAATTATATTTAACTTCGTTTTTTCTTTAAGTTGTTTTAACTCCTGAAAATTAGGACCACTCAGCATGCCATCCTTTGCGATATCGGTATAAACAATAGACTGGATGCCTTTGTCTTCAAGCTCTTGAGCAAATACAAAGGCTGACTGGCTTAGGGTCTTGGTCCAGCCTTCCACAGCAATGTTCCCCCCCTTAGCGTCTAACGAAACGATGATCTTATTCCCAAATTGCTTGGCAGCTTCATCAACAAAGTTCTTAATCATAACTGCTGAGGTGCCTATGATCACTTTCTCAGCCCCTAACTGTAGCATGTTGTCTATATCATCCAGAGTACGGAATCCACCGCCAACCTGAATCGGTATATCGATCCCTTGAATGATCTCTCTAATGACATCTTTATTCTTGCCAAGACCATACCGTGCGCCATCCAAATCAACGATATGAAGACAAGTTGCTCCTTTTAATTTCCAAAGAGCTGCAATTTCTATGGGGTCATCAAAATAGATCTCTTCTTTGTCGAATCTCCCTTGTTCCAATCTCACACACTTACCATCACGAATATCAATAGCTGGAAAAATAATCATTTTATCAGCTCCCCAAAGTTCTTTAATAATTTTAGCCCTGTATCTCCGCTTTTCTCTGGATGAAACTGCATCCCTATAATATTTCCATTTCTTACAACAGCAGGAACTTCCACATCATACTGAGTACTAAATAGAATATCTTTTTGTACGTGGGTCTGGAGATAGTAAGAATGGACAAAATATACATATTCACCCTCATGAATATTTCTGCCAAGTTCATCATCGTATTTTCTAAGAAGCCTATTCCAACCCATGTGGGGTATTTTCAAATGTGAGCTAAATTTCACGATTTCACCTTTCAACAATCCTAACCCTTCCCATTCTCCATCCTCATAGCTTTTTTCATAAAGGAGCTGCATACCCAAACATATGCCTAATATCCATTTCTTTTTTTCTCCATTTTTCTTTATACATTCTACCAAATCGTTTTTCTTTAACTGCTCCATAGCATCCTTAAAGGCACCTACACCGGGTAACACGATAGCATCACTCTTATCAATTTCCTCTTTGTCCGATGTGATTATCGATCGAAAGCCTAAATGTTGAAAGGCTTTATCCACACTTTTTAAATTTCCTACGCCATAATCTACGATGGCAATCATCCCTCATCCCTCCTTTAATTAAACTTTAAAAATTATATATGTCCTTTGGTAGATAGAACGCCTACAACTCTATCCTCAATGATGCTGGCTTGATCCAGGGCTCTACCAAAGCCCTTGAAAACTGATTCAATCATGTGATGATTGTTTTTACCATATATCATGGCAATATGCAGTGTTATTTGTGCATGATTTACAAATGCTCTAAAAAACTCTTCTACAAGGGCAACCTCAAATTTCCTTGAGCTTTGTTGTAAAAAAGGCATATCATAATGTAAATAGGCTCTTCCGCTAATATCTAAAGAAACACGGGAAAGGGCTTCATCCATCGGTGTATAAATCGTTGCATATCTCGTGATTCCTTGCTTATTTCCTAAAGCCTCTCGAAAAGCATTGCCTAGAACAATACCAACATCTTCTACCGTGTGATGATCGTCCACAAATAGATCTCCCTTGCAGGATAAGTCCATATCTAGGAAACCATGCTTGCACATTGTATGCAGCATATGGTCAAAGAATCCTATTCCAGTGGATATACTACTTTTTCCTTCTCCGTTGATTTGCAATGTCAATTTTATATCCGTCTCGGATGTTTTTCTCTCAATGCTAGATTTTCTCACATCAACCCACCACTTTTCTTATTGTCTCGATCATACAATCATTTTCTGATCTTGTACCTATGCTGATTCTCATGCAGTTTTGCAGCATGGAATCATTTCTGAATATTCGGGTTCCAATTTCTTTTTCATAACAGGAATCAGCTATTTCTTTTAATTTATCAGATTTTACAAGAACAAAATTGCCTTCCGATGGAAAAGCGATTATCTCTTTTTCTTCCTGTAATGCATTTAACATATATATTCTTTCTGCTTTTATAGATTGAATATAATTTTCTACCCTATCTACATTACGGAGCGCCAAACTACCCATTGCTTGAGAGAAAGTACTCAAGTTATAGGGGGGACGTACGCGATTTAAAATTTCTATGGTATCCTCTCCTGCCACACCATATCCAAGGCGTATATCTGCCAATCCAAAGGCCTTAGATAACGTTCTTAAAACGATGAGGCGATCCCAATCATTCACATAACTTACCATGGTTTCCCCAAAGAATTCATAATATGCTTCATCTACTACAACCATTGATTCCGTTCTCTGAAGTACTTCTAAAATATCTTTGCTTGACATGGTAGTACCAGTAGGATTGTTGGGGTTGCATAAAAATATCACTTTAGCTTTGCTCTGATTTGCAGTGTCAATGATTTTCTCCACATCTACCGTAAAATCTTCTTCTGAAGGAACTTCGATCATTTCACCACCAGCAATTTTTGTAAAAATATTATACATGGAAAAGGTGGGTACATGGGTAACTACAAAATCTCCTTTATCCACAAAGGTTTGTATAATCACTTGAATAATCTCATCAGATCCATTGCCGCAAATGATATTTTCCTGCTTTAAACCTACATATTTGGCCAAATCCTGCCTTAGGCAAAAAGAATCTGTATCAGGATATCTATTCATCTCCATTTCACCAATGACTCCAACAATTTCATCATGCATCTCAGCTAGCATATTAAAGGGATTTTCATTGGCATCAAGCCTTATCTTATAACTGTTCTTATTAGGGCTGTAGGGTACAATAGAACGCACAGAATCTTTTATTAAATTTTTCATCCTTTATCCCTCACTCTTATGGCATTGGCATGAGCCGTTAAGCCTTCTTTTTCAGCAAAATAAATGATCTGGTCACGGGCTTGATCCAGCGCTGATCTATTATAATAAATGATACTAGATTTTTTGATAAAATCATCGACCCCAAGGGGTGATGAAAATCTTGCGGTGCCCCCAGTGGGAAGGGTATGATTCGGACCAGCAAAATAATCACCCAGAGGCTCTGGGGAATAGGCTCCCAAAAAAATTGCACCAGCATTTTTAATCTTTGATAATGCATCAAATGGTGAATCCACCATTAATTCTAAGTGTTCCGGGGCAATCTTATTCACTAGCCGAAATCCTATCTCTAGATCGGGTACAACAAAGATGTAGCCATGATTCTTTAAGGATTTTTGAATAATTTCTTTTCTAATCAATAGTGCAGCTTGCCTCTTTACTTCTTCCTGTACTTTCTCTGCCAACTCTTGAGAAGTAGTTACCAATATGACACCTGCATCTTCATCATGCTCTGCCTGAGAAAGCAAGTCAGCTGCGATAAAAGTGGCATTCCCTTTATTATCAGCCAATATACAGATTTCACTGGGCCCTGCAATCATATCAATGTCTACAGATCCGTACACTTTTTTCTTCGCCATAGCTACATAGCTGTTTCCCGGCCCTACAATCTTATCTACAGGGGGTATTGTCTTTGTTCCAAAGGCGAGGGCCCCAATAGATTGGGCACCACCTACTTTATATATTTCTCTCACTCCACATAGATTGGCTGCGACCAAAACGTATGGATTCAATTTACCCTCTTTATTAGGCGGTGATACCATTGCTATTGAATCAACACCCGCAACCAATGCAGGTATGGCGTTCATCAGCACTGTTGAAGGATATGCTGCTTTGCCTCCTGGCACATATATACCGATTCTCTCAAGAGGCGTCACCATCTGCCCAAGAATAATATTTTCACTGGGATTTCTAAACCATGAGTTTTGCTTCTGCTTCTCGTGATAGTACCATATATTCTCCTTGGCTTCCTTTAGTATTGCAACAAATTCTGGCTCAACCTTGGAGAAAGCTTCTTCGACCTCTTCTTGTGAAACTCTTATATTACTAAGTGTCACGCCATCAAACTTTAATGTATATTCTTGTAATGCAGCATCCCCTCGTCTTTTGACTTCCTTTAAAATCTGATCCACAATTGCATCAATCTCATTATTGGCCGTATCTCCTCTATTCAGATATTTTGTATCTAGATCATCCTGAGACATATCATCAAAATATACGATCTTCATTTATTAAACTTCCTCTCTTTTTTGATTCGGTCGCAGCTGCTGGATCATGGTTTCGATTATATCCCCTTTCGTTTTTAAACTAGCCTTATTCACAATTAACCTAGCGCTTACAGGACATATTTCTTCAACGATGACCAATCCATTCTCCCTTAATGTAGTACCTGTTTCTACAATATCAACGATCATATCTGCCAAACCCATAATGGGAGCTAATTCTACAGAACCATTTAGTTTAATAATTTCCACAGATTTTCCTTTTCTTTTAAAAAACTCTTTTGCTACATACACATATTTTGTTGCTACATAGGTTTTTCTTTGAACATTCTCAACGTAATCCTTTAAAGCAGCTACTACAAACTTGCACTTTCCAAATTCTAAGTCCATCATCTCATACACACTTGCCATTGACTCCAGTAAAGTATCCTTACCTACGATGCCTATATCTGCAGCTCCTTGTTCCACATAAGTAGGTACATCATCAGCCTTTACTAGTACTAGTCTCACCCGCTTTTTCTGATCCATATGGATCAACTTCCTACTGTTTGATGAATAGTCATTAAAGCATATTTCCATTCCTTCTAAGGCTTTTACAGCGGTATCTGCAAGTCTTCCCTTTGCTACCGCTAAATTGATATATTTTTGCATGTTGCCTCCTAGTGAATAGATCCATACAGTTGGCCCATATCGATGCGTTTCATAAATTCATCTATTGCACCGCCGTATATAAGATTATTTTTCAAACTAATGACTTTGATCATGGTACCTTTTACTTCGATAATCTCTTTGATATTTCTAGCAGCTGCATGGCAGATCTGTTCCTTAAGATTTTCTCTACACGCATCTGTCTCAACAATAAACCCCTTTTCTCTTAAATCACTTGCCATACGAAAAGCACTTTTTCTGTTTTCAGCTTTATATAGTACAAGAAAATCTGTATAACATGGCTTGCTATTTAGATTATACATTTCTAACACCTCCATCAATTTGTCAACATTTAACCCAAATCCCACTGCTGGTGTTCCTCTCCCATCAGTCTTAATCAATTGATCATATCTTCCTCCGCTTAGTATGGTCTTTCCATAATCCAGAATGTAACCTTTAAAAATAATGCCCGTGTAATAGTGCATAGGATTGATCCTCCCTAGGTCAAGGGTAATATATTTATCATAGGCGTAATCTTTAAGTATGTTATATACTTTTTCTAAGTTCTGAATGGCATTTTCCATTTCATTATTCTGAATAAGATATTTAGCCCTTTTAATTACCTTTTCAGCAGATCCATAAAGACTGGGGATCTCTAATATTGCGTTTGCGATTGAATCTTTTATTTTGTATGCATTCAACAAATTCTCAAGCTCAGCTAAGTTCTTTTGCTCAATTAAATATTGCAATTGACTCTGTTGATTTTTATGGATCTCACATTCTCTTAACAACGCTCTACAGAAGCCCACGTGACCCAAATCAATTTGGAAACCGTCAATTTCATTTTTGAGAAGTATTTCTATTGCTAGAGCAATAGTTTCTCCGTCTGCTTCTTCCCTCTCGTTTCCAAGAAATTCAACGCCTGCTTGAATAAACTCTCGTTTCATTCCATTCTGTTTATCATTCATTCGAAATATGTTGGATATATAACTGTATTTTTGATATCCACTCTTTCCAGCAGCCATGCGGGCGATAGGGATCGTCATATCAGGCCGCAACACTAAAATTCTTCCTTTTTGATCTATCAACTTGAACATCTCATCCCGTGATAAACCACCCAATGCAGTAAATGTATCATAATACTCAAAGGCCGGTGTGGATACCTGATGATATCCAAAACTCTTGAAGGTTTTTTTTATTTTATCTATGATTTTTTCTTTGGCAGCATATTCATCACTATGGACATCCGTTACTCCTTCGGGAATAAAATCAAAAGAATTTTCCATACAACCACCTCTTGCTTTATTAATTTATCGCTTTATCGTATTAAAGCATAGATTAATAATAATTACTTTTTTTATTTTTGTCAATACTATAAATTTAATTATCTTATAAAAAAACCGCTTTTCAATAAAAGCGGCGTGGTCGAAAGGCTTATATAGTTACTTTATCAATGGAAATGCGCTTATCATGATTACATTGATTACAGTGAAATACATGCACACATTGGTCATAGGCTGCATCATCAATACGTTGCGTAATACTCATCGGAAGATATGTACTATAATCATCAAAAAAATCTTGAATAGCACCTGCGTTTTCCATCTGGTTCCCACATGTGGGACATTTAAAGAGGTATGCTACCATAGCATTACATATTGGGCAAATCAGTTCCATCTCTACGCCTCCAATCAAAATTCTCTTCCTTCATATTTTTCGTTGCCCAATAAAAAAAATTCAGTTAAATTTATACAATTTCGTCTACTTTTTCTAAGCATCTTATCCTTTTAGCCAAAATTTCTCTATTACTTTTTTATCAGAAGTTAATTCAGGAAACCATAACTGAAATTCATCTACAAAAGAGCTATTCTGAATATGAAAATCCTTTACATCCTTCCATGCCCTTCTGCTTTCTTCCTCTGACCATTGCCGACCGTGAATACCTGCTAGACTAATATGAAACACAATTTCATTTGAACTAAACTCACGAACTTGAAATCCTTTTTTTTCTAAACCCTCGTGGATTTGCTGATAAATTTCTTTTAACTCCTTGGTTTTAACTATATGAATCGTAATACAATTATAAGGACAAGGGATATAACTAAAGCCACTAGCCATCATTTCAAAAGGTGCTATATTGGCTAATAGATCTCTAATCACTTTTCTAATGCTTTGCAGTTCTTCCTGATCTTTATAGGAGATCGCTTCCAAGGTAAGGTGCAGCTCAGGCAATTCGCCTCTGTGTAGATCATATTTATCCCAAAGAAATTGCTGTATCTTTTGGCTACAATATAATAAACTTCCTTTTGGAACCGCAACCAAGTATACTAAGTTTTCCATGGTATTCCTCCATCGTTTTGTTTGTATGATAAACATATGTATTTTCATTGCTATTCGATTAAAAATCACCTTGTAATTCTATACTATATAATTGATACATTAGAAAGCAGCGATATACTGTTAACTTTTACCCATTTAACATTATTTTAACACTTTCCTAACATGTCCATAATCATATAATATCCTATAAAGATAAAATATAGAAGTGAAATAGTGAGGATGAGGGAGGAATATGGAGTGACAGAAAAATTATTAGCTAAACTAAAAATTATTCATCCTATAGTAAACTTTTTTAAAAGAATGCCAAAACTAAAAATTAGCTATACTAAGCTAAAATTTCTTAAAAAACCATTGTTTCCAAAATGGTCTCAACGATTTGCTTCTAGTATTCATTTGCCAAATTTATTATCCCACAAAAAAAACAGAAAGTATAGCAATAGCACTGTACATCAAAAAATTTCTAATGCCTTTATTCTAATGATGATATTGATTTTACTTGTTTCTGCAACGACGAATATAGCACTGCTATTATCGAATCGCAGTCTAAAAAAAGTAGAAAGTATGGTAAATAATCAAATTCTTCTTTCTTCTCAAATCCAAGCTCAAAGCTTACAATTCAATACGATGTATCAAAGGTATCTTATGCGTAATTTTTCAATATCTGATTTACAAAAGAAGATCGGTGAAATTGATCAAACCGTTCAGCTTTTTAAGAAGTCACTAGAGATTGATGGCAGTAATAATCATTTAGAGATCATACATAATGAGTTAGATAATCTTCAAAGCATTTATACAAGAATCCAGGAATATAATAGTAAGCTAACCACGATTTATCCAATGGATTCAGATCCGACAAAAGATAGTATTGTGTTATTAACTTTGGATCGAATTGAAAAATTAGTTATATCTGCAAATCTCATTCAAGAAACAACAACTGCTCATACAATTCCAATTTTTAAAGAAATTAGTTCTCGTAACAATATATACATGTTTTTTTCTATTATTATTGCTTTAATGGCATTAGGAATTGCCTTAATCTTTGCCATACGTATATATAAAGAAGTCATTTCTTTTAGAAATCATATTAATAATCTAACCCAAGAACTTGTCCACGAAACAGATATAATGACCCGCATTTCTTCTAGCGTTAAAACCGAGGCAGAGCAATCTAGCAAACAAATTCTTGGAATGTCTAATACCCTAGATTTTCTTGTATCTGGGACCGACGAAATCTCTGCTAGTATTCTTGAAATAGATACAGGTATTCATCACGTTACAGACCTTAACAAAGATCTTGGAGATTCGGCAGTCTCAGCTATCAACTTTGTAGCAAAAACTCAGCAGGATATTCAAGTTTTTAGTAATAGACTTAACAATAACATTCACGCCGTACACCAAGTTGTAGATCATTTACATGCCACCATGAAAGATATCACGGATACATCACAAGAAGTTGTGGTTCTTTCAAATAAGATGAATAGCATCAGATCTATTCTGACGTCAATATCCTCCATCTCAAAGCAAACAAACCTCTTAGCATTGAATGCTTCCATTGAAGCAGCCAGGGCAGGAGAGTATGGTAGAGGTTTTACCGTTGTAGCAGAAGAGATTCGCTTTTTAGCTGATCAATCTACGAGAAACACACAAGAAATTGAAAAAATCATTAATGATCTTGTAAGTTTTACAGAAATATCCACCTCAAAACTTGATCATAGCACAAAAACTGCTTCTGCTTCTCTTCATGAAACAAAGAAAATCACCCAGATATTTGATGATGTTAACGAAATTTTTTCAGCCATTGTACATAATATTAACGATATTAAGCGCCTTACAGATCGTGTATCAAATCATTCTTCGGTCACATCAAGAAAATCCGAAGAAATCAGAAATTACTCCCAAAGTATTTCTGCAAAAACACAGCAGTTTTTATCCTCAATACAGCAATTTGCAAATACTCTAGGCGAAATTAGCAATAATACAAAATCTTCCCTTAATCGTAGCCAAGAGCAGTTCCACTTAATAGACACGCAAAAAGAGAATATTGAAAACATATATCAGACAGTAAAACAATTATAAGAAAGTCTTTTCTAAAGATTTGACTTTTATGATACATATGACGGCAATTATGGATTTATCCATATGTTTCAGAGGTTCATAATTGCCTATGTATTTTAAAAGCTAAGGATAACCTTAGCTTTTTTTGCTGCATAATCTATTTAATGTATCTAATATTTCGTCATTGCTCATATGAGAAGCATTCATCGTTAATACATACTTTGAGTCTCCATACTCCCTCATCTGACAAGTACTAATTGTCTCCCAAATTTCATCCACACCTGTGAAAACGATTGCCGAGACATCATGATCTACCTTATAGGATGGAATTACTTCATAACCATGTTTTTCTAGGAGAGCTCTTAATTCCTTTAGGGATTCATCCACAGAAACTTTGATTTTCATTACTTTATCCATTTTTTTATCTGATTTAGATGCCAATCGATCAATTACTTCTATGATTTCCCTTTCTGTAAGCTTAGATGCATTCATTGTCAATATGAACTCATTATTTCCAAAGTCTATCCATTCTAATGACTTTATTTGTTCCCAATCTTCATCCACATTTGACATGATAAACACAGATGTTTCTTTACTTATCTCATGGTTCGTAATAATTTTATGCCCCCTTGCCGCAAGGGCATCAATAATTTGAGTCAAATCTCCTTGCACAGAAATGGTTAGCACTCTTCCCATTTAAAGACCCTCCCTTTCGTTATTTTCTAAATATTTTAAATGTTTTATTAATTATATTTAGACATTTTATTTCTTATCCCTCTATTTATTTTTATATTTTTATAATTTTAAAAAATACTTTTCAAATCACCAACTCTCTATTAGAAACGCTTAGAGTAATATAAAAATTTATCTAGGAATATGTATAAATAGTATGAAAGATAAGAAGAAGGTGATGACTTGAAAAAAAACTCATTTTTATATGGAACCCTGCTATTAATCATCGTTAACTTCATCGTACGTTTTCTAGGCTTTGCATATAAAATCATCATGTCTCGATTGATTGGCCCTGAAGGAATTGGTTTGTTTCATCTAGTTCATCCCATTTTGATGGTATTCATTACATTTACTACTGCCGGAATCCCAGTAGCTGTTTCGAAACTTGTAGCTCACTATCTATCCCTTAATAATAAACGGGGTTGTAACAAAGTATTGGGACTTTCTCTATTTCTTGGTACAATCATCAGCACCTTCATGTCCTTTGCTTTATTCTATTTTGCTAAATATATTAGCATAAGCATTCTTAAAAGTCCTGATTCTTATGGGAATATCATTGCACTTATTCCCGCCATTCCCTTAATTACGATTTCATCAATTTTGAGGGGTTACTATTATGGTCTAAAGGATGTCGGCCCTCCTGGAATGGCTCAGGTCCTTGAGCAGATATTTCGTGTAGCTTTTGTTGTAGGTCTATTATTTATTTTAAAGCCCCAGACTTCGATCCACGCTTCTACAATTGCTATTTTGGGTATATCTTTTGGAGAATTTGTAGGTTTACTTTGGCTCCTACTAAAATTTAAATACATTGAAGCCCTTAAACTCCGAAAAAGTTATCATATTTTGCTGGATGGAAGTCTAAGTATTCTAGGTAAAATCATTTATATCTCTGTACCTATCACCTTGTCAAGAATGATAAGTGTGATCATGCAATCACTAAATGCCGTATTAATACCACAGCGTCTACAAGTCATAGGATACAGTTCGCAAGAAGCATTGTCAGTATTTGGAAAGCTTACGGGCATGGCTATGCCTTTACTTTTTCTTCCTTTTATTGTGACTTCCGCTTTAGTTGTCAATATCATTCCTAATGTTTCTGAAGAAATGGTTCATAAGAATTGGCGAGAAATCGGTATGAAATCAAGTCTGGCAGTTCGAATGACTTTGTTGGTGTCCATCCCATTAACAGCACTTTTTATTTTTTTTGCAAATCCTATCTGCAAATTTATTTACGCCCAAGATGAAGTAGGCAAATACCTTTCGCTATTGGCGTATTCCATGATTTTTCTGAGTCTGCATCATACCATATCCGGTATTCTCCATGGTATGGGAAAACAAGTCATGACGACCATTCACTACTTGATAGGTACTGCTTTACAATTAGCATGTACTTACTATTTGGTTGCAAACCCTAGATTTGGTGTCAACGGCTTCATCATTGGGTTTATTCTAGCTAACTTTTCAATGTTTGCACTTGATTATTCAGGTCTATGCAGGACGATAAAATTGAAACTCAATGTAATCAATGCTTTCTTCAAACCATTGTTTGCTACCATTATCATGATTTTATTTATGGTGAATATCTTTCAGCTACTTACATTAACGCCCATGCATATTACACTACGCCTCATGATTAGTATTATTGGTGGTCTGCTTAGTTATATTGCTACTATATTTTGCACGGGAAGCATCCATTGGAGAACGATTCAGTATCTATTCAAAAAGAAAAATTCCTAGTTTTCTAGTCATCGTAAATTATTGATCACTTTCATCAGCTCAAATAACAGTGAAAAGCAATAACGCTTAATCGCGCTATTGCTTTTCACTTAACACGCTTAATAAAATACCTACTGGTAAAACACCATAATACTTTTCTTCTCTCGTCACAATCACATAATCATATAAATTCTCTTCTCTTCTGGCAACTACTTGTCTGCACGCTTCTTTTAATGACATAGTATACTCAAGAATAAGAGGATTTTTTTCCATGATGGTAGTGACTTCCTGTTTAAAAAATTTATCCTTTCTTAAATTCTGCGCAATTTCTAAAGATAGCTTTGCTTTCATTACAAGTCCTACAGGTACCTTTTGGTCGCAAACCACAAGCCCATGTAAATTATAATTTTCATCTAGCATTCTATAGGCTTCTCCGATGAGGCTGTTCATTTCTATAATTTCATCTTGTCTTGCAATGTCACCTATCTTTATCATATCCAGACCCGTATCCTTATTCTCTATCAAGCAATTTCTATCCATAATAAACTGCCTGATATTTGGATTAATAAAGGTAAAGGCTTCAGTAGGTCTTTCAAGAAAAAAGCCTTGCCCATAATGGACACCTATATCTATTAATGTCTTCAACTCCTCCTTGGTCTCAATGCCTTCTGCTATCAGTTTCATATTTGTAATTTTAGCAAAGGAGTAGAAAGTTTTCATCAGCTCCTGTTTAATCATATCTTTATCAATATCCCTTATTAGCTCCATATCAATTTTAATATACTGTGGATGAGTCTCGGCTAAAAGTCTTAATCCTGAATATCCTGCACCCGTATCATCTATCGCAATTTTATATCCCTGACTAATATAATTATCGATCGTCCTTCGAAAGCTTTTATAATCACTTACAGCTGTTTTCTCAGTAATTTCAAATATAATGCTTGTAGGGTTGATTCCAAATTTTGATATATACTCCTTTGTAGAGCCCTTCTTAAATTTCCGATCTTTAATCATCTCAGGGTTTACATTTATAAAAAGTAATTTGCCTGGTGGTAACTCTCTGGCATTTTCCAAAGCCTTTGTTCTACATAGAAGTTCAACTTCCCAGAGACGATTACATTTATCTGCTACATCAAAGAGATTGGCAGGAGATTCGAGATGAGAGTTACGTGGACCTCTGCTTAATGCTTCATAGCCGAGAACTTCTCCATCTGCCAGACTAATAATAGGTTGATATACAGTTCGAATCGACTTATGCTTTAATGTATGTATTAACTCATCATATATAGACATCTTTTTCATTATTAGACTCATAAAACCATCCTCTTCATTAATTGTTTTCATTCTGAGTATACATAATTTTCGACAGCTTTTGCTATGAGTGTTATGTTAAATCATGGTAAATATTTTTATATAAAAATTAACTTTTCTATAACAATCTTAATTGTAATTTTTGTTACACTTACATTAGCTTTATAGGGTCTCGGAGTTGCTGTCTAGCCTATAAGTGAGTATAGTTCCCATCCTTTGGTCATTTATTGACCTCTTTTTTTACCCTAAAATAGGAGCTCCAAAAAAATAATAGACTGATTTAAAACTAGTAACTAGTTTTAAATCAGTCTATTATTTCTCCCAGAATGCCGTTCACCTCTAAATTCATACCCTAGCCTCAACTAGGTGGGTGTCTTACCCTTTACTTCTGAAGTCCACTCCAAGGAGGCATTTCATCGATAAAGGAACCCAGACTCCCGAATAAAATCTGTAGGTTGAATTTACAGGGCTTCACGTACATCCCAGGTTTTAATCTATATTTATTATACATGATTCTTGTGAAAATGAAAAGTCTATAAATCTAGCATTTCCCCCATTTATTACTGATTATACTAAGATTTAATGGTCTCATCGTCAAATCCTTGCATTTTTATATTTTTTCAATATTCTAAACAATCATTCATGGAGTTATTTTTTAGAACTTGGTTTAAAAACCCCACCTCTAGCTACATTGCATTTGCCAAGTTTTCATCAATGATTTGATCCAGATCATCTTCATTGATGGTCTCTCTCTCCAATAGGGTTTGAGCAATCTTTTCTAATAGATGAATGTTCTTGCTTAAAATGCTTTTCGTTTCTTCATATAATTGATCCATTGTCTTTTTACACTCATCCAACATCACACGATCAACTCCCCCATTGCTGTAATTATATACTACATCATAGTTGAGCAATCCTGTTGATTGATTCATACCAAAACGCTTCATCATTGCAATAATTGTGGAAGTTGCTTTTTCAATATCATTGCTAGCACCAGTTGTAATGTTATCTTCTCCTAAAATAATCTCTTCAGCCGCTCTTCCACCTAAAGATATCCTAATTTGATTTAACATCTCTCTTTTACTTCTGCACATTTTGTCTGGAGCGATATTCATACTAAACCCCCCAGCTCCCTTTGTACTTGGAATGATCGTTACTTTTGTCACTCGATTTTCAGGAGCTACCATCTTTGTTATCAAAGCGTGGCCTGCCTCGTGATAGGCAATTAGTTCCCTATCCTCTTGGGAAATCGCACTACGATCCTTCTTCTCTTCTCCAGCAATCACTGTATAATATGCCCTATCTATATGCTCATGCTTGATTTGGTCTGCATTCTGCTTTGCAGCCAATATGGCAGCTTCATTTAATAAAGACTCAAGCTCTGCGCCGCTGAAATATACGGTTTCATGGGCAAGTCTTCCCAAGTCAATTCCAGGTGACAAAGGTTTTTTACTACTATGCAGTTTTAAAATTTGATGACGTGCATTAACATCAGGAAGACCTACTTCGATTTGTCTATCAAATCTTCCCGGTCTTAATAATGCTTCGTCTAATGTATCCAGCCTATTTGTCGCAGCCATGACAATGATACCCTCGTTCTCATGGAATCCTGACATCTCTGTTAATAGCGCATTTAATGTTCTATCATTTTCATCATTGCCGTTCATACCATCTCTTTTTTTACCAAGGGCATCTATTTCATCAATAAAAATTACACATTTTTGATGTTCTCTTGCTTTTTTAAAGAGGCTTCGGATTCTTCCGGCCCCAAGCCCTGCATAAATCTGTACAAAATCAGAACCTGATACTGCATAAAAAGGTACTCCCGCTTCACCAGCTAACGCCTTTGCCAATAAGGTTTTACCGGTTCCCGGAGGTCCATAAAGAATTACACCTCGTGGAATTCTAGCACCATATTTTACGTATTTTTCAGGGTTCTGGAGGAAATCCACTAGATCCATTATGCTTTCCTTCGCTTCCTCATTTCCCGCTACACTGGCAAATGTTACTTTAATATCGCCCTGTGGAGCTGCTTCAATACTAGACATCTTATTGAATTCCATAGAAGTCTGTCGAGAGGACTGTTTAGACATAAATATGGCCATCCCTGCAAAAACCGCAACAAGTCCTATGAGACCAACTATATTGGTGACAATAGAATTAGCACTATTCTCTTCGACCTTCACATTATGCATCAACAAAGTTTCTTTAAAACCTTCAGTCCTTGGATTATCAGTAATAAATTCTTGTCCACCTTTTAGTCTTCCTTCAAGCTTCGGATCATCTACATAGTAAACGGTTTCTACTTTTCCCTCTCTCACTTGAGCCATAAACGCTTTGTAATGAAGCACTACTGGCTCGTCTTTTCCCATAAATTGAAAATAAGCTATACCAACCAGTAAGCTTAAAGAAAGAATTATCATAACAGTTATCAATGTTTTTTTATTCATACGAATTTTCATCTCTATACCCCCTTTTCCTGTTATGTACATTTGGGCATAGTTTACATAATGTCTATTGTATCATACTTTTTCCAAAAAGAAAAGCCATCTAAGAGTACCCTTAAATGGCATTAATGTTAAATATTATCTCCTTCAAATTCCATGACTTCTGAATAGATGAATGTATCTATAACCACTTCTTCAACATTTTTGTTGTTCTTTTTAAGTAATCTAAAGATGAAATCCACAATGTCAGCTGCTAGATATTTATAATCCTGATAGACATTTAAAATTACATGAATGATAGGTTGATTAATGTGCTCTAACATTTGCTGACGTATATTTTCGTCAGGCATCTCTTCACATAAATATCCTCTCCATAAAGGCTGTTCCATCATCATTTTCCTATTGTTCTCTGGTGAGATATAGTGAATATGCGCCTCACAAATACCTTCTTGTGCTTTCGTATTGCTAAATATCCATGACTGTGAAGTATCTGTAATAAAATGGGCATTAATATGGATAGGTAACCCCTTCAAAACAGTTATATTTTGCTTTGAAACATTTAGAAATTGTATCAAAATTTCCACTTCCTTTCTTTATCGCTCTTGAAAACTTCTCACATTTTTTATGATGAGATCCACGGTCCCATCACCATTTCTCTTAATATCAAACTTCATGCGATCTTCATAATCCTCATATTCTGCTCTTATTTCGATCCCTGTATCTGTTTTCATCACACGCTTTTTCATTTTCTTTTCTACCCAGTTTTTATCAATTTCAAAGTTGTCTGTAGGTATCCCCTCTTTATGAAAATGCTGTACAAAATTTTGCTGCATGTCCATATCATTGCCAAAAACATTCTGGGTAAACTTCTCAATATCAATTTCAGCAGAATTTTTTAATGCAGTGATCATTTCTTCTCTAACTTCTTGTGCTTTTTCAAAGTCTTCTTTTAAATTTTTTCTAGTCCATTTTTCTGTTAGGCTTTTAAAATTTTTGGTTTTGTCTCGATTATCAATTAAGACATCACAGCAAAGGAAATTATTTGCGAAGAAATGGGCAATTTCAGCATCTTCATCTTTCCCATAGCTTTGTTTGTCCAACAAAATTAGATCGAACTCATCCGCATCATCAAAAGGCTTAATAAAGGCACATTTTTGTAGTTTTTGACCAAGTCCTGGCAGTCCAATGGCTTGGGGTAAAATAGATATCCTTAATTGATCATCAATGAACTCAACATTATGTATAAAAGATTTTTTATAATCCAGCTTTAGAATACCAATATAGTTTTCTTCTTGAGCAGAATATAGACATACAACCAAATCAGCTGAAGAGATTTGATTGTTATTTTTCATCGCTTTAAACATATGTTGTGCAATCTTTTGAGAGGCTTCTACAAATTTACTTTCATCCTGGAATATGGTTTGACAAGCATTCTTGACTACTGTCATTCCGTCCTTAAACTTAGCCTTTTTATTTTCTTCATCCGTCAAAGATTTTATAATATGTTTTTCCAAAAACTCATGGATATCCTCGTCGATCTCTTGTTCAAAATCTGTCAAGATAGGCGTATCAGCATTTCGATCTAAAACATGGATAATCGCCTTCTTTACGATGACAGCATCGATATTCCTCATCTTTTTGCTCCCTTCTATTCTTCTTATACTGCAAAAACAGATAATAAAATTATACTACAAGTACACACAGGTTAAAAGAATGATATCCTAAAATTGATTCTTACTGACGTAAATAATTTATTTCAAATTGATAAAGAATAAAGTTACTATACAGAAGGAGATGATTTTTTGAATATCACAAAGAGGTTAACTACTTTTTTTGTATACTTCATCCATAGTATCATTGGAATTATTTTTGCAAGGAAGCATCATGTTCCTATGCTCTTGGGCGGAATCATAGGTTTCTTTTTTATCCCTCTTATTTTTAATCTACTTCCTTTAATTTCTCATCGGAGCAAACAAGCCATAAATGATTAGTGCTCAATAATGCGATGTATAACCAACCTTTCATGTAAACACAAAAAGGAAGCAATTTTTAGCTTCCTAATCTTGTTATTTAAGATGATATGTCCCACTTCGTAAGCATTTATTCCCTTAGCTTATTGACCAATCACCGCTATTCAGTTAAATAAACTTCAGTTGATAAATTTTCTTTCCCTCAACTCTCATTTCGCTTACGACTTGATACAATAGTCCAAAACAACTAAAGATATCACCTTGTTCAGCGACTGTTGGCAAAGAAATCTCTTCTGCTGGCACAAGTTCTCCATAAGCGAAACAATAGTAGGTTCTCATCATTTCTATTCCTCCCTGTATACCATCTATGTTATTGACAATTCGATACAGGAGGTAGCATTCCTTTTTCACGATGTAAAAATCGTATTTCAATATTCTCCAAATTTCTCACGACATATTCTAATGTCGAAATTTTGCACATCCATACCGATTAGTACTGATTGTATTTTAAAAATTTGTCCCATAAAAAAATACATAACCCCACGAACGCTATTAACTCAACTATTCTAAAACCTATAATGCTATTGATTCTTTTATTTATGTCGTTTTTTTCGGGTTTTGTGTATAGATAATCAAGTTCTTCTCTCGTTAATTGCTCCATTAAACCATCCCCCAACAACCTATTTTTCAACATAATTATACACAAAATTACATTTATTTTAAATACGTTGTCGCAAAATTAGTACTTTGTTCCTATACTAGTTTTTTCAATGGTAGAGCAAAAGTCATACTATATAATCATTCAATCTTTTATCATTGATTGGCCTCTATCTTTTACTGAGTTCTTTAAAAAAATCTTTTTTGAATTCCCTAAGAATGCTTATGGAATCATAGATGTCTTTAATCATATCTTTATCATAAACTACATGGATCCGATCTCTCAAAAACTGAATTTCTTGATTAATAAATTCGATCCCCCGAATGTATGTAGATAAATGATGGTTTGTATCAATCATCGAGAACACCTCCATATAATTTCTTATGAAAGTATTCTACATATGTCATCGGGAATCCTTCGATTTTTTCTGTTACATTTCTTACATTTTCATTAAGGTTACAAGACAGCACTATTACTTACAAAGTTTTTCTCTTAATTTTGCCAGCATATCTACAGTCATTGAAGACAAATCATACTTAGGATTCCAACCCCATTCTTCCCTCGCAACACTATCATCTAAGGAATTCGGCCATGAATCTGCTATCTCTTGTCTTATCGGATCCACATGATAATCCATAGAAAATTCAGGCAAGTGCTTTTTAATCTCAGCAAAGATCTTTTCTGGTGTAAAGCTCATGGCTGTTATATTAAATGCATTCCGATGTACAAGTTTATTTGGATCTGCTTCCATTAACTGAACAATTGCATCCAATGCATCGGGCATATACATCATATCCATGGCAGTCCCTTCTTTTAAATAGCATGTAAACTTCCCTTTTTGGATTGCATCATAGTAGATGTGCACTGCATAATCAGTGGTCCCTCCTCCTGGTAAAGTTTCATAAGAAATCAAGCCTGGATAACGTACACCCCTAGTATCTACGCCAAATTTCTTAAAATAGTAATCACATAATAGCTCTCCACTCACCTTCGTAACGCCATACATTGTGGTCGGACGCTGCAGGGTGTCTTGAGGGGTTTTATCAGGTGGTGTTGATGGCCCAAAGGCCGCAATAGAGCTGGGTGTAAATACAGCACACTTTGTTTCTCTTGCAACTTCCAACACATTAAATAACCCATCGACATTTACCTTCCATGCTAATGCAGGATTGCCTTCTCCCACAGCTGATAGCAAAGCTGCTAAGTGGATAATGCTATCGATATCATACTTTTTTACAGTTTCTGCAATGTCTTCTACTTTTAGCACATCCACAATTTCAAATGGGCCTTCTTCTACAATTCTACTCTCTTCATTTCTAGTTTTACTGCTCGCAACTACATTGTTTACTCCATAAATATTTCTAAGATGTGAAGTTAACTCTGAACCTATTTGTCCAAGAGCTCCTGTAATTAAAATTTTTTTCATGATTTCACTCCTTAAAATTTATTTTAAAAAATCTAATACGATCTAACGTTTGTGTTCGTGAAACATATAATATTATGAACAAATATCTCATTATTCATTCGTTAAATGGTACCTTCATAGACAGTAGCTCTTTCTTAAAATAATTACTTCTATGATTTTTGGGTATTTATAACGCATATGTTTTTTCAATATTTCTGAAACTAGCAAGAAGGAGGTTGTTCTATATGTTCAGTACTATAGATATTATCATTCGTCTTAGTCTTTCATGCTTATTAGGTGGATTGATTGGCATTGAAAGAGAAAGTCTCAATCGTCCAGCGGGTTTTCGTACCCATATCTTGGTATGTATTGGCTCAACGCTAATTATGTTAGTCAATTTATATCTTTTTCAAAGTTATAAAACCTATGCGAACATTGATCCAGCGAGACTTGGTGCTCAGGTTATCAGTGGTATTGGCTTTCTGGGAGCTGGTACCATCATCCGAGAAGGTTCTTCAGTTAAAGGGCTGACCACTGCTGCAGGGTTATGGGCTGTGGCTGGCATAGGTATTGCCATAGGCAGTGGCTTCTATATGGGTGCTATTGCAACCACCGTCATTGTATTGGTCACTCTCATCATTTTTTCTAAATTTGAAAGAAACTTCATTCCACGTTTTGACCATACAGCCGCGATTCAAGTGATATCCATTGATAAGCCAGGTCAAATTGGGAAAATAGGTACTACCCTAGGTGATTTGAATGTTGCAATTAAAAATATAAGTATGGCGCCAATAGATGATGTCTTTATATCTATCCAGCTCCAACTTTCAATACCCAAGAAAACCTCTAAATCTGCCATTATCGAAAATTTATTAAGCCTTGATGGTGTCACAAATGTAGAAACATCAAAGGGAATATTATAACATTTACTTTTTCAATTTGTGCTCATACACAGCTGGATTAATACAATGATCCGGTATCTCTCCCTGCAGCGCTTGAATTATATTCTGTACAGCCATAATTCCCATCTTTAGCCTGCTTTCAACGGTAGCAGATCCGATATGTGGCACGATAACTACATTGTCTAACTGAGTCAACCCTGGTGTTAATTCAGGTTCATTTTCAAATACATCTAAGCCTGCTCCCCAAATTTTCTTTTCTTTTAAAGCCTGGACCAGTGCTTTTTCATTAATCACTGGTCCTCTTGATGTATTGATCAGAATCGCAGTGTTCTTCATCATATCAAATTCCCTATCTCCGATATAATACTTGGTAGCGGGAGATAATGGCACGTGAATCGAAATAAAGTCTGATGCCTTCAATAGAGTTTCTTTATCTGTAAATGTTGCCCCAGTTTCTGCCTCAAAACTATGGTTGGGCTTTGTCCCTGTATAAAGAATCTTCATGTCAAATGCCTTTGCTTTTCTTCCAAAATTACTTCCAATACGACCTGCTCCAATAATGCCTAAAGTTTTACCTGTGATATCTCGTCCTAATAATAACGTTGGACTCCATGCAGTGAATCTTCCATCTCTTATATATTGATCACCTTCAGGAATTCTTCTCGCTACTGCAAATAATAGTGCCCATGCCAAATCAGCAGTAGCATCATCAAGTACACCAGGTGTATTGGTAATAGCAATTCCTCTTCTCGAAGCACCCTCTACATCAATGTTATTGTATCCAACTGCATAATTGGAAAATATCTTACATTGTTTACCAGCGGCCTCAAAAACTTCCTCATCAATTGTATTTGTTAATAAGCATAATACACCATCCTTATTACGGACACTTTCTAATAGTTCTTTCCGTGTCATCTCACGATCATGGGGATTTATTTCTACATCACAGTACTGCTCCAATAGTTGTATAGCCTCTTCTGGTATTTTCCGTGTTACTAACACCTTAGGTTTAGACAATCTTTTCTCCCCTCTCCCTTAATAGGAAAATTTTGTTTATATTTTTATTATATCAAATTAGTAGATCCTTTATCGATAGCTTTTCTAGTTTTATAAATCACATTTTACTCAAAGGCTGATCTTCTCAGGATATATGGAAATAGGATCATCAAGGATAGATCCTTATGCTCCTAAAATAGAAATATTCATAGTTGATTATGAAATTCTCACTATCATAACCCGACTATCTTATTATATTCGCCTCAATTTTTCCATTTCCGAAAACTTGCAATTTATACTTGCCCTCACCAATTATTTTTTTCCCTTTAATTTGTTCCTTTTCAGTATCCTCAATCCTTTCCCACTCTATATTTCCCTTTAATTCATTTTGCATATCAGTGATCGCTTCGACCGCTATATCTTCGCCTTCATGAATATTTAATCTAACTTCTCCATTGCTGGTGATAACCCAATTATTTTCAATATCTTTCACGCTAATATCCATTGATCTATCATAATAACCACTTTTCTTAATCTCTACTTGCTTTTCATTTGGAACAAAAATCCTATACTGAAAATCCTTAATTCCTAATTTTAGATTGTGGGCTCTAGGTAATTCAACGATGTCCAAGTACAATATATTGCCTACTTGATTTTTAATGACCCCACTCTGTTTGACATATCCATTCGCCTCTTTTTGTGATGTTGCTAAAGCCTTTCCTCGCCCTGTAACAATAACGTTTTTATCATGAGTGGTTCCTAGCTCTAATCCACAGGCAGCACTATTTATAACAATCTTTTCAATTTTATCGTCGATATGAATTATCTCTTGGGCCAATTTCACCTCATAGTTTTCACTATTTACTACGTTGGATATAATAGGTAAGATGCCAATAGATGTTAATGTATACACGCCCATGCTAAATACAATGATCATTATTGTCATAAAAATACTAAAAAGATCATATTCGATTTTTGGATTTGCCTCCTTTGAAAAATACAAAGAACCCAATACTTCTATTCCTAGTATTAGTAAAATAATCGGCCATAGCTTTAGAATTCCACCAATAAACACCATGTCTTTCCATATGCTGAATAATAAAATTATACCCAGGGTTATAAGTAATATCCCCATTGAAAAACTTCCTACTCTCCACTGCCTCACCCTTAATCTCCTCCTCTTTCTTTCATATAACGTGTTTTTTACCTAAAATAAGCTTCATTCCTCCAATAATGAGCAAAAGGCTTATGAGTCCAACCCATGCAGTACCCTTTACTGAATGCCCAACAACCGCAGTGATGATAGGAATGATCATGGTTTCATAAAGCATTAAACTCCCGACTACTATAAGTATCATACCTGTTTTTTTCATCTTGCTCCTCCTTCCTACCATATGAATAGACGTAATCTATAACATTTACCCTTCAAATTCTACACAAAAAAAGAAGGTATTTACCTTCTTCACATATATCTCCAAACTCACTAATATTGTGATTTCATCATCAGCATGTTATCCAAAGCATCATCTGTACAGATTTCTTCGTCAGAAAATAAGTGCAGTAACTTCATAAGATTCTCCCTAGTATAAGGAATGTGCCACTGTCTATACTTCGATACCCAATAACTTCCCTGAATCGTCTTTATTTTTTTAATGCGATCAGATGCATAGGGGAAACTTACATACAACAAATGCTCACTTTCCTTACCAATTTGTATAGCCATATTCATCCTCCATCATATCATTTAAAAAGTCTTACTAGCCTTTATCATTCTTCGATAGGTATTGATCACATTGCTTTCCAATAGACTGCATCACCAAATATGAAGGCAATTGCTTAGATTTGATTTGGTACAATTTACAGCCATAAGGAAAACTCATATCCCAAGTAACATAATAAAATTTACAACTAACACAATGAATCCTTTCCATGTCCAGTCCCTTTCTAGTCTCTATTTTTTAAGCATATCTTTAATAGCCTTTGCAAGGACATCATCAGAAACTTTTATCACTTTAGTATTCTGTTTTTGGTATACAATCTCCTGGATATGATTCGTATCCTTCGCGTCAATTACTTTCTTATCATTGTTTTCTTTTGCTTTAAGTATAGATTTAAACATCCCCTTATCACCTCTCATCAACGTGCTTAGCTCCTTGGTATAATCCACTTAACATTTTCAAATAAGTACATACAATCTAATTTAATGTTATATCTTGAAAGCTTATAAATCAAGTAGGCATAATAAATAGACTATTAGGTTTGGCATATAAAACAATAACGAAACAATTTCGATGGCCATGTGTTTTACATAAGCAGAGCCTTCCACGGATGGAAGGCCCTAAAAATCTACACTTTCAAAAGTAGAATAATAATTGACATTAAACTTAAACATACGCTGATGAGATTAATGAATACTACTACTTGTTTAGGGTTAAGCCCTGACGATAACAATCTATGATGAATTTGACCCGCATCAGCCTTGTATATTGGTTGACCATTTAAGAACCGCCGCACTACAACAAAGATATTATCAAAAATTGGTACACCTAATGCAAGTACAGGAATTAAAATTGAAATAAAAGTAGCTTGTTTAAATGCACCATCAAGAGCAATAACGCCTAGTAGGAAGCCTAAAAAATTCGCACCAGAATCTCCCATAAAAACTTGTGCAGGATGTCTATTATATCTTAAAAATCCTAATACAGCTCCAACAACAAGTACAGATAGCAGCGCTGAATCATTCTGCCCTTTGGCTAAAGCAACAACAAATAGTGTTGACCCCGCTATCGCTGTTAAACTCCCTGCGAGTCCATCCATACCGTCAGACCAATTGATAACAGTAGTTACTCCTAATAGCCACAAAACAGTAAGTATAAATTGCAGGAACTCTGGCAAAACTATGTATTGTTGCGTAAATGGGTTGGTAAAGCCATAGAATACTATTCCAGAGAAATAAACTATCACAGCTGATATTGTTTGAACTGCTAATCTTGGCCATACCGAGAATTCTTTACCTTGGGTTTTATACCAATCGTCAACTAACCCAATTAAAAGAATCAAAAACGAAGCTATTAAAATAGAAAAAAATTTCTGATCTACTGGTTTTATTAAAAATATATAACCACATAAAAACCCAAAGAAAATCGCAACTCCGCCAATCAAAGGTATTGGCTCCTTATGTTTCTTCCTTCCTGTAGGCTTATCTACAAAATTAACGCTTACTGCATATTCCTTTAAAATCGGCATTAGTATATAAACAATAAGGAAAATCATCAACAATGATATTAAATATTTCATTAGGTTTTTCTCCATTTCTTTAATATCTTATCATTTATCACAAGATCTATTATATCACACAATTTCTCTGGATAATATTTCAATTTAATTTCTAATACAAACATAAAAAACACCCTTTCGTATTAAATGTTTGATTACATTCATATAAAAAGGTGTTCAATAGGCATATTCTTAACTCAGAGAGTTGAAATTCAAATGTTATTCTTCAATCTCCCAGTTGTGGAAGACCTCTTGTATATCATCGTCATCCTCAAGCATATCAACGAGTCTATTCATCAGCTTGATGTGCTCAGGGTCTGTTAATTTCACCGTCGTTTGAGGTATCATGGCTACATCTGCAGAAACAAATACATATCCTTTTTCTGCCAAAGCATCCTTTACTGTATATAAATCCTCTGGCGCTGTAATAATGATATAGCCGCCACCCTCAGAGATAAAGTCTTCTGCTCCTGCTTCTAGAGCTTGCTCCATCAATTCATCTTCATTAATTTTTCCATTGGCCTCAATGATAATTTGACCTTTTCTATCAAACATGAAACCAACACAACCTGTTGTACCAAGGTTTCCACCATTTTTATCAAAATAGTATCTCATATTGGCACCAGTTCTATTTCTATTGTCAGTTAGCGTTTCAACAATTACAGCAATCCCATTAGGTCCATAGCCTTCATAAACAATGCTCTCAAAGTTAGCCCCGTCTAATCCGCCTTCGCCCTTTTTAATTGCTCTGTCTATATTATCATTCGGCATATTAATACCCTTAGCTTTATCAATGGCAGTCTTTAATGCTGCATTATATTCGGGATCTGCGCCACCTTGTCTTGCCGCTACAGTAATTAATCTTGCATACTTCGTAAAGATCTGTGCTCTTTTCGCATCTTGTTTCTCTTTTCGATTGGCAATTGTACCATGTCTTCCCATATTTCCACTCCTTGTTTTTCTTAAAAGCTTATTAAACCATTGTAATTTTACCATAAATTTTGGTACAAGTAAACAGAAGATACAACGCATCCCTTTCTGGCCCATCTTCTATAAATCATACGCTCACTGATTCAACGTTTTTCACCTGCAACATATGCTACGTCTATTTCATTTCTTTCTATTAAGGAGCATATGCACTGTAGGTTCTCTAAATAATTTTTCTGCTACTTCATGGATTTCATCCTCATGGATATAATCGAGCTCTTTCATATCTTCAACAAAAGCATCTATTCTTTTTCCCATAATTCTTTGATGGAGTACATAGCTTCCTAAACTCTCAGAGTCCTCTAAAATTGAAGCAACAGCTGTTTTCAGAACCTTTTTCATGAGGTTGATCGTTTTTTCATCGAGACATATCTCTTTTTTCTTGATTTTTTCAATACAGTCATTAATCGCATTTCGTGCTTCCTCAATATCCTCTTCACTTACTGCTGTATAAATATATAGTGTTTTTATTGCCTCTGTCGTATCAATCTCAGAATAAATATCGTAAGAAAGGCCTTTTTCCTCTCTTAATGCCTGAAAGAGAATAGAGTTCGCACTTTCCCCTAGTTTATAATTTAAAATCTCTAAAGCAAGCTCTTCTCTTCTGGAAAATCCATGAAAAGTATATAGATAAATAAGGGTACTCTGTTCAATATTTGTTTTATAGGATGTTTTTTCAGTACTTCTATTCCGCTCTATAACCACATCAGCAAAAGTCTTTTTCATAGGTATCCATTGAAGAAAATGGTTTTCTACCATTTTCTTTACCTCTTCATGGGGTAAAGGCGAGACAATACTAATGATACATTGATTGGGTATATAGTGGACTTTGTAATAATTCTCCAACTGCTCCTTAGAAAAACCCTTTATTGTCTTTTCACTGCCTATCACAGTATGTCGCAGCGGTCCATTCTTAAAAGCTGCCTCATTGATCTTTTTATAACTATATTGTTCAACATCATCTAAGTCCGTTTTTATTTCTGCTAAGATTACTTTTCTTTCCCGCTCCATCTCATCTTTAGGAAATGTAGAATTTATGATCATATCCGATAGCAGTTCAATGGATGGGCCTAGCTCCTCAGTAAGAGCCGTTATAGCGAAAACAGTAGAAGCATAATCTGTATACGCACTATACGAGCCGGCTCTCTCTTCTAGTTCCTGATTGATTTGATGGTTATCTCTCTTCTTCGTCCCTTTGAACAGCATATGTTCAATGAAATGGCATATACCTTTTTCGCTCTTTTTTTCATACATAGCGCCCATCTTGAAACCTATATGCAATGAGGAGATTTGTGTATCTCTACAAATTGTAATTAATTGTATACCATTGTCTAATAAAAATTCTTTGCTATTAAACACCTACACCATCCTTTACATAATAATCTATTAGAACGAATACATCTTTCTATAAAATAATTATATTCGATTTCTAAACAAATAAAAACCATATATATTTACTTGCCGTTGTAATATACTATTGATAGTAAAACTATCTTTGAGGATTAGGTGACCTATGAAAAAAATAAGTCAATTACATATAGGGTTTATTCTCTTGCTCCCTTTAGCCCTTGGAGCTTCGTATCTTGCATCATGCTTTCCATCTGTTATAGAGAATTTTTATACAAAAAAAATATATAGATTCATTGGTCAAATGCTAAGTCGGCTGACTGGGATACTCCCTTTTTCTTTAGGGGAGATTATTGTAATCTCCTCAATATTATTGATCATTGTTGGTCTTATCTCTTTTCTTCGTCATCTCACTTGTGAAAATCTGAATAGGCCTAAAATTATTATGAATTACTTAAAAGTTCTGCTCCTTTTGATCAGTTTCACTTATTTTGTCTTTATCTTCGTTTGGGGACTAAATTACCATCGTATGCCCTTATCTGATATTGCCAAAATCGATGTAAGACCTTCTTCTGTAAAGGAATTAAGCGACCTTTGTTTGGTGCTGATTGAACGCGGAAATGGGTTGCGTGATGATGTACTCGAAGATGAGAGGGGTGTCATGCAGTTGCCAAAGGGCAAGTTAGATATGCTTTTGAGGGCCCATTTGGGTTATACAGAGACATCTAAGAATTTTAGCGAGCTAGGCGGTACATTTGGACGTCCAAAAGGCGTTATATTTTCGAAAGCCATGTCTTACATGGGCATATCCGGCATTTATTTTCCTTTTACTGCCGAAGCCAATGTAAACATGGATATTCCTGATGCTATGCTCCCTAGTACAACTTGTCACGAAATGGCCCATCAGAGAGGCTTTGCAAGAGAGGATGAAGCAAACTATATTGCATATCTGACATCAACCATGCACCCTGATGTGGATTTTCAATATTCAGGTGTACTTTTGGCCCTACTACATTCCATGAATGCCCTGTACATCCATGATCCTGAGAGTTTTCTAAAACTCAAATCCATGTATAGTGAAGGCCTTCAGCGTGATTTAGAGAACCTTAATGCATATTGGAAAAAATATGAGGGACCTATTGAAAGAGCTACTACCAAAGTAAATGATGCATACTTAAAATCAAATATGCAAGAGGATGGGGTTCATAGCTATGGAAGAATGGTTGATCTTCTATTAGCGGAACAACGATCAAAACAAGTAAAATATTAACAATATGCAAAAAGACCCTTACAATATAAGGGTCTTTTCCATAAATTAAAATATTGTGCCAATACCAGTAATATTTTTTTCTAAATCTTCTCGATAATCATCATGATCGGGGTTTAGACTGTTAATCAGTACTCTACCCTCCCTGCCTGTTGCGTGGACATAGCGATCCTCACCCATATACATAGCCACGTGACCAGGGAAAAACAACAAATCCCCAGGCTTCATCTGCTCTCTATCTATTTTTTTCATATACTCATCCTTTAGGATAGCATCCCGATAGATGATTACACCATTCAACATATAGGCCATGGAACATAATCCTGAACAATCTATTCCTATGGGGCTCTTTCCACCCCAGCGATATTGAGTTCCAAAATAAGACAAGGCAGTATCCACCAATTTCTTTCTGAAAACATCCTCATTCTCGTTTGGGCAATCGTGCTCCATCTTTTTGATAAATGATGTTCTTATCCAACCTTTCTCTCCTTGGGGAAGAATAACCTGAATCCAATCATCTTCAGCTTCTCCGGTGACTCTTACGAAGGCGCCTCTTGTTAACAAAGCAATAGCATAGCTTGCATATTTAGGTTCGGCCATGACGTCCACTATGGGATGTATGATCACGTGATCAGCTTCTTCTTTCCACTTCAAAGCGGCGCTCGAATCAATCATTAAATGACTTTTATGCATGTATCCATGATACCCATAGTGGGTTTCTATGTAAAGCCACTCTTCATTTACTTCCTGTTGGATCTTCACCACCATACCATAAAGCCCTTCATCGGCTAACTCACTCTGAAAATTTGGGTTTTTCATCACTGAAACTACTGTGCTTTTTAAAATGGCCCACTCGTTTACAAGGCTGTTCATACGATATACCTCCTTAGGATTAAAATGTTTCTTTTGTCTGAAAATAATCGTAAACGCACTTTGATACCTTCCCTATAAGCTGCTTCGCTGTGAGATTGCTAACAGCCTCCGTTACAAATACTCCCAAAAGAAAAGTATGGGTGGGAAGATAGAAAATACCTATATCATGGTTTAAGTTTAAAAGATCTCCCGTTTTATGAGCAATGGATAGATCCTCTGGCAAATACCTTTTCAGCATTTCAAGATCTTTTTGTTTTTTCATGATATCCAACATCAATTCACATAACTCCGGGTTTAATATCTTCTTTCTATAAATAGTTTCTAGCAAGTGGACCATATTTCTGGGACTCGTTTTATTCTGCTGTCCCCTCTTTACAGCCTCCTCATCCATCATTTTTCGTTCCAACACTGTTTTCTCTAAGCCTAACTCCCTAGCTAATTTATTGATGCGATCAAAACCGAGTAGATCGATGAGAACATTTGTAGCAGTATTATCACTGACAATGATCATCAGTGTAATCACATCTAACAGGGTAAACTCTTGAGTTTTTAGATCTGATAAAATGCTGTAGGGAACTTTATCGTTAGGCTCGATAATAACCTTTTGATTGAGATCATATCGCCCTTCATTCACTTGCTTCATGGCTTCTACCATGATTAGTATTTTAATAATACTCGCCGAAGGAATTTGATCATCTCCTCCCAACTCATAAATCCATTGATCTTTTTGCAAATCTTTTAAAACAATAGCAACCTTACCCGTTGCTCCTTGAATATGTTTTTCTATTTCCTGACTTAGCATTTATTTTTCCTCCCCTTCTCATGTATCTATTTCTATATAACTCCTGATGTTCCTGCAAAAAAAATAGCCCTATGATTGTTTTTCTTTAATCATAGAGCTGTCTTTTCGAACTCAGTTTATTTTGTAAATGTTTTTATCATTTTGTTTCTCTTTGAAATATATATATACACTGGAAGTCCGATAGCTGTAATCGCCAAACCATATAGGGCATTACTTGTATCTGTAAAAAGCGTATTCACAATAATGTATAGGCCACCTATTATTCCAACCATTGGAACAATAGGATAGAGAGGCACTTGGTAAGGTCTTTCAATATGTTTATGCTTCTTTCTCAATATAAAAACTCCAGCAACTGCCATGGTAAAGAATATCCACAATATAAACGTTACCAAATTCGTCAGCATCTCAAAAGATCCAGAAAAAACATAGATACAAGCAAGGACTACTTCTAGAGCAAAGGCATTTAACGGAGTCTGGTATTTTTCATTTATTTTTCCGAAGAAACTTGCATAAGGCATAAGTCCATCCTGTGCCATAGCAAAAGGAATTCTCACCCCAGTTAATAGATACCCATTCAACGCTCCAAAAATAGAGATCAAAATACCTGCAGATATCAATGCTGCGCCACCATTACCAAAAAGAATCGTTGCGGCATCAGAAGCCGGCTTGCTAGATGCAATAACTTCCTCTACAGGAATTACTTGAATAATGGCAAGATTGATTAAAACATATACTGCTATAATCATAGTAACACCTATAATAATAGATTTCGGAAGATCCTTTTTGGGATTCTTTAACTCTCCTGCAATATTTCCAACTCCTACCCATCCATCATAGGCCCAAAGCGTACCCAATATGGCTGTACCAAATCCTGTAATCGTACCTACACTCGTTGTTGTACCCATAATACCTTGGGCGGTCCCCTTCGTTAATCCATATCCAATAATAATAAAGATTGGAATGAGTTTTCCGATGGTTGAAATGAATTGTACTTTACTGCCTAATCTTGTTGATAAAACATTGCTGATCATAATGATAAGTATCATAGCAACAGCTAATAATTTTTGTTGTAAATCATTTAAGGGAACAAAAGAGGTAGCCTGGGTTGCAAATACGATGGCCAGTGCCGCTGCTGCACCTGGCACGTAAATTACTGATTGCACCCAACCAAATAGAAAGGCCCATTTTTCTCCATATAACTCTTTTAAGTAAACAAATACCCCGCCTGTTTTAGGTATGGCTGTTGCAATCTCTGCAATCGTAAGTCCAGACGCCATGGTGATGACTCCCCCTGCAATCCAAGCTAGAATACCCATCATTGGCGATCCAGCATTTTTAAAAACAAAGGAAGCTTTGAAAAATATTCCGGATCCAATAACTACCCCTATAACAATAGCTATTGCTTCAAACAACCCAATTTCTTTCTTCAAACCTTTTATCTCACTCGCATTTGCTGTATCATTTACTCTTATTTTAGATTTGCTAACCGATTCCATCCATTTCCCCATCCTTTCCATATTAAAAACAACGACTTCAACTGCTTTTTCTATTCCGTAATTCCCCAATTAATACGTGTAACCACCTCCTTCTTATCATAGAATCTTATATAAATATAAAAACAGGGGTAGAACAGCATGCCAAAAATATGCTTTCTACTCCCTGTCCTTTTATCTGAAAGTTTCCCTAACCAATTGATTAGGTTGCTCCTTTGATGCTGCCATTGGCAGTCTCTCCAGGGTTGTGTCAAATTATTGTACCAGACCTGAAAGCTTCAAGATAAACAATTAGCCTTGTCTACCTCTTTCTTCTACGGTTATTCCAAAGAATATCTCCAATAATTTTCATCCACAGATAATTTAATTGTCGAATTTAATTGCCTTATATAGTTTAAATCTTACACCATCTGCAGTCAATAACGAATGAAAAATGTAACATTTTCTTAAAGAAACTAAAATATTTTAAGGTTAATGTAATTCAAATATTTAAATAGTTTTCGAATATTTCATCTTATTTAGAGCTTTCCTTCCTGAAAATACTTCATGTATTCTTCATAACCTTCCTTCTGTAAATCTTTTGCAGGAATAAACCTTAAAGCTGCACTATTTATACAATAACGTAGGCCACCTTTTTCTTTTGGCCCATCATTAAATACATGTCCCAAATGAGAATCCCCTTCTTTGCTTCGTACTTCTATTCTGTGCATGTTATGGCTAAAATCAGCTTTCTCTTTAATAGCACTTCTTTCTATTGGTTTCGTAAAGCTTGGCCAACCACATCCTGAATCAAATTTATCTCGGGAAGTGAATAAAGCTTCTCCTGTTACTATATCCACGTAGATGCCGTCTTCTTTATGATCCCAAAACTCATTTTGAAAAGGAGGCTCTGTTCCATTTTCTTGAGTTACTTTATACTGAATAGGTGTTAGCTTTTTCAATAATTCATCTTTGTTTGGTTTTTCCAATTTTCCTTCTTTCATATTATCCTCCAATTCTTAATATCAATTATTATTTTTGCTTTCATTAGTTTATCCACCCCTTTCAAAAATACCCACTACCTTTTCATTTAAACCCTATACAAAACAAATGACCATAAGATTTAATCCTATGGCCTTGATGCATTTATTGTCTCCATGCCTCTTCATCATTCATCATTTTGCTTATCTTCCATCATCCTAGAAGTCTCTTCAGTTAGTGTGGATAAATAAATACTGCCAAGTATGCCCTCCCAATCCTTGCTATTGACTATAATAATATCTCTATCCATGTATTTCTTATGAACGCTCCAATAATAGCCCGGTATATAGGATGTTGAATTCTCCTGATAATACAATCCATCTTTGATATTATCGACCAATATGATCATTCTTGATGTATCATCCCTTGAAACATAATAATCTTCTGGCAAGTATCCTTGGTTTACAAGCCAAGCGTTTTCTCCTTTATGAAATTCAGGTGCCCCGTGGATTTTTGTTATTGCCGGATAAATCTCCTCTTCAAAATGCTTCTTCATCTTGTTTATTTGATCCGCTGAAATAGAATCTGCATTTCGCAAATCATCTTCTGGATAAGATAAATCATTAGCCACCCATATTTCTACATGTTCAGCTGTGTCCCTTAATGAAAACATCTTTGGATTCAGTTCATAGTCCAAAAAGTATTTTGTTTTTTCATCTATAATAGAGCTAGCTTTTTTATTTACACCATTTATCTCGTAAAGGTCTAGACCTTCAACATTCTCGATCACTTTTTTGTCTGCTTCTTCTAAATAGCCCTTTTTCCCTATAAGTCTATTTAGCATATCAGTGATTCTTATGGGATTTGATTCCCCATAGCTTAAGGAGATTTCATCTTGGGACGCATATGTAAATTCTTTGGGTAGAAAAATACATAGCGTTAACCCACCAACTAGAATTGCTGTAATCGTTTTTTTAAACATAGCTAATCCTCCTCTTCTCTTTCGTTCAATCAAGAACTTTTCTCCCTTATTACAGTTTTTTATAGATTTCTTTATCATGAATTATATAGGATTCCTTTAGAAAATTTTGTAATAACGCCTTGTCCTATTACTTGTTCTTTTCATGTATTCTGTTACTTTATTAGGCTTCAACTTTTAATATGTCGTAACCTACTCTATTTATTGTGGTACATCGCTATAACATCCACAAAAAATAAATACAATATTTTTCTTTTATTACAAGTCTTGGCTTGACTAAAGGCCAGAACTGAATATTTATATATATATATTTATTTTTATGAATTTTCTATATTGACTTCCACTTAATCATTTATGTATAATTGTATACAATTATACTATTATATCGTTAGGAGTGATCTTCTATGAATAAAAATTTAGTAATGCAGATTCTTGAAAAAAACCTTCTTTCTGGAAAGCTTACGGAAGGAAACGAAGTCTCTATCAGAGTAAACCAAACGCTCACTCAAGATTCTACTGGTACAATGGTTTACCTCCAACTTGAAGCAATGGCTATTGAAAAGATCCAAACAGATCTTTCTGTTGCATATATTGACCACAATACATTGCAAACTGGTTTTGAGAATGCAGATGATCATGAATTCATTAAGACGGTCGCTGCAAAATATGGCATTGTTTATTCCAAGCCTGGCAATGGAATCTGCCATCAGCTACACTTAGAAAGATTTGCAAAGCCTGGTGGTGTGCTTCTTGGCTCTGACAGCCATACGCCAACCTGCGGTGGCTTGGGTATGCTGAGTATTGGTGCTGGCGGGCTAGATGTGGCCGTTGCCATGGCAAAAGGATATTATTACCTAAAAGTTCCAAAGGTCTTAAAGATAGAGCTAATTGGTCAGTTGCGTCCTTGGGTTTCAGCAAAAGACATTATTCTATTCATTCTAGGCAAGCTCAGCGTTAAGGGCGGCGTCGGCTACATCATTGAGTATGCTGGTGATGGCATCAAACAGCTCTCCGTAACGGATAGAGCAACGATTACCAATATGGGTGCCGAACTGGGTGCAACCACTTCCATATTCCCCAGCGATGAGATTACAAAAGATTTTCTAATAAGACAGGATCGCGAAGAGGATTTTAACTATTTACAAGCTGATCTTGGCGCTTCATATGACAAAGAAATGGTGATTGACTTGAGTGATATTCAGCCTATGACTGCCCTGCCTCACAGTCCAGACAATGTTGCAACCGTCGAGAGTGTTTCAGGGATTAAAGTAGATCAAGTTGCAATTGGCAGTTGCACCAACGCATCCTATACAGATCTTATGAAGGTAGCAAAAATACTGAAAGGTAAAAAAATCCATAAGGACGTTAGCCTAGTAATTTCTCCAGGTTCAAGCAGCATACTCAAAATGCTTTCCGATAATGGCGCTCTTGGAGACCTTATTCAAGCAGGCGCAAGGATTTTAGAAGCATCCTGTGGTCCTTGTATCGGGATGGGCCAAGCACCTAAATCCAAAGCAATTTCCCTTAGAACTTTTAACCGAAACTTTCAAGGACGATGTGGTACCGATAATGCAGGCGTATACTTAGTAAGTCCAGAGACAGCAGCTGTTTCAGCAATCACAGGGCACCTAACGGACCCTAGATCCTATGGAAATGAGGTACAGATCACAATTCCTGAAACATACCATATATCTAATAACTATTTTATTTTTTCAGATCAAGACAGTTGGGATACACAGATTGTTATGGGGCCAAATATTAAGCCTTTTCCAATCAATAAGCCTCTGGAATCCTCTATCAAAGGGAAAATATTGCTAAAGACATCAGACAATGTAACTACCGATGACATCATGCCATCTCACGCAGGCCTTTTGCCTTATCGCTCCAATATTCCAGAGCTATCCAAGTACTGTTTTGGTACGCTCATGGATGACTTCCATATAATAGCTAGAAAGTATCAAGGCGGATTTATCATAGGTGGCGAAAATTATGGTCAGGGTTCAAGCCGTGAGCATGCTGCCCTAGTTCCCCTATACCTTGGGGTAAAAGGAGTTATTGCTAAATCCTTTGCTAGAATTCATAAAGCGAATCTAATAAATGCAGGTATTCTTCCCCTCATCTTCATAAATAAGGATGATTATGCTTTCATTGATCCACTAGACGAATTAGAATTTCCTGATATCCTAGAAGCTTTAAGTCAACACAAGGAAATTTCTCTATATAATGTGACAAAAAATATTTACATCAAAGTAAAATTCGAAGGTTCTTCCCGTGATGCTCAAATATTAATGGCTGGTGGATATCTAAACCATGCCAAAGAGATAGTTCTATAAAAGAAAGGAAGATGAACAATGTATCATATTACACTCATCCCTGGGGATGGCATAGGACCAGAAGTCGCAGAAGCGACCAAAGCTGTTATTGAAGCTTCAGGTGCAAAAATTCAATGGGAAACTGTAAATGCAGGTCTTGATGTATTAGAAACAACAGGTACGCTTGTACCAGACGGAGTTTTTGATAGTCTAGAAAAAACAAGAATCGCTCTAAAAGGCCCTATTACAACACCAATTGGCTCTGGATTTAGAAGTATTAATGTAATGTTAAGAAAAAAATATGATTTGTTTTCTAATACACGTCCTGTAAAAACCATTCCAGGCATCGATGTACCTTTCCAAAATGTTGATCTCATCATCTTTAGAGAAAATACTGAAGATCTATACATTGGTGAAGAAAGGATGCTCCATGATAATGCTGCTGAAGGTATAAAGCGAATTACGAAAGAAGGCTCTTTCAGAATTATCAAAGCAGCTTTCAACTACGCAAATCAAAACAACAAATCAAAAGTAACTGTTGTTCATAAGGCTAACATTATGAAGCTTACTGATGGTCTCTTTCTTCAGTGCGCCCGTGAAGTAGCGAAAGACTATCCCCATATTCAGCTTCAGGAAGTCATTGTAGATAATATGTGTATGCAGTTGGTTATGAATCCCAGTCAGTTTCAAGTCATCGTTACAACCAATCTTTATGGTGATATTCTCTCAGATCTTTGTGCCGGTCTCGTTGGCGGCCTAGGTATTGTTCCAGGAGCAAATATAGGAGAAAATATGGCGATCTTTGAAGCGGTTCATGGAAGTGCTCCCGATATCGCCGGAAAGAATTTAGCCAACCCCATAGCTATGATTTTAACTGGAGCTATGATGCTGAATTATCTAGGTGAATCAATCAAATCCCGTTCCATTTATCAAGCTGTAGAAGCTACAGTGATTCAAGGCAAGTTTATTACAAAAGACTTAGGGGGTTCTGCTTCCACAAAAGATATGACAAATGCAATAATAGAAAATATACAATTATAAAAATAAATCTACGGGAGGTTTCAAAATGAGCAATTCAATTGCAATAGATTTCTTGCACAATTTAGCAGTCTTAGCTGAAAAAAATAATTATATAGCGTCCGAGTTGTATCAGAAACACAACGTAAAACGAGGCCTCCGAAACGAAAATGGAACCGGAGTACTAGTCGGCCTTACAAATGTTGCTTCAGTTCAGGGTTATAAATTGGAAGGTAATATCAAGAAACCAGCTGAAGGAAAGCTTTTCTATCGTGGTATCAACGTCGAAGATTTTGTTTTAGGTTTTCAGAATCAAAAGAGAAGGGGTTTTGAGGAATGTGTCTACCTTTTACTGTTCGGAGTACTTCCTACAGAAGAACAGCTTGCCCAATTCAATCAATTATTAGATGAACATCGATATCTACCTGCGAACTTCACGGAAAATATGATTCTTAAGATACCGAGTAAGGATATTATGAATAAGCTTCAGCGAAGTATCTTGGTTCTCTATTCTCATGATGAAAACCCAGATGATACGACGATTTCTAATGTGTTAAGACAAAGTATCCAGTTAATTTCTCGTTTCCCTACAATTATATCTTACGGTTATCAGGCTAAAGCCCATTACTTTGACAATAAAAGCTTATTCATTCACGCTCCTCAAGCTGGCATTGGAACTGCTGAAAATATTTTATACATGACTCGGCCCGATAATGCTTATACACAAACAGAAGCAGAAATTTTAGACCTAGCCTTGGTCATTCACGCAGACCATGGAGGAGGGAATAATTCTGCCTTCGCAACCCATGTTGTGTCCTCATCTGGCACTGATACCTATTCTTCTATTGTAGCTGCCATTGGTTCCTTAAAAGGCCCTAAACATGGAGGCGCCAATATTAAGGTGCGGGAAATGGTTCTAAATATTAAAGAAAATGTTTCTCGTATAAATGATCGGGGCATATTAAAGGATTATCTCTGGAAAATTATCAAAAAAGAAGCCTTTAACCAAGAAGGCTTAATATATGGCATGGGACACGCTGTCTATACAAAATCTGATCCCCGTACAAGTTTGCTGAAAGGTAAAGCATTCGAGCTAGCCATTGAAAAGGATAGGGTTGACGAATTTAATCTATACAAAAATATCGAGGAACTTTCCTTAGAATTATTTAAGGAACTCAAGGGGGATTCCTATGATATCTGCGCCAATGTCGATCTATACTCTGGTTTCGTATATGAGATGTTAAATATTCCACCCGAACTTTATACCCCATTGTTCGCCACTTCGAGGATTGCTGGCTGGTGTGCCCACAGAATTGAGCAATTGGTAAGCGACCAAAAAATTATCCGTCCTGCCTACGCAAATACATGTCTTACAGAAAAATATATCCTCTTGCAAGAAAGAGCTTAAAATGCTATAAATAAAGTAACAGAGGTACCGATATCGGTACCTCTGTTACTTTATTTGTACTATTACAATCCTGAAGAATTTCTGTAAACCTCATCGCCCATATGGAATCCATCTTTTATAATGGTTTCATCAATATTCTCCTTATCAACGGCTACTGGGGCTACCATAAAGTAAGGGATATTATATTTTCCGTCATAAATCGTACTTTCCAACCCCAATGGCTCACCTTTGGCTAGCTTAATGGCCAATTCTGCTGCTGCATCTGTTAATTTTCCTATGGGTTTATATACCGTCATCAGTTGAGTGCCCTCCACAACCCTTTGGCATGCAGCCAAATCCGCATCTTGACCTACTACAACTGTTTTACCGGCCAGCCGATGCTCTGACAATGCCCCTATGATGCCATCAGCAAGACCATCATTTCCCGCAATAATAGCGTGAATGGCATTTTCATTTTGCAGCAGCTCATCGGTCACTTTGAAAGCAAACTCACTCATCCAGTTCGGGGCCCATTCTTCAGAAATAATTCTTATACGACCACTTTTTACTTCTGGTTGCAGTACAATATCATAACCTTCTTTGATCATTTTTGTATTATAATCGCTGGTAGCACCATTAATCACAAGAACTTGTCCCTCTTGTATATGATCTAGAACAGCTTGCGCCATCATTTGTCCTACCTTCACATTATCAAAAGAAATATAAGCATCTACATTCGATTTAAGGACAAGCCTATCATAGGAAATTACCTTTACTCCTTGACGTTTGGCCATTTCCACGGCGGTTGCAGCCTTTTCCAAATCATTAGGCACAATAATGAGCACATCTATTCCCTGATCTAATAGATATTTAACCTGTTTCAATTGATCCTGATCATCATTATTCGCATTTTGTACAATAATTTCGGCCCCAAGTTCTTTCACCTTGCCCATGAGAATATCTCGATCTTTGATCCATCGTTCTTCCTTTAATGTCCCTAATGAAAAACCAATTTTAATCCGATTATCGACCACTTCAATATTGCTTGGATCCATCGTATTGATATTTTTTTCTCCAATAAGACTTTGGATCGTTAAATGAATCAGAATAATTAAGATAGTAACTAAAACAGAGAGGAGTATTCGTCTTGCTGTTTTTGTTGTTTTCATTATCCAATCACCTCTTGGGACAATGCATTTGCTCTATATTCAGTAGGCGTGATGCCCGTTATTTTTTTAAAGATCTTGCTAAAATAATTTGGATCACTGTAACCGATTTTATAACATACTTCTTTGATGCTCACCGAACCATCCTTCAATATCTCCTTTGATTTTTCAATCCGTCGCTCAGTGAGATAGTCTACAAAATTTTTTCCTACAGAATCCTTAAAAAATTTGCTAAAGTAATGATAACTCATGTTCACTTCTTTGGCTGCGTCATCCAGGCTGATATTCCTGTGATAATTTTCATTAATGTATTTAATGGATTTTGCAATTAACCCGCTTAGTTCCCGTTTCCTTAGGTCTTCAATTCTACTGGAAACATTTTTTAGATAATTCATGTAGCTGGTCTTTAATGCATTGACTTGATGGATCTTTAGTATATCAGTAAAATAGCTTTGTTCAGCAATGCTGCTTTCCTCAATTTCATACGGGATCGCCCTTTTTAGCATAATTAAAAGTTCTAGAAGTTTTGACTTTATTTTATCAATATCGTCCTTATAGTGGGTGGAAAGCCACCAAAAGATTTCCTCGAAAACCTCCAAAACCTCTGATATATTACCTGTGAGCAAGCGATCAATTAGATCCTTTTCTTTATTTATTGGATATGTATCTACTTTTTCCAGATGAAATACAATATCTTCAAAATGAGTTACCCCATCGCTCTCTGAAACAGAGGCGGCTGTATACGCCTCGTTACAGGATTTGGAGAAATATTCTATATCATAGATCCTACCAATACCAATTTTGTAGCGAATTTTGGTATTCCGATGAATTCTTTCCATGAGCTTCGTGGCAATATCCATAGACATATTCCGAGCTTCATAGGCATCTATATCTTGATTCACCGGCATATATGCTACAATCCGATCAAGGAGTGGTGGTCCAATTAAACAGGGATATAAATTCTTTAGTTCTAAGCTGAAAAAGTCGTAAAAACTTTGTTGATACAAACTATTCTTTAAATTTTCTTCCTTGATATCACTTTCAAAATCATCCACCATCGCCATCATGACATACCCATGCTGTAGTTTCATCGAAAAGATCTCTTCGTAAAACTCTATACCACGGATCACTCTCCCATTAAATAACTGAGAATAAACAAATTGCCCTTCCATATGGGGAATAATTTTATCTATCTTCTCCTTCAGCAAAATCTCCCTTTGGATGGCCTCTCTCTTCACAGAAAGGATGTCACTGATATTTTGAATCGTTTCTACAAGCCGTTGTTTATTGATTGGTTTTAAAAGATACTCATATACACCAAGATTCACCGCGTCCTTCGCATAATTAAAATACTCATAGGCTGTAATAATTACAAAAATAATATCACTATGGGTATTTTTAATCTGCCGTATGGCATCAATCCCATTGATTCCAGGCATGCGAATATCCATAAATATAACATCCGGCTTTAGGTCAAATGCCTTTTCAATGACTTCCCGACCCGATGCAGCCGTACCTACAATTTGAACATCTGGCACATGCTTCTCAATGATGAATTTTATAGACTCAATTACTAAATACTCATCATCAGCAATTAGGAGCTTTATCATCCCAAACCTCACCCCCACTATATGGTATTTTTAAAATGACCTTCGTTCCTTCATCAATCTTGCTTTCTACTTCGATAACCTCATGTATTTCTGAAATGTTATAAAAAAGCCTTAACCGATCAATGACATTCATCATGCCAATCCCTGTAACATGCCCGCCAATCGTGTCTTCTTGTCCATCGTTCGAAACAATCGTATTTACACGTTTTTCGTCCATCCCCATCCCATTATCTATTACTTCTATCAAAACTCTATCTTGTCTTAGCTTCACATTCAAATAAATTTCGCCATTTCTTTCCAAATTCTCAAGACCATGAATAAATGCATTTTCCACAACGGGCTGGATAATTGTGCAAGGCATCTTTACATCTAAACACTCTTCGTCGATATCCATAAAAAAGTCAATACGATTTCCAAATCTTGTTTTCAAAATATACATATAGTTTTTTACATATTTGATTTCATCCCCTAAGGTAACAGGCTCGTCCAATTTCCTCAGATTATATCTGAATAACTCTGCGATATTACCCAAAAAGTCCGAGGATTTTTCAGCCCCTTCCATCAGAGAAAGCTGGGAAGCTGCATTTAGAGTATTAAACAGAAAATGAGGATTTATCTGAGACTGAAGTGATTTTAATTCCGCATCCTTCAGCAAGCTTTTCATCTTTAAATTTTGCATTTCCTGTTCTTTAAGCTTATTTTCGATCTCTGCTTGCCCTTTGATTTCGTCAATATGGCTTTTGATATTAATTACCATCTTATTAAAGGCCTTCGCTAAGACATGGATTTCATCATCTGTTTGAATTTCAACTGCTCCCACATCAAAGTCACCCTCAGAGATCCTTTCGGCAGCATGGGAGAGCATAACGATTGGCTTCGTTATTCGATAAGTAAACAATATGGCCAGAAAAATATTAATTGACACGGAACCTATAATAACTAGCAAATTCAAATAGCTGACAAACGTCATGTTTTTATTAATTGCATCATATTTTTGAGATCCCTGCTGTAACTTTCCATTTAACAAATTGTTGATATAAAACTTGATATACTCACTTAACTGATTGGAGCGTGTAAAGTGGGCAATATATTCACTGCTAATTCTACCTCGTTTTGCCCGAACTGCACTATCCGTTTCATTCAGTAAATGATCAATCATAAATCCAATATCTTTCAGTATCAACTGATCCATATCATAAACTGCCGCTCTAGGGATGTTCCTTGATTTTTCTTGTAAATCATTATAAGTAGTATAATAATTCATCAGCGCCTCAGATGATTTTGAGGTAAGATACTTTTCCAATTCCGTCATCAGTAAATTCACATCATTGTTTAAGCTGTTTAGATAAACATAATCTGATATAATAGAGTTCATTCGAGTCAACATAATTCTCGCATTATAATAGGAGAACACACTGGTGATGCCTAAAAGAATTGTAGTAATCAGATAGTAAATGATTAGTTTTTTTCGGATACCTGTAAATTTCAAAAAGTTTCTATTCATGTCATCACCAACTATTCAATGGAATCAGCCTTTTTTTCATATTCAATCAAGTTATCTTTTTCAATTACCTTTACGCCTGTATCAATAAAGGTGGATACATTATTTTTTTCTTTAATATCCATTAGGGCTTTTAGGCTTTCATACCCCATCTTAAAAGGATCGCTCATCACCGCACCAAAGATAATTCCTTTTTCAATATATCGTAGAATATTTTTTGTATCTCCATAACCTACCAAGGTAATTGAGCCAACTTTATTATGGTCTACAATCAATTGGGCAGCCCCCAATGTATCGACAGAATTGGTTGCAAAAATACCGTTAACCTCCTTTTCATTAATTATAATGGACTGGGTAATCTCTTCTGCGCTCAAAATACCCATCTTTGAGGTATATACTTTTGTGGTCTTCATGTCCGGATAACTGTTGATCATACTTAAAAACCCATTGATCTTTAGATTTTGACTCGCTGTATCTAATTCGTAATCGTTGCTGACAATGATGGCAATATTGGCTTTGCCTCCCGTCGCTTTGATCATGAGTTTGGCAGCTTCTTTTCCTAAAAGAAAGCTATTTGTGCCTACAAAAGCGTTTCTGTTGCTATTCTTGTCATCATTTTCTATCGTAATCACAGGAATACCTTTATGATATGCTTCATTGATCAATTCAGTAAAACTCTCATCATTAGACACATGGGTAATAATACCATCTACATTGGATACAACGGCAATATCCAGGTATCGTAATTCTTCCTGAGGATTATTAAACCTTGGTGCATTGAACTCAACGGCAACATTATAATGCTTAGCAGCACTCTCTATTCCTAATCTTACTTCCTTCCAAAAAGGATCTACAGAATTTTGTCCAATAAAATAGTAGTGATATTTAGGCTTTGAAGCAAAAATGCTTCTCTCTTCTTTTTGAAGGAAATAGAGAAAAATACTCATACAAGCTATTGAAATCATTAAAAGAAAAATAATATTTTTTTGAATCAAAAAGAATATTTTTTTGAAAAACTCCATTTAGGTTATGTTCCTCCCAACGAAATTAAGATGTAAATGGCAGGATAGCTCTTCGTTTATAACTTTCCAATGCCAGCTCTATAATTCGAATCACATTTCTTGCTTCTTCTGGCCGTACCGTTAATTCTTCAGTGCCTCTGATCGCACCATATACATTTCTATAAAACTCTCTATAATCTCCTTGAACACTCTCTACATTTCCACGAAAATGAATACCATGGATCTCGGTATTGAGGATTCCCCATTGTTCCTGAGGTTCCATTCCCCAATTTTCACAATTCTTTGGAATAAATCCCTTTTTCAAAGCTGCCTCCTGGACATCCATTCCATATTTAATAAAAGATCCCTGTTCTCCCATGACAATAAAATGGGGTAGTGTTTCCCTTACTAACATGCCTGCTTTCAAGATGGCTTTTGTTCTGCCAAAATCTAAAATTACCTCAAAATAATCATCCACTTTACCTCCTTGGCGCTGAATTCTTACATCGCCAGAAACACTCATTGGAAGACCAAATAGGCAGAGAGCTTGATCGATCAAATGGCTGCCTAGATCATAAAGAATACCAGAACCTGGAAGATTTTCCTCCCGCCAAGCATTTGTTTTAAATTCAGGTCGATACCGATCGAAATGAGCTTCATACTCAACTACATTTCCTAGGAAATTATTTTCGATAATTCTTTTTACAGTCAGGAAATCGCTGTCCCATCTCCTATTATGATGGACTGCGAGAACTCTCTCTTGTTTTTGTGCTAGATGTATTAAATCATCAGCCTCTTTTGCCGTAATGGTAAACGGCTTTTCTACCACTACATGCTTATTTCCTAGCAATGCCTTCGTTACATATTCTGAATGGGATGTGTTAGGCGTTGCCACTACAATCAGGTCTATCAAATCATCCTGGAATAATAAATCAGCATCTGTGATAACTTCAGTCTGAGGGTATATGGCTTTTACATGCTCTAAGGTTTCCTTTTTTGTTGACACAATTTTCGCTAACTCAAAGTTATCTATACTTTGAATAATTGGGGCATGGAATACCCTTCCTCCTAAGCCGAAGCCTATCAATCCTACTCTCACTTTATCTATCATATAATCACCGCTTCCCTTTCATCTTCTTTCAATTTCCATTATACTATCAAAATGATCCAAACCCCACGAGTTTTTTTGATTATTCTTACTTTTTTGCAGAAAACCCCAAGGCACTAACATGCCTTGGGGTTCAATATAATTATTGAATTAAAATATATTCTTACTCTCCAAATATTCATCATAGGTCATTGCCTTATCAATCAATCCATCTGCTGTCAGTTCAATAATACGATTGGCAATCGTCTGAACGAACTGATGATCATGGGACGCAAATAAGATATTACTCTTAAAATCGATGAGTCCGTTGTTTAGAGCTGTGATGGATTCAAGATCTAAATGGTTTGTTGGTTGGTCTAAAATCAATACATTGGCTGAGCTTAACATCATCTTAGAAAGCATACAACGAACCTTTTCTCCACCAGAAAGTACCTTCGCCTGCTTGAGCGCTTCTTCTCCTGAGAAAAGCATTCTTCCTAAGAACCCTCTTACATAAGTTTCAGTTTTGTCTTCTGAATATTGGCGCATCCAATCTACTAAATTTAATTCTACATCATTAAAGTATTCTGAGTTATCTTTCGGGAAATACGCTTGGGAAATTGTAACACCCCATTTGAATTCACCTGCATCGGGCTCCATTTCTCCAACCAAAATCTTAAATAAAGTTGTTTGAGCAATTTCGTTTTCACCAACGAAGGCAATTTTATCACCTTTTGAGATTGTGAAAGATACGTTATTCAAAACTTTTACACCATCAATGGTTTTTGACAATCCTTCTACCATTAATATCTGGTTTCCTACTTCTCGCTCCGGCTTAAATCCAACAAATGGATATCTTCTCGTAGAAGGCTGAATATCCTCTAATGAGATTTTCTCTAACATCTTCTTTCTAGAGGTTGCTTGCTTGGACTTTGATGCATTGGCGCTAAATCTAGCAATAAAGCTTTGTAGTTCTTTAATCTTTTCTTCCTTTTTCTTGTTTTGATCCTTTGCCATTTGTAATGCCAGCTGGCTAGATTCATACCAAAAATCATAGTTTCCAACATAAAGTCTGATCTTCCCAAAATCCACATCGGCCATATGAGTACATACTTTGTTCAAGAAATGTCTATCATGGGAAACAACAATGACTGTTCCGGGAAATTCGAGTAAAAAGTTTTCAAGCCAATTTACTGATTTAAGGTCCAAGTGATTCGTAGGCTCATCAAGAATCAAGATTCCCGGTTTTCCAAATAGAGCTTGGGCAAGTAATACCTTTACTTTTTCTGCGCCCGTCATGTCACTAACCTTTTTCTCATGTAAATCTGTAGTAATTCCTAGCCCTTGTAGCAAAGAAGAAGCTTCAGACTCTGCTTCCCAACCGTCCAATTCTGCAAATTCACCCTCAAGCTCAGAAGCTCGAATACCATCCTCATCCGTAAAATCTGTTTTTGCATATAATGCATCTTTTTCCTTCATGATCTGATAAAGTCTAGCATTTCCCATAATAACTGTTTCAAGTACTTGATAATCATCAAACTGATAATGATCCTGTTTTAACACTGACATTCTTACCATAGGGGCTACACTTACATCACCAGTATTGGGCTCAATATCCCCGGCAAGGATTTTCAAAAACGTTGATTTACCAGCACCATTGGCACCAATTACACCATAACAGTTTCCAGGAGTAAATTTTAAGTTAACATCATCAAATAATTTTCGCTCACCATATCTTAAACTTACGTTAGTAACCGTAATCATATTTTGTACCTTCCTTATCAAGATTTTTGCATACTGCGTCATTATACCACATCTTGCGCTAAAATTGATATCTTATTTTTAAAAAATAACAACCATACCTTTTGGTATGGTAAAATTATTTCCCTTCAAACATCATTTGGTATGCCTCTAGATTTCTTATGGGTTCAAGTTCCTTATCCTCCAGCATATAAGGGGTCAAGCTGGGACTGAGCTCTGTAGCTCTTATAATATCTCTCAAAGCCGCCTCCACTTGGTTGAAATGGGCATAAAAGCATCCCCGATTATAATATAGCACGGATACATCCTTATTATAGTGTATTCCTGTGCTAATGATCTTTACTGCTTGGTCTATGTTTTTGGTTTCCTTATATATAACAGCCAAATTCAAGTAACTATAGGGATAATACGGATTCGCATCTATTGATTGATAATAATATGTGATTGCTTCCTCCACTCTACCCAGCTTTTTTAATACTACACCCATATTAAACAGTGCCTTATAGTTTTCAGGATCAATCTCTAACCCTTTACTGATTGTTTCCAGGGCTAACTCGTTTTGATTTCCCTCTTCATAAAGAGATCCAAGGTTAATATAAGCCCAAAAATAATCTGGATTTACTTCAATGGCCTTTCCATAGTTTTCAATGGCTTTTTCTTTCTCTCCTACCTCATCATAGGCATTGGCTAAAAAGAAATATGCCTTATCATAGTCAGGATCTATGGAAATTGCCTTTGAATAATACGCAATAGCCTTTCCATATTCCTTTTGGTTATCATAGACAGTCCCAAGGCTATAATATCCCCTTGGATCACCTGATGCTACCAGTATCGCTTCTTTATATTTTTCCTTCGCTGATTTATAATCCTCTAATTCATCATAGATAAGTCCCATATCCAACAGCAACTCTACGTCATCACTACCACCTTTGCATTGATAAGCCTTATTAAAAAATTTGAGTGCTTTATATAAATCCTTCTCCATTTTAAATTTGTTGGCAATAATCTTATAATTTTTTTGCATGTATTGTTTTGCTCTCATTTCAATACTCACACTCCCTAATTCTCAGTGGCAGATTTACTTTCCACTATAACAGTATGATAACAAAAAATACTAATTATGCAAGAATAGAATACTGAAATCCATTCAATGATTACCTTGTGCTTCATGATTCAAGTACATCTGCTGATATAGGATAATATTGGTTGGTTGACATAATATTCATATTCTCTTATAATATTCACTATGTAAACACGTTACATTTGCTGAATCCTGGATTTTCCAGGTACGGAGGAACCATTCTTGGGGTTAATCCATGATTGTTTTCATGGTAGGGAGCCTTCTTTCCCGAACCCGTCAGCTAACTTCGGAAGCGATTAAAGGAAGGAGTGTATAGTGATGAAAATCAATTTAAAGAGATTTACATCGATTTTAGTTGTATTACTTGTTTTATCGTTACAAGTAACAAATGTATTTGCTGATACTTATGCATTACTGAAATTCGGCAGTAGGGGTAACGATGTTGTCAAATTGCAGCAGGCACTTAATGGTAAAGGTTATTCTGTTGGTTCAGTCGATGGCGTCTTTGGACAAAAAACAGAGGCTGCAGTGATTGGCTTCCAGAAATCTAATGGCCTAACGGTAGATGGTATCGCAGGAAATCAGACTCAATCTAAACTTTATGCTCAATCTGTTTCAAGAGGAACAGCATTAAGATCTAGCCAAGAGCCAACTGACCTGTATTGGCTATCAAGGATTATTCATGCAGAGGCGGAGGCAGAACCATATAAAGGGAAAGTAGCCGTTGGTAATGTAATCCTGAACAGAGTAGCTTCTAATGATTTCCCAAATACTGTTAAGGGCGTAATATTTGACTATTTTGAAGGCATACCACAGTTTAGTCCTGTGGCAGATGGAACAATTTACAATACGCCTTGTCAAGATAGTATCAATGCTGCTAAGGACGCAATAAACAACGTAAAACCTGTCGGAGATGCGACATACTTTTTCAACCCTGACAAATCAGCAGGTAAATGGATCGTACAGAACAAAACTTATGTGATGAGAATTGGTGAACACGTGTTTTACAGATAAAAAGGTGCGGAAAAATCCGCACCTTTTTTATGCTCATCTTATAGAAAGCTACTGTGAAAAAGTTTTAATAATGAAATGACTTCCAAAATTCCCCTTTCGTATTAATGATGTACATTATGTCTCTAAAAGGTATCTTAAAGGTAGGAAACCCCGCTGCATAAGGAGCGATATCATAGGGATAAAAATAGATATTCAAAGCATCCATAGTGACGAAAAAAGGCTGATTCTCTTCTATTCCCTTATAGCTATCTAACCATACAGAAGAATTTTCTCCTTGACGAATGATTTGCTCTCTAATGATATCACTGAGTATCTTTACATAATTGCTATTGGGTTTGAAGAGATCTTTCAACTGGTAAAATGCGCCACTCATTAAGTCAACGTGAGCATATATCTGTGTAGGCATACCGTGTGCCGCCCCAAAAGGATAATTATAACCCGTAATCTGTATCACCACTAAATTTTTTTGGAAGAAGGTCACTGCAAAATCTCCTTGATAACTGTAATCAAGTTCTTTATTAGTATCAATCCCTTCTGCCTGTGATAATTTTCTCAACGTCCGATTGACTTGCTCCTGTACTACTAAATTTTTCATGCCTTCTATCTCTGGGTAATAAACCAAATAATTTCTATTTGGTTTATATTTCTTCTCCTTTACCTTGTATTTATCATTCAAACGAATACTATTGTCTTGCTTCCATATGATTTTTCCCGACTTGTCGTAATAGCTAATTCTCTGGTCAACATTTGCCTTGATGACATTTCCTTGCATTACAAGGGTTCCTGCGCCTGCAACACTGGGCAAATTTCTCACAATCTTTCCATTGATGTCGATAAAAAATGTAGTGCTTCCATCGTTGACGGAGGCTATCCCTTGGCGATAATCTGTTACATCATAATAATCAAAATCAGTAAGAAGATTTCCCTCTAAATTTCCAATGGCATATCGTGACCCAGCAAATGGTACTTCCGCTTGAATAGGCACTCCAACAGCAATTTTTCCTTCTCCTAAGAATCTGATATCATTATACTTAGGAGGAATAATATATTTTCCCGTCTTATCGATAAGACCATACTTGGACTGATAGTTTTCATCCTCACTAACGATAGCCCTCCCTTCTTGAAACCCTTGTACCCCATCAAATCTAGGTGTAATAACTATCGTTCCCTTCTCGTCTATAAAACCAAACTTTCCATCAACAGATAATTTAAAAGGCATTAATCCTTCTCTCACATCACCAACAAAGGCATAATGAAATCGCTGCAGTATTTCTCCATCTACATCAATCACTGCGTAGGCGTCATCTTGAAGTTGAACCACCGCTTTACCATGTATAAAATTCCCCGCAGTCTTGTATTGTGCTGGTATGACAATGACTCCATTCCTATCAATAAAACCATATCGTATTCCATCGGTTTCATTCTCTTCACTAAATAGGGATCTACCGCCCTGCATGCCCCCTAAATAATCCTTTGTCTTAAAAACCACATTTCCCTTTTCATCAATCAATAACATTCCTTTTGAATCCCATACGATAGCCCTACCTTCTGAAAATTCACCAATGCCTCCATACTTAGGCATTACTACATATTTTCCCTTCTGATCGATAATTCCTGAGAGATTATCTATCGTTACCACTGCTAAACCATTTTTCTGAAAATCCTCAGCCCAATCGTAATGAGCTCCAATACTGACCCTTCCTGTTTCATTAATATATCCCCATTTTATTCCGCCAATTTTACTTTCTGATGCTGGATATAACCTAATATTTTTATGATTCAAAACATCCTGTATTTCATTTTTTAATTTTTCGAAGGCATCCTTTCCTGGATACGCCATTCCTAAGGCCATCCCTTTTTCAACAGTACTCAGCGCTTTTTCAGGCATACCTGCTTTCAATTGGGCGTCAGCTAAATAATACCAGTAAAATGCAGCAGTGGGCATTTCTTTTACCTTTTTTTCATAATAGTTCACGACTTTTCTAAAGTAATGGTGATATGCATCCTCAGCCTGTACCAATGCTTCACCATTCCAGCGTAAAACATCAATCTTATAAGCTTCACCTGTATCATGGGTCCAAAGTGCAATCTCAGCTTTCCCATCTTTTCCTGACATATCCCCAACTTCTATTCTGCTGTAGAGCATTTGCTCCACAACTTTTCTCAACTTATCATCCTCTACCGCATAAATGTCCAGTTCACCCCATGCTGCACCGACTTGCCATCCAATCAATAGATCTTTATGTTCTTTGCCTGTTATATTCGCAAATCCCAAATAATTGATACCATATCCTTTTCCTTTGATGATAATCCGACGATATCCTCCCGGTCCATTGCTTTTTAAAACCAATACATAAGGCTCTCCTCTAAATAGATAACCAACTGCAATTTCAGATGTTCCATCCCCATCCAGGTGAGCCATTTGTATCTCTGCTATACTATGGGGTCCAGATGATTTGATGATCGTTGCTCCTTCAGGCAGTGCATGTTGTATGAGGTTTGAAACAGGTATTGTCCACTCCATGAAAACATCCCCCAATCTTTTTCATTACTACTATACTATGTGCGCTTTTTAAAAATGTTCTTTGATTGAAGGGACAACACTTTTGACTAATGATATAGTTCTAATTCCTATATGGTTATCATTATGCTGCAACCGTAATTAAAAAACAGGAGGCAGATTCGCCTCCTGTTTTTCAATTATAAAATTTATGAAATATTATTATTATGGAAATATCGTATCACCCTTAAAACTTTTTTGCCTATATAGCTACATAATGAATATCTGGTACTTCTCCTCTCTTTATAAATCCATGTGAAAAACTGGGATATCTGCTTTGAATGATTTGAATTGCTCGAGATAGTAAAAACACATATGGCATATAAATATATTCAACCACAGGCTGCGGCAGTTGGAAAAACCATGACAAGTTAAATTCTTTCGGGCCATATATGCTGAACCCAGAGAAATGATAGAATATTAATTGACTATCGTTAATATAAGTAACTCCGTTTCTAAGGGTTACTTCATATTTCTCTATATTCCATATGGCTACATTTGCACCAGGATTACAAACTACATGAACATTTCCGAATAGTTCCGCCCATCGTTCCACATACCTCTGATCACCAAATAATTTGTCTTCCACTTTGTTATCTGTATAACACCATTCCAAGCATCTTCTTTTCCACCACTCAGTGGCAGTATGTCCGATGGCATCATTTCTACAGCCTACAAAACCCGTATTAAATCTACCTGTTAGATCATAAGTGTATAAAAATCTTTCTGAGTTTTGATGATCTGTTAGAAAAAGTGATGCGTCAGGTGCTTCATTGAAAATAGCTTCTACACTGGAAAAGAAACAAAGGTCTGCATCTAGATGTGCAAAATATTGGGCTTGGGGATATGCGTTCATAACGTGCCTCAATATGGCTGGTTTTAGTGTCCAACAATATTCTAGATGTGTCCTGTTGCCTTTCGCTTGTAGAAGATCTGCGTCTTCAATATCCGCTAATCTTATCAAAGTGACATTTGTCCATGGCATCCCTAATAGGATCTCATAGGCCTCATTCTCAACGCACAGCATATATAGATGGAAATCAGCGCAATGTCTTGTTAGGCTATCATGCATGACAATTGATTTAAATACATACTTGTTAGAAATCACCGTAGAGAAATGATATTTACTCATTGATATTTCTCCTTCCTTACATTTTAAGTGGATAGTATTTAGCAACAGCTACTCGCCCTTCTTCTATAAAGTATCCTTGAAAACCGGGTCTAATCGCAGAGATACTGTTAATAATATCGTTAAGAATATGGAAATACGGGGTATGAATGATTGAAATAAGGCTGGATTCTGTTAGTGTTAACGCTATTTGTGCGCTGTTCACAATTCTTAAACCACAAAAGTGGTAGAAAATTAAAGGACTGTTATTTACGTATACTGAACTATTCTGAATGCTGAACTTAAATTTTGACTGATTCCATGGAGCAATATTTACTCCGGGTGTTTTTATTTCTGATACTCCACTAAATATATGGGGCATCAAATCCAGGTACTTTTGATCTCCGAATTTTCCATTTTCTGTTCTGTCGTAACACCAAATTAAGCAGTTTTCCTTCCACCATCTCAAACAATTCTCACTTGTTGGGCTTCTTCTGAAACTTATAAATCCAGAATTGTATCTGCCACAGTCATTTTCAGCATGTCTAAGATGATCAACAAAATCATGTATCGTCAATAAAATATCGGCATGGGGTGCATCAAAAAATATTGCTGCAGGGTCTGAGAAAAAACATAGGTCCGCATCTAAATACGTAACCCTGTCAATATGAGGGTATCTGTCGAGTATAAACTGTAAAAACACTGGCTTCATTGTCCAGCAAAATTCATTTGCCCTTCTCTCAATTTTCTTTTGAATCAAGCTTTCTTCTGCTATTTCACTTATATGAAACACAGTAGTATCCACCAAGTTCAATTGTTTTAATATGGAATATGCATCCTCATCAATACATAAAATATACATATTAAATTTCATAGCTTTGACATTATGGATTAAAGAACGGTACAATGCAATTCCTTGATATAATCTATCTTTCGTCAGAATAACACAAAATCCATTATTCATCGCAATCCTCCTTCAAGTATTAAAGCAATTGTTAAACTGCCTCCCTATTCTCCATTCTCCCTCTCTATTTCGATTGCCTAAGCTTTTTACCCCTGTCCACTACATACTATGTCCATGCCTATGATTGTGTTCAAATTTATTGTCAACAGATCATTACAGCAATCTGCTGTATAATGCTTCCCATTCGAAGTAGTTAGGAAATCTTGATAAGGTTTATTCTCATCCCTAAACAATTGGCGTATATAAAAAAAGTTCTATCACATTTATATGAGAAAATTTGTATGCCACATCTCATCAAGCATAATATAATAATGTAGAGGAGGGAGAGAATAATGAGCACAGTTATTATAAATCCACAAGTAGAGGTGGCCCAAGTTAGTCTCGCTGAGCCCTCTAGAGTATTCGGCATGCGCAAAAGCATGCACCTTGGAAGAACGGATTTTAAAAAAATCTATCGTATGCTTTTTAAATTTCCAATTTCTATGATCCCCCATGATTGTGTCATCTTAAAAGCTCTACTTAAAATTTATGTGCAATATACAGGCTGCAATATTCTAAGTTCCTTTGCGCCCTATGCATTACAAGAGGATTGGTCTCTATTCACGCTTAATTGGAACAATCAACCTGCTTTTTATACAATGTTAACTGGAGAACCCAGGTATTTAAGCAGCGAAGGCTTTTATGCTTTTAATATTACAAAGCTTGTCTCCATGTGGTATAACAATGAAATTCCTAACTATGGACTCATTATTAAAAATGATGAAGTGCAAAATAAAACAGCAAAGCAAATCAATGCTATAACAAATTCTGTTTTGGCCCCTATGGTGGAAATAAGCTATGTTCCTAAATGTGAAACACAGGTTATTCCTACCCATTTCATTTCTCAAGTGGAAGAACTGAATACCGATGAACTTTATTCTTTTTCTTCCGCCATTAACACATCTCTTACAAAAACAATTACCTATCATATTGAAAATCTAGGAAATACTCCAGTGGAAATATTATTGCAGGTAAGTGCAAATCCTATTAATTTTATAAATGATAGCTCAACACCAAAAATAATAGCCCCTCACGAACTCGTTTATGCCATCCCCTATACATTTGCCAAGTACCTTAGAATTGCAGCAAAAAATATACATCCAGGAGAGACGTCAAAACTCAAAATATGGTATCAAGCTCAAGAATAATAGATTTGTTTCATACTGTAGAACAAAGTTGCCTATCGGCAATTTGTTTTCGCTAGGAAACCCTAGGTTTCCTTCGACGCCTGCAATGCAGACTGAGCACCTTCCTGAATACGGCAAAGGGGCATCCCCTCTGCACACCCCATATATAGGAAATTGAAAAACATAATTTCCTATATATAAAAAAGGCACCTGTGTGCCCTTTCTTCATTTATTAAGAATTATCCTCATTTTTATAGGAAATTTTTTTAATAGGTCTTCTTAGCTCAAAATACTTCAACAGAAGCATTGTTCATTTTTTCTAAAGCTTTCTTCATCATTCCTAAACCTTCTAGATCAATTTTATCAAAAAGCTTTATGGATCTCGTAAACTCTTGATACGCCATCTTATAAAATCTATGCTTATAATAGAGCTTCGCTAATTTTAATAGAACTTCATCATGTTCAATCAGATTCAAAAGCTGCAGGGATTTTTCAAATATTTCAGGGTCAGCGGCCTTAATAAGAATATCTAATAAATCGAAAATAATATTCAAAAATCCTTCAGATTCCTTTCTCTTATCGCTGATAGGCATCATCATCTTCCCCTCCAGAATATCCTTAAGTCCATAATATATCATTCTCCTATGGTTATTTTCAGGATTTCTAAGTATATTGAGTAATTGAACAGCGTTACGCATGTTGAGGCTCAGTATTTTACATAAAGCTTCCATATACACAGCCTCTTCATAAAGCGCTCCTTCTTTTATTTTTACAAAGCAATTGTATGCCTTATCATATTCTTTTAGATATAGTTGGCACATGCCCTTATGATAAGAAATTTTTAGATTATTATTAATGAATTCTTCTGCTTTTGAGAAATACTCATATGCAATAGTATATTTTCTTTGTTCAAAAAATACATTTCCAAGAATCATATAATCCTTTCCATCCAAGTCTGTTCCCAAAAAGTCTTCTGCCTTTGACTTGATATCATATATGTCTCTTTGTTTGTCGATTAGTATCTTAACAATCATATGGAGAGGCGCAGCATACTTTGGATTTTTATGAAGAGCCATCATGGAATAATGATAGGCTTCGTCGAAGTCTTCAAGATCATAATAGATCTGTGATAAAGTATGAAACGTCCTATAACTTTCTACGCCTGCCAAAAAATTTATATGCGGTGGAGATTCCCCCATGTTTATGCACTGATGAAGTGACTTTATAGCCAAAAAGGTCTTTCCTTGCAGGTAAAGCAAATTTGCTCTCAGAAAAACTAAGTCTGTAAAATTCGGATAATATTTCAGGCCTTGCTCTATTGTTTTTAAGGCCTCATCATACTTTCCCAATTTCTCACAAACCATAATCATCTTAAAGAATAATTTGGGAACATAAATTTCATTCGATGTGCACTCTTCTAAAGACTTTTTGTAACAATCATAGGCTTCATCATAATCGCCAGCTTCATAAGAATCATTCCCTAGGCTATAGTATTTTTCAGGCGCTAATTTATCTTTACCAATGTTTTGAACATCTTTCTTTTTGTTTATTCTCATGTATTGATTAAAATTTATTTGAAGTTTTGGAATGAATGCAGCTTCTTGGGCATCCTTACTGTAGAAACCCACTAGATTATTTTTATTTTCATCTACTGCCTTTATGATTAGTCCATAGTTTGGATATTTTCCAGAATACCAATCACTAAACAGCTTTGTGATATCGACTTTTATATAGGTATTTATTTCATCATTTATCGTGAATATCTTATATAATTCTTTATCAAAAGCTGGCGTATTTGCATAATTCACCCTATTTTCATCAAAAATCTCTGTAACCCGATAGACTTCAAATTCCTTTGCATCAGTGGTTTCATCATTTCGAATCACATACAAGAGCAGTTCAACCTTTTCGACAAGCCCATGACCAGACAGAGTTGGAAGATCAAATTGTAATAGGCTCCTATATATGGAATGATTCATATACTTCCCAATGAAAAGGGCATAATAGTCACCATAATTTTCGTATGCCATAGCACTATTAATTGTGGTATCCTTCATAGGTATCCTTTCAATTATTTCTAACATATTCACCACTCTCTTTTACTTTTTTATATCGATTGCATCCCTTGCCCCCACGGGCTAGATCTATTGAATTTCTCATCATCTCTAGCCCTTCCTTATCAATTCTATTAAATATATTTATGGAGCGTATAAACTCCTGATATGCCAGTCGATAATATCCATGACGATAATACAACTTAGCAAGCTTCAATAAAACCTCATCGCTGTCAATAAGATTTAAAAGCTGTAATGATTTTTCAAATATCTCTGGTGCTGCAGTTTTTATCAGATCGTTTAATATCATAAAAATGATGTTTACATACTGTTGGGATTCCTCTTTATTATCACTAACCACAGGATAAGGCAGATCAGCTGCTAAGTTCCTGAAAGCTTCATATATCTTATTTTTCTTCTTGTATTCAAAATTTGATGCAGTCTGAATTAGTCGATCAGCATTCTCTGTATGATTTGAAAGGATTTCACAAAGAATCATTTTATAAGCAGCCTCTTCATAACACTTTCCTTCTTCCACTTTTTCAAACCAGTGATAGGCTTCTTGATAATGTTTAAGATAGAACTGACTCATCCCTAAATTATAGTATATATTTTGATTTGGCTTCATTTGTTCACAAGCTTTTAAGAAATAATCAAAGGCAATATCATACTTTCCAATACTAAAAAATATCTCTCCAAGCTTTGCAAAAGCACCTGCATTTAATTTTTTACCAAAAAATTTCTCCAACGTAATCTTTGTATCCTGGATCTTTCTTCCACTTTTCATTAGATTCTCTGCAATTCGATGAAGTGGCATATAAAAACTGGGTTTGGACTTTATTGTTTCTACATAATAATGGTAAGCTTCTTCATAGTCTTCTAACTCAGAATGAATTTCCCCCAATGCATAATAGGATCTGTAGCCTTCCACTTCATTTATATTTCGCAGTTGTAAAGGAGCGGATTCCATTGTTAAACACTTTTTAAAGCCTTTAATCGCCAATGTATATTTCTTTTGTTTATGAAATAGGCATGCCTTTAAATATTCTAAATCTACGAATTGGGGATAATAGGTTAGACCTTCATTTAATATTCTCATTTCTTCCTCATACATTTGTAACGCATCTAAAGTAGTAATCAGCTTGAATAATAGCTTTGGACTATGAGCAAGACCAGGCATAAAATCCTCATATGCTTTTTTATAATATTCTAGCGCCTTTTCATACTTTCTTAGTCTTAGATATTCACTTCCCATATTGAATAAATGGAAGTTATCTCTAGGCTGAGCCTCCAAAAGTATCTCTAAAATCTTCATATTTCTATTGGGCTTATTTTTTTCTGTAGCCACTACATCTAAATATCCATAATGGTAAACTGTTATTTCTTCTATTTTTACCTTCCCTCTATCAATCATTTCCTGATTGCAATTGCAGATCTGCTCATGAATAGCTCCTGTATACTGATATCCTTTGTGATTTCTTATGAGGCGAATATTTAAATTACTAGCCGTATCAACCCCTGGACTACTTCCCACATAACTCAAGGTGTGAAAAAGATAGATATCGATGGCATCATTATCCAATAATGAGCAGATTTTTTCTCTATCTGAAGAATTTATCTCTTCATCCGCGTCCATTGTCAAAATCCAATCTCCCGTTGCCTGCAAAAATGCGAAGTTCTTTGCATCACTGAAATTGTCATTCCATTGATAACAAAATACTTTGGCTCCATAACATTCTGCAATCTTAACAGTATCATCTGTAGATCCCGTATCCACAATAATGATTTCATCAACGATATCTCTTACACTTTCAATACATCTGGGAAGGTTTTTTTCTTCATTTTTTGCAATCACACATAAACTTAACAACAAGTCCATCTCCCCCATCATATTTGTAGCTATCGGAATGAATCCGATAGCTACATGACATCTTAATTATGACCTTGGAAATAAGCCACTGCTGAAGCTGTAGCAGTCCCATTATTATTGGTTAAGATTAATCTTGTATACTTGAGATATTTTTGAGGCACCAATACGGAGATACCATTTGTTGTAATGCCTGATATACTGGCTGCATCATCGACATAATAAGCATCTGAATCAATTGGAGCAATTTGCACTTGCGCATCAATGGTTGCTGTAGATGAAGTATTCCTTACATAGAATGAATACATGTTCTTTTCAGATGTGAGCGTAGTTAGAACTGTAGCTACACCACTAGCTGCTAAAGCCACTGTCGCAACATTCTCAGCAAAATCATTGCTAACGATTTTTACATCTACTGTATCTGTAATATGGGCGATTGTTCCTACACTTGCCAAATAGTCCACTGTATCTACAGAGGATACATTCGCTACCTCATTTACCGTATCTACAGATGCTACATAGTCTACTGTGTCTACTGAAGACACATTTGCTACTTGATCCACGGTATCTACCGAGTTCACATTCGTTACTGTACTTACAGATGCTACGTAATCTACAGTATCTACTGAAGATACATTCGTTACTGTACCTACAGATGCCACATAGTCTACTGTGTCTACCGAGGATACATTTGCCACCTCATTTACTGTGTCCACAGATGCGACATAGGTAATCGTCTCAATACTTCCTATAATTAGATTTCCATTTCCATCGACTGATATAGGTGTTGCAACACCACCATTACTGCCGTATATCTGTGTTTTCAGTTCATTTGCTACATTATTAAACACTATATTATTAGGCATTTTTCTCCTCCTCTCCCTCTTTTATCAAGGATCGTAGTTGTCTACTAAATCCCAGTACATTTTATGTAAAACAATTGAAAGTGTGTCCAAAACCCACACAGGAAATATACTGTATTAGAGGGTTTTCTTAAAACAACAAAAAGGAGAGGAATGTATGAAAGGCATCATTTTGGCGGGAGGAACCGGTTCAAGGCTATATCCGTTAACCAAGGTTACCAATAAACATTTACTGCCAGTAGGTAAATATCCCATGATTTTTTATTTGATTGCTAAAATGAAGCAAGCAGATATAGCAGATATGATGATTATCACTGGGAAAGAACATATGGGGTCCGTAGTAAATCTATTAGGCAGTGGTCATGAATACGGAGTTAATTTTACCTTTAGAATACAGGATCAACCCGGGGGAATCGCGCAAGCACTAGGACTGTGTGAAGAATTTGTAAGTCAAGACAAATGTGTGGTTATGCTTGGAGATAATGTATTTCAGGATAACATCGCTCCCTTTGTTAAGGATTTTGAAAAGCAAGACAGAGGAGCAAAAATACTGATCAAACAAGTGGAAGATCCCAGAAGATATGGTGTTGTGGAGCTCGAGGATCATAAAGTTATAGGAATTGAAGAAAAACCGTCAAATCCCAAAAGTAATTATTGTGTTACAGGAATCTATATGTATGATCACCGCGTATTTGATGCAATCAAAGCCCTAAAACCTTCTGGCAGAGGCGAGCTTGAAATTACAGATGTGAACAATTGGTATGTAAAGGATGCTTCCTTAACCTATGATATTTTGGAAGGTTGGTGGTCTGATGCCGGTACTTTTCAGTCTCTACAAAATACAAACTTATTGGCAAAGGATATGAATCTAGATGAAATATTAAGCAGGAATTATAAAGTTAGTAGGTGAAATCTTCATGAGAGTATTGATTACAGGAGGAAATGGCCAGTTAGGAAGCATGCTCATGCAGCTATTGGCTGAAAAGCAATGTATATTAGGAGAAATCGATGCAATCTATAAAGATTGTGCAGTAGCCTGTACAAATAAAACTACATTAGACATTACAAATCTATGGGATATAAAAAATTGCTTTATGAAATTTAAACCTCATGTGGTAATAAACACTGCAGCCTATACCCATGTTGATCATTGTGAATCCAACATAGACCTATGCTTCAAAGCAAATTCCTTAGGACCTAGAAATCTAGCCATTGCCTGTGAAGAAATACAGGCAAAACTCATTCATATATCCACGGATTATGTCTTTGATGGAAAAAGCAACATTCCATATAGAGAGTTTGACTTACCAAATCCCATAAATATTTACGGTAAGTCCAAGGCACTAGGAGAAGAATACGTGAAACAATTTTGTTCTAGATACTTTATCATCAGAACCAGTTGGCTCTATGGATATGAAGGGAAAAATTTTGTGAAAACAGTTGTGAAAGCAGCGAAAGAAAAGAAACTGCTCCATGTTGTGGCCGATCAAATAGGAACACCAACAAATGTAGAAGATTTAGCCTATCATCTCCTACAATTAGCTGTTACGGATGAGTATGGTATTTATCATTGTACCGGTGGTGGTGAATGTAGTTGGTATGAATTTGCAAAAGCTATCACCGAATATGCACAAATTGAATGTATGATACATCCGATCTCTTCTCAGGACTATGATAGTATTGCCCAAAGGCCGCTCTACTCTACCTTAGATCATATGATGCTTCGTTGTACCATAGGAGATCATATGCGGGACTGGAAGGAAGCTTTGAAAGAATTTATTTTAAACTTAAAATGACAGGAGGATTTTATGAAAACGTATCTGGTTACAGGTGGTGCAGGTTTCATCGGCTCCAATTTTATAAGACAATTACTAAATAACCATGAAAATATTCGGATTATCAATGTAGATAAGTTAACCTATGCTGGTAATCTAGAAAACTTGAAAGAGATAGAAAAACACCCCCATTATCAATTTATACAAGGAGATATATGCGATCATAAATCCATTTTAAGTATATTTAAAGAAAATGATATTGATTATGTAGTAAACTTCGCAGCAGAATCCCATGTAGACAGGAGCATTAAGGACCCTATGATTTTTGCTCAAACAAATATATTGGGCACCGTTAACCTATTAAATATTGCAAAAAAAGCATGGGAAATCGAAAATGGATTTTTATCTGGGAAAAAATTCGTCCAGATCTCCACAGATGAAGTCTATGGTTCTCTAGGGGCCACTGGATATTTTACCGAGGATTCCCCTCTAGACCCCCATAGTCCCTATTCTTCCAGCAAAGCCTCCGCTGATCTAATGATCAAAGCCTATTATGATACCTATAAGATGCCTGTAAATATCACTCGTTGTTCGAATAACTACGGTCCATATCAGTTTCCTGAAAAATTAATTCCCCTCATGATCGACTGCTGCTTCCATAAAAAACCCTTACCGATTTATGGAGATGGCTTAAATATCAGAGATTGGCTTTACGTGGAAGATCACTGTAAAGCCATTGAAGCAGTCATAAAAAATGGAACCCCCGGTGAAGTATATAATATTGGCGGAAACAATGAAAGGACCAATAATTACATTGTAAAAACCATCCTTCATTATGTTCGTGAAAATATTGATCCTACTGTCACTGAGAGTCTTATCACTTATGTGGAGGATCGAAAGGGGCATGATAGAAGATATGCTATAGACTCTAGTAAAATCAAGAATAAACTGGGATGGAAGCCAGAAACAAATTTTGAAGAAGGCATTATCAAAACCATACAGTGGTATATTGAAAACAAAGAATGGATGAATCATATCGTTTCTGGTGAATATCAGCATTACAAGTATAGATAAGACTAGATTCCTGTCATTCTTTGGCACCCATTGCTTGTATACCGTTCTGTATCGATAGTATGATCAATAAATGTTGAAAATCTTTGGAGGTAACTATGAATAAGTTTCAGTTTACAAAAACGCCCATAGCGGGACTATATGTAATTGAACCAAAGGTCTTTCAAGATGAAAGAGGCTATTTTATGGAAACTTATAGTCATAAAGAATTTGCAGAAGCTGGACTGAATACGATATTCGTCCAGGATAATCAATCAAAATCAAAAAAAGGAGTCCTTAGAGGTCTCCACTTTCAGAAGAAGTATCCTCAAGATAAACTGGTAAGAGTGCTAAAGGGTGAAGTTTTTGATGTAGCTGTAGATCTGAGAAAAGACTCCGCAACTTTCGGTCAATGGTATGGATGTGTTCTTAGTGAAAAAAATAAAAAGCAGCTTTATATCCCTAAAGGCTTTGCCCACGGATTTTTGGTGCTTTCTGATGAAGCTGAATTTATATATAAATGTACAGATTTTTATCATCCTGAAGATCAAAGCGGAATCATTTGGAATGATGCAGATATCGATATTCATTGGCCATTAGATCATATTGATGAAGTTATATTATCTGATAAAGATAAAAATTGGCTAAGCTTTAATGAATATCAGAGAATGCAAGAGCAATATTTAGCAGAACATTCCTTCAAATACAACAAAGAGAAAACGGGTGAAAATATGTGCAGAAATCGATAAATTATTGTCATGACTATTTTGTTGAATGAACTTTTTTTCATAATATATTGATGAGGAATGATAATCAATGAAAACCAGCATCGTTATATTAACCTATAATCAATTACATTACACCAAACTCTGCATCGATAGTATTCGAAAGTATACTGAGCAAGGAGCTTATGGAATCATTGTTGTAGATAACCATTCTACCGATGGTACTGTGGAATGGCTCAAGACACAAGAAGATATTCAGGCGATATTCAATGATGAAAATTTGGGATTTCCCAAAGGCTGCAATCAAGGAATGAAAATAGCCCAGGGAGACAATGTCCTTCTTTTAAATAATGATGTTATTGTTACACCCAATTGGCTTTCCAATTTAACAACTTGTCTATATAGCGCAGAGCATATAGGAGCTGTGGGTGCCGTTACGAATTCTTGTTCCAATCACCAAACCATTCCATTCACTTACAAAACCCTAGAGGAATTGATTCCTTTTGCTGAAAAAAACAATATCTCGAACAAGGATCAATGGGAAGAAAAGCCGAGATTAATTGGATATTGCATGCTCATCAAGAATGAAGTTGTTGAAAAAATAGGTTTTCTGGACGAAAGATTTTCACCAGGAAACTTTGAAGATGATGATTATTGCTACAGGATTCGTAGGGCAGGATACAAATTATTATTGTGCAAAGATGTGTTCATACATCACTTTGGGAGTACATCATTCGGCAAAGACCGCCAAGAATTTGGTGATATTCTTGCCATCAATCGAAAGAAATTTATAGATAAATGGGGATTCGATGCGTGGTCTCCTGCCTATTTAGATCATGATTCACCTCATTCCATTCATGAACCCACAACTAAAGAAACAGATATGAAGACAAGAAACACAATATCTTCTGCAGATGAAAAAATACAGTCACTGATAAATAACAAAAATATCTGCTTTATTACCCTTGTAAATGATGAAAAAACATATGAGAAAGCATTATATCATATGAATCGGCTAACTATTCCTGAAGGCTACAATGTAGAGATCTTATGTATCAAAAACGCAAAAAGCATGGCTGCAGGATATAATCATGGGATGAAATATTCCGACGCCAAATATAAAGTCTATTTGCACCAAGATGTCTCCATCATCAATAAGGACTTTATAAAGGATTTTTTGACCATCTTTGAAAAATATCCGAGCATAGGATTGATGGGAGTAGCAGGTTCAAAAACGATCCCCTCCAATGGAATATGGTGGGAATCACCTCAGCGATATGGCCAAGTATATGATAATCATACTGGACAAATGTCGTTATTGCGATTTAACGATGTAGAAAATGAGTATGTGAAAGTAAAGGCCATTGATGGCCTATTGATGATTACCCAATACGACATTCCATGGCGCGAGGATCTCTTTGATGGATGGCACTTTTACGACATCTCTCAAAGCATGGAATTTCAGAAATCAGGATTTGAAGTGGCAATTCCAAAACAGGTAACATCTTGGTGTATCCATGATTGTGGCATTGTTAATGTCCAAAATGGTTATGAGAAATACAGAATAACTTTTTTACAGGAATATGGTCAAGAACTATGATTTCAATTTTGTAGTTCCATTAAATATAATCTATATTGCTTACAAGGAGTGAAATCCATTGGATGATCATCATGTGGTCTGTTTTTCATGCTTGACCCCTTACCATGTTTTTGTATCCTATATTTTATCTAAGACTGTATATAAACACCATTACAAAGTAATCCTATTCTCCGACCACTATCATCGAGAAATATATCAACGTGCACTGAAATTAAAGATTTGGGATAAGATAATTTTAGTCGAAGAGAAAAATAAATCATTGGATTTTATCTATCAGCAGCTCAATCAAATCGATCTTAATCATATTGATGTATTGCATTATTTCTCATGGGGTTCTATTTTTCAATTGCTTTTAATAGACTGTATACCCAATCATATAAAACTTATTATGACAGATGAAGGCGTAGGAACTTATTATATAAAGGAAGCAGTAGATCATTGGAAAAACAAGTATTCTCCCCATCGTAACCCCATAGATTTCCACAAAGTTTCAGAAATCTGGTTGTTTGACAAACGTCTCTATGTCAGCAGTCTAGAGAAACCACTAAAAGATATTGACTTTAAAAAATGTCTTGAAGAGAACATAAAGTTCGAATTATGCCGTGAATTAAATATACTTTTCGGTTATGCCCATGAAAAAAAAGACTGGGATATCTTGTTCTTTGATCAACCCCTCTCTCTTGCCCATATAACATCTATCGCTGAAGAAAAAAATTTACTGATGCGTATTGTGGAAGCAGGAAAAGATTATAAGCTATTGGTTAAGAAGCATCCCACTGACCATATTAATAAATATGCTGGCTTAAATCTAAATATTTTACAGTGTAGTGATATTCCTTGGGAGATTGTCTATTTAAACGAATATATTCAAAATAATTCTATTATGCAAAATAAAATATACATGACATATAATTCTACAGCCCTATTGAACACTCGTATTCTCTTTAAAGACTTAGATAATTCCAATCGATTTTTAGTATTAAACAAATTATTAAGCAAGTATACTGATACATCTCAAGCAAATTCATTACTGAAAAAATATTTTGAAAAATTTAAAGAGTTTTATGGGAATAACTACTATGAACTCGAAACCCTGGAAGAACTAGAAAGTATTTTACAAAATTAATAGAATAAGCTCGCCCTTTCTATACCATGGGTGAGCTTATTTCATCAGATTCTATAATGTTATCTATATACCTTACAATACGTTCTACGCCTCTTCCATCCACTAATTTCTTTCCTCTCTCGCTCATATTTTCTCTTAGTTTATGGTCTTTCATAAACACCTTAAACTGATCCAAAAACATGGTTGCTTCTAATTGATGAAACCATCCCAGACTGATCACATACCCTTTTTCATGCATTTTTTCTACCAGAAATTCCTGATTATCTGCCATAACAAAAGCTAGAGTTGGTACCCCACAAGCATTAAGTTCATACAAAGTAGTGCCTCCTGCCGAAATGGCCACATCTACTTGATCCATTATTTCTGAGATACGGCTTATATTTTCGTGCAAAATAACACACTCATTCTGAAGTTCTATTTTCTTCAAATCCGTTACATGGGTAAACAAATTTCCTATAATCACATGGATTTTCAGAGATGTTAATTCCGTATCAGACAAAATTATGTCTAAAAACTTTAAAACGATCTGATCGGGGTCAGAACCACCAGTAGTGAGCATTACGCTTCTCACATTCTCGTTTATTTTCTTTTTGGGCAAATCCCTAAATTCTTCTCGAATCAAATTATACATTGGTCCTAACAACAAATGCTGATCTTCTGAATATTTTTCATAATTTATATAGGTACTGGTGATGTTTCCGTTAATGATGATATCCACTGGATAGATGAATTTTTTAAGATCATCAATATAGACTAATTTTTTCACATGACGCTTGATCTTTAAAAGATAATCTGCACTAATATCATATTTATCAATGATGAATACCTTTATATCTTCTGCCTGTACGATTTTAATAATATTATCAGCTTCTTTTTCCAGATCCGATCCACTATGGGAATATGGACTTTCATTTTCTAATCGAACCACTTCAAATCCTTCCTCTATGATTTTTACAATACCTGCTGCCTGTTTACAGATAAAGAATATCCGCTTCCCGCTTCTTCTAAATTCTCTTGCTAATGACAAGCATCTCATTATATGACCCATCCCAATGCCAGGTCCACCATCCGTTCGAATTGCTACATTATACATATCTGCATTTCCTTATGATTCATATTAAGATCTTATCATATTCCATTCCAGCGGTGTTCCCCTTTGTATATCTTTACTGGCCCGTTTTCCTAATGTCTCCTCAAAATACTTGGGTGCCAATCCAAATGCAGGCCTAATTACCCTTATATTCTTATCTGAAAATACATCTCCTGCCTTTATATCTTCTACTACAAAGATCGATCTTCTAAAAATTCTATTTGTTTTTTCTCTATCCGATACCTCAAAATCTACTTTTCCTATGGCAGTTTCTGCAGCTCGTATATCAGCCACCATATTTTTAAACTCGTGGGGCTCCATAGAAAAACTTGAGTCTGGATTTTCAACCTCTCTGCTAATGCAAAAGTGTTTTTCAATAACCTTTGCACCCAATGAAACGGCTGTTATTGCAGCGACTGATCCCATAGAATGATCTGATAAGCCTACTGATACCCCAAAAGTATCTCTTAAATACTTCATGGCACTTAAATTCATATCTGCCGGTACAGCAGGATATGCGCTGGAACATCGGAGTAGGCATAGTTTATGATTCCCTTGATTCTTAGCCGTATTCACAGCTTCCTCTATTTCGTCCAAGGTTGCCATCCCTGTTGATAGGATCATTGGCTTTCCTTTTGATGCAATATATCGAATCAATGGTAGATCATTTAACTCAAAGGACGCTATCTTATAAAAATCAATCCCTAAACCTTCCAAGAAATCCACTGCTGTTTTATCAAAGGCAGTCGATAGAAAATCAAGTCCTAATTTCTCAGCTTCTTCCTTTAATCTAGCTTGCCAATCCCATGGAGTATATGCCTTACCATATAATTTATATAAATTCTCGCCCTTCCATGTGCCATTTTTGATCTGGAAATACTCATTGGCACTGTCTATTGTCATTGTATCAGGCGTATAAGTTTGAATTTTTATACAATTTGCTCCAGATTCTTTCGCTGCATAGATTATATCTAGTGCTCGTTGAATGTCTCCTGCATGGTTTGCAGACATTTCTGCAATGACATAACAGGGCGTGTTTTCTCCAATGATAATTTTATCCTTTATTTTTATTTCATCATTCATATTATCTACCCTCATCATCACTTAATTTTTAAATATTTCACCCATGTATTCGATATATACTTTTCAACTTAAGCTAGATAAGTTTATAATATTCTATATACTCTTCTGCCTTAACAAAATCATAGGCTGCTTTCTCAAATGCTTTCTGTGAAGAAATATTAGAATGCTTAACTCTACCAATAAGCTTTTTGATGTTCGTTTTTTCTGATCGAATGATCTCTATCACTTCCTTGAGTATGTTTGTACCGTAACCCTTTCCCCGATATTCTTTCGCAACGCTATAATTAATAACACCAATATGTTCTTCTAAATCTATCCTTACTTGTCCTATGGCTTCTTCTCCATGGTAGCAAATATATAACAGACATTGACCTGAGTTCAATTTACCATAAAACCATTTTTTATGCTCTTCATACTCTACGAAGTCTGTGCGAAAGGAATTATTTCTCACCTCAATGTCATTCGTCCACTTAAATAATAAATCACAGTGTTTTGATTGCGCTAAAACAAATTGAATACACATATCAGTCCTCCATTTTAACTTCTTATCTTCGTTACTTCATCTAATAAACGAATCAGTTCCGGATCAGATTTATATCTTAATCTTAGATGCTTATTTATCCCTGCTACTTCAGGGTTCTGATCTAGAAACTTAAATAACGCTTCTAAGGTGTATTCCAAATTGTTCTGAGAAAAATACTTTTCAATAGTATTGAATAGACTTAAATCTTCCTCATAATCTAATGTCAGCCTATAATCTCTGCACCATTTCTCTGGCAGCTTCACTTTATTCACTTTAAAATATTCTGGATTGTTTTGAAAATACCATGTCATATATTCTGAATAATCTGCTCTCGGAAAATAGCTTTTTACCCTCTCTAACGCTGCTGCATTGATAATCTCAACACTTGTCCCTACTGCTTCTCCCACACCACATGTATAGTCTGCCCCACTGACAAAATGCGCCTTTAATAAAAACTGGCATATATCATTGGACAAATACGGACAATCTCCTGTCGCTCGTATGATCACATCTACCTTAAGCATTCTCACAATATCCAGATATCTTTGAATCACATCATCCGGATCTCCCTTATGGAAAATGACATCCTCTCTATAGCAATATCTCTCAAGATCTCTGTCTTCTTCCATAGAAGAGGTAGCGAGAATCGTATGATTCACATTTCGAAATTTAAGGGCATTTTTGAGACATAGTTCTATGGAGGATAAGTTCCCTATAGGCAGCAATGCTTTTTTTGGTAGTCTAGTGGACTTTAGCCTACAGGCGATTACTGTTGCTATTGTTGCCTTTTTAAAATCCTCGACATATAAGGGTTCTCCAGCACGTTTATCTGTTGTAAGAATGTGAAAGTCCATCAGCAGTTCCTCCAACTGCTTCGTATTTAATCCGTTTTTCCCAGTTCGTTTGTAAGAAAGGTCTTCCAAGGAAACCGTAGACCCCTTATTTTTGTTTGCTTTGAGAATAGGTAGCTGTATAGATTTCTCTAAATATACTTTTTCTCTATCATTGATAAATGATTGATCTAATAAGCTGATATACTTTTTTTGCAGCTCTATATATTTTCTATAATCATCTACTTTTACACTGGAAAATCGATCGTATTCCGTCTCTAAATTGCTATGCATAACATGCTTCTCTATTACATCGACACCTAGCATAGCCGCTATTACAGGCAGCCAGATGGCATGCTCACTGCTACCGTCCACATGATCAGCAAAGACGATTCGATTATCAAAATGGGCTTTTATCTCCTTTAATTTGGATACTCCAGCATCCATAAGCTCCGTAGGGTAACTTTGAAAACCCACTTCCAATAAAATTTCTTGAGGTTTTATTAATTTATTAATGTAAGACAATCTTTCTTTGATTTCAGATAGCTCATATCCTGAAATATTTATAATCAGTTTTTTTTCAGTCATGTTCAGATTTGATAGGCTTTGCAGCAAATTCCTGTTCATCAAAATCGAAGCCTGAAGCTTTATACCCTTTATTTTGTTCAGGTTATGCCTGATAATCTCAATACCATAGCCGTCAAATACATCTATCCAAACATCCTTTGTTATACTGACATAGTCTATCAGCTCAGCCCAATCCCCTTTACTGATATATAGCTTTTTATATACCTCAAACCACTCATAATCTGGTGTAGCGATTTCATCATATTTAAAGGGTTGAAACTTCATACCATATCCTTCTGTAAAATCTTCAAATTCTTTGATAAGGCCTCGTAGATAATCTATGCTGCCACCATGGGTATTGGCTATTTCAATGATATTGTATATCATATAATTCTCTCCTATATATGAATCCATATTTTATAATACACTTCTAAAATAATCCAACACCTTTTTCACTGCGTTTATCACATCTTCTACATCTTTGTTTTTCATGTTAGGGAATAATGGTAAGGTAATAATTCTTTCATAGAGTCTTTCTGCATTTGGACATAATCCTTTCTTATATCCGAGTTTCTGATAATAAGGATGATAATACACAGGAATATAGTGAACATTTACACCTATATTCTCTGCTTGTAAAGCATCATAGAGTTCTTTTCTATCGACCTTAAATTTATCAAGCTCGAATTGAAGGATGTATAGATGCCAACTGGAATTTGAAAAATCTGCTTGATGAGGAATGATTACGCCATCTATTGCAGCGAAAGCTTCATTATATTTTCTGACAATCTCTTGCCTTCTTTTAATAAATTCATCTATTCTTTCCAACTGACTGATGCCCAATGCACATTGAATATCTGTAATCCTATAGTTATATCCTAATGCCAGTTGTTCATAGTACCATGTACCCTCTTCCTTGTTTTCTAATAAGTTCTCATTTCTAGTAATGCCATGGGTTCTAAACAATAATAGTTTTCTATAAAATATTTCATCATTGGTTGTAATCACGCCGCCTTCTCCCGTTGTGATATGCTTTACAGGATGAAGACTGAAGGTTGTCATATGAGAAATACTGCCGACCTTTCTTCCTCTATATTCAGTCCCCAAAGCATGAGCTGCATCCTCTATTACAGTGAGATGATATTTCTCTGCCAATTTTAAAATGGGATTTAGGTCGACAACCTGACCTGTAAAATCTACGGGGATAATCGCTTTCGTTTTTTCTGTAATTTTTTTCTCAACATCGCATACATCAATGTTATAGGTTTTAGGGTCTATATCTGCAAATATTGGGATAGCCCTTTGATAAAGGGCACAGTTTGCTGATGCTGCAAAGGTTATGGGCGTGGTAATGACTTCGTCTCCTTCTTTTATCCCTGCAGCAAAACAAGCTGCATGTAATGCTGCTGTTCCATTGGAAACAGCCACCGCATATTTTGCGTCAACATAATCTGCTATTTTATCTTCGAATTCTTTTATCGTAGGACCAGTTGTCAAATAATCACCTCTAAGGGTTGCTATAACTGCATTTATATCATTTCCATCAATCCACTGCTTTCCATAGGGTAAATATGTCTCCCTTACTGGTTTGCCACCGTGAATCGCCAACGTTTTATTCATGTTCATACCCCATTTACACTAAATATAAATGACTCTTTATCCACGCTTCCGTCTTCTGTACGCCTTCTTCTAAAGAGATCTCTGGCCGCCAATTCATCAGCTTTTCTGTCTTTGAATAGTTGCACAACAGCTTTTGTATCTCACTTTGGGGATGGATATGGGGAATATGTTGTATCTGCTCTCCTGATTGAACGATTAATCTGGCAAGATCATTGATGGAGATATCTCTACCTGATCCTGCATTCAGTATTTCTCCGTTCACTTTATCACAATAGCCTGCCTCTACCACAAATCTGGCACAATCATCTACAAAAAGCAGGTCTCTTGTTTGAGCCCCATCTCCATAGATACTCAGTATTTTTCCATCCAGCTTTCTCTTAATAAAGATGGCTACAACACCCCCTTCACCTCCCGTTTTTTGAAAAGGTCCATAGGTGTTAAAAGGTCTTATGACTACGGCTGGCAACTTATATCCATACCAATAGGATAAAACCATATTTTCTCCTGAAATCTTACTGGCAGCATAAGGTGAAGCCGGTCTGATTGGATGAACCTCTGTAATTCCATGTTCATCATAGGCCCTGTCATAGACCATACAAGTGCTCATAAACACTATTTTTATATTTTGTTTTCTACATTCTTCCAGTACATAAAAAGTTCCTAAAACATCATTATTAAATGTAGTTTCTGGATCATCTAAACTATCCTGTACATTGATGCTAGCACCTAGGTGATAGCATATTTCATATTTGTTTTTGAAAAGTTCACTTAGCAATTTACGATCTTTTATATCTCCATAAATGAACCCTTTAAAATGATCCATATGAAAAAATTCTTCAATGTTTTCTCTTCTGCCATTGGATAAGTTATCTAATATCCATACATCATGTCCGTCTTCCAATAATTTTTTCACAACCCATCTTCCAATAAATCCTGCTCCACCTGTTACCAATATGTTCATCAGATTACCTCCCTGCTCCTCTCACCAATTTTCTAACTTCCTCCTTTGATATGGGCTCCATATTATGAGAGCGATAGCTTCCTATATCTACTGGGTTATAATTCTTATAGAACTCCATAAACTTTTCTATCCCATAGGTTACAGGGCACACTGCATACATTTTTCCCAAGTCAAAGGCAAATTTAGATTCTTCTTCTGTCATGAGCTCTTCATAAAACTTTTCCCCTGGTCTTATCCCAATCGTTTCAATTTTCACTTCATAAACATCAATATCATATTTTTCGCACGTCTCTTCAATAACAATTTCAACCAAATCTTTGAGCCGAATGACTGGCATTTTTAGTATAAAAATTTCGCCACCCAGACAGTTTTCGGGTACCTGCATTGTAAGGGCTGCAGCTTGCGTCAACGTCATCATAAATCTACTCATATTTTGGTCAGTTACCGTTACTTTTCTCTGCTCTAGGATCTGCTTTTCAAATAATGGAATGATGGAACCTCTTGATCCCAATACATTTCCAAATCTAACAACAACAAATTTCGTTCTAGCGTTACCTCGACTGAAATTAGCTGCTTGCGTAATTCTCTCTGCTAACAGCTTCGTAGCACCATAGACATTGGTAGGATTAATTGCTTTGTCCGAACTCGTAAATATCACCGTTTCTATATTATGATTTCTAGCTGCCTTTATGACATTATCCATCCCAATAATATTGGTCTTCATAGCCTCTGTAGGATTGTATTCACAAGCAGGTACATGTTTCATCGCCGCTAAATTGAATACAATATCAATGTCCCGACACGCTCTTTCAACACGATCATAGTCCCTTACATCACCTATTAATAATCTAATGTTACTCTTGTTACCTATCTCGTTTTCTATCATAAACTGTTTATGTTCGTCTCTACTCAAAACTCTGATGACTGCTGGTTCTTGAATTAATATTTCTTCCATAATTTTTCTGCCGATGGTTCCCGTCCCACCAATAATCAAAATCTTCTTATTTTTATAATTCATAGTTCTCGCTCCTAAATGTAAACATCAGATTTAAAAGTTGTTTATATAACATATATATGAACGCACATTAATTCTGTGAATAGGCCGTTTGATTCCCTAGCACCGTTATATCTTTCAAGTCAAAAAGTTTCGAAGCTGCTGCCTCTGTTCCAGCAATTCTTCAAGAACACTAAGATTGTGTAAAATATTTATATCTTGGGGACGATAAGATAACGCCATTTTGTTATGCTGATAGGACAGATCATATAGGCCTAACCGATAATAACAAAGTCCTAGCTGCATATGGGGCAGCCAGGTTCGACTTGGCTGATTGATAATAGCCCAGCTGCTTTCTGGTAGAGGTACTTCAAGGGCCTGCTTATACCAATAAACGGCATTCTTGAATGCATTTTTCTCCAAAAAATGATAGCCTAGCCGACAGCAAGCTTCTGAGCGTGGAGTATCATATTGAAAGGACTTGAAAGTGTATGCCATCTCCTTATCTTTATCTCCAATCTGGTAATAACAGTCAGCCAATCTGTTGCAAGTAAAAATCTTATTTTCCACCGAATTATTCTCATCCTCTAAGTATTTCAAATAGAATACGATGGCTCTTTCATATATTTGGTGCTGATGCAATTCACGGGCAAAATGAAAGACATCCTGAGCCGTAAATGCTTTTCCCTGACTCAAGCGGTTTTCATATATTTTGAGATTACGGTCCGTTGTCTTACTGACCCGCTTATGGGTCACTACGATATCACTGTCATATAGATATCCATCAACAAACAAGTCTTCATGAACAGCACCACACCACTGAAAGTTTTTCAATCGTTTTACGATCCGGGTCCGTCGTACACTTAACGTTACATTCCCATAATCGTCAAAGTCACAATGATATTCCATAGAGACAGCATCCACCAAAGGATCTAGGGATTGTTTCAGTTTTACCAATTTCTGTCGTTCCTCCGGTAAGAGTACATCATCTGCATCCAACCACATAATATAGTCCATGGTCCCATGGGAAAAAGCAAAGTTTCGTGCCGCAGCGAAATCATCGACCCATTCAAAATCTATAACGTGTTTTGTAAATTTTTCAGCTATTTCTTTCGTTCTATCGGATGAACCCGTATTCACAATAATGATCTCATCCACGATGTCGCTTACTGATGTCAAGCATCTTTCCAGGGGATCCTCTTCATTTTTTACAATCATACAAAGACTTATTTTCACATGATCACCTCTTGGACATTCAAGATGTATTTCTTATATAAATTATATGCCTGTTGATTCCTATGTGTTTCTAAAAAAGAAGCCGGCTCACGTAGAACGCAAGCCGGTCATACCTCATAGAAATCCTGATATTTCCCAGATGCACGTTAAGGATTTACACCTATTCCGGTTGGGTTCGTACCTACAGTAACGGTGGCGATAACAGTGTTAAAAAGCCCTTCTATAACAGAGACGTTGTCACTGAATTGATTCACAACGTAAATCTCGTTGGTTAAAGAATTTATTCCTACCCTGACTGGGGTCGAACCTACAGCAACGGTATCAATAATAGTGTTATCACTTCCATCAAAGACCGTGACTTCGTTACTTCCTATATTTGAAACATAAATTCTGTTCGTTATAGGATTCACACCTGCATCTATTGGAAGCGTACCTACCGTAACTGTGGCGACAACAGTATTTGCTGCTCCACTAATAACCGAAACATTATTGCTTCCCAAGTTTGCCACGTAGATCCCGTTCGTTAAAGGATTTACACCTACTCCCCATGGGTTTAAACCTACCGTAACAGTGGCAATAACCGTATCGGAACTTCCATCAATGACAGAGACATTGTTACTATCTGAATTTGAAACATAAGTTCTGTTCGTTATCGGATTCACATCTATTCCGTTAGGGAGCGTACCTACCATAGCAGTGGCGATAACAGCATTGGTACTTCCGTCAATGACCGATACATTTGTACTCCCCTGGTTTACAACGTAAATTCGGTTCGTTATCGGATTTACTCCTACTCTGGATGGTAACGTACCTACTGTAACGATGGCGATAACATTGTTGGTATTACCGTCAATGACCGTGACATCGTTGCTGTTGAAATTTGCAACGTAGATTCGGTTCGTCGTTGGATTCACATCTGCATCTATTGGGCTCGTACCTACTGTAATGGTGGCGATAACAGTTTTGTCATTTCCATCAATAACCGAAACATTGTCACTGACTGTATTCGCAATATAAATTCGGTTAACTGAAACTTGGGCTGACATGCCTGGCGCCCCTGTTGCTCCTGTTACTCCAGTTGCTCCGGTGGCTCCTGTTGCCCCTGTTGCTCCAGTTGCTCCAGTTGCTCCGGTTGCCCCTGTTGCCCCGGTGGCCCCTGTGGCTCCGGTTGCTCCTGTGGCTCCGGTTGCACCCGTTGCTCCTGTTGCCCCTGTGGCTCCGGTTGCCCCTGTGGCTCCTGTTGCTCCTGTGGCTCCAGTAGCCCCTGTGGCTCCTGTGGCTCCTGTGGCTCCTGTGGCTCCGGTTGCTCCGGTTGCTCCGGTTGCTCCTGTGGCTCCGGTTGCTCCGGTAGCACCCGTTGCTCCTGTTGCCCCTGTTGCTCCTGTGGTTCCTGTGGCTCCAGTTGCCCCTGTGGCTCCGGTAGCACCCGTTGCTCCTGTTGGCCCTATAGCGGATTCAAATTCTACAATGAGAGTTGGCCAGTTTTGTACGATACCATCATCATATCCTTTAAATCCCATCAAACTGGTTTGGTTCTCAAAGGTGGTAAGTAAGATTCCATTACTGGAAAAGAATCCGTTATACCAGCCCCGTACCAGTGGCGTTACATCCAAAAAGATATAGTTTCCTACAAGGTCGTCAGATAGGACCGTTTCTAGCACAGGTTCCCCTGCAGGAGGCTGAGTATTCCAAGTCACTGTGTTTTGAGAGAAACTGTTTAATAATCTTAAGGCCGTGAGTGGTTGTATTCCAGGAGCTATCTTTTGGAAAAATAAGAGCCTTAATGTGGCGTTTGTAATGATAGATGCTGGCGGAATTGCACTGATGTCAAAGTTTAGAAGACTTCTAAACACATCATTTGGTGTAGCTGTTCGACCCACAAAAAGATTCTCTTGGGGACCAAAGTTTTGATTCGGTTGCAACTGTGATACAATGGTTGCATCCAAGGGTGTTAAAAACAGAATTGGCACAACATTCCCTCCTCTAATAACTTTTGTTGGCCTTTTGTTTTTTGAGGATGAGCCTTTTAAAATGGACATTCATCCCTTTTCAGTTCATATTATGTGGACAAAGTATTATGGTTCCATAACCGCTTAAACGTTTCCCAAATATAACGATAAAATAGATCTAATTTTTCATGAGTAAATAGCTATAGCTTCAAAACAAATAGGATCACAAACCAACCCTTTCACAGTATTAAACCCACATACTGTGAAAGGGTTGTCTTCTGAACCTCCCTATCTTTTTTCATTATAATGATTTATGATAATATTCCATATTCTACTGATCCGTTGAATTCTTTATCTTTAACGTCTCCTCAAAATATTGTTTATTATATAAAACTCTTTGATCATCAGGTATATATAATCTAGCTATTTCATTATGCTCATAGGCTAACTGATGAAGTCCTAAGCGATCATAACATAAACACAGCTGCAGGTGAGGCAGCCAAGTCCAACAGGCAGAATTTGTTAGTCCCATGTTTTCAGTAGGCTTTTCCAACAGTGTGGCAACCTTGTACCAAAAAGCAGCTTGTTTAAACATGTTTTTATTTAAAAATAGAAATCCCATTCGACAGCAAGCTTCAGCCCTTGGCACATCATATTTAAAAGATTGTAAGTTATGCTTCATTGCATCATCCCAATTATTCAGGATGATATGAATATCAGCAAGCTTCCCACAGGCAGCAACATTGTCTTCAAACCATCCCTTTCCCGTATCCAGAAATTTATTATAATATTCTGCAGCCTCTTGATGCCGTTGATGATCGAGAAGCTCATTGGCATAATAATACAAATCTCTTGAACTAAACGACTCATTGTTTTTCAAGCGCTGTTCGTATATCCTTATATTTCTATTCACATCATGATGGACACGCTTATGTGTTACCCCAATATCGCTGTTGTAAATAGTACCACCCATTTCTAGATATTCATGTACCGGACCCACCCATTTAAAATTACAGCTTCTCTTTACAAGACGGTTACTTCTTATGCTGTGTGTCACTTTTCCATATTGATCAAAAGTTAAGTTGATGTTCATCGTCACACAATCTATCGTTGGACTGAGAGCTTCCTTAAGCTGCAAGAATTTCTGTCTATCTTTCTCTAGCAACATATCATCAGCATCCGTCCAAAGAATATATTCCATGGAAGCTTTGTTAAAGGCAAAATTACGGGCAGCCGCGAAATCGTCAATCCACTCAAAATCATATATTTTATCTGTATAACGTTTGGCTATTTCTTTTGTGCGATCTTCTGAACCCGTATCAACAATAATGATTTCATCTGCAATTTCATTCATAGAGTCTAGACATCTGGCAAGAACCTTTTCTTCATTTTTTACGATCATGCATAAACTAATAGTCAGCATAATATCACCTCATCAATCTTCATATTTCAATACATTGTATGTCATATTTGGGGTTATGTGATTGGGACATGGTCATTATATGCAACAACAAAGCCTTCCACATAAATGGAAGGCTTTGAGAAATAGGTTATTCTAATCATCTAATTGAATAATAGTCAATTGTGCACCTACTTGTGGAGCAGGATCCATGATGAATGAAGTTGTAGTGGAACTATTGCGTAGGGCGATTCCATCACCACCTGTGAGACCTAAAATAGCTTCGCCGCTTATTTGGTCCGGTACAGCCAGGATAGCTACTCGTGTGGATGGATCGACAACTCCATTTACAGCAATAGATATCTCAGCACCTGTGTTTCCTGTCACACTAACGCTGTAGTGAATTTCATAAAAAGCGGTATTTGGAACAGTTATTCCCGAAGCACCTGCTGTGTGGATGATGCCACCAACGAGAGGTCCGTTGGTATCGAAAAGCACATTTGATCCAGCAGCAACTGTATCATTGACACCTGTATCTGCAAGATGGTATACATAGCCGAATGAAGCTAATCCTAAGCCTGTAGCTCCCGTTGCTCCGGTGGCTCCGGTTGCTCCTGTGGCTCCAGTTGCTCCTGTGGCTCCGGTAGCCCCTGTTGCCCCGGTGGCCCCGGTGGCTCCGGTTGCTCCTGTTGCTCCTGTTGCTCCTGTTGCTCCTGTGGCTCCGGTGGCCCCTGTGGCTCCAGTTGCTCCTGTAGCTCCTGTTGCTCCTGTGGCTCCGGTAGCCCCTGTTGCCCCTGTGGCCCCTGTGGCTCCGGTTGCTCCAGTTGCTCCGGTAGCCCCTGTTGCCCCGGTGGCCCCTGTGGCTCCGGTTGCTCCTGTGGCTCCTGTTGCTCCTGTGGCTCCTGTGGCTCCAGTAGCCCCTGTTGCCCCTGTTGCTCCGGTGGCTCCGGTTGCTCCTGTAGCTCCTGTTGCCCCTGTAGCTCCTGTGGCTCCTGTGGCCCCTGTGGCTCCTGTGGCTCCTGTGGCTCCAGTTGCTCCTGTGGCTCCGGTTGCTCCTGTTGTCCCTGTGGCCCCTGTGGCTCCAGTTGCCCCTGTTGCTCCGGTGGCTCCGGTTGCTCCAGTGGCTCCAGTTGCTCCTGTTGCCCCGGTGGCTCCTGTGGCTCCTGTTGCCCCTGTTGCTCCGGTGGCTCCAGTTGCCCCTGTGGCTCCTGTGGCTCCAGTGGCTCCAGTGGCTCCAGTGGCTCCTGTTGCCCCGGTGGCTCCTGTGGCTCCGGTGGCTCCAGTTGCCCCTGTGGCTCCTGTGGCTCCGGTTGCCCCTGTTGCTCCGGTGGCTCCGGTGGCTCCTGTGGCTCCAGTTGCCCCTGTGGCTCCTGTGGCTCCAGTGGCTCCAGTGGCTCCAGTGGCTCCTGTTGCTCCTGTGGCTCCGGTGGCTCCTGTGGCTCCGGTGGCTCCAGTTGCCCCTGTGGCTCCTGTGGCTCCTGTGGCTCCAGTTGCTCCTGTGGCTCCGGTTGCCCCTGTTGCTCCTGTGGCTCCTGTTGCCCCTGTTGCTCCGGTGGCTCCGGTTGCTCCTGTTGCTCCTGTGGCTCCTGTTGCCCCTGTTGCTCCGGTGGCTCCGGTTGCTCCTGTTGCCCCTGTTGCTCCGGTGGCTCCTGTTGCTCCAGTTGCTCCTGTTGCCCCTGTAGCTCCTGTGGCCCCTGTTGCCCCTGTAGCTCCTGTGGCTCCTGTGGCTCCTGTTGCCCCTGTAGCTCCTGTGGCTCCTGTTGCTCCTGTTGCCCCGGTGGCTCCGGTGGCCCCTGTAGCTCCGGTGGCTCCTGTTGCCCCTGTGGCTCCTGTGGCTCCTGTGGCTCCTGTTGCTCCTGTGGCTCCTGTGGCTCCTGTGGCTCCTGTTGCTCCTGTTGCCCCGGTGGCTCCGGTTGCTCCTGTTGCTCCGGTTGCTCCTGTTGCTCCGGTGGCCCCTGTAGCTCCTGTGGCTCCGGTTGCCCCTGTAGCTCCTGTGGCTCCGGTTGCTCCGGTTGCCCCGGTGGCTCCGGTTGCTCCTGTTGCTCCGGTTGCTCCTGTTGCTCCTGTTGCTCCTGTTGCTCCTGTGGCTCCGGTTGCTCCTGTTGCTCCTGTTGCTCCTGTGGCTCCGGTTGCTCCTGTTGCTCCGGTTGCCCCGGTGGCTCCGGTTGCTCCTGTTGCTCCTGTTGCTCCTGTTGCTCCAGTTGGCCCTATAGCGGATTCAAATTCTACAATGAGAGTTGGCCAGTTTTGTACGATACCATCATCATATCCTTTAAATCCCATCAAGCTGGTTTGGTTCTCAAAGGTGGTAAGTAAGATTCCATTATTAGAAAAGAATCCGTTATACCACGCCCGTACCAGTGGCGTTACATCCAAAAAAATAAAGTTTCCTACGAGTTCGTCAGATAGTACCGTCTCTAGTACAGGTTCCCCTGCAGGTGGCTGAGTATTCCAAGTCACTGTGTTTTGAGAGAAACTGCTTAATAATCTTAAGGCCGTGAGTGGTTGAATTCCAGGGGCTATCTTTTGGAAAAATAAGAGCCTTAATGTGGCGTTTGTAATAATAGACGCCGGTGGAATTGCGCTGATGTCGAAATTTAAAAGACTTCTAAACACATCATTCGGTATTGGAGTTCGTCCCACAAAAAGATTCTCTTGGGGACCAAAGTTCTGGTTTGGCTGCAACTGTGATACAATGGTTGCATCCAAGGGTGTTAAAAACAGAATAGGCACAACATTCCCTCCTTTAATATTTTTTTGTTGGCCTTTTGTTTTCAGGGACGGGCCCTAAAGTCAACCATTCATCCCTTTTCAGTTCATATTATGTGGACAAACGATTATGGTTCCATAATGTCTTAAATAATTTCCCAGCCATGACCTAGAGTTTTCATAATCAAAGTACTATAGTATCGAAACAAATTGTACTATAAAAGCAGCCCTTTCTCAGTGTTAACCTTACAAACTGAGGTAGACTGCCTTCTGAACTTATCTATTTTTTTCATTTAATGATCAATGATAATATTTCGTATTTTACTAATCTTTTTCATTCCTTATCTTTAAAATACTCTCAAAATATTGTTTATTATATAAAATGCTTTGGTCATTAGGTCTATAGGATCGTGCTATTTCATTATGCTCATAAGCTTGCTGATGAAGACCTAAGCGGTCATAGCAGACACATAACTGAAGGTGAGGCAGCCAGGTCCAGCAGGCATGATTTACAAATCCTAAGTTTTCTCCAGGCTTCTCCAGCTGAGTAGCAATCTTATACCATGCCGCAGCTTGTTTCACCATGTTTTGTCTTAAAAATAAGAAACCGATGCGGCAACAGGCTTCTGCCCTAGGCGCATCATATTTGAATGATTGTAAACTATACTTCATTGCATTATCCCAATCTTTAAGATGTATATAGATATCTGATAGCTTTCCACATGCAGCAATATTGTCTTCAAACCATCCCTGACCCGTATCTAGAAATTTAATATAATATTCTGCAGCCTCTTGATGCCGTTGATGATCCAAAAGCTCATTGGCATAATAGTATAAATCTCTCGGAGAAAATACTTCACCTCTTGCCAATCGCCTCTCATATATTTCTATATTGCGATTCCCAGTATCTGCACGTTCTTTTTTATGTGTAACCGCTATATCGCTATTAAAAATAACTCCTCCTACTACTAAACACTCATGTACAGCTCCTTCCCATCGAAAATTTCGAGATCGTTTCACAAGACGATTTCTTCTTAGACTTGAGATTACATTTCCCTTTGCATCGAAGGCTAAATTATAGTGCATGGTTACTGAATCTACAGAAGGATCTAGAGTCTTTTTTAGATCTAAAAGCTTTTGCTGATCCTCCTCCATGAATACATCGTCTGCATCAAGCCATAAAATGTATTCCTTAGAGGCTTTACTGAAAGCAAAATTACGGGCTGCGGCAAATTCGTCAATCCACTCAAAATCGTATACTTTATCTGTATACTGTTTGGCTATTTTCTTTGTCTGATCTTCAGAGCCTGTATCTACAATGATAATTTCATCTGCAATTTCCTTGACTGAATCCAAACATCTGGCAAGTACTTTCTCTTCATTTTTCACGATCATGCATAAACTGATCGTTGGCATATAACCACCTCATCAATCCTAATATCATAACATCTCAATATATCGTATTTTCATATTTGCAGTTATGTGAGCGAAACATTTTAAGATTAAATCTTTTTCAGACAAAGTTAAATATTGCATAATTTTACGCTTCTCAAATTCATACCCTTTTTTCTAGTAAACAAATGAAGACCCAGCAATCGTTGGGTCTCCATTCATGTTGGGCTTTGTTAGAAAACTAGATTAAATAATTGACACACCTGCACTGGCATAGCCCGTGACAGTAGTAATAACAGTCAAACCTTCACCTTCTACAGTAAACACCATCAATAACCGATCTTCAGGCGAAACAGGTATTACCAACCCATCGGTAAAGCCTGCGAGAACAGTACCAACTCCAACTATACCCGTGAGAGTAGGCGCTAGTGTTACAGATGCTCCTGGAATCGCAATAAAGGTGTTATCTGGTGCGCCTGATATATACAACTGTGCTGTAACTGTTGCGGTTGCTCCTACAAGAGCTAATGCTACTGTTGTGCTGAAGAATGCTGCAATTGAAGTAATAATTCCAGCACGTGGGAGAGAAAATGCAAAGTCTATAACCGGGAATAGAGGCGTACCGGTGAGATCTATCATTCCTCCGACAACACTAACATTGCTCGAAGAGTTTCCAAATCCGACAAGCCCTGCAGTGTCAGCAACTCCTAATGCAGTCGTGGTCATGATAATTGGTCCTCCAGATGCAAATGGAATTATCGCACTACTACCTGTGGCTCCGGTTGCCCCTGTTGCTCCGGTTGCTCCCGTTGCTCCTGTTGCTCCCGTTGCCCCTGTTGCTCCAGTTGCTCCCGTTGCTCCAGTTGCTCCCGTTGCCCCTGTTGCTCCTGTTGCTCCCGTTGCCCCTGTTGCTCCTGTTGCTCCCGTTGCCCCTGTTGCCCCTGTTGCTCCCGTTGCTCCCGTTGCTCCTGTAGCTCCTGTAGCTCCTGTACCTCCGGTTGCTCCGGTGGCCCCTGTTGCCCCGGTGGCCCCTGTGGCTCCGGTTGCTCCGGTGGCCCCTGTTGCCCCGGTGACCCCTGTGGCTCCAGTTGCTCCGGTTGCTCCGGTTGCTCCGGTTGCTCCGGTTGCTCCGGTTGGTCCAATAGCAGATTCAAATTCTATAATAAGGGTTGGCCAATTTGGTACGATAGCATCTTCATAACCTCTAAATCCCATTAAGCTGGTTTGATTTTCAAAGGTGGTAAGCACAAATCCATTATTTGGAAATAACCCGCTATACCAGTCTTCCACCAAGCCAGTTAAATCTAGATAAATATATCCTCCTACAAGATCATCTGCTAGATTTGTCTCATATACATATCCTCCTGCAGGCGCAGGCTGTGTATTCCAGGTCACTGTATTCTGAGAAAAACTACTTAAAAGTCTTTGTGCCGATAGCGGTTGTATTCCTGGAGCTATCTTTTGGAAAAATAGCAGTCTTAATGTAGCCTTTGTAATGATTGATGCTGGTGGAATTGCGCTGATGTCGAAATTTAAGAGAGTTCTAAACACATCATCTGGCGCTGCTGTTCGTCCCACAAAAAGATTCTCTTGAGGTCCAAAGTTCTGGTTTGGCTGTAATTGAGACACGATGGTTGCATCTATCGGGGTTAAGAACAATATCGGCAAAATAATCCCTCCATTCTTTGCACTATCAACAACTTGAAAATTCTACACGATGCTCTTTATAATCCCTCCTTTACTCGTTCAGTAAAGTAGTGTGCTAAAAATGTTAATAGTAAATTAACCCCTTCAGGGCTTTGTCCCAATACATATATATTCTTTTAAAGAATAATGGTTACAAATTAAAGGATAAATATTATAATTCCGCCTATTCTTTTTATTTGAAAGTAAAAAACTTATACTTTTCATCTGTTTAATTTTATATAAGTTCTTTCATAAAAAGCCAAAATTTCAATAGCTTCCATCACAGCTGATAAAAGATGGATAAAAAAATACAGTAGCTCACCGTTCTAATAACGTTGTTCTACTGTATTCACAATCACTCATACTCTATTTGCTAGCATTCTATTCATCAAAGTATGAATCTAAATATGAATGATGTTTTCCATCTTGATCCCAACCCAAAATGGCATCCATATTCACATTCTGAGCTGCCTTAAAGATCGATTTATCAACATCTTTGAAAGCACCTTTTAAATTTTTGATTAATTCCTTGATTTCATATCTTTTATTTCCAGTCTTTTCAGCCGCCACCATGCAAGCACAATTCAGTGGCCATATCCCACTTTCTTGGGTGAAGTATTCAATATATTTCTCCTCTATATAATACATAGGACGAATAAGTTCTAGCCCCTTAAAATTTGACGATCGGAGCCTAGGCAACATCGTTTTAAAACATCCCGTATAGAGCATATTTAACATCGTCGTCTCAATCACATCGTTAAAATGGTGGCCCAAAGCAAGTTTATTACATCCTAATTCCTGAGCTTTATTATATAATGCACCACGCCGCATTTTCGCACACATATAGCAGGGATAATCCTTGGCAATATTATCTACAATGCGAAAAATTCCTGAATCATAGATCTGGATATGTATGTCCAGGTAATTGCAATTCTCTATCATTAACCTCTTTATATCCCCATGATAGCCCGGGTCCATAACGATGAACTCAAGTTCAAAATTATTTTCACCATGTCTCTTTAGCTCCTGAAACAGCTTTGCCATCAACATGCTGTCCTTACCACCGGAAATGGCTACAGCAACTTTATCTCCAGGTTCAATCATTTTATAGTCTTTTAATGCCTTTATAAATTTCGACCAAATTTGTTTTCTATATTTCGTAATTAAGCTTCGCTCTATTTCTTGTAGGGACTTCCTTTCTTCAAAGGGAATCAATATCTCGCAGCCCTTCCCTGCAATGTCACTCATTCTATCACCCAACCTTTCACGAAAAATATTATAACATCTCTCAATGCTTTTGTCTTAGAAAAAAATAGGCTAAAAGAATGATGAACTGCCTTCAAAAAGGTTCCTATCTTAAAAGATACTTCTAGTTGGATTTTCTCCGTTGACTGCTCTTTGTTCTGGTACTCTGATTTCTCGTATTGATCTTCTTTCCAGAAGTATTCCTTTTCTCCTCATTTTTTCTTTTTTCATTAGGTCCTCTTTTAAAAGATTCACCTTTATTTTTATTGTGTTCAGTTCGCCCTCTCTTTTGGCTGCTTTTGAACTTTCTGTCTTTTTCTTCTGAATAATTTCGTCCATCATTTTTTCTCTTTTGATTGACCTCAAACTCTTTCTCCTTCGTGAGTTTTCGTTTTTTAATCGTCATTTGAATCGTTTTTTCGATCATATGCAAGTCTTCATAATCCTTAGGTGTCACGAAGGTTACTGCCACTCCTGTCTGCCCGGCTCTTCCCGTTCGACCAATACGGTGAACGTAGCTTTCTGCATCCTGAGGTATGTCATAATTGAAAACATGGGTGATTCCCTCAATATCCAAACCCCTGGCAGCTACATCTGTAGCTACAAGCAAAGGTATTTCCATATTTCTAAAGCTTTTCATTACTTTTTCTCGTTTTGCTTGGGTCAAATCACCGTGCAGTTCATCAGATTGATACCCACGCTCGCCGAGCGCTTGGTTAAGAGCAGTAACCCTTCGCTTTGTTCGGCAGAAAATGATGGCCATAAAAGGCTTGTATTCATCAATCATTCGACATAGAGCATCTTGTTTCCCTCTATCTGTTGTGTCAATTACGATTTGATCTATTTCATCTAACGTAATACGATTGCTTTTTGTTGCAATCTGCATAGGTTCTTTCATGTACCGAGAAGCCAATTCACGCACTCCTTTTGGCATGGTAGCTGAAAAGCACATGGTTTGTCTCTCTTTCCCTGTATGCCGAATGATTGTCTCTACCTCTTTTAAAAATCCCATGTGGAGCATCTGATCAGCCTCATCCAACACCAACTTATCTAGTTTGCTAAAATCGACAGTCTTTCTTCTTAAATGATCCAGCAACCTTCCTGGTGTTCCAATGACCATATGAATATTGCCCTTTAACTTTCTTACTTGCTGCTCCACATCTTGTCCACCATACGCAGCTAGTATTTTTATATCTTTCACTGATGCCAGCTTCCTAGCCTCAGCAGTAATCTGTATGGCTAGTTCCCTGGTAGGCGTAATCACAAGGGTTTGTACACTGGATTTATTTACATCCACGGTTTCCATGGCAGGCAATAAAAAGGCCAAGGTTTTTCCTGTGCCTGTTTGGGCTTGTGCAATGACATCCCTACCCTCTAACAGAATGGGAATTGTCTCTTCTTGAATCGGTGTTGCCTCAGATATTCCTTGTTCCTGTAATGCATCGCATAATTCTTTGCTAATTCCAAGTAATTTAAAGTTCATCTTCATAGTAACGACCTTTCTTTTTTATTTATTATAAGTATTCCTAACTTAATTCATTCTACTTCTCTTAAATGAATTCTATCTTCTGTCCTTATTCTGCTTTTGTTCCCAAAGAAGCCCAGTATTCATATAATATATGTAATCCAACAAAAATTCAATAAGGAGAAATCCGATCTGGCGGAGGGAAAAAAATGAATAGACTTATCTATGAACGATACGTTAAAGATTTTCAAATCAATCTATTGGATTGCAAGCTCCTTGGAAGGGGACACAACGGCATTGTCTATATGCTTCCTGAGGGTAAGATTATTAAGATTTGTTTCGAGCCGGAATCGTGTGAAAAAGAATATGCTATTTTAAAAAGAGTAGCCAGAAGTAAATATTTTCCAAGGGTTTACGGCATGAATGGCAACTACATGATCCGTGATTATGTTGAAGGAATCATTTTGAAAGACTATATCAAAGAATACGGTCTAGATAGAAATCTATCCATCAAGCTCATAGAACTATTAAAGGAATTTAAGCGGTTGCGTTTTTCTAAAATCGACTTACGATGCAAAGATATCATCATTCAACCCAATGGTAATTTGATGGTCATCGACCCTAAAAAGTTTTATTCAAAAAAGAGAAATTTCCCAAGGCATTTATCCAAAGGTCTTTATAAACTAGGTGTATTGGATTATTTTATGTCCGTTGTTAAAGATGTAAGTCCCCAACTCTATAAACAATGGTATTTGGAAATTGATAACTATATTCAAGAGAAAAAAGAAGAACTTGATTAACGTGAATATTAGAAAAAAGATGTCCTACAGAATAAAAATTCCACAGGACATCTTTTTTCTAATATTCATCTTTGAACAAGTCAAAACCATATAAAGTATATTATGAATCGTTATATACCTACATTTTTAAACTGGTTGAAATATAAACTATGATACAAACCCTTCTTTTGCATGAGACTATCGTGATCTCCACACTCCACAATTTCGCCTTTATTTATCACCATAATCCTATCAGCATTTCGAATCGTACTCAATCTATGGGCAATAATAAAGCTGGTTCGTGACTTTACAAGCTTAAGCATGGCCTCTTGTATGTGTAATTCAGTACGAGTATCCACATTACTAGTCGCCTCGTCTAATATGAGTATGGAGGGATTCGCCAGCAGGGCCCGCGCTATCGCTAAAAGCTGTTTTTGACCCTGACTAAGATTCCCACCATTTTCCGTAATCGTGGTCTCATATCCTTTTGGCATTCTCCGTACAAATCCATCAGCATTGGCTAATTCAGCAGCTAATTCAACCTCCTCATCTGACGCATCCAACCGCCCATATCTGATATTATCTCGAATTGTACCTGTGAATAAATATGTATCCTGCAGTACCACTCCGAAACAATTTCCTAAGCTTTTTCGCGTATATTCTCTAACATCTATGCCATCAATAGAAATACTTCCACTGCTTACATCGTAAAACCGAGTGAGTAAACTTATAATTGTAGTCTTCCCCGCTCCAGTGGGGCCTACAAGAGCAACATTGCTGCCTGGTAAAACTTCAAAATTCATTTTTTCAATGATGGGAATATCCTGCTGGTAGCCAAAGGTCACATCTCGAAAAGCTACATGCCCTTTTGGGTTCGCCAAAATTTTTGCTCCAGGCACATCTTCTGGTTCCTCAGCTTCATCAAGCACCTCAAATACTCGCTCTGCTCCAGCGATTGCTGATTGTAATGTATTATATATACTGGATATCTCATTTAAGGGTCTTACAAACTGCCTTGAATAACTTAAAAAACTAGCAATAATACCTATCGTTATCATATTTCTAACTGCTAAGACCCCTCCCACACCTGCAACCAAGGAAAATCCAATATTATTGATCACGTTCATCAACGGCATAATAAATCCTGACCATATCTGGGCCTTTATCCCAACATTACACAATTGGTCATTTATATCATCAAACTCCTCAATTACTTTTTCCTCATGATGAAAAGCTTTTACGACGAAAATTCCTGATATGGTTTCCTCGATATGTCCATTTAATCTACCTAGTTTTTGCTGCTGTTCTTTAAAAAATACTTTTGTTTTTGCTGCCGTTAACCGAGATACAACAAAAACCAATGGAATCGTAATAATGCTAGCCAATGTTAACAATGGACTTAGCAACAACATCATATAAAGAGATCCACTTATAATAAATGCACTTGATAGTAGCTGTATAGTTGATTGAGATATGGTAGCACTCACATTTTCTATATCATTGGACAATCTGCTCATGATCTCCCCATGGGTATGCAGATCAAAAAAAGAGATTGGAAGTTTTTGAAGCTTGTCAAACAATGCAGTACGCAGCCTTTGCACAATACGCTGAGAAACACCCGCCATGAACCAACCTTGAAGAAAGCTAATAATGGCATCTATTACGTATACGAGAAAGAGAGCTATTACAATAACTTCTAGAAAATGACCTCCTATGCCTTCATTTTCACGAACCATTTCATCTATGGCTCTGCCGATTAGAAAAGGTACTGATAATCCTAAAACAGCGCTTACAATCACCAATAGGAACAACATTACAATGTATTTTCGTTCATCCCCGAAATAAGTCCATAACCTTTTCATGGTTCCTCTAAAGTTCTTTGCTTTCTCCGTAGACCTTCCATGATGGCCTCTCCCGAGCCTTAGATAGTTGTTAAAGCTTTTACCTATATCTTTCTGTAGATTAGAGTTTAAACCTATCTTCTCATCGTTCGTACTTTCCTTTTCTTCTCCCTTCCTATATTCCATATTCCATTCCCTCCCTTCCGATCTGAGAATAAAATATATCCTGATAAACCTTGCATGATTCTAGAAGATCCTTATGATTTCCTATTCCTATTACATTCCCATGATCTAATACAATGATTTTATCCGCACCTATCACTGAAGTAATTCTTTGGGCAACAATCAAAGTGGTTAATCCCCTAGAAAATTCCTTTAGCCCATCTCTAATTCTCTCTTCCGTTACCACATCAACCGCACTGGTACAATCATCCATAATCAATATGGTCGGATTCTTTATCAGGGCACGGGCGATAGCAATTCGTTGTTTCTGTCCTCCTGACAGGTTTACGCCACCCTGTCCCAGCATGGTATCATACCCCTTTGGAAAAGCTGTGATGAACTCATGGGCTTGAGCTAAAGAAGCTGCCCGTATCACCTCATCCTCACTGGCCCTCTCATTGCCCCACTTTATATTCTCTAAAATTGTACCTGTAAACAGCATGGTCTTCTGGGGTACAATTCCAATCATTCCCCTTAGCGTCTTTGGATTTATATTTCGAACATCCCCACCATTTACTTTCACGTTCCCCTTCGTAACATCATAAAATCGTGGTACTAAATGGACAAGGGTACTCTTTCCCGAACCAGTAGCCCCAATGATACCTACTGTTTCTCCTGATTTGCAGGTAAATGATATTTTCTTTAAAACGGGATCTGTTAGGTTCCTCTCATATGAAAAATACACATTTTCAAATTCTATTTGACCTTTGTCCTTCGACATTTCCTTGATGTCCTCACTCTCCATCATCCCCTTATCCTTCTGGAATACCTCATCGATTCGTTCATAGGATGCTTTTGCACGAACAAATCCATTGAATACCATGGAGATCATCATGAGAGAGTGCAATATCTGGGTCATGTAATTAATAAAGGCGATAATCTTGCCCACTTCCATATGCCCGTAACTTACAGATATTCCCCCATACCAAATCACCGCAACAATACCTAGATTTACCGTCAATGTTATGGCTGGCGAGAATACAGCTATCTTACCCTGGGCATCTGCGGTTATTGATGCTAGTTCTTGATTCGCATCCCCAAATCGTTTACTTTCGTAATCAAATCTATTGAACGCCTTTACGACACGAATACCTGCTAGAAATTCGCGAAATATCCCATTCAAACGATCGAAGGCTTTTTGCACTTTTCTAAAAAAAGGATATCCAATTTGCATATTAAAGTATATCAGTATTCCTATGATAGCAACCACCACCAAAAGGATTAAGGTCATCCCTGGATCCAACAGAAAAGCCATGATAAAACTTCCAATGCTTAAAAGTGGTGCTTTCACAAAAATTCTCATCATCCGATGGGCAAATCCCTGCACCTGCTGTACATCATTGGTAAGCCGCATAATCAACGAAGCGGTATCAAAATCATTGATTTGATCGAATGAAAAATTCTGTATTTTTTCAAAAAGATCAGATCTCAGTTCACTCCCAAATTTCTGCGAAACATTGCTAGAAACAATATTGCGGCCTATAGCACCAATGGCACCAATCGCTGTAATTCCAAGCATGCCTAGCGCCATTTTAAATACATAATCCATATCCTTATTGGCTACTCCTATATCAATAATTCGAGACATGATGGTAGGCTGAATTAAATCACACAACGCTTCGATGGTCAGAAAAATAATACTTATTGAGAAGTGCTTCCAATATTTCTTTATGTATTTTTTTGCTGTAGTCATATTGATCACTCCTGTATGCTTTTGCTGCCATTCTAAAATATAATTTCTTACATGCTAAATTATACCATTTCATAGAGAATAAATACTATGGATATTATTGAATCAAATTATGTCTTTTATAATAACAGCAGTAAAATAAAGAAGGCCAATCTATGATTAAATCTTAGTTTGGCCTTCTTTACTTGAAGTTATTTAAGTTAGCTATTCTTTACTACCGGCAGCGTCGAACCACCATAGGGCATAATCAATACCTTGGCATCTTCTCCTAAAACACAATAGGCATTGGTCAGGGCCTCCTCTATGTTTCCATAAGGCTCTAAAAAAATCCTTCTCACGAAGCCATCTTCCAGATCAGAAATCAGAAATATCCTTGCTCTCTGATGGACCATAGCTATAGCCGCTGCCTTATGGCCTCCTAGTTCAAATTTCTTTTGAATGTTGACGATCATTTCATCTGGTGATTTAGCAGTCGTCATCCATCTTTCAAAGGTATGCTCTCCTAAACCTTCCTTACAAGATGCTACCAATATAATGATCCCACCATCTCTTACTGCATGTTGTGCATTGTCTAAAGCTTTTTGTGCTTGATATACGTTGATATCTTTTGGAAACCCTCCAGGTGAAACAATCACAATATCTGCTGGATGATCCATTTCAATTTTATAGAGTTGATCTAAAAACTTGCATCCTTCCCGATGGGCTTCGATATGGTGCCCCGCTACTGCCTTCATAATATTTTTCTTTTCATCCAGCACCACATTTACAATGAAATCGATAGATAACATCTTGGCAACTTCATCGATATCCCTTCGAAGAGAGTTTTCATCCAGTGTACCTGCTTTGGCGTCTTTTCTTACCATCATGCTATGATTTGCCTGAATAGCTTCTCTTGTAGATACTCCAGGCATGATTGCCTTTGCACCACCGCTATATCCTGCAAAATAATGGTATTCAATGTTCCCTAAACAAATTCTTCTATCAGCGTCTACTACTGGTCTAAATATATCTACTGGCGTTCCTGCAGATGTTATACCAATATGGGTGCAATCCTCTACATCAGAATCTATGCACTCGATCTTCTCGTAGATTTCATCTCCCACAAGATATCTTTTTTCTTCCTCTGAATGCTTCCTATGGCTTCCCAATGCAAAAACAATCTTTATATCTTCATTCGAAATATGGGCTTCATAAAGTTCTTCTAACAATAAAGGAAGTACGATCTTACTCGGCATGGGCCTTGTAATATCACTGGTAATAATTACAATTTTTTCTCCTTCCTTTACAATATCCTTTAGTCTGGGTAAGCCTATAGGGTTTTTTAATGCTCTTTCTACTTCTTCCCCATCCATGCTATCAACTGATACTTTATTTGCTTCTAAGACACCCATCAAATTCTTCTGGTCTATTTGAAATTTTACACTTTGTTTTCCAAATCCTAATGAAAATTCCATGCTTATTCCTTCCTTTTGCAGAAAATTTAGTTTTGATACTCTATAGTCTACTTACCTTTGTATCTATTGCAGCTTGTGCAACCGCCTTCGCAATTTTTTCTGCTACTCTCAAATCAAAAGCATCAGGTATGATATATTCTTCATTCATTTCTTCTTGAGGAATCAATTCGGCAATCGCATTGGCTGCTGCTAATTTCATTTCTTCATTGATTTCCCTTGCTCGTACATCCAATGCCCCTCTGAATACACCGGGGAAAGCAAGTACATTGTTTACCTGATTGGGGAAATCAGATCTACCTGTTCCTACAACCCTTGCCCCCGCCCTTTTGGCCAAATCTGGCATGATTTCAGGAACTGGGTTTGCCATGGCAAAAACGATGGCATCTTTGTTCATTTTAGCAACCATTTCCTCTGTAACCACATTTGCAGCAGATACACCGATAAACACATCGGCTCCATCCATGGCGTCTATCAACTTGCCTTGCTTTTTATGAACATTTGTTATTTTCGCTATCTCTTCTTTTGAAGCATCATTATGGGGTGAGCCTGGATAGAGAATACCTTGTCGATCACACAATAGAATATCTTTTACCCCCAAACTGATTAACATTCTTGTGATGGCAGTTCCTGCCGCACCTGCACCATTCACTACCACGGTAACGTCCTTCGTATTTTTTCCAACCAATCGAAGCGCATTGATTACCCCTGCTATTACTACAATAGCGGTTCCATGCTGATCATCATGGAATACAGGGATATCTAATTCTTTTTTTAATCTCTCTTCAATTTCAAAACATCTAGGCGCACCAATATCCTCTAGATTGATTCCCCCAAAGGTTGGTGCGATAAGTTTTACTGTTTCTATAATTTTCTCCGTATCCTTTGTTCCTATACAAATAGGAAAAGCATCCACATTCCCAAAATGTTTAAAAAGTATACACTTTCCCTCCATCACTGGCATCGCGGCCTCAGGCCCTATGTCGCCAAGACCTAGAACCGCAGTGCCATCAGTTACAACAGCTACCAGATTCCACTTTCTTGTCAAATCATACGCCAAATCCTTATTCTTTTCTATTGCGAGGCATGGTTCCGCTACCCCTGGTGTATAAGCGATAGAAAGATCTTGCTTATTGGTAAGGGGTGCCGTACTCACCACCTCAATTTTTCCTTTCCACTCTTTGTGCATCTCCATTGCTTTCTGTTTCGTATCCATTTTCCATCCTCCGTATCCGTAGATTTTTAATATTCTGATTGAAATACTTTGCAAAACTCACTCCATTTATACTAGCAATAACTATGCCAATCTTAATTTTACATGTTTAATCCCCGCAACACGCCTCATATCCAGGAAATTAACCCCCATAATCTGCTAGATATAAACAAAATAGTGTTAATAATACTAACACTATTTTGTACAATCGTTTACATATTGAACACTTCATATTCCTTCAGTCGTTTCCATATGGTTGTACGACTCATGCCTAACTTTTCAGCCACAAGGGTCATGTTTTCTCCATTTTCTCTGTACATTTGGAGAATGATTTCTCTTTCCATTTCTTTGAATGTAGCTTTTCTTATCATCATGCATTCTTCAGAATCATCGGCAGACTGTTTCCTTTCAAAATCCAGTGGATTATCTATGAAGTCATTAAATATCTCCTCTACTAGCATATCATCCTTAAGTAATATTAATCTTTCAATAAAGTTTTGTAGTTCCCTCACATTTCCTGGCCAATAATAGGCTGTAAGCATCTTCACAAAGTCTGGTGTTATGTCAAAGGACTCCCCCGCCATAAAGTGTCGTACCAATCCAACAATGTCTTCTCTTCTCATTCGAAGAGGTGATGTTTGCAATTTTAAAATGTTAAGACGGTAATAAAGATCCTTTCTAAATAAATCCTTTTCTACCGCTTCAAACAGGTTATTATTCGTAGCTGCGATTATTCTTACATCAATTTGGATCACGCGATTTGAGCCTACTCGCCATACCTCTTTTTCTTGGAGAACCCTTAACAAGCTGGCCTGCAAGTTTTTTGATATAGAACCGATTTCATCTAAAAAAATGGTACCTTTGTGAGCCAACTCAAATAATCCCATCTTACCGCCTTTTTTTGCACCGGTAAATGCTCCCTCATCATATCCAAAAAGTTCACTTTCCAGTAAATGCTCCGGTATGGCTGAGCAATTGACAGCAACGAAAGGACCATTTCTTCTGCTGCTTACATTGTGAATTCCTTGGGCCAAGATCTCCTTGCCTGTGCCCGATTCCCCATGAATTAGAACAGTAGAATCAGATGCTGCAAACCTCTTAGCTTTTGAGATTAATTTTTTTACACTATCACTTTGACCAATATAGTGATCTAATGTGTATTTGGCAACAAGACCTTTTTGGTAGATTTCTGAGCGGATCTTCATTTCAATATCTTGTATATAGCTTATATCTTGAAAAGTAGCCACTACTCCTTGGACCTTATCCTTAATTTTAATTGGTATTCTATTGGTTATGATTGTGCTATTCTTATGTTTTTGAACTTCTCCGATTTGCCTTTCACCAGTAGACAGCACATCTATTAATCCCGTAGTTGGGATAAACAGATCTGCCCGATTTCCTATAATTTTTTCTTCTTTAATACCCATGAGTTTCTCAGCAGCAGGGTTAAAAACTGTCACATGCCCCGCCTCATCTGTTACAATGATCCCTTCATGGGCAAAATTTATAATTTGTTTTACGCGTTCTGCCTCCAACATCTGCTGTCTTGAAAGGTGTATGATTTCAACTGCGCTCTGTATTGCTTGGTTGATTGTCTCGGGTGCAGTCTTTAGAATTACTCCTCTTTTACCCAATGATTCCACATGTTGTTTGGTTAGAATGCCTCCTATGATAACCTCCACACCTTGTTCTATTGCCTCTTCCACCATCTGGATTACTTCACTGCTATTTTTATATGAAGTCATATACAAAAGTTCTATGTTAAATAGTTTTGATATCCACTGGCTATCGAAAGATACTGGCTCATATAAGATCAATCCGATCTTATTTGAAAATTTACTTGCCTCTTCTACAGCATACAATATATCAAAGGAAGTAACGCCACAATTCACTACAGGGACGTTTACCCTATTCGCAATAAGAGAAGACGTGGCCCCCCTACTGATGATAATCTCATAACCCTTTCGCTCCAATTCCATAGCCATCTGAACGCCCGATTCAAAGGCCCCTTCGAATACATCTAAAGCTATCTCCATCTTTTTTGACATATCTTCCACCAAATGAACAAGCTCTTTATATGGAGCGATAAACGCCATTTTCATCCGATCTACTCCTCTAATTAAAAGTTAATACCCTATTTCGCACAATTATTCTCCGTTGTACGTTTTTTTATATTATATCACTTATTCTATAGATTTTTTATCAAATGACACTGTTAAAATTATATGTTGATATTTTATAATATTACAGCCTAATTCCTTATGAATGTAGGGGTGGACGCCCCTGTCCACCCGTCAATGCTCTTGATGACATCAAAGGACGGACAGAGTCGTCCGTCCCTACAAAATCAACATAATACTTTATCAGAACCTATTAAATAAAAAAAGCATAAACTCAACATATGGAGTTTATGCTCATATTATTTGCTGTTTCTTCCTTAAGAAATCTTTTTAAACAATTTTTGTATATTCAAAGGATAATTTTCCCTTACCATTGATTAGTTCATCTTTTTCAATATAATTAAATAACTTGTATTTTTGAGATAGGATACCTGAGCTGATGTAGAAATTTCCAATTACTCTATTCGCGTTAAATCCGTCAATTGCAATCAGCATTTCGCCCTGTTTTCTGATAAATACACCATCCTTGAATTGGTCACCCCTGATATATCCCTCACCATTTAAGCATTTTTCAACGGCCTCGTAAAAAGACAAACTGTACATTTTATTCACTCCTTTACAATAGTATTCAATAATTGGGACATACTTTTCTTTCCATTCTATATCATACTTATTATTACATCGTTGTGTATATTTATTCATTTTAATTTATGTTTATTCCTTTGTCAACATTTTTTTATTTCTCCCATTAAAATAAAAATAGAGCTCTCATTCTAAGGAATGATCACTCTATTTTGTTGACATCAATATTTATTTTAGATATCGCTAGTTATCTTTCAACCATTAACTATTATAGTATAGACTCTCAGAAGAATACTCAGGATCACTGGTTACGTCGATACCAAGTTTTCTAAAGGTCTGTTCGTCATTCATGCTTAAAATTGTGGTCGAATGGGCTTGGCAGCCTTTTAGCATGCCTAGTTTTTCCATGGCTACCTGAGCTGTTGGATTGGTAACCGCACAGATGCTAAGAGCAATCAATATTTCTTCACTATCTAGAGCTGCACTCTTACTGCCTAAAGTTTTTGACTTTAAATTAATGATTGGCTCAAGAATCACAGGAGAAATCAAATGGATTTCATCAGATATATTTGCAAAATGTTTTACAGCATTTAGAATAACAGCCGCCGTTGCATCCATTATATTTGAATTCTTACCAGTTAATATCGTTCCATCGTTTAGTTCTATGGCTACAACAGGGCATACTTCCCCCTTATTGGATAACTCTTTTAATTTGGCCGAACGCTCCCTGGCAGGTAAAACAACTTTGCGATCCTCTTGTTTCAGGTTAAGTTCTTCCATAATCAACTTTGATCTTTCAAAAGTTTCTTTATCTACATAACCTTTTTTGTATTCAACGCCTGTTTTAAAATATCTTCTAATAATCTCTTGCTTTGAAGCCTCTTTGATCACTTCGTCATCGATGATCCCATAGCCTACTCGATTCACACCCATGTCAGTAGGAGATTTAAATACAGCCTCTTCTCCTGTTATCTTTTCAATAATCCGACGAAGGACGGGGAATGTTTCAATATCTCGATTATAGTTTACTGCTATCTTATCATAGGCATCGAAATGGAATGAATCGATCATATTTACATCTTTTAAATCTACAGTTGCCGCCTCATATGCGATATTCAACGGATGCTTTAAAGGAACATTCCATACAGGGAATGTCTCAAACTTTGAATATCCTGCGACTCTACCTTGTCTGTATTCATGGTATAATTGACTCAGACAGGTTGCCAGCTTACCGCTTCCTGGCCCTGGTGCTGTAACAACAACAATAGGTTTCGTTGTTTCGATGTATGGATTCTTGCCATATCCTTCATCGCTTACGATCGTATCAACGTCTGTCGGATATCCTTTCGTAGCCCGATGGGTATACACTTTGATACCTCTGCGTTCCAATTTATTTATGAACACAGTCGTTGCAGGTTGTCCATCGTATCTTGTGATCACAACGCTATTTACATCTAATTCATAGGCTCTTAAGTCATCAATCAATCTAAGGGCATCAATATCATATGTGATGCCAAAATCTCCCCTGATTTTATTTCTTTCGATATCTCCAGCATATACACAAATGATTACTTCAACTTTTTCTTTTAGCTTATGTAGCAGCTTGATTTTAGCATTTTCATCAAATCCTGGCAGCACCCTCTTAGCATGAAGATCAAACAAGAGCTTTCCACCAAACTCTAGATATAGCTTATCGTAATCATTCACTCTTTCCAAAATGTATTTGGACTGTTCTTCTAAATATTTTTTGTGATCAAATCCTATTCTCATAATTTTCTCCTTATCATATAATGGTTGCTCAAGTAGTGGCTGTTAATATATATTTATAATTCTTCACGCACATTGCTTTTTGACATTTTATTATTGCATAGTTTTTGGCTAAAGTAAATAGTATCTCCACCGGAAAATAAAGCAAGCTTATTTTTTTATTCCACGACATCTGAAAAGCAAAAACAAGGATCGCATTGTTTTGCAATCCTTGTTTTTGCTGGATTCATTAAAAATTAAATCACTTTTCCACTATCTGATCTGTAATTGTCTTTATCTTAATTCATCTGCAATAAGTTTCCCCATTTCTTTTGTACCTACCAGATGCATTCCTTCACCCATGATGTCCCTTGTGCGTATATTTTTTCCTAGAATATTAACCACCGCATTTTCTATAGATTTCGCTTCTGACTCTAAATCAAAAGAATATCTTAGCATCATGGCCGCCGAAAGGATCATCCCGATTGGATTGGCTAGATCCAAACCAGCGATATCTGGTGCTGAGCCGTGAATCGGTTCATAGATACCGATCTTGCCTTCTCCTAAGCTGGCTGACGGTAGTATACCGATAGACCCTGTAATCATGCTGGCTTCATCGGATAGTATATCTCCGAACATATTGGTGGTTACAATTACATCAAATTGACTTGGATTTTTGATAAGCTGCATGGCTGCATTATCGATATACATATGGTTTAATACCACATCATCATATTCGCCAGCTACCTTTTCCATAACACTTCTCCATAGCCTAGAGCTTTCAAGGACATTAGCCTTATCAATGCTGGTAACCTTCTTGTTCCTTTTTCTGGCCACTTCAAAAGCCGTACGGGCAATGCTTTCTATTTCTGTCTCACTATATATTTCTATGTCATAGGCCTGTTCTCCCATAGTTCCTCGTCGTCGACCTTTCTCACCAAAGTAAATACCTCCTGTTAGCTCCCGGACTACACAAAGGTCAATGCCCTCCCCAATGATTTCTGACTTTAATGGACAAGCATCCTTTAGTTCCTTATATAAAACAGCTGGACGAATATTTGCATAAGACCCTAGCTCCTTTCGAAGTCGCAGCAGCCCCCGCTCAGGTCTTTGATCACCAGGTAGGTGATCCCACTTTTCTCCACCTACAGCTCCTAATAATACGGCATCACTTTTTAGGCAAATAGTCAAATCTTCTTGCGGCAGCGCCTCACCTTTTTTATCTATGGCACATCCCCCCATCATCACCTCTGAAAACCGAAATTCATGATGATATATGCTGCCGATTTCTTTTAGCACTAGTAGTGCCTGATCCATAATTTCTGGCCCTATACCATCACCAGGAATCACTGCTATATGAAAATTCATCATTAAAACCTCCAATTCTCAGTTTTATCTTTGTAGTCTTATATAATTGATCAACCCATCGGCTGCAATGATTTCCTGCATAAATTCAGGCAAAGGCTCTGATTGATACGTCTTTTCTTTTGATACATTTTGGATAATTCCCTTTGATAAGTTCACCTTTAGTAAGTCGCCAGCTTCTATGTCATCGACTGCTTCCTCACATTCCAATATTGGTAATCCAATATTGAAGGCATTGCGGTAAAATATTCTAGCGAAGCTTTTTGCGATTACACAGGATATCCCTGCAGCTTTGATTGCAATAGGAGCATGCTCCCTGGAAGAACCACATCCAAAATTTTTTCCTGCCACGATGAGATCTCCCTTTTCAACTTTTTGAAAAAAGGTATCATCAATGTCCTCCATGCAATGTCTGGCCAATTCTTCTGGCTCAGATGTATTCAGATATCTTGCTGGAATAATTACATCCGTATCCACATTGTCTCCATAACGAAACACAACACCTTTGACTTCCATCTCAATCCCTCCTATGCCACATCTTCTGGATTTGTTATCTTGCCTGTTAAAGCTGAAGCGGCTGCCACCGCTGGACTAGCTAAATAAACCTCTGATTCAGGATGTCCCATTCTACCCACAAAATTTCGATTCGTAGTCGCAATGGCCCTTTCCCCTTTTGCAAGAATTCCCATATGTCCCCCTAAACATGGTCCACAGGTAGGGGTACTGACGATCGCACCTGCTTTGATAAATGTTTCGATTAAGCCTTCCTCTAGAGCCTGCAAGTAAATATTTTGGGTTGCAGGAAAGATAATAGTACGCATTCCTTTTGCCACTCTTCTTCCTTTTAATACCTCTGCCGCTATACGCATATCTTCTATCCGCCCATTAGTACAGGATCCAATCACTACCTGATCAATCCTTACATCGCCAACGTCATCAATAGCTCGAGTGTTTTCTGGTAGATGGGGAAATGCCACTGTAGGTCGAATTTGTCCTAGATCAAACTCATATGTTTTGCTATACTCCGCATCCCCATCGGCCTCATATACCGCATATGGCTTTATAGAATGGGCACGAACATAATCAATGGTAGCATCATCTACTGTAAAAATTCCATTTTTTGCACCAGCCTCAATCGCCATATTAGCAATGGTAAAGCGACTATCCATAGAGAGATAATGAACGCCATCTCCAACAAATTCCATAGATTGATATCGAGCACCCTCCACTCCTATTTTTCCGATGATGTGTAAGATGATATCTTTTCCACTTACCCATTTTTGAGGTTTTCCTTTTAGCACAAACTTTATAGCGCCAGGCACCTTAAACCAGCATTTCCCTAATGCCATTCCTGCTGCCATATCAGTACTTCCGACTCCTGTTGCAAAGGCACCTAGGGCTCCATAGGTACAGGTATGGGAGTCGGCACCAATAATCACATCACCGGGCACTACCAACCCCTTTTCCGGAAGAAGTGCATGTTCAATTCCCATTTCTCCTATTTCGAAATAATTCTCTATCTCCTTTATCATGGCAAACTCACGCATCATTTTACACTGTTCTGCAGACTTTATATCCTTATTGGGTGTAAAGTGATCTGGGACAAGCACCACTTTTTTTCGATCAAAAACTTCTGTAGTACCCATTCGCTCAAACTCTTTTATTGCTACGGGTGCCGTAACATCATTACCCAGTACAATATCCAGATTAGCCTGGATAAACTGACCTTCTTTAACTTGGCTAATTCCTGCTCGACTCGCTAATATTTTTTGAGTCATTGTCATTCCCATGTTTTCTTCCTCCTTTTCATGATTCACACTTTATAAGAAACGGTTCTTATACCCACCTATTTCTTCTTACCACAAGTTCTGCTGTTCAAATGGGAGTGTCATCCACCATTTTATTTAAAGCTTCTACATAGGCGTGGATACTGGCCTCAATAACATCCGTACTCAATCCTCTTCCCGTATATATTCGTTGATCACCTTTTATTTTTACGATCGCTTCACCTTGGGCGTCCTTTCCTTCTGTTACCGCATGAAGAGAATAGTCTTGCAGTATGATTTTCTTCCCAATAATTTGTTCAATGGCACGAAATACTGCATCAACTGGTCCATCTCCCGTTGCAACCTTTTCGCTTTCCTTCCCATGATGGGCTAACTTAACAGTAGCCATGGCTGTCATTTTATTTCCACTGTTAATCACAAAGTTCTTCAATGTATAAACTTTTCTGGCTTCTACGAAATCCTTTGTCATGATAGCTTCTATGTCTCGATTGTCGACCTCTTTCTTTTTATCTGCTAGTTCTTTAAATCTTAAGAAAGCTCTGTCTAGTTCTTCTTTGGATACATCAAAACCTAACATTTTTAATCTTTCATGAAAAGCATGGCGACCTGAGTGTTTTCCCAAAACCATTTTGTTTTGAGATAATCCTATGGTTTCTGGTGACATGATCTCATAAGTACTTCTTTCCTCCATGACACCATGCTGGTGAATCCCAGATTCATGGGCGAAGGCATTAGCCCCTACAATGGCCTTATTAGGCTGTACCTGTATCCCAGTAATCGTACTGAGCAATTTGCTTGTGCGCAATATCTGTTTGGTTTCTACATTACAATCAACACTATAAATATCTTTTCTCGTATGAATGCCCATGACAATTTCTTCTAATGCTGCATTACCTGCTCTTTCGCCTATACCATTGATGGTGCATTCGATTTGAGTTGCCCCGCCTTTTACCGCAGCAAGTGAGTTGGCTACAGCCAAGCCTAGGTCATTATGACAGTGAACCGAAATCTCAGCCTTATGGATATTCGATACATTTTGTGAAATTCCGTAAATTAAGCTATAAATTTCATCTGGCGTACTATAGCCCACCGTGTCGGGAATATTGATTACCGTTGCCCCTACATCGATAACTGCCTTTATAATCTTATATAAAAAGGCCGGATTGCTTCTCGTCGCATCTTCTGCTGAAAACTCGACATCAGCGCAATACTGCTTTGCTAATTTTACAGCGCTGATAGCACTTTCTATGACTTCATCAGGCTTTAGTTTTAACTTGTATTTCATGTGAATATCTGATGTGGCTATGAAAGTATGAATTCTTGGTTGGGCTGCATATTGTATCGCTTCCCAAGCACAAGTGATATCTTTAGGAAGTGTTCTGGCCAAGCTGGCAACAGTGCAATTTTTAATACTTTTTGCAATCTCCTTCACCGCTGCAAAGTCTCCTGGCGATGCGATAGCAAACCCTGCTTCAATCACATCTACCTTTAAGATCTCCAACTGCTTTGCCATTTGAATTTTTTCTTGTAGATTCATACTGCACCCTGGAGATTGCTCTCCATCTCGTAATGTGGTATCAAATATTTTGATCAATCTGCCCATGATCTATCACCTCTCCTTTATTTTGTTGACCCTTTTTCTCCATTTCCTTATCACGTTGTGTACTTTGTATATTGTATTATGTGTTTTCAAAAAAACTTGTTGCCCATTGGTTTTCTTAACAATAAAAAACTCTCGTCTCTAAGATATATAGAACTATACCCTAGGGACGAGAGATTCTCCCGTGTTACCACCCTTTTTCACAATCCATTCCCATGGACTGTCTCACCAGGTCGAAGGAACAAATAATCCTTTTAACCCTTGTCATATAACGGTGACATTGAGCATACCGGCCTTAATTACTCTGAAGCACTCATTTCACCTTGGCAGTTCAGGAGTGAGTATTGTATATGTCTCTTCCGCTGACTCACACCAACCGCCAGCTCTCTGTAGGCAAAAAAACATATTTTTCTCTCCGTCTTTACTTTTTAAATATTCAATTAATTATTAAAACTTATTTTACTCTTTTCATAATTGTCTGTCAACAATATAAAAAATATTTTTCATATTTTTTTAGCTATAGATGTCTTAATATTTATTCGTGGCTAATTATTCTTTCAAGTGTATTATTATACACTAAATGTCACAGGAGTGAAGAAAAATTTTATAAATTCTTGATATTTTCTTTCTAATTTTATTGTTGATTTATATAAATACATTGTGCTAGAATAAAAGTCACATAATTTTATAGCTTCGGATGAAGGTAGCGGGAGAATGATTTAACCGCTATTGGACGTGCCTCTGGAGAGACTCAAAGGAGCACCGAAGGGGAAAGCCAATTTTTTTGGTGAAACTCTCAGGTAAAAGGACAGAGGATTTTCATTTAAAATGTTCTACTCATTTTTTGATTATATTGAGTTGTATTTTAAATGCATAATCTTTCAGCTTCCAGAGACTAAGTTCTATCTTCAGTCTCTTTTTTGTTTGCTACTTCACCCAGAAGCTTATTCTTAGGAGGAGATCAAAAAATGAAAGCAATTGTCACTGTGATTGGAAAGGATAAGATAGGCATTATTCATGGCGTTGCTTCTGTACTCGTCAGAAGCAACGTAAATATACTGGATATCAGTCAGACTCTATTGCAAGATTATTTTACCATGGTCATGCTTGTAGACTTAGCATTAATGAATTGTGAATTTAGCCAATTGAAAGTAAAGCTTGAAGATGCAGCATCGGATATTGGCATCACAATAAAAATTCAACATGAAGCTATTTTTCATTCAATGCATACCATTTAAGGAATAGGAGATGAACAGCTTGATAAATACGCAAAATATATTGGAAACCATTCAAATGATTGACAAAGAAAACCTAGATATTCGTACCATTACCATGGGAATATCTCTTTTAGATTGCTGTAATAGCGATGGTAAAACGTCTCGAACAAAAATCTATGATAAGATCACAAAACTAGCTGAAAACTTAATCGCTACTGGTAATGATATTGAAACTGAATATGGGATTCCCATCATTAACAAAAGAATTTCAGTAACACCCATTTCACTTATTGCTCAAGCCAGTGACGATAAAAATTACATAGAATTTGCAAGAATACTAGATAAAGCGGCAGAAGCTGTTGGTGTAAACTTTATTGGTGGATTTTCAGCCCTTGTGCACAAAGGATATACAAAAGGAGATAAGATTCTGTTAGATTCTATTCCAGAAGCCCTGGCCTGTACAAATCGGGTATGCTCATCTATCAATATTGGATGTACAAAATCTGGAATCAATATGGATGCCGTTAGAGATATGGGCGAAATCATAAAGAGAACGGCTTACCTCACGAGGGACAAGGATAGCCTAGGATGCGCAAAACTCGTGGTCTTTGCCAATGCCGTTGAAGATAATCCTTTTATGGCAGGTGCATTTCATGGTGTAGGCGAGGCAGAATCCATCATAAATCTTGGTGTCAGCGGCCCTGGCGTCATAAAGTCATCCCTTATGAACTTAAAGGATGCCAGCTTCGATGTTATCGCAGAAACCATTAAAAAGACAGCATTCAAAATTACACGGGTAGGCCAACTGGTGGCTCAAGAAGCTTCTAAAAGGCTTGGTATCCCCTTTGGGATAGTAGATCTATCCCTTGCCCCTACGCCTGCAATAGGTGACAGTGTGGCTAGAATTCTAGAAGAGATGGGTTTAGAAAGCTGTGGATGTCATGGCACGACTGCAGCGCTGGCCCTTTTGAATGATGCTGTAAAGAAAGGTGGTATCATGGCATCATCCCATGTAGGTGGTTTAAGTGGTGCTTTCATTCCCGTCAGCGAAGATGAAGGGATGATTCATGCAGTAACAGCTGGTTCACTGAATATCGAAAAATTAGAGGCCATGACCTGTGTATGTTCTGTTGGCCTTGATATGATTGCAATTCCTGGTGATACACCAGCCTCTACAATCTCAGCCATCATTGCCGATGAAGCTGCTATCGGCGTAATCAATCATAAGACCACAGCCGTTCGATTAATCCCTGTATATGGAAAAGATATTGGAGATGAGGCTGTTTTTGGAGGTCTCTTAGGCAAAGCTCCCATTATGTCCGTAAGTAAGTTTTCCAGTGCTGGATTTATTCATCGTGGAGGACGTATTCCTGCACCTATTCATAGTTTTAAAAACTAAATAAATTGAATATGGAAACAAAACTGGTACAGGATTATAATCCTGTACCAGTTTTGTTTATTTGCTTTCAAATGCTTTATAGATCGCCTTGATTCCTCTTTCAAAATCATCATTTTCAATGCCAACGATGATATTTAACTCGCTTGAACCCTGGGTAATCATCCGAACATTGATACCATCTTGGGCCAATGCGCCAAAGACCTTGGCCGATATTCCCTTGGTTTTGATCATACCTCGCCCTACCACAGCAATCAGCGCCATATTGGGATAACCGATTACAGAATCCGGATTCAATTGAGTGCGTATATCCTCTATCACCTTTTCCATTTTATCTCGAAGCTCTGAATCTGCAATGACCAATGAAACAGAATCAATACTTGACGGCATATGCTCTGCAAAAATGTCATTTACCTCCAATACAGAAAGGAGTTTACGGAAGAAGCCCTTTTCTGAGCTCATCAGCATTTTTTCTATGGATATCACAGTAAAACCCCTTTTTCCTGCAATACCAGTGATCGTTCCAGAATAGTTGATAGGAGAAAGATCGCTGACAATTAGCGTACCTTCATCTTGAGGTGCATTGGTATTTTTAATCCTTATCGGTATGCCTTCCTTTTTCACTGGGAATATGGCTTCTTCATGGAGTACTGAAGCACCCATATAAGAAAGCTCTCTCAGCTCTTTATAGGTAATCTTCTCAATGAGTTTTGGATCTTTAATAATTCTAGGATCGGCCATACAAAAGCCTGAAACATCCGTCCAGTTTTCATAAAAGGTTGCGCCTGCACCCCTTGCAATGATGGAACCTGTTACATCTGACCCACCCCTAGAGAAAGTTTTGATAGTACCATCCTCCATGGCTCCATAAAATCCAGGTATTACGGCTTGGTTGGCAGATGTCAATCGCGTCTGTACCTTATTCTGCGTAGCTTCAGCATCAAACTGTCCACTTTTCTGAAAAACAATTAGCTCTGCTGCATCAATAAACTCATATCCGAGATAGGCTGCAAGAATGATTCCATTGAGGTATTCGCCACGACTGGCAGCATAATCTGCTGAAGTTCCTATAGCAATATTCCCTTTGATCTCCTCTAATATATCCTTCATATCCAATGAAAGTCCTAATTCAAGGCAAATATCCATATATCTTCTTTCAATAATACCATATACCTCATCAAAGGGAAGCCTTTGGGCTACATGTTGATGACATAAATATAATAAATCCGTGATTTTATGATCTTCAGCATGTCTCTTCCCGGGCGCAGAAGGTATAACATATCTTCTCTTTTGATCTGATAAAACAATCTCCTTCACCTTAGAAAACTGCTTGCTATCGGCCAGCGAGCTCCCACCAAATTTCGCTACAATGACTTCATTCATTTTATTTCCCCCTACACTACAATAATTAATAAACGTCCCTACTTCTATACGTTTTCAACACGAATCAAGTTTGCGATACGGATAACCTCTGGTAATTTTGCAATATCTGTCAATGCATACTGAACATTCAGTTCAACTGTATCATGGGTAATGAATACAAGAGAAACAGCAGGTTCTTCTTTGCCTTTCTGAATAACGGAAGACAAGCTGACATTATACTTACCGAACAAGGACGCAATTTTCCCTAATACACCTGGATAATCTTTTATCAGTAATCGCACATAGTACTCTCCTTGATTGCTGCCCATATCCTTTATTCTATTTTGATTTTTTTCATTCTTTTCACTTACGCGCTTATTTTGATGCTTACCTTCTCGAATGATGGATATGATATCCCCAACCACGGCACTGCCTGTTGGTAAGTCTCCAGCTCCCTTCCCATAAAACATCAATTCTCCCACGGCGTTTCCTTTCACATACACTGCATTAAAAGCATCTCCCACTGCCGCTAGTGGGTGCTCCTTCGGAATAAATGTAGGATGTACTTTTAACTCAATCTCTCCATTAACTTCTTTTGCAATGGCCAAAAGCTTAATTACATAACCTAGCTCCGTGGCATATTCAATGTCGATGGGCGTAATATTTGTAATTCCCTCACGATAAACATCCTCTATCTTCACATCTATTCCAAAGGCCAACCTGGCTAGTATTGTCAGTTTATATGCTGCATCATATCCTCCCACATCACTGGTGGGATCCGCTTCTGCATATCCCTTTCCTTGTGCCTCTTTTAGAACAGTTTCAAATTCCATTTTTTCAGATGTCATTTTGGTTAGAATATAGTTGGTTGTTCCATTCAAGATACCCATGATTCGGTTTATCCTATTTGCTGATAAGCTTTCTTTGATGGCATGAATAATGGGAATTCCTCCCGCTACGCTTGCTTCGTACAGTAATTTTACATTCGCCTCCTTAGCTGCTTTCATGAGCACGCCTCCATGGGAAGCAAGAAGGGCTTTATTAGCCGTGACAACATGTTTTCTACGTTTTATTGCTTCTAGAATATACTCCTTTGCTGGTTCTATGCCTCCCATAACTTCTATGATGATTTCAATATTTTCATCTTCAAGTATATCTGTAGGATTGTCAGTAAACATCTCTTTGGCGATTGCATCATCTCTTTTTTTAGCTAAATCTTGAACGAGTATTTTGGATACCTCAATCTCATAGCCACAGTTTTCAATAATTTTATCTCTGTTTTCTTGAATTATTTTCCATACGCCGCTTCCAACTGTACCAAATCCCATCAATCCAATTTTTATTTTTCCCATTTAAATACCTCTTTTCTTATACCTTGAATCATTATTTCTCGTATAGATATACATTTCTATATCTCTCTATTTAATCTTTTTCTGAATGTTTTGTCAACTATATTTTTTATTTTATCTTTATTTTTTCTTGATATTGAGCAGCCACATCTTCCCCTCTATTCATACACAATGCTAAAAATGAATCATTTTCTCACATTATTAAACTTCCACATCAAAGAAGGCCAAAAACATGATTAATTTGCTAAATATTCAGAAACAATTAGCGATTTACTGCTAATTTAAAATAATCGCCTTAAATCCTTATAATTGGTCTTTGTATATAATCTCTAACCCATGTATAATAATCACTAATTAACTTCATATAGGCAAAAGTAATGATGGAAAATAGTAATTATGAAAGTCATTCAGAGAGCTAGTGTTTGGTGGGAACTAGCTGATAGACATAGTGAAGTCATTCCTGAACTGTAAGACTGAATAAGAGTGGATCATTCAGTAGGTCTTACCGTTTCCCTGACGTTACAGGTTTGAGAGGATTTATTGATTTAATAAATCTAATAGGGTGGTACCGCGGATTGCACATTCGTCCCTTCTGGGATGCATGTGTTTTTTTATTATTTAGAATGTGGAGGTTTTCATCATGAAACATACTTTAAGCGTATTGGTAGAGAACAACCCAGGTGTGCTTTCTAAGGTTTCTGGCTTATTTAGCAGAAGAGGCTATAATATTGAAAGCTTAGTCGTTAGTGCAACGGAAGAACCAAGTCTCTCACGAATGACTATCGTTGTAGACGGAGATGACAAAATTATTGAGCAGGTAACAAAGCAGCTGCATAAGCTAATCGATGTCATTAAAGTCCAAGATGTTACTTCCCAAGAAACGGTGGATCGCCAACTCCTATTAATTCGAGTAGCTGCTGATAACAAAACCAAAACTGAGATTATCCAGCTCATGGATATTTTTAGAGCACGTGTAGTAGATATCGGACAAAAATCTCTGACCATTGAAGCTACAGGAGATGAAGCAAAAATCCAGGCGATTATTAAGTCATTAAAGCCTTTTAAGATCAAGGAATTGGCTAAAACAGGAACAATTTCTATGCTGCGAAGTAATTAATTCAAACGATAGATATGGACTATGATTATTTATTGGAAAGGTGGTTTAAGCCTATGCGGCTAAATGGTGCACAAACATTGATAAAACTATTGGAGGATCAAGGTGTTGAAGTGATTTTTGGATATCCTGGCGGCACAGTTCTGGAGATATATGATGCGTTGCTCAACAGTTCGATCAAACATATTCTTGTACGACATGAGCAAGGGGCAGCCCACGCTGCCAGTGGATACGCTCGTGCAACAGGAGGTGTTGGCGTATGCTTGGCTACCTCTGGTCCTGGTGCAACCAACTTGGTCACTGGTATCGCCACAGCCTATATGGATTCTATCCCCATCGTTTTTTTTACAGGGCAAGTCCCACAAGCCATGGTGGGCACCGATGCCTTTCAAGAGGTAGATATTACTGGTATTACCCACCCAATCACCAAACACAACTATTTGGTGCAGGATATTAAAGATTTACCTCGCATTGTAGCAGAGGCCTTTTACATTTCGAAAACAGGTCGACCAGGTCCTGTACTGATAGATATTCCTCGAAATGTTTCTATGGATATCACCGAATTCAAGCATTGTCCATCTGTAGATATTCGAGGCTATAAACCAACAACCAAAGGGCACCCAGCTATGATTAAAAAAGCAGTCCATGCAATTCAAGAATCAAAAAATCTAGTCATTTGCACTGGTGGTGGTGTTATCCATGGCAATGCATCCGATGAGGTAGAGCAAATAGCACATATGACCAAAGGGAAGGTCGTCTCCACATTAATGGGTTTAGGATCATATCCTGCTAGGAGCAAAGAATTTTTTGGAATGCTTGGAACCTATGGCAGTCAATCGGCCAACGAAGCTGTTCAACAATGTGATTGTCTTCTAGCCCTAGGGATGCGGTTTGATGATCGTGTGGTGGGTAATCCAGATAAATTTGCACCAAATGCTACAATCATCCATATCGATATTGATCCTGCTGAAATTGGAAAAAATATAAGGGCTGACATACCTATTGTAGGCGACATAAAAAACATCCTGGTTGATATGCTGAAGCTTTTGGACAAAAATCTAATTTCAAATAAATCTATTGCGACTATCTCACCAGAGAAAATGTCTGTACCTTTAAAAACGGGCCTCAATGTACCTTGGATTCTTAGTCAACTATCCAAAATGGCTCCTGAAGATATTTTGATTACCACAGACGTAGGTCAACACCAAATGTGGACGGCTACTCACTATGCTTTTAATAAACCCCGTTCCTTTATTTCATCAGGTGGACTCGGAACAATGGGATATGGTATTCCAGCCGCCCTTGGAGTACAAATTGCAAAACCTGATCATTTGGTTGTTGCCATCACAGGTGATGGAAGTTTTCAGATGGGCATGACAGAAATCGGCGCCATTGCTGAACTAGGGTTACCTATTAAAATATTGATATTTAATAACCAAACCTTGGGAATGGTACGCCAACTTCAGCATTATTACTCGGGTCAGCGCTATACTGGCGTACATTTTGAAAATAAGATAGATTTCGTTATGCTGGCAAAAGCCTTTGGTGCTGAAGGATATCGCATCGATGATCCTTTGGAAGCCTCTAAAATTATGGAAAAAGCCTTGCATAATGGAAAGTTTACAATCATAGAATGCCCTATTGATGCCGAAAACCTAGTTCTTCCTATCGTTCTTGCAGGAAAAGGCCTCGAAGAAATGACTAAAAATATATAAAAAGAGAATGTGCCCTAACCAATATTGGCTTTGGCACATTCTCTTCATTTTGATCCTAAACTTCTTTATTCATATATCGTCTATTAAACGATTTTTAAGTTCTTATACATAGGGGCATTATATACTTCGTTTGTACTTTGAAATCACCTTTGACAAATAAAGTTGAATCTTCCAACTTATATTTCATCGTCTTATAGGGAATTTCTAGCCAGTCCGGATTGAATCCAAATTTAATCATCTCTACGCCTGGAAAATGAAGATTCGGCAAAAGCTCCTCATACCTTATACGCTTCGTAGCAACTAAATCATAAATTACAAGGGTATTCCCTTGCTGCCTCGCAATCATCATGGCCTCAAGCTGTGGAATATCATAAATATCCTTGTGAAATTCGTATAGAAGGTGAAACCAATTGATTCCATATGGATTTGTGCAATCAAAAACCTTTGAAAACTGATTTCGTTCTTTTAGATACTGCTCAACCTTAGGATCAGCTATATCCAATCTTATCATTTCCTCATCATCTTTTAGATTGCATGATATATAAGGTTGCTGATCATCTACAGGTACAAACCCAAATTTAGGATAGAACGTCAGGACGCTGTCATTGGCTATGAGAAAGCTTGGTGTATTCGGATAAAGGTCCATGATATGCTCTATTATCTTCTTAGCTACCCCCTTTCCTCTATATTCTTCTCTTGTAGCTACTGCACCAAACTGCAAATAATCATGAGGCAAGTTATTTATACGCAACTTCATTTTGGAAACTGAGACATTGGCAATCATGATCCCATTCTCAATCATTGAATAGCATTCATAACTATCATCCCAGATGTTTCGATCATACCATTTATCAAAACTAAAACCAAAGACATGCATCATCAATTCATTGTATTGATTCTTAAAATCCTTAGTAGCCGTGAATCCATTTGTCATTGTTATCATTCTGTTTCTCCTTTTCTATGCCTCATTAACGAATATCCAACATAATAATATCTTTTTCTTTCAACGCCGTTTTTGTCTTGACCTTATTTCCGTTTATCTTGATAAAACCTTCATTAATTAGCTTTGTAATTTCTGCCCTTGTAATATCCTGTATTCTTGAAGATAAAAATTTATCTACTCTCACTTTTTGTTCCAATATATTTATATAGATTTCAACCTCATAAATACCTTCTTCGATAAGGTTTGCGATACTAAGCTCATCATACCTCATTTCTCCAAGTTCAAGCTTCACGCCATCATTCTTCAATCCAGCTATTGCTTTAAAGATATCTATTCTCTTATTCCATGTATGTCCCTTGGGGCATTTAAAGATGGCAAAATGAAATATATTTTTACCATTTGCATTTTGCCTTCTCTTCAATGAATCAACGAACTCTACTTGCTTACCACAATTATGACAATATCTTTCTGCTCGATCTATTTCACCATTATATATGTTCCAAGTTAAACTTAATTTTCTCTCCATATTCCTTACCTCCAATTTTATTTGTTTTACGGTAAGGAATATAAAAATACATTCTTGATCTACTTTTCTCGATAATGTATCAATCATAAACTACTCCTTCCGTCTATTGATTTAGATCCATTACCTTAATAACAGGTGTCATATAATCACCTCCCATATTTTTTGAGGCTTGCTATGCCCTATAGGCAAATTAGAAGTTTTTAATTCCAGAGCTATATTTAAATTTTCTACAAAATAAAAAGACCATAAGAAGATATATTCTTCTTACAGCCTAAAATAAAGTCGATGATTCACATAACTGAATAAAGTCATAGTTATATACAAGTAAAGAAATGTACCCTCAAAAACAGAATACTCCATTTACTCCATATAAAATCTAATCAATTTTCAATCATTTACTCTAGTGAAGTAAGTTACCTTCTTAATTGCCAATTCATAAAAGAGCACAACAAACAAGCTTAGCCTAAGCTAAGTACAAAAAGTCTCTTTCTGAAAATAGATATTAATTTCATTAAAATTAATATTAGCAATTAACTGGTGTCATTACTTACTTCTCTCCTCTAGATTATGAATTCAATAATATTCTACATAAAAAATCCTATATTGTAAATATGTCATTTACAAATGTTAGAAATATACCCAATTTATACATTCCAGTTCTTATTGCTTTTATGATACATATTTTGTTTATCTTCCTACGTTTTATTTATTATTATATATCCTAGTCTGGTCCAACTTCTAAAAAAACACTTCTAAGAATTACCTTTTATTTTTTCTTCAAAATCTATTGACATCGCGGCAAATAGTTGTTAAAATATTAAAAATTAACTGAATATTCTGAACGCATTGATGGAGAAAATATTTTATTTCTACAGTTTCAGAGAGTCGGTGGTCGCTGAAAACCGATACTGTCATAAAATATAAATCACTCCGGAGCAGTATCTTCGAAATTTGACAGAGTAGTTGATACCGATTGGCCTCGATAAAGGCTCAGGTTCATTTGAACAAAAAGAGGTTTCTCCCCTTTTTCATATGGAGAAACAATTAAGGTGGTACCGCGAGTTACGATTCGTCCTTAAGATAATATTTTAAGGACGGATTTTTTTATTCAAAACAATTCATTTGAACAAACAAATTAAAGGAGGAGTAATTATGTACAATGTAGCAGTAAACTTATTAAACGCAACGAAGGATCATTCATCTATCACGATTTCAGATGATAAAAAAACACTGAATATATCAGAAATTCAAGAAAAAGAAATGACTGCAATGAATTTCTGGGGCCAGGGAGCTTATACTGACGATCTAAATTTCTTTCAATCTGACTTTTATGCATTTTTAAAAATTGCGAAATAATGTATTTTGTATTCTTCTTAGATAGGTGGTTATCTATGAAAGATTTCATGTAAGAATCTTCATATATAACCACCTGATTTCTTCTTAAAGATTTTTTGCCGTTATTTCTGATTTGTTGTTCAAAGGCTAGCATCACGTTATCTCCTACGAAGTATTGCTTTTTCTTTTGTAATATACAAAATATTTTGACACCTCTCCTTGGCTAGCTTATACTAGTAATTGTAAATATATAACATAAGGAGGTAGTCATGAAAAATGCAGTTTTTCTTAACGCAGCAAAACTAAACTTTGATAACAAGCTTAGTTTTTTGCCTTTAATAGACCTCACTGCTTTTACTATGTATGATGAAAGCATCGATGCTGAAATTTTAGAAAGAGTTAAAGGCCAGCATATTGTCATCACCAAGGAATTACCCCTCGGAAGAGATATTATTCATCAATTCCCTTCTTCTGTTAAACTTATTTGTGAAGCTGGAACGGGTTATAACAATATTGACATTGCCGCCGCAAGAGAAAGAAACATTGCCGTCTGCAATGTTCCTGGTTATAGCACCGAAGCAGTGGCTCAACTAGCCATTACTTTTATTTTGACCTTGAGTTCCTCATTAATGCAACAACAAATCATGATCAAACAGCATAACTATGATAACTTTACCAAGCATCTTCAGTTACCTCATTTCGAAGTTCAAAGCAAAACCCTTGGCGTAATTGGCGCAGGCACAATCGGACAGCAAGTAATAAAAGTCGCTCGAGCTTTAGGTATGAACATCCTTGTCTATAATAGGACACCTAAACAATGGAATGACGAACATATTCAATCGGTTTCCCTCGATGAATTACTTCGTGATAGTGATTTTGTCACCATCCATTGTCCTCTAACTAAAGATACAAAACATCTTATTGATAAAGAAAAGTTACAGATGATGAAGACCTCCGCATTTATCATAAATACTTCTAGAGGGCCTATTATCAAAGAGACGGATTTAATTGAAGCCCTACAAAATGAAATGATAGCAGGTGCAGGGCTTGATGTTCAAGATCCTGAACCTCCCGAGCTTCATAATCCTTTATTTTCAATGAGAAATGTCATTCTTACACCACATATTGGATGGAAATGTTTCGAATCAAGACAAAGGCTTATTGATCTCTTAGCTCATAATATTGATTCCTTTATTCAAAGAAAACCTATTCACATCGTAAATGGATAATCTTGATTTCGCAGATTGATAACTCTCTGATCCTATTTTATCGTGCATAAAAACCGTATTGGTTATGAACTGCCCCCTGTCAAGTAGACAGTGGAAATAATTAAAAATGTGTAGCGTCAATCCATTGATTGGCGCTATATTTATGCAACTAGCTTTG
>NZ_JACHEN010000010.1 GCF_014205875.1 Anaerosolibacter carboniphilus
TTTTATTTTTTTGATCCAAACGAAAAAATTATCAATTACTAGAAATTAAGAAAACCACCAGATAGATAAAATCTGGTGGTTTGTAATCAACCTCAAGAGCATCGGTTGATGCTCTTCTTTTCATGTATCGAGATGAGTAAAGATGCGACATAATCGTAGGGGCGTACATTATACGTTTGTATTCGTCGTATATGTGTCAACTTCTAGATCGTGTCATACTAAGCGCAGCGAAGTATCTAAAGGAACCTAACTACAGATCCTTCACTAGCGTTCAGGATGACAGTTGAGGGATATCTGTGGTCTGCGGGCGAACACTGTTCGCCCCTACCAATGAGCACAGTATGCCGTAAGGATCGGCACCCTCTATCGTTTCGTGGTTTTGAATCCCTGTTTTTTTCGGAACGCTGGGGGCATAGCTCCCTACAAAAAACATGATCTTCTGTGGTTTTGTAGGGTCGGACGACCCTGTCCGACCGATATTATTATGTCGCATTTTTTTACAACTGTGTCCTTATTTATTCTACTATCTAATTCCCTCAACTTTTCCTAACATTTAGAATATTTGTACCCCCTCTAGAATAAGTATTATATAGATGAGAAGAGAGGGGGATTCGGTATGAAAGTAAAGCTAAATTTCAAATTAAAGGCACTCAATTGGAAAATCATAGCGATTATGGCTATGATTATAATGATTGTGTTTGCTGGAATTTATACTGTAAAGTACTTTTTGAAGGATGATGCTGGTGTGCCTTTTGAAGTCCTAAGCGAGGAAGCAATTCCACAAAAGATACAGGAGATATTGCCAAGGTATAAGGCCCTGGAAAGAGCCCTTGCCTGCAAGATTGACGAGGAAATTTATGTCATTGTAACAAGAGGAGAAAAGCCTACAGGCGGATTTACCGTTGATATAGACCGGATTGAGAAGATAACAGAGGAAGAGAAAACAAAGCTGGTGGTATATGCACAGTTTGAAGATCCTCAACCAGGTGATGTGGTGACCCAGGTTGTTACATATCCCTATGTGGTAGCAAAAACAGAATTGAAAGCCTTACCTGATAAGATCGAGTTAAAGGTAAAATATGACGATTAATACTGAAGCCTGCATCTAAGATAGATGCAGGCTTTTTCCATGATTTACATAGAAGGATATGGCGAAATATGTCGAAAAAGTAATATAAGAACTATATAATTAGATAAAGTGCATATATTCAGAAAAGTGTGCAATTTATTCAAATCAAGACTTATGAAAAATATGACCTAAGGAGGACAACGGATGATAAATTTGAAGAAACTGATTTTATCAAGCACAATTGGATTGTCTATTTTTGCAGGCAGTATGGGCATGACCTATGGACAGGATACAATCTATAAAGTACAGGCAGGAGATACTTTCTGGATTATTAGTCAAAAATATGGAATTACGATAGAGAGCTTGATGAGAGCAAACGATGCCACAGAAAAGACCGTTCTTTACGCGGGTCAAAGCATTATTATTCCTACGGCAACAGCGGACAAGCTACATACCGTCCAATCAGGAGATACTTTTTGGATTATCAGTCAAAAATATGGGGTGGATATAAATCTTCTTATGAAGACAAACAATGCAACCCAGAGTACGGTACTTAATGTTGGAGATAAAATTATCATACCTACGAATACTACAACAACAAACAACACTACGACAAGAACTGCTGTACAGGTAAAAACATATACGGTGCAGGCTGGGGACACTTATTGGATCATTAGCCAGAAGCTAGGAGTTGATATCAGAAAACTAATGGATTTCAATGGGCATACGGAAAAAACTGTTCTCTATACAGGGCAGCAAATCAAGATTCCGCCAGTCGAGACAACAGACACAACACAAACTTCTTCTTCGGCACCTACCCAAAATACTGAGTTAAAACCTTATATTACTTATACATCCTATACGGTACAAAAGGGCGATGATTTCTGGAAAATATCTTTGAAGTTCGGGATATCGATGTATGAGTTGATGAAGGTAAATAATATGAGTGAAGCAACCGTGCTGAATATTGGAGATCAATTGAAGATACCTGTTCATCATGTTCCTGTAAAACCAACTCCTGGGAGTCAATATGGTGAATATCTTGATTGGTGGACAGAAGCCCAGTATGTGGTACCTATTGGAGCTCAGTATAAAATGACAGATTTTTATACGGGAAAGTCATGGAATATGAAGCGCACCATGGGAGCAAACCATGCGGATTGTGAACCAGTAACCAAGGCTGACGCAGAAGTCATGAAAAGTGTTTGGGATGGTGCCTATAGCTGGAAAACAAGGCCTGTTATCGTTGAATACAATGGTCGAAAAATTGCTGCTTCTGCGGCTTCTATGCCCCATGATGTTCAAACGATTACAGACAACGAATTTGGGGGACATATGGATGTTCATTTTGCCAACAGTACGCGACATAAGGATGGGGAGATCGATTGGGATCACCAGGCCAATATCAAGATTGCTGCGGGGATAAAATAAACAAAGAAAAAAGCATCCTTCTGATTTTTAAAACTCAGAAGGATGCTTTTTTTGTTTTTGCAAAACATAAAGTTTATTGTTAGTCAATACATAAGAGGGTATATATATTTACAAACTAATGTAAGGAGGTTGAGGGAATGATAAATAAGTGTAGACTTACAGTAGACAGATTAAAAAATAAGTGTGAAACGAATTGTTTTGATTTTAACACAACTGGCGATTTATACCCATTACAAGGTATTATCGGGCAAAAAAGGGCTGCAGAGGCATTAGAATTTGGGTTGGATATAAAAAAGAAGGGTTATAACATTTTTGTGTCGGGACAAAGTGGGACAGGTAGAAACAGCTATGCGTTATCCATCGTAGAAAGAAAAGCTGAGACAAAACAAGCGCCAGATGATTGGGTATATGTGCATAATTTTAAAAATCCTGATAGCCCTATTGCTCTAAACTTAGGACCAGGCACGGGAAAAGTGTTTAAAAAAGAAATTGAAAACATGATTACAAATCTTCAGAAAGAGGTTCCTCAGATATTCCAAAGCAGGGAATATGAAAATAAGAAAAGTGTATTATTGCAGCAATATGAGAAATATACACAGGATATTATCGAAGGACTAAATAATTTGGCGAAAACCTTTGATTTTACATTTACGCAGACAGAACGAGGATTGATGAGTATCCCATTAAAAGAAGGGAAGCCCATGACCGAAGAGGAATATAGAGGCCTCGGACCTGACGAAATTGAGACATTGAGAAAAAAATCAAGCCAATTGAGCCTTGAGACCATCGATATATTCAATAAACTACGGTCTTTGGAGGATGAGTTTAGAAAACGGGTAAAACAGTTGGATGAAAAAAGCGGATTGGATGTGGTAGACTTTCATATTAGCCAACTGATTGAAAAATTTGAAGGGCGGAAATGCGTAGAAGAATACCTGCGTCAGATGGAGGACGACATAGTTGAGCATATCGAGAAATTTAAATCAGGTGATAAGCCTGATTTAAGCGGAAACCCATTTGCCATGTTTCAGATGCGCTCAACGGAGGCTTTCTTCGACCGTTATCAAGTAAATCTTTTCATTGATAATGGGGATAAAGAAGGTGCACCCCTTATCAATGAAACCAATCCCAGCTATCACAATTTGATTGGTGGTGTTGAATATAAGAATGAGTTAGGTGTCATGAAGACTGACTTCATGCAAATAAAGGCTGGGGCATTACATCGGGCCAATGGGGGATATTTGATTCTTCAAGCCAAGGACATTTTATCCAATGCTTTCGCGTGGACAGCTTTAAAAAGGGCGTTGAAGACAGGAGAAATCAATATTGAAGGCTTGGACAAGCAAATAGGTTATGTGATTACCACGTCTCTAAAGCCACAACCGATTCCTCTTGATATCAAGGTCGTGATCATTGGAGATCCATATACGTACTCTATACTGTATAGTTATGATGAAGAATTCAAAAAGCTATTTAAAATTATGGCTGATTTTGATATTGAAATGGATCGAAACAAAGAAAATATGTATAAAATGGCTCGTTTCATTGCTACCCATTGTGAAAAGGAAGGATTGAAGCATTTTGACAAGTCAGCGGTAGGGCGAGTTATTGAATACAGTTCTAGGTTGGCAGATAATCAAGAAAAGCTAAGTTCACGGTTCAATCAAGTGGTAGAAGTCCTTTATGAGGCAGATATGGTAGCAGAAGCCATGGGAGCAAACATTATCAGCCTTGAACATGTGGAAAAAGCTATTGAACAAAAAATATATCGCAACAACAAGTATGAAGAAAAAGTTCTGGAGATGTTTGAGGATGGTACGCTGCTTTTGGATGTAGAGGGAGAAAAGATAGGTGAAATCAATGGTCTAGCCGTAACTGGCACAGGGGAGTATTCCTTTGGCAAGCCAAGTAAAATCACAGTGACAACCTATAGGGGGAAAGCGGGTATCATCAATATTGAAAGGGAAATCAGAAGAAGTGGGAGTATTCATGATAAAGGTGTGTTGATTTTAAGTGGATATTTCGGATCAAAGTTTGCACAGAAAAGACCACTTTCTCTATCTGCAAACATTGTATTCGAGCAGTTGTACTCTGGTGTGGATGGAGATAGTGCATCCAGTACCGAATTATACGGTCTTCTTTCAAGTCTTTCTGGGATACCTATCAAGCAATATATTGCAGTGACGGGTTCCGTAAACCAAAAGGGCGAAATTCAGCCTATTGGTGGTGTGAATGAGAAAATTGAAGGATTCTTCAAGGTATGCAAGTTGAAGGGATTGACAGGTAAACAGGGTGTAATGATTCCACATCAAAATGTGAAGAATCTGATGTTAAATGATGAAGTGATTAAGGCTGTGGAAACAGGTATGTTTAACATCTATTCTATTCATACCATTGACGAAGGTATTGAAATACTCACAGATGTATCAGCTGGCATCAAGGATGAAAAAGGAAAGTATCCTGTTGGTACAATTTATGATTTGGTAGAGAAAAAGTTGGAAGAGTTCTCAAAAGATGTGGATGAAGATGAGCAAGAAGAAAAGAATAAATCTGAGAGTAAGAACAGCGAAAAGAAGGAATAAAGCGAAAAAATAGGGCAGGTTTAAACCTGCCCTATTTGCATGCAATGATACGGGTTTCCGTGATGATATAGTCTACTGGATGATCAAAGGGATCCATTGGAATTTCTTCCACGATTTGCAGATCAAAAGCTAGGGCGATGGAAGGAATTTTTTTATTTTGCTGACTGAAAAAACGATCATAATATCCTCCTCCATAACCAATGCGATAACCATGGGAATCAAAGGCTACACCAGGAACAAGTATTAAGTCAAGACTGTTTGGATCGACGATGCGCATGGCATCCTGCTTGGGTTCTAAGATACCATAGTTCCCTGTTATCAAGTCCTGGGCTGGATCAAGGAGCTGGGAAAATTGCATTTGTTTTGTTGAAGGAATACTGATGGGAACCATGACATTTTTTCCAACGGATAGAAAGTATTGAATGATTTGATTGGTTTTTACTTCATTCCGAAAATCTACATATACTGATATATTTTTAGCTTCTTGTACCAAAAAAAATTTTTTAAGTTGTAAAAAAATGTATGAGCTCTTATTTTCCACCTCTTCAGCCGTTAATGCTTTCCGGATGCTTAATTTTTCCTTACGAATTTGATCCTTCATTTTTATCCCTCCAGGGTATGCGTAGTTTTCTATTTAGCCAAACAAAAGATGCCGAATAATGGTAATGTATAACTATTTGGAAATTCTTAGATTCATTATATAATAGAATACGAGGAAAGATGTAGAAAAATTTGTTTCTTCACAGATTCCTCACAAAGAACTATGAATTTCGTGGTAAAATGATAGAGGAAAATAAATGAATATGTAGAATTGTAAATTATAGTAGGAGATGGTGAAATGATAGAACTCTTGAATGTGACAAAGCAGTATGGAAATGGTACAACCGCCCTTTCCAATATTAATATAAAAATCGACAAAGGTGATTTTGTTTTTCTTGTAGGACCCAGTGGAGCTGGAAAATCCACTTTTATTAAGATGCTGCTCAAGGAGGTAGATCCTACGGAAGGGAAGATTATCATTGATGGTGTAGAAGCCACGACCCTATCCAGAAGGAAGGTACCCCAACTGAGGAGAAAAATGGGTGTTGTCTTTCAGGATTTTCGCCTGCTTTCCAATAAGACAGTCTATGAGAACGTGGCTTTTGCTATGGAAATCATAGAGGCTCATCCTAAAGAAATTAGAAGACAGGTACCTATGATCCTTAGCATGGTGGGTCTAAGTGAAAAATCAAAAATGTACCCTGAACAACTTTCAGGTGGAGAACAGCAAAGGGTATCGATAGCTCGTGCTATTGTAAATAATCCAGCCGTTTTGATAGCGGACGAGCCTACAGGGAACCTGGACCCTGAAACGGCTTGGGAAATTATGAAATTGATCAAACAGATTAATCGAAGAGGAACAACTGTTGTCATGGCTACCCATGCAAAAGAAATTGTAGATGTAATGCAGCAACGAGTGATCGCACTGGAACAAGGAAGAGTCGTACGTGATGACAGGAAGGGTGTATACGGCTATGAGGATTAGGACAGTTTCATATATGATTCATCAGGGATTTAAGAGTATTTGGCGGAATCGGATGATGAGTGTCGCTTCCGTTGGGTCGGTAGCATCGGCCCTGGTAATTTTGGGGATCGTTTTTATGTTGGTATTAAATATCAATAGTTTGGCAGAGTCAGCCAAGGAACAATTTGATTCCGTCCAGGTATACTTAAAAGACGAAGTAGATGGGGTAGGTATTGAAAAGATTGGGGCTGCAATTATTGCTTTGGAAGGCATTGAAGATATAGATTTTCTGTCCAAGGAAGAGGCATTAAACAATATGAAAGAGCAATGGGGAGACCAGGGTTATTTGCTGGAAGGCCTTGAAACCAATCCTTTGCCGAATTCCTTTGTCATCAAGATGAAGGATGTTAGTTATGCGGATGCTGTGGTGAAGGCACTTAAAAAACAAGATGGGATCGAAGAAGTAAAGTATTATAAGGATATTGTAGATAATCTCCTTAGAATCACCCATTTCATCCGGTTGGTGGGAATAGGTCTGATCGCAATCTTGATAGGGATTTCCATGTTCATCATTGCAAACACCATCAAGCTAGCGGTAGCGGCCAGATACCGAGAAATCAATATTATGAAATATGTTGGAGCAACCAACTGGTTCATTCGATGGCCATTCCTTATTGAGGGTGTTGTATTAGGTTGTATAGGAGCATTAATTGCCTTAAGCGTTGTAGGGTATGGGTACAAAATAGCTTTTGATATGGTTACGCAAAAACTATATGTGATGCTGTCTGCCTATATGATTCCTTCAACAATTGCAGTTCAAAATTTAGCTGTTATTTTTGTCGTACTAGGGGCAGGAATTGGTGCCTTAGGAAGCATTTTTTCTATGAGAAAGTTCCTAAGGGTGTAGAGGAAAGTTTTAAAGGGGGATGGAAGAATGAAACAAAAACGTTATTTTGTATTTTTGGTGAGTATGCTATTGATTTTTACCTTTACATTACAGGGCTTTGCATCTGACACAACCGGTGATCAAAAGAAGTTAAATCAGATCACCCAGCAGATTAAGAATTTCCAAAAAAAGATGACGGAGAATAAAAAGCAGGAAAAAAACCTAACTACGCAAATCAAGACCTTGGATCAAAAGATAGATCAGACGGAACAGGAAATAGGAGATATTAGTACGCAGATTACCATGACAAAAGCTCAAATTGACAAAACGAGAGCAGAGTTGAATGAAGCAGAAAATAAAATTGCTGGTAAAAAGAATGTCTTGAATGCTAGGCTAAGAGTTATGTATAAAAATGGAAACGTGGGCTATGCTGAAGTGCTATTGGCATCAGCCAATATTGTGGATTTTTTTTCAAAGCTGGATATGGTGCAAAAGGTAATTGATCATGATACTGGACTGCTGAAATATATGAAGGAACAGCGAGAAGCTATTGACGCCAAGAAAAAGAAGTTGGAAGCCTATGAAGGACAAATGGTTTCTATGAAAAATAAGATGGAAGTGAAACAGGATGAGCTGGAGTTGAGCAGGGGACAAGCTGCCAAAGCCAAGGAGCAGGTTCAGAAAGACAACGTAGCTCTGGAAAAGCAAATTGATGACTTAAATCAGTATGCACAAAAAATTGCAGATGAGATTAGAAGAAAGCAATCTAAGGGAGAATATACTGGAGGTCAAATGGCTTGGCCAGCTCCAGGGTACACTAGGATCACATCGCCTTTCGGATATAGAATTCATCCTATTTTGAAGACAAAGAAGCTGCACACGGGTATTGATATAGGTATTCCATTGGGTAAAGACGTTGTGGCTGCTGGGGATGGAACCGTAATTCATTCCGATTGGCTGGGGGGATATGGAAAAGTTATCATGATTGACCATGGAGGCGGTATTGTTACACTCTATGCCCATAATTCAAGCTTAGTTGCAAAAGATGGGGCGAAAGTGAAAAGAGGCCAGGTTATTTCGAAGGCGGGAAGTACAGGATTATCCACTGGTCCTCACCTTCACTTTGAGGTAAGGAAAAATGGAGATTATGTGGATCCAATTCCTTGGGTAAAATAAAGATAATGTGAAAGTCATATACTAAATAAGTATATGACTTTCTTGTTATATGCTCATAGGTAAACTATAATGAATATGGAAATATGTGGGGGTGATAGCGTGATTGAAGTAAAAAAACTCAGCAAGATATTTAAAGATGTTCAGGGAAAAGGAATGAAAAAATCTACAAAAGAAATCCATGCAGTAAAAGAAATAGAATTCTCCGTGAAGGATGGAGAGGTTTTAGGGCTATTGGGCGAAAATGGTGCGGGAAAAACCACAACCCTTCGTATGCTGGCAACGATGTTGAGACCAACCGCAGGTACAGCATTGATCAATGGTGTTGATATAATAAAAGCTCCTGAGCAGGTGAGAAACCAAATTGGTATATTATTTGGCGGTGAAGTTGGCTTATATGATAAGTTGACAGCTAGGGAGAACATTGCATATTTTGGGGCATTGAACAACATGGAGAAGCATGAGATTGATATTCGGATAGAAATGCTGGCAAAGAAGCTGGACATGATAGATTACTTAGATCGTAGAACCGGTAAATTTTCAAAGGGAATGAAACAGAAAGTTTCTATTGCACGATGTATCGTCCATGATCCTCAGGTAATGCTTTTCGACGAGCCGACCTCTGGACTTGATGTAACTGCTGCCCGGCTGATCCACGATTTTATAAAAGAATGTAGAGATATGGGGAAAGCAGTTATCTTCTCTAGCCACACAATGACTGAAGTGGAGAAGCTTTGTGATCGTATTGCTATCATCCATAAAGGAAGCGTCATTGTTGTAGGAACTGCTTTGGAATTAAAAGAAAAGTATCAATGTGAAACCATTGAAGATGTTTTTATAAGATTGGTAGGTGATGGAAGATGAACTGGAAACATGTCAAAATTGTTCTAGAGAAAGAGATAAAAGGACTATTTCGTGATAAAAGAACTTGGATTGCCAGCATTTTAATTCCTACTTTACTTTTTCCTATATTGTTCAATTTGATGGGAACGGGGATGAATAGAGTAGAGAAATCGGTGAATGCAGGTATTAAAATCGCTGTAGAGGCTCCAGCCGATGGGAAAAATGTAATCAAAGTGTTAAATGAAGATCCTATTATTGAAATTGTTGAAGAAGAGAATCCTTCAGAAGCACTAGAAAAAGGCAGAATTAAGGCTATTGTCAAGATTGGTAAAAACTTTGATCAAAAACTAAGGAATGGAGAGCAAGGTGACATTACGATCAACTATGACGAATCCAGTACAGAATCGAGCTTCGCATTGCCAAAGATAAAAGAAGTGTTGGATAGTTATGGGAATCAAATCGTTGCACAAAGATTAAGTGCCTATGGAATGGATCCCACCATATTGACACCAATCGAATTGAAAGAAAAAACCATAACCAAGGAAGAATCTGGCCCAGGTTTATTTATATTGTCATTTTTGCTGCCCCTGTTGTTAGTGCTATATCCAATTATTGGAGGAATGCCAGTCTCTATAGACTTGGCAGCAGGAGAAAAAGAGCGACAGTCTCTAGAACCACTATTATCTACAGGCGCCAGCAGGCTATCTATATTAATAGGAAAATATGTTACGGTAACTTTTGCATCGGTATTAGGTGTTGTGGCCTCATTGACAGGATTAATCATCGCATCAAAGACTTCGCCAGAAATGCTGCCTACTAATATTACAATATCTGTGCCAGGTATATTGATTATGGCTTGTGTTTCTATTATGATTGCAATGATCGTCAGTGCAATTCTATTGGTCATTAGTATTTTTGCAAGATCATATAAAGAGGCTACGACGTATATGAGCCCTCTAACCATTGTATTGATGGTGCCAGCATATTTGACCATGTTTTCTGATATCAAAACCACTTCAGATGTCATGTTTTTTATTCCAATTTTAAATGCTGTATTATTAATAAAAGAAGCACTCTTTCTGATAAATCCCATCCATATTGCTATTACCTTTGTTGTTACAGGTGTGATGATTGTAGGAGCCATCTTGTTTGCAAAGTATATGTTTGAACAAGAATGGGTGATTTTCCGTTCATAGGTAGTAACTAGGACATGGTATAATTAAAGTATCACAAAATAAAAGGAGACTAGACATGGTAATGTACAAAGCGGATGACTGGAAAGATTTAGATAGAGAAAGGATTTTGTGCATTCAAAAGCAGCTTATCGATTGGTATGAAAAGAATCATCGAAAACTTCCGTGGAGAGAGACCAGGGATCCTTATCATATATGGGTTTCAGAGGTGATGCTTCAGCAGACGAGGGTAGATACGGTGATTCCTTATTTTTTAAACTTCATTGGGAAATTTCCCACGATAGAAGTCTTAGCCCAAGCCCATGAAGAAGAGGTACTAAAAGCCTGGGAAGGTTTGGGATATTATTCTCGCGTTCGGAATCTCCAAAGGGGAGCGAAAGTAGTAATGTCTCAATATGGCGGTCTGGTTCCTAAAGAGCTTCAGGAGATTAAGAAAATACCAGGAATTGGACCATATACTGCAGGGGCTATCTTAAGTATCGCCTATGATAAGGCAGTTCCAGCAGTGGATGGTAATGTGATGAGAGTTTTTTCAAGGTTGTTTTGTATAGATTACGATATTTCTGATGGGAAGACAAGAAGAGAGATGGAGCAGATTGGAAATGTGGTTGTGCCTGAAGAGAATCCTTCTTTCTTTAACCAAGGGTTGATGGAGCTTGGGGCATTGATCTGTACACCTCTTTCACCCAAATGTATAGCATGCCCTGTTTATGGCCAGTGTCGCGCCGCCCAGAAGGGTATACAAAATGAATTGCCTATTAAGAAGAAAAAGCAAGCTGTGAAAGAAGTAGAATTAGAAGTAGCTTTGGCGTGGAAGGAGGATAAAGTGCTCCTAATGAAAAGACCCACAGAGGGACTCTTGGCAAGTCTTTGGACTTTTCCATCCGCTGTAAGAGAAGAAGGCTGGGAACCAGGAAATAGTATTATTCAAGAGTTGAAAGAACAATATGGAATGACTGTAGAAAATATAGCATACCTATTTGATGCCCACCATGTGTTCACCCATCTGAAATGGAATATGAAGGTGTATGGCTGCAATTTGGCTTCAGAAGAGAAGCTCGAATATCCTCAAGTTCAGTGGGTTACTCTGGATGAAATAAAGGATTATGCCATTCCTACAGCTTTCAAGAAGGTACTAAATAAGATCAAAAGATAAAGAGGGGGATCTCGTGTGAAGGAACAAAAGAGGATTCGGGATTATGGAGTAATCATCGGAAGGATGATACCAGGGGCAAAAAATGCAATTACCGATGTAAGAGGCGTAAAGGTAGGCCATTATACCTTAAAGAATGGGGCGATTCAAACCGGGGTTACGGCTATACTCCCCCACAATGGGAATCTTTTTCAAGAGAAAGTCATGGCGGCGGTACATGTCATCAACGGTTTTGGAAAAAGCATTGGAACTGTTCAAATAGAGGAACTGGGAACCATTGAGACACCAATTATACTTACCAATACGCTGAGCGTAGGCACCGTGGGAGATGCTCTGGTGGAATTCATGCTTGAACACAATGAAGATATCGGTATAACAACAGGCACTGTAAATCCTGTGGTATGCGAGTGCAATGATGGGTACTTAAATGATATTCGTGGTCGTCATGTGAAAAAGGAACATGTGCTATCTGCAATTCAAAGGGCAGAAGAAGAATTTCAAGAGGGTGATGTCGGTGCAGGCACTGGCATGTCTTGCTATGGATTAAAGGGTGGGATTGGTACAGCCTCTAGGATCATTTCTTTGGGTAAAAAGGATTATACGCTGGGAGTACTGGTGCTATCCAACTTTGGAAGGAAAGAAGATTTGATGATAGATGGTGTAAAAGCAGATAGGATGATTAAGGAAGTACAGAGGGAGGCGGATAATTTAGAGAAGGGTTCTGTGATCATCATTGTAGCTACGGATATCCCGCTGACGGAGAGGCAGCTCAAAAGGATTCTAAAAAGAACCTCTGTAGCCTTGAGTCGGACGGGTTCATATGTAGGAAACGGCAGTGGGGATATTGCCTTGGGTTTTACCACAGCTCACAGGATAAAGCATTATGAGAAAAGTCCTATTGTTACTGTAGAGATGTTGAATGAAAATGAAATTGATGAGGTATTTCGGGCAGTTGCAGAGGCTACTGAAGAAGCTATCTTGAATTCCATGATCTGCGCAGAGAGAACAGTGGGAAGGGCAGGCCACACAAGGGCGTCGTTGAAGGAATATATCCATGAGATCGTAAATGGATAAGACGCAGTTGTAGAAAAATGCGCCGTAAAGATAACGGTTGGACAGGGTCGTCCAACCATACAAAATTACAGAGAATTATGTTTTCTGTAGGGAACGATGGCCCCCATCGCTCCGAAAAAGAGAGGAAGTCAAAACCATGGAACGGCGAGGGCTGTCACTCCCTACGAGATACTGTGCCTATTGGTAGGGGCGAACAGTGTTCGCCCGCGGCCCACTGATACCAACCCAACTGTCATCCTGAACATCGTGAAAGATCTGTCTTTAGCTATTTAGATGCTTCGCCGGGCTCAGCATGACATCACTACAAGTTTAAATCAAACAAGCTATCTAAAACATAATAGGCGATCACTGATCGCCCCTACAGAGATAGACAGACAGGGTAATCCTTCCTCAACGAAATAACCTGCCCAAGAAAAATACCCAAATACCAAGAGGTGGACACATAGGTTCATGCCCTGCGATATGTCGCATTCTTTATTTATTACGAATCAAGCCTATCCCAGTGTAAAAACTTGGACAGGCTAAAATTTTATAATTATCAAAATAGTTCTTTAACAAACCCATAAAAAATAAATTCTATGTTTCAAAAAAATATTATATAATAATTAGAGTGACGAAATACATATTAGCAAAGTGGGTTGAGGATATGATAATTGCAGAGAAGACAGCAGTTTCCAATCGTGATGTTCGGAAAAAGATATATACGATGATTATTCCAATTTGTATGGAAAATGTACTTCAGATGCTAGCTGGCTTTATATCAACGGCTATGATCGGTTGGACTGGGGCTTTAGCTGTGTCTGCCATGGGTTTAAGTATGCGTATTACCCAGATTGTATGGGCGTTGTTTAAAGGGATAGCTACGGGAGGTACAGTTTTTGTCGCTCAAGCCTATGGCGCCCAAGAACATAAAAAGCTTAAGCATGTTATTCAGCAGACCTTGCTCTCTTCTGTTCTATTTGTCATTGTCATCCAGCAGCTTATCTATTGGAAAGCAGATTTCTTTATTAGTTGGTTTAATGCTGATGGAGAGTTGTTAGAAAAGAGTCTTGTTTACTTAAAAACAGTATCATTTGGACTTCCTTTTCTTGCGATCATGTTGGTTGTGGCCGGCGTACTTCAAGGCATGGGAAATACAAAGACTCCAATGAAAATTGCACTGATGATGAACTTGGTCAATATTTGTGCCAGCTACGTACTGATCTTTGGTAAGTTAGGCTTTCCAGTCTTAGGAATTGCTGGCGCCGCAGTTGGGACAGCCTTCGCTCAATTTGTTGGTGCTGGTATAGGCTTGTATGTTCTATTCAACAAAGATGGAGTCTTGTCTGGTTTATTAAACCTTTCTTTTCTAACGCTAAACAGACAAAAAATTCAAGACATATACAAAATGGGTATGCCTACGGCTTTTGAGTCTATTTTTTGGCAGATATGTACCATCATATTAACAAGATTGATATTAAAGTTTGGGGTAGAATCTTTAGCTGCCCATCAGCTGGGGTTACAGGCTGAGGCGATTTCCTATATGCCTGCTGCGGGCTTTAGCATCGCAGCCACTGCCTTTATAGGTCAAGCCATCGGGAGTAAAGATCCAGACCTAGGTAAAAAATATATGACTGAGATTGTAAAGGGGTCTATCGTGCTTACTAGCTTTAGTGTAGCGATTTTGTTGCTTATCCCTGGGAAGGTTATGGGCCTGTTGACCAACGATGTAGGTGTGATTGAATTGGGAATAAAGTATCTAATGCTGATGGCCGTCGTTCAGATTCCTCAGAATGTGGCAGGGGTACTGAATGGAGCATTGAGAGGCGCTGGATTTACAAAGGTGCCTATGATTGTGGCAGGAACAGGCTTGTGGTTAGTGAGATTGCCTTTTGCATATATTTTATCCCTAAAATTTGGATTGAATATTATTGGTGTTTGGCTGGCAATGACCTTTGATCTGGCTTTTCGATTTGTTTTAAGTTTTGCTTTATATAAACGCAAAAACATTTATCAATATATGACGTTTAAAAAAGAAGTGATGAAATTATAAAAAAATTTGTTTAAACTTGGAAAGCCTGGGTATCTATTTGATTAGGCAAGGTGCTTGTAAGGTTGACAAAAATGGAAAAAAAAGGTTGATTTTTTACGCCTTCTAATTTATAATAATTATTAGTTAATAAATTTTATTTAATATAAACAAATTAATGGAGGGATTAATCATGGAAAACAAAAAAACATTAGAACACTTGATGGCTGCCTTTGCTGGCGAATCTCAAGCCAACAGAAAGTATTTAGCCTATGCGAAGAAAGCAGAAGCAGAAGGAAAAGTCAATGCTGCAAAGTTATTCAGAGCCGCTGCTGAGGCAGAAACACTTCATGCTCACAAGCATTTTGAAGTAGCGGGGAAAATTAAGGATACAGCAGCTAATTTAAAGGATGCAGTAAATGGAGAAACTTATGAGTACAAGGATATGTATCCTGAGTTCTTAAAGGCAGCAGAGGATGAAGGCGATCAAGCTGCGATTCGTACATTTACATATGCATTAAAAGCTGAAGAGGTTCATGCAAGATTGTATGAAGAAGCTCTTGCAGATTTGGATAATGCCGAGGAAGTATTCTATTATCTATGTCCAGTCTGTGGAAATATTGAAAAGGCTGTTCCAGAGAAGTGTTTTATCTGTAATGTGCCTGGAGAAAAATTCATTAAGTATTAATTATATTGGTTGAGCAAAAACGGATGGAAACATCCGTTTTTTGTTTGTAAAAAAGTTGACAGAAAATGATTACGGATGTAATATATAAGTATTACACCTGTAATCATTTTCTGTTAATTTTGTTTTTCTTCACAATGGAATTGTAAGTTACAAGGGGATATAAAACTAAGATGGTAAATAGAGACTCCTAATAAAGGGGATAAAAAGGATGGGGCTTCATGAAAAAGCGATTTGAGAAGATTGGAAGAGGAAATAAGATTGTTTACATGATTTGGTGTCTGCTGATTGGATTGATTGGCAGCATTTTGCTGTACGGATGGCAGCGGGATTTTGATGAGACTTCCTTTGATGTGAATCGTGTATATGATCATATTAAAGAGCTTTCGTCTCCCCAATATAATGGTCGTTTACCAGGGACAGAGGGGAATCAACTGGCCCTAACATACATTGAGAATTACTTTAAAGAAATAGGAGTAGAACCTGGTGGAGAAGGGGACGGTTACTACCAGGATTTTGAGCACATGGTGGCTTCTTATAATGAAAAGCCTTATTTTCGTATCATCGATTCGAATGGGAATCTCTTGCAGGAATACAATATACGGGAGCATTACAGAGATTCTTTTGAGGGAAGAGGAGACATAGAGGGAGATTTGCTTTACATACCGATGCATATTCGAAATTACTCGGAAGAGGAGATCAAAGGAAAGATACTCTTGGTAGATATTGCAGTAGACGAAGAATATATAGACTATGCAAAGAACCATGGAGCAAAGGCAATCGTTGCTACCATATACGATCGTGATTGGAGATTAGATCCACGTAGAAGGATTGAGCCGATACGAATGATGAAAGGTTCGGGGAATCTATATAGACTAGAGGATCCAGGAATCATCCTCCATTATGTGGAAATACCTACATTTGTGGATTTGAAGCGTTATGCAGAAAATAAATATAGGGCTGAGATTGGATATTATTATGCTTTTCAGAATATAAGGATTTCAAATATCCTAGGAAAAGTCCAAGGGAAAAATCCAGACGCAGGCTATGTGATCATTTCGGCTCATATAGACCATGTGGGAGCTGATTATGATGGGCGTTATTTTCCCGGCGCGCTGGATGATGCATCAGGAACCGCAATGATGATGGAGATAGCTAGGGTGATCAAAGCTCAAAAATCACCGCCAGAAAAAACAATGATATTCGCTGGATGGAATAATGAAGAGGGTGGGATTGCAGGGTCTAGATACTATACAAATCATCCCATTTACTCCCTTGAGAAGACTCAGATGATCCAACTGGATTGTATAGGATCTGTGACGATGCAGGAAATTGACTTCGCTTCAGCAGGTGAAAAAGGAGTGATACTGCAGAATAAGTTTAAGCAGCTGGCAGATTTACGGGAAATCAAGGCGATAGAAAGCAATTTCTTATCCAGTGATCATGCACCTTTCATTGAAAAAAGAGTCCCGGCTGTGCTCATTGAAGACAATTTTCAAAACATTGTTCAAAGGCATCATATCCATACCTATAAAGACGATATCAACAATATCAGCAAAGAAAATTTATCAAAGGTGGCTGTCATCCTGCTGGATTATATCAAAGGGGAAGTCTATGGGGATTTTCTGCCTGACTACTTAGAAACGATAGAGTGGATTTTTTTAGGGGGATTGGCCTTATTCGGCATCATCATTTATATTATCTATTATTTGAGTAAAACAAACCCAGCTGGGGCTATTGGAAATTTAAGAATAGAAGACATATACTATGCAACACCCTTTCGGTTGTTGGCAAAGTGTTATCATTATATTTCTCTTATGACTATCGTTGTATTTATTCTGGTGTTTGTCGCCAATATTCCTACAAATTTCAATTTAATGATTGACCAAGGAAATGTATATACGAACCTTTCGATTCCTCTGACGGTGAAAAAGAGTGTGTTGTATATGAGAGGCTTATTTGCCAACGGATTCGGCAAATCAGCAGGGAAAGTGGATATTATGGAGATTGTATTGAACTCTTTTGGTAAAAGCATGATGCTGATTCTTTCAACCTTGATCCTCTCAACAATTATAGGGGTCGTAAAGGGGATTTTAGATGGTTATCGGGATACGAAAAATGGTATGCTCAGAACCATGGGAACATTGGCGGCCCTATCAATACCTGATGTTCTTATCGTAATTGCCATTCAAATCATGGTGGCTTATATGTATAAACATAATATCCTCACACCCCTTATGACAAAGGAGCTGATGAGAAAGTTCATTCTTCCCATGATCTGCCTATCTGTCGTTCCCTCTGTATATATATCAAGAATTACAACGGTGGTGCTTCATGAGGAAATGAAAAAAAGTTATGTGAAGGCTGCGAGGGCAAAAGGGCTTTCGAGATACAAGGTACTGGTACAGCATTTGTTGATCGGTGTAATCATGAAGGTGATCGATTCTTTATCTTCAGTAATACCTATCATTATTTCAAATCTAATTATTGTAGAATACTTTTTTCATTATCCAGGTGTCATTTATATGTTGCTGAAAGTATATCAAGAAAATGACCAGGCAACATTTTTAGGTCTATCTCTATCGTTAGGGCTGATGTATGTTGTCTTCAATATAGGGTTTACCGTACTATCATTTATCGTAAATCCCCTAAAAAGGGAGGGTATTCAATGAAGAAAATAAACCTGTCTCTTTTGATAGGAAGCTGCATTTTAATCGTATTGATCTTTGCCATGTTTTTTTCTCATCTACTGACGGATATAAACCCCTATAACACTCAAACCATGCGGTCATGGAATTATGAGAATGGAGATTTAAATTTGCAGGCGCCACCATACCCGCCTTCTAAAGAAAATCCTCTGGGGACTGACGAGATGGGAAGAGATGTCCTAGGTTTTATTATTTATGGTACGCAGCTGACCCTAACGATTAGCATTTTGGTTGTTATGGGGAGATTTTTATTGGCTATACCGCTGGGTGTAGCAGCAGGTTTTGGCAGTTATATTTCGAAAACGATAATCGAGCAATGCGGCATTATCTTTAGTGCACTACCAGCGCTGCTCATGGGAATCATTATTCTAAAAATGAATTTTTTTGCAAACTTGTATAAAGAACAATCCATCATCGCTTTTGTATTGGTGCTGACAGTTATCGATTGGGCAAAGCTTGGAAAGATGATTATGGAAAGGGTACAAGAAATTTTAGCAAAGCCTTTTATCAAAGGAGAAATTGCCATTGGAAAGAGTAAAATGGAGATTTCTTTGGAAAATGTAATTCCCCATTTGACGACGGAACTAGTAATACTATTTTTCATGGAGATTGCACGGGTTTTAACCATGATGATGCAATTTGGTATCTTTGGTGTATTTGTTGGAAATATGGGATTTATAGCAGATACAGAGGGGGGGCAGACCTCATTTTTAAACCTCAGTTATGAGCCAGAATGGGCAAGCATGCTAGGAAGCGCAAGAAATTACATTCGAACTGCTCCTTGGACTGTATTGTTTCCTGGGATAGCTTTCTTTATTAGTATCTTAAGTTTTAACTTGATTGGAGAAGGGTTAAGGAAACAATTGCAGGAAAGAAATTCAATGTATCTAGTATATTTGAGGCGACTATTGAGCTTTAGACAGTTTGAATGGACATTAGGAAAGAAGTGGATAAGGGAGAAGGGGCATCAGGTTTTTGTTTCTGGCATCGCGTTGTTGGTATTGTTTTCTTTTATAGGCGGAACGCTGTGGCGTCAGCATATGGGTGTTTTCCAATACGAAAAGGCCAAGGACGTATTTTTCAATGAGACCTTCGATGAGGTTCTTATTGGCACAGATCAGGGTAGGGAAACAGCTGAAAATATCAGTGAAGCTCTTGCAGAAATAGGTCTAGCACCTATTGATGAAAATGGATATGTCCGTGAATATAAGACGGAAGATATTTATATTCCTATGGAAGCCAGTGTAAAGATTCAGGGAAAAGCCATGGAAAAGAAAGAATTTGTGCATGGTGAGGATTTTGTGTTTCAAAGCTTTGGCGATATGGAACTAAGTGGAAAACTCAATGATGTCACGGAGGAGGATATGCTTTCTCAGATAGATTTTTCAGAATTTAAGGATCAGTTTTTACTTTTAGATAGTGATATTTACTCCGAAAAAGGATTTGATTACCTAGTGAAGAAAATTATGACAGAATCGGAGGCAAGGGGTGTTTTTTGTATTCTGCCAGAGGGAGAACAACTTCCTGATCCTATGGGAAAGGATGTTTATAGAGGCGCTGTCATGTGGCTGACATGGGAGATGGGAAAAGTTTTAAAATCCTTGGATGGCGGGGATGTGAAGGTAAGCTTAAAAAGTAAAAAGCTAGAGAGTATTGGCAGAAATGTTGTAGGTGTCATTCCAGGTAGTGATCCAAAGATTGGTGAGGAAGCCATTCTTTTAGGTGTAGGATATAATTATGATCAAGCCCATAGAGAAATTGGAGAGCAGCGCATTTTATTTGCCTTGGAACTGGCAAAAAGATTGATGCAGCAGAATCATGAAAAAAGCAGAACGGTTATTTTTGTATTTTGGGACGGGTCTTTAAGCAATCAATACAACGGTAAAATAGCCTATGGAAAGCAGCCTTTATATGATCCAGAGAAAAGTGAATTGTATATAGATTTGACCAAGATTGATACGGATATGGGAGATGCCATATATCTAGGCAGCAGGCAGGCACCTATAAGCAGATATTTTTCCTTCGCCTTCAATCATCAATTGGAAAACGAAATTCGTAAAAGAAATCTGCTTCAAAAGGAATATGTGGTAGATATTTCTGTGGAAGGAAAGGCAGATAACTACATGGATAAGATTCTATATTATGAAGCCAACACACCGACCATCATTCTAGGGATAAAAGATGAGAACAGAGATTCAGAAAAGAAAATAACCCTGGATAAGTTAGGGGAAATTTTGTTGGAGACCATAGAAAACAATAATCATTAATTGGATGTGAAATGAAATGTCAAATTCAAAATTATTACAGATAAAAGATCTAAAGATATCCTTTCCCTATGGGAAAGGAAGGGTACAGGTGGTACGGGATATCAATCTGGAGGTAGAAGCGGGAGAGATCGTAGGTATTCTTGGGGAATCTGGAAGTGGAAAGACCGTTAGTTCAACCGCTGTTTTAAGATTGTCTGATGGTGATGGCAGCGTTGATGATGGAGAAATTTGGTTTTGTGATATGAATTTGTTAAACCTTTCAGAGCATGAACTGGAAAAAATCAGAGGAAAGGAAATCGCCTATATTTTTCAAGATACAGTGGCTGCCTTGAATCCTTATCGTAAAGTTGGAAAGCAGATTCAAGAAATTACGAAGGTCCATGGGCTAGATGTTGAAAAAGAGGAAATTTTAAGGGTTATGAAAGAGATTGGTTTAGATAATGCCGATCTGATATATAATATGTATCCCTTTCAATTGAGTGGTGGACAGTGTCAGAGAGTAAATATTGCCATGGCTGTTGTATGTAGACCCAAATTGATTATTGCCGATGAACCAACCAGTGCAATCGATGCCTCTTTGCGGCGAAAGGTCTTACACCTTTTCAAGGATATTAATGAAAAATATGGGACGGCTATCATGATCATTACCCATGATTTTGATGTAGCGAAATTCCTATGCCATAGGGTTGTGATTATGTATGGAGGACTGGTGATGGAGGAAGGTAGAGTCCAAGAAGTCTTGGAAAATCCCATTCATCCTTATACTATAGAGCTATTAAAATGTGTGGCATCGCTAAATGAAGGAGAGGAATCATTATACAGCTTAGAAGGGATGCCGCCAAACCCTTATCAACTGGGAAACCAATGTCCCTTTTATGAACGATGCAATGATCGAATCGACTTATGTAGAGAAAGCATACCACCTATGGTGGACCTACAAGGGAATAGGAGGGCTAGATGTGTCCATGCAAAATCCGATAGGGTGTAAAGATGACATTCAAAAAGCATTGCTGGAAGTGGAAAGTCTCTCGAAGCATTATGTGGTGAAAAAGAATTTGTTTTCTCCAAAGACAGTGATAAGGGCTGTTGATCATATTTCCTTTGATATCTATGAAGGAGAGGCTTTAGGACTTATAGGTGAAAGTGGAAGTGGAAAAACGACGACAGGAGAGTTAATCCTTAGACTGATTTCAGCTGATGCAGGACGCGTGTTGTTTCAAGGAGAAGATATCTTACAGATGGGGGAAGACACTATCAGAAAAAAGAGAAAGGATATTCAGATTATTTTTCAACAAGCCCAAGAAACGCTGGACCCAAAGGCTACTATTGCTGAACTGATTGCCGTACCATTGAGGATTCATCGGATCGTACCAGCATCAGAAATTGAGTCAGAAGTCGATAGACTATTAAATATGGTGGGGTTGACAGGAAAAGATAAGCATAAATTTACCTACCAATTAAGCGGTGGACAAAGACAGCGAATAGGAATTGCCCGTGCCATCGCATCAAGACCTAAGTTGGTTGTTTGTGATGAGCCCGTATCCGCTTTGGATGTTTCTGTACAGGGACAGATATTGAATCTATTGATAGACCTTAAAAAAGAACTATCATTAACTTACCTATTTATTTCTCATGACCTAAAAGTGGTGCAGCATATTTGTGATCATATTGCAGTAATGTACAAAGGAAAAATACTTGAAATGGGTGAGAAGAATCAAATTATGGCGAATCCTACGCATGATTATACAAAACAATTGATAACATCGATGATATAAAGAGTTTCCCTGCTAAAATAGATTTTCATTGGTAATCAACTGGTAAAATAAGAGGTTTTTAGGGTATAATACTAGTGTAGACAATGACTAAAATTTTGAGGTGACAACATGAAACGAGAGGCAGTGCTAGATTTTTATATAGCAAATGGGGTTTTGTATGATACGGAAGAAGATCATATATTTCAAAGTATACAGTCCCAAAGCATATATGAGGTAATCCGTGTAATGGATAAGGTGCCTTTGTACGTAGAGGATCATCTGGAGAGAATGAGAAAATCCGCAGAGCTTTTGGACTATAGGATTCATAAGAGCGATCAAGAAATCATGGGTGAGATGGCAGCGCTGATCGAAGCAAATAAATTTCCAAATATGAATATAAAATGGCTATGTAGTGGCTTCGACAAGGAAGAACAGCTATTTCTTCAATATTTTGTCGAAAGCCATTATCCAGAAAGACAGGTTTACGAGAATGGCATCCATACGATTTTTTTTCATTCAGAGCGGGAAAATCCAAATGCGAAGGTTATGAATTTGGATTTGAGAAAGAGAATTAATGAGAAGATGAGCCTAGAGGGAGCCTTTGAAGCCATATTGATCAATCAGGATGGGTACATTACGGAAGGCAGTCGTTCTAATATATTCTTTGTGAAGGGAGATCAGGTCTATACGGCTCCACCGGGTGAAGTGCTCTTGGGCGTGACGAGGACACGAATCATGGAGGTTTGTAAAAAACTAGACATAAAAGTAATTGAACAGCATATCCATGAAACAGAGATCTCTCAAATGGAAGGTGCTTTTATGACAGGAACATCTGTCAATGTATTGCCGATTCGAAGTACAGGGGATCATGTATATGCCAGTGTGCATCATTCGATTACGGAAAGAATTGCCCAAGGATATGAGGAAGATATGGAAACATATAGGAAATCCTGTGGAATATGTTAAGGATCGAATAAGAAAGATTTTAGAGGGATATATAGGTTTGCCGGGTCTTATGCCCGGCTTTCAGCTTTTAAGCGATGTGATAAATTTGCAATGGAAGAAAATGATGGTATAATAAATAAGGAAAAATGCTTTTAATGATATTTTAAGCATCTTACTGTTGTGGTCGATGAAAAGAGTATAAAATATTGTTATATTCAGGTCAGGTGAGGAATAATATAAATTATGCTGATGAATCCACGCAAACAGTACCAATTATTTTTGAATGAGGTGAAGCATAATATGATCAGTAGAAAGAATGCCATATTGGGTGCCATGATTTTGGTACTGCTAACCAGTGTGATTACTTTTACCCTTACAAATGTTTTTGCTTTGAGCATAGGGGAGAAAGTTATTATTACGAAGAAGAATTATGATTATTACAAGGATATATCAAAAAGCTACAGCAAGGTCCTCAGCTTGAAGGAATTCATCGAGACCAATTACTATAAGGAAGTGGATGAAAGCAAGGTTGAGGATGGCATCATAAAGGGACTATTTCAATCTTTAGAAGATCCATATTCTGTCTATATGAGTAAAAAAGAATTTGACGATTTTATGACCCATACAAAGGGAACCTATGGGGGGATTGGTGTTATCATGACCCCTGGAGAAGATGGCTACATTACGGTAGTATCTCCCATCGAAGATACGCCTGGAGAGCGGGCAGGTCTGAAATCTGGGGATAAGATATTAAAAGTAAATGGAAAAGAGTATTCTGGTGAAAAATTGGATGAGGCAGTGGCTATCATAAAGGGTGACCCTGGCACCAAGGTGACTTTAACGGTTTATCGAGAAGGGAAAAATCAACCCTTCGATGTGGAAATTGTTCGAGAAGAGATTCGCTTAAAGACTGTAAAATCTCGAATGTTGGAGAATGATTTAGGATATATACGAATCACCATGTTCGATGAGATGACATCGGAAGATTTTAAGACCCAGTTAACCCAGTTGCAAAAGCAGAACATGAAAGGCTTGATCATCGACTTAAGGAATAATCCAGGAGGGCTTCTAGACCAGTGCGTAAAGATCGCCGATGAATTATTAGGAAAGACAGTGGTGGTCTATACCCAGGATCGTTCTGGTGAAAGGGAATACGAGTATTCTAATGCTGGAAAAATAGAGGTTCCCTATGTACTTCTGGTAAACAAAGGAAGTGCCAGCGCATCGGAGATTTTATCAGGTGCAGTAAAGGATACAAAATCAGGAACCCTTATTGGAACTACTACCTTTGGAAAAGGATTGGTTCAGAGAGTGAAAGCTTTAGAGGATGGAACAGGATTCAAACTCACTACATCCCAATACTTCACACCTAATGGGGTCTATATCCATGGGAAAGGCATTGAACCAGATATTGTAGTGGAAGTACCTGAGGATGAGACAGCGCAAGAGGAAGTAAAAGATGCAGATGATATTCAGCTTCAGAAGGGGATTGAAGTATTAAGGCAAAAATTGGCGAAATAATAGAAATAGTGCAGAAGTTTATAGCTTCTGCACTATTATTTTGCCCTCCAGAGGTTTTAAAGAAATGTTTAACTTAGAATCTAGAACTGAAAATTCGTGGCTATCGTGGAGTATATCCATCCAAGGCTGATCTCCAAATGAAGCAACATCGATAGTTAAAGGAATTTCTTGATGCAAACTTCTGTTGATAAAAACAAAAATACGATTGTTTTTTTTGTTTTCACCAAAGATATCCCGTTGACACTCAATGCAGCGCATATAGCCATAGATATCCTCATGAATGGGTAAGGAAATCCAATCTCCAGTGGAAAGGGCATCGTATTGGCGACGAATTTCTATGATTTTTCTATACCATGTCAGTAAAACTTGATCTTCTCGTCCCCAAGGGTAGGTTCTGCGGTTCAGCGGATCACTATAGCCTTCCACACCAGCTTCATCCCCATAATATATACAAGGAACGCCTGGGAAGGTCATTTGTACTAGGCTGAGAAGCGTTAATCGCTTTAGGGCTTTCTTTTTTTGTTCAGGGGAAAGCCGATAAAGCCCCTGTTCTTCCTTTGATAGAGACGATTCAGGCGGGGCATCTCCCAATAATGTTAAAATCCTTGGTACATCATGACTTCCAATAAGATTCATCGTTGCATAGAAGTGATGGCGGGGATAGTTTTCATATAGACACATGAAGGCTTGATGTACTTCCTTGCTATTGAAATGACCCAGGATAAAATCCAGAAGAATGTGACGAAATGGATAATTCATGATCGAATCCAGTTCCTCACCTAGTAAATATTCTCGAGATTCACCATGGCTGATTTTATGGGATGCATCCTCCCATACTTCTCCAATTAGGATACTTTCAGGATAGATTTCTTTCATCCGTTTGCGCAGTGCTTTAATGAAAGATCCCGGTAATTCGTCGGCCACATCCAATCGCCATCCCTTGGCGCCTGAGTCCATCCAATGCTGTAGGACACTATCCTCATCATGGATGATGAAGCCTTGAAAGGTAGGCTCTGTTTCATTGGTATTGGGCATGGTATCAATTCCCCACCAGCAATCATATTGATCAGGGTAGACTTCAAAGCGATACCAAGGATAATAGGGAGAAACAGTGGATTGATAAGCGCCTAAACCAGGATAGTTTCCATTTTTATTAAAATAAATACTGTCACTTCCCGTATGGCTGAAGACCCCATCCAAGATGATTGAGATGCCCAATTTTTCAGCTTCTTCACAGAGCGACTGAAAGGCTTCGTGATCTCCATACATAGGATCTATTTTCTTATAATCGGCTGTGTCATATTTATGGTTGCTGGAGGATTCGAAAATTGGATTCAAATAGATGAGGTTAATACCCAGTGACTGCAAATAAGGTAGCTTTTTTATGACGCCTGCCAGGTTGCCGCCAAAAAAGTCATACTGTACAATGGCACCTGTTTTTTGATCCCGAATATAGGAAGGGGTAGCATTCCAATCGGAGTAGAGATATGCCCCTGGTTTGGGATTCATGATCCTGCCATCCTCCGATCCATTGAAGAATCGATCCACAAAAATCTGATACATTACCGAGGATTTAAACCATGAGGGAACTAAGCTATTTTCCTTATGGACAGTGATCTGGTACGCAGGAGGTTGATAAAGATAGACTTGGCCTATACCTCCTTGCTGGTGAGGGTTGTTACCATAATAATAGGTGCTTGTATTTGTAGTAATAATAAAATAGTACCATACAAGGCACGGATAAGAAGGAAGGTCAAATACCAACCTATAGATTTGTTGATTATTTATAGATTCTACTAGCCTCATGGACAGCAGTTTTTCACCCTCTTGATCGGTCCAGAGGCGAAGGGCTACTTGATAGATTTCTTCTTCTCCATCTTCGACGGATAGGCCAAAAGAAACCCTATGCTGACAAGTAACAGCACCAAAGGGTGTTCGGTAAAAAGATTGATGGGAGTCATGATGAATCCAAGGAATTTTCAATGGGCGCACCAACCTTTCTATGATTTTGATTATGATGGGATTGTACTTCGTTATAAAGATAGAAACAGTCCGAAATAGATAACAGCTTCTGGTTAGTGGTTAGAGGTTAGTGGTATTGAAAGATATGAAAAGAAAAAGAATTTAAGCCTATCGTTGAGGGAATAGACTTTTTTCAAGATTAACGTTAAAGAGGGTATTGTAGCCCACTAACGACTGACTTCTAACCACTAACTCTACTCTCCTACATACACCGGATCAATCTGCCAAATACCTGAGGCATATTCGGATATGGTTCGATCACTGGAGAATCTTCCAGAATGAGCGATGTTGCAGACGCTCATTCTAAGCCATTGCTGAGGATTTCCATATAATTGATTGATACGGCGATGGGCATCCACATAGGATGAAAAGTCTTTTAAAACAAAATACTCATCATTTTGATAAAGAAGGGCATCGTAAAGACTTCGAAATTCATCTTGGGCTGCAGGTAAAAAACCGTTGATGAGCTGGGTGAGTATTGTTTTTATTCTCGAGTCTTGATGAAACATATCCCAAGCACTGTAACCACCGTTACGATAATAAGCTAAGACTTCATGGGCGGTAAGACCAAAAATCACAATGTTTTCTTCACCTACTGCATCCTTGATTTCGATATTTGCTCCGTCTAAAGTACCCAAGGTAATGGCACCATTCATCATAAACTTCATATTGCCAGTACCTGAGGCTTCTTTGCTGGCCGTTGAAATCTGCTCACTTACCTCAGCTGCAGGGAAAATCTTTTCAGCCAGAGAAACATTATAGTTTTCAAGAAAGACGACTTTGAGCTTATCTTTGATGGAAGAATCCTTGTTAATTAGATCTGCCAAAGTATGAATGAGTTTGATGGTTTGTTTTGCTTGATAATAGCTGGGAGCAGACTTGCCAGCAAAAATGAATGTTCGCGGCAGTATGTCAAGATCAGGGTTCTCTCGCAGTTGGTTATACAAATCCATGATATGTAGCAGATTCAACATTTGCCGTTTGTAGGCATGAATTCGTTTAATCTGGACATCAAAAATGGAATTGGGATCTACTTTTATACCAGTTTTGTCTTCAATGATTCTTGATAGGGTTAACTTGTTATTGTGTTTGATCGTAAAAATCTGTTGTTTGAAATAGGAATCCTCCTCATGATTCATGAGCTGAATGAGTTCAGAGGAATCATGGAGCCAAGCTGAACCAATGGTATCCGTAATGAGTTGGGAAAGGGAAGGATTTGATTTTATAAGCCATCGTCTAGGTGTTATCCCATTGGTTTTGTTATTGAATTTATAGGGAAAAACTTCGTAAAAGTGGGCCATTACCTGTTTTTTTAAGATTTCCGAATGGATTTCTGCAACCCCATTTACACTGTGACTGCCCACCACAGCAAGGTGGGCCATATGAACATAGCCGTCGGCCAAGATGGCCATTTGACCAATTTTTTCCCAGTTGTTAAGGTATCGCTGCCAAAGTCCATGGCAAAACCGTTCATTGATCTCATGGACGATCATGTATATCCGAGGGAGTAGGGATTGAAAGAGATCAATGGGCCATTTTTCCAAGGCTTCAGGTAAAATAGTATGGTTCGTATAAGAAATGGTTTGGGTGGTGAGTTGCCAGGCTTGATCCCAGCCCATGTCTTCCTCGTCGATTAAAATCCTCATCAGCTCAGGTATCGCCAATACTGGGTGGGTATCATTGATATGAATGGCGATTTTATTGGAAAACTCATGGAGGGAACCTCCTTTTCTTTTATAACGATGGATAATGCTTTGCAGGCTGGCGGAGACCAAAAAATACTGCTGCTTTAATCGAAGGATTCTGCCCTCTTGGTGTTGATCATCGGGATATAATATTTGGGAGATGGATTCCACTTCATGTTTATATTTTACGGCATTCAGATAATCACCACGATTAAAGGTGGAGAAATCAAAGTCTCGCATGGTTGTTTCTGCACTCCACAAGCGGAGGGTGTTGACCGTATTGTTTTGAAAACCTACAATGGGAGAGTCGTAGGGTACCGCCAGGACAGTATCATAATTCTCATGAATAAATATGGTTTTATTGTCATGCTGGTCTAAACGGACGACTCCACCAAAACGGACCTCCACAGCCTTATCAGCTTTTCGAATTTCCCATACATTTCCATGTTTTAGCCATGGATCGGGAAGCTCGACTTGATAGCCATCTACAATTTTTTGATCAAAGAAGCCATATTTATAGCGAATTCCACAACCATGACCAGGTAATTGGAGGGAGGCTAAGGAATCTAGAAAGCATGCAGCCAATCGACCGAGACCACCATTGCCTAAGCCTGCATCTGGTTCCAATGATAGAATCATTTCTAAGTCGATGGACAGTTCCTCAAAAGCTTCTAACACAATTTTTTTCCAATCGAGATAAAGGAGATTTCTCTCCATCATTTTGCCTAACAAAAACTCCATGGAAAAATAATATACCTGCTTTTTTCCCTGATTCACATAGGTTTGATTAGTATGAATCCATTTGCGACTCATAAAATCCCTAATCATCGCTCCCAATGTCATATACAAATCCATAGGAGATGCTTCTTCAATGGTTTGACCATGCATGGTTTCAAATTTTTCTAAAAACAATTGTTTGAAAAGTACTTTGTTCATGGGCCTGGAAATCACCTCCTAAAATTTTTGGGTCTGGAAGGTCAAGGTTTTATATAAGTGAGTATACTGCTGAGCCGATTGATGCCAGCTAAAATCACTATAAATTGCATTTTTAAAAACCTTGATCCATAATTTCTTATCCTGATAGGATTTCAGAGCCCTTTGAATCGTAAATAACATATCATGGGCATTGTAATGGGTAAAGCTAAAGCCATTGCCCGTACATCTATAATCGTTATATGACTGTACTGTATCCTTGAGGCCTCCGGTTTCCCGTACAATAGGAATGGAACCGTAACGAAGGGCAATCAATTGACCAATGCCACAGGGTTCAAAGCGTGAAGGCATCAGAAAGAGATCCGAAGCGGCATAAATTTTTCTCGCCAATGAATCATCAAACTGTATATGGACCGATAGTTTCGATGGATATCTAATCATTGCTTGTTGGAATAATTCCTCATATTTGGCCTCTCCCGTGCCTAGGATAACCAACTGTACATCTAAAGAAAGAAGCTCATCCAGTATATGGACTACCAGATCGAGGCCCTTAGAACTGACCAATCTGGAAATAATGGCAATCATGGGGGTATTGGAGTCCACAGAAAGGCCAAGGGCTTCCTGGAGCTTGACTTTGTTAAAGGATTTATCTTGTAGATTATCATAATAAGGAAGAAAAATATGAGGATCTTTATTGGGTGAATAAAGATCATAATCAATGCCGTTGATGATACCAAAAAGTTGTTTCCTTCTCTTTCGCAATAATCCATCCAGGCTTTCCCCGAAATAGGGTGTTTGAATTTCTTCACTATAGCTCTTACTTACTGTAGTAAGTAGATCTGAAAAGACAAGTCCACCTTTCATGAAATTGATTTGACCTTGGTATTCCAGGCTGTCAATGGTGAAATAACTATCGTCTAAGCCCAGCACATCCCCAAGAAAATACTTAGGAAATACCCCTTGATACTGAAGATTATGGATGGTAAAGATGGTACCCATGTTCTGATAGAAGGGGAGATGATTGTAAAAGGCTTCCAAAAACACACTGACAAGACCTGTATGCCAATCATGACAGTGAAGAATTTGGGGTTGGAAATCGATATGTGGCAGAAATGCCAAAGCTGCGCGACAGAAAAAAGCAAACCGCTCTCCATCATCTTCATAGCCGTAAATATGATCACGGTTGTAATAGTATTCATTATCAAGAAAATAGAAGGTAATGCCCTCGTAGCAGATTGTTTCAATACCGCAAAATTGATTACGCCAAGCGAGAGGAACGGTAATGCTTTTTTCCCAGACCATTTGCTCTTTCCAGTGTTGTTCAATCGTTCCGTATTTGGGAAGAACAACCCGCACATCCAACCCTTTTTCATGAAGAGCTTTTGGCAGTGAGCCAATAACATCTGCCAATCCCCCTGTTTTGATAAAGGGTGAAGCTTCTGAAGCGATATGAAGTATTTTAACCATTTGTTTATCATCCTCTCATTATAGACTGGTGTTCTTCTCAACAACCATGGGATATTCCCTTGAACCCCTCAACTTTTTGTCTCTGGTGACAAGAACATCCTTATCCAGTATGATATGCTTCAATTCAGAATTCTCATCTATTTCACAGTGCTGCATGACGATGCTATCCTTGATCACAGCGCCTTTATGAACCCGGACACCTCGAAAGAGAATGCTGTTTTCTACGGTTCCCTCTATAATACACCCATTGGCAATCAAAGAATTCTTGACCATGGCGCTATCCATATATTTAACAGGAGCTTGATCTTTCACCTTGGTATATATGGGACCGGATTTAACGAAGATTTCCTCCCATATATCTGTTTGGAGTAAATCCATATTGTGTTTAAAATAACTTTGGATGGAGTGAACCCTACCCACATAACCGGGATGATGGTAGCCAAACACCTTTAGACTGGATAAATTTCGAATGATACAATCCATGAGAAAATCATGACCACCCTTGGCAACAGCTTCATCAATGAGGTCAATGAGAAAAGCTTTTTCCATGATCAGCATATCCATGGAAAGTCGGTTACTTTTAGGTTTGGTGGGGCTAACCTCCATGGCTTTTACCTGACAAGCCTCATCCATGCTTAAGACGGTGGCATTGTAAAAATCTGTGGTGGCACTGTCTTCTTCAGTATAAAGGATTGTAATATCACCACCATGTTCTTTATGAAAGCGTAGTGGGTCCGTATAATTAATGTTACAAATCATATTGCTGCCAGAGATGACCACATACTTCTGGTGACTTTTCTCAAGATATTCTCGATTACAATGGAAATTATCCAGATCTCCTTTCCGAACATTATGATGATATGGAGGGGTTAGGATAAACAGTCCATCTGTTTTACGTGCCAATCCCCATTCTTTACCTGAACGAAGGTGATCCATCAAAGATCGGTATTTATCCTGAACGAGAATTCCTACATTTCGAATGCCGGAATTTACCATGTTAGAGAGGACAAAGTCAATCATTCGATAACGGCCTCCAAAGGGAACGGCCGCTGTATAGCGATTATCCGACAGTTCCTTTAGTAAAGTACCACTTTTTGTGTTGTTCACAATCCCCATTAAATCACCCATATTTCCACTCCTTTCTTAAATTACTTCTTGGTCAAACACCCGACCCCTAGAAATTTTCGTTCCTCTTGGTAGGTCCAAACCTTCACTGATGACAGTGATATCTCTTTCAGAGATGCTACTGCGAAACCAGTCGTCCAGTTCTCGATGGCCAATGGCGCTATTGCCACGGACGAGGGTCTGTTCACCCACAATTGACTTTTCAATGGTTACATTGGCACCTATTTTTACATAGGGCATAATAACAGAGTCCACAATTCGGGAGCCGGGTCCCACATAAACACCTGGAAAGATTACCGAATTTTCAACATCTCCATGAATCTGACAACCTTCGTTAATGAGGGAACGACGGACTTTTGCCATGGGAGAAATATAATTTGGAGGTTGGGTTGGATTGACAGAATAGATCCTCCAGTTTCGGTCGTATAGATCTAACTCTGGATAATCTGATAATAAGTCCATATTGGCTTCCCAATAGCTTTCAATGGTGCCTACATCCTTCCAGTAGCCAGAAAAGCGATAGGCAAACATTCGTTGGGAGCCTTGAAGCATCTTTGGAATGATATTTTTCCCAAAATCATGGCTGGATGTGACATCTGCTTCGTCCTCTTGCAAGTACTTTTTCAACAGCTGCCAGTTAAAGATATAGATGCCCATAGAAGCAAGATTATTTTTGGGATATAAGGGTTTTTCATCAAACGCTATAATCTGATTTTGTTCATTGGTATTCATAATGCCAAAACGGCTGGCTTCTTCCCAAGGAACCTCGATGACAGAGATGGTGCCATGGGCTTGATTTTTTTTATGGGCATCCAGCATAAGGGCATAATCCATTTTATATATGTGGTCACCGGATAGGATCAGGACATATTCAGGGTTATAAAGGTCTATAAAGTCAATGTTTTGATAGATTGCATTAGCAGTGCCTTTATACCACTCCCCGCCCAGTTCTTTTACATAGGGAGGAAGTACTGTAACACCACCGTCCTTGCTGTCAAGATTCCATGGGGCTCCTGTACCAATATAGGAGTTCAGTACCAACGGTTTGTATTGAGTGAGGACACCAACGGTATCGATGTCAGAATGACAGCAGTTGCTTAAGGGAAAGTCAATGATACGATACTTTCCACCAAAAGGCACCGCAGGCTTAGCCAGCTTTTTTGTAAGGATACCCAGTCTGCTTCCTTGGCCTCCAGCCAATATCATAGCAACACATTCTTTTTTATGCATCTTTTTTTACCTCCTTAACAGGTTCCGTTTCTTTTTACTGGTTCTAAGCTTTCTAATTTTTGGTTTTATATATATGGTGGCTAGGGGAGGAACCTTCACTGTTAGGGAGTAGGGTTGATTATGCCAGGGAATCGCATCAGCCATTAAGGGAGTGTTATTCACCTGGTGGGAGCCACCAAAAATGCTTAAATCGCTATTAAAAGCCTCCATATATTCGCCGAGCTGAGGTACACCAATACGATAAGCCTCTCGTACCACAGGTGTGAAATTGCAAAGAATGATCATAAAGTATTCAGGATTTATTGATTTTCTCATAAAGGTAATGATACTCTGCTGAGAGTCATGGGGATCGATCCACTGGAATCCATCCCAATCATGATCGATTTCCCATAGCAAGCGTTCAGCACTATAGAAATGATTCAAAAAACGGACATATTCATGGAGCTTATGATGCATGTCGTAATCCAGCAGAAGCCAGTCTAATCCCTGGTCATCTCTCCACTCAATGAATTGCCCGAACTCTCCTCCCATAAAAAGAAGCTTTTTACCAGGATGGGCCATCATATAACCATAGAAGGCGCGAAGATTGGCAAATTTCTGCCAATAATCTCCAGGCATTTTATTTAATAAAGATTTTTTTCCATGAACGACTTCATCATGGGAAAGGGGCAAAACAAAATTTTCCGAAAAGGCGTACATAAAGGAGAAGGTAACCAACTCATGATGCCATTTGCGGTGAATCGGGTCCATTTCCATATAACGAAGCATATCATTCATCCATCCCATGTTCCATTTATAGCTATAGCCTAAACCCCCTAAATATGTAGGCTTTGTTACCAAGGGCCATGCTGTAGATTCCTCAGCAAACACCAATACATTGGGATATTTATGACAGATGGTTTCATTTAATCGTTTCATGAAAGCAATGGCTTCAAGATTTTCCCTGCCGCCATGACAATTGGGCGTCCATTGATCAGAGGATTTTCCGTAATCCAGATAAAGCATGAAAGCTACCGCATCCACCCGCAAACCATCTAAGTGATATATATCCAACCAAAAGAGGGCATTGGAAATGAGAAAGGACCATACTTGAGGCTTTGTAAAATCAAAATTTCGTGTGCCCCATTGATGGTTTATAGCGCGCTGGGGATCTTGATACTCATAAAGTGGTGTACCATCAAAATTAGCAAGTCCGTGGGCATCGGAGCAAAAATGGCCAGGAACCCAGTCAAGAATAATGCCAATCCCTTTTTGATGGCAACTATCAACAAAATACATGAAATCTTCAGGTGTTCCGTATCGACTGGTGACAGCGAAATATCCAGTGGATTGATATCCCCAGGAACCGTCAAAGGGATGTTCTGTGAGAGGTAATAGCTCGATATGCGTGTAGCCCATCTCAACGACATAGCTGATCAGCAACGGAGCCAATTCCCTATAGGTATAGAAATCTCCATTATCTTTTCGCTTCCAGGAACCTAGGTGTACTTCGTATATATTTATTGGTGCGTTATAAAGAGAATTTCGACTCCGCAGACTCAACCATTCTTCATCATGCCATTGGTATTTTTGAAGGTTGAAGACTTTTGAGGCAGTGCCAGGTCTGGTTTCTCCAAAAAAACTGTAGGGATCTGCCTTATGAAGAATTTTTCCTTGGGATGTATGTATTTCGTATTTATACAAGGCTTCTTCCTTTAGGTTGGGAAAGAACAGAGACCAAATTCCTGATGGATCTACCAAGGAGAATGGGTGAAGGCTACCCTGCCAATCATTAAATTCCCCAATCAAGTAGACTGCTGCAGCATGGGGAGCCCAAAGGGTAAATTGAATGCCTGGTATACCGTCTTTGGCCACCAAATGGGCGCCAAAAAGGCCGTAACAATGGTAATGCCGTCCCTCTTGAAAAAGATTAATGTTCTCAGGCTCTAGTGATAACGCCTTCATTGGTTTGGATTCCACCTTTCTCATGGGTTTACAGGGTCATTCAGACAACCTTATTAATGTATATGTTCAGGCTGCATAGAAATGACTAAATTCACTATTCGTTAACACACAAGGATATATATATGATCTATTTCATGGATTTATCACCTTTTTTGTGTGTTGTGGTAAAAAATTCCTGAATTTATGGCCATAATGTATATATAAGAATGGGAAAAGGGGAAATGAGAATGGTAGAATTCTTAAGATGGAGTAAGACAATGGTAGTAATATTGGCCGTAGGCGGAATATCATTCCTTCAGTATAAAAAAATTCACGACTTTGAATACAAAGCCATGGGCTTTACAAAAACCACACTTAGGAAGAAAGTATTGAATGGGTTCATGATGGGTGTATTGGGCGGTAGCTTAGGAACCATAGTTATCCTTATGCTTGGGGTTACGATAGAACCTAGAGATTTTATCTACCTATTGCCAATGGCCTTTATGCTCATGTTGATCAATGTCCGTTATGTATGCTTTGCCTATGGGGGTGGCCTGTTAGGCATCGTCAGTCTTTTATTGGGTCTTCCCAAGATAAATATACCAAGCCTCATGACAATCGTAGGCGTTCTCCATTTGGTAGAGAGTATTTTAATATGGCTAGATGGACATCGGCATGCTACACCTATTTTCATCGAGGACGAAAAATACGGGATTGTCGGCGGATTTTTACTACAACGATTCTGGCCCATTCCCTTTATTGTATTGTTGGCGATGATGGGGACCTTAGGGAGTGAAAACCTGCCCTTACCCATGTCTATGTTTGTAGCAGTCTTGGGGTATAGCGATATGGCTTTATCCAGCACACCTAACCAAAAATCGAAAACTTCGGCCATAAGGCTTTTGACGTATAGCGCAATACTCATTCTTCTTTCAGTGATGGCCAAGAAATATATATTGTTTCAATGGATTGCTGTCAGTTTTGCAGCATTAGGACATGAAGCTTTAGTATTGTGGGGCCAAAAGGAAGAGAAAAGGAAGGCTCCGCTATTTAGGCATCATCGCCGTGGAATTACTGTATTGGATGTGAAAATGGATGGATCTAAGAAAAAAATGGATCTAAATCCAGGAGATGTGATTCTAAGGATAAACAATCATCCAATTTATGATAAGGCAGACATTCAGGTTGTTTTAAGCAGCTTTCCCCAGAGAATATGGATGGAGATCATCGATGCAGCAGGGAAGCAGAAGACCATTGAATATAAACATAGGTATGGAATGGATAGCTTTGGGCTGATTATCGTACCCCAAAATTCATCTGTTGTTTTTCTGCCAAGTCCATCCTTAAGTCCAATAAAGAAATGGATCGAGAGTATAAAAAAGTAACAATTCATAAGAGAAAGATACCTTTTAAGTCATGAAAAATAGATTTGATAAGATAAATCAAAAGACCAGCTCTAAAAGCTGGTCCTTAAATTGTTTTTTGTTGTAATTTGTGTTTATACATTCGAAAGTCTGCGGTTCGAAATAGTTCCTTGCTATCCGAGGCATCTTCAGGAAAAGAGGCGATACCATAGCTGAATGAAACTTGTACTTCTCTGTCTTCTGTAGAAAGTGTTCTTTCCTTTAATTGTTGAGTAATTTGTTGAAGCTTTTCCTGACTGCTTTCAGCAGTTGTATTTAAAAGGATGATGACAAACTCATCCCCGCCATATCGACCAATGATATCGGACTCCCGTATATTTTCGCGGAGCACCGAGGAGAAGGCTTTTAAAGCCAAGTCGCCAGTTTGATGACCATACATATCATTAATGATCTTCAAGTCGTTTAAGTCGATTACACAAAGGCAAAAGCTTTCATGATATCGCTTTGCTCGCTTATAAATACTCTCAAACAGTTCGTCAAAATAATGTCGATTGTATACTTTTGTCAATCCATCGTATCGGGAAAGAAACAGGGTTTTCTCCAGCAACATTACATTTTTAATGGCAATGCTCAGCTGATTTGCTAGGTACTCTATAATAGCAGTATCATGAATGTTAAAAGCATCCTCGTGCTGGCTGTTGTCTACATTGATCATTCCATAAAGTTTGTTGTCAATAAGGATGGGCGCAGAAATGGTAGCTCTAAGGGATAGGGCATCGGCATCTTCAAATTTAGTATAGGTTTCCTTTGCCAGGAATTTTTGATTAAATTTCATTGGGTTTTCTATGATACATGGCTTGGCATAATTGCCTTGAGTGTATTGGTATAAGAAGGTTTCTTCCACAGCCATACTTATTCTGGAGAGCCCCTTTAAGTCATAGCCTACAGCAGCCTTAAACTCTAGGCGATTATCATTATTTATGATAAGGATACTGCCAGCATCGGCTTTGTCGATAAGCTGGACAGCCTTCTTAACTACAGTGTTTAAGAATTCGTCAAAGTCTTTGATATCTAGAATCGAGTTGCTGATTTCTAACATTGCTTCCTTGATCAAATTATTCTTCTCCAGTTTTTCATTTAGATGAGTGATGCTGGAAATCGTCTGGGTTTGTCTGTCAACGATCTTATAATGATGCTTCAATGCCCTGGCATGGGCAAGTCCGAATATACCTAATAAAGCTGCTGTTAACAAGGGAAACAATAGGCTGGACTGTAGTCCCCAAATATCCAATAGCAAAGTGGCAATAAAGGGAGACAGTAATATAAGTATGCCTAAACGTGAAAATAAACCGATCTTTTTCTTTTCGCTCATGGAACGCCACCTTCATGTATTATAATTCAAGTCATGTTTAAATTATTCTAGAATTATTCCTATTCTCCTTCACTATTTCTAACATTATTTTGGCCATGGCCGTATATTGATTTTGACGAAATGGATAAAAAAAGCGACCCATTGTAGATGCCCAATGGGCGCCTCTACAACCTTAACCTGAACCTTAAAGATTTACATCATATGCATTGACTTTCAAAAAAAGGAGAGATATAATTAAGCATACGAACAAGTGTTTGATTTTCCATTATCTGTTTATAATGGATGAAAAATAGGTGTGTTATAATTTGTATGAATGCTGAAAAGAGGAGTATGTAGGATGAATAGATTTGAAATTGCATCGGAATACAAGCCTACAGGGGATCAGCCAAAGGCTATTGCATCCCTGAGTGAAGGGCTTACAAATGGAAAAAAGCATCAGACCCTATTAGGGGTAACCGGGTCAGGAAAAACCTTCACCATGGCCAATGTGATCGAGAAGGTACAAAGGCCAACCTTGGTGATTGCCCATAATAAGACGCTGGCCGCCCAGCTGTGCAGTGAATTCAAAGAGTTCTTTCCCAACAATGCAGTTGAATTCTTCGTGAGCTACTATGACTACTATCAGCCGGAAGCCTATGTGGCCCATACAGATACTTACATTGAAAAGGATGCTCAGATTAATGATGAGATTGATAAATTGCGACACTCGGCTACAGCATCTCTTTATGAACGAAGGGATGTAATCGTTGTTGCCAGTGTGTCTTGTATATATGGATTGGGAGATCCTGTGGACTATGAGACCCAGGTATTGTCCCTTCGTCCTGGGATGACGAAAAGTCGGGATGATATATTGAGAAAACTGGTGGATATTCAGTATATGCGAAATGATATCAACTTTGTGCGGGGGACCTTCCGCGTCCGAGGAGATGTTATTGAAATTTTTCCTGCTTCATCTTCAGAGAATGCAGTGCGAATAGAATTATTTGGAGACGAAATTGACCGAATTACAGAAGTGAATGCACTGACAGGGGAGATTATCGGTCTTCGAAATCATGTATCGATTTTCCCTGCATCCCACTATGTAACCACCCATGACAAGCTGGAAAAGGCCATCCTAGATATAGAAGGGGAGTTAAAGGGCAGAGTTCAGTACTTCAAGGACAATGAAAAGCTTATTGAGGCCCAACGAATCCAGCAGCGAACCATGTACGATATTGAGATGCTAAGAGAAGTGGGATTTTGTCAAGGTATTGAAAATTATTCACGACACATCTCTCAAAGGCCGCCAGGAAGTAGGCCATTTACTTTGATTGACTATTTCCCTGATGATTTTTTAATCATCGTGGATGAGTCCCATGTGAGCATTCCTCAGATTCGGGGCATGTACGCTGGAGATCGCTCTCGAAAGGAAAGTCTTGTGGAATATGGCTTCCGACTGCCCTCTGCCTATGACAATCGTCCTCTAAACTTTGGAGAGTTTGAGAGCTTGGTCAATCAAATTGTTTATGTCAGTGCAACGCCAGGTCCTTATGAGAAAGAACACAGCGAAAATACAGTGGAGCAAATTATTCGTCCTACAGGACTGATTGACCCAGAAATCACAGTGCGACCGATTAAAGGACAGATTGATGATTTAATCGGGGAGATCCATGGTGTGATTCAAAATAAGCAAAGAGTACTGGTTACTACTTTAACCAAGAAGATGGCGGAGGATTTAACCAGTTACTTTAAAGATGTAAACATCAAGGTGAGATATCTTCATTCAGATATTGATACATTGGAAAGAATGGAGATCATTCGGGACCTCCGATTGGGTGTATTTGATGTATTGGTTGGTATCAACCTCTTAAGAGAGGGCTTGGACCTGCCAGAGGTGGCTTTGGTTGCCATTTTAGATGCGGATAAAGAGGGCTTTCTTCGTTCAGAAACCTCCCTTATACAAACCATTGGTAGGGCTGCTAGGAATATTCAAGGGAAAGTTATCATGTATGCCGATAAAATTACAGATTCAATGGCTAAAGCCATTGGAGAAACCAATCGTAGAAGAGCGATCCAGGAATCCTACAATGAGGAGCACGGCATTGTTCCCCAGGGCATTGTCAAAAAGGTACGGGATGTGATCGAAGCGACGAAGGTGGCAGAAGATAAAGAACGATATGGTATGGAAGAAAAACTGGATGAGATGGAGAAAGAAGATATCCTGAATACCATTAAGCGATTAGAGACTGAAATGAAGGAAGCTGCAATCAATCTTCAGTTTGAGAGAGCTGCTGAACTGAGAGATAAGATCCTTGAACTAAAAGATACGTTGGATAATATGAGGTGAAGATATGGCAAAAAATAGTATTATTGTAAAGGGTGCCAAGGAGCACAATTTAAAGAATATAGATATAGAAATTCCTAGAGATAAATTTGTAGTCATGACTGGTTTGAGTGGGTCAGGAAAATCCTCCCTTGCCTTTGACACAATCTATGCGGAAGGACAAAGACGATATGTAGAGAGCTTATCGGCATATGCCAGACAGTTTCTAGGCCAAATGGAGAAGCCAGACGTAGAATATATCGAAGGTCTCTCTCCTGCCATTTCCATCGATCAAAAGACCACCAGTCGAAATCCCCGTTCTACAGTTGGCACAGTGACAGAGATTTATGACTATTTGAGATTGTTGTTTGCTAGGATTGGTACGCCCCATTGTCCCATCTGCGATCGAGAGATTACCCAGCAAACAGTAGATCAAATTGTAGACAAGCTGATGGCCTTGGAAGAGAGAACAAAAATTCAGCTGTTGGCACCCTTGGTCCGCGGTAGAAAGGGAGAACATACCAAGGTGCTGGAGGGCATTAAAAGGGATGGCTATGTAAGGGTTCGAATCGATGGAGAAATTCGAGAGATCGCTGAAGATATTAAGCTGGAAAAAAACAAAAAGCACACCATAGAAGTAGTTGTGGATAGGATTGTGATCAAGGAAGGCATTGAGAAAAGATTGTCTGATTCCATTGAAACAACTTTATCCTTGTCAGAGGGGTTGGTAATCGTCAATATCATTGATGGAGAGGATATGCTGTTCAGTACGAAGTTTTCCTGCCCAGAACATGGTATTGGCATAGAGGAATTGGAACCGAGAATGTTCTCCTTCAACAGTCCCTTTGGTGCGTGTCCTGATTGTAATGGAATCGGCTATTTACAGAAAATCGATTCTGACTTAATTATCCCGAATGCTTCCTTAAGCATTCGAGAAGGGGCTGTGGCACCTCTTTCTAATTCTTCGGAAGGTACCTACTATTATGAAATGATTGATGCCTTGGCCAAGGATCATAGCGTGGATCTAGATACACCGATGGAACAGCTGCCCGAAACCTTTATCCATGAGGTCCTTTATGGTACTGGGAAGCGAGCCATCGAATTTACTTACGAAAGCAAATTTGGGGGGATGAAAAAGTATCGTTCTCCTTTTGAAGGAATTATTAAGAATTTGGAACGAAGATACAAGGAAACAAATTCTGATTATATGCGGGAAAAAATCGAAGAATTTATGAGTTTAACACCCTGTGATAGCTGTAAGGGTATGAGATTAAAGCCTGAGGTGCTTGCCGTAAAAATTGCTGGAAAAAATATAGCAGAGGCAACAGAATTTTCTGTAAGAAGTGCTTTAGATTTCTTTGGCAACCTGGAGCTTTCAGAAAAAAACAAGATGATCTCTCGACAAATTTTAAAGGAAATTAATGAGCGATTGGGCTTCCTGGTGGATGTTGGCTTAGATTATTTAACCTTATCCAGGGCAGCAGGAACCCTTTCAGGAGGAGAATCTCAGCGGATTCGTCTTGCTACCCAGATTGGTTCTAGCCTGGTAGGCGTACTATATATTCTAGACGAACCAAGTATTGGACTGCATCAAAGAGACAATGAGAAACTGCTGAAAACCTTGCGAAATCTAACGGATTTAGGGAATACCTTGATTGTTGTGGAGCATGATGAAGACACCATGTTTGCAGCAGATCACATCATCGATATCGGACCAGGTGCAGGAGCAAACGGAGGGAAGATCATTGCCCAGGGAACTGTGGATGATATTATGAACAGCGAGGACTCCATTACTGGTCAATATCTTGCAGGCAAGAAGAAAATTGAAATCCCAGCAGAGCGAAGAGCACCTAACGGAAAATGGATTGAAGTGGTGGGTGCCAAGGAGAACAATCTCAAGAATTTAACAGTGAAAATACCCTTGGGGGTATTTGTATCCGTGACTGGTGTTTCAGGTTCAGGGAAAAGTACATTGATTAATGAGATCCTTCATAAAAAATTATCCATGGAGCTTCATCGAGCCAAAAGCAAACCTGGAAAGCATGAAGAAGTTCGAGGTTTGGAATATATCGATAAAGTCATAGATATTGATCAATCACCTATTGGAAGAACACCTCGATCCAATCCAGCTACTTATACAGGAGTTTTTGATATGATCCGAGATGTCTTTGCACAGGTTCCTGAAGCCAAAGTTCGAGGATATCAGAAGGGACGATTTAGCTTCAATGTAAAAGGTGGCAGATGTGAGGCTTGCAAGGGTGATGGTATTATAAAGATTGAAATGCATTTTCTTCCAGATGTGTATGTACCCTGTGATGTATGTAAGGGCAAGCGGTATAATCGTGAAACCTTGGAGGTAAAGTACAAAGGTAAATCCATTTCTGAAGTATTGGATATGACTGTGGAAGAGGCTGTGAGTTTCTTTCAGAATATACCTAGTATCAAAAGAAAACTGGAAACCTTGCATGAGGTAGGCTTAGGATATATTAAATTAGGTCAGCCGTCGACCCAGTTATCAGGTGGAGAAGCCCAACGAATTAAGCTAGCTACAGAACTTAGCAAGCGAAGTACAGGCAGAACCCTATATATTTTGGATGAACCTACTACAGGGCTTCATATTGCTGACATCCATAAGCTAATTGGCGTATTGAATAGGTTGGTAGAGAGTGGAAATACAGTTTTGGTAATTGAGCATAATTTAGATGTGATCAAGACCAGCGATTATATCATTGATCTTGGACCTGAAGGTGGGGATAAAGGTGGCCTTATTGTAGGACAAGGTACACCGGAAGAGATTGTTAAAATTCCTCAGTCCTATACGGGACTGTTTTTGAAGAAGGTATTGGATAGGGATTTAAAAGCCTAGCGTTGCGCTAGGCTTTTTTTAGATAAATAATAGGGATTAACTTACATATAATGAAGAATTACATGAAAGATACGACTAAAGTACTAGGATAAATAGAAGGATTTTGCAACCTATATAGCTAATATAGAGAGGAAGCAATTTGTTAGGAGGTAAGCATGACAAGTCCTTTGACAATAAATCAGAGAATTCGAATGAAACTCACCAATGAGCTTGGTGAGGTAGAGTTGGCTGGGACGATTGAAAACATTACAGAAAATGACATTTATGTCTTGCTGGACTATAAATTTGCACATAACAAAAATAAGCTTGAAGTTGCTTGTACAATTTGGGATCAATCGGGTAAAGCCTATCTTTTCAATTCCTTTATCCATACAATAAAGGGACAAAGTTTGAGGTTAAAAAGGCCTCAGGATTCGGAAATGGAACAATTAAAACGCAGAGATCAAGTGAGAGCGGGCGTAGATATTCCTGTATCGTGCTATATAAGAAGCTATGGGGATATGGAAATAAATAGCGAGAAATTTGTTCCAGCAGTAGTGAAGGATTTAAGTATAGGGGGGTTATTACTCCATTCTACTTTATCACTTCCTGTGGATACGGTTATTGTACTGGAATTGCCACTGGAGGAAGAACTGATTCTCGTTACCGTAAGAATATTGAGAAATCAAACATGCGAGGAAGGTTATGCCATGGGTGGACAATTTGTGGCCCTGGATGACCGAGATGTTCAAAAAATTAGAGCCTTTGTTTTCCGAACGCAGATTCGTTTTAAAAGGCAGAAAGAGCCAGTGACACACAATGGGTAGTCACTGGCTTTTATGTAATTTATCATTGATTAAGAATAATACCACGGACTTCTTGATCTTTGTTTAATACCAATCCGATGTGATCGCCAATTCGTAAGTCACCAAAAGAAAGATTCATCTGCTTATCATTTCGTTGAAGAATGATGATGACATTCTCCTTGACCTGGAGATTTGGTTCAATATAGGTATCTCGATCATCATAATGCTCTTCGATGGTTATAAGGTTACTTTTCTTATCTATGGCCAATATTTCTCCATAAATGAACTTTTCCTTCTCAAGAGGATTCGCTTCTGGAAAATCTCTGAAGACATAGGGTGATTGAATGGAAATCGTGTTAGATAACTCATCCCAGTGAATCTGAGCATGAAGCTGCTCAACGATAAATCTTATGGGCAAATATATCCGATCTTTATGAACGATAGCGCTGGCAGATAGGAGTGGTTCGTCATTCAACTGAAGGAGGACATCCTTCGAAATGACTTGAATGTTTTCTAACGTCGGTACTGCTGCCACCATGGATGTGGTCAGAATACATATAACAAAAAAAGTAGTACTTGCTTTTATCATTGCACTTTTCATAAATTTCCCCCTCTATATCATCGATATTGAGAGGATTAACCAATTTTCTAAAAAATATACACAAACTATTTATTTTCCTTTTAAAGGAACTCCTTTAGTTTGGAAAAGACCCATGAGTTGTCTTTGCATGTCAAGGGAAGTACGAAGAAGAAGGCGCCCTCTATCATGATGCAAAGTCAGTATGAGTTGATCTCCCTCTAGCGTATAATGCAGAAAATCTGAATAGTAATAAACGCCTGGATGATTATAAATAGAAGTATTAAAGGGGATATCTATTCTAGGATCGAATCCTCTAATAATAATAGCGGCTTGCGTAAGTTCAGCTTGGAGAGATTTGCCTCCGTACCAAAGAAGCAACTCAACGACTAAGACTGCTATAAGAAGCTGTGCTATAAAAGAAAGTGAAAAGTCCAAGGTCCTTAGATTTTTGAGTGCCAAAAGAAGCAAAATGCCATAATAATAGAGACGATTGTAAATGGGACGTTGAATAGGTATGGTGTTCATTAGAGCGCTGGCTGTTGGCGTCATCCTACGGATGAATAGATATTTATAACCATTTTGAAAGAGTACAAATAAGAAAATATAGCTAAAGGCATATAATAACGGAGCCGATGAAAAAAGTAATTCTGGAAGGAAAGGACTTAGCATCATCATGAACAGAATCGCTCCCATTAAGCCCACTGTAAAGCTGATGCTTCGTTGTGAATTGCTCATCATTTTCATCTCCTTTTATAAAATGATATCCTAATCTATTATATACAAATTTGATTTAAGTATCAATTTTGGTAAAATAGAAGTAATCGTATTGTACTTTGAAGAAACGTGAGGAATGTTATATGGTGGATTTAAGTGAACAACTGAAAAAACTACCAGATAAACCTGGTGTTTATTTGATGAAAGATAGTCATGGAGAAATTATCTATGTAGGCAAAGCCATCTCCTTGAAGAATAGAGTGAGACAATACTTTCAGTCTTCCAAAAATCATCCACCAAAGGTTCGTGCCATGGTGGAAAATATCCATGATTTTGAGTATATCATCACAGATTCTGAAGTTGAGGCATTGATGCTGGAGAGCAATCTGATCAAAAAGCACAGACCAAAGTATAATGTGCTGCTGAGAGATGATAAGCATTATCCCTATATAAAGGTTACCCTAGGTGAAAAATACCCTAGGGTAATGAAAACCAGAAAAGTGATTAAGGATGGTGCCAGATATTTTGGACCCTATATCCATGTAGGTGCAGTAAACCAGACCATCGAAATATTAAAGAAATTTTATCCGCTGCGAACTTGTAGTAAAAGCCTAGAAAAACCTCAGGAACGACCTTGTTTGAATTATCATATTGGGAAATGCCTTGGACCATGTACTGGGAATGTGAATCAAGAAGCATATGATAAGATGATCCAAGAAATCATTTTATTTCTCAGTGGAAAACAGGATGAATTGGTGAAAGAGATTTCTAAGAAAATGCATTTAGCAGCAGAAAATATGGATTTTGAAAAGGCTGCGGAATATAGGGATCAAATCATAGCCATTCAAAGTATTTTGGAAAAGCAAAAGGTGATTTTCGCTACAGACATTGATCAAGATGTGATTGCCATGGCTCGAGGTGTGGATGAAGCCTGCATCATGGTCTTTTTCCTACGGGGAGGCAAGCTCATGGGGCGAGAACACTACATGGTGAACGCTACAGATGAGGATGATAGAAAGGAGATTTTAAGTTCCTTTTTAAAACAGTTTTACGGAGGTACCGCGTTTATACCGAAAGAAATATTGCTGGAGGAGGAGCTTGAGGATAGTGATCTCATTTCCCAATGGCTAACGATGAAAAAAGATGGAAAGGTCAGTGTGAAAAACCCTAAAAAGGGAGAGAAAAAAGAACTGTTGGATATGGTGCATAAAAATGCTGTTGAAATCCTAGAGCAATTTAGTGAAAAACTCATCAGAGAAAGGCAAAAGAGCTTAGGAGCTTTAGAGGAATTGGCCGCATATATGGGATTGGATAGAAAGCCTTACCGAATTGAAGCCTTTGATATCTCCAATACCCAAGGAATTCATTCTGTGGCCTCCATGGTGGTGTTTGAAGGTGGGAAACCTAAATATAGTGACTATCGAAGATTTAAAATAAAAACCATAGAGGGACCCAATGATTATGGTAGTATGCAGGAGGTTGTGTATAGGCGATTTAAACGGGGGTTAGAAGAAAAAGAAGCTATGGAGAAAAAGGGAATTGTAGATGAAGAAGGAAAATTTTCTAGACTGCCTGATCTCATATTGATTGATGGAGGCTTAGGACAAGTAAATGCTGCAGCGGAAGTATTGTCTGCATTACAGGTAGATATTCCAATCGCAGGGATGGTGAAAGATGATCGACATCGAACAAAGGACCTGATCTATCAAGGCGTAGAGTTAGGTTTGAATAAAACATCAAATGCTTTTCTACTGGTTGCGAAGGTGCAGGAGGAAGCTCATCGATTTGCCATTACTTACCACAAAAGTCTCAGAGGAAAGACAGCGGTACAGTCCGTACTGGACGAAATTCCAGGAATTGGTGAGAAGCGAAGAATTGCCCTACTTAAACATTTTCAATCCATTGATAGAATTAAAAAGGCAGATGTGGAGGCTCTCTGTGAGGTAGAAGGAATGAATCGGAGAGCCGCAGAGCAGATCAAAGATTATTTTGATAGGGGAAAGCAAGAGGAAAGGTAGGGAGAAGCTGTGAGAAGCGTTAGTATCGGAGAATTGTGCAAGGATTTAAATCTAGAGGTTATTTATCAATCAAATCAAGGAGATATCAAGATTACTGTCAACGATGTGAATCGACCTGGCTTGCAGCTCACGGGTTTTTATAAATCCTTTGCCTATGAGCGGGTGCAAATCATTGGGAAGGTGGAGTGGAATTACTTTGAGACACTTACACACCAGCTTAGGAAGCAGAGGGCAAAGGAACTTTTTTCCTATCCCATTCCCTGTGTAATCATTGCAAGGGATTTGGAGGTTTATGAAGAATTATTGGAGGCAGCTGTGAAGTTTAACATACCCCTACTGCGGACCAAGATGCCAACTACAAAGTTTGTAAGTGTTTTGATAAGTTATTTGGAGGATAAGCTGGCGCCAGTGATTACAAGGCATGGAGTATTGGTAGAGGTTTATGGTATTGGTATCTTAATGGTTGGAGAAAGTGGAATTGGAAAAAGTGAAACGGCCTTGGAATTAATCAAAAGGGGGCATCGGTTGGTTGCAGATGATGCTGTGGAAATCAAAAGGGTGGATAACAGTACGCTGGTGGGAAGCGCTCCTGAAGTAATCCGCCACTTTATGGAGATTCGTGGGGTTGGTATTTTGGATGTGGTACAGTTATTTGGGGTTGGCGCCGTTCGAAATACAAAAGCGATTGATATGGTGATTGAATTGGAGAATTGGAATGATCAGAAACAATATGACCGCTTGGGAATGGATGAAGAATACAACAATATATTAGGTGTAGATTTGCCCAAAAATACAATTCCCATCAAACCTGGTAGGAATTTGGCCATGATTGTGGAAGTGGCGGCAAGGAATCACCGTCAAAAAAGGATGGGTTTCAATGCAGCAGAAACACTAAACAATCGCTTGCTCAAGCAGATGAATGAAGATGCAGGAAATGAGTAAATAAGTTAAGGCAGAGAACTTTCTCTGCCTTTATTCATTCATTACACTTATTTTCGAGCGCATTCTGATGCGGAGCCTTTTAGGATTTCAAGGCCATGGGCAAGGCTAGGCAGGATGTATTCTAGGCTTTCGCGTACAGCCTTAGGACTGCCTGGGAGGTTAATAATCAATGTATTGTTTCGTATGCCAGAGATTGCTCTGGAAAGCATAGCTCTGGGTGTGATTTGTAGACTATTGTAGCGGATCGCTTCGGAGATTCCTGGCGTTAGGCGATGAACAACCTGGAGTGTTGCTTCTGGCGTGATATCACGCTTTGAGAAGCCTGTTCCACCAGAGGTTAAGATTAAATCAACGCCAAGCTCGTCGCTCATAAAAATCATTTCTTGAGACAGAGCATCGGCTTCATCCGGTAGGATGATATATTTTTTCGTAATGTAGCCATTTGTTTCCATCATTTGTTGAATGACGATTCCGCTTTCGTCTGCTCGCTCGCCTTTAGATCCTTTGTCGCTGGCAATAATAATACCTAATGTAAACATGTGATGGCCTCCTTTGTAGTGGGGTTAGTGGTTAGAGTAAATCTAATTCTAGGATTTAATATATTTAAATGAAAATCGACACAATGTTATAGATACTTACAAGTTAATAACCTCGTATTCATTATCAAGTAGATTCAGATACAATATTTTTCTTCGAAGGAGTTCGCCTCGTCCAATCAAAACCTTCAACCCTTCGCTTACTTGGATAGAAGCCACCAAGGCAGGGGTAAAGGATGGGTTCCCTAGCGTCTGCTCAATACCTTTGACACTATCCACGGGATAGATATGGCTTAAGGTACGGTCTCCTGGAAGGATGGTTGTGATTTGCCCATACCAGCCTGCGATGGCGCCGTGGATCATGGGAATATTCAGTTCCTCTGCGACGGCTTGAACAGTCATACGAGATGGAATATTGTCTAGTGCATCCATTACAAGATGATGTCCCTGAAGAATCTCCCTACCATTTTCAGGGGTAAGTCTTTGGAGAATAGGATTTACGTTTATAAAGGGATTCACAAGTTTCATTCGCTCCTGGGCCTTTGCTGCCTTCGGAACACCAAGGGAAGCTACATCCGATAATAGCTGTCGGTTCAAATTGGTTTCATCAAAATGATCTCCATCTACGGCTGTAATGGAACCAATACCCAATCGACCCAACATTTCGATGAGATAGCCTCCTAGTCCACCACATCCTACGACACAGACTTTGAAAGTTTGCAGGTTTTCATTTTCAGCCAAAGATAGGGTGGCCATATTCCGCTCATATCTTTTCACCATCAACCACCTCCTACAGGCGGGAATATGGATACGGTGTCTCCATCATTTAAAAGTTGATCGAGGACACCATCACGGCCATTGACTAATAAAATAGCTACATCTTCTTCTGGAATGCCTAGCCCATCGATTACTTCTTTAGGGGTACGATTTGTTTCAAGATTTACGATGAGTTCTTTGCCTCGACCATTGCGAAGGGTAGCAAAGAGACGGACTTTGATGCTCATGGTTTCACCTCCTAGGGACACATAACAAATTTTCTAGTCCATAGACAATCGCCGCAGGAAGGATTTACGCCATAACAATCGGCTTCCGTATTCCTTACCATATCACAGCCTTCTACCAAATCGCAATCGATACAAGACGGATACAGGTTATGATAGATTGTCTGACGAAAATCTGCATAGGACTTTTGATGCCAGATTTCATAAAGGGAATGATTTTGAATATTGCCAAAGGAGTGACGCCCAACCTGTTTTTCGCGGCCAAAGACATACTCCTGATAAGGGTGAGACAGTCGATAGCATGGGACCACATCACCTGAGGCACAGACAAAAACGGCATCCTGCTCTATAAAATTGCATCTTCTTTCGGTTTTTAATTCATAATTCGGTAGAAGGAGCTGGATACCCTTCTTAAAAGAATAATTTCTTATTTGATGAAATAAAGCTTTCATTCTAGGGTTTTCATAGCGTGTATAAAGTATTTTTACAGCATTTTCTTGGCATTGAGGAAGTAGGTTGGAAATGATAACACTCTGGGCATTTAACGCCGCAGCAAGGTCAATCACTCGAAAAATATCATCCATATTATCTTCAGAAGCTACAAATTGAAGCTGAAGTATTGGTGTGCTTTTACTCAGTTGTTTTTTTGATTGTCGAAGATTGGTCAAATGATGAACTACTTTTTCTAGGGGAACGCCGCGAATGCTTTCAAAACGTTCTTCTAAGCCATCAATCGATACAGTAACAACATCTACATGTTTTATTACCATGTCTAATAATTCTCCATAAAGAAGTGTGCCGTTGGTAGTGAGGGTAAGGTGGTAGTCTTTCAGCATTTGGATTGCCTCTTGGAAGATGGGAGAGAAGGTAGGCTCTCCAATGCCCCCAATGACAATTTCTTTGATGGTATTCTGTTTATTCATTTCTGCTGTCAAGTGGACTAGGCTGCTCATACCGAGATCGGTGGGTGGACTATTCCATGATTTACGATAGCATATGCTGCAATCTAAATTGCATCGATCAGTAAGCTCTAAATATAATTTTTGAATGGTCATCTCATCACCCATTTTCTGTATAGATTAACAATAAGGGCTTCCAATGGAAGCCCTATATGTTTTAAATTATTTATCTCCTGCTGCCACTTCTGCATCTGCCAAAATATTTTCAGAGATCTGCAGCTTGTTTAATCGATCAGCCGTAGGAATACCTTGAGCATTCCAACCTCTAAGGCTATAGTATTCAGGCAGCAACTCGGACAACCTATGCACATTACCTGCAGAAGGACCTCCAGGAATTGCTTCATTCAATAATCTGCTTGGCAGTGTATCTTGAGAAGGATCAATACCTGCTTGGAGGTTGAATAGTTTTTCGATATTCCAAATTCTCTCGCCAGCATCCAATACAGTTTCAGCTGTCAAGTCAGTGCCAAGAACTGCGTTTAACATATCAGCATAATCTTGAGCGCCCATGGCAAAGGAAGTAAATAAACATAAGCCAGATGCATCAATGGCAGCTGTTAAGTCCTGGAATATTTTTGCCCATAATGCTTTGCCTTCTAAAGTGAAGCGGTCAAGCTTCTCTGGTAATCCAAGGATTTCAGGAGAGATTAAGTAACCTCTTACGTGGCAACCGCCTCGATTTGAAGTAGCATACTGCAATCCATGGCCTTGAATACCTCTTGGATCATAGGCAGGGAGCTCTTGCTTCTTAACGGTCATGGAATACTCAGGTACACCATACATTTCAGCAAGTCTATAGGAACCTTCGGCAAGCTTGTCACCCAAGCCATCTCTTAAGCCCATGCGTTTTGTCCATTCGATGACTGCTTCAGCATCACCAAACTGAAGGCTAATGCCATTCAACTCATCATCCTTGATGTAGCCTTTTTCATAAAGCTCCATGGCGGCTGCGATGGTAGCACCGGCAGAAATTGTATCCAATCCCATCTCATTACACCAATAGTTTGCCTTGATAACAGAACCTAGATCGGATACGCCACAGTCTGAACCGAACGCCCAAATTGTTTCATACTCAGGTCCGCCGCCTTCGATGTCATCAACCTTGCAGTAGCGTCCACAGGCAATTGGGCAACGATAGCATGGATCTTTCTTCACCAAATATTTTTCAGCTAAGGTCTCCCCGCTGATTTCTTCCGCTTTATCGAAAACTGAAGTTTGGAAGTTGTTTGTAGGGAAAACACCATTTTCATTGATAATATTAACGAGTACAGCTGTTCCATAGGCAGGAAGGCCTTGACCTGTAACACCGTTTTCGCGGATTTTCTTTGTACAGCTAGATACAACTTCTTTCAATTGATCACCGTTGAATAACTGAACTTTTTGGCTTCCTTTTACAACGATGGCTTTTAGGTTCTTAGAACCCATGACAGCACCAACGCCGGAACGTCCTGCAGCGCGGTCGTAATCATTCATAATAGCAGCAAGTTTAGATAATTTTTCACCAGCAGGTCCAATTGTGAGAACCTTTGCCTTCTCAACACATTCTTTTTCGAGAATTTCAGTTGTTTCAGATACAACTTTACCCCAGAGATGAGCAGCATCTTTAATTTCGATTTGATCGTCTACGATATTCAGATAAACAGGTGCATCGGCCTTACCTTCAACAATAATCATATCAAAGCCGCTGAATTTTAATTCTGCACCCCAGTATCCACCAGAGTTAGAGCATGCTACTGTTCCTGTAAGTGGTGATTTGGTAACTACCATGTATCGACCACCAGTAGGTGTTGGTGTACCTGTCAAAGGCCCTGTAATGAAGATCAATTTATTTTCCGGACTAAGGGGTTCGACTTCTGGGCTGACTTCTTCGCATAGTATTTTTGTTCCTAATCCTCTACCACCGATGTATTTTTTTGCTTTTTCTACATCTAAAGCTTCAACCTTCCAGCTTTTTTCATTAAGATTAACTCTTAAAATTTTTCCAGTATATCCGTACATTTGAATCCCCCTTTATTTTATTTTGGTCATCTAGAGATAATGCAAAGCTGATGCCAAAAAAAGAAACCCCTAAAGAATAGGGGTGTTAGATAAAAGGTGTTCTAAAACAGAACAGCACGCGGTGAATATGTATGTTCTAAATCGGAACAATGTTCAAAAATGGAACAATCGATGTTAAACTTTTCAATTTTACGATAAAGGGTGTTTCTTCCAATATCTAAAGCTTCGGCTGCTAAGGAAATATTTCCTTTGAATTTTCTTAGAACATAAAGAATATGTTGATGTTCCAGATGTTCCAGTTTAAGACAAGAATCCTCTAATCTGGAAGAAACAGGTTGAACACCGGTAGTCTTTTTACTCATATCCAAGGGTAGGGATTCTGTGTTGATGATCAATTCCACGATGTTCTCCAATTCCCGAATATTTCCAGGCCAATCGTATTGGAGTAAGTGCTCCATATACTCAAAGGGGATTGCTACCTTCCGTTTATTTAAACGTTTGGCGATGGTATCCATAAAATAGTCGATGAGAAGGGGGATATCCTCTTTACGTTCACGAAGGGGGCAAAGATAAATGGGCAAGACATTGAGTCGATAGTATAGATCTTTTCGGAAATTGCCCATTTCCACTTCCTTACGCAAGTCTTTGTTTGTGGCAGCAATGATTCTTACATTTACAGGAATCTGTTTTGCACTGCCAATTCTTGAGACGATACCCTCTTCAATAACCCTTAGGAGATTTGGTTGCATTTCCAAGGGCATTTCACCAATCTCATCTAGAAAGATGGTACCACCGTTAGCCATCTCGAACTTGCCAGGATTTCCCCCTCGCTTTGCTCCTGTGAAAGCGCCTTCTTCATAACCAAATAGTTCGGATTCGATAAGGTTACGGGGAATCGCACCGCAATTTACAGCGACGAAGGCTTCTTCATTACGATTGCCATGATTATGAATAGATTGAGCAAATACCTCTTTACCAGTGCCGCTTTCACCCAAAATCAGAATTGTAGATTTGCTATCAGCAATTTTTTTTGCATAATCAATATTCAAGAGAAACCGTTCATTCTTTCCAATGATTTTATTAAAGGTATAGATGGCATGACGATCAGCGATTCTGTTCGCTAATTTACGAACTTTTTTTACTTCCTTAAACACGCAGATAATCTGTTTAAGGCCCTTTTCCTTATCGATCAGTGGGTAGGCGCTAAGGCTAAATTGAAGTTTATTCTTTCGAGCATTGACATAGACATCTTCATCGACAAAAGTTTCTCTCGAGAATAAGGTAGTTTTGACACGATCCCAGCCTTCGAAGATCTCCCAAGTTTTCATTTTCAAGATTTCATTTTCTCTAAAACCAAACATTTCTGTGACGTGCATGTTGGCTGATTGAATCGCACCAGATAGATCACAGGTTAGAATACCAGCGGGAATGGAATCGATAATGGTTTCAATATGCTGTTTTGCTAGCACCAATTTTTCTGTATAACTTTTGACTTCCAACATTTTTTCGATGGCATTGGCTGCAGCGACTACCATCCCTAAGGTGTGGGAATGGACGAGCTCACTATAACCTGTCAAATCTAAAACACCAATGATCTTTCCCTCTGGGTCTCGAATGGGGGAAGCGGAACAGGTCCAACGATGATAGGCCTTTATAAAGTGTTCTTTCCCTGAAACCTGAACGGGCATTTCTTCTGCCAAGGCAGTCCCCATGGCATTGGTTCCTATATGCTGCTCATCCATATAGGAACCAGGCACCATTTTAAAGTCAAAGGCTTCGGATAGGATACCTTCATCTCCAATGACACTGAGAATACAGCCTTCTTCATCGGTAAGGATGGAAAAAAAGTTGGAACCTTTTACAAAACCATAAAGCTGATTCATGAATGGTTCAGCAGCAACCATCAGATCTCTTTTTTCCTCCAGCTTTCTTCGCAATGCATCGTCGGACAAGATTTTGCTGCTAAAGACCCTTGTAATGTCAATACCCATCTCTTGACATCGGGTGTGGGAAAGCGAAATATATTTTTTTTCCATGATCATTTGCATGTGCTTCAACCAAATCCCCCCAGACAGATAAATATTTACCATAAGAAGTGAAGAGTACTATAAAAAATATTTAATAGAAAATTCGAAAAATATTCTACTCCATTATACCGCAATCTTGAAATGAAATAAATCAGAAATCGTTGAAGCGATAAAGGAGATGCAATATTCCTAATTTTCCCCAAGGCAACACAAAGGACAAAAGATATGCTAAAATTGAATGGGTTAATCCAAAACTCATCGACGATTTGGTGACGAAGGATTCGTATAGTGGTTTTGAGTGTATTTGAAATATATAAAGGGCATGAATAGGAAGGGAAGAAGCAAATGGAAGGAAAAAACTATCTAACACCTGGGGAAATTGCTGAAACTACAATTCAAACAGGTATGAAAAAAGTAAAGCTAACATGGGTGCATCAACTGCTTTTGGGAATTCTGGCCGGTGCGTTTATTGCATTTGCAGCAGAGGGCTCTAATATGGCTGCCTTTAATTTATTTGCCAAGCCAGAGACCTATGGGCTTGGAAAGGTATTGGCAGGGGCTATTTTTGGAACAGGTCTAATGTTGGTAGTATTGGCCGGAGGAGAACTTTTTACTGGCAATACGTTGATTGTCATGGGGATTTTAGATGGCAAGGTAAAGCTCCAGGATATGTTGAAAAACTGGTTTTTTGTCTATTTGGGAAACTTTATCGGTTCCCTTCTGATCGCCCATATGATGGTGCAATCGGGGTTGATGAATAGCGGTGCCAATGTATTGGGGGGGGTGACCATCAAAATAGCATCCTATAAGGTAGGGCTTACCTTTATACAAGCATTCTATCTCGGCATCATGTGTAACTGGCTAGTTTGTTTGGCTGTATGGTTGGCTTATGGTGCCAAAGACATGGTGGGAAAAATATTTGGTATCTTTTTCCCTATATGGCTATTCATCACGTCAGGGTTCGAGCATAGCATTGCCAATATGTACTATATTCCCGCAGGAATTATGGCAAAATCAAATCCAGCTTGGGCAGAGGCTTCCCATCTGGCCGGAGAAAAGCTGTCCCATTTAAACTGGGGTACGTTTATTATAAATAATTTGATTCCTGTAACATTAGGAAACATCGTAGGCGGAAGTTTGTTTGTTGGAGGGGTTTACTGGTTTGTCTACATGAAAAAGAATGAGAAAAAAGAAGCAACGAAAATAGTCGCTTAATGGGCCTATAAATAGAAATAGGGTGAGAAAGATTTCTCACCCTATTTCTATTTATGATCACATGGCATTCTTGAATATTTGAATCACCTCTTGCAATGTAGCCAGGCGAGGATTTGTCAATTGACAGGCGTCTTTCTTTGCATTGACAGCCATGATCTCGAAGTCTTCTTCTTTCACACCTAACGCAGCAAGACCTGAAGGAATACCCACGGATACGGATAGTTTTTTAATGGCTTCAATAGATTTTTGGGCAGCTTCATTCACAGAAAGCCCTTCTACATTTTCGCCCATGGCAATGGCGATATCTCTGAAACGATCGGCACAGGCAATCAAGTTAAACTGTTCTACATGGGGCAGAAGGATGGCATTACATACGCCGTGAGGTAGGTTATAGAAACCACCCAACTGGTGAGCCATGGCATGGACATAACCTAGGGAAGCATTGTTGAATGCCATTCCGCCTAAGAATTGGGCGTAGGCCATTTTTTCTCTTGCTAACATATTGGTACCGTTTGCAACAGCAGCAGGTAGATACTTCGAAATAAGCTGAATTGCCATAAGGGCAGCGGAATCTGTTAATGGCGTAGCCGCAATTGAAACATAGGCTTCAATGGCATGGGTCAAAGCATCCATTCCTGTAGCAGCAGTTAAAGCTGGTGGCATGCCAGCCATCAATTCTGGATCATTAATAGAAAGGGCAGGTGTTACACGCCAATCAACGATGGCCATTTTAACTTTTCTGCTTGTATCTGTAATGATACAGAAACGAGTCATTTCAGATGCTGTTCCAGCCGTTGTATTTACTGCGATAAAAGGAACCATAGGATTTGAAGAGCGGTCTACACCTTCATAATCATGGATTTTTCCTCCGTTTGCAGCCAAAAGGCCAATGCCTTTTGCACAGTCATGGGAAGAACCGCCGCCAAGGGATACAATGGCATCACATTTTTCTTCTTGCCATACGTTAAAGCCCGCATCCACATTGTGATCTGTTGGATTTGGCTCTGCACCGCCAAAAACTACAGCTTGAAGTCCGGTATTCTCAAGAATGGACTTGATTTTATCAGCTACACCCATTTTTACAAGACCAGCGTCTGTGACGACCAAAACCTTATTGCCCCCTAAAATCTTCATCCGACTGCCCACTTCATTTACACATCCTGCACCAATTAGATTTACCGTAGGAATAAAATATGCACTTACTGCCATGAGAATTTCCCCCTTTTTAAATTAAATAAGATCATGATAAAATAAAGTCATGTCTTAAATGTCAAAGAATGCATCCAAATAGAGCAATCCTCACCTCCTTAGATATTTTGATTTTTGGTGGTATAAACATACCTCCTTTCATAAAAGAGTAAATGACTATAATAAAACAGTTAAATTTCGTTATGCTAGATTCTATTCCCTGTGGGGAGGGGAGTAGTTTTTCTACAGTGAGGCGCGTTATTTCAATAAGATATTATAAGAATATTTTTAAAATTAAAACAATTATTATTTTAATGACAAGTGAACGCTATAAAATCTTTATCTACCTATCTGATAAAAAATAGAAATTTCTTGATTTTTACAATTAATATAGCAAAAAATATAATAAAGTTATAAAGTAAATTATATTTTCTTTAAAGAAACTGATTATTTTTTAATTAACGATTTGGAAATATAACCGAATATGACGAACATGACAAATACAATTTCATTGTGAAGTGGCCAAAAAGAGGGGAAAGGGGGAAACGCATTTGGAAATGAACACTGCCATATTGCTAGCAGGTGGTAAGAGCCGCAGGATGGGATTTGATAAAAGATTTATTGAGATAGAGAATAAGACAATGGTCGATTTTCAGATTGAAAGATTATATAAAGCATTTCAAAGAATTCTTTTGATTACAGATGATAGACGGCTTTTTTCCGGCTGTTCTTGTGAAGTGATTGAAGATGAGTTTAAGGACATTGGGGTTCTTGGGGGGCTTTATACAGGACTGAAAAATTCATATACGATCTATAACTATGTTCTAGCCTGTGACATGCCAAGCATAAACTACAATTATATCGAATATATGAAGGAATTGCTTAGGGAAGCACCGAAAGAATATGATGGGCTGGTTACTCGATATGGAGAGTGGATCGAACCCTTTAACGCTTTTTATCACAAAAATTTGATACATCCATTAAAGGATGCCATCGAAGATGGTCATAAGCGGATATCTTTCGTTTTAAAAAAATGTGATGTTTTATATGTGGATGAGAGGACTGCCAGGAGCTTTAGCCCAGATTGGAGAATGTTTACAAACTTAAATTCAGAAGATGATCTGAAGAAATATTTGCAGAAGAAAGATTAATTTTCTAAAAAGAAAAAATCTTTGTATGGTTTTTTCCATTTTCGTATGCTATAATTTTTAAAGATTCAGTCAATTTTGAAATTAAAACAAATTGAAGAGTTTTTCCGAGTCATATTTTCTAAAGTATTTTACTAAGAGAATATGACCTTTGGGTACAAGAAGAAATTCTTGCACCTCCCGTAATTTGGAAAGGAAAAATACTATTTTGCTAACAAAACAATCCTTTCTGGGATTGTTTTTATTGTTTTTGCTTTGATTAGAGGGGGGCGAATGATGGAGTTGCTGAAAGTAGATACGGTAGAACAAGTGATGAAAAAGATGGAGGATTATTTTAAAGACTTGGTTTTGGAAGGACAGGAGATACATATTGCAGATGCATTGGGTAGAATTTTGTATGAGGATGTCGAAGCCCCTTTAGAGCTTCCTGAGTTTCGGCGTTCAACCGTTGATGGATATGCTGTTTTGGCCAAGGATACTTTTGGAGCTAGTGAAGGACTCCCTACTTTTCTGAACAATATAGGCAAGGTTGAAATGGGAAAAAGTACAGAACTAATAGTAAACAGTGGAGAATGTGTATATGTGCCGACGGGTGGTATGTTGCCTTCTGGGACCGATGCCATGGTGATGATTGAGCATGCGGAACATTTGGACGAGTTGACTTTAGCGGTATATCAGTCTGTTGCACCTGGAGAAAACGTTATGCAAGTGGGCGAAGATATCCAAAAGGGAGAAATTTTATTGAAAAGAGGGCGAAAAATAAAAGCTCAGGATATCGGTGCTTTGGCAGCCCTAGGAATCGAAAAGATAACGGTATTTGAACGGCCAAAGGTTGCTGTCCTTTCAACAGGAGATGAAATCGTTGACCCGTTTTCGAAGGTACAATTGGGACAAATACGTGATATCAATACCTATGCCCTATCAGCCATGATAGAAGAATTTGGAGGAGAGATTGTTCATCGCCTTGTCATTCAGGATGAGTACAACCAGTTGAAGGAAAAGGCAGCAGAAGTTTTGAAAGATTGTCATGTTTTGGTGATTTCAGGGGGCAGCTCTGTTGGCACCAAGGATGTCACAGCAAAAGTAATCAATGATCTTGGAACACCAGGGGTTTTTGTGCATGGTATTGCCATAAAGCCAGGGAAGCCAACGATTATTGGGAAGACAAATCATAAGGCAGTTTTTGGGTTGCCAGGTCATCCTGTATCTGCCATCATTGTTTGCAAAGTGTTTCTCGGATACCTATTGGATCGATTGCAAGCCCAAGAAGCAGGGGAGCATAAGACAATCTATGCCGCTGCCGCCGCTAACATCCATTCGTCACCTGGAAAAGAGACTTATCAAATGGTCATCTTGGAAGATCAAAATGGCGAGTATTTGGCCAAACCTATACATGGGAAATCCGGAGCTATCACGTTGCTGACAAAGGCCCATGGCTATATACGTATCGATACCAACAAAGAGGGCATCGAGAAGGGTGAAAAAGTGAAGGTAGTATTATTTTAGGGAAGGGGGAGAGCACACTTGAAAAAGAAAGAGCGAAATTTATATCTTTCCAATGTAGATGTAGAAGAGGCTTTGGACCTATATTTTCGGAGGGTAGATGAGCACCTTTATGGATTGGATGTAGAAAAGGTCCAAGTGATTGAGTCTCAAGGAAGGGTTACTGCAAGCCCAGTTTTCGCGAGATTGTCATCTCCAAATCATAACGCAGCGGCCATGGATGGTATTGCGGTGAAGGCTAAGACGACCTTTGGCGCATCAGAAGCCAATCCGATGCGATTAAAGCAAAATAGAGACTTTGTATTTATTGATACGGGAGACCCCATACAAGAACCCTATGATGCGGTCATTATGATCGAAGATGTGGTGGAGATTGACGAGGAAACCGTTGAAATTATAAAAGCTGCTTCTCCGTGGCACGATATCCGACCCATTGGCGAAGATATTGTTGCCCATGAAATGATTGTGCCTTCCCACCACACCATACGCCCTGTAGACTTGGGAGCATTGCTGAGTGGTGGAATTTTGGAAATAGAGGTATATCGCAAGCCTAAGGTAGGAATCATGCCCACAGGGTCTGAGATCATAGAACCCCATGAACCCATGGGAGAAGGTAAAATCATCGAATCCAATTCCAGGGTATTTGAAGGTCTTATCAAGGAATATGGAGGAAATCCCAATCGATACAGTCCTGTTGCCGATGATTATGGGCTGCTTCGGGAGCAGTTGTTGGCAGCAGTGGAAGAAAATGATATGGTTATTATCAATGCAGGTTCATCAGCAGGATCAGAGGATTATACAGTGAAGCTAATCCGTGAGCTTGGGGAGGTGCTGATCCATGGAATCGCTACGAGACCCGGTAAGCCCACTATCTTGGGAATTATCCAAGGGAAACCGGTCATGGGTATACCTGGATATCCTGTATCGGCATATTTTGTATTCGATACCTTTGCCAAACCGCTGATTGCCAAATATTTAGGGCAAGGAGTTCCCAATCGTCCACGGGTAGAAGCCGTTGTATCAAAAAGAATCGTGTCTGCATTAAAGCATAAAGAATACGTAAGAATGAAGTTGGGGATGGTAGATGATCAATTAATTGCTACACCATTAAACCGGGGGGCAGGTGCCACCATGTCCTTGGTAAGGGCAGATGGTATTTTGATCATTCCTCAGAATAGTGAAGGGGTCGAAGCAGGAGAGCGAATACAAGTGGAGCTGCTGAAGGATATGCAAGATATCCATCATACCATTGTCTCCATAGGGAGCCATGATCTAATCATGGATATGATGGGGAACTATATCCATCGTCAGAATGCCAGATACCACCTATCTTCTGCCCATGTGGGCAGTCTAGGTGGACTGATGGCCCTACGAAGGGGTGAGGCCCATATGGCGCCTATCCACCTCTTAGATGAGGCGTATGGAGAATATAACATTTCTTTTGTTAAGAAATACCTGTCCAACCTGGATATGGCACTCATCAAAGGCGTAAAAAGAATTCAAGGATTCATATTGCCGAAGGAAAATCCTAAAAACATCAAAAACTTCCATGATTTAACCAGAGAAGATGTTCAGTTCGTGAATCGGCAGAGAGGTGCAGGAACAAGGATTCTTGTAGATTATAAATTGAAAGAGAACCAGATTGATGGGGGAGCCATCAGTGGATATGATCGGGAAATGACAACCCACATGGCAGTAGCAGCAGCAGTGGCTTCAGGGGCCGCTGATGTGGGAATAGGAGTTTTATCGGCTGCCAAAGCATTAGATTTGGATTTTATACCCATTGGGGACGAGGAGTATGACTTCGCAGTTCCAACAAAATATCTAGAAAACACCATGATAAAGCTATTCATTAAAGTTCTTCAATCCCATGAATTAAAAGAATCCTTAGAGATAATGGGAGGATATAAGTTCGACCGTGCAGGAGAAATTATAATAATAAACTAAATTGTTAGTTGTGAGGACAGAGGGGGGAGAACGATGAAGGATACTTCAGGGAGAAATATCAACTATCTCAGAATCTCCATAACGGATCTGTGCAATCTAAGATGTATGTACTGTATGCCTCAGGATGGAATTGAAAAGAAGCATCACAAAGAAATCTTATCTTTAGAGGAAATCTATCAGGTGGCAAAGGTGGCAGTAGATCTTGGGATTCATAAGATTCGAATTACGGGTGGAGAACCTTTGGTGCGAAAGGGGATTATAAAGTTCATTGAATCCATTGCACAGTTAGATGGGGTAAAGGATTTAGCCATGACCACCAATGGACTCTTGTTGAAGAAATATGCCATGGATTTGAAAAATGCAGGGATCAATAGAGTCAATATCAGTTTAGATACATTGAAGGCAGAAAAATATGAACAGATTACCCGGGGTGGGAAATTAAAAACGGTCCTAGAGGGTATTGAAGAGGCAAAAAAGGTTGGACTCAATCCTATTAAGATCAATACGGTGCTAATTGGTGATTTTAATGATGATGAAGTAGAAAACTTTGTTGAACTAACCCTTAAGGAAAACATTGAAGTTCGATTCATCGAATTGATGCCCATTGGTCAGGCAAGTACATGGGCAAGAAATCGGTTTGTTTCCAACAATAGCATCAAAGAGCGGATTTCGGAACTGATTCCTATTTATGATGGAGATAAGCACAGTCCGGCAAAATATTATAAGCTGCCTGGCGGAAAAGGAAAAGTCGGATTTATTAATCCCATCAGCAGTCATTTCTGTAAATACTGTAACCGCATTCGGCTAACTGCCGATGGACGACTGAAGCCTTGTCTTCATTCCAATCAAGAAATTGATATTAAGACGGCTTTGAGGCATCATATCGGGGATTTAAGAAAGCTTATGGAAGAGGCAATTTTATCGAAGCCATCCCAGCATACGTTAAACGATTTAAACCATGAACCCATTGACAGAGATATGTATCGCATAGGAGGATAACATGAAGCTAACCCACATAGACGAACATGGAAGAGCGAAGATGGTTGATGTAGGAGAGAAGGCGGATACCCAACGGGTGGCTATTGCCGGAGCATCGATACAAATGGCACCCCAGACCTTATCCATGATCAAAGAAGGAAAAATGAAAAAAGGAGATGTCCTTTCGGTGGCGCAAGTAGCGGGAATTATGGGTGTAAAGCGAACCAGTGAATTGATTCCCATGTGCCATAATATACTGATTTCCGGTGTAGAGATGAACTTTAGAATCGATGAGGAAAACAGTATGATTCACATAGAGGCTACGGTAAAGACCGTTGGAAAAACAGGAGTAGAAATGGAAGCCTTACAAGGTGTATCCATCGCAGCCCTTACAATTTACGACATGTGTAAAGCGGTAGACAAGGATATGGTCATTTCCAATATCCGATTGATAAAAAAAACGGGTGGCAAGTCTGGCACCTATATCCGAGGAGGAGAGTGTGTTGAAGGGTAAAGTGATCGCTATCAATATCAGCGAAAAAAAAGGTGTACCGAAAAAAACAATTGAGCAAGGCATGTTTAGAGTAGATCATGGATTAGAAGGAGATGCCCATGCGGGGAACTGGCATCGACAGGTAAGCCTCTTAGGAAACGAAAGCATTGAAAAAATGAAGGCTATTGGAATAGAGGGCTTATGCACCGGGAAATTTGCTGAAAACATTACAACAGAAGGTATCGAGCTATGGACATTGCCCATAGGAACGAAGATTCAGATCGGTGAGACCATACAGGAGGTTACCCAGATTGGAAAAGAATGTCATACAAAGTGTGCCATCTTTCATCAGGTAGGAAATTGTGTTATGCCTACTGAAGGGATTTTCACCAAAGTATTGAAAGACGGCATCATCAAAGCGGGTGATGAAATTATCGTATTAAAGTAAAAAAAGAATCACTCTCCTTGCTAAAGAAGAGTGATTCTTTTTAACTATTGGGAGCTAAGCCTTTCACCCGATCTAATACTTCGCCAATACGAAGTGTGGATAGGGGGACTTCTTCTTCGGTAAGAACATCCATTTTCAGCAGCAAGTCTGTACTATTCTCTCGAAGACCTGCAAAAACAAGCTCTGTATTATTTGATTTCAATACTTCCTTTACATTTTTTAGAGAAATTGCACCAGAGGAATCGATGGCAGGCATATTCATAAGATTTAGCACAACGATGTCTGCGTCTTCAGCCTCAATTTCCAACTTGCTGATGATGGTATGGGCCACACCAAAAAACAAAGGACCTTCAATGGTATAGGAGGCGATTTTTTGGGTTAGGCCTGTACAATCAATTTCATATTTTTTTAGATAAACTTCTCCCATGCGAAGCACAAAGAAAAACATAGAAAGCAATGTACCGAAAGCTACGGCAATGGTTAAGTCCGTGAAGATCGTTAAGAGGGTTGTCGCAATGACCACGGTGCCAGCTCGTTTGGATGCATAAGCAATGGTCCGTGTGGCATTGTATTCTACCATCTTTATGGCTGTGCCCATCAATATGCCGCCCAAAACAGCCAATGGAATTATTGAAGCCAAAGATCCGAATTTTAAGGTGATTACCAATAACACAACACCATGAAGAACGCCAGATAATCTTGTTCTTCCACCTGCGTTTACGTTAACAACGGAACGGACGATGGCGCCTGTCCCGATGAGTGCACCAAATAAGCTGGCTACGGTATTGCCAATCCCTTGTCCAATCAACTCACGATTGGAATGATGCTTTGTCCTGGTCATTTCATCTACAATCAGAGAAGCTAAAAGAGATTCTATACAGCCGAGCATGGCTAACACAAAACCGGAACGTAGAATCTGATACAATGCTTCAACTTTGAAAATTGGGAAAGCAAATGTTGGGAGTCCACTGGGAATCGTACCTACCAGGGCATCTGTTGGTAAGAAATGTATTCCTAATAAGGTTCCCGCAATAAGGGCCACCAAAGAGGCTGGTATCTTCTTCGTTAGCAGAGGAAATAACAGCATGATCAATATGGTGATGGAGGCCAATACAGGATTGGTTTGAAAATATGTAATCATTTTAATGAAAATTAGAAAGCCAATACCATTGGTGAAGCCGATGATCACAGTTTGCGGGATCAAATGGATATATTTGCCCAATCGAAATACACCGATTAGGATTTGAATGATGCCTGCGACGAGCATGGAGGCAAATAGAGCCTCTAAGCCAAACTTCTCATATAGTTCAATGAGTACGACTGTCATAGCACCAGTAGGACCATTGACTTGAGCAGGGGTTCCACCAAACAATGTGGACAAAATCCCTGTGATAATGGCAGAATACAATCCTGCTTTTGCCCCAGCCCCAGAGGCCACACCAAAGGCTAATGCGAGAGGCAGCGCTACAATGGCTGTTGTAAAACCACCTAGGATATCGCCTTTTAGGTTCTTGATATCATAGGCCAAAACATGATTTTTTTTGGTCAATTTGTACCCTTCTTTCGTTTGATTTTTTAAAAGTGCAACCAATATTATTATTTTATTCTTTTCCAGAGGGCATTTCAAGAGAATGTTAAATGGAAATGTATTAGGAGAGCTTGGAAAATGAAGGCGTAAGGAGATATTGTTAGAAATATATTAAAAAATAGGCGTTTGACTCCTAAGAATGCTTATAAATATTTTGTAATAAATATTATGCAAAAATGAATTTACTATCTTTAGAAGATAGTGTATGATGATTAAGATGTTGAAAACATCAAGAAATGAAGGAATTCCAATAGGAATAGTTGGATAGGAAAAAATGTATTTTTTTGAAGAAAATACATGGTTACGAAATTACACATTTCGACAAAGAATTGATAATTTTATAACAAAAAAACTACACAGGAAACAAATTAAATGTTATAATGAGTTGGGGTATCCGTTAGGAAACTTTAGGATACAAGAAGATAACTGGAAAAACTGGAATTTTGAGGAATCGGATTTTAGTTTTGTAAGCGTTAGGTTGAGCAAATCAAATATGATTTTCATTCAATAAAAGTATTAAGGAAAAGGGGAGGTACTATGGCTAAGAACATTTTTACTCAGGAAAACTTTGCAAAACTGGATACCGTGATTGCAAAGCACAAAGGACAAAAAGGAGCTTTAATGCCTATTCTTCATGAAGCGCAAAAAATCTTTGGATGCGTTCCATTAGAAATCCAAAAGAAGGTTTCAGAAGAATTGAACATGCCATTGGCAGAAATTTATGGGGTAGTAACATTCTATTCACAGTTTACCCTTGAGCCGAAGGGAGATTATGTAATAGGTGTATGCTTAGGAACTGCCTGCTATGTAAAAGGAGCTCAAAAGCTCATTGACAAGGTCAAGGAATTGGCAAAAGTAGAAGTCGAGGGCACTTCCGCCGATGGAAAATTCTCTTTGGTAGCTACTAGATGTATCGGTGCATGTGGTCTTGCACCTGTATTAACTGTAAATGAAGATGTATATGGCAGATTGGTTGAAAGCGATGTTCCTGGCATTATAGCAAAGTATTAAAATAAAGATTTACAGATTCTCTTAGTGAGGACGGAAAACGATTGTTTTCCAATATATAACAATCGTATTTAAGCAGTAGAATCCACTATGATAATTAGGAGGGATTTAATCATGAAATCTATCGCAGAATTGGCGAAAATCCGTGAAGAGGCATTAAAAAAAGTTGATATAAGACATGACAGAGAAGGTACAAGAATTGTTGTTGGTATGGCAACTTGTGGAATTTCCGCAGGGGCTAGACCTGTTTTAATGCAGTTGGTTGAGGAAGTAAAAACGAGAAATCTTCAAGATGTGATTGTTAGCCAAACAGGATGTATTGGGGTTTGTAGACTTGAGCCGATCATTGAGGTCTACAGACCAGGTCAAGAAAAAGTAACCTATGTTGAAATGACAGCTGAAAAGGCAAAAAGAATTGTTGCTGAGCATATCGTAAACGGCAAAGTTGTTGACGAATACACAATTGGAGCAGCGAAGTAGTCGATAAATTCATTTCGTGAGGAGGTAAGAAAATGGAATTATATAGATCACACGTCCTAATCTGTGGTGGTACGGGATGTACTTCTTCAGGTTCAAAAAGCATTGAGCAGGCGTTTAACGAAGAATTAGCAAAACACAATTTAGTAAAGGAAGTAAAATTAGTTAGAACGGGATGTTTCGGTCTTTGTGAAGCAGGTCCTATCGTTATCGTATATCCAGAAGGTGCTTTCTACAGCCATATTAAAGTAGAAGATATCGCAAGAATTACTGAGGAGCACTTATTAAAGGGTAGAATTGTTACAGACTTATTATTCAAAGAGGCAGTAGTAGAAGATCAAGTTCGTTCTATTAACGAAGTAGACTTCTATAAAAAGCAGCAGAGAGTTGCGTTAAGAAACTGTGGTGTTATCAATCCAGAAGATATCACTGAATATATCGCATTTGACGGTTATAAGGCTTTAGCGAAGGCTTTAACTGAAATGTCAAGAGAAGAAGTTATTGAAACAATCAAAAAATCAGGACTTCGTGGCCGTGGGGGCGGTGGTTTCCCATCTGGACTAAAGTGGGAATTCACATACAAAGCCCAAGGCGATCAGAAATATGTTGCATGTAACGCTGACGAGGGAGATCCAGGGGCGTTTATGGATAGATCTGTTCTTGAAGGAGATCCTCATGCCCTTATTGAGGCCATGGCAATTGCTGCTTATGCAGTAGGATCTAATCAAGGTTATGTTTATGTAAGAGCAGAGTATCCAATCGCTGTAGATAGATTACAAATTGCTATTAATCAAGCAAGAGAATACGGATTATTAGGAAAAAATATTTTTGGTACGAACTTTGAATTTGATTTAGAAATCAGATTGGGTGCAGGTGCCTTCGTATGTGGAGAGGAAACAGCATTGTTAAACTCCATCGAAGGTAAGAGAGGTATGCCAAGACCAAGACCTCCATTCCCAGCGATCAAAGGTTTATGGGAAAAACCAACATTGTTAAATAACGTTGAAACCTATGCAAACGTACCTCAAATCATCTTAAATGGTGCAGATTGGTTTGCAAATATCGGTACAGAGAAGTCAAAGGGTACAAAGGTATTCGCCCTTGGTGGAAAGATCAACAATACAGGTCTTCTTGAAATCCCAATGGGTACAACGCTAAGAGAAGTAATCTTTGATATCGGTGGCGGTATTCCAAATGGTAAGGCGTTCAAAGCTGTTCAAACAGGTGGACCATCAGGCGGATGTATTCCAGCTGCACACTTAGATACACCGATAGACTATGACAACTTAATTGCCCTTGGTTCCATGATGGGATCTGGTGGTATGATCGTAATGGACGAGGACAACTGTATGGTGGATATCGCAAGATTCTTCCTAGACTTTACAGTGGATGAGTCCTGTGGTAAGTGTCCTCCATGTAGAATTGGTACAAAGAGAATGCTTGAACTATTAGATAAAATTACAGAGGGTCATGGTGAGGTAGGAGATATTGAGAAGCTTGAGAGATTAGCTGAAAATATCAAGGCATCTTCTCTGTGCGGACTTGGACAGACAGCACCAAACCCTGTATTATCTGCATTAAGATACTTCAGAGATGAATTTGAAGCCCATGTATATGACAAAAAATGTCCAGCGGGTGTATGCCAAGGCCTATTAAGCTTCCACATCACAGATGGATGTAAAGGTTGTACACTATGTACAAAGGCGTGTCCAGTCAATGCAATCTCAGGAGAGAAGAAAGGATTACACGTTATCGATACAGAAAAGTGCGTGAAGTGCGGGGCTTGTATTGATAAGTGTCCATTCAAGGCGATCATTAAGAAGTAATGGTTCGGACTTCTATTTTAGTAGAAAAGGAGCGTGCAGCAGTGGAAAAAGTTACTTTAACCATTGATAATATAAAAGTTGAAGTGCCTAAAGATTATACAATACTTCAGGCGGCAAAGTCTGTAGGTATCAATATTCCTACACTATGCTACATGAAAGATGTTAACGAAATTGGAGCATGTAGAGTCTGTCTTGTTGAGATCCAAGGAGCTAGAGGCTTACAAGCTTCTTGCGTACACCCAGTTGCAGAGGGTATGATCATCAAGACAAATACAAAGAAAGTTAGAGATGCAAGAAAATCAACAGTAGAGTTGATTCTATCCAATCACAATAGAGAGTGTTTAACTTGCTTCAGAAACAAAAATTGTGAATTACAATCATTATCTGAAGAGCTAAATATTACGGAAGTACCGTTTGAAGGTGCTAAAACAGAAGCGTTCTTTGATAACAAATCCCACTCCATCGTAAGAGATTCCAGCAAGTGTATTCTTTGCGGTAGATGTGTAAACGTATGTAAGAACGTACAAGACATCGGTATTCTTGAGTTCAACAACAGAGGCTTTAAGACAACAGTAGGTCCAGCCTTTGAAGTGAGTATGTCTGATGCACCATGTATCTATTGCGGACAATGTATCGTAGCATGTCCAGTAGCAGCTTTAAGAGAAAAAGAAGATATCGAGAAAGTTTGGGAAGCCATTGAAAATCCAAACATCCATGTTGTTGTTCAAACAGCACCAGCTGTTAGAGCAGGCCTTGGTGAAGAGTTTGGATTACCAATCGGTACAAGAGTTACAGGTAAAATGGTTGCTGCATTAAAGAGACTTGGATTTGATAAAGTTTATGATACAAACTTTGCAGCTGACTTAACAATCATGGAAGAAGGACATGAGTTACTACACAGAATTCAAAATGGAGGCACACTGCCAATGATCACATCCTGTTCACCAGGTTGGATCAGATTCTGCGAATTCAATTATCCAGAATTCCTAGATAATCTATCTACTTGTAAGTCACCGCATCAAATGATGGGTGCAATTATCAAGTCATACTATGCAGAAAAGAATAACATTGATCCTAAGAATATCTTTGTTGTTTCCATCATGCCATGTACTTCTAAGAAAACGGAGTCTGCTAGACCCGAAATGAAGGGAAATGGCTACAGAGATGTAGACGCTGTATTAACAACAAGAGAATTAGGAAAGATGATCAAGCAAGCCAGAATCGATTTCAATAAATTAGCAGATGAGCAATTCGACCAAGATTACCTTGGAGAATACACAGGTGCTGGTGTTATCTTCGGTGCTACAGGTGGCGTTATGGAAGCTGCATTAAGAACAGTAGCCGAAGTTCTAGAAGGTAAAGAATTAGAAAACATCGAATACAACGCGGTAAGAGGTGTTGAAGGTGTTAAAGAAGCTGAGTTAACTCTGGGTGGTATGAAAGTAAAGATTGCTGTTGCCCATGGTACTGCGATGGCAAGAAAAGTGCTTGAGATGGTGAAATCCGGAGAGAAAGAATATCATTTCATTGAAGTGATGGGATGCAGTGGTGGTTGCGTAACAGGCGGAGGTCAGCCACAGGTTCCTGCTCAGACTTTAATGGAAGTTGACGTAAGAGTAGAAAGAGCGAAAGCGCTATATGAAGAAGATACAGTGTTGGAATTCAGAAAGTCTCATACGAACCCACAAATTATCAAGTTATATGAAGAGTTCTTAGGCAAACCAAACAGCCATAAGGCCCATGAATTACTGCACACCCATTATTTCGCAAGGGAAAAATTCCCTTTAAACAAGGAAGAAGGATGTTGCTGTGGTCATGATGAAGCAGCTGTAGGAAAAGATCATTAATAATATAAAAAGGCGTAGGTGATAAATCACCTACGCCTTTTTGGTAATAGAATTTTATGGCACAGACATCTTACTTGGAAAATGTATCGGAACTTTGTGAAATTTCTGACAAATAAAACAAAGCAAATATCTAAATTTGTCGAAAAATTAGGCGTGCAGAAGCGACAGGATATGGAGAAAAGAAAGAGGCAAGTAGACAAAAAATAAATAGAAGTAATATACAGATTGATATTGTCAATATAAAAATGTATTGTATAAAAATAAATATAAAAAGGTAATAAATAAAGAGACCATTAAATTTCTAGTTTTTAGAGATGAACATGTCTAAACTCGCAGAAGTAGGGATATTATTAAAAATAATTATCTATAAAAAATAATAATTGTTGAAAAATTAACAATGTAGCATTATAATAAAATTAGGATCTGACAGGTGGATTGTATTCACCTGGAGGACTACAATGCAAGAACTAATTGCAAGGAAAATTCTGAGCAAAAGGTGAGAGGGTGATTATTGTGATGAAATCATAACTTTCCTTACCTTGGGAAGTTTTTTGTTTTTTGTAGAGGGGAGTATTGTGTGAAATGGAGAAGCGAATTGGTGTGGTTGCTGTGATTGTAGAAGACAAAGAAAGTGTTGAACAGGTCAATAAGCTGTTGAGTACTTATGGTGAAATCATAGTGGGAAGAATGGGGATTCCCTACAAGGAAAAGCATGTAAATGTCATCTCTATTATTGTGGATGGAACAACCGATGATATCGGTGGATTGACAGGTAAATTAGGTAGGCTAAGAGGCGTGACCGTAAAAAGTGCATTAACTCAAAAATAGGAGGAAGAAGAATGGATACATATCAAATCATTCAAGAAGATCAAATAGAAGCATTGTTAGAAGAGGGAAAGAAAGCAACGAAAGAAGAAGTATTGGAGATTATCGAAAAGGCTAGGGATTGCTATGGATTAAGCTTGGAAGAAGCCGCTATACTGCTGCAAACTGAGGATGATGACATATTAGCCAATCTGTTTGATGCCGCAAGATATATCAAAGATAAGATTTATGGAAATCGCATTGTTATTTTTGCTCCTTTATACACAAGTAATGAATGTACCAACAATTGTCTGTACTGTGGCTTTCGCGTAGCCAATAAACAGCTTCATAGAAGAACGCTGAATGTTGAAGAAATTGTTCATGAGGCGCAAGCCATCGAAAAACAAGGACACAAAAGAGTTTTGATGGTCTGTGGAGAAGACCCAAGAAAGACGCATATCAATCATATTGTGGATGCAGTAAAAGCGGTTTATCAGGGTGCAGATATAAGGAGAATCAATGTAAATGCAGCACCCATGCCTGTGGAAGACTTCAAAAAGCTAAAAGAGGCAGGAATTGGAACATTCCAGATCTTCCAGGAGACGTATCACCGGGAAACCTATAAAAAAATGCATCCATCTGGTTCTAAATCAGATTATGATTATCGCTTGACTGCCATCGAGCGGGCCCTGGAAGCAGGCATTGATGATTTCGGTATCGGGGTATTGTTAGGATTATACGATTACCGGTTTGATGTATTGGCTACTTTAATGCATGCTCAATATATGGACGAACGCTATAGCGTAGGGCCCCATACCATTTCTATACCAAGACTTAGACCCGCATTGGATGCAGCATTGAGTGAAACCCCTTATCCTGTATCTGACAAAGATTTCAAAAAAATTGTGGCGGTATATCGATTGACAGTTCCTTACACTGGGATTATTTTATCCACTAGAGAAAGGGCTGAACTAAGGGATGAGCTATTGAACCTAGGTGTTTCTCAAATCTCTGCAGGTTCAAAGACCAACCCTGGGGGATATGAGGAAGATGACCGAGAAGCAACGCAGTTTGAAACCAGTGATGAACGTTCTCTTGATGAGATGTTGCAAGTGGTTTGTGAGCAGGGACATCTGCCTAGTTTTTGTACAGCCTGTTATCGGGCGAATCGAACTGGGGCGGCTTTTATGGAACTGGCAAAAGATGCCCACATCCATGAATTTTGTCAACCTAACGCCATACTAACCTTTAAGGAAAACTTGGTTCATTTTGGATCAGAAGAAACCAAGGCAAAGGGTGAAAAAATGATCGCTCAAGAACTGGAAAAGATTGAAGATGAGAAAGTGAAAAAGGAAACCCAGGAACGTTTGAAGCGAATTGAAAAAGGCGAACGGGATCTGTATTTCTAAGAGAGAGCCGTTATCAGATGTAGGCCCTCGTCGTTCCGAATAAGGACTAGTAGGAGACGACCTATGTGTCGTTCTGAATATCAATCGGGTAGACCCATAGGTTTGCCCCTACGAAAGTACAATTGGGATAAAAAACACTGGAGGATATCAATGGAGAACAAGGAGATAAAGCACTATCTGATTATGGCAGGATCAACCAATCATATGCTGCGGGGAGACAAACTGTTAAAGGACGAAGGTATTGAAACGGCCCTTGTGCCTGCGCCATCAGAGTATGGTTCTGTATGTGCCATTGCCATTCGAGTAAATGTGGAAGAGCGGGAGAGGGCAGAAAAATATCTTTTAGACCATAATATTACCATTCAAGGAATCTATCCAGACAAACCGAAGAAATTATCGGGACTAGTGGAAAAGCTGATGGATTCTGTACTGTCAGAAGATTTTATCGGCGTCATGAAGAAAATTGAAGAAGGGCAAGATTTAGCCTTTGAGGATATCGTGCTGCTTCTTAAAACGGAGAGAAAGGCTGAGTTAGACGCCTTGTTTGCTGCTGCGGATCGCATGCGAAAGGAAATCATCGGAGATGTGGTGGATATTCGGGGCGCTATAGAGTTTTCAAATATTTGTAGAAAGGATTGCAAATATTGTGGTATTCGAGCAACATTACCAGAACTAGAACGCTATCGTATGGATGAAGATGAGATTATGGAAATCGTCCATGAGCTTCATCAAATGGGACTCCAAACAGTCATCCTGCAGTCAGGGGAAGACCTGTGGTGGACCCCAGTTAAAATTGTCCAGCTGATTCGACGAATCAAAGTTGAAACAGGTATGCGCATTACGCTGAGCATTGGAGAACGGCCAAGGGAAGAATATGAATTATATAAAGAGGTTGGCGCAAATAACTTTCTACTAAAGATCGAAACGACCAATCGTGAGATTTTTGAGTTTATCCATCCCGATGATGATTATGATCATCGTATAGAATGCTCCAAGTGGTTAAGAGAGCTAGGCTATATTAACGGTTCTGGATGTATCATTGGATTACCAGGGCAAAGACCTGAAGATATTGCCCGGGACATTCTCTTCTTTAAAGATATGGGAATCAATATGATCGGTATTGGACCCTTCTTGCCAGCAAAGGGAACCCCTTTTGAGAAATACCCTGCGGGCAGCGTAGATATGACATTAAAAGCAGTGGCTGTGACGAGAATTGTGTGCAAAAGGGTTTATATACCTGCAACGACGGCATTGGCCTCTTTAGATCCAGATGGTCAGACAAAAGCATTGCAGTCTGGTGCCAACACCATTATGTTGATCAATACGCCGGCGAAATATAGATACAATTATCAAATTTACAGTCAGAAGAACATGATAGATTTGGAGGCTGCGTTTAGGGCCATTGAAGAAGCAGGAAGAAAGCTGCCGCCATATTTAAGAGTAACAAAGGAGGGATTGAAGGATGCAGGAAACACCGAGAAGTAATCGACTTCATATCGCTATTTTTGGAAAGCGGAACGCAGGAAAATCAAGCTTGATCAATGCCCTAACAAAACAGGATATTGCATTGGTGTCAGAGGTAGCAGGAACCACCACAGACCCGGTCTATAAATCCATGGAGATTTTACCCATTGGACCTGTGGTGATTATTGATACAGCTGGAATCGATGATGAAGGTATTCTAGGAGAGCTAAGGATTAAAAAAACCTATAAGGTGTTAAATAAAACAGAGCTAGCTGTTTTGGTAGTAAGCGGCAAGCAGGGAATTACTGATTTCGATCGAGAGATCATCAGCAGAGTAAGGGAGAAGAAGATTCCTTTGGTAGGTGTTGTAAACAAGGTTGACACGGAAGATATAGAGGACGCCATCATAGAAAACTGGCAAAAGACATATAACCTGCCTTTTGTAAAGGTAAGTGCCTTGAATGGTGAAGGGATCGAAGCATTGAAGCAGCTCATGATTGATAATGCAAACATTGAGAAGCAAGAAAAGGTGATTGTGGGAGATTTGATCGAGGCTAATGACTTTGTGGTTCTTGTGACACCGATTGATAAGGCAGCTCCAAAGGGCAGAATGATTCTTCCCCAGCAGCAAACCATTCGAGACGTGATTGATCATGGTGCTATTTCCATTGTTACAAGGGAAACAGAGCTAGCAGAAACCTTGAAAAGCCTAGGAAAGAAGCCGAAACTGGTCATTACGGATTCCCAAGCCTTTGTAAGGGTCAACGAAGATACACCCAAAGATATTGCCTTAACTTCTTTTTCGATTTTATTTGCTAGATATAAGGGAGATTTAGAGGAATTGGTGATGGGTGCTAAGAGAATCAAATCCCTGAAGCCCGGTGACCATGTATTGATCTGTGAAGGATGTACCCATCATAGGCAAGAGGGGGATATTGGTAAGGATAAAATTCCAAAATGGATCGAGACGATGGTGGGCGGCCCATTGCATTTCGAATGGACATCGGGGACCTATTATCCAGAATCTGATGAAATGAAAAGGTTTGATCTGATCATCCACTGTGGAGGCTGCATGTTGAATCCAAAAGAAATGGAGTTTCGAATCAATCAAGCCATTTACAATGAAACCCCTATTGTGAATTATGGGGTTTTGATCGGTTATATCACAGGGGTATTGGAACGGGCCTTAGAGCCTTTTCCAGAAGTAAAAAGAATGTTTTTGGAAGAATAATGAAGGAGCAGCTTCTATGCGTTGAAGCTGCTCCTTCATTATTCTTTTAAAAAAGTGTTTTACAATTCTAACAATTATGATAAAATAAAACAAATTGGAAACGTTTCCAGTAACGTTTCCGAAAACGTTACCAGTCGGAGGAAGAAGAATGGCAAATGCAAATATTAAAGATATTGCTGAGATCGCAGGGGTCGCAATAAGCACAGTTTCGAGGGTTTTAAACAATCATCCCGATGTAAAGGATGAAACGCGAAAAAGAGTATTAGAAATTATTGAAGAACATAATTATATACCAAATAATAGCGCAAGGAATTTGAAAAAAACGAATTCCAATGATATAGGAGTTTTGGTAAAGGGTATCTATAACCCCTTTTTTGCTAAGATTATTCAATCGATTGAGGAAGAAATAGATGCCCATGGCTATACGATGATTCTTCACTATAATGATGATAATGCAAATGATGTTGAAGCTGCCATTGAGTTAATCCTAGAAAAGAAGTTGATAGGCTTAATTTGTCTGGGGGGGAATTTTAGCAATTTGAACCTAGAGCAGTTTTCAGAACTGGAAATTCCTATCATTTTAGCATCAACGGATATGGAAGAGCAACAGAAACTAGATTTTTTTTCAAGTGTCACCATAGAGAATGAGAAAGCGGCTTACGATGCGGTAGCCTATCTATGCAACTTAGGCCATAGGAGAATTGGCATCATCACCACTGGCGAAGAAGATCAATGTATCGGAAATCTGAGGATGAAAGGATATAAGAGAGCATTGAAACAATACGGTATTCCTTATGACGATCGTTTATTTGAAATAGGAGAATATACTTTTGAATCGGGTTTTCATGCGATGAATAAACTTTTAGACAAAGGCCAGGATTTTTCAGCTGTATTCATCACATCGGACATCATGGCGATCGGAGCTTCCAAGGCCATTCTAAGCAGAGGAATGAGAATTCCTGAGGATATTTCAGTGGTAGGGTTTGACGGCATCGACTTTGCGAGGTTTTTTCATCCATCCATTACTACTGTGAATCAGCCAGGAGAGTATATGGGAAAGAAAAGCGCAGAAATTCTATTTGATATGATCAAGAAGAAAAAAGGACATCAGCATATCATTTTAAGGACCGAACTGCTGGAAGGAGAATCCTGCAAAAAATTATAGATAGGAGGGATAGAAATGTCATATCTTTGATTATGACAGTGAAGTAAATCTAAGCCTATAAGAAACGAAATTAAAGGGGGATTACAATGAAAAAGTCTAAAAGAATCATGGCCATAGGAATGATGCTCATCTTCATTCTATCAACATTTCTGTTAGCTGCCTGCACGCCACAACAACCAGCACCACCAGCAGGAACGGAGCCACAAGGGGAAGAGAAAGAGCCAGTTACAATTGATATATTCCAGTTTAAGGTTGAAATTGCAAAAGAATTAGAAGAGGCTGCCAAAGCCTACATGAGTGAGAATCAACATGTAACCATCAATATTCAGACTGTTGGTGGTGGAGATGATTATGGTGCGGCCTTAAGGGCGAAAATTCAGTCTGGAGCAGAACCGGATATCTTTAATATCGGTGGGCCACAAGATGTAGAGGATTGGAAGTCCAGACTTGAAGATTTGTCTGATCAACCTTGGGTAAATCAAGCCCTTGAAGGAGTATTGTCAGGGGTGACAGTAGATGGAAAGACCTATGCCCTGCCCTTTGCTGTAGAGGGATATGGATTTGTATACAACAAGGCAATCTTTGAAGCAGCAGGTATTGATGGATCAAAGATTACAGATTATGCAGGTCTGGAAGCTGCAGTAAAAACGCTAGATGATAAAATAAAGGCGGGAGAGTTAAAAGAGAAATTCCCTAACCTTGTTGCTGTTTTCGATTTACCAGCCAGGGAAACATGGGTTACAGGGCTCCACGCGTCCAATACAGCTCTTTCTCAAGAGTTTGCAAGCTCGCTGGATGCATTTGCAGCCAAAACTGTGGAATTCAAGCATGCAGAGGCCTTGAAGAATTTGATCGATTTACAAGCAAACTACTCTCCAAATGCAAAAACAAAGGCCAAGTTAAATGCAGTGGATTATGCCACCCAGGTGGATGAAGGAATTGCCATTGAACGGGTGGCCATCATTCAACAAGGCAATTGGATCTACAATGGTGTAAAGAGTGTTGATGAAGAAGTCGCGAATAATTTAGACATCCTACCGATGCCGATAAAGGGTGTAAAAGAAGATTCCATACCGCTTGGTGTGCCAATGTATTGGGCTGTTAATGACAAAGGAACTGATGCGGAAAAGGCAGCTGCGAAGGATTTCTTAAACTGGCTTTACACATCTGAAAAGGGAAAAGACTACATTGTAAATAAATTCTTCTTTATACCACCACTAAAAGGTTTTGAAAACCTAGAACCCAAAGACTCACTCGGGCAAGCAGTGAAGCGATATGCAGAAGCAGGAAAGACAATGCCATGGGTATTCATGGGTTATCCTACAGGATGGGGTATGGATGTATTGGGCGTAGAAATTCAGAAGTACTTATCTGGAGAAATCAAGTGGGAAGATGTTGTGAAGAATTCCAAGGCCCAGTGGGAGGAAATGAGAAAATAGGTTTTGATAGAGACTGGGGAGGGACCATTGCCCTCCTCAATTTTCTAGAAGTGATTTTGTCTTGAGTGGATTAAGGTACTAGGAGGATATTATGAAGAAATCAAGACTTTGGTTTGGCTTTTTCGTTGGACCAATCCTAATTGCCTTCTTAATGGTTGTCATTATACCCGCTCTATTGGGAATTTACTATTCATTTACCGATTGGAATGGGATCGAAAATAACGCATCCTGGGTAGGTTTGGGTAATTATATTGAAATTCTCACAAAAGATCCAGATTTTTTACAGGCTTTCCTATTTACAACAAAATTTGCTTTTGTATCCGTGATTACAATCAATATCATGGGTTTTGGACTGGCCTTGCTGGTAACGAAGGGAATGAAAATCAGCAATATCCTGAGAAGTATTTTCTTTATGCCAAATCTTATTGGAGGACTTATATTAGGATTTATCTGGCAGTTTATTTTTACGAAAGCATTAGATTCCATTGGGAGCAAGATGGGAATAAGCTTCTTACAGGGGTGGCTATCCACACCAGAAACAGGCTTCTGGGGACTGGTGATCTTAATGTCATGGCAGTTGGCAGGATACATGATGGTTATTTATATCGCTGCCCTACAAAGCATTCCTGAGTCCTTAAAGGAAGCTGCAGAAATTGACGGAGCCAATGGACTCCATCGGTTAATTCATATTACCATCCCTTTGGTAGCACCTGCATTTACAGTGGGCCTTTTTTTGACACTGTCGAATTCTTTTAAGCTATTCGACCAAAATTTATCCCTGACAAATGGAGGTCCCTTCAATGCAACACAAATGCTGGCATTAAATATCTATAAGTCAGCTTTTGTATTTAATAAATTGGGGCTTGCCCAGGCAAAGGCAGTCATTTTTCTATTTACCGTCGCCGTTATTACACTGACCCAATTGAGTTATAGCAAAGATAGGGAGGTAGAAATGTAATGAAAAATGGGTACCTCAGAAAAATAGGGTGGCCTGCCCTAGGAACGATATTAGGCATTCTATTCTTATCACCCCTCTATATCGTATTTGCCAACTCCTTCAAAACTCAGAAAGGGATTTTTACCAATGTCATGGCATTGCCCTTTGGAGAATTCTTTACCTTAAACAATTACATAGAGGCCTTCACAGAACTTGACTTTATTCAATCTTTTTTCAATTCTCTTCTCATCACGGTATCCAGTACCATCTTCATTGTTATATTTGCATCCATGGCTGCTTGGATGCTGGTAAGAACAAAAACAAAGCTAAGTACCGTCCTCTTTTTCCTATTCGCAGGGGCGATGCTGATTCCTTTTCAATCGGTGATGCTGCCGCTAATCAATATTATGGGAAAACTTGGATTGTTAAACCCCGTTGGACTTGTATTTATGTATTTGGGCTTTGGATCCAGTTTGTCCATTATGCTCTATCATGGATTTATCAAGAATATCCCTGTAGAGTTGGAAGAAGCGGCTACCATTGATGGATGCAACACCTTCCAGATTTTCTGGTATATCGTATTTCCACTGCTAAAACCCATCACTGTAACGGTGTGTATTCTCAATATCATGTGGATATGGAATGACTTCTTATTACCTCAATTGGTAATCAATAGGCCTGGTTGGCATACCATCCCATTGAAAATGTTCTATTTCTTTGGTCAGTATTCTAAGAAATGGAATTTGGCTTTGGCAGGGCTTGTCATTGCCATGGTACCTATCGTCATATTCTACTTTATTGCCCAAAAACATATTGTGAAGGGTGTTACCCAGGGATCTATAAAATAACGATGAAAGGTGATTGCTTTGAAGACTTTCAAAATCAGTGAGAAAATTTATAAGTATAGATTTGGTGCGCCGCGGCCTACTGAAATTATTGCGGATATCGGAGAAGAAACCACGAAGGCAGAGATAGATTATTTTCACATAGCAGCGGGTGAAAAGCTCAAACTTACCTTCAAGATGGAGCCAGAAGATATGATTTGGGGGTTGGGGGAAAATCAGAGGGGCATGAACAAACGAGGTGGTTTGTACATATCCTACTGCAGCGATGACCCAAACCATACACCAGATAAAAAATCACTGTATGGTGCCCACAATTTTATGATAATCGATGGAGAAGTAAAGTTTGGTGTGTTTATTGACTATCCAGGACAAGTGGTTTTTGATATCGGAAATGATCATAAAGATATCATTGAGATCATAATAGATACTTTGGATGCAGATGTTTATATGATTCAAGGGGATCAGCCACGGGAAATCGTCCATGAATTCTTGAAACTCATTGGAGATGGATACGCACCGCCAAAATGGGCTTTCGGCTACCAGCAGTCCCGATGGAGTTACCCAGACCAGAAAGCCATTGATGAGGTAGCGGATGCATTCATACAGCATGATATTCCATGTGATGCTATCTATCTGGATATTGACTATATGGAAGATTTTAAGGATTTTACAATCAGTAAGGAAAGATTCCCTAATTTTAAAGATTATGTTAGTACCATGAAAGAGAAAGGGCTTCGATTGGTGCCCATCATTGATGCAGGTGTAAAAATTGAGAATGGTTATAGGATCTATGAGGAAGGTGTAGAAAAGGGATATTTTTGTCTAGACGAAGATGGAAAGCCTTTCGTGGCGGCGGTATGGCCAGGAAAAGTGCATTTTCCAGATTTTTTTAATCCTGAGGCCAGGCGATGGTTTGGCTTGAAGTATAAAGATATGATCGAATGCGGTATTGAAGGGTTTTGGAACGATATGAATGAGCCTGCAATTTTCTATTCAAATCGTGGGTTAGAGAAGGCCATCGAAAAAGCCAAGACTTCAGAAAATGAAAATTTAGATATCTACACGTTCTTCGATTTAAAAGATGTTTTTGAGCATATGTCCAATGCGGTGGAAGATTATCAATCCTTTTATCATAATATAAATGGAAAACTTGTGAATCATAATATGGTGCATAATCTATATGGCTGCAATATGACAAGGGCAGCAGCAGAAGGATTTAGAGAAATCCACCCCAATAAAAGGTTCCTGCTGTTTTCCCGGGCTTCCTCTATTGGTATGCATCGATATGGAGGGATTTGGACAGGAGACAATCATTCTTGGTGGGAACATTTGCTTTTAAATTTGAAAATGATGCCATCATTAAATATGTGTGGTTTTTTATATGCCGGTGCTGATACCGGTGGCTTCAGTGGAGATTGTAATGCGCAGCTGATGATACGTTGGCTTCAAATGAGCCTATTTACGCCATTGCTGCGGAATCATTCAGCCATGGGAACCAGAAGACAGGAGCCCTATGCCTATGATCAAGAAAGCATGGGGATTATGAGGGAAATGATCCGCCTTCGATATGCCCTGGTGCCTTATCTTTATTCAGAGTACATGAAGGCACTGATGGCAAAGGATATCTTCTTTGCTCCTTTGGCCTTTGCATATCAGGATAGAATGTCAAAAAGGGTAGAGGATCAATTACTGGTGGGAGAATCCCTCATGATTGCACCCATATATCAGGAGAATGCAGTGGGAAGATATGTTTGGCTGCCGGAAGATATGGTTCTTTGGAGGGTTGATTGTTATCAGCAGAGGGAATTCAAAGTAATGAGGATGGGTCATCATTATATGGATGTGCCTTTAAACCAGGTACCCATTTTTATTAGAAAAAACAGACTGCTGGTTCTGGGTAACCATGGACCTAATATCGATCGTCTCGATCCTTCTGAGGTTTTTGTCATTGGATTTGTAGAGGATCAAACTTCCTATGTTTATTATGACGATGATGGAGAGACCTACGGTTATCGAGAAGGGATGTACTCAAAGATTTTCATGGATATACATCGAAAGAATGGAAATTTGGATATACAGATTAGGGTTATAGGGAGACCAGCAACCAAAAAGATTCACTTCGATATAGTGGATATGCAAGGCAATGTGACACAAAGGACAATGGTATTGGAATCATCAAAGTAATGGATAAGAGGGGAATGCATATGTTGGAGAGAAGCAGCGGTATTTTGATGCATATTACATCTCTACCCAGTCCCTATGGAATTGGGACCTTTGGCAAGGAGGCCTATGGATTTGTTGATTTTTTGGAAAAAGCAGGCCAAAAGTATTGGCAGCTGCTTCCTTTAGGGCCAACGAGCTTTGGAGACTCACCCTATCAATCTTTTTCATCCTTTGCAGGCAACCCATATTTGATTGATCTTGAAATCTTAGTCGAAGAAGGCTTACTAAAGTGGGATGATATCCATGGGGTTGATTTTGGCAGGGATAAGGAAAAGGTCGATTATGAGAAGTTATATAGGAATCGGTTTCTCATTCTAAGAAAGGCTTTTGAATCAGGGAAAGTGATGTATAAACAGTCCATAGGAGAATTTAGGGCCGAGAACAGAAATTGGCTCGAGGATTACGCTTTATATATGGCTGTGAAGGTACGGTTTGGCATGAAACCTTGGAAAGATTGGGACGAAGATATAAAGTTGAGAGAAGAAAAGACCCTTTGGCGCTATCAGAAGGAGCTCTCAGGTGAAATGGAATACTGGATCTTTCTGCAGTTTCTTTTCTTCAAACAGTGGGAGAAGTTAAAAAGATACGCCAACGATAAAGGGATCCACATCATTGGAGATATTCCCATATATGTGGCAGAGGACAGCGCAGATACTTGGGCCAATAGTGAGATATTTTTCCTTGATGAAAAGAAACGACCAGTAACCATTGCTGGTTGTCCGCCTGATTCTTTTTCGGAAATCGGTCAGCTATGGGGAAATCCCATCTATCGGTGGGATCTATTGGGGCAAAGAGATTATGATTGGTGGATTGAACGAATAAGAGGAAATTTCAGATTGTACGATATTCTTCGTATCGATCACTTCCGTGGTTTTGAGTCCTTTTGGGAAATTCCCTATGGGAGCAAGACGGCTGCCACCGGTCGTTGGGTAAAGGGACCTGGTATGAAACTGTTCCAAGCAGTGAAGGAGCAGCTAGGGGATATGAATATTATTGCTGAGGATTTAGGGTTCTTAACAAAGGAAGTCATAGACTTTAGAATAGAATCTCAATATCCAGGCATGAAGGTACTGCAATTTGCCTTTGATGTAAGAGAGGAGAGCGACTATCTACCCCACAACTATGAGAAGAATTGTGTGGTCTATACGGGTACCCATGACAATGATACGGTGATGGGATGGATGGATACGGCAAGTAAGCAGGATGTTGAACATGCTATAAAGTATCTGAATCTGACAGAGGAGGAAGGGTATCACTGGGGATTTTTACGAGGCGTTTGGAGCTCTGTAGGGGTATTGGCCATTGCACCTATGCAGGATTTTCTAGGGCTAGGCAGTGAGCATAGAATGAATACCCCATCCACCATCGGAGGCAACTGGCAATGGCGGGTGAAAAAAGAGATGTTGACAGAAGAACTGGCAGAAAAAATCAATCAATTTACAAAACGATATGGAAGATAGGAGGGGCGATGTTGAATCAGGAGCAGTTGAAAAGCAGCGTTCTTAGAAATCTAAAGGCTGATTATGGGAAAGTAATTGAGAATGCCACCATCTATGAAAAGTATCATGCAGTTTCAAAGGCGATCATAGAGCAGCTTGCAGATGATTGGTATAGAACAGGTTCTACCTATGAAGAAGGAAAGCAGGCATACTATTTATCAGCAGAGTTTCTCATGGGCAGAGCCCTTGGCAACAATCTTATCAATTTAGATATTTATGAAGATGTAAGAGATACCTTAAAAGAACTAAAGATAGATTTGAATTTCATCGAGGAGGCAGAAGAAGATGCAGGGTTAGGCAATGGGGGATTGGGAAGGCTGGCGGCCTGCTTCTTAGATTCTTGTGCGACCATGAACCTTCCAGTGACAGGCTATGGTATCCGCTATCGCTATGGACTCTTTCGACAGAGATTTGAAGATGGATTTCAGAAGGAAGAGGGAGATCATTGGATGGCACATGGAGATCCATGGTCTGTCAGACGGGAAGAGGACGAGGTCCTCGTTCAATTCAAAGAGGCTACCGTTCGGGCAGTACCTTATGATATGCCTATTATCGGTTATAAGACGAAAAACGTAAATACCCTGCGGTTATGGCAGGCTGAGCCAATCAAAGATTTTGATTTTCAACAGTTTAACAATCAGGAGTTTGATAAAGCTGTAAGGGAAAAAAATCGAGCAGAAGATATATCCAGAGTATTATACCCAAACGATGACAAGCTGCAGGGAAAGCTGCTCCGATTAAAGCAGCAATACTTTTTCGCTTCAGCATCCTTGCAGGATATGAAGAAAAAGTATAAGGGCAAATATGGGAATCAGTTCGAGTCTTTTCACGCCTATCATGCTGTTCAACTGAACGATACCCACCCAGTGGTGGCTATCCCGGAACTGATGCGATTGTTGATGGATGAGGAAGGTCTTGATTGGGAGCAGGCCTGGGAAGTTACACAGAAGACGTTTTCATATACCAATCATACCATCCTAGCCGAAGCTTTAGAGCAATGGGATTGTAAGTTATTTAAAAGATTACTGCCCAGAATATATCAAGTGATTCGGCAAATCGATAAGAAGTTCGCTTTGAAACTAAGAGACAAAGGATATGGAATAGAAGAAATTGAGAAGTTAAGGATCATTTCCAATGGAAGTATTAAAATGGCATGGTTAGCAATCTATGGCTGTCACACCACCAATGGGGTGGCTGAATTACACACGGAGATATTGAAGAACCATGAACTAAAGGAATGGTATAGGCTGTATCCCCATCGATTCCAGAACAAAACCAATGGGATCACGCCAAGGAGATGGCTGCTGTTGAGTAACCTTGAACTGTCAAAGCTTATTACAGAATTACTGGGAACAGAAGCGTGGGTTACAGATTTAAACAAGCTAAAGGAACTGGAGAAATATAGAGATGATAAAGCTATTCTAAAAAAATTTGCAGAAATCAAGATGAAAAAGAAGAAAGCATTGGCTGCCTATATAGAGAAACATGAAGGAATTCCAGTGAATACATCGTCTATATTTGATATTCAAATCAAAAGACTCCATGAATATAAAAGACAGCTTTTGAATGGGTTTCATATTTTGGATATATATTTTAGAATAAAAGAAGATCCCAAATTGGACTTAATACCGAGGACTTTTATATTTGGGGCGAAGGCAGCGCCTGGGTATTTCAGGGCGAAAGGAATCATCAAGTTTATCAATGAAATCGGAAAAAAGATAAATACAGATCCAGATACAAAAGACAAGATGAAAGTTGTCTTTGTGCAAAATTATCGTGTTTCTTATGGGGAAAAGCTATTTCCGGCAGCGGATATCTCTGAGCAGATTTCTACTGCAGGGAAGGAGGCTTCCGGCACAGGCAACATGAAATTCATGCTGAATGGTACGCCTACCCTTGGCACCTTCGATGGGGCAAACGTAGAGATTGTAGCTGAAGCGGGAGAAGAAAACAATTTTATCTTCGGTGCCAGGATAGAAGAGCTGGAGAAGATCAAAAACAGTTATGATCCCAAAACATATTATGAAAACACACCGGGTTTAAAGCGGGTGGTGGATAGTTTGGTAGATGGAACCTTTGATGATGAAGGAACAGGCATGTTTAAAGAATTATATGACTCCCTTTTGCTAGGAACTAACTGGCATAAAGCCGATAATTACTTTATTCTTAGGGATTTTGCTGAATACAGAGAGGCCCATAAAGAAATTGATAAAGCCTATCGTAATCCCGAGGAATGGTCAAGGAAATGCTGGATGAATCTAGTCAATGCAGGAAAGTTTAGCTCCGATCGAACCATAAAGGAATATGCAGATAAGATCTGGTATATAAAGCCCAAAAGGATTTTGTGATTTTTAAGGAAATAGCTTGCGCAAAAGCTTGTGATAAGTACTTAGTTGGGGGCTATTTCCTTAAAAATGGGGAGTGCAGAGGGGATCCCCCTCGCCGGTTTAGAGGGGGTGCTCAGGAGCGTTAGCTCCGTCGAAGGGGGAAGTAGTTCCCCCTAGCGAAGAACAAATTGCAAAGCAATTTTGTTCTCACAAGCAGAAGGGCATATAGCGCTTAGTTTTATAATAAATATAGAGTAGGAGGTGCTGCGATATGGCAATGAAAAAACAAAGACCTTTTGCTCTTTTTTTATGTCTATTATTATGTAGCTTTATTATATGGGGACCCATTTACTTTTTGGAATTCAAGCCTGGAGTCCAACAGGAAGATCCGATGTCAAATACAATCAAATGGAGGGGTGTCATTACCCTATGGGACTATCCTCACTTAGATGTGAGCAACGGTAGCCGTTACGGATGGATTGTAAGCAAAATTAAGGCTTTTGAAAAGGCGAATCCAGGGGTATATATAGAATTAAAGCCCATGGATTTAAAGACAGGCCCCCTAGAGTTGGAAACAGCCATACAAACAGGCACCTTTCCCGATATCGCACCCGTAGCCACTGATTTCGCTATCATAGATCGAGGTGTTTTAGAACCTGTCGATAAGTATTTAACCCATGAGGAGGAAGGGGACTATAAAACCCAGGCATTGAATGCAGTTCGTTACAATGGAAAAACCTGGGGTTTTCCTTCCATGATGACCACCTATACCATGCTTTTGAATTTGGATTTGTTTCAAGAAAAGGGTATTGATCCACCTAAAGATGGAAATTGGACCTATGAAGAATTCGTAGAAACCACAAAGGTCCTCACCTTTGATAAGAATGGAGATGGAAAAAACGATGTATATGGATTTAACTCCTTCATTGATTTAAATAGCTACAATACATGGGGAATTCTATTATCTGATGGGGCCCAGGTTTTTGATGACAGCTTGAATTATCGATTCAATGATGAAAGGGCAAAGAGCGGGTTAAAAAAATTGGTGGATCTAAAGCAGGTTTACGGGGTAACACCACCAAATTTTGGAGAAAATACAGAGAGAGAGGCTTGGGAGAGCTTTTATAAGGAGAAGAAGGTAGCCGTATATCCTGTGGGTACCTGGGCAATAAATGTATTAAACAACTTAAAGAATCAAGGACTAGGGTTTCAAATAGGCGCTGCCAATTATCCTATAGGGGAAAAGGGCATACCTATCTCCTTATCTAATAATGTGTCGGCCTATGGAATTTTTAAGCAAAAGGATCCCCAGAAGCTGGAGATGTGTGTAAAATTTTTAAAATTTGTTACAGCCGATGAATTTCAAAAGGACTTAAGCAGATTAGGCGTATTTCCTGTGAAAAAGAGCGGGGAAGATATTTATCAATTGGATCTACTTATGGCAACAGTTGAAAAGAGCTTGGCCTACTGTGAGAATCTACCCACTCATCCCAACTGGATGACTATTGATGGCATCCTGCAGAGTCAGATCCGTTTGGCTGTTCTAGGGAACAAAACGGTGGAGGATGCCCTTCGAGATGCCCAATTGAAGATCGAGACCTATAACAGGATTACCCAAGAGCAGTAACTGGGGAGAATAACCTTGTATTTCATCAATCAAAAAGGTATACTAATCATGACAAATGAAGGGATATAAGAGATCGATATGAGGAGTTGTTGGAATGACGATAAACGAAATTTATGAAAAATTGAAAGAAAAAATTCAAATAGAGCATATTCGAAAGAACGAGATGATGAAGGAACATACCTCCTTTAAAATAGGAGGACCCGCTGATATTATGATATTGGCCTCAACGGTGGAGGAAATTCAGCATGGGCTACGGGTCTGCAAAGAAAATAATATACCATACTATGTCATTGGGAATGGCAGCAATCTATTGGTGCGAGATAAGGGAATTAGAGGGGTTGTCATTAAAATTGCTGAGAACTTCAGTGAGGTTACTATAAGTGAAAATCATATTAAAGCCCAAGCGGGGATACTGCTGTCTGTCTTGGCTAAAAAGATTATGAGAGAAAGCCTTGAGGGTTTTGAATTTGCCAGCGGCATACCGGGTACTTTAGGAGGCGCTGCAGCTATGAATGCTGGAGCCTATGGTGGTGAGATGAAGGATGTAGTCACAGGTGCTTTGGTGCTGGACCATTGTTGTAATGTGATTTACTTAGATCGAGAGCAGCTGGAATTTGAGTATAGAAACAGCGTGATACAAAGGGAAGGCTATGTGGTATTGGAAACAGATATCGCCCTTCAAAAGGGTGATTATGAGCGTATCAAGGAAATCACAGCAGAGCTTACTGTGAAGAGAACAACAAAACAGCCCTTGCATCTGCCCAGTGCTGGTAGTACTTTCAAAAGACCGCCGGGATATTTTGCTGGAAAGTTGATAGAGGATGCTGGATTGAAGGGTGTACGGGTTGGAGATGCGCAAGTATCGGAATTGCATTCTGGTTTTGTAGTAAATGTGGGAAATGCCACGGCCGAAGATGTGATTCATCTTATCAAGTTGATTCAAAAGGTTGTACGAGATCAGTTTGGCGTGGAGCTTCATCCAGAAGTAAGGATTGTAGGTGAAGAATAGCTAAAAGAACAAACACTATAGTCGTCAATGATGCTTGACGAAGAGATAACGGAGTGAGAAAAATGAAGATTTTTGCAGATTATCATACCCATACCATCTATAGTCATGGAAAAGGGACCATCCAGGAGAATGTAGATGAGGCCATTCGAAAAGGTTTACGGGAAGTGGCGATTTCTGATCATGGACCTAGCCATGTAACCTATGGCGTTCGACGAAAAGACGTCAAGAAAATGCGGGAAGAAATCGATACGATCAACAAGGAAACGAATGAAATAAAGGTAAAATTAGGGATGGAAGGAAATATTATCAGTACAGACGGTAAAATTGATATTGATAAGGATATTCTAAAGGATTTAGATATGGTTTTGGTTGGTTATCATTTTGGTGCATTGCCCCATAGAATCTCCGACAGCTTTAACATCCATGTCAACAATGTGCTGGCGAAGTACCTGCCCTCAGTAGATAGAAAAGCTAGAGTTATTAACACAAAGGCTGTGATTGAAGCGGTATATAATAATTCTATTGATCTCATCACCCATCCTGGTTCGAAAGCTAATATTGATACAGCGGAACTGGCAAAGGCTGCTGCCAAGAGAAACACAGCCCTAGAAATTAACAGTAGCCATGGGCATCTCACAGTAGAGTATATAAAAGTAGCCATGAAAGAAGGGGTAAAATTTATTATCAGCAGTGATGCCCACAAACCTCAGGATGTTGGGAATGTAAAAGCTGGGATTGACCGTGCCGTGGCTGCTGGACTGAAGGTAGAGCAAATTTTAAATGCTGAAGAGTAGACAAAGGGGGGATATACAATGAAATTTGTAGTTATCACTGGACTGTCGGGAGCTGGAAAGAGTCAAGCGATGAAAAGCATGGAAGACCTTGGCTTTTATTGTGTGGATAATCTTCCCCCTTCATTGATCCCTAAATTTGCAGAGCTTTGTTTCCATGCAAAGGGTGATATTGAGAAAATAGCATTGGTGATCGATATTCGTGGGGGAAGATTCTTCGACGACCTGTTCGAGAGCCTTGATACCATTGAAAGAATGGGCTATCTCTATGAGGTCTTGTTTTTAGAAGCATCTGATGAGGTATTGATCAAGCGCTTTAAGGAAACCCGAAGAAACCATCCCTTGAGTCCTGAAGGAAGAATTATTGATGGTATTGAAGCGGAGAGAGAACGGTTAGCCCAATTGAAGGGAAAAGCTAAACACATTATAGATACCTCCAACCTTACATCAGCCCAGTTACGAGAAGAGATTCGAAAAATCTATCTAGAGGGTCTAAAAGCAGAAAATCTAACCATCTCTATACTGACCTTTGGATTTAAGAAAGGTCTTCCACTGGATGCAGATCTTGTATTTGATGTACGTTTCTTACCAAATCCACATTATATCGATGCTTTAAGAGATTATACAGGGCATGAGCCGGCTGTGAGAGAGTATGTAATGCAATGGCCCGAAAGCATTGCTTTTGTTGAAAAACTGAAGGATATGATTCACTTCTTGATTCCTTATTATATTAAAGAGGGAAAGACCCAATTGGTGATTGCCATTGGCTGCACAGGAGGAAAGCATCGATCGGTAACAGTGGCAAATATTTTATATGAGAGTTTGCTGGAGAAAGGACATCGTGTAACGATCAATCATAGAGATTCTGTAAGAACTGTAAGGGAGTAGATGGGTATGAACTTCTTTGATTGGTTGAAGCCAGGACTGGGAATCAAGCGATGGCTTTTGATGATGGTATTCGGTATCATCATCATTGGGTGGGGATTTTATCCTTTTTTATATGGCACATTGGATATAAGCACATCATGGAAATATCGTATGATGTTTCTTATTATCGGCTGTATACTTGTGATGATATCAGGTAAGCCGATCCGTTTATTTTTGATTCATTTGCTGGACTTGAGCTACACTGGCCTAGGAAACAGAAATCCCATGGACAGGGTTTCCAATGGAAAAAAGGTTCTGATGAGAGGACCGAAGGTAGTTGTTATCGGAGGTGGTACTGGATTGTCAGTACTCCTTCGCGGAATGAAGAAGTACACGTCCAACATCACCGCCATTGTCACTGTAGCCGATGATGGTGGTGGATCTGGAAAGCTGAGAGAAGACTTGGGTATGCTGCCACCAGGGGATATTCGGAACTGCATTTTGGCTTTAGCCAATACAGAGCCGAGTATGGAGCGACTTCTTCAATATCGATTTGAAGAGGGTTCTTTAAAAGGGCAAAGCTTTGGAAATCTTTTGATTGCCGCCATGAATGGCATCTCCGATAATTTTGAAGAGGCTATACGGAAGATGAATGATGTTTTGGCCGTGACAGGGAAAGTTTTACCTGTAACCTTGGAGGATGTTACCCTGTATGCAAAATTAAAGAATGGTAAGGTCATCAAAGGGGAATCTCAAATTCCTGTGAAGGTACGAGAATTGGATAGTGAGATTGAGCAGGTATTTATCAAGCCAGAAAATGCAAAATCCCTCCGTGAATGCGTGGAGGCCATTGCCAGTGGAGATGTAATTGTATTAGGGCCAGGCAGCTTATATACCAGTGTTATTCCCAATCTTCTGGTTCCAGATTTAGCCGATGCGATTAAACGTTCCAATGCGATTAAAGTGTATGTAGCCAATGTCATGACTCAGCCTGGTGAAACCGATGGATATAGTGTTTGGAAACATTTGGATGCCATTGTTCGCCATATGAAAGGCCAATCCATTGATTATGTTTTTGTGAACAATGAATTGATTTCAAAGGAAGTTCTTCACAAGTATGTGGAGGATGGAGCCGAGCCGGTTTGCTTGACACCTGAAGATCGAAGAATGATTGCCCAAATGGGAATTCATATTGTAGAAGGCCCCTTTGTGGAAGTAAAGAAGAAATACATTCGTCATGATGCAATCAATTTATCGGAACAAATTGTGAAGCTAGCACTAGAGGAGAAATATGCTACTGATAAACTGAGGATTTTTGATTATTACTACCTTCACGATAAATTAAAGAAAATAACAAAAATATAAAATATTATACAAGCGACACGATTTAGTGTCGCTTATATTTTTCACTAAGCATCTCGGAAATCAAAGCTGCTGCGGTTCTTTTTGTCAAAGTTTCTATATCGACTTCCAGTTCGATTTCATTAGAAAGCTTTTTAATGGTTTCCAACTGTCGTTTTGTAGGTGGATCATCGGGAATTGTATTTTGAATGGATTCCTTCCCGGCATCGAAGGGCAAATTGCTTTCTTCAAACTCTTTTAGATCCAGTTCTTCCAAAGCAGTCATACCGATATTGGTAAAATCTCTTAAGGCCCTTGCTTTTGCTCTGGTAGATGCCATACGGATGATATGGGGGGCGAGATTGCTGCGAACAGAATTAGGACTGGCATCGCCAAAATCGATGAAGCGCCTTCCGTTTGCTTCGACTGTTGCTTTGCATACAGCGGTGTTGTTATTATCCGCAGATGGAAACTGCAGCAGTTCAACAGATATGGAAGTCAATTCCTGTTGATGGGCAAGATCTAAGAGGCCTTCATAGGTGACAAAATTTTTCCCTTGAAGATTGATTACAAATTTTTCATTTAATGGCATAAGATCACCTGTCTTTTTTAAACATTTTATTATTATTTTGCTGATTTCTAGCTACAATAAACTAGGATAATAATGCTTTTATAGGGAGATATAAACTTTCGATATAATTTGACTTATTTCTGTGCTATAATGATTGGAGAAATAATGAATGAATACATAAAATTTGGCATTGGCAACATAAGGAGGACAAGATGAAGATTAAAAAATTTGGTGCCATACTTTGTGCAGCAGCCCTTATTTTTAGCGGTACATTTGCCTTTGGTGATACGGTAGACTCGATCAGTACATTCATAAAGAATGGGAAGATCGTTACTTATTCAGATTTTACAGAAGAAGATGATTTCAAAACAATTACGCCTATTGATCACCAGTACAATGAATATCAAAATTTTGCCCACGGATATTCTATAAAGTATCCCAACCATATGTATGTAGATGTATCCATTTCACCAGTAAAGACCTTGATCTATGATAAAGAGAAAAGCATAGAGATCTATTATGACAATTTTAAAGGAACATCAAATTCTGCTGCTGCTTATATTGGCTATAGCAATCGGTTCTTGAAAAATACCAAGGATCACTATAAGGAGTATGAAGATACTTTACATATTAATGGCATGAAAACCCACTTACTAAAATGGGATCGAGAAAAAATGTCAAAGATACCAAATGATAAAAACTACTATGTCAGTGCAGAAATCGTTAAGAATAGTCATGAAGTATATACTATCATCATAAAATCAGCGAAGCCTTTTGAAAGCTATGAAGAGTATATGGAACTTATCCAGAGCTTTCGGCTAATAGAAAAAAAAGGAACACCTCAGGTGCACTTAGACCAAGGGAGAACTTATCACGGCTTAAATGATGAGACAAAGGAATTTTATGACAAATATTTTAAAGATTCTAAGGAAACAAGATGGGGGATTTTTGAAAACACTGCACCTAGAGATTTTGGTTTTTTAAAGTCTTTGGAAGATCAGTTAGACTATACCTTTGATTTTTTGGTATTGTATCAATCCTTCTCCAGTGATGGATTTCCTATGGAAGAAATGAAAAATGCCTATGAGAACAATCGATATGTGGAATTGACCCTTCAGACAATGTATCTAGATGGTAGGGATAACAGCAGTGTGACCTACGACATACTACAGGGAGAATATGATAGCTATTTTCAGGAATATGCACGGCAGGCAAAGCTTTTTGGACATCCTATACTTTTCAGACTAAATAATGAAATGAATGGAGATTGGTGCGTATATTCCAGCTATTTTACATCAAAGGATCCAGAAATGTTTAAAGCGGTATGGAAATATGTTTATAATATTTTTAAGGATGCTGGTGTAGACAATGTACTGTGGGTATGGAATCCTCATGATGGTTCCTTTCCAAATTTCGCATGGAATCATGCCCTGAATTATTATCCAGGCGATGAATTTGTAGATATTATTGGCTTAACAGGATATAATGCAGGAACCTATTATCCAGGTGAAAAATGGAGAGGGTTTGATGAAATATATGTGCCCTTGTATGCGGAATATGATAAGATATTTAGCCAGCCATTTATGGTCACAGAATTTGGATCAAATTCTGTGGGTGGCGATAAAATCCAATGGATCCATGAGATGTTTGATTCTATGAAAAAATTCGATCGGATCAAGGTGGCCATTTGGTGGAATGGAATTGACTGGGATTCCCAAAGGAACCCTGCAAGAATTTATAGATTGGATCAAAGTCCAGAAATGATCGATACCTTCAGAAATAGACTAAAAGAATACAAGATAACTGAATAGTTCATGAAAGAAGTACAGAATGGATAGGTGTTCAGATCCAGCCTGTACTTTTTTATAGTATAAGAAAGTATATTTTCTTATACTATAAAAAAGCAGGGGTGCAGGGGAAGTATTCCCATGCCGCAGTCAGAGGAGTCCTCAGAAAGCTGCTTTGCAGCCGTCGAAGGGGAACTAGGTTCCCCTAGCGAAGCACACGTAGTGTGCCTTTTTTATTTGATCTTTAATAAAGTTATGTAGTAGCGAGAAGATTCATGGGTCTATAGAGAAACCATTTTACAAAACCTTGAATAAAATAGATTATGAATATATTTAAATTTAACATTGAAAGCACAGATGTATTATGATAACTTAATATATATATGTTTGTGGTAAGAAAATAGAATTGTTAGAAAAATAAATTGCAGTTTCAATATATTAAGGAGTGGACATTGTGAGGGAGGAAATAAGCTCTGGCGGTGTAGTTATTTTCGGAAATGCTATACTGCTGTTACGCAAATATAATGGAGACTGGGTATTACCAAAGGGAAAAGTAGAAGAACATGAAGATACAAGCACAGCAGCTGTTAGAGAGGTTCTTGAAGAAGGTGGCGTGAAGGCAGAGGTGCTGAAATATTTGGGAGAAATTCATTATTCTTTTAAAAATAGCTGGCAAAATCATGAGGTAGTAAATAAAACAGTTCACTGGTATTTGATGAAGGCAAGAAATATGGATTGTAATCCCCAAAAGGAAGAGGGCTTTATCGAAGCGCGATTTGTTCATATGAACAGAGCTGCTGAACTAGCAAAATACGATGACGAAAGAGATATTATCAGCAAGGCCATTCAGGCGATGAATAATTTATAAAGTTGAGACCTCACCAATGGTGAGGTCTTTCATATGCATAAAAATACGATGATTAATTATTTTCCAGGTATAAAGGTAGAGCATAGTGCATCATCGCTGGTATTTGCACGGTTAATATGCTTAGGATTTACTTCGATTTTGCTTGCATGACAATAATCGTTCTTATAAAACTTACAGTTGGAAACATGACACATTACTTCCATAGTTGGATGAGCTCCTGACTGCATTCGTTTACACCTCCTCATTTGGTTTCATATATATTGTGCACCATTTTTCTTTGAAAAAAACTGACCAAAAAAAGTTAGTAATCATTAAAATTTTACATTCCTAATCATATTTTCATAGATATTTACGTAAATTATGTTATAATATTAGAAATATATAAATGTTGCTTATTTATTCAAGAATTTCAAGCAGTGACTTTGAAGTGGGTGATAAAATGTCCTTTTCTATGGAAACAAAAAATGAACTGTCCCGGCTTATTCCTGAGGATTATTGTTGTCAATTGGCAGAGCTATCTGCTTTGATTCGAATGAGCGGAACCATTCAACTTGCAGGGTTTCAGAAAATGAATGTTCGAATTGCAACAGAAAATGCAGCTGTTGCTCGCAAAATCATCAAACTTCTTAAGACATGTTTTGGAATCCACACAGAGCTGATGGTTCGAAAAAATAGAGTGTTGAAGAAGAATAACAACTATATGATGGTGATCAACAACACTTCAGGTGCAAACGATATCCTACAAAAATTGGGAATATTAAGAAAAGAAGATGAACAGTTTTCCATAGATTATTCAATTCCCCAAGAGCTATTAAAGAAAAGATGCTGTAAAAGAGCCTATTTGAGAGGTGCTTTCTTGGGTGCGGGATCTGTCAGTGCCCCAGAGAAAACCTATCATCTTGAACTTGTGACCAGCAGTGAAGAACACAGTGAAGATTTAAAAAATTTAATAAATGAATTTGATTTGGGTGCAAAGATTGTCCAGCGGAAGAATAGCTATGTGGTATATCTGAAGGAAGGAGATCAGATTGTAGACCTTTTAAATATTATCGGAGCCCATAATGCATTGTTAAATTTGGAGAATATAAGAATTGTGAAACAAGTGAGAAATAATGTCAATAGAATTGTGAATTGCGAGACTGCTAATTTAAGCAAAATTGTCAATGCTTCCATACGGCAAATTGAAAATATTGAATATATTGAAAAAACCCATGGGTTCAAAATCTTGCCCGATGGCTTAAGGGAAATTGCCGAGCTTCGTTTGGAATTCAAAGAAGCAAGCTTGAAAGAATTAGGACAAATGCTTACACCACCTGTAGGAAAATCAGGGGTGAATCATAGATTGAGAAAAATTGAGAAAATTGCGGAAAAAATAAAGCAAAAAGAGGGGGATGTATAGTAATGACCACAAGGGAAGTAACAATTGTCAATAAGCTTGGTCTTCATGCGAGACCTGCAGCATTATTTGTACAAATGGCGAATAAGTTTACATCAGATATTACCGTAGAAAAAGGATCAAAAAGAATTAATGCAAAAAGCATCATGGGAATTATGTCTTTAGGTGCTGGAAAAGGAGATGTCATCACCTTGATGGTCGAGGGACCAGATGAGGAAGAGGCGATTCTTGAACTAGTGGATCTTATTGAGAATAAATTGTTAGAGCTATAAACTACCCAATAATGGGTAGTTTTTTTACCCAAAAAATAAGGTGGCAGCCCTAGAAAAAATAAAGAAATATAAAGGAATAAACGATAAAGTGTCGAATTTGTAATTAGCTTTAAATTACCATCAATTTCCCGGAGGACATCATGTATAAGATCAAGGTAGACTTTTTAATAAATGGCATGATCTTGGCAAAAAATATTTATGACTGTGATGGTACCATTTTGCTTGCAGCCGGTGTACGCATAAGGGATAGTTATATAACCAAACTCAAAGAACTTCAAATTGACGAGGTATATATACAAGCAGAAGAAACTGCAGATATGGTGATAGAAGATATCATACATGAGCAAAATAGATTGGAAGCAAGAAAGCTAGCCAAAACCATAATGGAAAACATCAGAATGGGAAATAACATTGAAATGAAGGAAATATACAGACGTGTCAATTTGATCATCGATGACTTGCTGAATCATCGAAATGTAATGGTTCAACTCTGTGATATTCGTACAGTAGATGATTATACCTTTGCTCATTCTGTAAATGTATGTGTGTTATCCATTATAACAGGTATTTCCATGGGCTATAATCATCAAAGGCTTAGGGATTTGGGAGTAGGTGCCTTGCTCCATGATATTGGAAAAATGCAAATTGCAGATACTATATTGAATAAGCCTGGTGAACTGAATGAAGATGAATTCGATGTAATTAAAAAGCATTCAGATTTAGGGTATGCCCTTTTATGTGAAATTCCAGATATCGCGATAGATGTAAAAATCGTTGCTTTGACGCATCATGAACGCTATGATGGCAGCGGTTATCCCTTTGGGAAGAAGTCAGAGGAAATTCATGAGTTTTCAAGGATAGTGGCGGTTGCCGATGTCTATGATGCCCTAACCAGCGATCGTGTATATAAGCAGAAAATATTACCCCATCAAGCAATGGAATATTTAATAGCCATGGCTGGGCATCTCTTCGATCCAGAGATTGTCAAAGCTTTTATTCGATACATAGCCGTCTATCCCCTTGGTTACATCGTGGCGTTGAGCTCAGGGGAAAGGGGCATCATTATTGATTCAAATCATCAATTTCCAACGCGACCCAAAATTAGGGTTGTCTATGATGCGCAAGGCCAAAAATGTACCGAGAGAAGAGAATTAGATTTAATGGAGCATACATCCATCATGATTACAGATGTATTAGAAAAACTATGGTAGATTTGATATAATATTAGGTATGAACAATGTTTCATGCCTTTTTATTTTTGTAATTGGCTCAGTGAATACTCCATGTTGATATTCTGCCAGAAGCTTAAAAGAGGTGATAAATAGATGACAAAGAATGAACAGATTCTATCCTATATAAAAAGTCTTCCATTAGGAGGCAAAATATCTGTAAGACAGATTGCTCAAGATATGGATGTCAGCGAAGGAACAGCTTATAAGGCTATTAAGGATGCAGAGCTAGAAGGAGTTGTCAGTACAATACCAAGGGTAGGTACGATACGGGTAGAAAAGGTTGAAGATAAGAGAATACAGCAGCTGACCTTTGCGGAGATTATCAATATTGTGGAAGGTCAAGTGATCGGCGGTCATGAGGGAATTTATAAAACCATTCGAAAATTTGTGATCGGTGCCATGGCCTTAGAAGAAATTGCAAGGTATATTTCAGAGGGTGACCTGCTCATTGTGGGAAACAGAGACGATGTGCACCGGCTTGCATTGGACAAAGGCTGTGCCATTCTAATTACGGGAGGCTTTTCCTGTAAGGAAGAAATAAAGCGAATAGCTGCTGAAAAAAAGCTTCCTATCATTTCGACAAGCTATGATACGTTTACAATTACCTCCATCATCAACCGCGATATCCAGGAAAAGCTAATTCGTAAGCAAATACTCCTGGCAGAAGGTATCATGCCTAAAAAATTACATTATCTAGAAAATAGCTATAAAGTACGGGATATGAAACGGGTGATGAAGCAAACAGGACATAGCAGATTTCCAGTGGTAGATAAAAATATGCACGTGATAGGAGTTGTCACACCCCGGGATATCGCGGGGGTTGATGATGATGAGTGGATTAGCAGCCATATGACGGAAAATCCTATCATTATCGACAGAACAACCTCTGTTGCCTATGTATCCCATGTCATGATCTGGGAAGGTATTGAAATGGTTCCTGTTGCGGATGGGAAAAAGCTGGTGGGTGTAGTAACGCGCCAAGACGTTATTCGAGGGCTTCAGTATATAAGAAGCCAGCCCCATCTTGGAGAGTCCTTTGAAGATATATTATTGAATCATTGCAAGATGGAAGAAACGGAAAAAGGCGTGATGATGACTGGAGAGATCACACCCATGATGCTTAATGAATTAGGAATTGCCAGTGCAGGAGTTTTAGTTATGCTCATGTCTACAGCAGGATATCTGGCGATTAAAAAGCATAAGCATCTTGACAGTGTATTGGATAGCTTTATGATCTACTTTATCAAACCATTACAGATGGAGAGCAAGATTGAGATTCAAGCGGAGATCATCAATATGGGGAGAAAATTTTATAAAGTTGATATCTCTGTTTTTCATGAAAAGGAAATTGTTTCAAAAGCCATGATGTCAGCGAAGCTGCTGAAAAAATAATCTAAGGGAGAAAGGAGGCGCCTATGAAAGATTTTGTTCATCTCCACCTTCATACAGAGTATAGTTTATTAGATGGATTCGCAAGAATTTCTCAATTGATGAAGCTGGTAAAGGAACTGGGTATGAAAGCAGTGGCCATTACGGATCACGGTTCCATGTTTGGGGTCATTGATTTTTACAAACAAGCTAAAAAACATGGCATTAAGCCCATCATTGGTTGTGAGGTATATACATCGGCCAGAACCATGTATGATAAGGATCCTGTAAAGGATAAGAACCAAGGACACTTGGTTCTTTTGGCAAAGGATATGACAGGATATAAAAATATCATGAAGCTGGTTTCCATGGCTTATATTGATGGTTTTTATTATAAACCCAGAATTGATTTATCCCTATTGGAAAAGCACAGTGAAGGAATTATTGCCCTAAGTGCGTGCTTGGCTGGAAGTATTCAACGGGAGTTGATGAATGATAATTATGAGGGTGCCAAAAAGGAAGCCCTCAGATTAGAGAACATATTTGGAAAGGGCAATTTCTATCTAGAACTCCAGGATCATGGCATTGAGGAACAACAAAAGGTAAACCACGGATTGATGAGGTTAAGTAAAGAAATCGATATTCCATTGGCAGCTACTAATGATGTGCATTATCTCAAAAAAGAAGATGCCCATGTCCATGATGTACTGCTGTGCATTCAGACAGGAAAAACCTTGGAGGATCAAGAACGTTTGAAGTTTCCTTCTGAGGAATTTTACGTAAAGTCACCAGAAGAAATGGTAAAACTTTTTCCCTATGCACCAGAAGCCATAGAAAATACTGTAAAGATCGCTGAATTATGCAATGTGGAATTCGACTTTAATCAGATTCACCTACCGAAATATGATGTGCCCGATGGATATGATGAGAAAAAATATTTGAGAGAGCTTTGCTATAAAGGACTGGAAGAAAGATATGGGGATTATGGTCAGGAATTGGTAGACCGACTGGATTATGAGTTAAATACTATCGAAAACATGGGTTATGTGGAGTATTTTCTCATCGTGTGGGATTTCATACGCTATGCTAAAGAACATAATATCATGGTAGGGCCTGGTCGTGGTTCCGCCGCAGGCAGCATTGTGGCATATACTTTGGGGATTACGGATATTGATCCCATAAAATATAACCTCATTTTTGAGAGATTTTTAAATCCAGAAAGAATCAGCATGCCTGATATTGATATTGATTTTTGTTTTGAAAGAAGACAAGAGGTTATCGACTATGTAATACGAAAGTATGGGCAGGAGAAGGTTGCACAAATCATTACTTTTGGAACCATGGCGGCCCGAGCTGCCATTCGGGATGTAGGAAGAGCTTTAAATTTACCATACGCCAGGGTGGATCAGATTGCGAAACAGATCCCCTTCCAATTGGGTGTAACTATTGACAAGGCATTAGAACTAAACAAGAGCTTAAAGGATCTGTATGATGAGGACCAAGAAGCTAAATATTTGATAGATGCAGCCAGGGCTGTGGAGGGGATGCCAAGACATGCCTCTACCCATGCAGCAGGTGTAGTAATTTCTAAAGAGGCTGTGGATGAGTATGTGCCCCTCTACATGCATGACAATGGCATCACCACCCAGTTTACCATGGGGACATTGGAAGAACTGGGATTATTAAAGATGGATTTCTTGGGTTTAAGGAATCTTACGGTAATACGGGATGCCTTGGACTTGATTGAGAAAAACTATGGTATCAAAATTGATTTTTCAAAAATGGATTATGATGATAAGAAGGTTTATGAGATGATCAGCCGCGGCGACACCTTAGGGGTCTTCCAGTTGGAGAGTTCTGGCATGCGTCAATTTATGAAGGATTTGAAGCCTGACTGCTTTGAGGATATTATCGCGGGCATCTCACTTTTTAGACCGGGCCCTATGGATTCTATTCCGAAATATATTGCCTATAAAAATAATCCTACTGCGGTGAAGTACCTTCATCCGAAGCTGGAGCCCATCCTGAATGTTACCTATGGCTGTTTGGTTTATCAGGAGCAGGTAATGCAAGTGGTGAGAGACTTAGGCGGGTATTCCTATGGACGCAGTGACTTGGTTCGCCGGGCCATGGGAAAGAAGAAGATGGATGTGATGGAGCAGGAACGACAATATTTCATCTATGGCAAAGAAGATGAGAACGGAAATCTAGAGAACCCAGGGTGTATTCGAAATGGTGTACCGGAGGAGATTGGGAACCAGATTTTTGACGATATGATTGATTTTGCCAAGTATGCCTTTAATAAATCCCATGCGGCGGCCTATGCTGTTCTAGGATATGAGACTGCCTATTTGAAATACTACTATCCTGTAGAGTTTATGGCGGCATTGATTACCAGTGTCATGGGGAATGCTTCCAAGGTGGCTCAATATATTCAGGATTGTAAAAAGTTAGGTATTGAAATATTGCCTCCCAGTGTGAATGAAAGTTATGGGAAGTTCACTGTGGAAGGCGGGAAAATTAGGTTTGGTTTGATGGCTGTCAAAAACGTGGGTTTATCAGTTATTGAAGCGATTGTGACGGCGAGGGATCAAAAAGGTAAGTTTGTTAGCTTTATGGATTTTTGTGATAAGGTAGACACAAAAGAAATGAACAAGCGAGCCATTGAAAGCCTCATTAAATGTGGTGCCTTTGACCATATGGGCGCAAACCGAGCCCAGCTTTTGGCTATTTATGAAAAGGTGCTGGATGGAATTCATCAGGATCGGAAACGGAATATTGATGGACAGGTATCTCTCTTCAGTGCCTTTGAAGAGGTGATACCGCAGACCATGGGAGAAGAAATGCTTCCCAAAGTGGCGGAATTCCAATTAAAGATTCTTTTGATGATGGAAAAGGAAATGTTGGGATTGTACATCAGTGGACATCCATTGGCTGAATTTGCTGAGGAAATCAAAGAAATCTCTACCGTGAGCACCGGAGAGTTGATGGAGTTAAAGGAAGATTTTGAAAACAGTGACTTAGAAGATGGATCCTTCGTCCGCATTGCGGGTTTGATTGTTCATCGACAGAATAAAGTAACAAAGAACAACAACATGATGGCATTTTTGAACCTGGAGGATTTATTTGGATCTGTGGAAGTCCTTGTATTTCCAAATGTCTACGAAAAACATGTGAGCCTTCTGACGGAGGATAGTGCCGTGGTGATTGACGGTAGGATCAATATGAAAGAAGATGAGGAACCTAAAATTATTGCAGAAAAAATAGTACCCTTGGTGAAAAAAAACAAAGGGGAAGGGGCTGCTGCTTCTGCAAAAGTCCCGGGACAGAAACTCTCTTTAAAAATCAGTAAGGAAAAAGGTATGCACATGCTGGAACAGATTAAGCCGACTTTAAGCAAGTGGAAGGGAGATATACCTGTCTATCTCTATGTGGAGGGAGAAGATTCCAAGCTTGTGAAAATGAAGGCGGAGAAGAATCTGTGGGTAGAATTGAATCCCAGCTTATTAGAGGAATTAGCCCAACTACTAGGGCGTGATTGTATCAAAGTGAGTTAATCATATGTTGCTATTTTAAGAACAGGGTGTGTTTATACCCTGTTCTTTCTATTTGTGATCAAGTTCCCATTTAAAATTGGCACAGGACAAAGGGGAAGATAATATACTGATAATGGTAAGCGTATTTCAGATGTTGAATATGAACCCATATGTGTGCAGTATAGCTTGGGCGAGTGAAAGAGGGGAGGTACCACAACATGGAAGAAGGAATTCATATTATGATTGACCACAAAGAAAGCGTCGAAATACAAAAAGGGATGACACTTTTGGAACTGAGCAATACATATAAACATCAATATGGAACACCCATTGTGGCAGCGAAAGTGAATAATGATCTGAAAGAACTAAATTATGTTGTAAACGAAGCCGCAAACATTGAATTTATCGATTTAACAAAAATCGACGGTATACGGATCTACCAAAGGAGCCTGGTGTTTGTATTTATTCGGGCAGCCATGGAAATACTGCCAGACAGCAAGGTCACCATTGAGCATTCACTCAGTCGAGGATTATATTGTGAAATTCACTACAAGCGACCCATCTACGAATCAGATGTTTTAGAGATTGAGGCGAGGATGAAGGAGATCGTTGAACGGGATGAGCCCATTACAAAAAATAACACGACCATTGAGGAGGCGAAGGAGATCTTTGCAGAATGGCATCTTGATCCTAAAATTAAGCTCCTTGATTATAAGACCATAACTGATATCAATATTTATTCCTGTGGATGGCTGAAAAATTATTTCTATGGATATATGGTACCGAGCACGGGCTATCTAAAGCTATTCAAACTAAAGTACTACATGCCAGGTATTATTTTAATCCATCCGGAAAAATCCAATCCAAATCAATTGCCTGAGTATCATGAACAGCATAAAATGGCTGCCATTTTTAAGGAATCTGCCAATTGGGCGAAAATTATGAACGTGGAGTATGTGGCCAGTTTGAATCACTTGATTGAGCACAAAAAACATGGTGAAATCATCCGCGTTGCCGAGGCCCTTCATGAAAAAAAAATAGCTCATATTGCAGATCTAATTACCCAAAAAAAGAAAAGAATCGTGCTGATTGCTGGGCCATCCTCCTCTGGGAAAACTACATTTGCGCAAAAGCTCATCGTTCAGCTAAAGGTGAATGGCTTAAATCCTGTATCCCTATCAACCGACGATTATTTCGTCAATCGAGAACTCACACCAAGGGATGAAAAGGGTGAGTATAATTTTGAAGCATTGGAAGCGGTGGATGTAGACTTGTTTAATGAGCACCTTACGAAACTCATCCTTGGTGAAGTCGTGGAAATCCCAAGCTTTAATTTTCAAAAGGGCATTCGTGAATATAAGGAGCGTTTCTTAAAAGTAAAAGAGGATCAACCCATTATCATTGAAGGAATTCATGGACTGAATGAGCGGTTGACGGAAGATATTCCCCATGACAAGAAATTCAAGATATATATCAGTGCATTAACCCAATTAAACATCGACGATCATAACAGGATCAATACCACAGATACACGATTGATCAGAAGAATTATAAGAGATAATAAATATCGTGGGAAAACTGCTCTGGATACATTAAAACTATGGGAATCGGTTCGCAGAGGAGAAGAAAAGTATATTTTCCCTTACCAAGAAGATGCTGATATCATGTTCAATTCATCCTTAATCTACGAGTTGGCTGTTTTAAAAAAGCATATTGAACCCCTTCTATTGGAGATAAGCATGGAAGAGAAGGAATATTCTGAGGCAAAGCGGCTTCTTAAATTTTTAAGCTATTTTCTATCGATTGTAGATGATTGCCTCATCCCCAAAAACTCATTGATTCGTGAGTTTATCGGTGGAAGCTGGTTCTATGAGTAACATAATGATGAATACAGAGATGAGAGCAACGAATATCCGTTGCTTTTGTCTTTATTGGAGATCAAAAGCACGGGCTTTATGCGGAGATATCGTAATGAAGAAAAATAATAATGGAAAGACTATAATAAAAAGTAACACCTTTCTTGATACGGATGATATAATCTATACATAGAAAGGACATTATTTTACAGAATATATAGTACCGATATTGAAATTAACTTGATTTTAGATTAAAATATAAACAAAATTACTACTCCAAAGAGGAGGGCCTATGGATGTGGACTGTTGTATATATGGCACATAGTCAAGAAGACGCGGATAAGATTAAGACTACCTTAAGCGAAGAAGGATTTTTAGTAAAAATTAGGCCGATCGGTAAGGAAGAAAATCGGGTATATGAAGTACTGGTACCGAATGGGGAAGTAGAGGAAGTACACGAGGTTTTAATTGACCTAGGCTTATAAGAAAGAGCTATACTAAGGGAAAGACCTTTTTTAAAAGGGACTTTCCCTTAAGAAATGTTTAGAAATATCTGAATACATAGTATTAAGAAAGGGGACTCGAAAGAACATGCGAAAAATTGGGGTGCTAACAAGTGGTGGTGATTCACCAGGAATGAATGCCGCCATAAGAGCTGTGGTGAGATCAGCCATCTATCATGATATAAAAGTGGTAGGGATTAAAAGAGGTTATGAGGGACTCATCAATGGAGACATTGAAGATATGAATCTATCCTCGGTGGCAGATATCATTCATCGTGGCGGTACCATGCTGAGAACTGCAAGAAGCGATGAGTTTAGAACAGAAAAAGGATTTAATAAGGCTTTAAATGTCATCAAGATCTTCGGTATAGAAGGGATTGTGGTAATTGGAGGCGATGGTTCATTCAAGGGAGCAGAGAAACTGAGTCAAGCTGGTATAAGTACCGTTGGTTTGCCAGGTACCATCGACAACGATTTGGCCTATACTGACTATACCATTGGATTTGACACAGCAGTCAACACGGTGGTCAATGCCATCAGTAACATTAGAGATACATCCACTTCCCATGGAAGAGCCAACATTGTGGAGGTAATGGGAAGACATTGTGGAGATATTGCCCTTTATGCAGGATTGGCTGGCGGTGCAGAAAGTATTATCGTACCAGAAGAGCCGTTTTCCATCGATGAGATCTGCAAAAGACTGATTCAAGGAAGAAATCGTGGAAAGCTACATAGCATTATTATTCTGGCTGAGGGTGTACTGAATGATGCCAACGAGCTTGCGAAGGCCATTGTAGAGAAAACGGGCGCAGATACAAGACTGACAACCCTAGGGCATATACAAAGGGGCGGAAGTCCAACAGCTTTTGACAGAAATCTGGCAAGCCGTATGGGTGGCAGAGCAGTGCAACTGATGATGGAAAACAAAACCAGCCGTGTTGTGGGCATCAAAGGTAATGAAATTATTGATTTAGATATTTCAGAAGCTCTTTCCATAAAGAAAGAAATCAATAAAGATATGTTTGAATTGGCAAAAATATTATCAATTTAGAAAATGAGGAGGGACATGGATGAGAAAGACAAAAATTGTATGTACCATAGGGCCAGCTAGTGAGAAAAAGGATGTATTGGAAAAGATCATCCTCCAAGGAATGAATGTGGCTCGTTTAAATTTTTCTCATGGAAGTCATGAAGAGCATTTAAAGCGTATTGAGGTAGTGAAGGAAGTAAGGGGAGAATTAGGTTTGCCTGTGGCCATATTATTGGATACCAAGGGACCAGAAATCAGAACAGGAAACTTTAAAGATGGAGAGGCTTTCCTGCAAGAGGGAAAAGAGTATACCCTGACTACAAGAGATCTTCCAGGTGATGAAAATATCTGTACGATTTCCTATAAAGAACTTCCTCAGGATGTAAAAAAGGGAGATAGCATTCTGATCGATGATGGTTTGATCTGTCTAGAGGTGTTAGAAGTCATTGAAAATACAGACATTAAATGTTCAATAAAAAATTCGGGTACGGTAAAGAACCACAAGGGCGTAAATGTCCCGGGGGTAAAAATCAATTTACCAGCCATTACGCAGAAGGATACCGATGATATTGTGTTTGGTATCCAAAATGATATCGACTTCATAGCGGCATCCTTTGTAAGAAAAGCTTCCGATGTATTAGAAATTAGAAAAATTTTAGAAGCCCATAATGCTGGAGATATCCAGATTATATCGAAGATCGAAAACCAAGAGGGTGTAGACAACATCGACGAAATCATCGAAATATCCGATGGAATTATGGTAGCCAGAGGAGACCTGGGCGTTGAGATCCCAACAGAACAAGTACCATTGGTGCAAAAGATGATTATCAAAAAGTGCAATGCAGTAGGTAAGCCAGTCATTACAGCCACTCAGATGCTTGATTCCATGATTCGTAATCCAAGACCTACCAGAGCAGAGGTAACTGATGTGGCCAATGCCATTTTTGATGGAACAGATGCCATCATGCTATCTGGAGAGACAGCCGCAGGAAAGTATCCTATTGAAGCGGTAAGTACCATGGCCAATATTGCAAAAACTACAGAGGCCTCCCTTAATTATGAGCAGATTTTGAAAGAAAAGGGAATCGGTAAGGACAAAACCATTACAGATGCTATCAGCCATGCTACTTGTACGACTGCGCAAGATTTAGGGGCATCAGCCATTATCACAGCGACTTCATCAGGCCATACAGCAAGAATGGTTTCCAAGTTTAGACCAAAGGCACCGATCATTGCTACGACGACAGGGCAAAAAGTAGCTAGAAAGTTAGCTTTGACATGGGGCACTTATCCTGTGGTGATTCGAGAAGCAAAATCTACCGACGAAGTATTTGATGCAGCAATCCAGAAATCCCTTGATACAGGTCATATCAAAGGCGGAGATTTGATCGTTATTACTGCAGGCGTACCTGTAGGTGTGGCTGGTACAACAAATACGATCAAGGTTCATATTGTAGGTGAAATCCTAGTAAAGGGTATGGGTGTCGGTAAAAACTCTGCCGTTGGCAAGGTGTCCATCGTGAACAATGTTGAAGAGGCAGAAACTAAATTCAATGACGGTGACATATTGGTTGCCGTAGCTACTGACAAAGACATGGTGAAGTACATGGAAAGAGCAGCAGCCATCATTGTTGAAGAAGGCGGATTGACCTCCCATGCAGCCATCGTTGGCTTACATTTAGGTATTCCTGTGATTGTGGGCACCGCCAATGCTACGACCATATTAAAAGATGAAATGATGGTAACCGTTGACAGCATCAGAGGATTGGTGTACCAAGGAAAAGCCAGGGTATTATAAAAATTTTAGAAGTAGAAGTGCACAGCCGAACCGATAAAGGTTCGGCTGTTTGCATAAGCTTATAAATAGGATATAATCAAATAGTAGGTTATATGTCCTAGGAAAAGGGTATTGAATATCAAGGAGGTGCATAAGATGTATGTAAATGACGCATGGATTCGTGTAAGATATGAGGAAACCGACCAGATGGGTGTTGTATACAATGGCAATTATTATACCTGGTTTGAAGTGGGCAGATCAGAGTTTTTTCGATCCTTGGGATATACCTATGCCCAGATGGAGAGAGAAGGAATGATTTTGCCAGTTATTGAAAGCGGCTGTATCTATAAAACACCTGCAAAATATGATGATGAAATATTGATCAGAACAACAATCAAAGGATTGAAGGGTATACGGATAGAATTTCAGTATGAAGTCATTCATAAAGAAGATGGAGAGTTATTGGCTACGGGAAAAACGATTCATGCTTTTGTTGACAAAAGCCTAAAACCAGTAAATTTTAAGAAGATGAATCCAAAAATATGGGAGATTCTACAAGATTGCATGAAAGAGGTGGAGTGACATGCTAATGCGTCTTATTTTACTCTTTACGATGGTACCCTTGGTAGAACTGGCTATTTTGTTTAAATTAAATCAATACATTGGACTGGGTTATACTTTGGGAATTGTCATCTTCACAGGGGTTCTGGGCGCTTATTTGGCCAAATCCCAAGGCAATCAAATCCTGTCTCGAATCAGACTGGAGATGGGGGAGGGAAGGATGCCAGGAGATGAATTAATCAATGGATTGTGCGTATTAATTGGAGGGGCCATGCTTCTTACCCCGGGGATTTTGACCGATACAGCAGGATTTATCCTCGTGATTCCAGCCACCAGACATGTGGTAAAAATATATATCAAGAATAAATTTAAAAAGATGATTGATGAAGGAAGGGTAAACTTCTACTTCCGATGGTAATGATAGGGGATGAGACGAAATGGAAAAAAGAATTTTAGGAAAGACGGGACTAGCAGTGTCCGTCATCGGTTTTGGAGGTATTCCGTTACAGCGGGTGGATCAGGAGATGGCAAGGAAAATGATCCAAAAGGCTTCTCAACTGGGCATCAATTTTATCGATTCTGCAAAAGGTTATACGGTTAGTGAAACGTTGATTGGACATGGGCGGAAAGGTGAACGAGAGAATTGGGTGATTGCTACAAAATCCATGGCAAGAAGCTATGACGCCATGAAAGCAGATGTGGCAAGTAGTTTAGGGAGCTTTCAGACTGACTATATAGACTTGTATCAACTGCATAACGTTCGAACGCAAGAACAATATGATGAAGTCATGGGAGAGAATGGAGCCTATAGAGCATTGTTAGAGGCGCAGCAGGAAGGAAAGATTGGACATATTGGTTTTACCACCCATGATGTCCATATGTTGGAGAAAGCCATAGAATCAGGATATTTTTCTACGGTTCAGTTTCCTTATAATATCGTTGAAAATCAAGGAGCAGCACTTTTCGAGAAGGCCAAGGCTGCAAATATTGGGGTTATCGTTATGAAGCCCATGGCAGGTGGTGCCATAGATCAGGGTAGCTTAGCTCTGAAATATATTGTAGAAAATCCTAATGTTACAACAGCGATTCCAGGAATGGATAGTCTGAATCAAATTGAAGAAAATGCTGCTGTAGGCAAGCAAAAGGAACCCCTTACCTCTGAAGAAAGAGAACAAATCCAGAAGATTGCCCTAGCATTAGGCGAGACTTTTTGCAGGAGATGTGGATACTGTGGGCCTTGTCCTCAAGGAATTGATATATCGACGCAGTTTCTTTTGGAAGGGTATTATTTAAGATATGACCTAAAGGATTGGGCGAAGGAGAGATATGTCGCCGTAGGAAAGAATGCAAGCGACTGTATCGAATGCGGCATGTGTGAACCTAAATGCCCTTATGATTTACCAATTCGTAAAATGCTGCAAAGAGTTAAGGAAAATTTGTCCTAGATTTGCAAAATTAACACAGATTTATTGGTATAAAGTTCTAAATTATGTATAATAATCTATAGTAGCTTTTGTTTAAAAGTGAAAGTGGTAACTGATTCTAATTTTCGTGGCACAAGAAATTTTGGTGCCATATTTTTTTGGAAAATTATCGAACCTCGATGAAGGTTTCATTGATGGGCGTAGGGATGGACGACCCTGTCCATCCGTTGAACGGCATGATTTGATGTATAAGAACGACACTTTGTTGATTCTAAACCTTATAATGTATAAAAAAGAGAAAGATGGTGATTCATCTTTCTCTTTTACATTACTGAACTTCTGGGTTGATAAATAAAGGCTTTTTCATACTATCAGCTAGATTCATATCTCCCAATGTATTTACAGGTTGACCTTCTACAAGGATTTGCACTTTGTTTACGACGATGATGCTGGTATAACTATAAACAATGGCATCTACCATCATTTTTTGTAAATCAGGGCGATCAATGTATACGCTCGTAAATTCTTTGGATAAATTCAATATCAGTTGATCCTCTGTTAAGGTATGGCTGACAAGATTCACTTTTTGAGGAATCGGTGCCATTAGACCCGCTACTTTTTGCCCGCCTACTTCACCAGTTCTTAATGCATGAAAGATATTTTCATAGATCATGTTTTGATCACTCAGGCTGACTGGAACAAGGAGTGTTCTGTTTTGCTGCTGATTTAACCCAAGGTATACCTTAGGATTGATATCGGCACTGAAAACTTCTCGCGTGCTCATACCGCCGAAAATATTATCAGATTCTTTTCCGTTTACTAAGAACTTTACCTTGTTAACACCAGGTATAGCTGTCATAGCATTGACAAAGCTCTTTACAGCAACTTTTCCAGCAGCATCTTGATTGAAACTCTCTAAGTCAGAGCCTAGATGAAGGATCGCAGTACCTTGACGGATTTGAATCTTACTCACACCAGGGATGGAGGATTGGAAGCCTAATACATCAGATCCTTTTCTCATTTGATCAATGGTAGCTCTCAGTGGCGCACGACTTGAAGTAACAAAGCGGGTTACAGGAACCATATACTGTGAGTTTTGAGAATCAGGGAAGAACAATGTTACTCCCATTTTTCCTTTGCCTGCTATATTGGTTGCAGGGATATAAGGAGAAATGGTAGAATAGGTTATGTTTAAAGCCAATGGCTCTAGCTGTTTTAGCTCTTGGGCGGTACCATAGATGCGGAAAACATAGCTTCCATCAGGTAACCCAAGCTTTTGTTGGGATAAATCCAACTGATACGCCGCTTGGTCTTCGATGTTGTTTTTATTTTCTGGAGCTGTTTGAACAAAATCAGAAGCCGATAATGTTTTTATCGTTTGGTTGTCCTGAAGAATCTCAAGGATCAGTAGATTATCTGATTCATAGGTTAGTGCTTGTGGTTTACTGCTTCGAATGTAAAACGAATAGCTAGAAGGGTTTTCTAGATCAAAAACTTCTGAATCGCCAGCATAGACAAGCTCAGCAGGAGAAACTTTGGTTGGCAGCTTAGGCCCTTGGAATTTTGGCATTTGGATTTTGGGCAATTTGAATGAAACATTCATATTTAAGCCATTTTTTTCGATAGGGATAGTTGTTGCCGTAACGCAAATAATACCTACAAGACAAAGATTTAATAGTGATCGAAGCATAAGATTCCTCCTTAAATTCAAAGCTTGTCCAAGATTTATTTTCTACTTTCATTATAAGGGATTTTTTTAAAAGGGAAAAGGGGACTAACTTCACATTTTTATCCAAATTCTAGGAAAATTTATTTTTCATATCAAGAGCAACCCTTTTCTGTTATACTGAGCGTCAGCGAAGGATCTAAAAATCAAGGAAATTATGAGGGGTATTCATACAGAGATTTATGCAAGGAGAGAAAAAAATGAAAAACAATATCGTTGAAAAGAACAAAATCTACGAAGTACATATAGATGATATCGGTCATAACGGCGAAGGGATTGGCCGCATTGAAGGGTTTACTGTATTTGTCCAAGGCGGTGTGCCGGGAGATGATCTGAGGGTAAAGATCGAATTGGTAAAGAAAAACTATGCCGTGGGAAAAATCATTAAGTTGGTAGCGCCATCACCCAGTAGAATCATCCCTGTCTGCCCTATCGCCGATACCTGTGGCGGATGCCAAACGCAGCACATCGATTACAAAGAGCAGCTGCGGTTAAAGACCAATACGGTAAAAGCCAACATTGAACGGATTGGGAAGTTGGAAGGGGTATTGATCCACGATACCTTGGGAATGGAAGAGCCTAGCCGATATAGAAACAAGGCACAATTTCCTGTGGGCAATCTAGACAATGAAGTGGCGATCGGATTCTACAAGAAGGGAACCCATGAGATCGTCAATACCTCCAGCTGTTACATTCAACATGAAGTCAACGACCGAATCGTAGAAGTCCTAAGAGAATATATGGAGCGATATAAGGTATCCGCCTTCGATGAGGAGAACGGTATGGGTTTGATCCGTCATATCCTTACGAAAGTAGGGTTTACCACCGGAGAGATCATGATCGTATTGATCACCAATAGAAGAAAAATTCCTCATCAGGAAGAACTCATTCAAGCATTGATTAGTGAAGTTCCCGAGATTAAGAGCATCGTCCAAAACATCAATATGAAAAAGACCAACCGAATACTAGGGGACGAATGTATTACCCTATTTGGTGATGATAAGATCGTAGATTATATAGGAAGCTTGAAGTTTCATATCTCCGCTCTATCTTTCTTCCAAGTAAATCCTATGCAGACCAAGGTATTGTATGAAAAGGCCCTGGAATATGCGGGGTTGACAGGAGAGGAGACTGTATTTGATGTATATTGCGGTATCGGCACCATTTCCCTATTTTTAGCTCAGAAGGCAAAAAAGGTCTATGGTATAGAAATCGTGGATGCCGCCATCGAGGATGCCAAGGAAAATGCAAGGATCAATGGCGTGGAGAATGCAGAATTCTTTGTAGGGAAGGCAGAAGAAGTGGTCCCACGGCTTTACAAAAAAGGAATTACTGCCGATGTAGTGGTGGTAGATCCACCTAGAAAAGGATGTGAAGAAGAGGTACTGGATACCATTGTGAAGATGAATCCCAAAAGAGTAGTCTATGTCTCCTGTAACCCAAGTACTTTGGCTAGGGATTTGAAGTATTTGGATGAAAGGGGCTACAGGACTGTAGAGGTACAGCCTGTAGATATGTTCCCTCACACCACACATTGCGAAGCGGTTGTGAAAATTGAGCGTGTCTGAAACCATTGCAGGTCAAGGATTTAGACGATTTTCTACCTTTATAATGATCATGTGACCTTTGAAACGATAAAATGATGTCATAACCTACAAACGAAGTGAAAACAAGCTCAGCTGAACTTTTCTCGATAAACTGGACACCATTGAGTTAGGTTTTTCTACCGTTTTCGGGCATGTAAACAATTTTTTGTATTTTCCTCGACCGGGCAATAATAATGGTCGGGTATCGTTCTTTTCGGGTTAACATAAAATGAAGATTGGTGAAACAAGTGTTGAAGGAGTAGAGACCTGTATCAACAGATACTGGCATCAAGCAGAAAGAATGGGCGTATTTTGAAGATGGGTGGCATCCCTCTGGTCGGTAAAGGATAATCAAGAGGAGGTTTATTTATGAAAATTCGACAACGATACACATGCCCACTTGAAATAGTACATGATTTTCTTAGAGGAAAATGGAAGACGATCATATTATATCAACTAAAACACGGACCTAAATCTTTAATTGAACTTGAAAAGTGCATTGTAGGGATTAATCAGAAAATGCTGATACAAGATTTAGCTGATTTAATTGAGTTTCAGGTAGTTAATAAAATAAAATATGAAGGTTACCCGTTAAAAGTTGAATATAGTCTTACAGCGGAAAGAGGACAAAGAATTATTGAAGCTATCAATATATTGCAATCTATAGGAAAAGAGTACATGAACGAAAATATAAGTCCGTGAATTTGATACTAACAAAAAAGTAGGTAATTCAAAAATGAATGAATAATTGGTACAATTTATTTGTTATACATACTATATGTTTCGTGCTAATGTTCTTTCAATATAAGCAATATAATCAAGCACGAAACTTGCATATTGAACGTGAATATAAGTATTATCTGTCGATGTAAATTCTCTATTACGTTCAATATAGATGCTTAATTAAAGGAGGACAGTTATGAAAAAGGCATTACTAATTATTGATGTTCAGAATGATTATTTTGATAATGGGGCTTATCCGTTATCTAATGCTAACATGGCAGCGAAAAACATTCAGGGTGTGCTGGGCAAGTTTAGAGCAGAAGGAGATTTAGTCGTATTCATTAAGCATATTAACATGAAAGAGAGTGCTACATTTTTTAAGCCAGAAACACTCGGTTCAGAGATTTATAAAGCAATTGAGCCAATTGAAGGAGAAACGGTTATTATCAAACACACTCCCAATAGTTTCAGAGATACGGAACTACATCAGTTTTTACGATTACAGAAAATTGAAGAATTAGTGATTGTAGGTATGATGACACAGCATTGCGTAGATACAACAGTTAGAGCAGCTTATGATTTAGGATATTCCAATATACTTCTTTATGATTGCTGTGCAACGAGAGACCTGGTTTTCAGCGGCGAAACTATAGCTGCAAATATAGTTCAATCCACTTTTATGGCTGCACTGAGTCGCGGTTTTTCAGATGTTATGAGTTCTACAGAATACTTGAGGAAAATTAAATGAAGACTAATAGTAATTATCAAAATAAGGTTAATGATTTAGTATCTCAGCTTCATGAAGGTTGCTTCCTTGTTAGCAATAATGAAAAGGAGATAAATGTAATGACCATAGGCTGTGCACTGATTGGATACATGTGGCAAATGCCTATGGCAATGGTACTTGTCAGAGGCACACGGCATACGAAAGAATTGCTTGAGAGTTCAGATGTTTTTACTATAAACATCCCAAAGAAATTTGAAATGCTAAGGGAGTTAGAAATATGTGGTAAAGCAAGTGGTCGTAAAGTAGACAAATTTGAGAAATGCAATTTCAAAACAGCTTCAACAGATTCTGGTGCAATATACATCACTGGATGTAAAACGGTGCTAGAATGTAATATCGTATATAAGCAGATTGTTACATCTTCAAATTTAAGAAGTGATATCCTTAATAATATTTATAGCAATGAGGATTACCACACTTTATACTTCGCAGAAATCACTAGAATTATTTAGGATGGGATTCAGGTTATTGAAAGCCACATGCTCATACCAAGTACCTGCGTATTGAGAAAGCGTTGGAGTGTAGAAATCTTGTAAATGAAAGTATTCTTAGTATAGGTAATTGGCTAGGATAATCATAGCCGTAGACAGTTATGATACTAACTATCTTTAATAGAAGTTGCATTAAAAAAGGTTTTTGCCAAATTTACACTACCGCCAAGGCACCACTAGGTCTTCACGACATCATTTTTGTCTACTCAAGGCACGTGGAAGCGATAGTTCTGATGACGTATTGTGGTTCGAAGGAGAAAAAGTAGGGTTTGACCACAAGATGTGTGGTTTTGAAGCAAAAAATGAGCAAAAAACCGGGTCGAAAAGTGCATTTTTTGATCCGGTTTTTTGGGGTGTTTTATAGATGACATAGGGCAAATTCGAAAAAATCGATGGTTTTGCGTTAGCTTTGAAGGCACAATTGAATATTGAATAAGTGAATAATTATGAGGCATAGTTTTTAGGCCAACTTAAATGACCTACAGACTCTGCCTCTTTTTTTATTTCAAGAAATCAGAAAGAGAGAAAGACGATGATGTCAGAATTTTTTATGTATGGCTCAGAGCTACAGGAGCTTGAGCAGTTGATGATGCTTATCTTCCTACTTGATTTGAATATGGTTAATCCAAAACCTCCAGATAAAACTCATAATTGAATATTATCTTTGATAAAACTCAGGAAAGAGGTTTTTAATTGTATTGGAAATAACATTGATGATAAGTTCTGTATCCTCATGAGAATCATAGCGCAGTAATGAACCGGAACCTGAAAAAATGAATTTTAGCTTGATTTCATTTTCGAGAGTTGCTGGTATTTGATTGCTTTCTAGAACTTTAGTGGCTAAGGCATTACAAAAGTAAAACTGTGCACTTTGACTGAATGAAGCATTATCTCTTGAAAAGAAAGGATCATTCTCAAATATAGACTTCTTAATAGAACGCATTACCAGGTTTCTGGAAAACTTATCTGGATTTGTAAAAAACAGATCCATAAAATCAATCTTGTCAACAATTTTTTTAAGATGTTCATTTAGGGCGTTCTGATATAAATCATAAATGTCTACGTAGTGTAAGTAAAAGGTTCCTTTATTAATCTCAGCTTTTTCTGATAATTCTGACACAGTGATCTTATCAATACTCTTTTTTTGAAGTAACTCTGTTAATGCATTATAGATTGCACGTTTCGTTTTCCTAACCCTTAAATCAGTTTTCTGACTATTATCTCTAGAAATATTTGATGTTTTAGTTATTTTATTCATTCTAGGCACTCCCCTAAAATACTTGAATGTATAAATAATCAACAAAATAAAGGATTCGTTGATTATTCGACGGAAGATAATTATCGTTCATTGAATAATCAACGAATATCTAATAAAATAGTAGCATCAAATATAGGAAATGTCAAACGAGCCATCCATAGCAAAAGAGCTGAACTGGCTAATATGAAACAGCATGAATCCATTCCTTCTACGACATGAGTTGGATTCATGATGAAAATATAAAATGCTCTCGCAAGAAGAGAAAGAAGGAGATTTTTTGTGGGAAATATTATTTTTTGCTTCTCCGGCACGGGAAACAGCCTTGCAGTGGCATGGGACATCGCGAAGAAACTCGGCGATACGAAAATTATCCTAATCGCGGATGCAATGAAAGAAGAGCACATCGACCTCCCATACGAGTGTGTAGGGTTTGCGTTTCCAGCTTACTTTAGCAGCTTGCCGCCGATCATCGAGCGGTTTGTCAGGAAACTGAATTTTAGCAAAACACAGTATGTTTTCGCTGTAATTACTGCCGGAGCCATGCACGGCGGGTCTTTTGACAGTTTAGGCAGGCTTATCGCGGAGCGCGGCGGTCGTCTGAAAGCAGGCTTTCCTGTCCGGATGCCGGGCAACTACATAGCTATGTATGGAGCTTGGCCTGCCCGACTCCAACGCTTTATGCTTAAAAAAGCAAAAAAGAAAGCGGAGCGGATTGCCCATAGTATAAAAGAAAAAGGTGCAATCCGTTCCAGTGAAGAAAACGCCAGGCCCCCAAAGCCTTCGTTAATCGAAAGAATGACCGGCTATGAAAAGTTTGCAAAAGACTACCATGTGACAGACAAATGTACGGGTTGCGAAACGTGCGTAAAGATATGCCCAATGCGCAACGTTACAATGGTTGAAGGCAGGCCACGGTTTGGTGAAAACTGTGAACGTTGTATGGCTTGTATACAGTGGTGCCCAGTGAAGGCGATTGAATACAAAAGCATAACTGAGAAACGAAAGCAGTACAGGCATCCGGATGTAAAAGCGTCGGATTTGTTCCCAAAGACGTAATGCATACTTGAAACTATCACAAAACGCGTGATTTAACGAGAAGGAGAGAATCTATCATGACACTTCAAAACGAGAACACCAACAAAATCAATGGGAGCCAAGCAGGCACGGTGAACCTGAGCGATCTCAATTTTTCAGGGCAACATTGGACATCCGTCAAGTTTAGCAAGAATATATTAATGGATGCCTTAGTGAAACATATCCTCGGACTGATGCAATACGGCATGTCGGACCTTGGAGAGGTTCTCGAAGTAGTGGGGCAGCTTAAAGCGAGTGACGAAGAGAGATGGATCAGGGCCTGGGGCGCCGTAGCCCAACGACTGCAAGATCGAGCTGAAAAGGCAGAAAGCACAGACAAACGGGTTACTGCCTCCACTGCATATCTTCGGGCATCGACTTACTGGCGTAGCTCCCTGATGTTCTTTAGCCAGCCCGATGATTCTCGTATGAAAGACTATGCACTTGCAAGTATAAAGTGCTATGAGAAGTACCTTGAATTGTCCGGTTACCCTGGAGAGTATATTGAGGTTCCTTATGAAAACAGTTTTCTTCCGGGACACTTCTACAGATCACCTGTTGCGGGAGACAATGCTCCGCTGCTCATCATCACACCGGGCCGGGACACCTTTGCCGAAGATACGCGTTGGGTTTACGATGGCGCCATCCGTCGAGGGATCCACTGCCTAATATATGATGGTCCCGGTCAAGGGTTTGCATTAAGGCTCAACAACATTCCATTTCGGCACGACTGGGAGAATGTAGTGGGATCAGTCGTCGACTTCGCGCTGAAAATTCCGGGGATAGATCCGTCAAGAATTGGTCTCATGGGTTTGAGTTTCGGAGGTTTTCTGGTTCCGCGGGTCGCGGCCTTCGAGAAACGGATCAAAGTATGCATCGCCGATTCGGGGAACCTCAGTTGGGGAGGTGCAATCATCGGTCACTTACAAAAAATCAGTCACTTACAACCCCATGAGCTCCCGTCGGAGGTGAGCAGTTTAGTGAGCGACTATGCGTGGAAACATGGTGTGCCGAATTCGGTTAAGGATGTGATCCAAGCTCTTCAAGCCTATGACAACACTTCTGTCGTAGACAAAATTACATGCCAGACACTCGTCATGGATGGAACGGCAGAAATTAACTATGGTGCGGCGCAAAAGTTCTATGATGCCCTAAAGTGCCCAAAGGACTACATGTTGTTTGATGAAACCACTACCGCACAGTCACATTGCCAAATGGGAGGTTACGCCACTGCGACAGAGTATTTGTTCGACTGGCTCGACGAACGGCTTTGATGGTAGATAAGTGGCAGGTAGTACGTCCGAGCAATGTCGGATCATATAGTGGGTGGGAAGCCCATCGGGTAAGGTTAACCAGCCGTCCGTAGTCAGCCTTGGAGCGCAGCAGGTAACTGCTGCGTTTAAGCGTAGGCAGACAAGATAGTAGGCCGAAAGCCGGAAGGTTGAAGTGATTGAGCCTCGAAATACTTAAGAAACAGGAAGGCTGATGCCGTTGCCTATGCAGAAAGCAACATTGCGACAATCGCTAAGGTGAGAATGTCATAACTTCCTCGGGGTCGAAGAACTCGGCATGCTATACATCGGTATGATACGGTAACTCGGGAGACCCTATTTGCTCTTCAAACATAAGTTTGGAGTACGTATAACAAGCGATACAAAGCAAGGAGTTTGAAAAGATGCAAAGCATGGTTAAGGGACGACCTAACAACATCAACGGTTGAGATAATGAAGAAATTAGCAGTAAAACTAAAAGGATACTACCGATACTATGGAGTTACAGATAACTCAATAATGATGGGTAAGTTCCTTGACGAAGTTAGAAGCATACTGTATAAGGCACTAAACAGGAAAAGCCAGAAGAAAGGCTTCAACTGGGACAAATATGTGCTATTTCTCAAGAAATACCCGCCGGCAAGACCTAAAACCACTGTAAACATCTACGAACTGCGACCGGAAATAAGCTATATTATGTGAATGATGATATGGGGAGCCGTGTGCGGTAATTGCGCAAGCGCGGTTCTGAGAGGAGCGCAACTGCAATGAAGGCAAGAGCCCACAAAGCGTTGCATTTACTCACCCGCCTGTTAATTTAGTGATAGACTAACAGGCATGCCTGCACTTATGAATCAAACTACCAGAAATCCCAATAATATATCAAGATTTTTTTCTGCTGCTTCCTTCAAACTGTATCTTGTTTCAGTGTAAAGCCAGGAGGCAAGCAGACCATAATTATTATTTATTAAAAGATCGGAAATATCTTTAGTTGAAAGCTTTTTTGTGATTTCGTTGTTTTCTTGCGCTTTTTCAACCAATTCGCAGATAATTTTAAAGTAAACATGACTGCTGAGCATTAATAGATTTTTATCCATAAAATCTATCGCGAATAATTTAGCGACAAAATCTTTGCCGAGCTGATCCTTTTTTTCCATTGCATATAGGGTAAGCATTTTTATTCTGTCAATATATATATGATTTGCCAGGCTATTATGATACTCAAGCAATTCTTCGTTATGTAAATGGACATATTCCACCAATATATCAACCTTGGATTTATAATAGTAGTAAAAGTTACCTACGGAAAAACCTGCACTCTTACAGATATCGCTAATGGAAACATTTTCATATCCTTGCGAGTTCATTAGTTTTATTGCCGTATCATATATACTTTTCTTTGCATTAAGCCCTTTTTCTGTTTTTGTCTTTTCCATACTATCCATGTACACTCCATTCACTATGATAAAAGAATTATAGCATATATGTTTAGTTTAGTGCTACATTGAGTTTGCTATTATTATATTGACTCGTTATATTCATAATGATAAAATTGAATCAGATTCAGTTTTTACGAATGCTGTAAATAATAGTTTCACTGTTTTGTATACGGAGGATGGGATTATGAAGGTTAAGGTATATGCACCGGGCTTTTGCAGTTTTAAATTCATTGACGAGGATGGTTACATGGAACTGGAGGAGAATTCTTCCGTAGAGGCTGTTTTCAACAAGCTGGAGATTCCTTCTGATCTCCTAACAATAATGGTTTTTACAGTAAATTACAATATGGTGGCAAAAGATGAATTATTGAAGGACGAAGATGTTGTCAGTTTTTTACCTATGATGGCGGGAGGCTGACACAGTAAGCAGTCAAAATTGCTTAGAAAACAGTAATGGCTTCATAAGGAAATGAAAGGGGATAGCGCATGAAAGGGTATACAGGAAAAATATTGTTTGTTAATCTCTCCAACGGAACAATGAAAGAGCATAAGCTGTCGGAAGAAGTATATGAAAATTATCTTTCAGGGGTCGGCCTGGGAGCGTATGTGCTTTATCATACAATACCGGCATACGCTGATCCTTTGGGGCCTGATAATGTTTTGGGCCTTGTGAGCGGTCTGCTTACGGGTACAGGCAGCGTTATGACAGGGAGGTGGATGGCTGTATGCAAGTCGCCTCTTACAGGCGGGTGGGGTGATGCCAACTGTGGAGGTACATTTTCACCCGCGATAAAACAATGTGGATATGATGGAATATTTTTTAAAGGCATATCCGAAAAACCGGTGTATTTATATGTTGATAATAAAGGGCCTCAAATAAAGGATGCATCACATGTTTGGGGTAAGGATACCGTTGAAGCGGAAGAAATACTGGAAAAAGAAAACTGGGTAAGGAAAAAGCCCTGTATTGCATTAATTGGACAAGCAGGGGAGAATTGCTCACTTATTTCGGGTATTGTAAATGACAGGGGAAGAATCGCTGCCAGGTCAGGCGTTGGTGCCGTAATGGGATCAAAAAGGTTGAAAGCGGTTGTGTTGGCTGGCTCCAAAGCTATATCCTGCGAAGACCCCCAGGGAATAAGAAGCATTAGTAAAGAGTATTCAGAAAAAGTTCGGAAACAAAACATGCCCGGAATAATAGGGGGCAGTGTTTTACCAATGATGGGAAAAGTAGTGATGGGTGGAAAAAATGTCTCAGCTGTGGATGGCATAATGTCCGCAATGATGATGAAACGATGGGGCACTCCGGTCAACAATACGATGGGTGTGGTATCGGGAGACTCCCCTTTGAAGAACTGGGCAGGTTCTGTAGAAGACTATGACAAATCCTATTATAAGAATTTGAATCCGGATAATATAATAAACCGCGAATTTCAAAAATATCACTGCTATTCATGTGTTGTTGGCTGCGGAGGAATATGCAATATAGATGACATCGGAGACGGTAAAATGAAGCATACCCATAAGCCTGAATATGAGACCTGCTGCGCTTTTGGCGGACTGCTGATGAATAAGGACCTCAACATGATATTCTACATAAATGAAATTTTAAACAGGGCCGGTATGGACAGTATTTCTGCCGGGGCAACTGCGGCATTTGCCATAGAATGTTATGAGAACGGGATTCTGGCAAAAACTGATACGGATGGGTTAGAGCTTACCTGGGGTAATTCGGAAGCAATAATAAAACTGATAGAGAAAATGATAGCGAGGGAAGGCCTTGGAAATATCCTGGCAGATGGGGTAAAGGTCGCATCCGCCAAAATAGGAAAAGGCTCGCAGAGGTATGCTGTCCATGCGGGCGGGCAGGAGCCAGGTATGCATGATTCAAGGTTTGACCCTATGCTGGGAGTACATTACAGTGTGGAGCCAACCCCGGGCAGGCATACAATCGGCAGCAGTCAGGCCTATAATATTTATCAGCTGTGGCAAAAAGTTACATGGGCGCCGAAGGTAATAAAATACCCTAAAGACGAAGAATATGTACCCTCTGATGAGGAAGCATTGAAAGCTGTAGCAAATTCCTGCTACAAACAGCTTTATGACGGATCTGGAGGTTGCTACTTCGCAGCAGCAATGGGTGTTCAGCACTGGAAGCTTTTTGAAATGCTGAATGCCGTAACGGGCTGGAACAAGAGTCCTGACGAATACATGGAAATAGGCAAAAGGATGCAGTCCCTCAGGCAGAGCTTTAATATAAAGCATGGAGTAGACCCGAAAAGCTATAAAATGGCAGACAGGATGGCTGGTATACCACCGTTGAAGGCTGGGCCTTTGAAGGGCAGAACGGTATTGATAGACGATATGATGAGGCTTTATTGGAAGAACATGGGGTGGGATGAGGCTACTGGTGTACCGCTTACGAATCCCGAAGACGGTAAGGTAAGTTTGTATGAGGGAGGGTTTTAGATGGCGAAAGGGAAACCGGTAATAGAGTACAAAAATTGTATGGCTTGCGGTTGCTGTGTTCAGGCATGCCCGTTCAGTATCCTTCGTTTGGAAAAAATAAAGCTGGATAAGTATAATAAAGCCTATCCTGAACTGGTAAAAGCAGAAGAGTGTACCGGATGCGGATTATGCTCCAAAGCATGTCCTGTGGAATGTGTTGAGATCTTACAATTCTAAATAACAGGGGGGAATAAAATGAAGCAATGGATCAATTATTTTCTTAACATAATCCTATGGATCATTTCAGTGATCCTATGGGTAACCGGTTTCCCGTATTTATGCTGGTTTCTACTTGGATTGCACTTTGTTGAACTCGTTGTTGTAGGTTGGAGAACAGGCAGGACTTTTGGTGTGCCACCGTTGGTAAGTGTTATTATGTGTATGATATACGGGTATAACTGGTGGCTTCCGTTGCGCAAGAAGATCAAAGAAGATACACTTACCGATGTCGATTTTTATGAGGGGGTATAGAAGATGAAAAATGCTGTAGTGGTCACACCGGCAAAAAAGCTCAATTATATGCATAATTATGTGGTATTGCCTTACGATTACGGTCGGGCGCCCTATTTCAACAGGCTGGATGTGAAAGCAATTCGTGAAGCAGTATATCAAAGCCTGGATACCCTGGATAGAAGCACCGGTTTCAAAGCCCGGTTCACCGGAAAAAAGGTTCTGGTAAAACCCAATTTGGTGGGTGTAATGAGAAAAGCTTGCTACAGTTTGGGCTATGATATTCCGCAAACTACCGATCCGCGTGTATTTGAGGCTGTTATATCCTACCTTTCGGAATTGAATTGCGATATCACAATTGGCGAGGGCAGTGGCGGTGGAATGACAAGAGCTTACTTTAAGGAAACGGGATATGACAGGATTGCCAGGCATTATGGCACAAAAATAATCCCCTTTGAGGAACAACCAATCGACCGGTATTATATTTCGAAAGCAGAGGTTCAAAAAGAGGTCTTTATACCTCGTATCATAAGCGAAGTGGTGCATGGTAAAATGTTATATGTTTCCGTGCCTAAAATGAAAACAAACCTTTATACCGAAGTAACCCTCGGGTTCAAGAATGCAATGGGTACTTTGGCGCAGAATATGAGGTACCGTAATCATACATGGCAGATCAACAAAAAGCTGACAGACCTGCTGTATCTTTTTAGACCGGATTTGACTGTTATTGACGGCATTATCGGCGGAGAGGGCCTGACCCCGGGTCCGGTAGATCCCGTAAAGGTGGGTACGATTGTCACTGGAACAAACAGTGTTGAAGTAGACCGTGTTGTTACCCGGATGATGGGATTTGATCCTGAAAAGAATGAGTTGATGATTGAAGCTGTTAAAAGGGGCTTCGGTGATCCAAATGTTGAGATTATCGGAGTACAAAAAATTACAAAGTTTAGGTCGGCTGACTGCAGCCTTCTTAGTGACCGTTTCAAAAATAACTGGCCCAATATAAAAATGTATATTGGCCACACCAACAGTCGGGCGCCCAGGGTTTGCGACATACATTCCGTTTCACCTGAGATGGTTGTACAGATAGAACAAAGCTGTCGAGGCGGATGCTTGGCAACGCTGGCCATGAATTTTGAAATGTTCCTCAGGGCAAAAAATGCCAATACACAGTTTAGTCTGGGAGTAGTAATTGGGGACGGGGTAGAATCCAACGGTAAAAGGTTTTGGTTTGATTCAACGGGAAAACCTTATGATATAGATGACTTGAAAAAACTGAATTGTAAAAAGATATGCGTCGGCTCATGTTCACACAGGGCTGCAGGAGCCTGTGATATTTTTACAAATACCTGTGGCAATGTCAGCGAGCTTACCACCAAGCTATTGAAATTAACGAAGCTGCCTTTGCCTGTGCTGTCTATGGAAAATGAAGGTTTGCCGCTGATAATCGTCGGAATGATCCAAAAATATTTTGCAGTGCGGAAAATTGTAAAAGCAGGGGATGTTGTGGATATTCCAATGGATGCATTTAGTGATAAAATATTTGAGCCGGAATATATTTCAGAGGAAGACAAGAAAAAAGACTGGATTTATATACCTATGAAGCATACACCGGAACAAATCAAAAATAATCTGAAAAATATAAAGGCAATACCGCTTTAAGATGATGTAATAAGCCAGTTAGTATCCCCTAGAATTTGATTTATATAATTCAGATCTTTATCCGTAAGGCTTGAATGCATGATATAAATGTCAAAACTCTCTTCGGGATTATTGACCAGAAGAGAGTTCAACATGACTCTCAAGGGTTTGATATAATTTGAATTTAAAGTAACAAGTATGTTCATGTATATATCTCCATTAACATTGCTGATATTTGAATTACGCACTTATACTTTGATTGTGATTAGGATCTGAAGCAGGTTGTTTACTGTCATGCTTTATAATATATTTTGATATCAGGTTTATCTTGCCGCGCTGGTGATAGTATCCAAGCACAGCAAATGATAAAGCTCCAAGACCATCTAAAATCAGATTCTTCATCGTATCATCAAGGCCTGTCCGCTGCATATTGAAGCCGAAAAATGAGTCCATTGAAAATTCATAGATTTCCAAAAGGTACCTGCGGACAGTGCAAAGCAAAAAGAAAAAAGTGCAACAAATTTGGGAGATAAGTGTATGTTTATGTTGTTGTTTCCGTTTAAATAACTTACCAAAGCATACCCGATGTTTCCGAGAATAAGACCTGAAAAGTTGTGAAGCATGGTATCCCACCACCAGAACCTATCATAAAATGAATTCAACTCACCAAGAAATAACGCTGCATAAATAAAAAGTACGACAACGATGTCAAATTCACTTGGGAAATCAAGTTTAAGTTTCTTTTCAGATATGGATGGCAACAACATGACTAACAATGTTAGTATAGACATGACGAGATAAGTCCAGTTTTTATTTATAACAGCTACTGCAGCGGCTATAATTATGGATAGCCGGACAATTATAAACACAATAGCCTTTGTCCTGTCAATTCTTTTCAAAAAAGACGCTCCTTTCAAAATGCATTTTGAATAAGCCGCACTCTGAAGATTTTTTAGTCTTTGCTTCTGCCCTGTTAGCGGATATGCTGCTGTAAGGTCTGCCCGAGAGATCACCTATACAATTACGATGGTTGCATAATAGGCCCCATAATGATATGTAATTATCCTTTAAACTGGAGGAGCATACTCTTAAGCTTTTCCAGTTTATGAGCGATTTCATCTATCTCCTTTTGTGTGTTTTTTTCAAGCAATTGCTGGAAGTATTCCTCCAGATTCAAGTCAAACTCGTTCTTGATTTCATTAACTTTGTCAGTAAGCTTTACATTAACCACCCTTCTATCCTTTGTATTTCTTGACCTTTCCACATATCCGGCTTTCTCAAGCCTGTCAATTATACCGGAAACATTGCTATCAGGCAGACCTATGCTAGAAGCTATTTCACTTATCCGCAATTCAAGATGGTTATACAGCAAAGACAATACAAGGATTTGCGAAGAGGTAAGCGACCATTTGGAAAAGTACGATTCCAGATTTCTATTAAAAATCGTTTGCAATTCATTTAAAAGGTCGAATATTTGGCGTCCAGTGGCGTTTTTCACAAAATCAACTCCCTTTATCTATTGACACGATACATTTATAATAGTAATATTTACAATAATAAGTATATTATATCAATATGGTAAGTCACACAGATTATTTTGTCAATAGCGCAAAATTTATGGAGGAATGAATATGGAGCGTATAGAGAGTAAGAAAAAGGAACAATCGAATAGTTTGGCGGATTCGTTAAAGTCAGCGTTCACGGCATCAATAGCTTTACTGCTGATTGTGGCTGTTTTTGAAGCCACTGTTTTTGGGTTTGTACTGAAGGCTTTTATTAAGTTTGATAGTACATTTTTATTAATAGCACTCTGTACAATTTCAAACATAATAGTAGCAATACTACTTTTTATAATATTTACTGCAAATATAAAAAAGTCATCGTCCAATTTTTTAAATGTAGTTCATTTAGTAAGCAGTGGAGACCTTTCCATTAATCTTGATACAAAGGCGCAAAAGGCATTGGGTAAGGTAGCGGAACATATAAATTCAATAACGGCCGAAATGCGTAAAATAGTACAAAACTCGTACAGCCTAACAAAGTCTATAGTAGATTCTTCTCTGGATATGTCTGCCAAGGTGAGACAGGCAACATCTTCTATTTCAGGAATATCGAAGACAGTAAATGAGATTGCTGAGGGGGCATCTGAGCAAGTGTTAGAGACCCAGAAGAGCCTGGAAGTATTTGGTGGTCTCTCTGATCAGATTATCGTAGTAAATGACAGCTACAATTCCATAGTTTATGAAACTGACAATATCAGCAATTTAAATAAAGAAGGAATGAATACTGTTACAGTTTTAAAGGAAAAATCTGAGGATTTTAGTGTGTCTTTAGCAAAGATATTTTCAGCAGTTGAAAACCTCACAGCAGCACTTGAAGGTATAGGGTTGTTCGTAGATACAATACAAAGTATTACTGACCAAACAAACCTGCTTGCACTAAATGCTGCAATTGAAGCTGCCAGGGCGGGAGAATCAGGAAGGGGCTTCGCAGTAGTAGCAGACGAGGTAAGGAAGCTGGCTGAGGAGAGTAAAAGATCAACCGGAGAGATAAGCAATATGATGAGCAGCATACAAAAGGATTCACATCAGGCAACTGAAGCTATGAAATCCATGCAAAATGTTTCAAAACAACAGCTAGCAGCAGTCGAACAGACAGATGTTTCATTCAGGAGGATTGCTAATGCTATAGGCAATATCGTTCAGAAAATCAAAGACACGAATAACGCTGTAACTCAAATGGAGATATTAAAGGACAGTTCTATTGCTGCAATCCGAAACACGGCTGCTATATCGGAGCAGGCAGCAGTAGCCAGTGAAGAGCTGGCTGTCAATATTGAACTGCAAGTGGATATTTTTGATGCCTTATTTAAGTCATCAGAAGAGTTGAGTCAACTGTCAAAAAACATGAACAACAGTCTTGAGAAATATAAGCTGTAGCGTAAATACCGGTTGTCAGCTTATCAACCTGTTTATCGGTAATGTAAAACGCAAATTTCAGTAAATTATCAAAACATATTATGTTTGTTTAGTTTCTATTCATTTTTGTGCTAATATAAAATTATAATAACCAAATCTTATAAGTCGGAAGGGTAATATGACAATAACTAAGGATGAAATATTCAAAAAAGCTATTGAGCTGTTTAAAAAAAATGGGTTTGAGGGAACGTCAGTAAATGCTATCTGTGAAGCCTGCAATGTAACGAAAGGATCTTTTTATCATCATTTTAAATCCAAGGATGAAATATTGCTTAATTTTTATCGTTACAGCTTGAAGGATATGGCCGATATTCTACTAAATGTTCTGGATGAAGAATCTGATAGACAGAAGATATGGACTGTTTTAGAATACTCTATTGATTTAACCATAGGGATGGGAGCTGATTTATTAAAGGCACTTATTCTAATTGATATTAAAAATGGAAATAAAATTTTGAACCCTTATTCGATTCTTGAAGTAGAAGGTACAGAGGATTATTCCAGACTTTTGATGCACTTAGTTGAAAAAGCACAGAAATCTGGTGCTATTAGAAATGATGTACAAGCTGAAGAACTTGTATTTGCTTTCACCTCTGCGTTAATAGGTGTAGCAGTAAACTGGAGTGCAAGCGGCGGATCATATGATGAAAAGCAAGAATTGAGAAGATTATTTGATATTATATTTCAATAGAAATAACTTTTTGGAAACGGAAGGCTCAAGTAAGAGTCATTCCGTTTTTTGCTTATAAAGTTGTTATTAAATTAACATAATGTTATTGATTTAATAAGCAGAATGTGATATACTGCGGTTAAAATAAAACATACCACGGTATGTTATCTTGTATAAGGGGGAGAAACATGAGTACTAAATATAATAATCTATTTCAACCTTTGAAAATCGGCTCTATGGAGATCAAAAATCGTATTGTCATGGCGGCAATGGGTGTTCATGATAATGAAATGACAAAAGGTGATGGCGGTTACACACAGCAGGGAATTGATTATTTTGCTGAGAGGGCTAAAGGTGGTGCCGGATTAATTGTTTTAGGTGCAATGCAGGTACAGAATGTTTTCGAAAGTGATGCACACAGTACATCTGTAAGCGCTGCAGGGAAAGAATATGTAGAATCAATGAAAGAATTGGCAGATGCTATTCATGCTTATGGTTGCAAGGTAGTTCCTATGCTTACAGCTGGAAGCGGTAGAGAAGCAGCTTTCTGGTTAGTCAAAGGAGATCCTATTTCAAGCTCTGATGGGCTGCCAAATGTATGGAATCCGGCAGTTAAACATCGCGCATTAACTCCTGATGAGATCAAAATATACATTGACGGATTTGCCAAAGGTGCAAAACTTGCGAAAGAGGCTGGTTTTGATGGCGTTTCGATTCACGCAATCCATGAAGGCTATCTGCTTGACCAGTTCGCAATTGCTTCCATGAATACAAGAACAGATCAGTACGGCGGCTCAGTAGAAAATAGACTGCGTTTTGCAAAGGAAATCATCGATGCAATAAAGGAAGCCTGCGGTCCGGACTTCCCTGTAATGATACGTTATAGTGTAACAAGTAAAATGAAAGGCTTTAATGATGGTGCACTTCCTGGAGAAGAGTATAAGGAATTTGGGAGAGGTTATGAAGAAAGTATTGAGGTAGCACAATACTTGGAGAAAATAGGATATGCGGCGCTGGACGTAGATAATGGTACTTACGATTCATGGTTCTGGGCACATCCACCAGTTTATATGCCTCAGTACTGTAATCTTGAGGATGCTGCTTTTATAAAAAAACATGTGAATATTCCTGTAATATGTGCAGGCAGGATGGAGGATCCGGAAGTATGCGACAAAGCGATCGCAGATGGAAAGATAGACGGGGTTGGACTTGCGAGAATGCTTTTAGCTGATCCCGAATGGCCAAACAAAGCAAAAGAGGGAAATAAGGAAGATATCAGACCATGCATTGGATGTCATGTAGGCTGTTTAGGAAGGTTATTCCAGGGTAAACGTATGGGATGTGCTGTGAATCCGGCTACATGTCGTGAAAAGCAGATGGAAATAAAGCCGGTTGAAATAAAAAAGAATGTTATGATCATCGGCGGCGGTATTGCGGGTATGGAGGCAGCAAGAGTGCTTGCCCTTAGGGGTCACAATGTAAGTTTATATGAAAAAACAGGTGCTTTGGGAGGCGCATTTATATCAGCTTCTTCTATGAGCTTTAAACAAGCGGATAAGGAATTAATTCATTGGTTTATTCGGCAGATTAAAAAGTTAAGTGTAAACATTCACATGAATACTGAAGTAACCAAAGAACTGATTGCTGAAGTAAATCCTGATGAAATCATATGTGCTACCGGTTCAGGTGCAAGGTCATTAAGTGGAGTTAAAGGAATAGAGAGTATCCCTGTAATTAACGCCATTGAAGCACTTACAGGGCAAAAACCTGTAGGAGAAAATGTTGTTATTATCGGTGGTGGACTAACAGGCATAGAACTCGGATATGAGCTTACACTGCAGGGTAAAAAAGTAGAAATTATTGAAATGAAAGATAAAATATTAGATATGCCTGATTTATGTGCTGCTAACAGCCAGATGTTACGTCAAATTATAAAATACCACAAGATACCGATTCATACCGGTGCATCTGTAGCAAAATTTGAGGATGGCAAAGTATGTTATAGTGTAAATGGTGAAGAAAAGTCCGCCAAGGCAGATACTGTTATTATAAGTATCGGCTATATCAGTAATAAGGATCTATATGATCCCTTGAAACAATGGAAGGAAAAGGTACACCTTATTGGAGATGCCGATAGGGTATCAAATCTTCTGAATGCAACATGGAGCGCCTATGAACTTGCCCTGACAATATAAAATGGTGCAACTTGCAAATAGTGGTTAATAAAAAAAATGAAGGCTTCCAGGTATCCTGGGAGCCTTACAACTGTTCAAGCTTATATTAGTCGATAGACCAGGCCGCAAAGTAACCTTCTCGTACTGCTTCACCAATCTGCCCTATTTGAGTGCAATCACCGACTGCCCTGGCCGAAGAATATTTATCACAGATTGCGTCGCATAATGCACTTTCCGGTTTCATTCCAAACGCATAAATAGCGGTATCAGCTGGAAGTTCAAAGGTACCGGATTCGTTTTGTAAGACCACACTATCACACTTGAATTCCAAAACCTTTGTATTGACCATTTGTTTAACACCGTATTTTTTCAAAATATTAAGCAAAGGAACTTTATTGTCTTCGATAGTCTCTTTCATTGCGATTTGAGGCAGCGCTTCGACGATGGTTACATCCTTACCCTGCATAGCAAGCTCCAAGGCACAATCGCAACCAGACATGCCGCCGCCGGCTACTATAATTTTGTCTCCTTTTATTTTATCCGGGTTACGGTGGGCATCCGTCACTTCGACTACATTAGGAAGGTCAATTCCTTTAATCGGGAACTTTATCGGATTTGATCCTAAAGCAACGATAATCTGGTCGGCAGCAGCAAGCTCCTGTGAATCCGGGGTGATGGTTTTATTGTAGACTACGCTGACTCCATTCTTTTCAATCTGTAACTTCAGCCAGTTCATATAGTCTTTGATACGTCTCTTAAAAGGAGGCTCAGAAGCAACGTTAAGCTGACCGCCAAGTTTATCACTCTTTTCAAACAATGTGACATGGTGTCCCTTTAATGCGGCTACTCGTGCCGCTTCCATTCCGCCGGGGCCGCCGCCAACTACTACTACCTTTTTTGGGTCTTCCGACTTTGTGATGGCATATTCTTTTTCCAATGCAGCCTGTGCATTCACAGAACAGGATATCTGCCTGTTCTTATATAACCTTCCAATACAGTATTGGTTGCACGAAAGACAAGGACGTATATCCTCTTCATGGCCATTTCTTAGTTTATTTGCCCAATCGGGGTCGGCGATCAAGGCCCGTCCAAGAATGACGATATCGGTTTTCCCATGTGCAACAGCATCTTCGGCGGTTTGCGGTGTATAAGTACCTGCGTTCATTACGGGGATTTTAACAGCTTTCTTTACCGCCTCAGCTGCAAAGGCCATGCTCGCGTCACCAGCATAAATAGTTGGTGTGACCCATTGTTTATTATCATAACAACCTACATCGATATTAAAAAAATCCATACCAAGATTCTCGAAGTATTTTGCAATTTCAATGCCTTCTTCCAATGTACGGGCACCTTCAAAATCATGGAAAACAGGCATTCTGACACCAACGGGTACGTCCGGTCCTACGGCATTGCGGATGGAATGATATATTTCCGTAATAAAGCGCATTCTGTTTTCAAAGCTGCCGCCATATTCGTCAGCCCTTTGATTCCACAGGGGCGTCATAAACTGATCCAACAGGTATCCGCAATGTGCATGAATTTCTATGATGTCGCATTCGGCGTTAACACCTCGGGCTGCGCAGCGGCCGTATCTCTCCACAACATCGCGGATTTCTTCCTTGGTCATAGGACGGCAAATTACGTTTGGATTATAATGCGTGGGATTTGCTGAAGCCGATACCGGCGGTATTGGATCGTTTTCAAATGCAAATGCGTTTCTGCCCAAACCGCAGATAAGTTGAAGGCCCACTTTTGCACCGTGGGCATGTACTGCTTCCGCTGCCAGTGCCCATTGTTTCATTTGGAAATCTGTATCAGCCGAAGTTTGGTAAAACAGCCATGGATCGGTTTTGTTCGTAACAGTTTGTCCTTCGAGCATGACCAAGCCTACGCCGCCTTTGGCACGGGCTTCATAGTATTTGATTTGTGATTCTACCAACAAACCGGTATCATCGTCTGCCATGGTGCCCATAGATGCCATGGCTATACGGTTGCGCAGTTTAACTTTACCTATGGATGTGCGCTCAAACAGTTTTGGGTATTTTGTTGACATATTTTATCCCTCCTGCTATATTCTAAATAGTTACTAAAGTAGTTTTCCTGGTTATATTATTAACGATATAATTTTTCATGTAAAGTATGTCTAAATACAAAATTTACTATATAAAATTGTGCACGATGCACATTTAAAAGGGTGATGTGAATGATAACATTAGAAAACATCTCACAAAAACTGCCGTTTGATATTTATATTATTAAGAGAGGTATAGACCTTGTTAAATATTCTTCATTTCAGCTGATTACGCCTTTCACCCAGTTTGATCAGAGCAACACCCTTTATATTGGGCAGCTTGGAACTCTTTCAAGCATAGAATGTACGGCTATTGAAATCGGTCTTTTGTTACAAGATGGAAATATGCCAGAAATAGATTCCCAAAGCATAGAAATAGCACTTTTTAGCTGCACTATACAGGAATGCTTTCAGGCTGTTCAGAATATATTTTATGAACAGGCAATTGTAGGACAATGCGTTTTCGAACTATATGAAAGTTTAAGTTGTAATGAGGGATTGCAGAGATTAGCGGAGATAGGTAAGAAATACCTTGGAAACCCAGTTGCAATTTCTGACGCTTCCTACGTTCTGCTGGCTAATTCAGGTCAGGAAGAAAACGATCTCGTATGGGGTGACACCATAGCGAACGGCAGAACCTCTTCAAATCTTATCAGCAAATTTCACCTAGAAGGTTTGGTCGAGACTCTCATGAACACCGAAGGGCCCGTATTCCTCGATATGGGGATTGCTAAAAAAAGGCACAGGATTTTATCGAAGGTTATAATTGATGGAAAACTGACGGCTATATGTGGTGTTATCGAATCCATTCGAACAATCAAAAAAAGTGATTTGGATCTGATGCAAGTTTTGTCGGATGCAGTTGCCATTGAGCTTCAAAAGATGAAATACAGCGTTAAAGATGACAAGAATATCAGTTCCTTGCTTATTGATATCTTAGAATCTAAAGTTTATATGGAAAAAACGTTGGAAGAACGCTTGAAATATTTACATTGGCGGCCGAAAAAGTATTTTAATGTTGTCATACTTAAAAAAAATGAGTCGATCAATATGATGAAAGATTTTATAAAAAGATCACTCGAAAGCTTTTCCTTTTTTTCTAAAGCATTTGAATGGGAAGACAATATGGTTATCCTAATCAACTATAACAATGAAGAATTTTCTAAAATTTCATCTGAAATTACAATATTATTAAAAGAACAAATTAAGGAGAGCGCCGGAATAAGTAAAACATTTTCCAGGTTGCTGCAACTTCCCGGCTATTACAATCAAGCCGTATCCGCCCACTATTGGGGAAGTGCTCTTAATAGAAACGATTGCTTGTATTGTTACCAGGATTATTATATTTACCATCTATTGGGAAGCTCCAGGAAAGAGATTGATATTGAAGGAATGCGCGACGAACGGTTGATGAAACTGATTGAATATGACAAGAAAAACAAAACCGAATATTTTAATACGCTGTATGTGTTTTTGTCATCTAAAAGCAGTGTTTCAAAGGCTGCTGATAAGTTATTTATTCATCGTAATACGATGGCTCAGCGGATTAAAAGGATTTGTGAAATTGTTGATATCGATCTTTCTTCAAATCAGGATATCGTTAATATTATGCTGACTTATAAAATTCTTGAGCTTATCGGTTAGCTAATACCGGCTTTTTTGATCCGTTATCCAGCATTTTTAATATATAACCTATTCGGAAAATATTATTTATAGCTTTAGATATGTGGGATAACTGGGGACTAGATTTGATAAATTACAGAGATTATTTAGTCCATAATGGAGCATAAATCCACCCAAGGCGATTTCGACTAAAGTTATAAAAAATTATAATATTTGCAACTCAAGGCTTAAGGAACTAGCTAATCTTGAACTGACAATGTATAATCACATTTTGAAGAGAGAAAAAGAGTATATTGTATTTCCTTTGCCTAAAAAGCCAAGTAAAGAACTACGCATTACCGAATGAATAAATGGGTTTGCATATAATATGTTAAAGACATTATTTGGTTTTTAGCACAATAAACTATTGGATAAATACATCATACATTTAGAATTCTCGGGTAGTACCGGGAATTTTTATACGAGTTGAAAAATACCCAATCTAAGAATCAGCATATAAAATACATCTGTAAAACATATACAAGGCATTGTGAAAGTGTTTGCCTTTTAAAGCGTGTAAATCCTTGATTTTATAGGGATTATGCTGAAAAGATATATAACAATGTATTAAGAACATGTCGATAAAAGTAGATTCAAATTATGTGATAGCCAGGATGGTCAAACGAATTCTGGCTATTTTTATAAGCAGAACCTCTGTAATTAGTTCAGACGTAGTAATACACCATTTTTTGAAACATGAGTCTCAGTACATCGACTAAGATCAAAACAACAAGGTCTTTTTTTCCCAGCTTCCAGCATTGAGCATGCTGCATCAATCCTTTTTTGGCGTGTTGCGGGATTATTAGTGAATCGAATCCAACGAATCCATTCCCAACGTGCTTTAGTTGTGATTTTATCCCATTGACTCTGTAGATCAGCTGCATCCAACGAGTTTTTGAAATCCAATGGTACTTCAGGTTCAATCCAGATTTTCATCGGTTCAACTACCAATGACACTGTATCTCCTACATCTGCGTGAGCTGCTCTAGACAAAAAATCACTAACTTGATTTCATTTGAGTGCTTTGTTTATCTTTTTTTTAGTTAGGATAGTACGAGTATAATCTTTGATTTTCAGGGTTTATAGGGTTTCAATCATTTAAATGCTAAAAGGCGAAGTGTATTTTAAAGTCAGAGGGAACATATTCCATCAAATATTCCCACAGAGTATGACATTGGTCTGCCGTCTCCTTGTCATCCCCTTGTCCTCAAAGAAAAAAATAAACCTGTCACGTTTAAATGTTTAGACTGTGGAATAGAAGAAGATACTCCAAAAGATGTGTTGGATACTTTTGATGAAGGCGATATAATAGTGCCTCCAAGATTTAGCTGTGAAGTCTGCGGAGGCACTATGAAACCAATTGAATATACTAGTGAGCAAGAAATAACCAATCGACTAGAGAATTAAGCCTAACGGCTCAGTTTTTAAAACGCGTCCCAAAGGACGCCTTTTTTACTTACCCTTATTTCGTTTTATTTAATCTTTTATATAACATCACCATCTGAATTGGCAATTTACAGTTTTTTGCAATATCTATATCAGTCGCCTCTGGATTCTTTTAGAGGTATTCTTCAATGATATTGAACATTTCTTCTTTTTTCAATTTCCTTCACTCCTTGTTAAGATTTTTTAACCATAAAATTTTCTATAAAACGGGAACCAGTGCAATATCTATACCGCGAGGGCCATCGCCAACAGCCACTGTGGTAAACACTGAGTCGGTCATGGTATTGATGACTGAAACTGTATCACCAGAAGCATTTGTCACATAAGCTTTGGAACCGTCCGGTGTGATGGCTATTGAAATAGGATTGGCTCCAACACCAATTGTATCGATGACTGTGTCGGTGTCTGTATCGATAATAGAAACAGTATTATCATTTAGATTTGTTACATAAGCTTTGGTCCCGTCCGGCGTGATGGCTACTCCTTGAGGATTCGTTCCAACATCAATTGTATCGATGACTGTATCGGTGTCTATATCGATCACTGAAACGTTACCACCAAAATTTACCACATAAGCTTTTGCACCGTCCGGCGTGATGGCTACTCCAACAGGTGCGTCTCCGACAGGTATTACAACGAGAATACTGTTGGTTAATGTATTGATGACTGAAACTGTATCATCATCAACATTTGTCACATAAGCTTTGGTACCGTCCGGCGTGATGGCTACTCCATTAGGTACGCCTCCGACAGGTATTACAACGAGAATACTGTTGGTTAATGTATTGATGACTGAAACTGTATCACCAGAAGCATTTGTCACATAAGCTTTGGTGCCGTCCGGTGTGATGGCTACTCCAATTGGCGCATCACCAACATTAACAATTGTAGTAATAACACTATTAATTGCCGTATTGATGACCGAAACGCTATCATCTAATAAATTGGTCACATAAGCCAAAGGTAAAAGCTCCAAACTTCCGATGGTACATATCTCCTTGCAGCAGATATTGAAGACACGATTATTTTGTGTTACTAATTGAATGACATCCGGAGTAACAGGTCCTACTAATTGGCCAACGAAGGTGTTGCAACGGGTCACTATTTCTACAACACTACCTGGGGTGATATTGTTTAACAAATTTGCACATGAACATTCTTCCATTACAGGAGCCTCCTCAAATTCTATAATAAGCGTAGGCAAATTTGGTACAATAGCGTCATCATATCCTTTAAATCCCATCAAACTGGTTGCATTCTCAATGGTAGTAAGCAACAGCCCGTTATTGGCAATGCTTCCGCTGAACCAATCTTCCGCCAGTCCGGTTACATCCAAGTAGATAAAGTTGTTCAAATTATCCTCTGTCAAATTCGTTTCGTAAATCGTTCCTCCTGTAGCTGGCTGAGTATTCCAGGTCACTGTGTTTTGAGAAAAATTACTTGTGAGTCTTTGGACTGAAAGCGGCTGCACTCCTGGTACGTCTTTTTGGAAAAAAAAGAGTCTTAATGTGGCTTTTGTAATTGTAACTTCTGGTGGAATTACACTTATGTCAAACTTCAAAAGACTTCTAAACACATCATTTGGTACTGCCGTCCGGCCCACAAAAAGATCCTCTTGGGGCCCAAAATTCTGATCTGGCTGAAGCTGAGCTACAATAGTAGCATCAATAGGAGTTAGAAATAATACCGGCAAAATGATCCCTCCATTCATTTTTTTGTTTAAATATCTTGAAATTTTAAAACGATACTTGATTTCCAAGTTTTTAATCTTTCTGTCAGTGGAGCCAGCATTCTACTGGGATAGAAAACACATTTGAAAAATCGAATCAAAAGTATACCTATCTTTCAAAGCCTTGTCCTCTAATGCATATATATTCTTCCGACCAATATTTGCTATAGGTTACAAGAATAATATTTAATAGGATAGAGGACAATCTCATTTATACTGCAGCACATGCAGTAGTTAAACGGCTAATGCTGGAGAATGCTAAGATATTCATGATTAAAAATAAATGAGCACTGAAAAAGTTCCCTTTTTTCAGTGCTTTTGGACGGTTCTGAGACATCTTATATATCAAGCGAGTTCTATATATTCTAACACTGAACGGTTTATAAACCCTAAACTTTTAAATAAGTATGAACAGCATTTTTCATCCAAGAAGGGGAAACTACTACTTATGTTACTATTATTCCTTCCATTTTTCCCCGATGATGCTAGCGGTTTCATAGCTGGACTTAGTAAGATAAGTTTGAGAAGATATGTTATAATAATGCTTCTTACAAGGCCTTGTGGAGTACTAGCTGTATAAGCATTAGGCTCCTCTAAGATAGCAATGCCGTTGTGGGGGTGGGGAGCAATAGCTTTGGCTGTTATTTATATAGCTAAAAATAGTGACAAAGTGGAAAAAAAGTTGGTTGCTGCTGTTAAAGCAGGCTGATATAAATCAATTTAGGCAGGTGTTATGAGCAAATGAATAATAGAATTTCGATATTGGTGATAGAAGATGACAGCGACATAAGTAGTATGATTTGTGACTTGCTTAAGCGGAATGGCTACAATGCAAAGCCAGTTTATTCAGGTACTGAAGCCTTAATGGTTTTTAATAATAAAGTTGACCTGGATGTCAAAGGGACGGTTCTTTTGACATTGTATAATTTCTATGGTAAAATGCACCAAAAGAGGTGGTTTTAATGCCAAGGCATGTACACCAAATGAGTAAGACCCTTACATATCATGTGGTGTTAAGAGGAAACGAAAAAAAGGACATCTGCATAGAGGATGAAGATAAAATCAGACTCATTAAACCAATTTAACATAAAAAACAAGAGGATGCTTTTTTCCTTTATGCCTATTGCATCATGGACAACCATGTTCACCTTGTGATAAAAGAACAGAAGGATTCCATTGCAAGGATTATGCAATATGCTCACTGCAACACACCATGCATGTTGAGGCTGTCGTGAAAATAGAAAGGAAATAGATTAGTGAAATGCGACAGGGGGACGGTTCGAGGCCACTGAAAAAGTCCAGGATTTTGTCATTCTGAGTGAAACGTAGTGAAATGAAGAATCTCTAAAGCCGTTAAATACGAGATTCCTCGCTGTGCTCTGAATGACAGGCTCGAGGATTTTTCCTCTAATTGAAACTTTTTCAGTGGTCTCGGACAGTTCTACTCTGTCGTATATTTCTTTTTTGTAGAGATGTTATGGTATAATAAGGAAATAAGAAGAAGTAAAAGACCAATGATAAACTCGATGCAAAGAGATGATGCATATTACATATTAAAAATCAGCAGAATAAGTTTTTAGGGTTTAGTTGGAATCAGCAAGAGTAAAATGCGACAATTGAGGACCATCTCCTTATCGCATTAAAAATTCGTGCGGGCACATGTTAGATAATTGAAAAGTTTAATGCTAACAGATATAATTGGTACACAAAATAAATTGAAGAAGGTAAGATGAACAGATGAATCCAATAATCGAAGTTAAAAATTTTACTAAAAAATATGGGGATTTTATAGCTGTAAATGATATTTCTTTTAATGTGGAAAAAGGAAGTATTTTCGCTTTTTTAGGGCCTAACGGTGCTGGGAAAAGTACAACAATAAATACATTATGTACGATATTCGAAAAAACATCAGGCACACTTTTGATAGATGGAAAGGATGTTACTACCCAAAAAAGTGAAGTTAGATCGGCAATTGGTGTTGTATTTCAAGATTCAACTTTAGATTCAAAAATGACAATTGATGAAAACCTTAAAATGCACTGTGTTTTTTATAATGTTCCTAATAGAGAGGTTGAAGAACGTATACAGTTTACTTTAGGCTTAGTTGATCTGCTAGACCAAAGAAACAAACTAGTGAGTACTTTATCGGGTGGAATGAAACGTCGTGTAGAAATCGCTCGTGGTTTAATTCACTATCCAAAGGTTTTATTTCTTGATGAACCAACAACAGGACTTGATCCACAAACACGTGCACATATTTGGGAGTATATTATCAAACTCCAAAAAGAAAGGGATATTACAATTTTTCTTACGACCCATTACATGGAAGAAGCAGAAATATGCAATAAAATTGCAATAATAGATGGAGGAATTATAGTTGCCCATGACACGCCCTATGCTTTAAAAAAAGAGTTCACTAAAGATACAGCATACATTACTTCGAGAAAAGAATCTGAATTCGAACAGTTGCTGGAAAGATATAAACTGAACTATGTAAAGAAAGAGGGTTACTATAAGGTTGATGCTGAGAATACGGATCTTTTATTACAAGTTTTAAGTGTACATAAGGAAAATATCGCGGATATCGAAATAAAAAAAGGTACTTTTAATGATGTTTTCTTGGAAATAACAGGGAGAAAAATTAGGGAGGACATATAACAATGGGTACAGTATTTGCATTGTGGAAAAGAGGGTTAAAAGCATTTATAAGGAATAGAACTGGACTGATTTTCTCACTTGTTTTTCCTTTTTTCTTTGTTTATGTATTTGGTGCAGTTTTTAGAAATGATCATATAGAAAATCCTATTGCGTATATGCTTTCTGGAGTTATCATAACAACTGTGTTTGAAAGTTCATTGAATCTAGCATCATCAACTGTTGATGATATGGTAAGTGGATTTATGAAAGAAGTTTTGGTTTCTCCAGCTAAAAGGATTGCTGTTGCATTTGGACAACTATTGTCAGCTGCCACTGTTGCAACCCTAGAAGGGATTTTGATTTTAATTATTGGATTATTTATTGGTATTAAATTTACTACATGGACCACACCGTTATTTGTTCTTTTAGGAATGATTTGTGTTGGGCTTGTTTTTTCTGGTGTTGGATTATTTCTTGCAACGATTGTACGTAGCGGTCAAACTTTTCAAATTGTTAAGACTGCTGTAACTTTACCTTTAACGTTTACATCAGGAGCATATATTCCCCTAGAAATGTTACCCAATTCACTTAAGTATGTTGCTTATGCTAATCCAATGACTTACGCAACAGCTTTTTTTCGTATGATTGCTTTGGAAAAGACCAATTTATCAACTGGTGAACTTGTAAAAGAGGGATTGGCTATTAATATTAATGGCTTTATTGTTACTCCGTTCATGTCTTTTATTATTATTGTAGCTATAGGCTTAATATTTTTAATACTATCAACAAAGTCATTTATCAAGACAGACTTTTCCCGTATAAACAGAAGTTCCAATGATGCAAGCGCGCTGTGGGGTTAGAATTGGGAATATGGCATTATCTAAATTGCTTGGCTCCTACTGTACACTTATTTATCAGATGCTAACTGCAACACACCATGCATGTGGAGACAGTCGTTAGGATAGAGAGGAAATAGGCTGATATCAAAGGCTTTAAAGGTTTTTAACTAGATACTGAAGTGTGTTCTATGTTCCCTCAGACTTACAGTTTGGGGGAATTTTGGTTTAGTATGGATTACATTTATAAACCCTCCAATATCATACCAAGGTTTTAGTTGCATGCTATAATTTGAATGACATACTATTGTCTTCCCTATCTGAGGTTGAGAGTAATGCAAAGGAATTGAATGGTTATATATGTGAGCCAATAAGTAAAAAATAGAAATTTGAAGAGGTGTAATTATGGATAAAAACAAAGATAGTATTATGTGGGATTTAAAAATAATTAAACCCAAAGATACCATAGCGGCGGGTCGTCGTCATACTGTTGGTCTTAAATATGACGGAACGGTGACGGCTGTGGGTGATAATAAATATGGCCAATGTGATGTAAGCGGCTGGCACGATATTGTGGCAGTCGCAGCTGGTAATGTTCATATGGCGACAAATACGGGTAATGCTCATACAATCGGTCTTAAATCGGATGGCACGGTGGTGGCCGTGGGTTGGAATAAGTATGACCAATGTGATGTAAGCGGCTGGCATGACATAGTGGCGGTAGCGGCGGGTTGGCGTCGTACCCTTGGGCTTAAATCGGATGGCACGGTGGTGACTGTGGGTCGAAATAATGAAGGACAATGCAATGTAAGAGGCTGGCGTGATATAGTGGCGGTAGCGGCGGGTGATTGGCATACCATCGGTCTTAAATCGGACGGCACTATGGAGGCTGTGGGTAATAATCGGTATGGACAATGCAATGTAAGAAGCTGGCATGACATAGTGGCGATAGCGGCGAGTTACCTACATACCGTCGGGCTTAGATCGGATGGCACGGTGGCGGCCGTAGGTTTGAATAAGGATGATCAATGCGATGTAAGCGGCTGGCGCGGTATTGTGACGATAGCGACGGGTAGTAATCATACAATCGGGCTTAAATCGGACGGCACTGTGACGGCTGTGGGTTGGAATGAGCATGGCCAATGCAATGTAAGTGGCTGGCGCGATATTGTGGCAGTAGCGGCGGGTTGCGCTCATACAATTGGGCTTAAATCGGACGGCACGGTGATTGCTGTAGGTGATAATGAATATGGCCAATGCGATGTAAGCGGCTGGTGTAGCATCCAACTGCCCGACAATTAGTATATGCTAACTAGAACACACCATCCACTGTGAGGCCGTAGCTTTGGTGGTTAGGGAGTAGGATGAAATTAATGATCCCTTATTGAGATAAAGTCGATGGGGGATTATTGGTATTCAATTTAAACTTGTTTTGGGAGGCTGGACAATAGTATATTATTGACATGTGAACATATGCTCTAATGAGATTAACTATTTAGGGGTTAAACTTTATATAATTAGTTTAATGTGATAGTCTATGTGGAAGCGTATGAACATAAAATGTCCCCTCGAGCATTCAGATTTTTATGATTTAATCTGTCAACTTAAAGGGGATTATAACGTATTGCTGTTAAGAATACACAATTTATAGTAACTTAATCAGTTCTTCTAACTTTGCAGACAAGACTTTTGCAAGCTCAAAATTAGAATCTTTTAAAGCCAATTCTATTTGCGTTTCAACAGATTTTTTCTTTTGTTCAATTTCTAAATAGTCTTTATCAAAATGCTTAGCATAAATCATCTTTCTAAATTTCCGCATACTCATTTCTCTAATCGTCTTATCTTCAATGATTAAAACAAAATCCATACAATTTACTATAAAATAGAAATCATGAGAAATCATTAAAACCGCACCGTTATAGTTTTTTATGGCTTTTTCTAGTGCTATTTGTGAATAGGTGTCTAAATGACTTGTCGGTTCATCAAGAAGCAACATGTTTGCTTTACTAGCAGAAACTTTAGCCAACTGAAGTAAATTTTTTTCTCCACCAGATAAAGATCCTATCTTTTGATTGATGATTTCTTCGCCAAAACCATAGTTTGAAATATATGATCTAATCTCTTGATAAGCTTTGAATCCTGCATCATAGAACTCTTCAAGTATGGTATGAGACTCATTTAGTATTTCGCCTTGAATTTGAGATAAATAAGCCATATCAACGTCTTTATTTACTTCGATAGAAGGATGAATGTTTTTAAAGATTTCTCGGAGCAAAGTCGTTTTTCCGGTACCATTTGAACCAATAAGGGCTACTTTATCAGTAGATTTAATCTCAAAGTTAACATTTTCTAAAAGTATATCATCAAAGGCAAAACTGTAATCAGTAACTTTTAAAGCAGTAGTTTCTTCAATTTCATGATCAGCAACGAAACGGATCTCTGGTTGTTTAATATCTACAAATGGCGCTTTAATTCTACGCGCTTCCAATCTTTCTTGTACTTTAACTCTAGCTTTTAGTGTTTTCCCTCTAGCAGCTTCAGCATTATTGGTTGCTATAAGTCTTAGTTTCTTGATTAAGAACTCATTTCTCATAATTTCTTCAGCATCAGCTATAGCTTGTTCTTGTGTCTCAATTTTACTTTGAAGCAATGAGAAGTTGTAATCAATGTATCTTCCATCAAACTCTTGGAGCTCCATGTTTTCAAGGTGTATAATTTTATTAAAACAATGATTCAATAGATATCTGTTGTGCGTAATAACTAACAATGTGCCTTTGTGTGAATTAATTAGATTTTTAAGAGCATTAAGGTTTTCAAAGTCTAAGAACACATCGGGTTCATCCATAATGATTAAATCTGGACTTTTAAGCATTTCCTTAACGACCTGAATAAGTTTAAATTCCCCACCACTAAGGGCAGTTACCATTAGGTTTTTCTGCTGGGTGAGGTTTGCTAGATATAGTTTCTTATCAATATTGCTTTCGAAATCATTTCCACCAATCGCATCAAATACGTCTAAAGCTTGTTGGTACCTTTCTAACAAAGCATCAATATCTGAAGATGTTTCCATTTCAGCACAAATAGATGCTATCTCATTTTGTAGCTTAATAAATTCTTCTCCTATATATTCGAAAACTGTAGTTTCTTTTGTTTTGTCTAGTTGCGGGAACTGACTTACATATCCAATTCTACAATTTGGGTCAATCTTTAATATTCCATCGAACAGATATCTTTCTGGATCCATAATTATATCTACCAGTGTACTTTTTCCACTGCCACTTGACCCTATAAAAGCACAATGTTGACCATCTTCTAGTGTAAATGAAATCTTATTATATAGATCCTTCTGCGGAAATGAGTAGGACAAATTATCAACTTTTATCATATTATTACCCCTCTATATCATTAAAAAAGAGTCTATAAGAATAAGCTCTTCAATATATAATATTCCCATGCAATTAATTATTATTTTGTAAAGACATTCGTTTGAGTTTACCGTTGGTAGCATAACACTTTTTACGACTAAGTTCAATCATTTTATAATAAAGCCTTTCGTGACATGGGTAAAACAACAATAGAAAGACCATTATCTGAGTTGGTGAAAGAAAGGTATATTGAAGAGATAAACTAATATCATAGGCTAGGAAGGTATAAAATTTCGGCTATGCTAACAAGAACACACAACGCATTGTGAGGCTGTAGCGTTGGTGGTTAGGGAGTAGAAAAGAAGGCTAAACCCTCTGTTGCAATAGGCAAACAGAGGGTTATTATTTGAAAATAAGTTCTTAAGTTATGCACCTTGCCTATATTTTGGAAGGAAAAATATTACATATTGAAGAATAATCTATATAGGTAAAGAAATTATCCCCCCGAAAAAGGTAAGGAGGATATATAAATGAAAATAAAAGTATTAGGATCTGGAGCGTCTGAAGGATTTCCAGCAATATTCTGTAACTGTGACTCATGTATAAAAGCTCGTAAGGCAGGGGGAAAGAACATAAGAACTCGTTCACAGTTTTATGTCGATGAGGATATGATGATTGACTTTGGGGATGATACCTATTATCATTCTTTAAATGAGAACATAAGTTTATCAAAATTGAAATACCTATTGATAACACATTCGCATATAGATCATTACAATCCAACAATATTTCGATATAGGGGAGGATATTATGCCACTGAATTATATGAAAGCGTATTAAAAGTGTACTCGACTCCTACCGTGAAAGAAATATACGAAAACATGGATCGCGGCAAGCCTATGGATGAAGTGAAAAGTAAGATTGAATTTAATGTACCGGCTGAATTTGTGCCATTTTCTATAGGTGATTATACAATTCACGCCTTACAGGCAATACATATGAAAAATGAGAAATGCTATATGTATTTAGTTGAAAAAGACGGAAAACGTGTATTATTTGGCAATGACTCTGGATATTATCCAGATGAGACTTTTGAATATTTAAAAGGTATGCATTTGGACCTAGTATTTCTAGATTGCACTTTCGGGCTACATTCATATGGAATTAATAGTAGTCATATGGGGATTCCTGAGAATCTTAAGGTAAAGGAAAGATTTTATGAAAATGGGACAGCTGATGATAGCACAGTTTTTGTAACCCATCACTTTACACACACCTGCGGAAGTACACATGAGGAGCTATGCGAGGAAACGGAGAAACATGGATTACTAGTTTCGCATGATGGTATGCTGTTTGAATTATAATAGAATCTAGACTTGAAGCCAGAATGTTGAACAAGGTTGAAAATGAATGTAACTACATGCTAACTGGAACACACCACGCATGTTGAGTGCTGTTCACTAATTATAAGGAAGGATAAATAACAAATATAGCAGTGTGCAAACTTGAATATTAATAGGTATACATGACTAATGAAAGTGATGGTTAAGGTTTCAACATGGAGCTTAGCCATCACTTTAATCTTTTAAATATGAAAACGTTCCTAATAAGGGATATTGAAAACATATTTGTTAGCAATTCTTTTGTATGTATTGAAATAAAAAGATATTTATGGTAAAATCTTCCTCTAATAAAAATGTTTATTGGCTCATAAAAGTTTATGCTTTTTACAATGACAATTTAAGGTGGAGGTAAAAATTGTGATTGAACTTGGGAATGTTTGTAAAACTTTTAAGGTAGCGAGAAGGAATGCTAGTTTTTCAGAAGCTGTAAGAGCACTGTTTCATAAAGAATATGACTATGTAAAAGCACTTGATAATGTATCTTTCAAAATAAATGAAGGTGAAATGGTCGGTTATATTGGACCAAACGGAGCAGGAAAAAGTAGTACCATTAAGATTATGTGCGGAATTCTATTGCCGGAAAGCGGGACTTGTATAATAAATGGCAGGACTCCTTGGAAGGATAGAATTAAATATGTAAAAGACATTGGTGTAGTGTTTGGTCAGAGGTCTCAACTTTGGTGGGATGTGCCTGTTGTTGATAGCTTTGAATTACTTCGAGACATCTATAAAATAGATGAAAAAATATATAAAGAGAATTTATACAAGCTTACTTCTTTACTCAATATAGAAACAATTATTAAAACGCCTACAAGACAGCTATCTCTCGGTCAACGAATGCGTTGTGAAATTGCCGCTTCACTACTACACAATCCTCGAATTCTTTTTTTAGATGAACCAACCATTGGACTTGATGCTGTTTCAAAAATTGCAGTACGAGATTTTATTTCCAAAATAAATAAAGAAGAAAAAACTACTGTCATATTGACAACTCATGATATGCAAGATATCGAAGCATTAACAAAAAGGATTATCCTAATTGGAAAAGGGAAAATCCTGCTTGATGGTGACTTGAATACACTAAAAAAACAGTACACTGAACAGAAGAAAATAACAGTTGAATATGCGAGTGGGACTCTTTCTTTATGTGAAGGCTTAACACTTGTAGAAAGCTTACATGGCAGGGCAGTTATTACCATAGACACAAATGTTATCTCAGTATCACATGCAATCGCAGAACTTTCAAAAAGCCTTGAAGTTTTAGATATTTCAGTAGCAGGGACTACGGCGGAAGAAATGGTAGTATCCCTTTACAAGGAGTATCAAATATGAGGAAATATATATCGTTTTTTCGTATACGATTTGCTAATGGTTTGCAATATCGTGCGGCAGCATATGGAGGGATGGTAACTCAGTTTGCATGGGGTTTTATGACCCTTTTAATGTTTTGGGCATTTTACAAAAGTGACAAGAATTCATTTCCAATGAGTTTTGAACAGCTTAGTTCATATATTTGGTTACAACAAGCATTTCTGGCATTGTTTATGGCATGGTTTTTTGAAAATGAGATTTTTAGTGCTATTACAAGTGGAAATATAGCTTATGAACTTTGTAGGCCCATAGATATATATGATATGTGGTTTGTAAGAAATGTGGCCAGTAGACTTTCAAAAGCAGTATTACGGTCAGTACCAATTTTAATTGTTGGGGCATTTTTACCATCACCTTTTGGAATTTCAATGCCAGTAAGGTGGATGGCTGCATTGTTATTTATAATTTCTATATCAATAGGTTTTTGTGTTTTAGTTGCCTTTAATATGCTTATATACATTTCAGCATTTTATACAGTTTCTCCCATGGGAATACGAATATTGGCGGTCTCGTTAGTAGAGTTATTTTCAGGGGCGGTTATTCCGCTGCCATTTTTCCCTGGAGGAGTAAGAAGAATATTTGAATTGTTACCTTTTGCTTCTATGCAAAACACACCGTTTTTAATTTACACAGGAAATTTAGATAGCCAAGAAGCAATTTTTAGCATGTTCTTGCAGATGTTTTGGCTAGCCGCTTTAATTATAATTGGGAAACTGCTTATGAAAAAAGCTTTGAAAAAAGTAGTTGTACAAGGAGGTTAAAGATGAAATTATATCTTAGATACTGTTCAATTATACTACGTTCACAAATGCAATATAAATCTTCGTTTTTTATGACTATACTTGGACAGTTTTTAGTGTCATTTTCTATGTTTATTAGTATTTATTTTATGTTTAAACGATTCAATAGGGTTGAAGGGTTTTCTTATAGTGAAGTATTACTCTGCTTTGCAATTGTGTTGACGTCATTTTCAATTGCAGAATGTTTTATTCGTGGATTTGATGCATTCAGTGGAATCATATCAAATGGAGAGTTTGACAGAATCATGGTTCGCCCGAGAAATGAAATCATTCAGGTGCTTGGCTCAAAGATAGAGTTTACACGTATAGGACGGTTTTTACAAGCTGTTATTATTTTTTTCTATGCAATTCCGGCAAGTGAAGTTATATGGACATTTGATAAAATAGTAACACTTGTTTTTATGATAGTTGGAGGTATTTGTATTTTTGCTGGACTTTTTGTAATTTATGCAAGCCTTTGTTTTTTCACAATAGAGGGGTTAGAATTTATAAATATATTTACAGATGGGGGAAGAGAATTTGGAAAATATCCACTATTAATTTATGGTGAGGGGGTATTGAAATTTTTCACTTACATTATTCCTCTTGCACTTGTACAATACTATCCCCTTACATATTTAATCGGGAGAACGGACAACAAGCTTTTCATCTTACTACCACTCATTGGAGCATTATTTCTTATTCCATGCTATATTTTTTGGAGATTTGGATTAAAGCACTATAAATCCACTGGTTCGTAAAGGAGAATAGTACACACGTGGTGACAGGGGGCGGTTACGTGATATGCTATATTTCAAGGGGGTTAGGTGTATGCTAACTGCAACATTCTACGCACGTAGAAACGCGGTTGTTAGGATAGAGAGAAAATAGGCTGATATCAAAGGCTTTGAAGGTTTTTAAGTAAAAATTGAAGTGTGTTTTATATTCCCTCAGACTAATGGTTTGGGGGGATTTTTCCTTAGGGGGTTGCACTATTACGCAGAACTAAGGATATTTGCGTTAAGGTATAGGGTTTTGCGTATTTGTTAATGCTTGTAGAGGAAAACCCTCCCCTGATAGTGAGCTTGCTTAAAGCCCTTTGCTTAGCTTTAGGGATAAATGTGACTGCCTTGAGCCTCCAAATACGCGAGGCGAGCTTACTAGGCGAATTAAGAATATGATATATATTATTATATGTGACCTTTCCCCGATAAAATAGACACGCTATACGGCTAGTTTTCTTTCATTTTCATAGGATATCGGGGTTTTATATCCAAGAGCAGAATGTAGCCTTTTTCGGTTATAAAATATTTCAATATACTCAAAAACAGATTGTCTTGCTTCTGATCTAGTTCTAAAACTATTAAAGTGCACAAGTTCCATCTTTAGACTGCCGAAAAAAGATTCCATGCAAGCATTATCATAGCAGTTTCCTTTACGGCTCATGCTTGCTATAATGCCATACTTTTTAAGTAACTTTTGGTAGTCACGACTGGCATACTGACAACCCCTATCTGAGTGGTGAATCAATCCTGGTAATGGCTTTTCTCTTGAAATTGCTTGCTTAAGGGCTTTTGCAACAAGCTGCTGTGTCATAGTAGAATCCATTGCCCATCCAACGATCTTTTTATTGTAAAGATCTAGGACTGCAGCTAGGTAAAGCCATCCTTCTTTTGTTGGAATATATGTTATATCAGCTACCCATTTCTGATTAGAAGCAGTAGCTTGAAAATCTTGATTTAATAGGTTTTCAGCAACAGGATAGTTATGTTTAGAATTTGTGGTTGCCTTGAACTTTTTCTTGGTACGGGAGAATATGTTATTCTCTCTCATCAAGCGAGCGATA
>NZ_JACHEN010000011.1 GCF_014205875.1 Anaerosolibacter carboniphilus
GGCGTACTTCCATTAAAGCAAAAGAGGTTCTTTTTTTCATTATTAAAATTTTTCCATTGTCAATCTGTAATTATTTCTTTGATGCAACATTAGAACCTCTAAGGATCTTTTTTTATACTTTCAGAAAAATTTATTCGTCGCAGGATTTTATCCCTATATATAGAAAATAATAGAATGAATAGGATTGACTACAAGAAAGGATTGAAAACCATGACGAAAAAACTATATCATGAGAATGTTTACTTAAAGGAATTTACAGCAGATATATTAAGTATTCTTGAAAAAGAAGGCAAATATCATGTTATTTTAGATCAATCAGCTTTTTACCCAGAAGGAGGAGGCCAACCTCATGATCAAGGATGGATCGAAGACAGTGAAGTTGAATATGTATATGAGGAGAATCACCAGATATATCATGTTGTCAATATTCCCCCTGAAAAACTCATACATGCTAAATGTAAAATAGATTGGAAACGAAGATTTGATCATATGCAACAACATCTTGGTCAACATATACTATCCTCTGCTTTTGATAAACTCTTTGATGCTGCAACTGTGGGTTTTCATTTAGGTACAGAGTACATTACAATTGATATCACCCTTGGAAATATAACAAAACAACAGATTGAAAAAGCTGAATATTTGTCCAATCAGGTGATATGGAATAATCTCCATGTAAAACAGTTATACCCTGATCCAGAAACGCTTAAAGCATTACCGCTCCGAAAGCAGCCAAAAGTCACAGAGAATATTCGAATTGTCGAGATCGATCAAGTTGACTATTCTCCCTGTGGCGGTACACACCCATCTCAGACAGGCGAAGTGGGAATCATTAAGATACGTCGTTGGGAAAAAATTCGTGATACTACCCGTATAGAGTTTGTCTGCGGAAACCGAGCTTTGAAAGACTATACATGGAAAAATGATCAAATAAATACACTTTCCAATTTGTTTTCAGTAAAGGACCAAGATACTCAGATAGCCGTTGAAAAAATGTATTCTGAAAATCAAACGATGAAAAAAGATTTGAAAAGTATGCATGATCAGCTCATGGTATATGAAGCAAAGGCGCTTTATGATCAAGCCGAAGTGAGCAAGACCGTGAGAATTATTCATAGGGTTTTTGAGCAACGAGATTTCGGAGAGCTTAGACAATTGGCAGCTAAAATCGTATCCAATCCGAATGTTGTTGTTTTATTCGGAACAAAGGATAACGAAAAAGCTCAGATCGTTCTAAGTCGCTCAAGTGAAATCAACATCAATATGAATGAGCTTTTTAAGGAAATCTCACCTTTAATTAACGGAAAAGGGGGCGGAAATCCCCAGACAGCACAAGGTGGTGGAAATGAAGTCAGTAACCTAGGTTCTTCTCTATTGGCAGCTCAAAACATTATTATGAAAAGATATTTGGCATAAGCATAAAAGAAAACCATCTCCTTAAGAAGATGGTTTTCTTTTATGCTTCACCCTATTTTGCTTGGAAAATTGGACTTTCTATTATAAATTATAAACAAGATGGCCTTTCTTTACAATATATTTTTTCGATTTTTTTCTACAAATTTCTTTCTCATTCTCCAAATAATGGCTTCAGCTGCACATTATAAGTAACAAGGTTTTTCGTCAGAAGTAATATTTTTATACTTCAGTTAATAAGTATATCCTAAAGTATGTTTTTGTGGAGGGATATTATGATTCATCATGAAGGAATATCTTATCTTGATTCTGATGATATATATTATTATTATTGTCATGCAGATAAGAATGAGATTGAAAAATATAGAAACAAATGGTATAAGATCATATGTGTAATTGAATTTAAAAATATATCGGATCACATGAATACTTACTTTGTTCCTCAACCAAAACTGGAAGAATTTTTGAAATCCAACCCTGAAAAGCTTCTAGACATTATACCTACTAGTATAGATGAAGTTAGTGAAATACTAAGTAAATATGATATATCTATTTAATAAGAACATTCATGGAGGATTCTTATTTATAAGGATCCTCTTATCAATTTAATCAACTGCATACCTGCCATGTCAGCCATGCTTTCTTGTCCTTGTGCTTCTACTTTATAAGAGTGACTTACATACTCGTTAAAGATTTCAACCAGTTTCTCTACATATCCTTCACTATAGATGATGCAGATTATTTCATAATCTCTTTGCATGCCTCGATAATCAAAATTTGCGGTACCTACTGAAGCAACATACCCATCTACAGCAATCATTTTATTGTGGGTAAAACCATTCATGAATTTAAATATGTTGACACCAGATTTTGCGAGCCTTCTAGCCCAAAGATTTGTAGCATACTTAGCAATAATATTATCAGAATCAATTGGAATCAGTATTTGCACATCCACGCCTCTCGCCACAGCATTTTCAAGGGCAACCACGATGCTTTCAGAAGGTATAAAATAAGGTGTTATAATATGAATCTGCTTTTCTGCCCTATTTATTAATGAGAAATAGGCGTGTTCAATATTATTTTGAGGTGAATCAGGTCCTCCTGTAACAATTTGTACTGAAATTTCTCCATCTTTTCTTTCGTTATTAAAATAGGCTTTATCCGTTAATGCTTTCCCTGTAGCAACATACCAATCCCTCAAAAAAACAATTTGTAGCTGTCTTGCAGAATCACCCTCGATTATAATATCCAAATCTTTCCATTTCCCGATCTCTGTTTTTTCTCCAAAGTACTCATCGGCGATATTTCTTCCACCTGTAATACAGACTTTTCCATCTACTACCAAGAGTTTTCTATGATTGCGATGATTCAGACTTAAATTGTAAATGCCTTGCCAAATTGGTGAAAAAGCAACTGCCTCTATGCCTTCTTTTTTTAACTCTCGAATATACTTTGGCTTCATTAGCAGACATCCAAAACCATCATAGAGGAATCTTACTTCTACGCCCTCTCTGCTTTTCTGAACAAGCAGTTCTTTAAACTTCATTCCGATCTCATCATCCTTAATGATAAAATATTCTATATGAATGTGTTCTTTTGCTTTTCTGATAGTTTCAAATACTGCTTTATGGAATTTATCTTCATTTTCTAATAGATCAATATGATTCTGATCAAAAATACTTTCGCTAAAGTATTGGGGATAACTATACCTTTTTCCTAAAACGCTTTGTACCGTTATGTCTTTTTTATACATTCCTTGGCCATTTAGCAGTTCGATGTATTCTTGCCCTTTTCTCGCCGTATTTCCATGTTGATCGCGTTGAATATCCTTCATGAGGGCAACTGAAGCTAAAATCATCAGCACGATCATCAAGCCATGGAATAGCCATCGGACAGAAACATACCTTATCAGTGAAATCATCATACTTAGCACGAATATAAGCAAAATTAGCCTCTTCAAATCATCACATCCTACCCAATCATTCTCTGTAATAGTTTCCCATACTCTGCTATGGTTTAATCATAAAATTATTTTACCCACAAAAAAAGACTCGAATTGAGTCTTTTTTATTCCTCAGTATATGGGAAAAATTTTAGCAATCCCTTGATCATAAAGTAAAATAAAATTAATATTGTAAAGGTAGTTCCCATACCATAAGCCATAATTCTTAATCCTTCAGGAATGAGTTCAAAATTCATAGTATCAACCTCCTAAGATAATAATGCCAGAACAACGCTGCCTGCGATAATGGAGCCTATTTGACCAGCTACATTTGCACCAACGGCTTGCATAAGAATAAAATTCGTTGGGTCTTCCTTTTGTGCCATCTTCTGGATCACTCTTGCTGACATGGGAAAGGCAGAAATTCCAGCCGCACCCACCATAGGATTATATTTTTCTTTTACAAACAAATTCAATACTTTAGCAAAAATAACGCCGCCTGCTGTGTCAAAGATAAATGCCACAAGTCCCATTCCAATAATCATCAAAGTATCCCAATCTAAAAATGCACTGGCTTTCATTGTAGAACCTATAATAATACCTAAGAATAAAGTAACTAAATTCGCCAGCTCATTTTGCGCTGTTTGTGAAAGTCTATCTAGAACACCACACTCTCTGATTAGGTTGCCGAACATCAACAATCCTACCAACGTCACACTAATCGGCGCAATAATACCTGCCAAAATCGTCACACAAATTGGGAAAAGAACTTTCACTGTTTTGGAAACTTTCACATCATGATAATCCATTCGAATTCTACGTTCTTCCTTGGTGGTTAAGGCACGGATAACAGGTGGCTGAATTACCGGCACCAACGCCATATAGGAATAAGCCGCTACAGAAATTGGTCCTAAGAGATCTTTCGCAAATCGATTAGCTACAAAGATGGATGTAGGTCCATCGGCAGCGCCAATGATGCCAATAGATGCTGCTTCTTTTAAAGGAAATCCGAGTAGCAGAGCTGCTAATAAGGTAAAAAATATCCCAAATTGAGCAGCCGCTCCAAAAAACAACATGGAAGGCATTCTCAGCAGTGGAGTAAAATCGATCATAGCACCTACAGCAATGAAGATAAACGCAGGCAATAGCTCTGTTAAAATCGTTGTATTAAATAAGATTCCTAAAACACCATGCTGAGGGTCAGCAATCCCCGGTATTCCTTCAACGACAGGGATATTGGTAAGAATTGCTCCAAAACCTATGGGCAACAATAGCATAGGTTCATACTCTTTTTTAATCGCTAGATAAATTAAAAAGCCTCCTATTAAAAACATTCCTACATTTCCTAGGGTCAAACCCTGAATTCCTACTAACAATTTTTCCATCAACATGAATAACATCCTCCTCAATTACTGTTTGGAACAAAAGCATTTCATGTTCTAAAGTGAAAGGAAGTGCTTTTGTTCTTCACAGGGAACTAATAGTTCTCTGTGACGCTTCGCTGTGACCCTCCAATTATTGGACATAAAAATCGCAAATTGCTCCGCAAATGCTCATAGCGCAATAGAGATTTCTTCGAGTAAGACTCTCAAAATCTCTATTGCTTAAATTAACCGAAGGTTTAGATTCTCTGCAATATAAGATATCATTAAATAGTTGTATTGCATAGAGATAGTATGATGGGGTGAACCCCTTTAAAAATCCCCCACATATAGGAAATTGAAAACCATAATTTCCTATATATGAACAAAGTTGCCTATCGGCAATTTTTCGCTAGGAAACCCTGGGTGTCCTTCGACGCCTGCAAAGCAGGCTGCGCACCTTCCTGAATACGGTAAGCCCTCTGCACACCTCACATCTAAGAAATCATGTGATCATCATTTCTTAGATATCAAAAAAGACCTTTGTTTATACAATTCTTGTATAAACAAAGGTCTTGCCTTCAAGATTTCTTGATAAACCAGCCGAGCTGTTATAACAGCTGAGATGACGACTAGTTATATGGCCGATGGCCATTGGCTACTCCCCTTTATTCTAGCAACTATATACTGATAAAATCAAGTATAGCACAGTCATTTTTTAAAGTAAATCATAGATCTTGGATTTAAGCATTGTAATTCAAATATATTTCAATAAAAAACTTACCTTTTCATTCTGCGACATTTTCTTTTCTTTTATTCGTTGATGTTCCTAAATATCCAAAAATAATTGTAAGAACTGGTGATATATAACAAAGCACAGCATAAGGTCCATACTTTCCAGCTGAAACCCCAGTAATAGCTGCTGCGATGATTGCATTTACATTCCAAGGAATTAGGGGTGCAATAGTGGTCCCTGTGTCAGCAATGGTTCTTGCCAGGATCGCCCTGTCAACGTTCAATTCCTCATATTTAGATTTGAGAAACCTTCCAGGCAAGAGGATTCCTACTGTTTGATCACAGGTAATAATCGTTAATAAGCTGCTTAAAATCCCTGTTTTAAAAATTAAATTTCCCTTTGATTTTGTATCGGCCATTAATTGATCGACCATGGGACGAATCATGCCCGTCCCTTCCAAGATACTGTTCAAAGAAACAGCACCTAATACAATCAAAATAACCTCAAACATGGGTAGAATACCGCCACCTTTTAATATCTGATCCAATTCAGCCATGCCAGTATTGGCTCCAAACCCATAATATATTATTTTTATCATTTCTAAAAGAGAAATATTTTGCATCAATAAGCTAAATCCAATACCACCGATTGTTCCAAATATCATATTGGGAATAATTTTTACACCCATCATTGCAAGAACAATCACAATGATTGGAAGAATCATGAGGATGGGTGAAATGTAAAAATTCGAAGCTATTCCTTTTTGGTAAGCCTGCAATACACCCTGATAAAGGCCTACATTATACCGTGTTCCCAACATGTAATAGAATACAGCACTAATAATCATCGTTGGGATAAGCGTTACAAGGATACTCTTTACTCCATCTTTGTACCTTACATCGGTGGTTTTCATTGTTAAATTCACCAGACTACCAATTGGAGAAACCTTATCAGCGATAAAAGCTCCGGAAATAATGGCACCTATCAAAATGGGTGAGGGAATCACAAGTCCTCTTCCCATTCCCAATAAGACCATACCAATGGTACTTACCGTTCCTAGGGCAGTTCCCATGATCAATGAAATCAACGCCGCTGATACAAAGCAGGCCAATACATAGTTGATCTGATGAATATAATTAAATCCATAATAAATCATGGTTGGCACAATACCCGAAGCCATCCATAGAGCAATTAACATCCCTATCAATATAATTACCATAAATACAGTCTGACACTCTTCGATTCCAGCTATGAGCATTTTCATAACCTGCTTTGCTTGGATGCCACTTTTTACAGCAATAAACGCTACGAGTAATGTGCTGCCAAATAGACCGATGAATAATGGATAACGAAAAAAAATACATAAAGCAATAAAACTAATCGTTCCTATGAGTGAGAGATATACATCTTTTCTCCGTATTATATTATATTTCATAAAGCCTCCAGCGACACGCTTATTTACATTCTCCATTATACTATAAAAATTACTTTCATAGAATGAATGCGCGAAATAAAAAGAGGAACCCTTTTAGGTTCCCCTCCAATGTTATTAAAACTCTGCCGTCTTTACTGTTCTTGGGAAAGAAATTACATCTCTGATATTACCCATACCTGTTAAATACATAATGGCTCTCTCAAATCCAAGCCCATACCCTGCATGTCTTGTTCCGCCATATTTTCTTAATTCAAGATACCACCAATAATCATCTTTGTGGAGCTCCATTTCTTCCATTCTTCTCTCCAGCACATCCATTCTTTCTTCCCTTTGGCTACCTCCAATAATCTCACCAACACCTGGTACAAGAAGATCCATAGCTGCCACTGTTTTCTGATCATCATTTAATCTCATATAGAATGCTTTGATGTCCTTTGGATAATTCGTCACGAATACGGGCTTCTTAAATACCTTTTCTGTTAGGTATCTTTCATGCTCTGTCTGCAAGTCACATCCCCACTCCACAGGATATTCAAAAGATTCTTTTGAGTTCTTCAATATTTCAATTGCTTCAGTATAACTTACTCTACCAAATTCTGAATTTAATACGTTATTAAGACGGTCAAATAAGCCTGTATCAATAAATGTGTTAAAAAACTCCATCTCTTCCGGAGCATTTTCCATGACATACTGAATGATAAATTTCATCATTTCTTCAGCTAACTCCATATTGTCTTCCAAATCAGCAAAGGCGATTTCTGGCTCGATCATCCAAAATTCTGCCGCATGTCTTGCTGTATTGGAATTTTCAGCTCTAAACGTCGGGCCAAAGGTATATACATTTCTAAAGGCCATACAATAAGACTCTACATTAAGCTGCCCACTCACCGTCAAATTTGTCTCTTTTCCGAAGAAATCCTTTGAAACATCTACACGGCCTTCCTCATCTTTAGGGATATTGTTAAAATCTAAGGTAGAAACCCTAAACATCGCTCCAGCCCCTTCACAATCACTACCGGTTATGATTGGTGTATGCACATAAACAAATCCTCTCTCTTGGAAGAACTTATGTATGGCATATGCAGCAATGGATCTTACCCGAAACACAGCTGAAAAGGTATTGCTTCTTGGTCTTAGATGGGCAATGCTTCTTAAGAACTCAAAGCTATGTCTTTTTTTCTGTAAAGGATAGTCGGGTGTAGAAGGTCCTTCCACTTCAATATGAGTCGCCTTGATCTCAAATGGCTGCTTCGCTTCGGGTGTAGCTACCAGTTTTCCTTCCACAATAATGGCTGAACTGATTGGCAGCTTGGATATTTCGTCAAAATTTTCCAATTGATCTTCAAGTACAATTTGAATGTTTTTATAGTAACTCCCGTCATTCAGTTCTATGAATCCAAATGTTTTTGACGTTCGAGAGGTTCGAATCCATCCTCCGATTTTCACAGTTTGATCTAGGTATTGATCAGTCTCTTTAAAAATTTTCTTCACTTCTAATAATTTGATCATTCCGTACTTCCTCCTTTTCGAATTTACGAAATATTGTTACAAAAATATAAAAGCCCTCCTCCCTAAGCAGGGACGAAAGGCTAATTTCCGCGGTACCACCCTCATTGTCAAAACGACCAACTCCTACCAGCGTTGAAGAAAACATCCAACACTGCCCAATGGATAACGGTTTGGCTCCGTCTAAGCCTACTTTCCTAAGATTTCGGTTAGAAACTCTGAGGTGTTCTTCAATAAAGGCTTTGTATCGGTCTTCCACCATCACCGACTCGCTAGGACTACATCCCTTATCTACTCTTCTCTTCTTTGTCTTTTGCTATATGGTTTGTTAAGCATATTATATGCTTGGTTCAAACATATGTCAAATCTTTTTTCCCTTTCTTGACAATGTTCAAGTCGTTCTAAGTTAGTGTAAGTATTCACCATTTCCAATGAAACTATTCATGCGAACGCTTTTTCCCTTCCAGCCAATTTAGTCGCTCCTTTACCTTTTTTTCATAGCCATTTTCTGTGGCCGTATAATACTGGGTATGCAAAAGCTCATCTGGAAGGTATTGCTGTGCTACATAATGATCCGGATAATCATGGGGATACATATAGCCCAGTCCATGACCCATCTTTCTAGCAGCACCATAACTCTGATCCCTTAAATGAATAGGCACAAGCCCTATATTTTTTTCTCCAGTGTCCTTCAATGCTTTGTTGATTCCCATGTAACTGGCATTGCTCTTTGGTGCAGTCGCTACATATACGGCCGCTTGAGCCAAAATAATCCTTCCTTCTGGCATCCCAATAAACTGCACCGCCTGGGCAGCACTATTGGCAACAACCAAAGCATTGGGATCAGCTAGCCCTACATCTTCAGCTGCTGCAATCACAATTCTTCGGGCGATGAACATAGGGTCTTCGCCCCCACTAATCATCCTTGCCAAGTAGTGAAGGGCAGCATCAGGATCTGAACCCCTCATAGACTTAATAAATGCCGATACGATGTCATAATGATAATCATTATTTTTATCATACTGAATATGTCTCTTCTGCAAACACTCTTTCATAATATCTAGATCAATGTAGGTTTTACCATCTTCCCTTTTTTCAGTTGTTAAGGCAGCTAGTTCCAATGCATTCAATGCTCTTCTGGCATCACCGTTCGCTACGCTTGATAAAAATTCTAAAGCCTCAGGTTGTATTTCTATTTCAAACAGCCCTAATCCGAATTCACAATCATGAATGGCTCGAAGGATTATTTTTCGAATAGCTTCCTCATCTAACAACTCCAACTTAAATAGCATAGATCGAGAGATTAAAGCATTGTTTACTTCAAAATAAGGGTTTTCAGTAGTTGCACCGATGAGTGTCAAGGTGCCATTTTCTACATATGGCAGCAGTGCATCCTGTTGTGCCTTATTAAAACGGTGAATCTCATCTAAAAAAAGAATCGTCTTCTTATTATACATTCCCATAATATTCTGGGCATTCTCCACAACTTCTTTTAAATCCTTTACACCTGAAGTAACTGCATTTAACTGAACAAAATTCGACTTTGTCGTATTTGCAATTACCTTTGCCAAACTCGTCTTCCCTGTTCCTGGTGGTCCATACAAGATCAGAGAAGTAATGCGATCCGCTTTGATCGCTCGCCACAACAGCTTGCCATGACCTACAATATGCTCTTGTCCAATAAAATCCTCCAATTTTTTAGGTTTCAAACGTTCTGCCAATGGTGCTTCCTTTTTAAGATTCTTTTCTCTTTGTATATCAAACAAATCCATCGTTATCACCTTTTTCTTTGTATTCAATATTATATATTCTTTCTTATCACTTCAAATTCCTCTTCTAATGAACAAAATCGCTTCACAATTTGTTCTTCGCTAGGGGGAACTACTTCCCCCTTCGACGGATGTGAGCATCCTGAGCACCCCCTCTAAACCGGCGAGGGGAATTCCCTCTGCACTCCCCATTATTAAGGAAATAGCCCTCCAACTAAGTACTTATCCACAGGCTTTTGCGCAAGCTATTTCCTTAATAACAAAGAAAAACATCTACCTATATCAGTAGATGTTTTTACAACTTAGCTTGGTCTTAAAATTTTGTTTCAGACTATTCCATCTGAAGCTTTGACGATTTACCCTCTTGATGTTTCTCGTCTAGACTTCTTAACTCCATAAACAGCCAAATTCCTGTAATAATCGAAGACCCCAAGTCAGCTACCGGTCCTGCCATCAGTACACCCTTTAACCCATAAAACTTCGGAAGGATGAATAGGGCAGGAATTAGAAGCAACACTTGTCTTGAGAGACTTAAAAATGCAGCCTGCTTTGGTTTACCAACAGCCTGAAAGTAATTGGCAGCTATGATTTGGAAGCCTATGATCGGTAGAAAAATCAAAAATATATTCATGGCATAGGTTCCAAAATTAATCAGTTCCTGATCGCTTCTGTTAAACATAGAAATCAACTGTACGGGAAATAGTCTTGTAATAATAAATCCTAAAGTCGTAATACCTGTAGCAGCTATACCTGCTAGCTTTAAGGCTTTTTTCACTCGCTTAAATTCCTTAGCACCATAATTATATCCAATAATTGGCTGAGCCCCTTGATTAATTCCGAAAATGGGCATCAATATCAACGTTATAATACTGCCAACAACACCCATGCCTGAAATAGCAATATCACTACCATATTGCATTAAGCCTCTATTCAAGATCACATTCAGCAAACTGGCTGCAAGCTGCATAGCAAAGGGTGCAGAACCAAGAGCTAATATTTTCCTTACCAGTGAAGAATCTAATTTCAAATTGACTAGCCGAATTTTCAACAAGCTCTTCCCGCTGAAAAAGTACCACAATACCCAGATAGCCGAAACAGTCTGAGATAAAATAGTTGCTATAGCCGCTCCTTGAATACCCCAATCAAAAACAAAGATAAAAATCGGATCTAGAATCGTGTTTAATATGGCTCCAATCAGCATGGTAAACATGGCAATTTGAGGATTTCCCTCCGCACGGATATAATTGTTCATACCAAAACCAATAGATTGAAACACAGTTCCCAAAAGAATAATGCTTAAATAATTTTTTGCATAGGGCAACACTGCAGCACTTGCGCCAAATAGCTTAAGCAGTGGCTCCAAAAATAAGAGGCCAGGTATGGTTATCACCAGTGAAATTACAATAAGTAATACCATTCCATTTCCTATGATTCGCTCTGCTTCATCTCGTTTCTGTTCTCCCAATCGAATAGATAACAGAGACGTGGAACCAATTCCTACAAGCATAGCACATGCCATGATGACCAACATAATAGGGAAACCAATGGTTATACCTGCTATCCCTAGGGATCCCACCCCATTTCCGATAAATATACGGTCTACCATGTTATATAATGCATTTACCAGCATTCCAATAATGGCCGGTACAGAAAACTTAATCAAAAGTTTCGATACTTTCTCTTCTCCTAATAATTTTGCTTGATCCATAGACTCACTCCTATTCTTTTGAACAAATTTGCCTTTCGGCAATTTGTTTTCCCTAGGAAACCAACAATCACATTTTCCTAGATATTAAGAAAAATTATCAATAATTCTTCTTAAATAACCCTTTAAATTTTCTATTTCTTCTTCCTTAAAATCCCATATTCCTCTTTTTATCGCTTCATTGCTCAAGGATTCAAAGTTTTCCATAAGCTCTTTAGATTTTTCTGTAAGTACGATAATTTGTGACCTTCTATCATTGGGATTTTCTGTTCTTCGTACCCATCCTTGATTTGTAAGCCTCTGAATAATACCGGATATAGTAGGCCGATCTGAATGTAACCTCTCTGCTATAGCTGCGGGAGAAAGACTTATCGTATTATCACTCTTGCACTCGTTGCAACCTATTTCTCTAATTACTGCAAACTGTGATGAAGTGAGACCCACATCACTCAATTTATTTTTTAATTCCCATTTGGTCAGTCTTGCAGCCTTATTGATAAGGTATCCTAAATCATTCATCATTCTCTCCATACCCAAATCACCTCCTAGTCCAAATGGTTAGTATGCTAATTATTTTCATCCATAATTATTAGTATACTAATTATATTTCAAATGTCAAGAGCTTTCATAAAATATAAATGTCAGCAATTTCTTGCCGACATTTTAAGATTTGTATCCATTCTCTATCTTCTCTTTCACATGATACTGATCTAAAAAATCAGAAACTTGCTGCATTTCATCTTCATTCATTTCATACCCATGAACGATCATTCCTTGTTCGAGCAATTCCACATAATCTAGACAGTTATCGTCCCCTTTTGTATACACGGCCAATATATATGGATCTGCCAGTTCCCATCGATTGGTAAAATCCTTGTCAAATTCCACATCCAGGGTAACTTCTACCGATTCTTCTAAGTACTCTATTTCTCTAATTTTATTTATTTTCATTGACACTCTACTCCTTAAAGTATTCTATACATAGCATACCCTTCTACAATCATATATATGAATAGGAGTTTAAACAATTAAATCTAATTTTTGCAGTTCCTCTTTATATCCAATAACAACCAAAACATCACCCTTCTGAATAATATCGCTAGGGTTAGGTGCGCTATTCAGTACTTCACCTCGCTTTATAATCAGTACATGGATTCCATATTTTTTTCTTAAGTTCAACTCTTTAAGGTTCTTCCCTTCCCACTCTTTCATGGCAGCTATTTCTAAAATGCTGTAGTTGGATGCCAATTCAATATTATCGAGGATATTGGCAGACATAAGGTTATGGGCTACACGTATACCCATATCCCGCTCTGGAAAAACAACTCTATCCGCTCCAATTTTGTAGAGCACCTTGGCTTGGAGCTCATTTAGCGCCTTCGCTACCACAAATTTCACGCCAAGCTCTTTTGCCATAAGTGTCACAAGTATAGAAGATTGAATATCAGAACCTATGGCTACAATAGCCACATCAAAATTTCTAATCCCTAAAGACTTAATAGAAGTCTCATCCGTGGCATCTACCTGCACTGCATGGGTTACAAAATCGCTTATTTCTTGTATCGCATCTTCATTCTTATCTATAGCCAGCACATCATATCCAGCCTCATATAAAGTTTTTGCAACACTTGATCCAAAACGCCCGCAGCCAATAACAATAAACTGTCTCACACAAACACCTCTTTGTTAAATTAATATATCTATCAATTATCCAATTTTTCTATCTTCTTTATATTTATTCTAACTTAACCTGTTCTAATCTAATCCCCTTGTTTATAGTCTAAAACATTGACATATATTAAAAAACCTTTAACACAATTCTATCCTAATGGATAAAACTATGCTAAAGGTCTTACTTCTTTGAAAAATCAAAGGATAAAGCCAGACGGTTATTCACCTGTCGGCTGTTGACTTTATCAACCCAACTGGGCAGCTACTCCCCTTTAACAGGAAACATCATATGTTCCTGTAATTACTATATCATGATTGGGATCATGTCTCAATAGTTCATTTATTTCTATAAATTATAAATTCTATTTATAGAAACTTGTAACCAATATACTTTATTTATTGATATGATTCTTAGATATCATCTCGTAATAAAGGCATACTCATGCAGCGAGGTCCTCCTCTTCCCCTTGATAATTCATAGGAATCAAACTCTAGCACTTCAACATGATTTTTCCGAAGTGCCTCATTGGTTATATAATTGCGATCATAGCATACCACTTTGCCAGGAGCAATGGCCAAGGTATTACTTCCATCACTCCATTGCTCTCTTCCTGCTGCAATATAGTCTCCATCACCGCATCGAATCAGTTGAACAGCTGGTAAATTAAGATACTTTTTAAGTATATTTTCAAGTTTACTAGCTTCATAAGTGATATGAAAAGCATCCCCTCTCTTTCGCTTTATGCTATAAACATCTAAAGGTGACTCTATTCCTGGATAGATGGTAAACTTATCAAAATCTACCATAGTAAATACAGTATCCAGATGCATATAGGCTCTTGTTTTTGGGATATCGAATGCCAGTACCACCTCAAAAGGTTCATCTGACCTTAATAAATTCTCGGATACCTTCTCAATGGCAATCGGATCCGTCCGCTCGCTTATACCGATGGCTACGATTCTATCTGACAACACCAAAATATCTCCGCCTTCGATTGGATGAGTTTTGTCTCTATTATACCATCTAGGTACCCCCTTAAAATTCGGGTGATGATCAAATAGATATTTTGCAAAAAGAGTTTCACGATTGCGCGTAGTGGATGACATTACATTTAAGCTAATGCCATTTCCAATAGAAGCAAAAGGATCTCGTTGAAAATATAAATTTGGAATAGGATCAAGATAAAATGGATATGGATTTTTTACCATGTCTCCAAGAGCCTTTGGTTTAATGTGTTTTAGTTCCTCTTTTCGTACGCCTTCAATGCACTTTTCGATCATTTTTTTCGGCTCCATAGGGTCAAAATATTCCTGTAATGCATCTTGAAGTCCTGGTGTAGTGATCTTACCTTCCTCCATAAAATCCATTAGAAATTGTTTTCTTACTGTACGATCTCTTAATACTTCTGCCATTAAATCTGTTAGATATAGAACTTCTACTCCTTCATTTCTCATGATTTGTGCAAATTGGTCGTGTTCTTTTTGAGCCTGTTTTAAATATGCGATCTCATCAAATAATAATCGTCTTAAGTAATCTGGCACAATATTTTCAATTTCTCCACCAGGACGATGGAGCAATACCCTTTTCAAATTTCCAACTTCATTCTTTACATGAATGCTAGGTTTAGAATGCATATAATCTCTCCCTCTTTGTTATCTTATGCATTCTAGTTTTCCCTCATTTTTTTCGTATTATGATTAATTCTATTCTATTCGTTTACTAGCTTCTTGTCATAAAAACCTAGCAATCCACTGTTTCCTACCTTTTTCTGCAATACTTTTTTATCTGTTATATAAAGATTTTTTTCCTTCATTCTTTCAAAATATATAGACCCTGCAAAGGTAAATTTTAATAGGTCTCCACCATCCTCATGCATCTTTTTATTTGAATAAGAAATAAAATCTCCAATGGTCAATTGCTCTGGTAATTCAATCAAATCCATATTTAATGCTTTCCGCACACCATTATGCCCCGCCAAATATCCTGTTACAATGGCCTCTGTATGACCAATATAGAATCCACTTTTTTCTCCTGCAGTGAATAAATTATCTACTCCAACTACCTTCATAAAGTTATCTCTTGGTGCAATTGAAAGATGCCTGATGGAATTTGCCACACCTCCAGAATAGGGATCCTCAAACTTTGCATTTTCAAATCCCTTAATTGCTCTTAATCTCTCTAATGGATAGAAAGGGCTCATCAATTTCGCATGTCCTGTATCTAATAAAATAATATTCTCTGCAAAGTCATCTATGGCATAATGCTGGCAAATCTTTATATCCAGTTTTTCAGTATGAATCTCGTGGGGAGATAGAGGTACAATAACAACACCTTCTTTGTTCAATCTTTCTTGTAATTCTTCACTTAAAGTTTCTTTATTGATTTTCACCGACCCACTAAAGGACCCATATGTTCCATCTTTTCTTCTTCCTATCATATCTTTTATACCGCATTTTTCAGAAATGCTTACTCGTCCACCAAAGGTCGGGCACCGCAGTATACACATGGCGCAGCCATTGCCATATTTATGACAATTTGCCATAGGCCCTGTAGAACCAGTAGTCTCAATAAAGCTATCACCGCATATCTTCTCTCCATCTTCTAGCAGGACTGCCTTGATGCGCTCTGCCTCCATCTCCACATTCACTGCCTTTGTATAAAACTTTAATTGTATATTCATCTCTTGAAGTTTTCTTCTTACGGCACTTTCTATTCGATTGACGTCATAAATATTGGCATGGCTGTGTCCAGGAAAATCGATATTCTTATGTCTCGAATATTCATCAGCGATTTCGAAGAGCTCTCTCCCTCCCATTAAAATTGACTCTTCCGTCGCCGTATAGCGGCCATTGTTTCTTGTCAGTCCTCCCACATTACCAAGACCAAGAAGTAAGTCTGTCCTTTCAAGGATGGTTGCTTCAGCACCTGCTTTTCTTGCACTAATCGCTGCTGCACAGCCTGCCCAACCACCACCGATCACAATTACTTTAGGCATCTTAATCCTCCTCTTCATTTTATTCCTAAGAATATATCGCCCTCATCAACAACTTGAATCTATTGGATCACGTATTATTTTTATTAAGTTTAAATTTGTACTATTACTCTTCTACTAAATTCAAAGAAAAATCACCCATTGTAAATCTAACAGGTGATTTATAATCATATATTGTTATTATTTTGCATAAAATATATAGTTAAAATTCTTTGAAGGGTGAAGTCAATGGCGCGAAGGATCATTATGGTAACTGTGAAATTTCGTTTTGTAGCTGTAAGTTTATTTGCTTTCATTTTTCTAACAAGCTTTCTACTCCTAAACAATCATTATAAATTCATTTACACCTTATCCAATGTCGCTTATAGTCATGTTGTTGTTATTGACCCTGGTCATGGAGGTATCGATTCTGGAACATCTCAAGGTGATATTCTTGAAAAAGATCTCAATCTTAAGTTGGCATTAAGAGTCAAAAAACTTCTTCAAAAGCAGAAAATTAAAGTAATCCTCACAAGGGATAAGGACATATCCCTCGAAGATCAAAGCAGCCTGCCAGACACTAGATACAAAAGAGATTTGGACGCCAGAAAGAACATCATCAACAATAATCACCCAAATCTTTTTGTTAGTATCCATACAGATGCTCGCCCTGATGAACCCACTGCCAGTGGTATAGGAATTTTTTATTTTCCTAAATCAGAAAATAGCAAAAAGATTGCCCAAAAAATCCACAGCGTTATAAATGAAATCATATATAATAATTACTTGAAGCAGACAGAAAAAATGTTCCCCATTGCTCCTGGTGATTATTATATATTACGGGAAACTACGCCTCCAGGTATTCTTATTGAAATAGGATTTTTAACCAATAGCAAAGACCTATACCGATTACAAAGTGAAGAATATCAATCCCAACTAGCCTTAGCAATCAGTAAAGGTATTGTCTACGCCTTGAAAAATAGTCCCTAAATATTCTTCTTGTATTTACATTTGTTCTCCATATAATTGAAAAAATATCTTAGCCATGATATCTGAGAAGGAAGTAGATCTGGTAGATTCGTCAAAGGCGCCCAAAACAATTTGATTTTATCGTTATCTACACTGTGCTCCCAATACTTTGGTGCTTCCTGCTCGCATGTTAGGTGATAGAAATATCGTCGACTATTTTGCGTCAATGATTTTGTTGGAATCCAACCTATGATCTGGTAGGCTACATCATTAATTTCTAAAGATTGATCATACTCGATATATTCTATCTGTGTAAATTCTGCTCTCTTCTGAATACCTGTAACTGTAAGGCCTCGCCTCAGTTCTGCCCAACTATGGCTTCTGTTGTCCGGTCTTGCATATACCTTCCCTTGGTTTAGCACAATATGACGATCATTTGGAAGCTCTAGATCTAGATAGCTAATAAGCTTTCGCAACTTTACCTGGCTAAGACCTGTATCTTCTTTTACTTTTCTTATCACTGCCGTCAAATGTGCTTCACCCTCTTCAACAATTCCTGCGGGAATTTGTATCCCGTCTTTTGGATGATCTAAGAATAATAACTCCATTTTCCCATAATTCTCTCTCGTAATAAATCCCGTTATCTTTTCTAATACATCATCCATTCTCCATCCTCCTAACATCCATATATTTTCAAAGCATGCTTAATTCCATTGAAAGCATAAATGTAAATATTTATTATTTCTACTAAATCCATTTATTTCCTTTTAATTTCCATCTATTTCTCTATAAAAGAAGAAAAACTTTTTGCTACGGATTATGGTTTTCCATAAAAGCATAAAAGGTATCATAGATTTTCATTTTATGGAAAATACTATATTTACATAAATATACTCATCCAAACTTCCTCTTCTCCTACACTGCAGATGAACGGAGGATTAGATACTAAGGAGGACCAATATTTGCGTTTAAACAAATTTCAGGATTATAGACATTTTTTCATACTCACCTACTACGGTTTCATTTGGTTTCTGTACTACTATACAGAAAGAACCATCAAACCAGAATATTATATACATTCTAAAATTGATCTATATATTCCCTTTGTGAAATATATGATCATCCCCTATATTTTCTGGTATGTATATATCTTTGGTACTTTATTATACTTAGGACTTAAGTCAAAGGATGATTTTTTAAAATTGACTATTTTTTTATTTACAGGTATGACTCTTTGTTTTATCTTTTATATGATTTTTCCTAATGGACAAAACCTTCGTCCAATCATTATTGAAAACGATATTTTCTCTAAATTAATACGTTATATCTATGCCGTTGACACACCCACAAACTCATCGCCCAGTATTCATGTACTAAACGCTATCGCTATCCATATTGCACTTATTCGATGTAAAAGGCTAGAAGAGAATAAAATGATCCGTGTTAGTTCCTTCATTGTGATGGCATTAATTATTGGATCTACTGTCATGATTAAACAACATTCTGTTTTGGATGTTGTCTATGGCATAGCATTAAGCATATTACTATATTCAGTCATTTACAATCTTAAATTTTTTCGACTTCTGCGATTTGGCAAACTATCATTAACCTATCATTCAAAGAAGTTCTTGAACTTTTTTAGCAAATAGACTTTCTATTCATCTATGAGCAGTTTCATAAATGAACATGCAAAAAGCTGAAAGTATAAATATTTCAGCTTTTTCTATCCTTATTATTGTTTGTATTGTGGCTCTTGCTGCTCAATATATTGTTGTCTTTGTTGTAAGGTTTGTAGTGTGCTTTCTAAAGTTTGAGCAATTTGCTGAAACTGTTGCTTTGCTTGTTTATCTTCCGTCTGTAATGCAAAAGTTTTCATAGTAGCTGCTGCACTTTGAATTCCTGCAATAGCCTGTTGCATTTGTGTACCTACTGTCATTGTTGAGTCACCTCCCTTCTCTTTCCTTTCATTATTCATCCCTTCGGTTTAAAGATTAGGGCTGCCATGAACCCAAATATGATGGCTGCTGAAATACCAGCACTTGTTACTTCAAAAATTCCTGTCAGAACACCTACAATGCCACTCCTCTTGGCTTCTGCCAAGGCACCCTTAACCAAGGCATTGCCAAAGCTAGTAATAGGCACGCTGGCTCCTGCTCCCGCGAATTTTATCAATGGTTCGTATAATCCAAGTCCTCCCAGTATTGCACCAACCACCACCAAACTGCTAGTTACATGGGCTGGTGTCAGCTTAAAAACGTCCAGCATAATCTGTCCGATGACACAGATTCCCCCACCTACCACAAAGGCCCAAAAAAATTTCTCCATAACTTCTTACCTACCTTTCTACATCTCAATCGAAACTGCATGAGCAATACAAGGTATACTTTCTTTTTGCTGGAAGGATAAGGGTGACATCAGTGCGCCTGTTGCTACGATTAAAATTCTTTTTAATTCTCCTTTTCTCATGCGGTTTAAAAAATGTCCATAGGTTACTGTAGCTGAGCATCCACAACCACTTCCCCCTGCGATTACGGGTTGTTCTGGTTTGTAAATTAGGATTCCGCAATCCGTAAGGATGTTTTCTGGAATTTTTAGTCCATGGTCTGTCAGTAAGTCCGATGCGATCCTATGACCAATTTTTCCAAGATCCCCCGTGGCGATGATATCATAATAGGAAGGTTCTATGTTCATATCTCTAAAATGAGCTTCGATAGTATCTACAGCTGCTGGTGCCATGGCTGCTCCCATATTGAACGGGTCAGAAAGTCCCATATCAATCACCCGCCCAATGGTGGCAGACGTCACCCTAGGTCCATGCCCTCCCTCTCCGACTAAGGCTGCTCCTGCTCCCGTTACTGTCCATTGGGCTGTAGGCGGTTTTTGGGAACCATATTCTGTTGGATATCGGAACTGTTTTTCTGCTGCCGCATTGTGGCTGGAAGCCCCTGCCAATACATAGTTGGCTGATTTACTATCTATGATGAGACTCGCTAAGGCCAATCCTTCCATGGAACTTGAGCAGGCGCCAAAGATGCCCAGGTAAGGCATTCCTAAAGTTCGCGCTGCGAAGCTACTAGAAATGATTTGGTTCATTAAATCTCCGCTTAGAAAAAATTGCACATCTTCTTTTTTTATACCCGCCTTCTCTAAGGCAATTTCGCCAGCTTGTTCCAATAGCTTTTTTTCTGCCTTTTCATAGCTGTCTTGACCTAGCCATATATCCTCATGCAAAATATCAAAATCCTCTGCCACTGCACCTTTAGCTTCAAATGGTCCACCTACAGCGGCCGATGCCAATATAGTAGGTTTTGAATAAAAAACCCATGTCTGATGTCCTTTAAGCATCTACATCCCACCTAATCCTTGAATTGTAATTTTGATAATTGCTACAACAAAAGCGGAAAACACACCAAAGGCAATGACAGAACCTGCTAGTTTAAACATATTACCTCCCACCCCAAGAACATATCCTTCACTACGATGCTCGATAGCAGCCGATGCAATCGTATTGGCAAAGCCGGTAACTGGAATAATCGTTCCTGCACCAGCCCATTGGGCAATATGATCATAAACGCCAATAGACGTTAATAGCACAGATAACATAATCAAAACTGCAGTTGCAGGATTCCCTGCAGTAACTTCATTAAAGTCAAAATACTTCATAAACATCCACTGAAGCCCCTGCCCAATTGTAGATATTATTCCCCCGACAATAAAAGCCTTGAGACAATTGTATAAGACCGATCTTTTAGGTTCCCTTGCTTTAGCGAACTCCTGATACTGCTGCTGTGTTGGTGTTAACTTCTTATTCTTCTTGCTTGACATTGTCCTATCACCTTCTATCTTAATAAATAAGCTTTTAGCTTCTGTAGTACTTCTTGTAACTTCTGTGCGTCCATTTCGTACATCTTCTTTGCCTTCTCATCCTGTGTCTCTAATGCAAAGCTCATCAGGTCTGCTTGACATTTTTCCAGTGTAGCATAGAGGAGCTCCTTTACCTGTACCTGGGGCTGCTGCAGCGAATCGTCAAACAAATCTACATATAGGTCTCCCGATGCGTCTACTTGTCCTAAAAAAACATTATCTAGGGATACTCCCATATTCATTAGCTGCATCCCCAGCCATCCTTGATTCAAGCCCATGTTGGATAAGGGTTCATCCAGGACATTTCCATCTAAGATCACCGTTTGAGGAGACATTTGGGGTGCTACTTTTTTTCCTAGGTCATAGGGAGTCACAGGCTTTTTATCCGATTTTAGCAGCACATTGATCTCACCTGTAGTTTCCATCATTGCAAATTCCACATCAGCCATAAGAAAGGCATTTTTTGATCGCAGCTCTCGCATCAATTCTTCTCCCGTAATTCGAAGCTGTTTTAGATTCTCTTCCATGACTTTTCCGTCCTTGACCAGAATCTTTTCCCTTCCATTTAGTACATCGTGTAACCATTTGCTTTTCATGGAAACATAATCCAAGCCGATGGGAAGAAATATCCAAACACTCAGTGCAACTAAGCCAAAAGATAGATTTTTAATAATATTTGTTGAAATCAACGCCGCTAAAATGGCAATCACGCCGTAGCTTACAAAATGAAAGGGTGTCATTCTAGCGATTTGCTTCCTTCCCATCACACGGATAAAGATAAGGATGCCAAAAAACAGACCTACAGATCTAAGTAAAATTACCAACCATTCCTTCATATGCTTCCCTCGCTTAATTCCCCTTGTATTGGGGCTCTTCAAATTCTAAAAGCTTTACTCGATCTTCTAAATCCCTGATGATACTGCCTGTAACAAAAATTGCTTCTTGATAAGCTGTGATAGCCTCTGAATTTTGCGACTGCACAGCATAAAGCCGCAAAGTACCCTGGGCTCCTTTTAATGATGCCAAAGTCTGTTTTACCTGCGAACCAACCGTCATTTTCCCATGCCTCCCCTAGAATATTAAATTATCAACACTATAATTATTTTTACAATTTTTTTAAAATAATAGTTTGTTAATGTATTCCATTTTCGTCGAATTATAAAAAAACATGACGAACATATCTTATTGCAGTATGGGAAACTTATATATAGAAAAAATCAGAAATGGAGATGAAGCCATTGTATCAACCTAAATATTTAGCCTTACTCGATAATGGAGAACTGGAGAAAAGAGTAAAAACTTTTAATGAAATGCTTCAAAATTGCGTATTGTGTCCTCATCAATGCGAAGTCAACAGAGTTGACGGAGAGAGAGGCTATTGTCAAACCTTACAAAATCCAATTATCTCTGGCGCAGAAGCACATTTGGGAGAAGAACCAGAGTTGGTTGGGAGACATGGTTCTGGTACTATTTTCTTCGCTCACTGCAATCTTGCTTGTGTATTTTGTCAAAACTATGAAATAAGTTACTGCGGAGAGGGAAAAGAAGTTTCTTCTGCTCAATTGGCCGAGATCATGCTTAATCTTCAAAACAAAGGCTGTCATAACATCAACTTAGTTTCCCCAGGACACATCATTCCTCAAATTGTAGAAGGTATCTTTCTAGCTTCTCAAAGGGGTCTAACGCTTCCAATCGTATACAATACAAACGGTTATGACTTAACCGATACCCTTAAATTATTAGAAGGTATCATAGACATTTACATGCCTGATATCAAATTTTCCGATGATACACTGGGATTGAAGTATCTTGGTGTAAAAAACTATTTTACAATAGCAAAAAATGCCGTAAAAGAAATGTATCATCAGGTAGGAAATCTTCAGACTGATCATAGAAATATTGCCCAGCGTGGTTTGATGATACGTCATTTGGTCATGCCTCAAAATCTAGCTGGTACGGACGAAATCATGAAATTTATAGTGAATGACCTCTCAGAAAATTGTTATGTTCATATGATGGCACAATATTATCCTACGCATCATGCGTATCTTTATAAGGAAATCAGTAGAAGGATTACCGACGAAGAATTTCATCATGCCATTTCTCTGGCCAAGTCTGCAGGTCTAAAAAACATAAAGTTCTTTTAATGTTGAGGAAGCTACTCTTTCCTATTCGTCGTACGAAGTATAGGTACAAAAACTAAAAAAGCACATGTCCTTTATAAAATCGACATGCGCTTATTCTGTCACTGTTTTGGAAGCTGAACTAGATATTCAGAAATGGTATTTACCCTATCTCCTATTTCCAAGTTCGAGACAATTCTCAATGGCTTATCCACGTCTTGAGGTCCAGTAGTTTTTTTAATCTCCATCAATGAAATTCCCAAGACCACCTAACACATCTAATACACTGCCTTCACCCTTTGCTTTCCCACCCATTCTATTCCGGGAAGCAGAGAACATTCTGTCAGCCAGCCTGCTAAAAGGTAGGGATTGAAGCCATACTTTTCCTGGTCCGCTCAACGTTGCAAAAAATAAACCTTCTCCCCCAAATAAGGCACTCTTCACACCTCCAACAAACTGGATGTCGTAATCTACTTCACCTGTCAGAGCAACAAGGCAACCAGTATCTACCCTTAACATCTCACCACTTTTTAATTCCTTTTCGATAATAGTACCTCCTGCATGGAGAAACGCCAGTCCATCTCCCTCTAGTTTCTGCATGATGAATCCTTCCCCACCAAATAGACCAGCACCAAGTTTTCTTTGAAATGCAATGCTTACAGATACACCTTTTGCCGCACAAAGAAACGCATCTTTTTGGCAGATTATTCGCCCTCTATACTGTTGTAGATCAAGAGGAATAATTTTTCCCGGATAGGGTGCAGCAAAAGATACCTTTTGCTGGACTGCAGCCCCATTTGTAAAGGCTGTCATAAATAGGCTCTCTCCAGTAATGACTCTTTTTCCTGCTCCTAACAATTTACCCATTAATCCACCTTGAGCATCACGATCTGATCCATCTCCAAAAATTGTCTCCATTTGAATTCCTTGTTCCATATACATCATGGCACCAGCTTCTGCGATAATGCTCTCATTTTGATCTAAGGCAACTTCGACGAATTGCATATCGTCCCCATAGACCTCGTAATCTACCACATGGGCCTTTGGCATATAACTCCACCTCTTTCTATTTACTTAAATCTATATAAGTATTTACGATTGTTTCCAAAAAAAGTCTGAAAGATTTCTATACTTAAGAAACATACTTTATTTTCCTATTATCAAACAGTTTATCTTAGCCCAGGTAACTATCTTCGTCAATAGTATGCTAGCTAAATTACAAAAAGACACCTGATTTTCATAGGCAGCTTTCGTTTCATTTATTTTCTCATTAATAAATTTGGAAGAGCCCCCATTCCTACCTTCATAACTACTGGAAGTAGAATAAGCGTCGTAATTAAAATAAGTAGTGCCATATCCATGATCATACCCAATAATACTAGGATGACATTTACCAATAATAAGATAACATAATGATTATCCTTTTATATTTTTCAACAAAAAAACAAGCGTAGGATCTTAACTTCTACGCCTGTTTTTAACCATCAAAATTTCAAATTGTTTTTATTTTTAGCCTACGACTGGGTTTTATATACATGTAGATTATGTATATAAAAAGTTTACTTAGTCACAAGTTTTAAATCAACTGGAATAAACGTGTCAACAGTTTCCCCTTTTAATACTTTGTCAGCCATTTCTACGCCTAATGCGCCAATCTGATCTGGCTGCTGTGCTACGGTTGCTGCTAGCTTACCTTCTTCAACTGACTTTACAGCATCATCTGTTGCATCAAACCCAACTACAAGGATATCCCTTCCACTTGCTTCAATTGCTTTTAATGCACCTAAAGCCATTTCATCATTATGGGCAAATACAGCATTGATCTCTGGCTGTGCTTGTAGTATGTTTTCCATTACTGTCAAACCTTTTGTTCTATCAAAATCAGCAGTTTGTTTTGCAACAACTTCTATACTGCTTCCTTTAATGGCATCATTAAATCCTTGCCCTCTATCTCTTGCTGCAGAAGTTCCAGCGATACCCTCTAATTCCACTGCTTTACCAGCTCCACCGAGCTTTTCTATGATAAATTCTCCTGCCATTTTACCACCTGCCACATTATCCGACGCAATATGCGTAACAACTTCTCCGGCATTTGCGCCCCTATCAAGGGTAATCACAGGAATTTTCGCATCATTTGCAAGCTTAATCGCGCTTCCAACAGCATCTGAATCTGTAGGATTCACCAAAATCACAGATACTTTTTTGGTAATCAAGTCTTCTAGATTCGCTAGCTCTTTCGCAGGATCATTCTGAGAATCAAGTACAATCAGTTCAGCTCCTAGCTCTTTTGCTTTTGCCTCAGCGCCCTCTTTCAATGTAACAAAGAAAGGATTGTTTAATGTAGAAACAACCAATCCAATTTTAGTTCCTCCTGGCTGCTCAGTCTCTGTTGCAGGCTTGTTAGCGCACCCAGAGAGTAACCCCATCATTAAAACCATAACCAGTAAAATGCTTAAAACTTTTTTCATACCTTTTCCTCCCTTTAATAAGATATAGTTTATCCTCACTGAAAATCATGTTTATCATGTTTTCAGATAGAAACAGCATTACTTTTTTCTATCAAGCAATACAGCAACAAGAATTACTGCGCCTTTTACAATCATTTGAAAATAGGAAGATACATTTAAAATATTTAATGCATTATTTAGAATACCGATAATAAGGGCTCCAACTACTGTGCCCAGTATGCTTCCAAACCCGCCAGAAAGGCTGGTTCCTCCGAGCACAACAGCAGCGATGGCATCTAACTCATATCCTGAACCCGCATTCGGCTGGGCTGAAGCAAGTCTAGATGTGATAATAATGCCTGCCAATGCTGCAAACAAACCACTTATTGCATATACAATCACCTTAATCTTCCCTACAGATATTCCTGATAGCTTTGTTGCCTCCTCATTACCACCAAGAGCATAAACATATCTTCCTAGCCTTGTCTGTCTCAGTATATAATAAGAGGCTACAAAGACAATCAGTGTAATATAAATGGGAATGGGAATTCCTAAAAAGTATCCATTTCCAATGGTAGAAAACTTCTCTGCACTCCCTCCTCCACCTAATGTAATCGGCTTTCCATCGGTAAATACCAATGTGGCACCTCTCAAAACGGTCATTGTTACAAGAGTAGCTATAAAAGGCTGTACTTTTCCCTTATTGATAATAACACCTGTTAGGCCGCCTACAACAATGCCTATACCCAATGCGATCATTACAGCTATCAACGGGCTCATCCCTGATGCTATCAAGCTTGCACACACAGCGCCTGCAAAAGCGAGAATTGAACCCACAGAAAGGTCTATTCCCCCTGTCAAGATTACAAATGTCATACCGGCAGCAATAATTGAATTGATAGATGTTTGTCTAAAGACATTTAATATATTAGAAAAAGAAAGAAATTGAGGACTTAAAAGAGAGATAACAACCGTAAAGAACAGCAGCCCAATTACCGATTTGAATTTTAGCAATTTTTCTATATTGATTTTCATATTAAGCCTCCTTCATCCCAACAGCACATTTTAAGATTCGCTCTTGAGTGGCTTCTTTTCTATCGAAAGTGCCAGTAATTTTCCCGTTACACATGACCATTATTCTATCACTCATGCCTAAAATTTCAGGCAACTCCGAAGATATGATCATTACACTCATTCCATCTGCTTTAAATTGATTAACCAGATCATATATTTCTTTTTTTGCACCAACATCCACCCCTCTAGTGGGTTCATCTAGAATCAATATGGTGGGATTTGTTATGAGTCCTTTGGCGATAGAAACTTTTTGCTGATTTCCACCGCTTAACTTCTTTACAGTTTGATGCATGCTAGGTGTTCTTATAGACATTTTTTTAATGTAGCTTCCAATAACGTTTTCCTCTTTCTGCCTGTCAATTCTAAAGAAAATACCCTCAAACTGCTTTAAATCTGATAAACTCATATTTTCTTTTATAGATAAGTCTAGAATAAGTCCTTGCGCTTTGCGATCTTCTGATACATAGGCTATACCATGATTCAGTGCATCCTTTGGTGAGAGAATTCTACACTTTTGCCCATTCATGATGACTTCTCCTTTTTCTGCTGGTATAGCACCATAAATAGTTTTTGCAAGTTCTGTTCTTCCTGAACCCATAAGTCCTGCAATTCCAAGTATTTCACCTTTTCTAAGGACAAAACTGATATCTTCTACATATTGATTTGATAGATTCCTAATTTCTAGCGCTACTTCGCTTATTTCCGTATTTACCCTAGGAAATTGTTCTTCTAGCTTTCTTCCTACCATCATTTCTATGATTAACTCTTCACTTAAACAGTCCACTTTATCTTCGTGAATTAGCTTTCCGTCTCTCATAATTGTGGCCATATCACATATTTCAAAAATTTCCTTTAGCCGATGGGATATATATACGATACTACAGCCATCATTTCTAAGCTCTTTTATAACATTAAACAATGATAGTGTTTCTTTATCCGTTAACGCATCCGTAGGCTCATCCATGATGATAATCTTTGCATTTAGTGATAATGCCTTTGCAATTTCTACCATTTGCTGCTCTCCAATGCTTAAATCAGATACCAGCATCTTAGGATCTTTCTCTACACCAAGCCTTTTAAGCAGTTGTTGTGAATCGCTAAACAGTTTTCTCCAATCTATCTTCTTAAATGCGTTTACAGGTTCTCTCCCTAGAAATATGTTCTCTCCTATGCTAAGTTGTGGAATTAAGTTCAATTCCTGATGAATGATGGCTATACCAATGTCTTGTGAATCTTTTGGTGTTCTAAATTTTATTTGCTTTCCGTCAAAAAACAGCTCGCCTGCATCTGCTTGGTACACGCCGCTAAGAATCTTCATCAAAGTTGATTTTCCTGCACCATTTTCGCCTAGCAGCGCCATAACCTTACCTTCATAAATGTTGAAAGTAATATTATCTAGAGCTTTAACACCTGGAAATTCCTTGGTAATACCGCTCATTTGAAAAAGTGGTCTTGTCAATTTTCTCACTCCCTAAAAAACCACCCCAGATTTTAGAATAATATTTGCGTAGGGTGTATACTCTCCAGTCCTTACGATACAAGCAGATTCCTTGGTTATTGTTTTGAATAACTCATGATCTACTTCAGTAATTTTAACGTTTATTCTCTCCTTGTTTTCTACCTTTTCAATAATTTCTTTTATTCTTTCATACAGTAGTGGGCTAACTTCTTTTGTTTCCTTTGCAATGATTACTTCTTCAATTCTTAATTCTTCTAATACTGTCTCAAGGGTTTCAATAAATGTAGGAATACCTTGCCTAAGGGATATGTCAATGCGCTCCACTTCTTTCGGGATCGGAAGGCCACTATCACATATGGTCAGCATATCCTTATGCCCCATTTTAGCAATCGCATAGGATATCTCAGAATTAATCAAAATACTTTTTTTCATACTAAATCCCCCTCAAAGTGCGTAATATCATCTTTAAATGGTAAGGAGCTTTGGGCTCCGAACTTGGTGACTGTTAATGCACCTACTTTCGATGCAAAATCAATTGCTTGTGTCATTTCTAATTTATTGGATAGAGCTACTGCCAAAGCACCAACGAAGCTATCTCCAGCTGCAGTGGTATCCACAGCCTTTACCTTATAGGCCTTAAATCTTTGTACACCCTGTTCTGCTAAATAAATACTCCCTTTTTCACCTAGGGTGACGATCAACTGTTTGACACCCTTTGCCATGAGCTTCCTAGCCGCTGCAAGGATATCTTCCTCATTTTTTATCTCCATGCCCGCGAGAATTTCAAGTTCTGTTTCATTTGGTATTAACAAGTCCACATTTCCTATGATTTCATCTTCTAAATATTGGGCTGGTGCAGGATTTAATATCGTATACTTTCCTGCTTCCTTCGCTTTTAATAAAGAATAATGAACAACATCTATAGGTACTTCTAATTGTGTAACGATGGTTTCTGCTCCATGAATCATGTCAAGACTATGATCTATATCCTCTTTCGTAATTTTAAAGTTTGCACCTGGTATAACGATAATGGCGTTATTTGCTTGGGAATCTACCGTTATGGCGGCTACCCCAGTAGAGCAATCGTTTTCCTTGAATACATATTTCGTATCCACATTATCGTGCATAAGAGCATTTCTTAATGTCTCACCAAAACTGTCATCTCCTACCTTACCGATCATCCCTACGGCTCCACCGAGCCTAGCGATGGCAACAGCCTGATTCGCTCCTTTTCCACCAGGTATTTGCCTAAACGAATCGCCCACAATCGTTTCACCTATTTTGGGCATATTCTTGGTATTTGTCACTAAATCCATATTCAAACTACCCACCACAACGATTTTACTCATTTCCTCGCTCCTTAGTTTTCCAAACCAAAGACCTTCCCCCCTTTAATATCTTTTCTTGATACTAGATTTTCTTATGACAAGATTGGTATTTAACACAATCTCCTTTTTCCTTGGGTTCTTCTTTTCAAGGGCACGAATAAGCATGCTCGCTGCTTCGTATCCCATTTCATAATTTGGCTGTTTAATTGTTGTGAGCTCTGGATCTATCAAACTGGCCATATAAATATCGTCGAAGCCTACAATGCCCACATCATCGGGTACACTTATTCCCTCTTCTTTGAGTGACTTAATCGCTCCGATGGCAATCAAGTCATCTCCACAAAACAAACCATCAAATTCTATATTTTGCTCCATAAGCATCTTTACTGCCTCATATCCCCATTCGCTTTTATACTCACCCTCTAACATGATCATACTGTCATCTGGTATATGGGCATCCGATAAGGCCTTCTTATATCCTTCGTAGCGATCTATCCCTGGTTTACTTAATAAAGGACCTGATATAAAAACAATTTTTCTATATCCATTATGTAAAAGATGTTGCACACCTTCATATGCACCTTGAAAGTTATTCACAGTAATCTTGCCTTTGACTCCTTTAAAATCAATATCCCTATCAACCAAGATAATGGGAATGTACGCGTTCTGTAGATTTTCAAAACCACTGGTCCTCTTAGATGAAGCGGTAAAGATAACCCCATCAATCATTTTCTCTATCAGCATGTCTATGTATTTTTCTTCTTTGGCTAAAACATCGTCGGTATTACAAAATATGATGTTGTATCCCTCTTCATTTGCTTTATCCTCAGCGCCTCTCGCAAGTTCGGGGAAAAAAGGGTTTCGTATATCAGGAATTACGAGACCAATTGTTTTTGTTTTCTTTGTAACCAAGCTCCTTGCCATAATGTTCGGAACATAATTATATTCCTTCATAATTCTTCTTACTCTCTCTTTTGTTGCCTGGCCAATATCATCATCTTTATGATTGATAACCTTTGATACTGTAGCTGTAGAAACCTCTGCAAGTTTTGCAATATCCTTAATTGTTAATTTCATCTTACGCCTCCCGATGCTACTTAAACGGTTTAGTAAACCGTTTAAGTAAATTATACATTCATCTTATTTCTATTTCAATGATAAATTTAATGAATACAATATATTTTTTAATGCTTGTCCAAATAAATATGAAATGCTATCATATCCTGACAGCATTCCATATTCATTTACGCATTCTTTATTTTTTTTGTTTAGAAGGGTTTCATCCTGTTGTTGCTCTATATTCATCCCAAGGCATTGTATCGCCATATTCTCTGAGATGTTCGTATATCTGCCAAAGGCCATCTCCCGTATAAGAGCTGACTTTAGACAAATTATTATCTATATCTTGATTTATGAATATATATCAGAGAACTCAATATGTATCCTTTCCACGTTGCTTTCTTGTGCAGCAGCTATTTCTTGATAGATACCTTCCTCTTCCACACGAACTGGTAGATCAATAATAAACTCGCTTCCTGTTCCCACTTCACTATTTACCGATATTCTTCCTCCATGGGCTTCAACAAGAGCCTTCACGAGTGACAGTCCAATACCGCTGCCCTCTCTCGTTCTCGTCAAAGATGAATCTACCTGCCTAAAGCGTTCAAAGATTATTTCTTTTTTCTCAGTAGGGATACCTATCCCTGTATCTTTCACAGATATGAGAATATTTTCTCCTTTATCATGGATATTTACTTGGATAAGCCCATTGGCTTCAGTAAATTTAACGGCATTGGAAAGTAAATTTAGTATGATCCTTTCTATTTTATCTGCATCACAGGCTAAAATCTTTTCTTCAATGTCTGTATCAAATAGAAGATGAATGCCTTTGCTTTCTATATAACTTGCTACAGATAGGGTGATATCCTCTATGACACTGATAATATTGTAATTCTTTCGATCCATCTTCATAAAGCCAGCATCTAATCGAGTAATATCAATGAGATTATTAATTAGCCTTAGAAGTCTATAACTATTTTGCTTTGACATACTTAAGTATTTTTGCAGTTTATTCCTGTGAATACACATTTCATGTTGGCAAAACTGCTTATCCATCAGTTGAATAGTGCTAAGGATAATGTTTAACGGAGTTTTTAGTTCATGAGATATCGTTGAAAAAAATTCTGTCTTTGATCTGTCATGTTCCATTACTTCAAACAGCAGTAAGTCCTTTCTTTTTACTTCTTGTTGAAGTTCATAAGCTTTCTTTCGTTCAGTAATATCTCTAGCCACACTTACAATATACATTTCATCCTTATGTCTGAAAGAAGTTCCACCAATTTCAACATCAATGATGCTACCATCATGCCGAATAAACTTTTCCTCAGCAAACGGAACTGTTGTTTCCATTGTAGTCAACTTGTTTAGTCTTTTTATTGATTCTTGCTTATAATCAGGATGGACATTAAAATATAGTTGATTTTTAATATTCCTAGGTTCATCACAGTTCATTAGCTTTAGTGCTGCTGTGTTAGCCATTACTGGCTCATCTCCTTTATGAATAAAAACAGCATCAGGCAAAAGCTCCATTAACTTTCGATGGTGCTCCTCACTTTCTTTTAAGTCTTGCTCAGCTTTTAACTTTTCTGTTACGTCTCTGTGACTCCACACTCTACCATAAATTTCATTATTTATAATAAGTGGTCTAGATAGTCGTTCAATGATTCTACCATCATTCATTTCAATACAATCATGGTAGTCCACTGGCATGTTCTCTGCGTTTTGTGTATTATTGATAAAGTCGTCTGGGTTTTTCAATAGTGGTTTGCAAAAATTTCTCAAATCAGAAAACGTACCGTCTGTAATGAATCTTGCAGGAATATCAAACATACTTATAAAAGTATGATTCATATGAATAATTTTCTGGGTAGTATTGTTCGTAACCAGTATTCCATCTGCCGTTGATTCCAATATCCCCTTTAATACTTCACTTTCTTTTATAAGCGAGTCTTCGATATTTTTTCGCTGAACAATCTCTTCTTCCAATTTCTGATTGGATTGACTCAGTAATTCATACGGTTTTTTTAGACTTGTCTCTACTAAAGCTTTATAAATAAAGTAATAGGCTATTAGCTTAAAAAGATGTCCAATCGTATGAAATAAATCTCCTACATCATGGAAAAGTGCAAGGAATATTTGAGATAAAATTGTATTGATACATGCTATCATCAAAAGGTAAAATACTTTTGAAGAGATATTCCTCCTATGTTTTGATAAAACAAACATACCTAAAAGGACAATAATCGTAAAAATGCCTTCACTAGCTTTTTTAAAAAAAGTTAATCCAATTCCTTCTATAAAACAGTTCGGAAATATTCTCCAATATAAAACAAAAGACAATGTTGATAAAGAAAAAAGAAGATATACGATAAAGATCACGTTAAGCTTAATCTTCCTATTTAAGAATGTACATACTATTAGAAAAGATATACTTTCTATATATCTTGCTATCATTCTAAATTGAATTGAAAGATTCTTCGTAAAACCAGGATAAGTATCTATCCCAGCATAAACGATCATATGAAGAAAGTCGAATACAGCCACAAACCCATAAGCAATTCCTAAAAAATAAAGATATTCACTTCTATTCGTTTTGTCTGTATTGAGCGCAATGGTTGTCATTGTTACTGCTATGATTACGCATATCAACTCAATACTGCTATGATAGACAAGATAATTTCTGAAACTTAACAATAACAACTGAACAAGCAATATGATAAATAAAGTGGCTCTTAAGTAGGCTTTAAAGTTCAAGTTAATGTGTCTTATAAATATATTTCCTTCATAATTGACTGTCTCTCTCATTATGTCATCCCCCTAGTTTTAAACGCTTCGTCCATAAATTTGTAATGCACTTACATACATAATATTTCAAATAGTTTGATTTTATTGTTTAATTCAACATATAACAACAATCTCCTCCACAGTATAAGCCTGCTTAGCATGCAAAAGTGAAAATATTTATATTCTAATTTTAGATTGTCTTTTAGCATGTCAATAAATCATAGCTTAAAGTAAAAGAGAAAAAAAGAAAGCCAGCGTTTGGGGGTACTGGCTTTTAAGGAGAGTGTATGTATTTTACGCATTCATTTAATCTTTCTATTTGGATGCATAAAAATTTATTTTCCAACCATATGCGGATATCCATAGCTTTTAGCAGGATCAAATGTTTCTTTTATCGTCCTTGGGCTCACCCATCTTAATAGATTCAACTTACTTCCTGCCTTATCATTCGTCCCTGAACTTCGTGAGCCACCGAAAGGCTGCTGACCTACTACTGCGCCAGTAGGCTTATCGTTAATATAAAAGTTTCCTGCTGTATAGGATAATCTCTGTTCCATTTTTATGATTGTCTGCCTATCGGTAGCAAAAACCGCCCCTGTCAACCCATAGGGAGACGTAGTACTGCATAATTCTAAAGTTTCATCAAATGCGCTATCATCATAGATATAAACTGTCAGCACTGGTCCAAATAGTTCTTCTTCCATCGTTTTAAATCGAGGATTTGATGTGATAATTACTGTGGGTTCGATAAAGTATCCTACAGAGTCATCACATTTTCCCCCATAAAAAATCTGTGCTTCATGTGATTCCTTAACATATTCAAGATATTTTTTTATTCTTTCAAATGATTTATAGTCAATAACTGCACCCATAAAATTTCTAAAGTCTTCAATATCTCCCACCTTGATTGTCTCAAGTGCCTCCAACAATTTATCTTTTATTACATTCCACAGACTTTTGGGAATATATGCTCTAGATGCTGCTGAGCATTTTTGGCCTTGGTATTCAAAAGCCCCCCTAATAAGTGCTGTTACCAGCGCATCTACACGGGAAGAGTTATGGGCAAATATAAACCCTTTTCCTCCGGTTTCTCCAACAATTCTAGGATAACTTTTATATTTTTCCACATTTTGTGCAACTTCCTTCCACAGGGAATTAAACACTTCTGTAGATCCTGTAAAATGGATGCCTGCCAACCACTCACAATTTAACATATATTTTCCTATATCGCTTCCCATGGATGGAATGAAATTGATAACTCCATCGGGTAAACCTGCTTCTTGTAATAACTTCATTAAGAAGTAATTGGAGTATATTGCCGCTGTAGCGGGTTTCCAATTGACAACATTCCCTAACATGGCAGGAGCTGTTACAAGATTCCCTGCTATAGCAGTAAAATTGAAGGGTGTAATAGCCAGCACAAAGCCCTCTAGCGGTCTGTAATCAATCCGATTCCAGAATTCAGTACCCGACACAGGTTGTTCCTCATATATTTCTTGCATAAAAAATGCATTAAATCTTAAAAAGTCAATCAGTTCACACACAGCATCTATCTCAGCCTGATGTGGATTTTTACTCTGGCAAAGCATAGTTGCAGCATTTATGGTAGTTCTCCATGGTCCAGCTAGCAGTTCAGCAGCCTTAAGAAAAATAGAAGCTCTGTGTGTCCACGGCATGCTCTCCCATGTCTTTTTTGCTTTCAATGCAACATCTTTTGCCAGATTCATTTCTTTTTCTCCAGCTATGTGGTATCGTGCTAGCACATGCTGATGATTATGAGGAATAATACAGGTTCCCAAGTTTCCTGTCTTTACTTCTTTTCCATCAATTATCAAAGGTATCTCAATTTCTTTTTCCTTCAACTCTGCTATTTTTGCCTTTAGTTCATTTCTTTGTTGACTCCCTAGTTCATACGTAAATATCGATTCATTCTGCGGTTTGTTAATTCTAAAGCATCCATTGTACATATTCTACCTCCATCATCAATTTATAAAATCGACTGTTAGAAGGTAATAACCTAGAGTCTAAGCACCATCAGCACAAAAGGACTCACCTTACTTTTCCCTATTAAAATCTAATCGTTCGTCTGGAAAAACTAAATAGTTGCAAGACCTTCTTAAAAAGTGATTTTAACTCCTTTCCACAAAGGGAGGCATTACCGTTTCCAATAATACCCTATCGGTCCATGCGCCGTAAATCATTCATTTCCAGGCACATGGACTCGGAGCGGTATCTTATTTCTTTTTTTAGAACCTCGTGAAATATTGCAAGTAGCTTTCTTGTTCTTTTCGAATGCACGATAAAATATAAATGGCTTCTTTTCCTAAGAAAAGAAGCCAAAAGCATCAGAATATATCTATGCTTATGAAATCCTCCTTTCCACACGGGAGGCATTATCGTTTCCGATAATACCCTATCGGTATGCACTCCATGGCTCATGTGCTACAGGAACTACATACTCGGAGATTTATGTATTTATTTAATATTTCTATATACTATTCCTATCGTGATGCTGGATAAAATATGCTACTATTTCTTTGCATCTGGTACAAATAACTGTTGTCCGTTTTTCTTATAATCTTTGATGATTTTTTGTCCTTCCTCTGAAGTGATAAAGTCTATAAAAGCTGCTGCAGCGTTCTTATGGATGTTGGAGTATTTTTCTGGATTTACTGCGATGACACCATAAGGATTAAAAAGAATTGAATCACCCTGTAATACGATCTTAAGATCTACTTTATCCGCAAATGCATACCATGTACCGCTGTCAACCAGTGTATATGCACCCATTTCACTTGCCATCATCAGTGTATCTCCCATACCTTGCCCTGATTCCATATACCATTTGCTGCCTTGAGGTTTTAACTTATATTTATCCCAAATCGTAAGTTCCTTCTTGTGCGTTCCTGATTGATCTCCTCGAGATACAAACTTAGAGTTCGTATCGAATATCTTTTTCATTGCCGTTTCTGCATCTTTACTGTCTGCAATACCAGCTGGATCATTTTTAGGTCCTACTATGAAAAAGTAATTATACATAACATCTTTTCTATTTATACCATAACCACTAGCAACGAATTCATCTTCAGATTTTCTTGCATGTACCAGGATTACATCTGCATTCCCTTGTTTTCCCATCTCAATTGCTTCACCGGTTCCAACAGCAATAACTTTCGTTTTTACGCCGTATTTTTTATCAAAGGCTGGAACCAGTACATCTAACAGTCCAGTATCCTGAGTACTTGTTGTTGTGGCAAGGATCATTGTAGACTCTACTTTAGATAGTTCCTGACTTTTCACTGGATTGCTTGCTTGTGCAGGTTGCTTTACAGCAGCTGTAGGTGTTGCTGCACCTTCAACTTTAGCTAAGTACTGTCCATACATGTATCCTGCTTTACCATCCGCAAGATTTACTTTGTACCAATTATTCACTTTACCTTCAATGACAACTTTTGTTCCTTTCGCAGCTACCATCAGTACCTTACCCTGCATACTAGCAGTTGTACGTAAATTAACATTTGCAGTTGTTTTTGCAGTATCTCCTGGTTTTAAGCTATCATTGGCTTGCCCATAGGTAGCGCCCAAACAGCCCAACACCATTCCAACCACAAGTAAAACCGTTAATATTGTTCTAGCCATTCTCCTCTCTCCATAAAACATTTTTATACCCCCCTCTTCATTTAAATAAGTCATCTCTTTTGAGATGAAAAAATTTTTCTCTTCTGTAAAGATTAAGTACATGCATTCTCCTATGCTGAATCCATGCCATCAAAAAAGACAATCCTGAAAGGATTGTCTTTACATAAGCATAAATTAGACATGCTCAAAATAAAGTATTTTCCTTTCCAAAATGGGAGGCTCAGCAATTTCTCGCTAAACCCTTATGGAATAACCAACGGTTATGTCTTCATGGATTTCTCTTTAGAAGAAATAACTCGGAAAACGATCTTTATATTTAGTTTTTAAAAAGCGCTCTATTCATTCGCTACATACCACAATATGGTACATGCACATTAATATTATATTTGTTTTTCACAGTTAAGTAAATACATTATTTTAAATTTTCAATATATTTTATTTATTCCTTGCTATTTCCACTTTAATTATTAATTTTCGTCTATTTGGATTTCATTATTTAGGTTTAGTTCTATTACCATCTATCAAAATGTATTCTTGTTTTATCAAATCTATCTGCTGGTTTCCTTTGCTCATCTGGATATCCAACAGGTAGTATTGATAAAGGAATCACACTAGATGGTAAATTTAGAATTTCTTTTATCGCATCTACTCTATCTTCCATTGGATAAACACCTAGCCATACAGCACCTAAGCCCTTTTCTTCAACAGCTACTAATATATTTTCTGTAGCAGCTGAGCAATCCTGTACCCAAAAGCCTTTATATACTTCTTTTGATTCATCCCCACAAACTACAATTGCAACATCTGCTTCTAATAACATTTTTGAATATGGATGTACTTCAGTTATCTTTTTCATAATCTCTTTATCTCTTAAAACGATAAACTCCCAAGGTTGTTCATTTCCAGCAGAAGGCGCTGCCATACCTGCTTTTAATAATTCTTCAATAATCTCATCACTTACCTTTATGTCCTTGTACTTTCTTATGCTCTTTCTGCTTAATATTGCATCCATTCATTTATTCCTCCTAATTGATATTTCTTATAATGCATGGTATTATTATAAATAATAAGTTTATATGCAACAAGTACGCACTATTTTGTATTATAGTACCTGAAAGGATACCATTGAAAGGATGAGAAGCATGTGCTCCAGTTTAGAATTGAAAGATAAGATATATACATGTACCTTCGAAATAACAATAGATTTAATCGGTGGAAAATGGAAGCCTCTTATTATTTGGCATCTAGGTTCCAAAGGAACACAACGATTTAGTGAATTGAAAAAGCTACTTCCTCAAATAACTCAAAAAATGTTGACACAACAGCTAAGAGAGTTAGAAACAGATAATCTAGTGATTAGGAAAGTATACCCTCAAGTTCCTCCAAAAGTTGAATACTCATTATCTGAGTTAGGAAAGACTTTAATGCCTATTCTTAGTATGATGTGTGATTGGGGAAATGAATATTATAAGCTAACTACTTAGTTAAACTCCTTTTAGGAATAGACGTTAGAGTAACTTCTAATATATAAATCTACAAGAGTTCTTCTCCAAACAATAACAGAATATAACAAATTCGACCACCTTTTACGTGTGGTCGAATTTGTTATTTACTTATAATGCATATAGTTTCTTCCATTAATTCTTTATTAACGAGATATTTGTATGCTCTTGAGATCTATGATGAATTCACCTTTCAATAAAAAATCTAGGCCTAAAAGTCCATTGATATCTTCAAATGGAAATGAAGTAAAGTCTAATGCAACATTATTTGCAGCGAAAGTATCAATTTTCATTTTATCTACATTCTTAATAAAAGCATGTTCTTTTCCGCCTATGCCATAGGATACCACAATTTCGTCCTCAACACTCACTCGAATGCCGATATCATCTACTGCATCCTGAGAAAATAAAGAATGGGAAGCACCTGTATCTATAACAATATTATCGATTATTTTTGATTGTCCCATATATTCGATTTCAACAGATGTAAATAATAATCCATCTCTAAGCTCGATATTCATTTCTAAATACTCTCCTTAGTCCAATTCTACTTCGGATCTTCAAAACAATCTGTTCTTTGGATGTATGGTACACCAAAACATTGTTCTTCGAACTTAACAGTTCATCCGTAGCTTGTAGTTCATCAACTGTTCCGATTACAGCCATTTCATCAATATATTCCTTATCATCTTCCACATGGGACTTTAAAACCTCAATCTTTACGAATTGATTGGGGAATACTTTCCTTACTTCTTCCCATTTCATCATTCTCACCTTCCCATTTTGATGAATGTAAACCTGATATGCTATCTTTTTGTCATAATCAACTTGTCTATATTCTTATTATAAAGCATTTTCAAAGAAAGTTAAATGTAGATACTTCGCTGTTTACTATCTTGTATTTCATATCCCATATTTTTATATCCACTAAGTCTTTTCTTGTACATTCTGAAGAGCATAGGTATCTTATTATCTACATAATCAAATATCTGTACTTTTCGCTTGTTTGTATGAAGTCTATGGAGTCTTCCTGCATATTGCTGCAAAGTGCCCTTCCAGGAAATTGGCATAGTTAAAAATAGTGTGTCTAACCTTGCATCATCAAAGCCTTCTCCAATATATCTTCCCGTCGAAATAATTAACCTTTCCTCATTGTCTTGGATACTATTTATTTGTTCCTCTAGAGCTTGTCTCTGTCTTTTACCCATTCCCCCGCGAAAAACAATTATATTCTTTACAAAGCCTCTAAATCTTTCTTCAAAATAATCTACATGGGCAGTTCTTTCCGTCAATAATAGGGGCGTACATCCTTTCTCTATTGCCATTAAAACATCATTAAAAATCATATCATTTCTTTCTTCATCGGAAATCATTGCACCATAGCTTTCTTGAATAGAAGGTTTCGTTGAATCTGTAGACGTCTGATACTGTAAATTTGTATTTCTTGGTATTACAACGTGCTTCATGTTGTTAGCTGCTATCAGCTGTTTTGCATCTACTTTATAGCGAATCGGACCACACTGCATCAATACGATGGGCTGATGCCCATCTTTTCTCGTCGGGGTTGCAGTTAATCCATAGATATATTTTGCCTTAACAGTCTTCATTACCTTCTCAAAACTAAAAGCAGAGACATGATGGCATTCATCTATAATCACTTGCCCATACTCTTCTACCAAATTTTTTGCTTGATCTTTAGAGATCAAACTTTGCATGATTGCTATATCAATAATTCCCGTTCTCTTATTTTTCCCCCCACCTATTTCTCCTATATTCTTTCTGTCAACATCCAAAAAAGTTGATATTCGTTCCTTCCATTGGTCAAGGAGTTGTCTTCTATGGACAATAATCAACGTATTTACTTTCCTTTCTCCTATGATCCATGAAGCGAGAACAGTTTTTCCAAAACCTGTAGCAGCAGAAAGTACGCCTTGTTCCTCGACAAATAATGCCTCAGCAGCTCTTTCCTGCTCATTAGTCAATACGCCAGTAAAAGTCGCATCTATGGGTATACCTTCATTTCGCTCTTCTTGTATTTTCAAATTAACCTCATTCACTTCTAAAATCTGCTTCACGCTTCCTATACAACCCCTAGGTAAAACTAAGTATTTCATGTGTTCTTCAGAACAGTTTATTATTCTTGGCTTATTATAGGTAGGCAGTCTCATAGCTTGGGCACGATAAAACTCTGGATTATTAAAAACTGCTGTACGAATTAAGTAGTTCATTAGCCTAGGTGGTAATCCTTGCTTATCAATATATAGCATGTTGCTAATAATAGCTTTAACTTCTGCTGGAAGAATGTCATTAATTTTAAACCTTTCCAGGTTAATTTGCTTATTGCTGTTCCATAGATTTTCTGCTTCGTCTTCTACTTCTATGTTTGTTTGGAATACATCATGTAATTCACTAGTCTGTTCTTCCAATCTTAAAATAATTTCTTCTACTTCTGAAAACTGCAGCCTCTTTATGGTAGAAAGATAGTGCCACTGATCTTCATATGGTAGAAGATTATCATCTAAAAATATACTTTTGCCTTCAGTCCTAGGTACTCCTTGTAATGGCAGTGCAATTAGGTTTCCAAAGCCCCCTTTCGGCAAGGTATCCTGATTTGGAAAAAATCTATCATAAGAATCCATACCTAATTGATGTCTTCTTTCCAATGTGTATGTTAATATAAGGGATCCTAATCTTCTTGCCATACTTGCACGAATAGGCATCTCAAAAAATATCCAGATATGTGCTCCATCACCTGATCTTGAACACTCTAAAGCCGCTGGTACTTCAAACTCCTCGCATGATTTCAGAAAAGCTTTTGCATCATCCCGCCAACTATCCTTGTCAAAATCAACTGCTAGGAAATAACAGGTCTCATCTTGTAACAGAGGATATATTCCAATGGTCTTACTATTTTTACTTGATAAATGCTCATAAATATCTTTATCTGTTAAATGAAGGTATTTTCTTTGATTACACTCTCCACATTTCATCTTAGGCTTAAAACATACTCCTTTTTTCCATTCATTTGCACATGCTGGACTATATCCAGATTTTCCATTTGAAATACTCTCCCATCGTAGGGCATAAACATCATCCCTGCCTCTAAACAAACTTCTAAATAAATCAATTTTTAGATCAGGTGTAGAGTGCAAGGTAACACTATCCAACTCTTGTGTTTCTAATGCAGTAATTGCCATCTCTTTAATGCGGTCTTTACTGGGTGCTTCTTCGAGTACACCTAATCTTTCACGAAGTTCTCTATTTTCATCCTGTAATTTCTCATATGCATCTTTTAACTTCATATACTCTTTAAATAGCAATTCATAATCTTTCATCTGCTTTTTACCTCCATGTAAATCATAAATATGGTGGTATACTTGTTTATTTAATCTTCATCATCGCTAAAATAGTTATAGTATAGATCCATCATTGTATCCTCAAATTCCCAGCCAATTCCCATACATTGATCCTTAATCTCTGCCAGTCGTTTCACATAAGTATCCTCAAGATCGTTTTCACTTACGTAAGCTAATAGTTTCTCATACATATTTTCAATTTTTACATAGAATACCTCATCTATATCTCCATAAGCATTTGTAAATTCAACACCAGATTCGACATAAGTAATCATGAGTTCTGCAATAGAAGCAGGGTTTGTAGAAATCTTTTTAAAATCATCCAGTGCCTTTTTCATTACAGCATACCTTAGTTTTCCGAATCCTCTAACAGGAAAGAATTCATTTCTGATAATTTTCTTATATTTTTCCATTATTTCATTTTCATCTGAATTTACTCTTACAGCATAATACTCTTTTACATTTGGAAATAGCTTCATTAACTGAAGAATTTCTTCTCTCAATTGTGCATCCGTTTTTGAATTTAAGTATTTTTTCATCTGAGTTAAAGTTACCTTAGCCATACGATCTCCTTTCAGACGTTCATATCTTAAGATAAACTTATGTGTTCACATATATTTGTCTTATTATACCATTTAATTCCAATATTCTACATTAAATTTTATTTTTTCTACAATTTCATTTTACTCAGTGCAATAGATAGAGAAATGATAAAACCCGTACTCCAAATCTAGCGGAGTATGGGTTTTTATACATTCAAAAATACATATCATATTCTCTCAATACTTATTCTTCTAATTCCTTCTCATACTTCATGATTCTCTCTATCATTGCTTCTCTGAATTTATCAATTTCTTTAAAATTCATATTCGGTATATAGCATGTCTCAAGAATATCATGTTCTTTCTTTGCAACCAATATATTTGCCAAACCTTTTGTAAGCAACTCATCGATCAATGCTTGATCTTCCTTTAACTTATCTTCATTTTCCGCTAGGATGTCTTTATCCATAAAGGAATCCACATCAAAGACCTTCATGTTCTTGTGTCTATATTTTTTACTGGCTGTGATGGCAACCTTTAATTCAGGAATTAAGATGGTCTCTATGTTGGTTTCTACCATAGGCTCATGGTATACTTCTACAAATAATCCTTTCTTCACTGCCTCATCAACGACTTCCTCCAAGATCTTAGACGTACCTTCCACATATGAACTGTTGATGTAGATTACTTTCTCCATAGTTTCGACTACCGTTTCATAGTAGTCTACAATACCGCCGGGTGCATAAGCGCTTCCAAATAAATGCCTTGTTTTGCCTTCTTTTTGCATATGTGGCACACCTGCAGTAACTTCAGCCTTAAATTTTGTAAGGGCTAGATTGAACTTTCCTTTATCCAATGCTTCTTTGTAGATAACCTCCATGTCATCTCGTAAAGATTTGGCGGCTGCTATAAAACGGTATACTCTCTTATATAGTTTTCCAAGCTTCCCTGTGATCTCTACAATTTGATCTCTGTTCTTTCTCATGCCCTCTTCGTTCCAAAACTCACCAAAGTTAAGAATTTCATCGATTCCGCCAGGATGTTTAGGATCGACTACATGAGGTGCTGTACCATCGATCATCCCTATCTTTAATTCAGGAATCACAACACCATCTAAAGAACCATTGTCTGACGAACACTGATGAAACTCAACATCATAGCCCTTGTCAACCATCTCTTGAGCTATCTTCTTCATAAAGGATGACTTCCCTACACCTGGGCCGCCTTTGATGATAAATAGTCTTGTGGCATCCGTTCCTATGATATTATCGTAGTATGAAAAGAAGCCTTTTGCAGTATTTCCCCCTGGAAAAACCCTCTTAATGGATCCTTTTTTAGCCATATATAATGTCCCCCTTTTTCATTAATAATGCCCATATTGTTATGCTATGCAGGAGGATTAAATCTGTGTATGTCCTTATCTTTAAAAATCAAAACGCAACTTTTTGTAAAATACGCTGTCTAGTTTAGCACCGCCGGCTATACATCCATGCTATTTAAAATATCTTTTAGCTTCTTCAGTTCTTCTTTTGATAGCGTAATTCCCTTCCCCATTTTTTCATCATTAGGAGCCCATTCTCTGATATCATACTTCGGTTCACGGTTATTCCAACTGATGCTCCTTAATTCTTTCGTCCATCCTTTCGTGGACTCTGAAAGGGTCCCATATATTTCCTTTACCTCATATTTAATCTCTGCCATATTATCACCTTTCTATTTTACAAGTCCCATCACTAATAATAAATTGAAAAACAAAGGGAAGTTTCAATTGCCTGCCGGGTAAATCTATAACTGTGATGTAATAAACAAAGAATTACATTTCCACATATTAATAGTGTTGTCTTGGTCGATTGATGGTTACATCGCTGATCCACGTACAATGGTCTATCGTTATTCCAACAATTTGCTTCGCCACATCTTCTGGTTTCATAAAAGTATCCACTGCATACCCAGATCTACTATGATCCCAGAATGCAGTTTGCATACCACCAGGATAAATATTAATAATATCAATATGAGTACTTGTAACTTCATCTCTTACCGACTCTAAAAACCCGCGAGCACCCCATTTTGAAGCATTGTAGATTGTTTCATACTTTTTACCTTTAAGGGCAGCGGTGGATAAAATGCTCACAATTCTTTGTTTTGAGGAAGGAACTGAGTTAAAAAGCTTTATCCCATGGACAGTCATGAGCATTAAACCAATCATGTTGGCTTGAAGTGTATCCATAATAGTTGTATGAGAGATTTCTTCGATTTTACCATAATATGATTTTCCTGCAACATTGAATAAATATGTGATCACTTCATGACGGTCATTTAATATTTTGAAGAAATGAATCACATTGGATTCGTCTGCAATATCAAAATCAAAACATTCAATTGTCGCCTCAGATTCAATTTCACTCAACCGTGCCTTTGCATTATTTAATTTTTCCCTACTTCTACCGATAAGAATCACATCATACTTTTTTTCTCTAAGTTGCTTGGCTATTTCATAGCCTAAACCCGAACTTCCCCCCGTAATGATTGCTTTCATTTAAACGCTCCTTTCAAATGCACATTTCACTTTTTTAACGCATGCTTGAGACTGTTTTAAAAATCTCACCTACTAATTGAATCTTTATATTAAACATTGAGAAATTTTTTAGTCTCTTCTTTCGGGACAGGCTTACTAATCAAATAACCTTGTATTAGATCACAATGATACTTCTTCAATATTTCGAACTGCGTTGCCGTTTCAACCCCTTCTGCAACAACCCTAAGTCCAATGGAATGAGCCAATGACACAATGGATGCAGTTAATGGACTACCCTCCTCATTCATTAGATCATCAACGAATGATTTATCAATCTTTAGTATGCTGATTGGCAATTTTCTTAAGTAGTTCAAAGAGGAATACCCTGTTCCAAAATCATCCAAAATGATACGAATTCCGAGCTCCTTGAGCTCATAAAGCTTTTCAATATTTTGTGAAAAAGATTCCATAAGGGCAGTCTCTGTTATTTCGAACCCAATAAGTCTTGGAGATACACCTGACACTTTAATAATCTGCTTAACACTATCCACAAAATCACTATGGGTCAATTGAATAGGAGATACATTCACTGACACGATTACTTCCGTCTTGCCATTACTATTAATTTCTTTTGCAAATTCACAGGCTTCCTTTATCACCCATTTCCCTACATCCGCTATTAATCCTGTTTCCTCTAATATTTCAATAAATTTTAAAGGCTGAATAAATCCATGTTCTGGACTAATCCATCGAATTAATGCTTCAAATCCATAAATATTTCCACTGCCCGTTTCAATTTCTGGCTGATAGTATAGCGTAAATTCATTCCGCTCAAGAGCATATCTAAGTCCGTTTTGCAAAAGCAGTTTTTCTTCAAGATCTTCATTCATAGAAGGTTCAAAGAAACGATAACAATTCTTTCCTTCTTGCTTAGCACGATACATGGCTGTATCCGCATTTTTTAGCAAATCATCTAAAGAAGTTCCATCTTCTGGATATATTGCAACTCCAATACTTGAAGTTATATGAAACTTTTTCTGATCGATAACAAATTCTTTTTCAAAACACTTGATGACATTCTTTATAAAACCCTCTATCTGATCTTTATGCTTCACATTTTCATAGAGAATCAGAAATTCATCTCCACCCAATCGCCCAATGTACACATTCGGTGCTGTCTTTTCTTGAAGTCGCTCTCCAAGGCTCATCAATAAAATGTCACCAAAGGTATGTCCAAAGGCATCGTTTATAATTTTAAAATTATCAATATCTATAAACAATATAGCAGTTTTTGTGTCCTGCTCTTTTGATTCACAAAGTATTGAACTAAGTTTTTGATTTAGAGATGCTCTATTGGGCAGATTTGTTAAAGTATCATAGAAAGCTAACTCCTTAATTCTTTCCTCTTGAATTCTTTTCTCGTGGATATTGGCATGGGAACCAGCCACTCTTTTTATGTTGTTATGATGATCTTTTAAAGCTATGCCCTTTGCAAACACCCACTGATAATCACCATTTTTCCGTTGAATCCTATACTCACACGCAAAATGACCAATCTCTCCATTTTTTAATGCTGCTAAAATAGCCAGGGTATTTTTCCGATCATCTGGATGAACACGGTCTACCCATGAATCAAAATTATTCATTTTGTTATTTTTATAGTAATCAAATATTTCAAACCAGCTCTCAGAGAAAAAGCTTTCATTGGTAAGCAAATCTAATTCCCATAGGCCCTCATTACTAGCTTCGAAAACCAACTGATATCTTTCAGCACTTTTTTGAATATCATTTCTACTCTCTTCTAAAAGTTGATTTTGTACTCGCAATTCTTCTTCTGAGGCAGCAAGCTCTTCATATAGGTCACTAAGTTCCTCATGACTAAATATCAAGTCTCTTTCGACTTTTTTTCGTATTTTAATATTTCTATACAATAGGATGATAAATACTGCCATGGATATAAAAACCGCTAATACCGACCAAACAAGATAACGATAGGTTTCATAGAAGGAGAAGGGCTTATTAATAATAATGCTGCCTAATGGTAATTTCTTTATTGGAATACCAAAGGCCTCTAGCTGATCATAATCAAACTTAAAAGAAGTATTTTGCTTCATTTGAAGTGGTATTGAAGCAATATTTGCACCTTTGAGAATTCTAATGCTTATATTCGCTGCCTCTTCCCCTTCCATTTCACCGCTCAAAAGACTTCCACCTATGATTCCATGTCCTAATCCCATTTCATATAAGCCATAAATAGGCGTGGTTATATTTTTTCGAAGCACGTCAACCCACCTCTCAACACCCATGGCTCTTCCTTCGATATCTCTTACAAAACCTGTCATAAGTATGATACTATCTTTTGGTAGATTTAGCCCCTTGGTAGTAATATCGGTAAAACTCATGGCACTCAAAGAAACCACATTTAATCGACTATTCACTTCATTAACGCTTTTTATAACATCATGAAAAGACTGGATTCCAGTTTCAGTATTGTCATGAAATACATATACACTTTTAATATTGGGATCAATGGTCAAAGCAGCACGAAGTGTCCGCTTAGGATCAATTTTCTCTACTACGCCAGTGATATTCTTCTCTTGGTTCATATGAACTTGGGCAGTATTTGTATAGATACCACAAAAGACAATAGGTACATCTGAGAAAAGTTTCTCCCTATTGTCTAATGTGAAATTTAGCGCAGCATCATCACTGGCTATAATCAAATCAATTTCTTTATTCGCATACTTATAGTTCATCCTATCATAAAAATTATGTAGATTTTGAGGTTGAGGATAGTTTTTCCAATCTATGTATTCAATCAGTAAATTTATCTCTGCTTCTTCTTGAAATCTTTTTGTAATTGCTTCCGTAATACTATCTGTCCACATGTACCCTTTATGATAAGAATTAATCAGTAAAACAGTTTTAGACTCGTCTATAGCTTGTCCTAAAACTGTGCTATAGAAAAAAATAATCATAAAAGCAGACAAGCTGATTAATAAAAATCGTAGTGTTATGAGTTTTATTCCGAATAATTTCTTATATTGACTGCTCATACACCCATCCCACCTATTTATCGAATATTTTATCATCGATACTTTTTTTGATAAAATCATACATTTTTCACCATATCACTAGTATACCTTCCTCCCCTTGTATATTCAATATTTATAAATGATTATTTGTCAGAATTTTTTTAATATTAATCAAAGTTCATTCTATCATCCATTCTATGTATTATTTTTTGTATTTTATCTCAAAATTGGTATAATGAATATTGACTTGCTTATAAAGATATATTATTTTAATTTTCTCTGAACTCATGTATTCACATAAACTTGCTGCCTTTTGGAGGATTCTATGGAAAAAGCAAAAAAATATTTTCTTTTTATGATTACCATCGCTTTGTTTGGCGAAATATATTTTTATCCTTTTAATAGTTCTCTGAGAATCTCTGCAGGAATTATTGCTTTAAACCTGATTATTTTAGTGATCGATGATATCTCAGAATTCTCTATAGCGCTTCTCGCCACCATTGGTGTTTTTGTATTAAGAAATATAACGGGCATATATTTTTCTACCCTTTCTCTACCACAATTAATCAGCTATAATCTCCCCTCCGCGATATATTATTTGGTATACGGATTTCTCGCTTTCTTTTTAGGGGTCCGTAAGTATCGGGAGCAACTTCTCACCACGGTATTTCTAATGGCTTCTGTTGATTCCCTTAGTAACATTGCAGAAGCTCTAATTCGAGATAAACTCATCAATTTTCACATGCTCCAGGTTATTGTATTGGTTGGATTGGCTAGAAGTATTATAGCCTACTTCATTTATTTACTTTATAAAAATCAAGAACTGTTCATACTAAATCGTGAACATCAAAAAAGATATGGTCAACTAAATATTCTCATCGCCGACATTCAAGCAGAGATGTTCTATTTAAGAAAATCTATGGACGATATTGAAACGGTAATGAGCAAAAGCTACAGGCTTTACGAAAAATATAAGGAACACGCGGATCTTCAGGAAGATACTCTCGATATTGCTCGTGAAGTTCATGAAATAAAGAAAGATTACCATCGTGTATTAGGTGGGTTTGAGAGTTTTTTAAAAAACTTTGAAGATAGTGGTTCAATGACCCTTCAGGATATGCAAAATATTATTAAAGAAAACATCCATCGCTATCTGTCTACTTATCAAAAGGACATTACCATTCAATTTGATTTTATTGATGACTTTAGGCTCATAAAATACTATAATTTATTTACGGTGATGAACAATCTAATCATCAATGCCATTGATGCTTCAGGTAGCAATGGTGTTATTCAAGTCACTGAGTATAGCAACAACAATCACATTTTTTTTAGTGTAACAGACCATGGAGAGGGCATCGAGGAAGACGTTCTCCCATATATTTTCAATCCGGGTTTTACTACAAAATACGATGTTCATACAGGGAAACCTTCCACTGGAATCGGTCTTTCCCATGTAAAAAATATTATTGAAACATTACATGGAAGCATTTCCGTTACGTCCGAACTTGAAAAAGGAACTTCCTTTATTCTTTCAATACCAAAACAATCTTTAATAGGGTGATGATTTATGTCAAATACTTTTTTTATTATCGATGATGATATCAATATCAGAAAAATGCTTTGTAATTTGATATCAAAAAATAATTTAGGCAGAGTTGTTGCAGAATTAAATAGTGGAGAACATGCCGTAGAAGAGATCCTTTTCTACAATCCTGATATTGTATTAATAGATCTATTGCTTCCTTTTAAGGATGGTGTGCAGATCATTGAAGCCGCTAAGAAAGAGGGTTTTCACGGAAAGTTCATTATGATTTCTCAAGTAGAGGATCAGCATATGATTGCTAGGGCCTATGAAAACGGCATTGTTTTTTTCATTGGAAAGCCTATCAACATGATCGAAGCAATCAATGTCATAAGAGGTGTATGTCATAATATTGAGCTAGAACGTTCCGTACAACTCATCAAAAGTGCCGTATTAGGTATACCGAGGGAAGGACAAATGTCTAGTAGAACAAGTGTTAACGATACGATCACTCAAATTTTTACAGACATTGGAATTATCGGTGAATCCGGCAGTAAAGATCTTATGAAACTAATCAATAAAATACTGGATTTCAAAAAGCAATATCCATTCGCTTCTTACCAACTCCAGGATTTTTATCATCAAATCGCAGAAGAAGAAAAAGATTTAGGCAATGTGGGCACCCATACCAAAACCATTGAGCAAAGAATTCGAAGAACAATCTTAAAAGCTTTGGAAAACGTTTCTGCTCTTGGATATGACGATTATGACAATAATAAGTTTGTCGAGTATAGCACAAGCTTATTCGACCTTAAACAAGTGAAACAAGAAATGAAATACATGGAAAACGCCTTGGAGGAACGGGGGAAGATTAATATCCGAAAATTCATTGAAGGTATTGTTGTTAGAATAAATATTCAGAAAAATGACTGATCTATTTCACCTATTGCTAAATATTGAATTATATAAATCTTATCGTGGTATTTTGTAGAATTTTGTAGTTTGATGTAGTACCTCTTTATAATGAATTTGAAGTAATTATTCATTATATTAGGAGGTATTTTTATGACTTTACAACTGGATATGATCCAAACCATTGCATTGGCCGTAGTTGTGCTATTCTTAGGCCAAACTTTAAGAAAGAGAATCAGCTTTCTTGAGAAGTATTGTATCCCTGCACCGGTTATCGGTGGACTAATATTTGCTTGTTTAGCACTTGTGTTAAAGCAAACAGGCATTATGAGCTTTGAAATGGATACAACACTTCAGAAGGTGCTAATGACTGCATTCTTTACAACAGTAGGCTTTACAGCTAGCTTTAGATTGCTAAAAAAAGGTGGCATTCAGGTTTTCATTTTCTTAGGGCTAGCAGTTGTTCTAGTAGTACTTCAAAACATCGTTGGTGTAAGCTTGGCAAAGGTTTTCAATCTAAATCCATTAATCGGTCTTGCTACAGGGTCTGTACCTATGACTGGAGGACACGGTACTTCAGGTGCTTTTGCTCCAATATTTGAAAAAGCCGGAGCAGCAGGAGCTACTACTGTAGCCATGGCAGCTGCAACTTTTGGATTAATCATGGGAAGTATGATTGGTGGCCCTCTTGGAAAACGTTTGATTGAAAAGAATGGATTAACGCAAAAAAAGGCGCAGCACACATCTACCAGCAATGGAGTTTCTGCTGAAGATACAACAAAAGCACTAAACGGAAATCATTTTGCTACTGCTGCTTCACAAATTATTCTAGCGATGGGACTTGGAACCATTATCTCTTTAATTCTTCAAAGCACAGGATTAACTTTCCCGCCATACATTGGTGGAATGTTTGCAGCAGCCATCATGCGTAATTTATCTGATAGTACAGGATCTTTCAAAGTCTGTATGGATGAAATTGATATTTTAGGTAATACTGCATTATCCTTGTTCTTATCCATGGCATTAATGGGATTAAAACTTTGGGAACTAGCTGAACTTGCAATTCCAATGATCGTAATGTTAGTCGCTCAAACAGCTCTAATGGGGCTATTCGCATACTTCATTACCTTTAATTTAATGGGTAAAGATTATGAAGCAGCTGTACTGGCAAGTGGACATTGTGGCTTCGGTATGGGTGCAACACCAAACGCTATTGCAAACATGGAGACAATCTCAGGAAAATTTGGTCCTGCTCCAGCAGCATTTTTCATCTTACCATTGGTCGGAAGCTTATTTATAGACTTCTTTAATGCAGGTGTAATTACAACTTTTATGAACTTCTTCAAATAAACATAAAAACCCCATAGCCCTTGTGCTATGGGGTTTTTATCCTTGCATTATCACTAGTTGAAAAAAGAGCGATATCTACGTCTTCAAAAGCTACTTTTTCAGCTATTCATACTATACCTCGCTCTCTGTTAAAAAAGATCTCCTTCTCCTGGTTACCGGTTGTATTCACGGGCTTTAGCTGAATTTCGAAGTATTGACTACCTATTTGTAATTTCTTGCGATTAAATTCTTATATATTGATCCATCGACGACTGCTTCTATCACTACTGGACCGGAAACCTCAAGTGCTCTTTGTAAAGATGTTTTCATTTCATTCTTGTCCTTAGCTTTAAAGACGGGTACACCAAGAAATTTATCTGCATCAAAGTATTCACCTTCATGTAGATCAGTAGCATATTGTACCACATTATTCCAACCTTGCTTCACTTCGATTAAGCTAAGATTGCTATCACAAAATACAACAATAACTACATTGATTTTTCTCTTTCTAGCGATTAAAAGTTCTCCACAGTTCATTAGGAACCCAGCATCACCTGTGATACATGCTACTGCACTTGAAGGACTGCATAATTTGGCTGCAATAGCAGATGGAATCCCAAAGCCCATTGTTGACCACCCATTTGTCATGATAAGTCGGCTGCCTTCATGCACCTTCCATAATTGTCCTAATAGGTGGAGATGTGCACCCACATCGCTGGTTAATATGCTATCCTTAGGCATTATTTCCTGCAGCACACCTATGGCATCAGAGGGAGTAAATGTTTTTGTTTCCGGCATTAAGGCCGCAAACATTTGAAGTTTTGTATCCTCAATTTCTTTAAAATTCCAATCATAGGTAGGTAGCTCCAGTGTATTCAAATAAGCAATAGAATCCCTTAAATTTCCGAGTATTTCGCAAGCCACATTATATTCTGGGGTGATATCTACAGGCTCAGTATCTATATGGATGAGCGGAACGGAGGGCATCCACGCCTCATAATTAAATTCGATAGAATCATATCCGAGTCCAATTACTAAGTCTGCATTTCTGTAGATAGATGCTGCACACTCACTTTTTGCATGAAAAAGAACGCCTACATAGGAGGGATGATCCTCTGGAACAATCCCTTTCGCCATGGGTGTAAGCACCACTGGAATGTTATTTTTGTTCAAAAACTCCCTTATGGAATGGTGAAGTCCATGTCGAAATGCCGTAAGTCCTATTGCTAAGATTGGTTTTTTTGCTTTTTCTAGTATTGTCTTAACTTCTGCTAACAACAATGAATCTGGTGGTAATATAGATTTTTTCTCAAAGTAATTGATCATATGATCAGCATCTAAATCCATTTCAGCAACATTTACTGGTAAACCAATATGTACAGGACCTGGTGCTTCAGCAGTAGCTATTTGGAATGCATTCGTAATGGTAGCCTTAAAATTATCCTTAGACAATCTAGTTGTCCATTTTGTTATTGGCTTAAGCAGTGCTTGATGATCCACATTCATTTGGACTTTTCTGCCCAGATCTTCATCCTTAACCTCTGTCGTAAAAGCAATCAAAGGAGAGCGGTCGAGCAAAGCACCGCCTATACCCGTAGACAAATTTGTTGTGCCTGGACCAAATGTAGCATGACATACACCTGGAATTCCTGTTAGGCGTCCAAAAACATCTGCCATCATCCCAGCACTTTGCTCATTCGCTACTGTAACAAATTCCATGCCATGATTTCGCATGGCTTCCATATAAGGGATAGAGGGTCCACCTGGAATACCAAATACATACCGCACACCCAATCCATACAATGATTTAATTAATTCCTCTGCTAACTTTGTCATGTTCTCCATCCTTCCTAGTCAATTACAACTATGTTTACTCAATGTTATTTGCAATAGATCATTTATATCTCAATATCTAATTATATATTCAAATCGAATCTTTTAAAATTTTTTCGAAAATTTCTAAAATTCATCATTTTCTTCTCACCTCTCTGGAGAGTTATGAAGTATTTTCTATAGTGCGAAAACTTCTCATTCTTTAGTGATAAAAGTTTGCGGATACAAGTCAATATGTAAAAAACAGATGGGAAAACCCATCTGTTTTTTACATATTGATTCTCATAAATTGAACATCGATTCTATTTCTTTGCTCCATTAACTCATTAAGCCTTTTCTCATGTTCGATTATTTTTCGTATTTTTTCTTTTCTTTTTTCTTCATCTCGTTTTACTCGAATATCTATATGAAAATGGCTGATATTTAAGTTGAAATTTAATAATGACATAAATTTATTCCTCCCTGTTTTTACAATGTCTGTTAAGCCTATAATTTCTGAATTTACTGTTATCGTATTTTCTCTACCCATGACTACTACCCCCTCATGTCTTACTTTTCTCAATTACAGCCTAAATTAGAATCACCTTAATCAATATTATCCTCTCCTTTCTGCGCAAAAATAAAAGCCATAGGTTCATAATGCTACCTATGGCTTTCCTCTAATTTAAAAGAAACGTACATGAATTCAATCCATCGTTTCTCTGACTGACAGTCTATGAGAATGGAAAATCAAAAAGCCATAGATAGTATCACACTACCCATGGCACTAAAAAGTTCTATGTTAAAAATACATAATTACAGAATAATACCTCTGCCTATGGGCCGTGCAAATTTTGAATTTGATTCAGTTTTTCTATAAGAACAAGCACAGACGGGTGCAACCGTATATCTAACAGCGATCATCATATATACACGACCTCCTCTTCCAAAATTTTCTTATTACCTGTGATTATTATATTCCTATCTGGTAAAAATTACAACTTTTTTCTGCATTTGTAATATAAGTGTAATATTCATGCTTCTTTCATGGTATTATAGACCTCTGTATCCCTTTTTATTCGCTGTATGAATAGGCATTTTAAGAAAGTGGCATAACACCGCTAGATACGCTTAAGGAAAGTCTTAATGCTTTATTTTGAAAGACTATCATATACCTTCAACGTTTCCTTAGAAGCTTTTTCCCATGAAAACTTTCTAGTATGCGCTAATCCTCTCTGAATTAGCTGACCCCTTAATTCCTGATCGACAATGGTATCATAAATCCCCTGGGCTATGTCAACTATTTCAAGGGGATTGATATAGGTACAGCTATTTCCCATTATTTCTGGAATAGAGGATACCTTCGATGTGACAACCGGTACACCGCACGCGGCAGCTTCAAGAGGTGGCAAACCAAATCCTTCATATAAGGATGGATAAACAAAGCATTCACATGCATTATAAAATAAAGGTAAATCACCAGTTGGTACAAACCCAGTAAAAATTACCTTATCCTCAATACTCAATTTCTCAGTAAGCCTTCTAAGGTTCCCATAGGTTCTTGATGGTTCTCCTAAGATCACAAGCTTATAATCTTCTTCAAACTCATGGCAAATCATATGAAAGGCCCGAATCAATCTAGCAATGTTTTTTCTAGGACTGAATCCGCCTAAATACAGTATATATGGGCTTGTGATTTGATATTCCTCTGCAATTTTATTTTTTGCATCGCTTTTATCAACAGGCCTAAATATTTTGTCTGCTGCATGATAAATTACCTCAACTTTTTCCTTCGATACATCAAAATAGCGCATGATATCTTTTTTAGAGTGGTGAGATACGGTAATGATTTTATCTGCCCTTGCAATAGCCTCAGGGGTATGCCGGAGCACATAGTCCAGATGGGGTTTATCGACGGTTTCTGGCATAATATAGGGAATCAAGTCATGAAGTGTAATAACCAACCTATGTTTTCCCATACTTGGGATACCTATCCCATTTACTGTGTTATGGAAAATATCTACTTTAGGATCTCTATCCCATTCCGTTCCATACATCAGCTTCCAAAAATCATCTCTCCGTTCTCTTTCTTCCTCATAGGAGGATCTATATAGATTCGCGAAAGAACGATCTTTTTTTTCTGGGTAGAAAAGCATATAAGTATTGAATAAATCTATATCCTTTAAATTTGAAATAATTTGACTCGTATAATTTCCTAAACCAGAACCTATGTGCCAACTTGCTACTCTAGCATCTATTCCAATCTTCATGCTATCGGCTCCTTTTCCATAATATCTTTTATGTAATTTGCCACTTACCAACATTTTATGAAATACAGAGCCATAGTGTGAACATTATCATCTTCTTCAAAAGCAAACTACTTCAATGCAATAATGTACACCATCTAGCATATTATGAATAATATGAGGTTTCTCCGATTTAATTTTTAAAAAGTAATGTTTTTAATATCCCATTTGTTGGGTATTGGATAGATATATCTTTAGAAGGGAGTGTCTAGATGCGTGCGATAAAGAAGCCGTTGTTTATGAAGCAAAAGCTTATGAGAAAAGTAATTTACAGCCTCATTCCCATAGTGATTGCTTCCGTTTATTTTTTTGGACTTAGAGCTTTGGTTTTAATGGTATGGGTTGTGGGAATTGGAACAGCTACGGAATGGTTTTTTGAGAAGCGCTATAACAAGCCTATTTCGGAAGCGGTAATTGTAACTTGCATGTTGTACACACTTACCTTACCACCGTCTACACCTTTTTGGATTGCCGCAGTAGGAATTATGTTTGGTATTATCTTTGGCAAAGAAGTCTTCGGTGGGTTCGGTAGAAACGTATTTAATCCCGCCCTTGTGGCAAGATGCTTTGTATATGTATGTTTTCCAGAACCTTTGACAATTCATTGGGTAAAATCAGCCACAGGTTTCCCAGGCGGATTTGGAGTATGGCTCACCGAGAGCATCGATGCAGTATCCCAGTCTACACCCATGTTGATTTTTAGAGAAACCAGCCAAACGGAATCTTTTGCTCGGTTATTCATTGGTAATATTCCTGGCTCCCTTGGAGAAACCAGTGCCTTACTGATCATTCTAGCTGCTATCTATCTAATCTATACTAAATCAGCATCATGGCAGACAATGATTGGTGTTTTTATGGGTTATCTTCTGATGAGTACCACCCTCTACATACTTGGTGCATCGACCATACCAAATCCTTTGTTTGGCCTGCTTTCTGGTGGATTGCTTTTTGGTACAGTTTTCATGGCAACCGATCCTATTTCATCCCCTATGACGGTCGAAGGAAAGTGGATTTACGGTGTCCTCATCGGTATTGTTACCGTCATTATTCGGGGCTATGCCCTGTTTGCTGGTGGTATCATGTTTGCTATATTGATCGGGAATACCTTTGCCCCCCTCATCGATGAAGGTGTTAAAATCTATAAAAGCAGCCGAAAGAAGGTGACTGCATGAAAAAAGGTAGTCTCTATTCCATTCTCTTTATGATGGTAATTACAGCTGTTTTCACCTTTGCATTATCTGCTTTACATCAAAATACCATTGTTGCAGTTCAAGGGAATCAGCTTATTAAAAATCAAAAGAAAATACTATATGCCTTTAATATTCCATTTGACGATACCATGAAAACTGAAGAAATCAATACACTTTATAACACACACATCAAAGAATCAAAGCGTGGAGACCTTCTTATCTATGAAGGCTATATCGATGACCAACTTCAAGGATATGCCACAGAGATGGAGGGCCCTGGTCTCTGGGGAAACATCCATGGTGTTATTGCCATCAATAAGGATTTAGATGCGATTCTAGGAGTTGATTTTTTAACCCATTCCGAAACACCCGGCCTAGGCGGTCGTATAGATGAGCAATGGTTTAAAGAGCAGTTTAGAAATATTCCATTGAATACAACATCACCCTACGTCCTATATAGACCATCACCCGATGGTACTGTTGATGCTATTGCAGGTGCTACCCTAACCTCAAAGGCCGTATTGGACATCGTGAATGACAGTCTAAATCAGTTCCTAGATACCGAGAGAGGAGGCAAATAATCCATGACGAATACAAAAAAAATATTTACAGCAGGGCTTTGGAAAGATAATCCGATTTTTCGTCAAATATTAGGCATTTGTTCAGCCCTAGCAGTTACCAATTTGATGTTGAACTCCTTTGTGATGGGCATTGGCCTTATCTTCGTAACTTCATTCTCCAGCTTAACCGTTTCCCTGATTCGTCAATATACCCCTAAGCATATTCGAATGATGGTTCAAACACTAATCATCTCCTCCTATGTCATTATCGTGGATATCGTTTTAAAGGCCTATTACCCTACCATGAGTGAAGCCCTAGGTCCTTATGTGGGGTTGATCATTACAAACTGTATTATCATGGGCAGATGTGAAGCGTTCGCTCAAAATAATACACCTATTGTTTCTTTTCTAGATGGCGTTGCCTCTGGCACTGGCTATGCATTCATTCTTCTAGTAATCGCATTTTTTCGAGAGCTCATGGGGTTTGGAACACTATTCGGTTATCCTATACTTGGCAGTTGGTGGATGAAATGGACTCTAATGATTATGCCTCCCGGTGCCTTCTTCATGTTAGCCATTGTTATTTGGGTCGCTCGAAACCTATCTCCTGAAGATGAAAAAGAGAAAGAAGGTGCAACTGCATGATGGAAATCAATCCAATTGTTATTCTATTTGCAGCAATTTTTACAAACAACATGATTTTTTCAAATTTTCTAGGTATGTGCTCTTTTATTGCTGTATCCAAAGAGATTAATACCTCTTTAGGTCTTGGTCAAGCAGTAACATTTGTCATTACCGCCACCACCATACTCAACTATTTGGTTTACCATTATGTCTTAGTTCCTTTACAGTTGGAATACATGCGGTTTATTGTCTTTATCATCGTAATTGCTGCCTTCGTTCAGTTGGTTGAAATGATTTTGGAACGATATATGCCGAATTTATATTATGCCTTGGGTATATTTCTCCCCTTAATCACTGTCAATTGTGCCATTCTAGGCGTATCACTTTTTATGGTCATCCGCAAATATAGTTTTCTTCAATCAGTCGCCTTTGGTTTAGGATCTGGGTTAGGCTGGACTTTAGCCATCCTCGCACTGGCGGGCATCAGGCAAAAAATCAAAAAGAATAGAATTCCAAGAGGTCTTGAGGGTCCCGGGATCACGCTCATTATCATCGGTTTGATGGCCCTTGCTTTTACCGGCTTCTCAGGAATTGTACAGATACAATAGGGGGTGTTTTCCATGACCATTGGTATCTCAGTTATCGTTATCAGCGCTATTGCAGGTGTCTTAGCATTGCTCCTGGCCTTAGCCAATTCTTACATCGCCAATTATGGAGAATGTAAGATTATCATTAATGATGAGAAGGAAATCACCGTAGAGGGGGGCAATTCTCTCCTAACATCTTTGCGGGACAGTCAAATTTTTATTCCCTCAGCCTGCGGCGGAAAAGGAAGCTGCGCCTATTGTAAAGTATCGGTCATCGAAGGTGGCGGTCCTGTACTTTCAACGGAATTACCTTATTTAACTGCACAAGAAATGAAAAACAATACACGTCTATCCTGTCAATGCAAAGTAAAGGAAAACATGAAAATCCGAATCCCTGAAGAATTATTCAATGTAAAGGAATTCCGTGCCCTTGTGGAGAAAATAGAAATCCTTTCTCCAACCATTAAGCTTCTACGATTAAAACTCATTGAACCTCAACAAATTAATTTTAAACCAGGGCAATATATTCAGCTGAAAGCTCCAATCTACGAGGGGAACAATGAGGAAGTATACAGAGCCTATTCAGTAGCATCCAATACCAATAAGCCTGATCATGTTGATCTGATCATCGGATATGTTCCCAATGGGATATGTACAACCTATGTTCATAAGTTTCTTCATGAAGGTGATGAAGTGCTGTTTAATGGGCCCTATGGCGATTTCTATCTTCAAGAAAACGATAGAGAAATGATTTTGATTGCTGTAGGTACAGGTATGGCGCCTATGCGAGCGATACTCTATCAAATGGTAGCACAAGGCACTACGAGAAAAGCAACTTATTTCTTTGGTGCGCGTACGCTGGAAGATTTAATTTTGACAGAGGAAATGAAATCCTTTGAAGAAAAGCTTCCCAGCTTTACATTCTCCCCTTGTCTATCCCGTCCATCCCCTGAAGATAAGTGGACTGGCGAAGTAGGCCGCGTTACAGATCTCATAGAGAAGTATATTGTAAGTGGAGAGAACAAGGAAGCCTACCTCTGCGGCAGCAAGGCAATGATCGAATCAACCATTGATACTTTAAAGAAAAAAGGCATTCCTGAGAGCTTGATCTATTATGACAAATTCGACTAACTAGAACTTGCCTATCGGCAATTTATTTTCGCTAGGAAACCCTAGGCCTGCAATGCAGGTTCCTGAGGACCTTCCTGAATACGGCAAAGGGGCATCCCCTCTGCACATCCCATATATAGGAAATTGAAAACCATAATTTCCTATATATGAACAAAATGAACAGGTGGCTCATGACTGAACCACCTGTTATGCTGTATTCTTGACATTTATATTTTTTATATCTCCTACAAGTTCTTTAAGATACTCCCTAAAAACCTCATTTAAATCTTCTCTGTCTAATGCAAATTCCACCGTAGCTTGGAGATATCCCAATTTATCACCCACATCGTATCTTTTCCCTTGAAAATTATAAGCATAGATAGCTTCCATTCCATTGAGCTCCTTTAAAGCATCTGTCAACTGTATTTCTCCACTCTTCCCGGGTTCGAGGTGTTCCAATATATTAAATATACGGGGCGTAATAATATATCTACCCATGATGGCAATATTTGATGGTGCTTCCTGTATATCTGGTTTCTCAACCAAATGATCTACCTTATAGACATGTTGATCAATGATTTTGCAATCTACGATCCCATATTTCGATACTTCTTGTGGACTAACTTTTTGCACACCAAGTACAGAGGTTTTATATCTATTGTATATCTCGATTAACTGCTGAAGGCAGGGTTTATTACTTTTTACAATATCATCTCCCAACATAACGGCAAAGGGCTCGTTTCCAATAAAAGATTTTGCACAGTAGATGGCATGCCCTAAGCCTAGAGGCTCCTTTTGTCGTACATAGTGGATATTTACCGCCTTCGATATACTTTCCATATGAGATAATAAATCGAGCTTATTTTTTTTCCTTAGCTCCATCTCCAATTCTACAGACTTATCAAAATGATCTTCAATGGATCTTTTATTTCTGCCTGTAATAATTAATATATCCTCAATTCCTGAAGCCAGCGCTTCTTCGACAATATACTGTATCGTCGGCTTATCAACGATAGGCAGCATCTCCTTCGGCTGTGCTTTTGTAGCAGGTAAAAATCTAGTTCCAAGCCCGGCCGCAGGTATGATGACTTTTTTGATTTTCAATGGGGATCATCCTTTCCTCTATTGAGCAGATTGCAGTGAATTGACAGTTATCTATCCCAATACCATAGTATTCAAATCCTTTCGCACGCATAGCTTTGGCTTCAAATATATTTCGTCCATCTATAAATACTCTGCGATTCATAAGGGATCTAATTTTGCGTACATTCAATTCCTTAAATTCCTTCCATTCCGTTAGCAGTAGCACTGCATCGGATCCTGCAATCGCATCATAAGCCTCATGAAAATAATGAATCGGTAGTTTTAATACTCTTTTTGCATTCTCTATGGCAATTGGATCATATGCTTTGATTTTGGCACCTCTTTTATGTAATTCATTTATAATATCCAAAGACGGTGCCTCCCTTATATCATCTGTGTCTGGCTTAAAAGTTAAGCCTAAAACCGTTATTTGGACACCTCTTAAATCCGGAAAGAGATTATCTAAAATCATAATCGGCTTCATCTTTTGCTCCTCATTTACCTGTAAGGTCTCCCTGATAATCCTAAAGTCATAATTTAACTTCTCTCCAATTTTGATTAGACCTTTCACGTCCTTTGGAAAGCATGCTCCTCCAAATCCAATACCTGCGTTTAAAAACTTCTCACCAATTCTTTTATCAAGACCCATTCCCTTTGCAACTTCATTAACATTGGCACCTGTTTTTTCACAGATATTTGCGATTTCATTAATGAAAGATATTTTTGTTGCTAAAAATGCATTGGATGCATATTTAATTAATTCAGCACTTTCTGGATCCGTAGTAAAGATTTTCTGTTTTAGCGGCCTGTACAAGTCATGCAATATTTTTGTAGCCTTTTTTGATGTGCTTCCAATGACAATACGGTCTCCCTGAAAAGTATCAAGAACAGCACTTCCTTCCCTTAGGAATTCTGGGTTAGATATAACATCAAATTCAACCTCTCTCTTTAGATGCCGTTGAATGATCTCAGCCACTCTTTTTACAGAGCCTACAGGTACAGTGCTCTTGTTTACAATAATTTTATAGGCATCCAGTGATTTTCCAATTTCTCCAGCGACTTCATCGACCTGTGACATATCAATATCTCCATTCTCATGGGATGGTGTTCCGACTGCAATGAATATTATTGTAGCATGCCTTACTGCATCCTCAACAGATGTCGTAAAATGCAATCGGTTCTCTCCTATATTTCTGATCAGCATATCTTCAAGATGTGCTTCATAAATTGGTAAAATTCCATTTTTAAGATTTTCGATCTTTTTATGATCTTTGTCTACACAGGTGATATCATTCCCGATTTCTGCTAAACATGTTCCCGTGACCAATCCCACATATCCCGTTCCAATTACAGAAATTTTCATGATTCATTGTCTCCTTTTCTCATGCAGTCTTCCTATTCGATTCTTTTCCAACGCTGCACTGAATTACGCTTTCATAGCTTTTAACCAATCGATCGAATATACGGTTCCAAGTCATCTGCAAAGTGTATTTTCTACCGTTTTCACCAAGGAGCTTTCTTAATGCTGGATTGCGAATTAAGTTTTCGCATGCTTCATGGAATTCTGCAACATTCCTACTTCCACAAGATATGCCGTTAAAACCGTCTACTAAATTTTCCCGAATGCCACCTTCTCCACACGCAATAACCGCTATACCGGAAGCCATAGCTTCTAAGATTACATTTCCATAGGTTTCGGTAGAGGAAGGAAATAGAAAAACATCTGAGGATGCATATAATTGAGCAAGTTCATGACCTTTTTTAAGCCCTGTAAAAGTCATATTATCAAATGCTTTTTCCCTTAATTCATGTAAAAGAGGCCCATCACCTACCATAAGAAAATGAATTTGTTTCATATAGCGATGATTGAGTTGTTCTGCCACTTTCATAAATATATCTAGGTCCTTCTCAGGAGACATTCTCCCTACATATAAAAACACTATTTTATCATTGATATGATAGTGCAACCGCAGTTCTTTATTTCTCCTTTTAGGGGAAAACTGTTCCACGTCAATACCTCTTCCCCACACTTCTAAATTATTGATTCCATGTTCTTTTAAAACCTCTAGCGTAGCATTTGAAGGACAATAGTTTTTCTCACAATGACTATGAAACCATTTGAAAAAATTCCAAGAAATGTTTTCTAAAAATTTTAGATTAAAATACGCTAAATATTGGGGAATATTTGTATGATAAGAAGATACCAAGGGAATCTGATATGTTTTCGCATATTTCAGTCCACACAATCCGATATTGAAGGGTGTAACTACATGTATTAGATCTGGTTTGAAATCATTTAACTGTTCCACAATAGACAAATAATTTGGTAATGCTACTCTACATTCTGGATAAAGAAAAAAGCGAAAGCTGAAAAAACCTACAATTTTACTATTATATTCTTCATTTCCATCTTGAGGGATGAATACCCTATAATCGATATTGTTTTCATCAAAATGGCCTAAAAGCTTATTTAGGGTTTTCGTTACTCCATTAATTTGTGGAAAAAAAGTATCTGTAAAAATTGCTACCTTCATGCTTGCCCTCCTTATTTATTCAATATAGAGTATAGCCATTGGTTCATCGTGATGTGATTTATAACTGAAAAGAAGGTTCCAATCATCATTCCTACAAATACATCTGTCGGATAATGAACACCTAGATACACCCTGGACATACCAATTAGTACAGCCAACGTAATAAAGACAGGCGCGATCATAGGAAAAAGAATAGACAGGGTAAGTCCGATGGAGAAGGCTGCCGTTGTATGACCAGAGGGAAAAGAATAATCGTAGAGTCGAGTATTGAATGTATGGATATCTGATAAGTTTAAAAAAGGTCTCGGTCTTGTAAATACCTTTTTTAAGTAATGAACTAGTATATGACTTGTTGCTAATGTTGCCAAACACTGCCATCCTGCTATTTTCAATGGACCTTTACCTAGCAAGGCCAGGATCAGGGATATTGTTATTGTAAAAAATGCTCCACCTAGTCCTGTAATCATTGGAATAATACGGTCTAACAAGCTGCATTTGAAGCCGTCATTCACTATATAAAATAGCTTTATATCACCTGCAGAGATAACACGTATGATTTTATTCACAGATTTTCCCCCTTTCTATTTCACTTCATGTTTATCATATCGTAGCCTTGTTAGAAATATGTAAAGAATGGATTAGATTTTGGTGAAAATTTCATTAGATAATCATTAAAAAAGTCCAGATGTATCATCTGAACTTTTTTTAACTAGATCTGCATGTATAGTGTATGAAAAAGACGATCCATATAGATCTGCTCTTCCTCTATATGGGACAATAAGGTTTGCCATACTTTATCATCTTTTCCGTATTTCATAATCTCCTTGATTAACCCAATCCATATTCTATTTAATCTTCCGAATTCATTTAATAACATTTTTGCTTGATTCATATATCCACACATCGTCGGCTGTGCTACCGAGTTCTGGGCATTTGTCAGTTGTTCCTTCGCATTCATATTTAATTCTTCAAAGGATTTATTTAATTTCTTTAATTCTTCAACAATGCTCTTTGGCAAATCTTTTTTACTAAGCTTTGCCACTGTTTTTACAAATATCGGATGCTCACTAGAGATGTCTGTCCACATCAGTAATTCTCGAAGCACACACTGCAGACTATAGGCCATTGTATAACAATACACACTTTCACCACCTTATTTTTAACCTGAATTTAAGTCGTATACCATTCTATGATTCAATTTTGATTTCTGTTACGAATGATGTTTTTCAGTATTGTTTCATAGACCAGTGGAAATACTAGTTTAGAGGTGATTCTATGATGAAAATAAAAAAATGGGGTATTTTGGCCATAATTTTTTGTATTCTTATTACATCTGTTGCTTGCGGAAAAAAGCCTCAGAAACCAAGCCCTAAATCCGAAGATGAACCAAAGCCCCTCCCTAAAGTAGTGGAAGAAATTGAAAAGGATACGCTCAAAATCATGGAACAAATAGATAAAATCCCCTACTTCCAGCGTGTCATTGTAGAAAAAGAAATGCTCGAACAAAAGAAAAAAGCTGAAGAAATGCAGATGAAAGCTGCTGAAGGTGGTGGAGCTGGCTCAGGAGAACAAAAACAAGGTGGTGAAGAAGGAAGTAAACAGGAAGGAGGGCAGGAACAAAGTCAAAGTGGCAGTGAAGAAGAAAAGCCTAAACCCATGACCATCGATGAAGGCATTCTTACGGAACTTATGAAAAGAGAAAAATCTGAGGAAGCTGAGAATGAAAATCAGAAAGCTCCCAAAAATCTTGATGAAGTATGGACAACAGTAAATACTACAATTTTGGGCCTTCACAACAAGTGGAATGTATTAGAGCCTCAGCTTATTCAACAGGGTGTTTCTCCAGAATCAATCAATAGCTTTGAAACCACCCTCGATACTCTCACAAAATTTGGCTTTGAAAAAAAGTACTTTGAAACACTATCAGTTGCCAACAATCTTACCGCATACTTGCCTGATTTTAGAGCGTACTTCAAAAAAGAAGTGCCTCCATCCATATATACCTTGAAGTATCAGGTGCGAAATCTTGTATTGAACGCAGCAGTAGGTGATTTTGATGCTGCCCAAGAAAGTTTAAACAAGCTAAAAGAGCATGGTCAGACACTAAAACCTCAGCTTATTGAAAAAAAAGCAAAGACTACTGTTGATAAATACGATGCATCGGTAAGTAACTTAGAAAAGTCCCTTACTAAAAAAGATTTACAGCTTATTAAGATCAACAGTAGTATTGTTCTAAAGAATATCCTACTTATGGAGGAGGATTTATCTGCTTCCATGTAAGCAAGAAGAGCACTGAACCACATCAGTGCTCTTTATTTTCTGCAAAAAACAGGACTAGCTGAGAAAGGTCATTCAGTTTTTTGCCGGTATCAAACTCGAACTAATCCTGGGATTTCACTTTCTCCACCATCCTGTTCTAGAATTATTATCTGCTTGTATAAAATTATTATTCATCCACAATCTCTTCAATACAAATATTCAACCTTTTTTGAAGATCAATTTCTTCAAATTGAGAAATAGAGTTCCCATGAGCATCTCGGACCATTCTTACAATAGGCCTTGTGGGCATATAACGGTTATTATCTATAACGATAGCATGCTCTTTCGTATTTAGTTTCACCATTGTTCCTATCGGATACACCGTTAGATGATTTAGAAAAATCTTCACAATATCATAGTCATAATGATGATGTGCCATGGCAATCAAATACTCAATGGCTTTATCGGGAGTAATCCTTTTTTTATAGACTCGGTTGGAGGTCATCGCGTCGTACGTATCTGCTATAGCAATAATTCTTGCGAATTCAGATATCTCCTCTCCTCTTTTTCCAAAAGGATATCCGCTCCCATCTATACGCTCATGATGTAACAATGCTCCAACTCTGGATAACGCACTGATTTCATCATAATCCTTCAATATTTCATACCCAAATCGGGTATGATTTTTCATAATTTCTATTTCTTCCTCTAAAAGTTTTCCAGGTTTATTTAAAATCTCATTGGGAATCTGCGTTTTTCCAATATCATGGAGAATTGCAGCAATTCCCAGATCTCTCAAACGAAGTTCGTGATATCCTAATGCTTTCCCTATGACGATCGATAATACTGCCACATTTACCGAATGGGCGAAAGTATATTCATCAACACATCTTAAATCTGATAGATTGACCATAATATCTCGATTGTCTAGCAATTCGTCAACAATTCTATTAATTGCTACTTGAATACTTTGAAAGTCTAAAGCTTTTTTTACCTTAAGGTCCTGCATAACTTGATAAATCGTTTTCTTCGCAATTATTCTTGTTTTCTCCTCAATGATATCAAAAATTTCAATATCCTTTGATATTTCATCTTCAATATAAATCTCACCCATTGCTAAATGCTGCAATCTTTTTATAAAATGATTGGTCAGGGTAACCCCTTTTGCAAGCAATATCTTACCTTCACAAGAGCTAATATCTTTGCCCAAAATCATGCCCGAAGTAACGTTCTCTATCCTCACTAATCTCATGGCTTCCTCCAATAGGTGTGATAAAAACAAAAATCAATTTATCATTTAAATACGATAAAAAAACTTTTTCTCCTGCATTGGTCGATGAATTCCAACAAAATGCTGCTAAAGTCTCATTTAATTATTCGAGGAATACCACTACAAAAAAAAACACCCTTTTTTAGGTGTTTTCATTTGATTAAAATACAGATGGTTTATCAGGCATTCTACGTTTGTGTTCAGAACGTTGATGTAATTTTTCAATAATGAGTCGATCTTTTTCAGGTACCTCTTTGCCAGATAGTACATCATCCACCATGTCATATGTTGTTCCCATTTCAGATTCATCCGTTTGACCTTCCCACAATCCAGCTGAAGGAGCTCGATCAATAACGCTTTGTGGCACACCTAAATGCTTCGCCCACTCGTAAACCTCTCTCTTTTTTAGATTTGCAATTGGAACGATGTCTACACCACCATCTCCATATTTGGTAAAATATCCTGTATGTATTTCTGCTGCATTATCCGTACCTGCAACAATATAGTTTAAAGAATTTGCAACGGAATAAATCGTACTCATTCTCAACCTAGCTCTAAGATTTGCGTCACTTAATCTTAGATTTGTATGATCATCGATCAACTCTTTTTTTCGCATCTCAGCGACAACACTTCCCAGCAGTATGTCATGAATTTCGCTAAGTTCAACCTCCATGTGCTCTATCCCGCAAGCTTCCACAACTTTTAAGGCATCCTCTCGATCCTTGGGATTACTTTTACAAGGCAGAATAATACCTAGAGAATTATTAGGAAAAGCTCTTTTGATTAAAAAAGCTACTAAAGCTGAATCAATTCCCCCAGAAATACCTACAACAATCCCTCTGGTATGAGATTCATCTACTTTCTCTCTTAACCATTGCACTGTTAAGTTGATTTTTTCCTCAATTGTTCTATTCATTTCCCAAACTCCTCTCACTAAACGCAGTCTTTCATTATACACGTTTTTCTTTTCATCATTATAACACAAAAATAAATCTGTATAATAAAAAAACATAGCCTAAGCCATGTTTTTTATACTTTTATTCAAAATTAAAAAGTGGTGTACTTAGATATCTTTCCCCATAACTTGGAATTACTACTACTATCTTTTTATCTTTCCCCAGCTCTTTGGCTTTTTTCAAAGCCCCCCATACAGCAGCTCCAGAAGAGATCCCAACAAGAATTCCTTCTTCCTTAGCCATTCTCCTTGCCGTCTCCATAGCATCCTCATTGTCTACCTGTATGATCTCATCGATGATCTTTGTATTTAAAATTTTTGGCACAAAACCAGCACCAATACCTTGAATTTTATGGGGACCAGGTTGACCTCCTGATAATACAGGTGAATCCTTTGGCTCTATAGCCACAATTTTCGCATCTTTCACTTTTTCTTTTATGATCTCACCTACACCAGTGATCGTACCACCTGTACCTACACCAGAAACAAACATATCAAACTGCCCATCCATTTGTTCAATAACTTCTAGGGCTGTAGTATTTCTATGGATTTCTGGGTTCGATTCATTTTCAAACTGCTGGGGCATGAAATAAGATGGATTTTCCTTTACTATTTCTGTTGCCTTTTCAATAGCACCTTTCATTCCTTTGGCCCCATCGGTCAGAACAAGTTCTGCACCAAAGGCTTTTAAAAGTTTTCGCCTCTCTATACTCATCGTCTCAGGCATCACCAGAATACACTTGTAGCCCTTGGCAGCCGCCACCATCGCCAATCCTATCCCAGTATTTCCACTAGTAGGCTCAACAATAATAGAACCCTCTTTCAACGATCCTGCTTTTTCAGCAGCTTCAATCATACTCAATGCAATTCGGTCCTTCACGCTGCTCCCCGGATTGAAAAACTCCAATTTTACATATACCTGGGCATCGTCTTTGCCTACCAATTTATTTAGTTTGACCATCGGAGTACCGCCAATCAATTCTGTAATGCTATTTACAACCTTCATATTAACCCTCCAATTCTTACTATTCTTATCGGATTTATTGGTTTTATTTTACTATATTTATCCATCAAAGTCAATAGACTCATAAAATATTTTATAAAGTCCACACTATATATATGTCAGCATCCCATGGGATTATTATACGGATTCTAAAGGATGAATATGTGACTTTATAGGTGATGAAATGAAAAAAAGTTCTTTTTCCATTAAAATCGCATTGCTAGGACTTATCACTGGTTTGGTTAATGGATTGTTTGGTTCTGGCGGCGGGACAGTGATTGTGCCAGGCATGTTTTTCCTCCTAGATGTTGAAGAACACAAAGCTCATGCCACAGCAATTTCAATTATTCTACCATTAACTATCGTCAGCATGTTTATTTATTTTCGTCATGGAATCATTGTTTGGGATATAACCTATAAGGTGGCTTTAGGCGGTATTTTAGGTGGATATATCGGTGCCAGACTTCTCAATCGGATTCCAAGTCATCTGCTTAGAAAAGGCTTTGCAATTTTCATGATTCTCGCTGCATTAAGGATGGTGTTTTGATGTATCTCATGCTTATTGGTTTGTTTTCAGGAATCATTGGGGGTATGGGCATCGGTGGAGGCACAATCTTGATTCCAGCCCTAATTATACTTACAAGCCTTTCACAGCAGCAGGCCCAGAGTGTTAATCTTCTATCTTTTGTCCCGGTTGCGATCGTGGCCCTCGTAACTCACTTTCGCAACAAAAGTATCGAAATAAAGCTTTGCTTACCTCTTATTATCACAGGCATAGTAGGTGCCTTGGCAGGTTCATACTTAGCCGTAAGCCTTCCTTCAAATCTGTTAAGAAAGCTTTTTGGGGTCTTTCTTTTTTTCATGGGCTTATACGAATTCTTCTGGAAAGACAAAAGTCGTACAAAATAGTACGACTTTCTATCCTAATGCCACCAATACGCAATGATGATGTACCACTTGAATTCCATTGTTTTCCGCTAAAGAAACAGCCTCATCATCAAATGAACCAGGCTGAAACCATAAATATTTGATGCCTGCTTCAGCAATATTTGGGATAAACTTCTTGCTAACCTGAGGTGATACTACCATATCCACACAATCAGGCTTGACAGGCAGTTCTTCAATACTGTGATAGCAGCGATCTCCTTCGATTTCTTCATAATTAGGATTAACTGCATACACTTCGTAACCCCTGCTCTTAAGCTTTTTATATATCTTGTTTCCAAATTTCTCTTGGTTTGGGGTAGCACCAACCACTGCCCAAATCCTTTTATCTAGCATTTCCAATTTTAATTGTTCCATATCCATTCAGCATACCTCCTTTCCGTTGCGTTATAATCATAGATACCCATTACTAAAAATTTTATTCTCTACCTAATCAAAATTATTCACTTATCAAAACCCCATTTTCTTCATTTAGATACAATGTATCCACAATATCAGCTGCTGCCTTCCCATTGGTTAAATTAATGACTTGTTTTATTATTAGATCTGCTTCATCTATTCTCGCATAAACAAACATACTTACCCCCTCATCGAAAACAGTATCCTTGATCGTATAGCCTCCATTCATCATTACGTTTTGTACTTTTCCCAACAGGGAATAGTCTATACGTATCCTGATAACATGATAAAGTACTTTTTCAATCACCCTTGCCTCATGCAATGCCTGCTTTGCTGTAGAGGTGTATGCCCTCACCAATCCTCCTGTACCTAGCTTTATACCTCCGAAGTATCGTGTAACAACAATAACAGTATTCTTGATTTCTTCTTTCTTTAACATATCTAGTATGGGGGTTCCAGCTGTTCCTGAAGGCTCTCCATCCTCACTGTATCGTTGGATTTCGTCATTTTCACCAAATATGTAGACTGGCACATTGTGGGTAGCATTTTTATGTTGTGCCCGAATCATTTCTATAAAAGCTATGGCCTCTTCTTCATCTTGTATTGGTTTAACATAGCCGATAAATCTTGACTTCTCAATAATATGCTCAACCTCACCATAATTAAGAACAGTCCTATATCTCTTCAACATTCCCTTTCCCTCTTCCCCTAAATAGTGAAGAGAGTAGTAAACACTACTCTCTTTTATATTATACCACTAATTCATTTCTTACTAAGCTTTTATATTTTCTATAGGAGAGGCTAACTAGTGATTGATCTTGACTGTAAGTGATTTTTTCAATTGCTTCATCAATCGGAAAAAAAACAGCTTCTTTAAACCCTAACTCTTCATTCACTCTACAAAGATCGCTAGACGCAGTCATTAAATACCATGTAATTTCATTACAAACAGGACGCTGTCTCGTAATAGAATAAAATTCGTAACAAGTTTCTCCAATTGGTGAGATAATTTCTGCATCAATGCCCGTTTCTTCCTTCACACGGTTTAATGCAGTATCTCTTGAGAGATTCCCATTACGAATTACACCCTTCGGTAACACCCATTCACCTTTTTCATTTTTCAGAAGCAAGACCTTATCTTCGAAGAACACCACTCCACCTGCACAATTTCTAAAGAGCATAGGCTAATTCCTCCCTCCGATTTGTTACTACTATCATATAATAAATAGCAGCCATCCGCAAGACTATTCAGAATTTTTAGCATAAAAACCTATTTCATTAAGCTTATGTAAAATTCATATTTCATCGTCCTGCTGCTATTCCTATTATTCCATTTTTTTCAAAATTCATACACATCCTATATATAAATAATTATTTTTTTACACATAATAATCTCAGAATGAAGATTAGGAGGTGTTTTTCTGCATATTATTTATCATTGTGTAGGTGGTTCCCATTCTTCTACTACTGCTGCTGCAATTCATTTGGGCTTACTGCCCATGGAATATATCCCAGATAGGCATGACTTCCTGGGTGTTCCTTTTTATGATACACTAGAAAAATGCGACCGAGGAAAAATTATTTTAAGAGGCATTGATGAAAAAGGTCATAAAATTTATACCTTGAGTCGTCAATTTTCACCTCATCTTGTAATTCCAGCCATACAGGATATGTGGAGAGTTCTTGAACAACAAGAGGATGATCTCATGATTGTAAATACGCTACCTACCGTCAATACCCTCATGAAAATAGGTGGTTTTTCATCTAGAAGGTTACAGTGGGTCCGTTTTGGACGTCCAATCGTTATCAAGGGCACACAATCTACCTATATGAATATTGTAAAGGTTGTTCGACAGATAAAAGAAAAAATCATTTAGCCGTTACGCCTTTGTTCTATGCTCTGGATGGCTTCACCAAAAGCCATCTTTACATATTGCTTTTCATTTGGATTATTTAGTAGTTTTTGAATCTTCTTAAGCGTTATTTCGTTACCGAGTTTTCCTAATGCCTTTGCTGCATATTGACGCACTTGGGGTTTTGTATCCATCAAAGCTCTATGAAGATACTCTACACTGGTATCATCTCCAATTTTCTTAAGGGCTGAACAAGCTAATCTTCTCACATTTCCATGATGATGTCTCATATCACGATAAACAAGGTCTAGTAATTCCTTTGCATTCAATTCTCCTATAATCCAAATCAGCATCATCTTATCCTCAGGGTTTTTAAAATTATCATATTTTGTTTTTATATCATTTATGATTCGCATCCTTTCCTCGGGGTTCAAGCTATGAATCAAGGTCAATCGATCTGCTTTTGTGATTTCCACCATTTTATCTAACAGGGACTTGCTCTTCTGTTTTTTAGAAAAGAGCTTTGACTTTGCCAATATAAGGTCTTCATTGACTTGCTCGATAGTTTTCCTTCGAATCTTTGCCAGTAGTGGTACACTCTTTCCCTCCCGATAAAGGAGATAAGTGAGCATATAGTCCTCTATTTGATCTATATGCTCCCAATTTAGCGACTGATTATTATTTGAAATCATGTCCTCACTCCACAACTTCATTTACATTCATTAAATATTTTGCGTATTTATTATAATCGGCAGGTCCAAGAGTAGTCTCTACGAGCACCCCATCTTCCCTGTACTCTGTTTTCACAACCTTGGTTTTGTCACATAAGTAGGACACCACATCTCCTTTATCATAAGGCAATAGAAGTTCTACTTTCTTGATATTGCTAAATATCTTCCCCTTGATCATTTCAATCAAAGTATCCAAACCTATATCATTTAATGCAGATATATGTATAGCATTTTCTCCTCTAGGTATTAAGTGAGATCGATCTTCCAGCTTGTCAACCTTATTAAATATTAAGATACTTGGCTTTTCACTTACTCCCAGATCATGCAGAACCTTCTCTGTCACTTTCATTTGCATTTCAAAGTCCTCATTAGTGGCATCCACCACATGTAAGAGCAGGTTTGCTTCCTTGACCTCCTCCAAAGTAGCTTTAAATGCTTCTACCAACGCGTGGGGGAGCTTACTGACAAATCCAACGGTATCAATTAGGATAAATTCTTCCTTACTAGGTAACACCATCTTTCGATGGGCTGTGTCTAATGTTGCAAAGAGCATATCCTCCACATACACTTCTTTCTCTTCCTGCTGCATCCCTGAAATACTCAGAAATTTATTCATCAAAGTAGACTTTCCCGCATTGGTATATCCAACCAAGGCAACAATAGGAATCTCACTCTTTTTGCGCTTTGTTCGCTGGGTTTCTCGGTTTTTTCGTGTTTCCTCCAACTGGTGACGTATATCTGTTATACGATCCAAGATGTGTCTCCGATCTAATTCTAACTTCTTTTCTCCAGGTCCCTTTGTCCCGATTCCAGCTCCTGCTCTAGATAGAGAAGCCCCCAACCCCACCAATCTAGGCAATCGATATCGTAGCTGTGCCAATTCTACTTGTAATTTACCTTCTTTCGATTGGGCACGATGGGCAAAGATGTCAAGGATTAATGTAGTACGATCTATGACCGTTACTCCTATGAGTTCCTCTAAATTTCTAATTTGTGCTCCTGATAATTCATCATTAAAAATAACCAAATTTGCATCCAATGCTCTGCATAGAATTTGAATTTCTTCTGCTTTTCCTTTTCCTATGTAATAGGTTGCATCTATTCGTTGTTTATTTTGAATGGTTATATCCAGAACCTGTGCTCCTGCTGCCTTTGCTAACTCCTTTAATTCTTCCATCGAGCTTTCGATAGTAGTTACCTCGTCTCTGCTTCCAGTACTTAACCCCACCAATATGGCTCTCTGCTCAATCGTATTTATAATTTCATTGTTCTCATTAAACTGCATATTTTTCACCAACCTCGTTTTTTTCTATACTCATTATTATACTCGAAAATAACAAAAACACATCTAAAACTTTATACTGGGCTATTATCTATGTAGCGATAATCACAAGCGCAATCAAATTCACTTTTCATTCTCATTCCGACCCTTTGTTTCCGTCTGCTTTCTTAAGCGGATCTTATCCCAATTACGTTTAAGATACGTAAACAAAAAGAATAGCGGTATGCATACGAAGATGAAAGGCAACAGCATCACCACAATAATGATGAAGCCTTTGAATATTCGCCCAAGCATTTCAATGGAATCATTAAACCCTCTCTTTATGCTCACGCTTAACAAATCACTATTTCCTTCCGTAATCTTTTGAACCTCAACGATTTCAATTTCAATGGTCGCATAATTCACAAGACTATCCCATTTGCGGATGGTGCCTGTAAGATTTTCAATCTGATACCGTAACTCAGAGAGCTCTCTCTCCAATTCAATGATATCCTTCACCGCTTTAGCTTTCCTTAATATCTCTAGTAATCTTTCCTCCTGTATCTGAAGGGCCTTTAACCTGGCCTCTGTATCAAAATACTGACCTGTTATATCTTCTCCCCTCGTTTGACTTCCAGTAATATTCCCCAGTTTCTCCACTGCCAATAAAAAAGATTCAAAGGTGCTCTCAGGAATCCGTATGGTGATATATGCCCTTCTATTTTGAATGTCTCTTTTTTCGTTGTACTGTCTTCCTGATATGTCTGACTTTTCAATATATCCACCCTGCATTTTTGTTCTATCTAGAATAGCACTGGTTACCTCATCAAAACTTTGGGTCTCCATTTGAACATTTGCAGATTTGATAATCTTCCTTTTGTTTCCCTGAATACTATTTTCGTTCATCTGGACTGCATTCCTATTGTTATCCTTACCCGTATTGCTTAATCCTCCTGCTGCCTCTGCAGCGGGCTCTGGTACTGCAGACATCGCCTGCTGTGCAGTCTTCGCACTGCAAGCTGACAAAAGCATCATCCCAATTATGCAACAGACCGCTATAGCTACATTTTTCCATATTTTTTTATACAATGTGAACCCCTCCTTTCCAACTCCCTTAATCACTAATATCTTATAAAATATATTCCATACATTTTTTCAATTTCCTGTTTTATATGGAACAAATCCCCATTTAATATATATGAATTCATTCCCTTTCTTAAAGTTATAGTTCATGCGTAACTTTAACTTTAAATTTTTATCAGTGGATCAGGGATTTTCGATTATGTAATCTTACATATAAGTTGCAAGTATCGACAATACCGCTTATACTACAGTTTTGCATATTATTTGCGCATTCTTCCTGCATAAACTTAGCCAAATTTGCGAATGTTATTACTGCTATAAATATTTTTGAAAGGAAGTTATATATGCGTATTAATGGTATAACTGGAGATAGAGTAATCGTTACTGGCACTTACAGAAATGAGTTTGGTAAGAAAATAAGATTGGATGCAGGTGAAGCTTTTCCCGCATGTCCTAGAGAAGGCAAATCCGTAGAGTGGGAAATGGTTGAAGATGAATCAAGGCCCCTCTAGATTTTAAGTTCTTATATAAATCTCTAAAATTTATTTTTGAGCCACAAACGAAACCCACCTGAAATAAAACATGGTGGGTTTCGTCTGTGGGTTTATGAAAAGTAAATGGCTGCTTGACTGAATATCTCCAATAAAAATCTATGAAACTCACGTATCTTAGACAGACAGAGATACCTTGTCCTATAACGTCCATCAGACAATGGTTTTTTCTAGCGTTATCCACTTATTATTTTGAAGCTCTTCAACTTGCTGAATGGGAATTTTGAAGTATTCCGCCAAGGCATCAGATGAAACCGCTTTGGGAAATTGTCGCCTATCCAAATTTCCAAACCTCTGATAGTTGTATTGTCCCCAGCCAAGCATGATTGTGAAGGCAACAATTGCAGCAATGACAGTAACAGAAATGATTTTCAATGTATCAAATATGTTCTGCATGAAGAATAATTCATTATAAATATAGTTTATATTGAAATACCATAAAACCAAGGTTAAAATTGTATAAACAAAAAATCCCAACATATACAACCATCCCAGTACAGTAATAATTGACTCAATTATTTTGATTCTCCTCTTTTGTCTACCGTCGATCAACATATTATGCACCTAACCCCCTATCAGGGCTATCCCAAACTGCAAATTTTCCTTTTTTTCTTTGTAATAACGCCTTTGGAATCGCTCTTAACACGACCAAGGCATTAAAGTACCAATAAAGTGTAGGATACCATATTGCCCATAAATAGTATTTTAAAATGCCAGGATCATATCTCCTATCAATAAACATTGCAACAAAAAATTGAATAATGCATACAAGTGATAGATATGTCCCTGACCAGAATACAGGATAATAGAATTCTCCGCTTGCGGCGATCTGAATAAATAGTATCACTGTTGATATAATCCATAAAGCCGCCCATAGTATACTGCATGCTTGTTCAATGTAAATAGGTACAAGCCTACGATATCTCCAATCTAGAAAAACGTCCCAATGTTTTAGTAGGGCTTCAACACCACCCTGAGCCCACCGGACTCTTTGATTCCAAAATCCTCTTATCGTTTCTGGAACCAACATCCAGCATATGGCGTTTGGCTCGTACCGCACATCCCAAAATCTTTTCTGCAACTTCCAAGTTACGCCTATATCTTCTGTTATGGTATCACGATCCCATAGATTGCAATCTAGCAAGGCGCTTTTTCTATAAGCTACAATTACACCGGATACAGTCATTACTTTTCCAAGTATCCGTTGCGTTCGTTTGATGAGCCCAATGATACTGGAGAATTCACAAACCTGTACTCTTGCCAAAAGGGAGCTTCTATTTCTAATTCTGGGATTACCCGTAACAGCACCTACCCTTTCCCCAAAGTGAGGCGTTGTAAAATGAGGTACCATATATCTTAAAGCATCTCTATCTAGAACAGCATCTGCATCAATTCCAACAAGAATCTCTCCCTTAGAAGCAATCAAAGCTAGATACAATGCATTGGCCTTACCAGCATTTTCTCGTAAATGAATAACACGCAACCGCTCATATTGCTCACTCAATTCCCTAAGTTTTGTAGCTGTTTGATCTCTACTGCCATCATTTACTGCGATAATTTCGTAGTTTGGATAATTCAGCTGATCTAAATGCCTAATCGTCTCAGCAATCGTTGATTCCTCATTATAACAAGGTACTAAAATTGAAACAAAAGGCATTTCCTTTAAGGTCGGAGGTACTTTTCGTTCTCTTCTAAAATAAAAAATTAAGCCCCCTATCGTCCAAACCATACTCATTAGTAACGGATACCAAAAAACAAATCGTAGAACAAACTGCATCGCTATGGATTGCATCTAAGCGGGGTAATTTTTTCAAGATTTAGAATTCTTCAAACTCTTGAAGTCACCTTATTCAAAGAAATTCAAATAAAGCTTTACCCTTTCCCTCCTCTCTGCAGTCTTCATTTCCATCCCGCTGATATTAACAAATAGGATCAGTGAGATATACTACTATGATATCACCTTTATCGATTTTTGTCATATTAAGTCGTTTTTGTATTTTTTCTGCTTTCTTAACAAAACGCCAGCTATAATGCGAGATGATCCAGATTCTTTATATTCTAAGGATCATTAAGAATAAAAAATATGTAACGTCAACCTTATATTGATAAAATTGGAAAATAGCACTCTTGTTGTTAAAGGCGCGAATCTTATATTTTCTAAATCTGGCAGTTGAAATTCTAAGAACTGAAAAGCCAGGTATCTTTATACCTGGCTTTCGGTTAAACTTGCTAAAACTGTTGAAATTCTATCGTTCCACCTGCTTGCTGGATTGCATTTACCAAAGTGTTTAAGCATAATCCACCACCTAGAGCAGGTATTCTGACAATTAAGCATATACCACCTGGAGAGGTAATTTCTATAAGATTAAGCAAGTTGATCACTGCACCTGCAGGTATATTAATTCTAAAAATCGTCCCTGGTAGTTGAGGGCAGCTATCTACCTTCTCTGAGTATACAGACATTCAGGTCACCTCCTCTCTTCTTTACTCGATACATACTATGTCCAAGAAAAAAAGAGGTGACAAGCACTCCATATGAAGGATTTTGTTAAATTTTTATTTTAATCTTTCTACATATTTTCCTCAATTTCTAAGGTTATCACATATTTCTAAAAAATTTTTTTTGCCAATCCACCATTTTTGAATAATTATTTAACAATTTTATGTTATACTATTTATATGTGCAGGTTTCAATGCACACCCCTTCAAAAACAGATTCCTTTGCTGCTGGTAGGAATCTGTTTTTACTTTCTGATAAATGAAACAAATCTAACGGTATGCGTTTCTTTACTCAATTTGATATAATATATACGTTCATTTCCAATTGGAAATGAACGTATATATTAATAAGGAGTTGACAATATGTCCATTCATCATGATATCCATCCCTTTTTAGAAGGTACATGCTCTGTACAGATTCTCAGTGATTCTCTCCATGCCCCTATATACGGTTGTACATTAGCTATCGAAGATAGCAAATTGATCATCCGCCCACATATCTTGTTTGATAATTTCGCCGATGAATTGCTTTTATCCGATCTTGAAACCCTCGAGTTTAACGGTTCTGACTTGATCGTATTAAAGGTTAATAGCTCATCTAATTTAAAAACACTAACGATTGTAAAAGAAAAGTATTAGCTTCTTTTTTCAAAGTAAGAGATCTTTGAATTATTTGAATATGTCCTTTAAAAACTTGAATCAATTTGTCTTGTTATGAATATTGTATATTAGGAGAAAGGTGGTAATCAGGTGCGTCAATTTTATTTTTGATTAGCCGATACCAACCTCCCTCTCCTTTTTTTCTTGCCCTTTAAGTAATTAAGTATGATAAGCCTAATAATGGCTAATACTCAAATAATAGCGTTTTAGGAGGTTTTTATATGAAAAGAAATAGCAAATCTCGAATTAACTCATTTATAGCCATTGGCTTCGGTTCCTCTGACACTGGTATCAATCTTTATTGGAGTAATGATGCGCTAAAAACTCTTGAAAAATATGTACATAAACAATTTCCAGAAGACCAGGGTAACCAATCTAAACTGCCAGATGAGAACTAGGCAGTTTTTTACTTTACCTTCAATATAAAATTTCTAGATATTTATGTAAGAAAATAATTCGACATTGATATGTCATGGTTCTCAATACAATTTTCTGTATCACCTCTTACGCTTTCGTACACAATATAATTAATAACACAGTAAGGGGTGCTAGTTATGAAAAAATATTCTATGATTCTTCTAGTCTTAATCTTAACAGCTTCATTGATTTCTTGTCGTTCATCGGATACAAATAACAGACAATATATCAAAGAATTTCCATATCTTCCTGCATATGGAAACATGAAATTTGTTAAGTTTGAGAAAGCAACCGCTGATGGTATTGATCGAGCTACATATACAGTGTCCAATACCAATCCTGAAGAATTTTTATCAGGTTATGAACAACATCTTACAGAAAATGGATGGAAGAACACACTTGATAATAAACCTATTTCTATAAATATGGAGAAAGAAAACCATAAAGCTATCATTCTTGTAACACCTGAAGAAAAAGCTAAGAACCTAACCGTGATAATTTTTTCTAATTAGTCAGGTTTTTATGTTTGCACCAGTTCACCATCTACCAAGCATTGTTTTTTATTTTTGTTTCTGAATTTGTTTATAAAATTAGCACTATGTACATATTTAATCTTTTAAGGCAGGAGTTTTTGTGTCCTTATTTATACTAAATATGTTCTTAAAGTTACCCAACGAAACTTTAAAGTTAAAATAGAGAAGGAAAGGTGACATATCTGTATTCCCCTGCCTTCTCTATTTATGCCTATGCTTACATTATTTAGTTTTAAACCTATCTGTTTGTTCCCTTAATACCTTTGAAATATTGCTCAACTCTTCGATACTTGCGCCGATCTCTTCAAATGTGCTGACTTGTTCCTGGATACTTGAACTAATTTGTTGCGAAGCAGCGGCACTCTGTTGCGTTGAACCTGAGATTTCATCCATGGCTTTCGTCATGTCTTTTGCAATCTCGGATTGTTGTTTTGCAGCTTGAGAAATAATCGAAATCTTCTCGGTTGTCTCTTCAATTAGATGAAGTATGCTCTTGAACTCTGAATCCGTTTCTTCTACTTTTGCCGCACTTGTAGTAACCAACTCTTGCTCTTCCTTCATAGCACTATAAGCAATTTCAATTTTTTTCTCAATTCCTTTTATCAAGGAAGTAATGTCATCAGCTGAATGCTTACTTTCTTCTGCAAGTTTTCTTACCTCATCAGCTACTACAGCAAAGCCTTTACCACTTTCTCCTGCTCTAGCAGCTTCAATGGCTGCATTTAAAGCTAATAAGTTTGTTTGTTCCGATATTTCCGTTATTAAAGAAGTGATTTTACTGATTCTGATGGATGATTCTTTTAACTCCTCAATCACAATGGACATATTATTCGAAGAATGCTGTACACGATCGATGACTTTTACCACTTCTTTTAACTTCTGTGCCCCATATTTTGCGGCAGTAAGTACTTCTTGACTATTTTTTGTCGCATCTTCTGACTCTTGTGATACAATCATTGCACCACTGGCCATTTCCTGTATGCTTGCAGTTGCTTCTTCAATGATACTTGCATTATTTTGCAGATCATCCGTTATGGTTGTAATCTCCCTTGCAATGCTTTCGATTCCTTGATTTGCCTGTTCTGTAGCAGCAGCTAATTCCTCAGAAGATTCTGCAATCGTATTGGCATTGCTTTGTACAAGACTTACAATTTCTTTTATCTTATCCGTAAATAGATTAAACCAGATCGCCAACGTACCCAATTCGTCCTTTGTATCAACTGATAATTTTTTTGTTAAGTCTCCCTCTCCTTCGGCAATATCCTGCAGCATCCTTATTGATCATCTCTAAAATACTGGTATTCATATCATTAATCAAAGGCTCTAGCTTATGTATAGCTTCTCTATATGTACCGTTTAAACCTTCATTTTCTTTCAAACCAATTTCTTTTTCAATAGCAACAACTTCATTAAATTTTTCATAATATTCCTCTAAAAATTTGACTTCATTGATATTTCCTGAAGATTGCAAAGAAAGTTTCAAATCAGATATAATTTCATCAAATTTTTCAACATATTTCAAATCATGTCTTAAAAAATAATCTTTTTCTGCCCTTCGAGCCTGTAGCATTAAGATAATATGATTTGGTTGAGTAATGTTTCTTTCAATATTATGAATAGCATTTCTCAATTCCCCCTCAAGTCCATTGTCTTGAAATCCTCTTTCTTTTACCTTTTCTACAACCCTTAAAAAAATATCATGATATAATTTGGCATCCACTATTATTTGATCCAACTTTTCAATTAGCTCCACATTACTAGCAATGTCCCTATTTTCTTTTATCAGTATTATATTTTTATTGAGACTTTCATAATTTTTCTTGAAACTGTCAAGATATGGACTTTTACCTTCCTTGAAAAAATCAGGATTTGAGCTTTCTCTCATCAGAAAGTCCTTTTCATCTTTTCTCATTTTCAGCATTGCTTTATTAACTTCCTCATTAGCCAATAATAGCGGTATCTTATTGCCATTGATCTCAACAACAGCAAGATATGACTGTCCAATTACGAATAAAAACAAGATCATAAGTGAAATAAATGAAACAAAAATTTTTGTTTTTATTTTCCAGTCTTTGAACTTAAAACTCATTCATTAATTCCTCCTTTGTATCCCAATTCTTAATGTCAAGGGCATTTAGCTATAAGAAGATAAATTCGACATTTTTCGTCAAATTCCTCCATGCCCGCTATAGGTTTTAAATCATTTTAAACATTTTATTTAAATTATCCTTATACTGAAAAATGCAGATGCTTACTAAAATAAAATGCATCCCTGTCAGTATATAGACCTTATACTGACAGGGATGCATTAACTCATTCAACTTCCGTAGGAATTATATTCAACATCTCATCTTTTGGAACAAAGATATAATTCTGTGGCACCTTACCAACAATAATCGTCTCGGCAATAGGTACAGAGGTGACAACTTCAGTAGTGTCTGAAGAAAAAGGTACAATAATTTTGACTTGCGTTTTCACCACTAGATAAATTTTATGTCTTGTTTGGTTAATCCCCGACTCTTCAAATTCTGTTTTGAAATCTACATTTACCATTCCAATCGGTGTAACATCTATATTAATTTTAGGTCCATATTGAGCCAGCAATTGACTGCCAAATACATTCCCCAAAGGCACCATTACTGCAGATGTTTTGATATTTTTAATCTTATCCTGTACAGTTAGTGCTACTTCTGATGCAAGCATATTCATCATCATCGTATTTGCTCGCATGACTAAACTGCAACACAAACTATCGTTAAGTGTATATTTCGCAATATGAGAAGGATACGTCTTATCTATGTACACCATATCTAAACAAACCTCTGATGGAAAGAAGCAAGTTTACACGCTAAATCCTTTATATTTTTCTCAAGCAAATATTCTAAATCATTTTTATATATAGGATTGTTTTTCCAGAACTTTTTATCTACCTTTAACACTGAATCTAAAAGGTCGCCACAATAAAAATTGCCTTCAGAAAAGATATTATCTTCAAGTGTCTCTAATGCTAAAGGTATTAGATAATCTAAACCTATTTCTTGCCCTATCATTATTCTTAAATCTTCAACTTCAAAAAAAGCAATTGTTTTTTTCCTTAATTCATGGCAAGTAATAACTAAATACGAATCAAAGTTAGGTTCATCCAAGTCTGATCCTTCAAGTTCTTGTAATGATTTATTTCTATCAAAATGAAAGTATTTTTCCATATCATCACCCCACAAACCATAAATAACCTATACCTCGTAATTATCTACAAATACGACATAATTAAAAGCTGCTTATAGACAATATCTCTTGCTTATCTCACATTCTCTAAATCTCTGTTTAGTTCACTACTCTTTAATTCTTAACATCTCGTTAAATATTTTTACAACCGTAGCATATCCAACTATTTTACTTCCTTCCTGAATGTTAATTCTTTTTCCTTCGATTAAACAGTTAGGATACGCCTCTGGACTAATAAACGTAATTGTACCTAATGCAGATTCCCCAAATGAAACCTTTTCTCTATTATAATAATAATGAATGCCCGTTGTTAGATAATCTTCCTTTACTAAATGCGCCGGTCTATAACCATTATAAAATGCATTGCTTCTTTCACAAGTAATAATGGCTTCAATGTCAGGTTTCTTCATACCGAGCCCTCCATTCACAAATAGTCATTATCAAGAAACTTCATCAGTAGTATGGAAAACTTCTATATCAGAAGTTGCATCTATTAAACTACGCTAACCCTATGTTTAGTGAAGAAATGCTAATGTGACAAGGTAATGATCTATCAAAAACAAAACGCCCATAGCAACCAATATTGGATTAATAATTAGATACAACTTACTAGTAGGTGATATTGGAAGCTTAAGAGATCCTGCCTTAGAAATCAATCCCCCCACTCCTAAGTATATAAATAATATACTAATACCTATATCTTCTAAATCCGCTTCGCTTGCTATGTCAAAAATGGCTACTAATCCAATTAATATTATTGCACCTATAAAATAAAACGTTCTGGTACGTACTAAGTGTTTTTCTGTTTTCCTCTGTGCTTCTTCATTTAAAGCCTCTAAAACATCCTCCTGAGATCTTATTGGATTGTCTTTATCGTTGTCATGAATTCTTATCGCCATTAAAATCACTAACATTATTATTGTCAATATCATAAGCATCCCCATCATATCCGCTTCCTCCTCCCAGGATGATAAAACAATAATTTAGCGCACTATTAACAGCATTGTTTTTGATCTAGAAGTCTCATTTTATATGAGTGTGACTTTTTATTGTATCTACTATTATCAAGGTACATACTACTACCAATGAACACAATATTGATATAGCACTAACTACAATCCCTATCTCATACGTTCCTGCACCTAGAGATTGGCCAACATTTATTGATAAGAACTCCACTATCCAAAAGGTTAAAAAACCTATAATAATATAGGTCACATACTTCATTTCTATTACCCCCTATTTTTTCGCAATATACAACCGATGTGGATTAGAATTTCATAATATTAATTTCTACGTATTCCATTTATCCCCTTCTAGAATTTAAAAAGTAGGGGTTTTACCTTATCCTACTTCGTTAAAGGTGTATTTAGAAAATAATAAGGATTAGGTTTTCATCTACTCCTTAGTTATTAAATCATCTTTTAATAAATATTTTTCTTTATTTTGTCAGGACACTTGTTCAGTTCAGAGATTTAAAAAATAAGGCAGGGTCTAATCTACCTTATCGCTAAATGTGTATTTCACACTAATATATATACGCAAACTTCGGTTCCTCCCTATTCAATTCCACACTCATCAGTAGCAAGAGTATGCTCTCCCATTTCTTTAGTTTTCAATAAACCTGTTTCAGCCACTATTTCAGCTACCATACCTTCAAAATCATAATATTCCTGTTCGTTTCCAATCATAGATTTTAATGCCATCAATGTCTTTTTATTTGCTTTCATACAATTTGTTCCCCTTTCTTCTCTAGTCCTCAATTCTCACAGTTATGATATAATAGAATTACCTAATTCTTCCACAGAGGTGATTCGAAATGCGTTCAAAGATAAATGGTCGATTACTTTTTATCTTTTATTTACTTACTGTTTCTCTGCTGAGTAAATTTCAAATTATACCCTACGATTATGGTTATATTCTAATGATTTTGGCACTTCCTTGTGCAATTGCTAATGATCTTAATCGCTTACCCTAATACATAAAATCTTATTTTATTTACAACTTAGAACATTTTTTATTTGTTCACATATAGTTCATATTTTCTTCACAATCGTGTCCTATACTTTACTTATAAGACACTCCCGTCTTTTATATAGGACCCTCATGTATTTGAGGGTCCGTTGCGCTTTGCATTCTCTCTTTTCTCTTCGCAAAATACTTACTGCTTGTCCGACTTATAAATAAGCCTCAGGGGCTAATTTAATCCTAAGTAGCTCATGATTTCCGCTTTGGATTTTCCTTGATTCATCATTTCAATCACTCGATCCAGCACAATATTTGCATAGGCGTCAGTGTATTTCTGCTTTGCCTCTTCCTGCTTTTCTTCCGGTAAATCCTCAAACAATGTGTCTCCTATAAACAATCTTACTTTCATAAGCTACACCCCCTACTACATGCTATGAAATACCTAGGTTGTACTATGAACTTATAGATTTATAATTCTAAAAAATGTAAAACAATTCGCTTTGTATAAACGCCTCGCTTTCATCCCTCTTGCTTCTCTAAAGTTATGTTTAGCGCAACTCAATATCAAAGAACCTCAGTAGGTTTCACTTCTGCTTGTATCTTCTAAAGTTCCTCTTGAACATAATTCAATCTCAGCTTTTATTATAACAAGATTAAAGGGAACCCCCTGGGTTCCCCTGATTCGCCATATACAAATAATGTTACATATAAAACACCTAAGATAACGCTCATAACCTTTTGTGAAATCAAGAGCCAAACCTTTCATCGAAATCTTCCAATTTATCAAAAACACCCTTTACCCATTCCTCGTTTTCCCATAAATCAGGGTTGCTTATCTCTCTTTCTGCAGGATGACCTGTGGCAAACGTATCCACTCCATCCTTACTTCCAAAGTACAGATCAACAAGTTTTAAAGACGTGTTCTCGGCGGTTATCAGCATTTTACATCTCATTCCTGAGCCTTCAAATTGAAATGGTAACTCAAGATAACAAAGGTTATCTTCTGTGTGTTGTAACTTAGCTTGTTCAAACTCATTTTTCAACCCGTAATTTATAGTATTGCCGCCTTGTAACTCCTGTTTTTGTGTCAGCTCCAACATTTTATCTGTAAATTTTCGCAGATTTTTGTTCGAAATATATTTTTCAAAGGATACTTTCTCTTGCTCTGCAACTGCACCGTTATATAAGTTTACAAATGCCTTCCCAAACTCTACAATCGTTTCGTCATCTGCACTACAAAGATTTTCTTCCTGAGTAGAGAAGTCTTGGTTTGCAAGTTGGTTTAGTACATCCGCTGTTGATTGCTCTGAAGCTGCCTTACTGCTTTCAGCTGGGTCTGATTGAGTTTCTCTGCTTAATGCATTCTCCTTTATATCATAGGTTTGCTTGCATCCTGCAAATACTATAAGCGAAAATAGCATAAGAACCAATATCGCCTTTTTCATATCAGTACCTCCTGTATCAAATTAAATAATTTCGTACTTTTCTACGATTAGGACTTAGTTTTATTATACGAGATACACACATCAAATACTATGATTTCAACACTATTCTTTAATAGAGCCTAAATAAATTTAAAAGTTGACAAAATCATCAGTTATCTGTATTATTAAAGATAAATAAAGTCTTTAATATCTTTCAAGGAGTTTTTTATATGAAATATACAAAAGCAACAAACTATGCTCTGCACACGATCGTATACATGATTGAACATGGGCAAAGTGAAAAATTAAGTGTAAGCACACTAGCTGAGCGCTTCAATGTATCTGTTACCTATCTCTCAAAGATTCTAACTCAGCTCGTGAAAGCCGGTTTAATTGAGTCAGCCTCTGGAGTAAAAGGCGGTTATGTTTTGCGTAAAAGAATAGAGGACATTTCCTTTATGGATGTCATCAAAGCGACAGAAGGTACCGGTGCATTATTTCACTGTGGCTTACAGGAAGAAAGTGAATGTTTGATCCATAAGGTAATGGCAGAGGCGGAAAATTTGATGGAAAGCTATCTGCAGGATAAAAAGCTTTATGAGGTAGCCCAAAATAATACATCCTGTAAGATGGACACAGAATAATTTTTTTAATATATTCACCCATATTCTATGAGTTTTTATATCATAATTATAGATATAAAATGTCTATAATATATGTTTTAGGAGGATTCAAAATGAACAAAATTGAAGAACTTGAAAGAAAGTCGATTGGAAAATTGCTTATGCAATACTCTATTCCGACGGTATTGAGTTTACTAGTCAATTCGCTTTACACCGTTGTCGACCGGATTTTTATAGGAAACATACCAGAAGTTGGTGCGTTAGCCTTGACGGGAGTCGGCCGCACAATGCCGATTATCACATTGATAATAGCGCTGGCTGCCCTTATATCAATGGGCGCAAGTACTAATATTTCCATAAAATTAGGCGAAGGAAAAAAAGAAGAAGCGGAAAATACCGCTGGAAACGCCATAACATTATCCGTGATCTTAGGGTTTATAATCACCCTTCTATTTCTGATCTTCCAAAACCAAATATTAGATTGGCTTGGGATACAGGGAGAGATATTGTTTTATGCCAAGGAATTTATTACTATTGTTATGCTGGGTACAGTTTTTAATATATTGGGCTTTGCATTGCCTTTTATCGTACGTTCCGATGGAAATCCAACCTTTTCAGCCGTGATTACAATTACTGGATGCATTCTGAATATATGTCTAGATGCGCTCTTTATACGGGTACTCCATATGGGAATTAAAGGGGCCGCAATTGCTACAGTTCTTGCCCAGTTTGTTACGGTAGTCCTTGGACTTTCCTATTTCATAAAAGGGCATTCCAGCTTAGGTCTCACAAAGGTCAATTTTAAATTATATCCTGTAACAGTAAAAGCCATGCTTTTAATCGGATTCGTTCCCTTTTCCAATCAATTGTCCATCAGCATTGCGCAAGTTGTCAGCAATTATTCTTTAAACCTATATGGAGGAGAACTAGCAATTGGTGCGATGACTGTGATCAGCTCTATTGCATCATTGTTCTTGATGCCCGTTTACGGAATAGCACAGGGTTGCCAGCCAATCATCGGTTTCAATTATGCAAGAAAGCGCTATGACAGGGCGATGAAGACACTTATGCTGGCTGCCGTATGCAGTGCTTCTATCTTGACCGCAGGCACCGTGATTGCATGGATTTTTCCAGAATTTACTGTGGGTCTTTTCACCCACGATTCTAGGCTCATGGATATTGCTGTGACCGGTATAAAGAAATATACGGTGCTTCTTCCTCTTGCTACCATCCCCACATTCGGTTCAGGCTTCATGATGTTAACGGGTAAACCTAAAATAGCGGGATTACTGAATATATCAAGACAGTCTGTGATATTGGCATTCACAATTTTTCTTCTTCCGAGGGCAATCGGACAGGACGGACTTTGGTTAGCACAGCCTATAACAGATCTTTTGACAAGTGTCATCACAATCATGCTGTTTATAAAAATGTACGCCCATATTTTGCACAAGCAATCTCATCACATATAAACTTTACAGCTCTATTCGTGCTACTACTGTTATATCCTTTATATCTAAATCCAGCAAATACGGATTTTGAACATCAGATTTATACAATAATATATATATAGGTGGGATGGTTCATCCATCGCTAAACATGTGTTTAATTACAATAAAATGTCTCCTATAATTTGATCAAATAAAAGTGGACAAATCCAGTTGTCCACTTTACTGTTTAGTTTGCCTAATTTTAAAATAGCTTCCGTAAAGTTAACTGCTGCTCTACAAATTGGAATTTACCGGGCGTCGCGTTATACTTATAATCCCCCCGAAGAACTGGAAATTATCCTCTTTTACTAATTTCATCTGTTATTAGTGATTTTGAAATATACATCGCTTTTATTATGTTCTTAAAGCGGGTATGATGAGAGGTACCCTCCGCAAATTTTAGCTGTGCTTTTTCACATTTGCTGATAACTGAAGATACAGGGCGTAGTGCTTCTATCAATTCTTCTTTGGTATATTTGTCCATAACAGTTTCATCTGTTATTAATGATTTTGAAATACACATTGCTTTTATCCTGTTCTTAAGGAGTGTATGCTGAGAGGTGCCCTCTGCGAATTTTAGCTGCATTTTTTCACATTTACCGATAGTTGAAGATACAACTCGTAGCGCTTCTACCAATTCTTCTCTTGTATATTTGTCCATAGCATTTCACCTCAAATTCATATTTATCTAGCTTGCATTATAATACAATTGTTCTTTACTTCATATTCTTATTATATATTTATGAATTATAATTCCATAAAAAATACGAATTAAATAAAATTTATACAAATATGGGTTGTCTTATCTTAAACATATTTATCAACAATATATGAATTAAGAAGATGCTTTACACTGTCGCTGAATATATGTTTAATGACTCTCCTATTTTTTAAAAAATAATCCTATGATGCAATTTTATATGTTAATATAAAATCAGCATTTAAATTGTTCCTTAGGTAATTCTTGCTTCGCCGGGAGAATGTATGGAAGATGGAAGAAATAAAGAGTATTTATAGAAATCATAGGAGATGCTATTGTGGATAAGTTACGACTGAACCTGCAAAAACAAAAAGGGTTAGCTTTGGCAGTACTATTAGGATACATTACTTTTAATGGCTGCTTTGTGTTTCCGTTTTCAAATGAACGATTTCCATTCGACTTTTCAAAAGCTATTTTAGTTATAAGTTGTTATGGAATTATTGCCATGTGCTTTACAGGGCTTTTGAAAAAAGGAAGAAGTTTTATTGTTTTCATATCGACATTGTTTTTTACTGTCATTGGTTTGATATGCCGTTACTTTTTGGAGTATGGCGAAGTTTCAAACACGATGAATTTCATTCCTATAAATATTGCTCTGTATCTTACAATTGTCCCCTTCTACTGTACGTTAGCCTATTGGGCAATTTATAAATGGTGTGATAAATAAAATGAGATAAGCTCATAAATGGGCTTATCTCATTTCTTTATATGATATTCAATTAAGGATTTTGCATGTATCCTTTGTCATTGAGTTTGCATCAACTTCTAATAATACTACTATAAACTAAATAACACCTGAAGTGCGATCAAAGAATACATTTGGATAATCACTAACAAATTCTTGTATTTCATCAATCCTTTTTGGCAAAGGCGGATGTGTAGAGATTTTTTCAGCCAACCATACAAAAAAACCTTTCTCCTCGCTGCTTTGTAGTAGATATTCTCTGCGATTCACTTTTTTAAATAATGATTTACCTATACCTAACATAGTAAGCCCATTCATAGAAGCTTCTGCATTATTCGTATAGTAAGCAGCCATTCGATCGCAAGTATATTCACATGCCCTAGAATATGCTTCACCCAAAAACGGAATCCACATAGCCGGTAGAATGAACAATTGCTTTTTTAAATGATTTCGCTTAATATGTGCTAATTCATGAGTAATAACAAATGATAATTCCTCATCGTCTGCAGAATTAATTAAATCAAATACATCTGAATATAAAACAACCATGTTCTTTCCAAAAAAACGACTAGCAAAAGCATTTAAAGCTCCACCAGATTCAATAACATAAACATCAGGAACGACATTCATTTCCATACGATCACAGAGTTCCCTTACTTTTTGAAAAACTTCTGGGAATTGCTTATCACTTAGACGTACGCCATTTATCCGTATTTGAGCCATCATTAGTCCGTGTAAAAATAAGGAAGATACAGCAAGTCCTAATAATATAAAAATTCCTGCAATAGAAATTAGCAAAGCTAAATAACCAATAATACTCACTATTAAGGCAACAACAAAATAAGTCTTCTCATTTTTATGAATTAAATCCTTCGACATCAAATCTTTATTCATGTCTTCTCTCCTTTTTTCTTGTTTTTAGAGACCTCAATCAAAATCTCAGCTCTTTTATCTTCATTGATACTTTCTTGTAGCATAATGTCTTCATTCTCGTCCTCTACATAAATAGCATTCATTCCATAATTTTCTCAAGCAGTTTTTCAGATATCTCTATACTTCCAGTAACAATCTTTTTTTGCCACCAAGGCTTCTAATATTTAAACTTACCTTCTAATTAAGTTTTACTAATCTCATAAATAGTCATTATAGTACTCAGATGCAACTTTCACCTCTCTCAAATTTAGTTATTAAATACAAAATATGGCACCTATGGAGACCATAGATGCCTAACTAGTTAACGCAATAGAAAGTAAAGAGGACGTTTGACTTTTCTGGTAACCTGGCAATCATAGAAAGTTTTTTCTTTAGACCCATGGCTTTGCGTCCTTACCTTTCGATAAGTTTGCCTTTATCAATGATACTTATGTTTTATATCGGTATATTTCTACATTTTTAGCCAAACTCCTTTTAAAAAATCGTTAACAAAAAGCAAGAAGCATCAAAATTACTTTTTTTCATTTGTTCTACTACCTCATTTTTATTCTTCTATTGGACTACCCTAGGTTATGTATGCGACAATAGGCCGTCTTATTCTATCGCTAAATATGTGTTTCACGCAATAAAACAAGAGCTGGCTCTAACTATGCTCTTGTTTTATTAATAAATGTGTATTTAATGTAACTATTCTTTAATCAACTTAAATATTTTTCAAACCCTAAATTTTAATACTTTCTAACATATTGATTACCTCTTCTCGTATAGTCACATCTTTTATCATATCTGCAAATTCACGAAATTCGCGCATACTCCATTCAATATCTGGACTTGAAAATATATAAGGCCTAAGCTTGCTATATTCATTAATTCTAATAAGTCTTTCTATAGTGGAATGTGCTTCTTCAATTTTTCCTAATCCAAGTAGAGGATAACATTTTAGTTTATAGATTTCCACCCAATTCTCATCGATTTCTTCAGCTTTATCAAGCCATTCAAGAGCTTCTTCATATCTTTCAAGTTTAATTAGTGACGCAGCTTTAGCTATATACGGAATTTGCTCACTAGGGTTTTGTTCTATCTCTCTATCAAATATGATTAATGATTCTTTATATTTTTCATTCCTATATAGGTTTAGACCTTTAGTAAAATCTAATTCCTCAAACTTAACGCAGAGTCTACTATGTGGGTAAAAATACATTTTATACTTACCGTATTCTTGTATTTTATCTATGTCATTGCGTTGAAAATGCACTCTGCCATCTGGTTCTTGATGTGTATCTATGTATGGATAGCCGTTTCTAGGTGCTGGCGTAATGCTCATTGCGTAGCCTGATAATTCACTATATACTAATTGGGAATTACTAGATGAAAACATATCAGAAATACATGCCAATGCTTCAGAAGTACTATCATCCACTAACGAGAGAGAAACTTTTAGAGCAAGTGCCAATGAGATTAATATTGCAGTATATTTCAGAACTTTATTTGGCTTATGCTCCGGTATCCTATCTTTTTTCGATTCCCTTTTTTTAGCAAGCTCATATTGTTTTTTTGTTTTAATTTTTGAGAATTTATCATCTTCTTTTGAGTTGATTCTAAAGATACCGTTTAAGCAAGACAAAGATATAATAAAAATAATGCCTCCTACCCAATAAAGTGAAAGTGCTATAAAAATAGAACTATATCCAAATCCATATATCGCATCTGTTACGACATCGCTAGGCGGAGGTAGCAAAACAGGAAAAATGACGAAAGCTAGTGTAGTTATAAGAATTCCGGTCATCAAATACCCGATTATTGAATCAGTCTTCACATTATCACCGCACAAATAGTGAATTTTTTATATACTAAACGTTCCACATATGGCCATATTTTCTTTTAACTTCGAAAAGAATCTTGTGCATAATTGTTGGTTGGTAAATCAAATTTCATCAATCAATGTGAGACTTATGCAAATATTGATTTTGAATTTCTTGAATCTTTTTAACACCAGAGGTTCTTTTTTTCTTTATATCCTCTTGAATCAGGCGAGATTCTTCAATCCCCTTCATAATGGTATTCCAGGTTTCCTCTAAAGTTTCTATTTGTATTGAACTACTTGACGATAATTCTGCAATAAGTTTGGATTGTACAACAGTATTTTGAGCATTTCTAATGAGCAATTCATTTGTCTTTTCATCAAGTGCAGCCATAGCTTTTGCTTGGATTGCCTGTCTTTTTAAAGTAATTGCTTGTGTTAAGCATTGCTTAAATATAGGAATCGTAATAATAAAAGCAGTATTAATCTTTCTTACCAAATTATAATTTCCTTTTTGTATTAATTTGATCTGAGGCAATAGCTGCAAAGCAATATTTTTTGAAAGCTCTAAATCATATACTCTTTGCTCAAGCATTTCCAGCATCTGATGCCCATTTGATAGATTAATTTGATTCATTTGGTCTGAAGATTCTCTTGCTTCTTGCTCTAGCTTGGGAATAACTACATCTTTGAATTGCTGTATCGCAAGTTTCCCCCCTTGGATATATTTTTCCAGCATTTCATAGTGTGTAATATTTGTATCAAACATTTCTTCCAACATAACATTTGTATCTTTAATTTCTTCTTCGTACTGCTTCAACTGAATATATAGTTTATCAACTTCATTACCCATTGTATGATATTTTTCAAAAAGCATATCAATGGAATGTCTAGCTTTATTAAACATTCTCTGCAAAATGCCTGGTTTACTTTCTTCAAAATCTTTGATATCGAATTTATCCATTATTTTATTCAATTGTGTTATTACATTTCCTGAATCTTCAACAGTAGACGTTTCTATAGAATGTAGTATTCTATCAGAAAATCCAGATATATTTTTCGCTGTTTCTATTCCATAATTAATAATTGTGTTTGGATCATCATACTTAATTTGCTGTGCAAGAGTACGTACATCAGATGAATTCATGACTTCTAAAGCAATTTTACTGGCAGTCTCATCAAGATCGAATGTTTCCTCACTATCGTGCAAGATTTCTTTTGTTTCACTAGTCATATAAACACCCCTTTGAAAGTTTTTATAGTTTTTCATAGTTTCAAATAATAACAGGCAAATTATTGAGTTTTTTAAGGATTGAATTATCTTATTTAAGCCGACTTCTCGTTACTTTTATCTTTTATAGCTCTATGCCTTGATATCAATTTTGACATTATTACTAAAAATACAAAAATAGTTATCAGAATTCTTGAAAGCTTAGTTATAAAACGATAATCGGAGAATCTTTTCTGAGGAACACTTTCATCCCATCTACCTTTAAAAACAATATTGCCTTGAGGATCATAATATGTTCCTTCTCCTTGAAATTGATTTAATTGAAATTCTCCTTCATACTTATATCCATTGGCAAAATAAAACATCCCTTCTCCTTCCATTGCATTATCGTGCCACTCACCAACATATTTATGTTCGCCAAAATCCATTGTTCCGTGACCATCCATTTGATTGTTTAGCCATTCTCCTGAATAGATATATCCAGGATTGTACGGGTCGTTATAAAAAATTGAAACCATCTTCATTTTTCCCGTCCCATAAATTCTGCCGTCCTGCCACTGTCCTTCATAGATATCACCATTGTCAAAATGCACAGTTCCGTTACCGTTAGGTCTTTCATTGACAGTATCTCCCTCATATACGTCTTTGTCTTCGAACCCAACATAAAAATATTCGAAATTACCATTTATAAAATCCATAGGTTTGTAGATATTTAACATATATGTCTCTGTAAACCATGTCCACGGTACAATAACGAACCACACAAGCAAAGGAATTAACAGCAGCGGTGTTTTAAGTTTTGTTTTTATTGCTAACAGCTTTAGATTTTCTGTTTTAGGGGTAGTATTCTCAGATTTTGATATTTCCTTTGACATCTTCTCGCCACTTTTGCCGTTCACAGGCTGGTAGGATTTCAATTTCTCTTTTATTGTATCGCTATAGAAAATACTAAACAGATCAGACTGTATTACATTTTCCAAATTGGCATACCCAGTGGCAGAAATTATAATAATATCCATTCCCAATAAGTATAGTAATGCTAATGCATAAGCAATTCGATCACTAAAAGAAGAATATTCTTCATCATAAAATATTATACTTGGTATGTCATATTGATAATCAAAATTATGAAATAGCATCATAATGTCTTTATCGATATTTAGTAGGGTATAAATGATTCTTTGTGTGTTTTCAACATCTACATTCGGTGTAAATATTTGATTTTTATTTTTAAGAATATAATTGATTTTATCTATTAAAGTATCCTGATATTCTTTTCTTAGAAAATAGTACTTATACAGACTTGATTTATAAAGCTTCTCTTTATCAATGAGTCCTTCTGCGTTTAATATTTTTTCTATTTCCTTTTTGTCATTTCTCATATCTTTTTTGATTATGAAATCAGATGTTGAATTGTACACTATTTTAGGTTTATCATCATCAGTTGGGCAAGTTAGCATATCTAAAAAGTCAAAATTATTACCTGATAACTTTATAAATAAGTTAGGTATATGTACTTTTCCTTCTTCTACCTTAAATCCCGGTCTCAGAAATGCTTGTTTATTATATAATATTTCAATTTCGTCCGCTGTTGTTTGCAATGTTAATGATACTGGCTCATAGTCAACTAATTGCCAAGGTCTAAAAACATTCTCTTCGGCAGATAGAATTTTTCTTATTTCCTTCTCTGCTTTGCTAGCAGAAGTTTCAAGTATTGGCACATAAACACCTCCAATTACGCCATAAAACTTCGTCTTTCTATCTATATTCTAGGTGTATAACAATTAAATTCTACCAAATTTTCTTAATAATATTTGTCGTATTTTGTAGTTAGATATTATATTTTAAGCCCTTTAACCGTTCAAGCTTAATCATAATACAACTAAAGCCAACTTCGCAAAAAAACATATAAAGCTCCTGAAATATTCAGAAGCTTTATATCACCTCTAAGGTTTTACAAACAAATTAAACTGGATATTAAGCTAATAAAGTATTGATACTACTATTTCTCGTTTTCACGCTTTTATGCTGACACTAAATTGAAAATGTTATGTATTAACGGTACGATTATATAATAAGCAGTACCTATTATTAAAATACTTATCCAAAAACCTTTCAAGCTTACGCCGCCTGCAATACGAATTTCTTCATTCCGTTTATCTGTATCATAATTGGCTCTATCTATTTTTTCTATCTTTTTACTCATATGCTTGAAATACATAACATTACCTTTCTTACCTAAATAAAAATGAACTGCTATTTGGATGGCTATGTGAATATCGATATCAATCGAAAGTTAAATTAGGTCAAAGATAATCAAAAATACAATGAATTTAAGTAAGGTTGAATACATTTTTCTGTATCCCAACCATGATAATCCAAAAATCAGAGAAGCCAAATTCCATTCTGCATATGCAGATGGATTTCTAGATCTCTTCCATGGCCACATATAGGATTTTGCCTCTTCCCCAACAAAAAATTTGATTTCATCTATTGTAAAACCATGAATCATTCTTTTCTGATCGGCAGTTATGTTTCTTTTCGAATTCTCTTCTTTATTTTTAGAACTTTCATTTTGATATGATTTTAGTTTCTCTTTTACTGTATTGCTGTAAAAAGTAATAAACAGATCAGACTGTATTACATTTTCCAAATTGGCATATCCAATGGCAGAAATTACTATAATATCCATTCCCAATAAGTATAATAATGCCAGTGTATAAGCAATTCTATCGCTAAATAGAGCATCTTCTTCTTCATAAAATATTATACTTGGTATATCATATTGATAATCAAAATCATGAAGGAGCATCATAATGTCTTTATCGATATTTAGCAGGGTATAAACTATTTTTTTTGTATCCTCAACATCCACAATTGGAGTAAAAAGTGCATTTCTATTTTTAAGAATATAATTGATTTTATCTATTATGATATCTTGGTATTCTTTTCTTAAATAATAATATTTAAATTGGCTAGATTTATAGAGCTTCTCCTTATCGATAAGTCCTTCTTCATTTAATATTCTATCAACTTTCTTATCTTCATATCTCAAAGTCTTTTTATTCTCAAAATCCATTGTTGAATTATACACTATTTTCGCCTTACTACCATCGGTTTTACAAGTAAGAATATCTAAAAAGTCAAAACTATTACCTGATAATTTTACGAACAAACTAGGTATATATACTTTTCCATCTTCTACCTTAAATCCTGGCCTCAGAAATGCTTGCGTATTAAATAAAATTTCAATTTCTTCAATTGTCGTTTGCAATGTTAACGGTATTGGCTCATAGTTAACTAATTGCCAAGGTCTAAGAACATTTTTTTCAGCAGATAGAATTTTTCTTATTTCCTTTTCCGCTTTTTTGGCAGAAGTTTCGAGTATCGGCACATAACCACCTCCAATTATGCCATCAAACTTTAGCTCACTGTATATTTTCTCAATTTATGACAGCTCAATTTTACCAAATCTTCTCATTCATGCATGTCATATTTTGTCATTAAATATTCTTTTTCTTGTACTTTCATAAATTCCGAGTATCAATATAATACGACAAGAAGACTGTTTCTTTCTGTCGCGCTAAATATGTGTTTGACGACCTTTTTACTTCTTGCTAAATAATTCCTTGATATGGTCTTATATGTTAGCATGAAACTATTCCTTAGATTGTTCTTTAAGAACTGCTTTCATTATTCTCTTAATACGTCACCTCATTGAGGTTGCAAGATTGCAACTCTAAGAAATACTATCACTTAATTCCCTTTGTCATATAAATTTAAAGCATAACTTCCATAAATTTGAGTAGATATTGATAAAAAATTCAAATTTTTTGCATTTTCGACAAAATTCACCTTGTGTTGATAACGAGCTTTGTATATAATGTGTCCTAGGACTTAAGCACTACATCATTATAGTAATTTAAAATCAGATTGCCGATACTAGTAAACTTATCGAAAGATAAGGACACAAAGCTATGGGCCTACGGGAGAAATCTCCTACGGTCGCCAAGCTGCCGAAGCATCTTAGCCAAGAAAGAGGGTATTAATTAGAGTACCTTGTTCTTAAACTCTTAGTATCTATGGCAACATAGATACTTTTATTTTTTGTTTATTTGATGTTATCCAAAATCAGAGGAGGGATATTTGAGGTGAAGATGATAAAAAGTAATGATCTTAAAGAGGGGATGATACTAGGAAGGGACATACTGTTAGAAAGTGGAACACTGCTTATTCCTAGTAAAGCAGTTTTAACAGGAAAACATATAGAAAATATAAGAAAACTAGATATTCCTTATATCTGTATTTTGGATGAGAATAGAACAAATGAAATTGAAAGCAAAAATTTTCAATGGGAAAAAGAATACCATAAAGCTCTTCTTGCTCTTCAATCAGTATTTCATAATGCATACATCGGGAATAAGTTAGAAATGGATAAAGTTCAACAGGCTATAGATCCTCTCATTAAAGAGCTTTCAAAAGATAGTACTATACTATTTAAAATAAGAAAAATAAATGTTTTAGATCAATATACCCTTAGACATTCTATAAATGTAGGTCTTTTGGCTACGATCACTGGCAAATGGCTAGGATTTTCCTTAGTGAAATTGAAAGAATTAGCAATAGCAGGATTTCTTCATGATATTGGAAAAGCTATGGTTCCCCTTGAAATATTGAATAAACCAGATAAATTAACAATTGAAGAATTTGAAAAGATTAGAGAACATGCGACCCTTGGCTACAATTATTTAAAGAACACTCCAATTATCTCTAAGAACATACTTGATGGTATTCTCCAGCATCATGATCGTATGGATGGGAGCGGTTATCCTTTAAAATTAAAAGGTAATGAAATCAATGAATATGCAAGGATTATTGCTATTGTAGATACCTTTGATGCCATAATATCTCAAAGACCTTATAAATCAAGACAATCCCCTTTTGTAGCAGTGGAAGTTCTACATAATAGTCTTTTTCATACATTAGATCCTCATATTTGTAATGTTTTTTTAGATAATATTCTTCAACTGTATATAGGAGCTGCTGTTAAATTAAATACCAATGAAGTTGGAGAAATTGTAACGATCAATAAGCATTTACCAACTCGACCTTTAGTGAGAGTAGATAATAAATTTATTGATCTATCTGAAAATATGAACTATCAAATTGTAGACCTGATTATATAGATCAAAATAGTTTAAATGGTGGCTTTAACGTAAGAATTTAAAAAAGATTTAGATTAATGCTTCGAGTACAAAATATCATAACAAAATTGTATAAAATTTTTCTATGTTAATTCTACTGCCAGTACTTGCAACATGGGGACTGTTCTGTCGCTAATATGCATTTCACTCAATAAAATAAGAGCAGAGTCTAACTCTGCTCCTTGTTGTTAATTGTGTGCTTAGAAATAATATAAATGATGTGGTTTATTTCCACTCTTCTTTTAGCTTTGCAAATAAATACTCATCTGTATATTCACCTTTATACCACGCATTTTTTAAAAAGTGACCCTCTCTCCTCATTCCAATACTCTCAAGCAGTTTAATGGAATTCTTATTTCTTACATCAGTTACAGCAATAACCCTGTGCTTATTCAAAACATTAAATATATACTCTAACAGGCATCTAACTGCCTCTCTTCCAAATCCTTTATTCTGATATGTTGGATCCAATGTAAATCCTATTTCAACTTGATTTACATCATGCGATAGCGTATGTATGCCGCAATCTCCTATCTGTTTTCCAGTACCTTTTAATTCAATTGCAATTTGAAACCAAGTATCGGGAATGCCAGGTTCAAAATTCATTTGTTGTTTTACAAATTCAACAGCTTGCTCAAATTTGTAATTTTCCCATCCCTCTCCTTGGTATAAGGCTACTATTGGATTGGTCCTATACTTAAAAAAAGCTTCTGCATCTGACTCTTTAAACGGCCTTAATATAATTCTTCCTGTTTCAATATTGTTAAACTTTTTATTGCCCATAAACTGTTCTATCCCTCCTTTATTTCACTACATCAAACAATTGTCACTCAATCTATTGTATTGGCTACTTCTATTTTAGCTGAGCATTTCCTGCATGGATTCAAATAAGATTTCTCCAAATTGTGTAAAAGATACATTAAACCTTACGACAGAAATGAATTCTGTCCTTTTCTACCGCGCGAAATAAACATTTAACGACTTAGGGCAGGAGTCAAATTTTATCCTTATTTTTATGCCTAAAATATAAAAACGACATTAAATCACCCACTGAAAAATATCTAAAATATATAGATCGTGATAGTATGGTACAGATCAAAAAGATGCGGCTAAGTCGATTAATTACGGGAGGTCAGCGATAATGCATCGCACTTTTCCTAATAGAACAAGACCTTGGCAAAGAACGGTAAATGGATGGTATGTCTATAATATATTGAAAAAAATAAGGGCAGGAATTGGTTATTCCTACCCTCTTCCATTAGGAGGTGATTGAGTGATACAATAAAATTTATTATGTAAAGAATTGGGGTCTACCCCAATTCTTTGATATTTAACAGCCTCCAATTCCTCCAAAAATTCCACAATTGCAGAATATTAACACTAGCAATAGGAAGAAGAACAACAATGATGTGTTATCACCGATTCCTCCAATTCCTCCAATTCCTCCAATTCCACAATTACAGAATATTAACACCAGCAATAGAAAGAAGAATAACAATGATGTGTTATCGCCGATGCCGCCGATTCCTCCCAAAAATCCTTTGCTTTCACTCACGAGTTATACCTCCAATCATTCTAATATCCTTAGCCTTTTCTTTTGGCTAATATATGTTATGCCAACATAGAGGCAAGTGTTCATAATTTAAATAATGCTCTACACATAAAGACAACCAAATATATGATTTGGTTCTTAAAATTACTTCGCCAAATAATTTATATTGATCATATGCTAAATTTATATAATAATATAAGAGTTTTTTGAAAGAAGGATTTCCAATAATCTCACCTAATACACATTTAGGCAGGAGAATCCTGCCCTTAATTTATTGCACTAAATAACCCTTTCAAGAATTTTTCTGCTATAATTATTCTGAGGTGATCACATGAAGGCTGCTATTTACTCTAGAAAATCAAAATTCACTGGTAAAGGCGAATCTACTCAAAACCAAATTGAAATATGTAAAGAATACTTGTGTACACATTTCGATATCCAGGAGTATTTTATATATGAAGATGAAGGTTTTTCTGGTGGAAATACAGCACGTCCAGAGTTTCAAAAAATGATGAGAGATGCAACGGCTAAGAAATTTGATATCTTGATTTGCTATCGTCTAGATCGTATCAGTAGAAATATATCTGACTTCTCAGACCTTATTGAAGTAATTGGGGACAAAAATATTAATTTCGTTTCCGTAAGAGAGCAATTTGATACTACTACCCCTATGGGACGCGCTATGATGTACATTGCCTCAGTATTTGCTCAGTTAGAAAGAGAAACTATCGCAGAGCGTGTAAAGGATAATATGCATCAACTTGCTAGATCCGGAAGATGGTTAGGTGGTACATATCCTACTGGATTTAGATCTGAGCCTATTATATATATTGATGCTAACATGAAAGAAAAAAAGATGTATCAACTCATACCTATAGAAGAAGAACTTTCGACTGTAAAACTTATATACGATAAATACATAGAACTACAATCATTATCAAAAGTTGAAACCTATTGTCTTCAAAATAATATAAAAACTCCCCAAGGTAATGATTATCAAAAAAATACACTAAAGATGATTCTTACTAACCCTGTATATGCGATTGCCGATGATCATGTTTATAACTTCTTCTCTGCTAGAAATGCAGACATATGCAATAATAAAAAGGAGTTTAACGGAAAGAATGGACTTACTGCATACAATAAAAGAGTGCTGAAAAATAATAGGTTACAAAAGGTAAATGACTTCTCAGATTGGACTGTTGCCATAGGTAAACATAAAGGGATTATATCAGGGAAAGACTGGGCCGAAGTACAGAGAACCTTTGCACGTAATAAAAAGGATGCACCAAGGCGTGGAACTTCAGCTGCAGCTCTTCTTTCCGGTTTAATGCGCTGTTCATGCGGCAGTTTCATGCGTGTTCATTATGGCCAAATGAAGCCAAATAGTAACGAGAGATATCATTACTATGGGTGCAATCTAAGGGACTTATCCCGTGGATCAAAGTGTAATACGAAAAGGTTATCTGGAGATAAAACGGAAAGTATGGTTATTGATTATCTAAAGCATGTTATTACTACCTCAATATTTAAGCAGATTCAGGAAGCAAAGAAAAAACATAAAAACATGGATCAGCGAAACAAATCTATTAAAGATCAGATTGATAAAAACAATAAATCTATAGATAACTTGATAAAATCATTAGCTAACAACGAAGATAGTTTAGCGGCTACCTACATTATGAATGAATTAGAAAAGCTAGCGAAAGAAAACAAAGAACTTGGAAGTAAAATCAACACCAGCTCAGATATGGAGCTTTTCAGTCTTGAAATATTAGAACAATCTTGTGTAGAGTTTAATAAAAAAATCGATAGTGCTGATTTTAATGAGAAAAGAAGATTAATTCAGACTATTGTGGATAAGATTGTGTGGGATGGGGATAATCTAGACATTAGATTATTGAGCTTATAAAGTAAACTCCTATATAGGGGTTTATTATGTAGCAATTCAGTCATTCATGCATTCGCTTGCATCATAGTTACATTTCCTTCATCATCCGTTCTGATGAAGATAAGGTCTTGATATTTAATATCGTCAGACACTCGATCATTGACAGCCTCGTTAATTGCTCTTGTAGCGATTTCTCTCGCCTTTACCTGGGCAATGGCCAAGACAGCTGGTTTGATTTTTTGATCTACGAACATAAAACTGTAGATAATAAACAGGAATAAAAGAACTAATGTCATGAATGCTTTAAAATTACCTCTTCTTTTTTGATACTTCCTCCGATAAACCAAAAAATCACCCCCTTCTTATTATCATATGATTGATGTGGGTGATTTAGTGATATGTTTAAATTTAATTCCTTAAAATTGTGTAAAGGTGCGCCCTCCAAACCAATGGAATCGTAAAACACTTACGGTTTATACTCTCACACAATACAATATATTACCACCTGCGTTTCAATACAATTATTTCTTCTTTTCCAATTTGTCTTCTGCTTTTTTTATTCTCAGCAACTTTTTGACCACCATATATGCTACATGAAATATTTAACTAATAATTTACTTCCTATCCAAGCACCGATAAATATGAATATCCAATAAACCCAACCATGTAGGGACATAGATGCTACTCCGCTGAATAACGCTCCTATATTACACCCAAATGCGATTCTTGCACCATAACCCATCATAAGTCCACCCAGTACTGCCGCTACTATCTGCTTCCATGATTTTATCTTTTTTATCTTAAACTGTGATGCTAATAAAGTAGCGAGAAGTGCTCCAAATACAATACCGATATTGGATACAGAGTGCATATCATTTAAAAATCCGCCGCTTAATGCTGCTTCACCTTTTTGCTGAAAATAAAACCATTCTTCAGGATGTCTACCTATAGCTTGGTATATCCATGCTGCCCAGTTAGCAAAGGGAGATGTTACGCCCCATGCCTTCCCTGTAGATGCAAACATGACGATATTCAACAGCCCCAGCAGCACTGCACCTACTGTATATGACCACGGTTCCTTTAGAAATCTTTTATAATAAACATTATTTTTAATATCCATGAATTTACCTCCCTGTATTTTTAAGAGGGATAATTATTTTGTTTTTTCGATGAATATTTCCCACTGTCCATCATCAACTTCTTCTATTTCAACATGATGTCCTTCTTTTTTAGCCCATTCCGGTACATTCTTCATAGCACAGCTATGGTCTATTTCCACGATTAAAACTTCTCCAACCTTCATAGTGCCCATCTTCTTCTGTGTTTTAACCAATGGTACAGGGCAAGTCTCTCCTAAACAATCCAATCTTATTTCCGTCATTTTGCTTCCTCCATAAATGTTTTCTTCGTTTATGCGACTATCTATTTCCAAACCAATCAGCTGTAATAAAAATTGTTAATAACAATATAAATTGTAGCGCTATTGCCAATGGCCAGCCTAAAATCTCAGGCAGGAATATCCCTTCCTTAGACATAAAGTTAGATGACCACCATCCAAAGTCCTTAGCGCCCCATAAAGATCCTATGATAAAGAATATCAAAGAAAGCATTTGCATTAAGAAGCCTTCACCAACTCTCATTAGTGTTCCTGATGCACACCCCCCTGCTATTACCATACCGATTCCAAAGAGAACAGCGCCTACAACTGTGTGAATACCTACAGGAGAGATATTTCCCGGTATAGCTCCACCCTCAGTTACAGAGGCAAATTGAAGTGCTGCGAAACCAACAGTCGCAGTGACTATTGCAATTACTACAGCCTTCATTAATGAAGTACTCCCCGTTAGCAGGGGATCTCTTAATGAGGCTGTAAAACAAAACCTTGATCGCTGCAATATAAATCCTGCTGCTACACCAAGACCCCACAAAAGTGCTGACTTTGGCTGCTGTTTTCCTATAAAAAACCCTATACCTATGATAGCTATTAGAAGTCCTACGCCCAATGGGATTTGATTTACTGATTTCTTCTTTGGTTTTGTAGCTAAGGATGTTTTAGTTTCAACCATACTTTTCACCTCTCAATTGAATTGTTAGTTGATTAACATATTAATGAGGAGAAGAACCTTCTGCTACGCAAATTTCTTAATGGTTATTTCCCATATACCGTTTTCTTCTTCTACTTCCACTACACAGGGTAACTTACTAAAAGCATCTTTGATATTTTGGGATGTGCAGCTATGATCTGTGATGATGGTTATGCTGTCCCCATGATGAATTTTCTTGTATTGAATTTGTGCTTTTATCAAAGGCACTGGGCAGATTTCACCTACACAGTCAATTTGCTTGTTCATTTAATTCAACCCCCAACTCCCTCATTTTATCAAGTCTGACAAAGAATTATCAACCAAATCATGCCTTTATTATATACCGTAATTACAGTTTAGAAAATATACCTCACTGTTTTATTTAATCAAACAGGTTACACAAGTTGGTTAATCTGTACAACAGCTCACAGGTGTTGGAGGTGTCGCATCGATATGATCAGGAATATTACGAATATCGTCCACAACGATGAACTTACCATCTAACATGCCCATCCAACAGCTAAATCCCAATTCACCCTCGGCCGCTGGCGTAAACTGGATAATATTATAGCCTTCGTTAATCTTCTGTGAAATATTTAGTTCAGGAATAACAATTTCATTGTTACAGCTATTTACAGAGTCTCCTGTAATCACCCAGTTTACAGGCTTTCCCTTTTCCAGTATAAAGTAGTTAGGTTCATATCCATTGGAATTGGCCGATGTGTTTATTACCTGAAAGCCATTCATCATTTCAGGAAGCATAATCTGAGATGAAGCCTGCGTTGGATTTACGAGATTATCTACTGTACTTTTTCCCTGTAGTGCTAAGCCTCTATTCACAACAATAAGGCCTAAAATCACTACAAATACGGAACTTAGCTTTAATAATTTCTTATTTATCCCACTACTTATGTATCCACTGATCGTACCTAATCCCACCATCAAAGGCACTGTTCCCATGCTGAACACAAACATGGAAAAAGCTCCCTTTGCTATACTCCCAGTCCCAAGAGCATAGATCTGCATTGTTTGCAATGGCCCGCAAGGCATAAGGCCTGTAGCCAATCCAACAAATAATGGTGTATTTCTGTTACTTTTAAACTTTGGTACATTAAAAATTTGAGGTGTTTTAACATATCTTCTAAGAAATATAAAGGGCTGAAGCATACTTAAGCCCATAAGAATCATAAATACACCAGCAAAAATTGTGATATAACCCTTTAGCATGGGTGAAAAGCTAACGATTGAACCTATACCTCCTACGGCTGCTCCCACGGTTGTATAAGCAATTACTCTACCCAGATTGTATTGCAGCGTAGATTTCATTGGGTTTTCAAAAGCAATACTTTGAGAAATAACAATACCTCCACACATGGAAAGACAGTGAAGAGATGTAGCCATACCTAATACGAACAATATACCATAGCTAACCTGTTCTTGGAGCTTTGGAATCATATTGAAACCAATTGTATTCTTAATAATCAGGTATATACCGAGAAGAACAAATAATGCGACGATAACACCTTTATAATTTTTACGACTTGCAATGCCTTCCTCAACTGCTTCTGCAGTATAACCCAATTTATGAATAGCAGCTATTATTCCATCCTTATCATCTGTTAGACATACTAATTCTCCACTTGCAAAAGAAACCTCAAGTTTTTCAACAGACATTGACCCAAGAGCATTTTTAATTTTTTTACTACAATTTTCACAATACATTCCCGTTATTTTTAGCGCCAGCTTCCTTTTCATCTATTTTACTCCTCGAAATATTTAATACAATATTTATTTTTGATTGTTTAAACTTACTTACACCGGTGATAAATCCTAATATTTTAGAAAAAGCTGCTGGCAAATAGCCAACAGCCTTATTCAATGGAAGGTGCTCTTAAATATTATTTTGCAGCTTCTAGAGCATTTTTAACAGCCTCGATAATCCCATCGCTTGCTATTGTTGCACCTGATACTACCTCCACATCAGGTGTGTTCTTTTCAACAATAGCTGCTGGAATTTGTTCTAAAGCTGGTTCTGCAATTCCTTCAGTTTCTTCGTGCTCTATAATTTCAACCTTAGCGATTTTACCACCTGCGACTTCGACAGATACCTTGATTGTATGCATACCTTCGCCTTCACCTTCATAGATACCATCCTTGTAGCTTACTACTTCTGCAGGTGTTTCTTCTGCTTTAGCCTCTTCCTTTGGTGCTTCTGCTTTCGTTTCTTCCGCCTTAGCTGGCTCTTGAGCAGGTGCGTCTGTTTTAGTTGTTCCGCTGCCACACCCTACTAAAGCAGTTACAAGTAATAACAATACTAAAGTTAAAGATACTAATTTCTTCATTTTAATTATCTCCTTTTGATTAATATTATTTATTCTTCATTCATGATGATATTTTCTCTTTTCTTTTCTACCAAGCCAGATAAGAAGATCCCTATTTCAGCAAGTAAAATCATCGGTCCCGCTAGAATTATCTGAGAAATTACATCTGGCGGTGTTAATATTGCAGCAAATACAAAAATTATGAGTATAATAAATTTCCGATTTTCTTTTAAAAAGCTGACCTTAAGAATGCCAAATCTGCTTAAAAGTACCATCAGAATAGGCAACTCAAAAATAGTACCGAAGGTGAAGATCGTACTTAGGACAAAGCTTAAGTAGCTGTTGAAGCTAAGCATAGGCCTTATTGCATCCATTTGGAACCCCATAAAGAAAACAAGCATTGTAGGTACAACTACAAAATATGCAAAGGCTACACCTGTGATAAAAAATATACTTCCTAGAAGTAAAGAAAAGAAAATTAATCTTTTTTCCTTGTTCTTCAATTCAGGTATTATAAATAGCCAGACTTGAAATATTAAAAATGGGGCAGAAATAATCAGTCCACCTATTAGGGAAATCTTGATATAGGACATCAATAGCTCAGCAGGCGCTATGAATACGAATTCAACATTCCTAGCTAGATCAATAATATCCTTGACGATTATTTCAACAAAACTATAACAGAAGCCCACAGATAAAATGAACAGTAGTGCAGAATATATTATTCTCTTTCTTAATTCAGCCAAGTGCTCAACCAAGGTCAAGTTTTTCTCATCTTTTGGACCTCTAGTTATGCTTTTCATCATCAGAATCAACCTTTAAATCTTCCGTTACTTTGTTCGCTTGGGATTTAAATTCTTTTATGGCTTTTCCAATGGATTTTCCAATTTCAGGCAACTTAGAAGGGCCAAAAATTACAAGTGCTATAGCTAGTATAAGGATTAGTTCTGTTGCACCGATTCGTCCGAAACCCATAGTTTTCCCTCCCATCCTCTTTATTCCTTATATAAGTTATTTTTTATCCACACTAAAACCCAAATTTAAATTCCTTATAAAATAATTCAGGTGGAACCACCCTCCACCTGAACGGGGAATTTATTAAAAACTATTCTTATATTACGCCAATGCTTCGTTTAATAACTCAACCATTTTCCTTGTTACTTCACCAGCAACACCTGCACATCGGCTTTTTCTTTCAGGACTTCCGTATTCGAAGCCGCTTGTTTCCATGAATTTACCAACAGATTCTTCACATAGCACAGAGTCAGCTACTGTTTGAGGTAGATTAAGTCCTTCTGGTTGATAATTTGGGAATGTTTCTTTCTTATACCATTTTGAAAGATCAGCTAAAATTTTCTTTGATGTGTCCACATCACATACAGAACCAATACAAGTTGCCGCGACCCCTAAACTACCACAAAGTGTAGCTTGACCATATCCTCCTGCTGCACTTGTGAATGCTTCTATTGGCATTTGATTAAACGGATAACCTACTTGCTCTGCTAATTCGCCGAAGAACCCTTCAGCCACACCAGCACCTCAGCCACCTTTTTCTTTGTAGCCTTTGAAACCTCTTGCCAGTACCTTTTCTGGATCTAGCTTTTTGTATGGAAACGGCCATTGAGCTGCTTCTGGAGTTGCTACTGGAGCCTCAACTGTAGCTGCAGGTGCTGCACATCCTGTTAATACGGATCCTAAAGTTCCTGCGACTGCTACACCAGCAACCGTTTTCCCTACCCCTTTCAAAAAATCTTTTCTAGAAAGTTGTTTTAATTCTTGCATTTTTGTTCCCCCCTAATTCTTTTTGTTGCGCAATATGCTATTACGCTTACAGATGACCTTGTATTCATCTTTATAGCGTTAATTATATAACAAACAGTCCACCTTTCGTCATTAGTGTTTCTGATGTATAATAAGAATAAGTTATATCTAAGTTTGGATAAAAATAGTAACTGCTAATACAAATGCAATAGTTTATAATTGCTTTATTACATAAGAAGAAGGACGGTGGTTAATATGCACATAGCTTATCTTACTTCATTTATTGAAACGGTCAAACAAGACAGTATCTCTAAAGCCTCTAAGAATTTACATATGACGCAATCTGCCTTAAGTCAGCAGCTTCAAGCATTAGAGAAGTCTTTGAATACACAGCTTTTAATAAGGAGTAATAAAGGTGTGGAATTAACCGAGGAAGGCGAGATCATACTGAGCTATGCTGAGGCTCTTGTAAACATATATGAAAATATGTTAAAGGAACTTGAGAAGTGCAAGAAATCTGAAATTCATGAAATTAAAATATCCTCATGCAATAGTGTTGGGGAATATCTACTGCCCTGTTCCTTGCACCTATATAAGAAAAGTCAACCCGATACCAGATTTTCAATAAGAAATGAATATACTACACAAATTATTGAGCATGTTTTAGACTGCAGTGCCGATATAGGCTTCATAGATTCAAAGATAGATATATCTGGAATAGAATGTATGAATATAAGCGATATTCATTTAGTATTTGTGTTTTCCAGCAAACGTATGATACCTAAAGAGTCAGTGTCATTACAGGACATAGCAGCCTTCCCATTAATCATTGGGTCAAGCAGAAGCAGTATGAGACAATTCATAGACGAAATGTTTAAAAGCAATCATATTCCCATTGAAAAATTGAATATAGAGATGGAATTGGACTCTATTGAGTCTATAAAAGCGTCCGTAATAGCAAATCATGGTGTTTCAATTCTTCCTGCTACCTCTGTAAAAAAGGAGCTCTATACAAATGTATTAAAAACCCTGCCAATTCAAGAGGGCTCATTTGCCAGCGAGATTTGCGCTATATATCAAAAAAGCAGGGCCTCTCAACCTCATATTAAAGAATTCATTTCATTTATAAAGCATTATGGTAGAAATACCTTCTGTTAATCTATTTCCTAATTAATGATGCAGGATACAGAAATTAAGCACTCATTTACGCAAGTAACCCCTCCGCTTAATAAATTGGAGGGGTTTAAACTTCCATTCTACTCCATTACCATCAACACAATAGCCTTACAATGCCTTGTAAGGGAAAACATACTACATACATGTCTCACAGCTTGTCCATAATAGTAGACTAAAAATAAAAGTATTAAATATACTTTTTATCAACCATCAACCACATATTAATATTCTTAAATACTACTCTTAATAGAATTTATAGCACAAACTGCATTCATAAGTGGCGATAAACTCACACACGCATTTACCTGAGCAATGGCCAAGAAAGCTGGTTTGATTTTTTGGTCTACAAACATGAAACTGTAGATAATAAACAGGAATAAAAGAACTAATGTCATGAATGCTTTAAAATTACCTCTTCTTTTTTGGTACTTTCTCCGATAAACCAAAAAATCACCCCCCTTCTTATCATCATATGATTAATGGGAGTGATTTTTTGATATGTTCTGAAAGACTTCTTACGAAAGATAGATTATACAATTTTCACTAATAATACAACTATTAAAAATTCGAAGCGTCATTCGCAGGTTGAAGTAGTCCTATTTAACTTTTTTAGCGTTCCATTCACAATTATATCTGAATGCTATTTTGGCATAACCTTGATATATGCGATGATATTCATTAAGACTAAGCAAAGATATATTATATTCATTGGATCTAATATGCCACCAGTCATTCTTCCAGCACTTGGCTTTGTTTTCGTTACTATTTGTGCTGCTTTACTACTTAAATAACCTATTTGAGCACCGTTATCTTTATTCGTTCCAATTGCCGCACCGATATCGATGGTATCGACATTAAATATATTCAGTATTAATAAAGCGCCGTAAATGAATATCCAAAAGAAAAAGAAAATTTCTAAATCCTGAGGCCTGAGTTTCATATAAAAAAATAATTCTATCCCACCTAAAAATAAGAAAGTGGTAATTCTTTTCATTATATTTTTCATAGTGCCCTCCCTTTTTCCGAATCTAGAAGATACATTATTATTAATAAAGCATCTCGTAATCTCTAGTTCTCTCAATCATTCTCTCTCTAATACTATCATTATCGGCAACCGGTACATACTTCGTATTATAGTACTCAATCACATCAATGATCTTCACGTCCAATTCAGAAATGGACTTGACCATACCTTCTACGGTATACCCCATGGATTCTTGGGTTGGGCCTTTACAAACCCCAACAATAATTGCCTTTTTGCCTGGTGAGAGTCGACTTTTCCAACCATCGCTATAGTCATTTAAACAGAATGTTCTATCCAGCAATGCTTTCATTTGTGCGGTCATATTATAGTTGTAGGATGGGGAGGCCAATATATATCCATCTGCTTTTTTCATATGCTCTATGATTTCAGATAATTTATCCTGAATATTGCAAATTCCTGCACTTATGCAATATTCGCATCCATTACATGTTGAAATGTTCCTGTTATCTAAATAAAACTTTTCGACCACAATATCTTTCTCTCTCAATCCGCTGATTATGTAATCCGTTAATAAGTCCGTATTTTTACCCTTCCTAGGGCTGCCGATCACAGCAATCCAATTTTTACTCATTCAACTTCCCCTTTAGTCAAAATTTCTCTTGCATATAATGATTATACCATAAAGTGGAAAATCGCTTCATAATTATCTTTTAAAAGAAAGATATATGAGGATCCAAAGTAGCCCAAATGCTATGGTCAACAACCAGATAGATCTGATATTTGGATAAAGATAAACAAATAAAAATCCGGACAATACAGTTGCAAACATACCCCAATACTTATTCTTAAATATGATAAACAGAATGGAACCAATCATTAACGGAATTAGGAAATAAAGAAGATAGGTAAATAGTACAATCATAACAACCACTCCTATTCTACTCTGGTTGCACCAATTTCTAAAGCTATTATGTGGATATTAGGTCAATTATATTAGACTTTCATAAAGAGAAGAATACCTTATAACAAACGAGTGATCACCTTAAATACCAAATCATTATTTCCATAGAATTCCATAAAATTTTTCATATTCCATATTTTAGATTAGGCTATATATACAAAAAGCATTCAAAACTGAGCATAATATCTCACCTTTGAATGCTTTTCTCAGCAATTTCTTTCATACAATGCACCAAAGAATTATCCTGTAAATGAAATTGAATGCACACACAACATTGTCCATGAATTTCACAGTTTGGATCTGGGCAAGGACAAAAGTTTTGATCACATATTGTCATTGACTTTCCTCCCGGACATAAGCTATTTATAAACTTATACCCAAGCTCAGTAGTATTAAACACAAAAAATCGTTTTTGACTTATAACTTAAAAGACTTGACGGTATCCTTTAAGCCTTGAGCCAGTTCTCCCAGACTATAGCTGGATGAAGCGATTTCTTCCATGGAAGCTGACTGTTCCTCTGTTGCCGCAGAAACACTTTGAATTTGTCCAGAGACATTGGTGCTAATTTTCTCAATCCGGCCTGCAGCTGTTACAACATGATTTGAATTTAATGATATTTGCTCCACTGCAACAGCAGTGCTTTCAATCTGTTGATTAATCTTTTCAATCAATAAGGAAATATCTGAAAAAGTTTCTTCAGCTGTTTTTACGATTTCAATGCCTTTTTTTACATCTCCAGAACTTGTATCCATGGCTGAATTAGCCGCTCTGATACTTATCCGGTTCTCATGGATTAACTCGCTAATTTCCTGGGCAGCCTTCTGGGATTCCTCTGCAAGTTTTCTTACTTCTCCTGCAACGACTGCAAAGCCCTTTCCCTGCTCTCCTGCTCTAGCTGCTTCGATAGATGCATTAAGAGCCAATAGACTCGTTTGATCAGCAATTGCTTTTATTACATCTGTAATTTCATTCATTTTATCAGAGCTTCCTGTAATTCCTAATAATGATTTCCCAACATCTTCTGCACTTCTGTAAATCCGATTCATCTGGGCAATGACCTTCTGCATTTCTTCTTTGCCAACATTGGATTGTTTGGCAACTTGGTTACCCAGCACATTAATTCCATTGGTATTTTGTGATACTTCTTCAATCTGTACAGAGATGTTCTCCATGGCAGAAGCCGTACTCATGATTTCCTTCAGCTGCAATTCTGCATTTTGAGCTACTTCCTCTGCTAATGAAGCCATCTGCTCAGATGCTTGGGCAGACTGTTCTGAGGTAGCTATTAACTGTTCTGAAGCAGCAGCAACATGTCCAGCAGAATCAAGGATTTGCCCTGAAATTCTTCTCAAACTTTCAACAATTGATTGAAATGCCGACGCAAGACGGCCCGTTTCATCTCTCATAGCGATATGCCTTTGATCTATATCATTCCTTAGATCGAGATGTGCAACATTTTCTGCATACCTCGTTAAAGCAATGATAGGTTTTGTGATGGAGTGCCCTAAGAAGAATGTCAAGATTAGAGCAATTGCCTGGGAAATGATTAATGCAAATATAAATCCTAGAATCAATCCATTCATAGATTTCTCGACCTCTGCAACTGGTATGGCGAAACCAACGGTCCATTCTGCTGATGGAATCACAGTACTCGAAAAATATCTGTCATGACCATCATAATCTGTAGTAGGTACTGCTATCTTGCCTGAATCACTTAAAATATTTACAAATTTACCATCCATGACTTTTGAAATGTTCACGAGACCTTCCGATGTTGGTGCAAAATCTTTATGCGGGTGAATCATAATATTTTTATCTTGATCTAATAGAAAGCCGTAACTATCTTCAAAAGGCTTTGCTCCCTGAATCAATTCAACTATTTTCTGTACTTCGATATCAGAACCCAATACGCCTATAACATGATCATTCTGCATGATTGGCTTTGCAATAGTAATAACCATTTGTCCCGTAGTAGCGTCTATATAGGGAGCTGTGTATACTAGTTGTTTGTGGTTTACTGCCGCCTTGTACCAGTCTCTTTCTGTACATTTATAATCTTCAGATGGGATCCAACCATCTCCAGAAACAAATTGATTATCAGCAAAACCTAAATAAACTGCAATGCTATACTCGTTAGCCTCTGTTCGATTGGTCAGATAATCCAATAGAGAACTTGAATCGTACTGTCCATGGAAAACGATACTGTCTCCAATCTCTTCAACGATTTTTCCTTGGGCAAGGAGCCAGCTATTTATGGACTCTCCATATTTATCAGAGGCCATTTGAAGCTTTTCCAAAGATTCCTTTGTTATATTTTTTGATGCCAAATAATAACCAACGATTCCAGAAATAGTAAGACCTAAGATACTAATACAACATACAAGCACAATGATTCTTATTTTAATGCTTTTCATTGTTATCCCCCTATTATGAAATTTTATCAATATTTACATTTTAACATATCTATGTAAAATTTTGTTTTTTTGTAGTCTTTTTTGCATCATTCTATCTATTTTAAGTGCTCAAAATAAAATAGCACCGCTGATTTCTCAGAGTGCTAAAGTTAAAATTCTATGATTGCTCCGCTGTTTCCTTATTTTGTCTTTGTGAAGCAGAAGTTTTTGAAGTCTGCACCAGGAATACCCCGAACAAAATGATGAGAGTGGATACAACCACCTGTATAGTGAAAGGTTCATCCAATACCAAGCTTCCTAGTAGCACAGCCACCGGTGGATTTACATAGGCATAGGTTCCTGCTTTTGCTGCAGGCCATTTCTGAAGAATATAGATATAACAGCTATAGGCGAGGATTGAACCGAAGAATATGAGGTATAGAATTGCGCCGATACCCTTTTGCGTTACGTGAAGTTTGGAAGATTCCCCAAGAAGAACCCCTACACAACTTAGAACAATGCCCCCGGTCAACATCTCAATACCTATATGAGTGATAATGGAGCCCGATGCTTTGAATGTCTTAGCATACACAGACCCTACGGACCATAGAAAAGTTCCCATTAGCAAAATTGCTGCCCCTTTTAAGTCTATAGCACCTGATCCAGAATGGGTAAACACCAACAGCATAACACCTGCAAACCCTAGTAGTAGACCCATCCATCCCTTTTTCCCAATATTCTTCCCCTCTGGAAGAAATAACTCCAAAGTGGCCATAAATAAGGGAACTGTAGCAACCAAAAGAGATGCAACCCCTGAATGAACCCACTGCTCTGCCCAAACAACAAATCCGTTTCCTCCAGCCAATAGAAACAATCCTACAATCGCTACCCTTCTCACTTCAATAATTGTTTGGGGAAATACCAATCCCTTGTATCTTGCAAACCAAAGCATTAGAATTCCTGCAACCACAAATCGGATACCTGCAAACAAAGCTGGTGGAAATTCACTGACACCAATGCGTATGGCAAGATATGTAGACCCCCAAACAATACATACACACAAATAGGCTAAAAGTACTTTTCTTTCATCTGAATTCTTTCCTAACCCCATAGGAATCGCCTCCTCTATTCCCTTATAATTTAAAAATCCTTCAAACCATTTTCAATGATCGTCGATAAAATAAACGTTGTCGATGTCTCCTTCACGCCTGGAATTCCATACATTTTATCAATTAAATTCTTAATATCATCTGGACTTGTTGCCCTTGCCTTTAAGACAAGACACCACTCTCCTGCTAGTCGATGAGCTTCCTCTATTGTTACATTTGGAACATCTAATGATATAATCTGATTCAAAGTATCATTCATATTTAATGGATTAAATTTTATGAATACATGTACTTTGATGCTTTGCCCCAGCTTGCCCCAATGAATAATGCCTCTGTAACCGCGAATAATCCCTAATTCCTCAAGTTTTCCGATTCTCTTGTGTACAGCAGGCCTTGAAATATGAAGATGTTTGCTAATTTCTTCATGGGTAATTCTTCCATCTTCTTCTAATAGCTTTAATATCCTGATATCCACATCATCCATCAAAAACCCCTCCTTCAATTACTAATTATAACTTATTTCTGCCCTATATGAACTATTTTATCTATCTATCTCCATATTTTCTACTCAACGTAACTTTTTTCGTTTTCTATTTTTCTAAATTCCTTTATTTACTTTAGTTCCCTGTCTCGTGCATTACATATCGTCAACAAGCGCGCTTCCCATGACCTTTGATATAAGTGATAGGGCTATCGTCAAGAATAGTCCACCTTTCCAGAGTATATACCTTATGATATGCTATATTTAACTATGAAAAAACAGGAGGAACCGTAATGGATACACACTTATTAGAAGAAAAATTCAATCTATTTTCAGAAGGAAATATGTTATCTTTTGAGAATGAGCCTGAAGTTTACTACTTTGCGCTAGGACGCGTATTAAAATGGGTCTTTGCTGAAATAGGTGGTATTGATCGACATAGAAACGAGTTTAATTATCTTACAAATCCTTACATGCCTGCTGATATTCGTACACTATCCATACGCATTGTTACGTTCTTGAAAAAGTCAAAACTCCATTCTAAAATTCAGAACAGAGAACTCATATCTATGATACATTTGATACTGTCAAGAGAAAAAATACTTGATCAAGTCAACGCAAGTCTTCGCCTTTGCGAAAACGCCTTCTATGCTGGTCTTTATTGGAAAGACTGACTCCTCTACAGGTCAATAAACAAAAAGGAAGGTATATGCTTTATGCATCACATACCTTCCTTTAATAACTATTTATATACGCTAAACTCAATATCATCAATCCATATACTTTCCTTAACATCAGAAAATATAAGCCTTACTTCCTGAACTTTCTCCATTGGCTCAGGTAGTTGTATCATTTCCCAGACATTTATTTCTTTGGGCTTGAAATTTATTTTTCTATGAAATTTTTGACTCCCTTCAAATATTCCCTCTACTTGTATATTCGTATTTTCCCATGAGCTAGACATGATCCAGAACGATAAGGATACATGGGGGTCTGGCCGCAGCTCTTGCATATGAATGGTTGCCTTATTCGCATTCTTATCGATCTTCCACGAATAGGTTCCGCTGCGCAATACATCCTCATCAACCGTTATATTCTTCTCAGGATTATCCCAGGAACCTAAATGTTCGAGCTTCTCTGTGTAATCAGTAGCCAATTCTTGATCTTCTGTCATTGCTACTTGCTTCTCTACATAGATATCTTTCCCATATGGTTTACTCCACTTATCAAACTGATCTTTCACCTTCAGAATAACATGATAGACTCCGTCTTCTTTCAAATCAATATAAAGATCTTTTGTTCCCTTTTTTTCGATGATTTGATTATCTTTATAGACCTCCCATAGAGATTCCTTGATGGTATTTTTATCTCCATGCAAAACACTTTTATTAATTAACTCGAAGCCTTTCTTCGTCTGTATTTTCTCAAAGTAAGCCACGGGCTCCTGAGATGCTGCCTTACTTGCAGTAGTATACCTTAAAACCTTTAAACTCCCATAGGCAACAATACTGATTGCCGCTATTGCGATGATCATCCCCCTTAGTTTTCCACCAATGACATGATCCTGCATCCCCCTTCTCGATTTACGCGACACGTCATTGTCCAGCCTCGAAGAATCATCATTTTCTCTATATTCTCCGTGAAAGTAAATACTCTTAAACCCATGGAAAACAGACAACAGATTTTTATAAGTATGCCTTCCTTCTTCTAACTCACTTACAAACTGATATATTTGTTGGTACTGTCCTCTATGGAAATCCATATTCTCAGCACCTATCTCAAGTATTTTTTTTAGAGTCTTTCCCACCTTCTGAATAGCATCGCTATTCGCAATTTTTTCTAGTTCACCTTCATGAAAGAGTATCAGTTCATAAAGATTTAGTTCTCCCTTATCAATAATGATTTGAGTTTCGTCAATTAAAATCTCTTTCAATTCTTTAGGAAAAGAGTCATACTTAGTAATTTTCTTTAGATATTGAAACATAACATGGATACGACTCCCAAGACTCAAAGGTTCTTGTTCTAGATAGGTAAGTAACGGAACACCCTCCATATATCGTGTAACTAGAACGATTCCCTGATCAACTTCTTCATAATGCAGCAGGTTTCCAATGGATTTCTTCATTGCTCCCTTTGCTTTCTCCATGTCCTCATTAACAGACTTTAGAACATTAATTAATACGATTTCCTTAGTATTTTCCTTAGGTGCGCCTATATAAACATCCTGAAGCGTATTAGACTTAAATGGATGAAGAATGTCAAATTTTTCAATGTATGAATGTCTCACAACCGCGACCCACCTTATGCAATATTTAGCGAAAGTATATACAGAAAAAGCAGCGAAACGCTGCAGTTATTCTACCATAGTTACCTGTCAGCAGCCTGGCAATCCTAGATTTCATCCTTAGACCCATGGCTTTGCGTCCTCACCTTTCAGCAAGTTTGCCTTTTTGGTATTTCAATTTTATTATATTGTACCATATTTTTCTTATACTACAACTAGTTTATCCAAATGTGCATTGAATACGAAGAAAAATCCGTCCCTACTCCTAGTTTTCTTAAAATTTACCACAAGAATTTTTTTCCATCACATAAACCGTAGTCTCTTTTTCTTTGATTTTATAGTTTTCCTTAGTATAAATCTTTTCAAACCCTAGTTCTCGCCAAAATCGGTAGGCCCTTTTATTCTCTTGTAGAACACCAAGCCTTATCTTGCTTATTCCTTGATTACACACCCAACGCTCATAGCCTAGATAAAAATTTCTTCCCATTCCGTTTTCTCGATAAGCTGGATTTAACATCATTTGCCCAATAAACCAACAATCTTTGTCTGGGTAACCTCTTAAAGCTTCTATAATTCCAATAATTTCGCCTTCCCTCTTAAACAAACCAATGATCATCTTATCTTCATTTGTTTTACCTTGGGGTAAATCGTCAAACAATTCTTCTGCAGCATTCATAGGTACATCTATTTCTCCGTGGAGTTGATAGTAGTCTATACAGCTTACACAGAGCCTTTGCAGCTCTTCTATGTTTTCTCTTGTTAACATAGCTGCCCAAGCATCCTGCACACAAAATAACTTTAGATCATCCATAAACAGTCCCCCTATCATTAAATGTATATTCTTAGATATAAATACTTTTTGTTTGTATTTATACAAACATTATATCATTTTGTTTGTATTTATAGAACCTTTCTTTTATCTCATTTTTAACATTAAGCTATTCAGTCATAGATTTACGAACACCGCCGCCGCGAAAGCGCCTTTTGCACCCACAGCACAGTCCACAATATTGACAGAGTTTCTCATCCTCATTTGTTGTCCTCTTACTGTAACCGAATTGAAATTTGAATCTTATTAACATCCCTAGTTGAATATGATATAATGATGTCAAGTTGTGTGCTTGTACTTTGCTTTTCCTTATTGTACTAGGAGGGATTAACTTGTCAGAAAATAATGAACGTAAAACAAAAGATACAAAAAAGAAAAAAAAGAAAAAAAAATATAGTATATTGAGAGTCATCCTTGTGTTTATCATATTGGCTGGTTTCATTGGATCGGGAGTGATGGGCGGATTGGTATTTGCCCTTGTCAAGTCAGCAAAACCCATTGATGTGACAAAACTGGATTCCGTTTTATCTGAAAACTCTTTTATTTTTGATGAAGAAGGTAATTTGATTGAAAAGGTAGAAAGCAATGAACTTAGAATGCCTGTGGAATACGATCAAATTCCTACCCACTTAAAGAACGCCATTATCGCCATCGAGGATAGAAATTTTGAGAAACACAATGGGGTGAGCATCAAAGGTATTTTCCGTGCTGCGTTAGAAAATCTAAAAGCAGGTGCTAAGGTGCAAGGCGCCAGCACTATTACACAACAATTGGCTAAAAACTTGTATCTTTCAAATGAAAAGGAATACAGTAGAAAAATAGTGGAAGCCTATTATGCAATGCAAATTGAGAGTCAGCTGAGCAAGAATCAAATTCTAACAGCATACCTGAATTCTTCTTATTTTGGAGCAGGTGCTAGAGGCGTCCAAGCTGCCGCTCATGCATATTTTTCAAAGGATGTTAGTGAATTAGACTTAGCCGAATCCGCGCTGATTGCCGGAATCACTAAAAATCCTTCTAAATTCTCACCATTGAAGACACTACGAAAAGAGGATGTAGACCCAAGCAAGCATTTTATCATCGACGATTCTGATGCCATTTATACCATCGTATATGATGATAGATTTAAAGAGCGTCAGAGCCTAGTTTTAAAACTTATGAAAGATGAAAATATGATTGCTGAGGAGGAATATCAGGCCGCCTTAGCTGAGGATATACAAAGCCGCTTAAAACCTGGCGGACGTCAAGTTTCCTCAGGTATTACTTCCTATTTCGTTGATCAGGTAAAACACGATGTAATACAAGCTTTAATGAAGGAATTAGATAAAACAGAAGAAGAAGCAAAAGATATGCTATACAACCAAGGACTCCGTATCTATAGCACCATGGACTTGAAGATGCAAAAGGAATTGGAAAAGGCTTACGAGGATAACAAGAACTTTCCAGAACTTGTAGCAAAGAAGGATAAGGCTGGCAATATTCTAAGCAAAACTGGATCTATTCTACTATATAAATATGACAACTTAATCAACGGAAGCGGTCAGTTGGTGATTTCAAAAGATAGCTATCAATATGATCCTGCTGGCAACCTGATTCTTTTAAAAGGTCATCAGTTAAGTTTCGACCCATTATACGACAATGGCGATGTGAAAGGGATTCAAGTAAATGTAAGGGATGTATATAACCTTAGCTCAAGTAAAGAGTACCTTATGTATAAAGGGGGCCCAATTAATATCCCCCACCAGTATAAATCCTATGATGATAAAAAGAATCTAATTGTTGACAAAGAATTTCTGGATAGCAATCCTGGCTTCTTTGAAAAGACTGCCAATGGCACTTTGCTAGTAGGTAAAGATCACTACTATATAAGCGACCAAGGCATCGCACAACCTCAATCTGCCATGGTAATCATGGACTATCGTTCCGGTGAAATTAAAGCATTGGTAGGAGGCCGCGATATCAAGGGTAGAAGGTTGTACAATCGTGCCATTAATCCTAGACAACCAGGTTCTGCCATTAAGCCTTTGTCTGTCTATACACCAGCCATCGATAATGGCTGGACTGCCGCCGATGTGGTGGACGATGCTCCTAATTATGATCATAACGGCAATCTTTGGCCTAAGAACTCCTATAAAGGATTTCATGGTCTTTCAACTTTACGGGAAGGTCTCCAATGGTCTATCAATGTCCTAGCCGTAAAAATTACAGAACAAATTGGTGTGAATACCTCTATAGATTACCTGAAGAAGTTTGGCATAACTACCCTGGATGAGAAAGGTGGCACCAGTGACTTAAATCTGGCTGCCATGTCCCTTGGAGGTATGACCAATGGTATTTCTCCTTTAGAAATCACTGCAGCCTATGGCGCCCTTGCTAATGGCGGCGTTTACATTAGTCCAAAATCCTTTGTAAAAATCACAGATCGTGATGGTAATGTAATTTTAGAGCACACAAGTTTTAAAAATCTTGTCGTAAAGCCTGAAGTTGCTTTCATTGTCACAGATATGCTTAAAAGTGTTGTAAGTGGTGGTACAGGTCATCGAGCTAAATTAGACAATGGTAATGAAAATATGCCTGTAGCTGGTAAGACCGGTACAACCTCTGATAATTATGATGCCTGGTTTGTTGGATATACGCCTTATTATGTAGGTGGTGTGTGGATTGGAAATGACGTACAGATGCAGTTGGCTAGCGGAAGTACTGTTAGTGCCCAGCTTTGGAAGACAGTAATGTCCAAGGTTCATGCAGGCCTTCCCACAAGAAATTTCGAAAAGCCTGAAAATGTTGTTTCTGCCATGGTGGATACCAAGTCAGGCAAGCTTCCTACAGAATTGAGCTATCGTGATCCTAGAAATACGGTTCGTTCAGAATACTTTGTTAAAGGTACTGTACCTTCAGAATACGATGATGTCCATGTGGAGCTGGAAGTAGATACCAGTACCAATAAGCTAGCTACACCTTACTGCCCACCTACATTGATTGAAAAGCGTGTCTTTGTAAAGAGAAAAGTCCCGATCACTGGAGGTATTCTGCCAGATGACTACGGATATGAAGCACCTGGAGAATGCGATGTTCATTTCCCTGGAAGCGAGGGTATCATAACCGATCCGCTAAATCCGCTTCCACCTTCAACTGGTGGGGCTAACCCAGATATGTCGGAAGATCCCCAAGAGGATATCATCGATAGTAATACTAACTAATAATTTTAAAAGCTTACCGCCCCAATAGAGCGGTAAGCTTTTTTCATCAACACCCTTGATCCTTTTTATCGTCTTTTTTAATTTTTTTATTACTATTTTGACTTATTAACTCTTCCATTGCTTTGGTGAGAATAGGTGCCCCTATTTCACAGTCATCTTTTCCAGCCATTTTCCCTATATCACCAATGCCGATAATCAGAGGTACTTGACATCTTTCTATAATATCCACCGTATCCCCATATAGTACATTTCCCCTCTTAGGAAATCCATCCTTGTCTACAGCGCCTTTCACAATTTTCCCGTCTCGGGAAATAGAGAAATCCACTTTAATACCATTTACACCTTGAGTATTGGAAGCGACAGCAATTACGCCTATAATATCAATATCTGGATGATTGGCTATTTCATACAATGCCCATTCTCCTTGTCCTGTCCGCGAAGATCCTTTATCATCCACCATGACGACTACAGGATCATGTTTCGCTGACTTAATCATATCTACAATCTCAATTCCTGTTACAGGCGTAGGATTTCCTCCTGAACGGGATATACACCTTCCACCAATATTGGTTACTGCAGTTTCTACTGCTCTCTGGGCTACAGAGTCACCATCCGTAACCAAAATTACTCTTCTCTTTTTTGTCATCCCTCAATTCCTCTCCGTCATTTATTTTTTCGTCTTTGGTGTAAACAATACTGACATTAAGTATCCGAAAAAGATGGCAGCAGCTACACCTCCTGCGGTTGCAGATACACCGCCGGTAAATGCACCTAAAATTCCCTTTGCCTTTGTTGCTTTAATCGCTCCTTTTGCCAATGCATAGCCGAAGCCAGGTAACGGTACGGTGGCACCTGCCCCACCGAAATCGACAATAGGCTCATATAGCCCTAGCGCAGTTAATATCACACCAGAAGTCACAAATAACACCAAAACATGGGCAGGTGTCAACTTCGTTCCATCCATCAGCAGTTGTCCAATTATACAAATGACACCACCTACAATGAAAGCTCGAATATAATCCATATGTCCCCTCCTAACCGTCAACAGTATTCGTAATCGTTACAGCATGGGCAATTCCTGGTATTGATTGTCCCTGCTGCGCACTGGTCGTCGAAAGCAACGCACCCGTAGATATAAGTAGCACACGATTTAGTTTCTTTTCTTGCATCAGCCGATAAATATAGCCACAAAAGACGGAGGCTGAACATCCACATCCACTACCACCTGCATGGGTATCCTGAGCTTGATTGTCAAAAATCATCAGGCCACAATCATTATATACCTTTGCAATATTATATCCCCGATCATATACCATTTCCTGAGTGATTTCTTTCCCAATGGCACCCAAGTCACCCGTAACGATCAAATCGTAAGTTTCTGGCGTAAATCCCGTATCTTGAAAATGAGCTGCAATCGTATCTGTTGCCGCCGGTGCCATGGCTGCACCCATGTTGTTGGCATCTTTGATACCTAAATCCACAACCTTGCCTGTAGTTACATGGGTAATTCTCGGACCTTGTCCATAGGAAGCTAATATGGCTGCCCCTGATCCTGTAACAGTCCATTGAGCTGTTAAAGGTCTTTGATTTCCTAATTCAAGCGGAAATCTAAACTGCCTTTCTGCAGCACTAAAATGACTGGATGTCACCGCTACCAAGTGCTTTGCATAGCCTCCATCAATCAACATAGACCCAAGGCTTAATGATTCGGTCATAGTTGAACATGCCCCATACAATCCGAAAAATGGTATTCCTAGATCCCTGGCAGCAAAGGTAGCAGACATAAGCTGATTTAACAAATCCCCAGAAAGCATATATTCCATGTCGGTAATATTCTTATTTGATTTTTGTATTGCCAATTTTACCGTCTCTCGTAACATTTTGCTCTCGGCCAGTTCCCAACTATTTTCTCCATAGAGATCATCGGATAAAACGGTATCAAAGTAGCTATTCAATGGACCTTGACCTTCCTTTGGCCCTACTGTCGTTGCTGTCCCAATAATCACAGGAGGATGGTCAAATTTTACCGTTTGTTTGCCCAGTTTTTTTGAAGCCAATTTGTACAACCTCCTATCTTCCTAAAAAATAATATAACAATCCCACAATGATCGATGAGCCGAATCCATAGACAAGTACAGGTCCTGCTAATAAAAACATCTTAGCTGCAACACCAAAAACAAAACCCTCTCTCTTGAATTCCATTGCAGGCGATACAATAGAATTGGCAAAACCAGTAATTGGCACAATAGAGCCAGCACCTGCTCGTTTTCCTAATTGGTCATAAACACCCAAGCCAGTAAAAAAAGCGCCTAAGAAAACCAATACCATTGGTACTGCTGTAGCAACGTCTTCTTTACTCAACCCCATCCCCTTAAACACATTTCCTAAAAATTGCCCAAAGACACAGATTAATCCTCCCACGATAAAAGCCCAAATACAATTTTTTACATAGCTTGGTTTAGGTATCTTTTGTTGGACATATTCATTATATTCTTGCTGTTTGTTGATACTCTGAAGCTTTTTATTTTGCATCATCGCACCTCTTCTCCAATGTATAGCGATTTATTATCTCATTTGATCAATAGATGCTTTTTCATCACCATTTAAAATATCTTTGCCGATTTGTACTGATTCAAATTCATGTCGTTTCTTTATTTCCTTCAAATCATTCCACGGTAAAACTAATTTATTGGTGATATCTTGATAGTTCTTATCCATTCCTTTTCACTCCTATTTATTAATACATAACCAATAAATTAATGATCCTATCACTTTGCCAGTCACCAATGCTCCAAGAACATATCCTATATAGTCATGGAGACGAAATCGATTTACAATTACTGGAATCACATTGGTTACTTCTGTTAGCGCGGATGCCAATAATCCTACAAAAACGCCCATCAGAAGTCCTATCACCACCAAAATTGTCTTCCCAAAATTTAACGAAGTATTGGAAAACCATGCAAAAGAAATAATCGTTCCTGATGAAATGATAACAATTTCATAAAATCGAATCCAGTTTTCTGTATCTGTTAGTTGAGCCAATCTAGGTACAATATCTAGCAATGTAATAAAAGCGACCACCGCGCTTCCCACCACAATACCTTCAGCCAATCCAACAAAGGCAGCCACAAATTTAAGCATTGCCATCATCTCCAGCCTATCATTTACTTTCCTCAGTATTTTTCTCATTGTCTAAGAGGTATTCATCCATATTTTGTTTATACAAATACATTTCTACCTCCATAGGACTTGGTTCGTTGCTGTGTTTGGGAAAAAAATGATTAAAAAATAGCGCCATTCCTAATCCAATGCCGAAAGAGTAGGGTATCTGAAGAATTAATGGCCTGCTCTCATCATTACCCGTAATCAATCTATATAAGACTTTATGAGCTTCACCCATATTTACATCTGCATGGAAATTCATGATCGCTAATCCTGTCCCTACAAAAAGAGTTGCAGCTACTATTCCTAATTTTAAATACGTAGTGAATTTTTTACCTTTTTCTAAATCATTCTCTATTTTTACCAATAACTCAGATTCTCCTACAGGGATAATGGATAGGTCAGGATGGGATTCCCTTATCTTCTCTACGACTGTCAGAATGGAAACAACAATATACATTTTTCCCATATCTTTTTTACTCAAGACCTCAAGATTTAGTAACTCTTCCTTGACCTCTTTATCCGTCAAAATGATTGCTATATCCTTAATCTTTAAGCCGGAAGGATTACTTATTATCAAATTGTCCTTTAATTGAATATAGACCTCCTTTTGTGAAATCATTTTCTCACAACCTTTGCTTTGTAGTGTTCTCTTGCATGTAGACTAGCTTTGCCCTTGAAAATTTATTGGTATTGGATTTATTATTTATGATGCACAAGGTTGCAAAAGAAATGATTATGACAAACATCATGATCCATAGGAATTTGCGGTATTTGATCTTCATGATCATCACTCCATTCTATCTATGAACATAGTATTCTCCATAATCCACAGGATAATTCTCTCATTTTCATGCAGTTCATTTTAATAAAAAAGTCTTTTCCAAAGATTTATGAAGAAAGACTTTTAAAAAAATAAAGGCATATGTTTTATGCCTTTATCAATAATTCTTTTAATTGTTGTAAAACCTTTTTCTCAATTCTAGAAACTTGAACCTGTGATATTCCAATAACTTCTGCGATCTCTGTCTGGGTTTTGTCCTTAAAATATCTCAATATTATGATCTGCCTTTCCCTTGGCTTTAGTTTGGACAATACCTCCTGCAGCGCCAATCGATCTACAACTTCTGTGTCATCCTCAGCGCTGGTTTCACTGATTTTATCTATCAAATGGACGGGAGATCCATCATCTTGATGTATAACATCGTATAGATAATCTGGCTGAATGTTAGAATCTAAAGCCATGACGATATCTTCTTTTGGAATTTCGGTTTCATCTTCCAACTCTTGCAGCGTTGGCTCCCTACCTAATCTTTGAAATAAGATTTCCTTTGCATTCTTTATCTTCCCCGCAGCCTGCTTTAGAGATCTACTTACCTTAATAATCCCATCATCCCTTAAAAATCTTTTGATTTCCCCGATAATCATCGGCACTGCATAGGTTGAAAATCTTACATCATAGCTTAAATCAAACTTCTCAATAGCCTTTACGAGCCCTATGCAACCAAGTTGAAATAAATCCTCTCTTTCGTAGCCTCTATTGGTAAATCTTTTCAAGACACTTCTTACCAATCCAAGATTATGATTTACAAGGATGCTTTGGGCTACTTTATCCCCTGTCTGGGCCCTTTGAATCAATATGATGGTCTCCTCATGACTTAATATTTCATTGTTGTCTTCTGAGAATGCAGTCATAGTCATATCATCTACCCCTTATTTCTACCGACTTTCAAAGCGTTTAACCATTCTTATTTTTGTTCCTACACCTTTTAGTGATTGAACTTCTACTTCATCCATAAAGGTTTCCATGACTGTAAATCCCATCCCAGATCTCTCCAGATCGGGCTTTGAAGTAAATAGAGGCTGTCTTGCTTCCTCTACATCATCTATGCCTCTTCCATGATCAATGATCATAATTTCAATTTCATTTTCTTGAATAGAACACTCAATAATGACATTTCCTATCTTATCTTCGTAGCCATGAATGATAGCATTGGTAACAGCCTCTGAAACAGCTGTCTTTACATCTGCCAGTTCTTCAATAGTAGGATCTAATTGAGAAGCAAACGAAGCCACAACGACCCTTGCAAAGGCTTCATTTTGTGATTTGCTAAGAAATTCTAATCTCATATGATTCTGTATGGACAAATGACTCACCCCTTTATAAGCTGTCAACAGCTTGGTTTTTGTTTTCAAATCTTTTTACGATATTAAACAAACCCGACATTTTAAATATCCGCTCAACGCGACTATTGATATTTATTACTGCTACTTCTCCCCCCATTTTACTCACCTTCTTGTATCTTCCGATAACAACGCCAATACCTGAGCTATCCATAAAGTTCATACCTGATAAGTCGAAAATGATATTTTTCACACTGTAATGATCTATTTCTCTGTCAATCTCATCCCGAATCTCTTCCGCTGTATGATGATCTAACTCACCATCTAGCTTAATAACTAAATTTTTATTGATATTTTCAAAGCTAAGACGCAATTCGACCCCTCCTTTGCTTAATCTTATGTATCTTTTTTTAGCACCTATTATTTATTCTTTAATACAATGTTTTTTCCTTCGTTGAAAAATAGCTAGTTTTGTAAGATGCACTGACTTTTTTTATCATAAAATGGAAATTTATGACGCCTCTCCAACTCCAACTGTATATGATTCCCCAACATATGAATAATATTCCTCTTATTAAAAAAATTAATAAAATGTAAAGAAAAAAGAGAGACTTTTGTCTCTCTGCGATCTCAATCTTTTTTAACTCCAAGAATACCACTTAAGAGCATATGAACAATACTCAAGACAATGGAGGCTAATATTGCCGTTGTCAATCCATCAATCATAAACCCACCAACAAAACCCGCTGTCATCTTCAAAACAATACCATTGATTACCAAAGTAAATAATCCTAATGTAAGAATATTAATTGGTAATGTGAATACAATGATAATCGGTTTAACAATCATATTGGCAATTCCAAGAATCACTGCTGCTATCATAGCTGCAGCAAAACCAGTAATGTAGATGTTTTCAAAAAGGGCAGCAGTGATATATATGGATGCAGCACTGGCAATCCATCTTAACAAAAACTTTGTCATAGCAAATTCCCCCTTTACGCCATTCATATTTTGTATTATTCTTCCGCTGATATTTTTATTACTTCCATATCTGCAATGGCTTTCTCTATCAAATTCTCTACTTCTAGTTTATTCTCAGATCCTTTAATTCTTTCCACTTTTGGCTTCGTTACAGGTCTTTTCGGTAAAAATACTGTACAGCAATCCTCATAAGGCAGTATAGATGTTTCAAAGGTACCGATCTTCTTTGCTATTTCAACGATGTCTACCTTATCTAGGGCAATTAATGGACGGAATACAGGCAGGGTAACTGCATCATTGGTTACTGTTAACCCCTCTATGGTCTGACTGGCAACTTGCCCGATGCTTTCACCAGTAATTAATGCATGGCATCCGTTATTTTTTGCAATTTGTTCAGCAATTTTCATCATAAATCTTCTTGAGAGTATTGTCATTTCTTCTTCTGGACATTTTTCATTGATTTCCTTTTGAATAGGTAATAGGTTCACAGAGTGGAGGCGAATGGTACCACAATAGGTAGCAAGAATTTTTGCTAAATCTATCACCTTCTCCTTAGCGCGATCGCTAGTGAAAGGATAGCTGTGGTAATGTACTGCCTCTATTTCTACACCTCGTTTGGCCATCATCCATCCGGCCACAGGACTATCAATGCCACCTGAAAGAAGAAGCACCCCCTTGCCATTGGTTCCTAATGGCAGACCACCGAATCCTGGAATTTTATCAGAATAAATATATGCTTTATCTCGAACATCTATATGAATAGATAGTTCAGGTTCATGCACATCTACTTTTAAGCCCTTTATACCCTGTAATATAAATCCTCCTACTTCTCTACATATCTCAGGAGAGCTGAGGGGGAAATTCTTGTCTCCTCTGCGACTTTCTACTTTAAAGGTTTTAAACTGTTTTTCCTCAACTCTTTCTAACGCATGTTTTAAAGCGGTTTCCTTAATAACATCCAAATCAGCCTCTACCTTCCAGGCAGGACTGACAGATACAATACCAAATACCTTTACAACCCGAGCAATTATCTCTTCTTCATCTTGCCCGTTTAATTCAACAAAAACCAATCCGTTTGATTTATATACCCTTGTACTTCCTAAGTCCTTAATATTAGCTTGTATATGTTTCACAAGTTTCTGCTCAAAATAAGATTTATTCAAGCCTTTTAGCGCAATTTCACCATATCTCACAATCAATGCTCTTTTCATAGGATCACCTCATCATAATCTTTCTTAATTCTTCAACATGCTTCTTCAATCGGTCAACGGCATAGTCAATCTCTTCTGCAGTGTTATTATAGGAGAAACTAAATCGTATAGCCCCTTCAATCTCGTCGTCTTTCAATTTCATGGCCTTCAATACGTGACTCTGACTGCTTTTCTTAGATGAGCAGGCAGAACCCGTTGAAACATATATTCTATCCTGCTCCAGGCTGTGAAGCAAAACCTCCCCTCGAATACCCGGAAAGCTTATATTCAAAATATGAGGCGCTCCATCATTTCCTTCTAAACCATTTATCTTTATATTAGGAATTTCATTTTTTATTCGTCTCAAGAACCTATCTTTTAACATGAGCAGTTGTTCATGATGCGTATTTGTACCTTCCCACATCTTTTCTGCTGCAACACCAAGGCCTAGAATGCCTGGTACATTTTCCGTACCAGACCGAATCCCAGTTTCTTGGTTTCCTCCCAAGAAAATTGGAGATACTTTTACTCCCTTTCGCACAAAAATAGCGCCAATTCCTTTAGGACCGTGAATCTTGTGTCCACTAATAGATAGCATGTCGATATTTAGCTTGCCCAAATTCAGTTTTACTTTTCCAAATGACTGGATTGCATCTACATGAAAAAAAGGTTTTGATTTTAAGCGCTGTAGTAGCTTACTGATCTCTTCAATAGGTTGAATGGTACCCACTTCATTGTTTACATGCATGAGACTTATCAGCAGAGTATTATCTGTTATTGCCTCCTGTAGCTGATTTATGTCTATCTTTCCCCATTCGTCCACATCTAAATATATAACTTCAAGTCCCCTCGTTTCTAAACTTTTAAAAACATTTAGAACAGAGGGATGTTCTATTTTGCTAGTGATAATTCTGTTTCCCTTTCTTCTATTTCCCTCAATGATGCCAAGAATGGCTATATTGTTGGACTCTGTTCCCCCAGAGGTAAAAATAATTTCTTCATCCTTCACGCCTAAAGACCTTGCAACCTGCTTTCTAGCCGCTTTGATTAACTTTTCAACCTCCACTCCTTTTCGATGCAACGAAGAAGGATTCCCATAATGTTCTCTTAAAGCTTTTATCATCATTTCAATAACTTCTTCAGATGGTTTTGTTGTTGCACTATTGTCTAAATATACTTCCACAATTAATCTCTCCCATATAACAAATTTCCCTATATCTTTCCATATTGTATCTGAATCTAAACCCTTTGTAAAGCCGTTCTCTAGATAAACTTATTATTACCTATTGTCAAGGGAAACCATTCTACAATATAAAATTAGAAAAAAACAATGCACCCTAAAAGTGCATTGTTTTTTGTTAGTAGCCTAGTTCTTCCCCAATGATAATTACTTCCATTTCCCCGATACATCCAGGTTTTTTATGAATAATGGTTGTGACATTACAAATACGCTCTGGTGAATTGCAATCTCGGCATTCGTCAGTCATAACACATGGAGTCTTTCGATTCAATCTTTTGGCATTGGGAGGTGAAGCATCTTTTCTTAACCGGTCCATTGCTTCAAAAGAGTCATTACATATTTTATTAATACCACCTATAATCATTACCTTTTTTGGGCCATAGATCATGGCTGAAACCCTATTACCATTTCCGTCCACATTTACAACTTCACCTTGAAGGGTTATAGCGTTGGCACTGGTTAAATACACATCAGCACAATTGGCCCTGTCAATAGCTGTGTTTCTTTCTTCAGGTGTGTTTACAAGCCAATGCCAGTAAATTTGGTTTCCAGCATCTCGTATGGATTCATGGAGCTTCATATCCATGATTGTCATAGATCCACCAATCCCAACGTCCTTTCCACTTCCGATAGTATCTACTATGTAATTTTTTGCTTCAGCCGTTGTATCAAAATAACTCGCTTTCATCCCATTTTGTTGTAAATTTCCCATTAACTGTTCAATCTTCTCTCTCATATTCCCGTCCCTCCATTCTCATGCTCAACTAAAATATAATACAATTATAATATAAAATCAAGCAGGAATCATAAAATATAATATAATCCTTCTTTTGTACAAAAAAATTTATAGTGTTTTTTTTTGAAAAAAGCATTGCTAATTTTGTCGTATTTTGTTATAATTTGTTTAGTGGTTATCCCCCTGGTAACCTCGATAATATAATCTCTATTCCCAATACCCCTTTTGAACGTAAACCAACAAAAGCACCAGTCCCCGAGGACTGGTGCTTTTGTCTTAATATTCTTAGAACTTATAGAATTCAACAGTAAATATCGTCCCATTGTTGTTGCTGTTTACTTCAATTTTCCCATCATTCTCCTCAATGTACTTTTTACAGATACTTAATCCTAATCCTTGACCCTTCTCTCCCTTTGTTGTGAAGCCTGCGAGAAAAATCTTTTCCATATTCTCTTGGAGTATTGGTGCGCCTGTATTTTTAATATAAAAAAGATATTTAAACTTTGTTTCCTTCAACTCTACTACAATTTTCCTATTTTCTTTATCTCCTTCCATGCATGCATCGATGGCATTATCAATAATATTTCCAAGAATACTAATAAGCTTCCATGATTCAATCTTTATATCCTTTAAGTTCGCTTCATTAATCATCTCAATAGCTATGCCTTTGATTTTTGCCATACTAAACTTAGATTGGAGCAGTGCATCTACCTCCAATAAGCCTGTATTTACCTTCATATTGGCATCATAGACCTCCTGGTAAATTCTTTCCACATAGTTTTTCAGCGCTTTAGATTCTTCCGTTTCTGCTAAATGATGAATCACATGAAGATGATTTAAAAAATCATGCCGCTGGCTCCGCTGCAAATTATTTAATGCATATATGTTTTTCAAATTGATTTGCTGTATTTCATATTCCTTCTCGATCTTAAACACTTCAAATATTCTTCGGTTCATATATATCCCAAGGATACTCAATAAAATAATCAATATTCCTAATGCCATATTCATTTGATACTCCACCACTGGTGTAAACTTTTCTCTACCAATAACAAAATTATAGTAGATAAAAATACCTAGCAACAGGAGTTGGGAAACATCATAGGCAATTACTGCAATTAAATTCTTATTTCTCATCATTTCACCTTTTACTCATATTTTCTGCCCGCTCCACCATTTCTTCCAGTAAATCCTTGGCAACACAGGCAGTCTGCTCTATAGCATCAAAATATATGCTATAGGAGGTTCTGGTCAGTGGTTTCACGCTACGAATTCTATCTAAATTTACAATGAAGGACTTATGCGTTCTCATAAATCGCTGGTCCAGCTGATCATTGATTTCATTCAAAGTTTCATTACATTCTATTTCTTCATATTCTGTAAAGATATAAATCTTTCGATTTCTAGATTCGATGAAAAGGATATCTCCCAATTTGATATACCGCTTGTTTCTATTACTGAGAATGCCCAATAGTTTCTCTTCATCACCCTTTTCCTTCTTTATTAAACTTCTGACCCTCTCTAATGTTTGCATAATTCTCTCACGACTATAGGGCTTTTGAATATAGTCTGTAGCATAGACATCAAAGGCCTCTCCCGTATAATCCCTATATCCAGTAGCAAAAACCAAGTGTACCTCTGGGTCTCTTTTTCGAATTTCCTTAGCCGCTTCAATACCATTGATTCCCGGGATTTCTATATCAATAAAGATTACATCTGGGTTTAATTCCAGAGAATAATCTAATAGCTCTAAGCCATTTTTTGCTTCTCCAACAATTTTCACATAGGGAACTTCATTTAATATTTGTTTCATAATCTCACGCATTTCCAATTGGTCATCTACAATTAGCGTTCTCAAAATCATTCCCAACACCCCTCTGCTATGTATATTCTACCATCAATTTCCAAATACTTGCAATAGATTTGATCTATCTTCTCAGCATGAGCATACTACAAATAATTATACCAAAAGATAAGGTTTAAAGCTAAATCTCCAAATAAAAATAAGAAATCTCTCCATTTAAATTTTTTAATTTATTTTTCATACGGGCATATTCTGTTATGATAATAGAGATTGACAATCAAGTTTTTTGCATATATTCTTTAATTATGTTGAGTATATAAACTAGGAGGTAACCACATGGCGAATGAAAATAAAGTAGCTGTTGTATTTACGGGCGGCACCATCTCTATGAAAATTGACCCAAGAATTGCTGCAGCAATCCCTGCTTTATCCAGTGAAGAAATCATGTCCATGGTCACCAATATTGACAAAGTGGCTGATATTGAAATTGTCGATTTTGATAAGATTCCTGGACCTCATATGACGCCTCAGCGGATGATGGATTTAGCAAAAACAATAAAAAACCTAGTAGCACGAGAGGATATTACTGGCGTAGTTATCACTCATGGTACTGATTCCCTAGAAGAAACCGCTTTCCTTCTAGATTTAAATATCAATACCCCAAAACCTGTTGTGGTAGTTGGAGCCATGAGAAGTAGTTCTGAATTAGGTTATGATGGCCCTAGCAATCTCTCAGCCGCCATATGTACAGCTATTTCTGAACAAGCCAAGGGAAAAGGTGTACTGGTAGTCATGAATACGGAAGTGAATGCTGCCAGTGAAGTTACCAAGACTCATACCTTAAGTTTAGATACTTTTAAATCCCTTGAATTCGGCCCTTTGGGTGTTGTAGATAGTGATGAAGTTATTTTTTATCGAGATATTACAAAGCATCATCATATTATAACTGATTCTATCGAAAGCAAGGTTGACCTGATCAAGTGCGCTGTAGGCATGGATGATCGATTGATTAGATTTTGTGTGGATTCAGGTGCTAAGGGTCTGGTAATAGAAGCTATGGGTAGGGGGAATATCCCACCCGCCATGGTATCAGGTATTGAATATGCCATCGCTGAAGATGTGGTAATAGTCATGGTTTCCCGTTGCCCTATGGGAAGAGTATTGGATACATATGGCTATGAAGGCGCTGGACGAACCTTAAGAAACCTTGGTGTAGTGTTCGGAGGTAATTTACCAGGACAAAAGGCAAGGATCAAGTTAATGTTGGCCTTAAGTGTTACAACAGATCCTAATACGATAAAGGATATGTTTGAAAAAGGCTTTTATAAATAGAATAAAAGGAGATCACCTAGGTGACCTCCTTTTATTCTATTTATGCAATAACATCCACAATTTCATAATCATGATTTTTTAGAAGGTCAACAAATTTGTCATTGATCTTCACTAGAGGTCTCGTTGGAGACTGCTTATTTACCAATACAATTTCTCCCACTTCTCCAGTATTTAGCTTTACAATATTTCCTACATAGTATTTCGATATATTCTCTAAAAAAGTATTTGCAATATATGGATCAAGGGTATCAAAACTGTTTTCAACAATATATTCTGCCACTTTAAAAGGTGACATTTTTGAACGATACGCCTTTTGTGATGTCATGGCATCAAATACATCTACCACAGCAATGATCTTAGCAAACTCATGGATTTTATTTCCTTTAATTCCTAAAGGATACCCACTACCATCCATTCGCTCATGATGCTGTAATACACCACAAAGTATATCAAAATTCATGCCTTCCGATTCCTTCAATATTTCATAGCCTAAATTAGAATGCTTTTTGACAATCTCATATTCTTCTGCTGTTAGGGTATCAGGTTTATTGATAATTTCTTCAGGTATTTTAGACTTGCCAATATCATGGAGCATGGCAGCAGTTGTTAAATTTTCAAGGTCCCTTTCGCTATAATTTAACCATTTTCCTACCATAGCAGCCAGTATACCTACATTCATAGAGTGTCTGTAGGTATAAGCATCATTTGACTCAATCTGTCTTAGTCGTCCTAAGACATTATTGCTCTTCACAACTTCTTTCATTAAGGGAAGTACAGACTTTTCTACGACCTCTCGCTCAATCTTTTTTCCTAATCCCACACTTTCATATGCAGTTTTGAACTGATCCATAGACTGGGCATATTCTTTGGTAAGCTGCCTATCAACGATGATGATTGATGGTTGAAGGGATTGATCGGACTCGACTTCGCTTATCTTCTCCATCACATATACATAGTGTAGATCCAGCTTTTTTAAATTTTCTATATGGCGATCGTTTAGCACCGTACCACTGGTCAAAAACACAATATCATATTTCCCCATAATGTCTTCAGCTAGAATCATACCTTCTTCTAATTGGCTAGTCCGAACTAATTTCAACCTAGTCACCTTCCCGTCAAAGAAATAATTGCTTGAAAATAAAATATGCTATATGTCAATATTCTACAAAAAAACCTAAATTCCTTCGTGCTCCTTTGAAAATTCAAACAACCTTACTGCCACAGCTCGGACAGAAATTTAGATATTCCCTAATTTCAATATTGCAGTGAGGACACAGCCTTACTCCCCTAATCTCATTGACTTCTTGGGTTAACTGTTGAATCTTATAGTACATTTGCTCAATCTCGCTGCACTTTTCTCTCATCTCAGCTGTTCCTGTTTCCTTTCCCAAATAACTTCTATAGACCATCTCGCCAATAAATAACTTTGCTTCCTCGATTTCATCCTCCAAATGTTTAATTTCCATTTTTAACTCTGTGAGTTCCAGGAGTTCATCTGTTTTTTTAGATAAAACCTTTGTTCCTTCCGAAACCTTACTGACTAACTTTTCCATAAAGTCCACTTTCCATCCCTCCTTTTTACCTATTATATTCAAATAACTTTCAAAAGTTTGTTTTCAGTACGGAAATCATAAAAAAGCAGCTTCCATCACAAGAAGCTGCTAACATGCACTATCCATTATTTATTCTATGTTTTTAGTTTCTTCTCCGTTCATTGTCATTATCTTATAAATTCGTTCCACAGTCCAAGCCTTTTCTGCATCGGTTGTGTTAAATTCTAAGGCACTTTTCATGTAATCAAAAAATTCTTCTGGTGATGAAAAGGGAATTGGTAAAACAGATAACAGTTTTCTCATTTTGCTCCTTCTTAAATCTGTAGTCATCTTTAGCAGTGATTCTTCCAAGTGTCGAATGAACAACTGAATAGAATTGTCTTGGGTATTCACTTCTACAGGCGTCAAGAAAATATCATCATAGGATTCATGCTCGTAATCATTGGTTACCGCCACAATTTTTTGAGACAAGGTAATATATTCTTCCATTCCATGGTTTAAACCGTCTGGTAGTTTATCCATACACAGATTAAATAACTCCCCTAAATCATTCGCCTGCTGATATAGTTCCTTTCCTCTCTCCCTGCAAATCTCATATAATTCTTCCAATCCCTTAGAAGTAGTCTCATTCTTTTCTTTCTCCACAAGCCATTTTAACTCGGTGAAACGTTTATAAATATCAGGAATCACCACATCCCCTTCTAATACCCTCTCAAAGTCCTTAAATTCCATCATGTGCATCACTAATATCCGATTTGCTATGGAAACATAAGATTGAAATGTCTGGATTAATCTTGATAAATTGTTTAACATGAGTTCTACTTCCCGTCGAACAGAGCTTAAGTCTTCTATAGAAGATTTTCTAAAATCTATAGTTTTAAAAGCTTCAATCTTCTCATGAAATTTGTTGAATTCCTTTCCATATAACCAGTAGTTGCTGCCATCAAACAGCTCTCTATATCTCTGTAGAATATTTGCCCATCCATTGGTTGGAGAGTCTTTCTTGACCCGTTCTAGTATTTCCCCAACCCGTCCTAGAAAATACTGCTTTGTCAAACGGAATGGCAGGATCGAAAGAATGTAGCTCATCTTATGTGGTACCTTCTGCGCATCCATTGCCAAGTATTTGGCTACATCTTGATAAAACGTAGTTAATTGAACACTTTTTTCGCCAGCTTCTTCCAGCCCTTTAGCCCCTAACTTTTCTGAAACAATTTCATATATGTAACTGGACTCTGTATAATAGGCAGACAATACTCGAATATGCTGAATGATTTCCTGTCTCCATTCTTTTATGTCCGTAATCCTTTCTTGAAAATTCCCTAATATACTTGGTAATTCCCCCACATAAGACATTAATTTTTTATATATTGTCTCTACTTTTTCATCAATAGGGAATCCATTCTGTAATGCATGGTAGTATTGCCCCATGTCAAGGGCAGCCTCTTGAAAAAGCTCCACATAAGAGATTGTTCCAACATTAATAATTTGCTTTTTAAATATATCTTCTGCAATCAAGAATATGCGATCATTTTCTTGTGTATCTATATTTTTCAATTGCTCTTTGATTTTTAATAATTCTTTATCCATTAGAATAACAAATCCTCCTCATCTGCTCTCAACCTATATTTTCGTTGGCAAAGCAACATTAACATTATATCATAGGCAATAGGCAGAAATCTAATCTTCTTAATATCTAGGAAATTATGTTTTTTGATTTCCTAGCGAAAGCAAATTCTCGATAGGCAACTTTGTTCCAAATCTTTGACTTAGGGTCTTCCCCATTTATTCTTTCTATTGTAATATGAATACATACGCTATTAAATATATTTGAGGTGATTCTTTGGAAATTATTAACTATCCCCTTCATGAGAGATTATCCCTTCCCGATAACTATTTATCTTTATATAAGGATCTCTCCTTTGCTATTTTTGACATAGAAACCACCGGGCTCAGTCCAGAATATAACCAGGTAATTTTGGTGGGTATTCTCTATGTGGAGAATGAAAGAATGATGATTCAACAATTTTTCTGTCATCACCGCCGAGAGGAAAAAGTACTGTTAGAAGCTTTCAGTGAAAAGATAAAGGCATTTGATTTTTTAATCAGTTATAATGGAGACAGCTTTGATATACCTTTTCTCAACAAGCGCCTTGGAAAACATCATATTCCCTTTCGAGTCGATACGCACAAAAGCTTTGACATACTCAAGTTCGTTCGAAGAAAAAGGGAACTATTAAATCTACAAGACTGTAAGCTTAAATCTGTAGAAAAAAGCTTAAATATCTTACGAACAGATACCATTAGCGGGAAAGAGAGCGTCGAACTTTATCAGCTATATGAAAACTACCCAGAAAATCATTTGAAAGAAAAGATACTACTTCACAACTATGATGATCTCTACTATTTTAGCAAGTGTCTATGTATCCTCGATCAAGTAACCTTTAGTGATTTTTTATCTTCTGCGCCACTCTTAGTCCCTATAGCGAGCAACCATGTATGCTATATAGATAAACTATCCATCAAGGGTAATACGCTAAATTGCTTTGGATTTTATCCCTTTGCTGCTTCTGTCAATGATCATCTACAATATGAACTGGGTTATAGATTTGCCTATCAACAATGCAACAATAGCTTTGAACTTCAAATTCCTATGCGTAAAGGTAATCTTTCATCAGGCGAACCATGTCTATATATAAATCTTAATGACTTTTCTTTCCACTATGAAAGTATTAACAAACTATTCAATACTCCTGATCATTTGGTCGTTTTAAAAATGGGAAAACAAGAACAAAACAGAGAAATCTTTGATTTTCTTTCTGTTCTTCTGAAGCACCTTCTCTATAACCTTTAAACGCATAAAAAAAACACACTACGTGTGCTTCGCTAGGGGAACTAGGTTCCCCTTCGACGGCTGCAAAGCAGCTTCCTGAGGACCCCTCTGACTGCGGCATGGGAATACTTCCCCTGCACTCCTGCTTTTTTTATAGTATAAGAAAGTATACTTTCTTATACTATAAAAAAAAGTACATCTTAAGATGTACTTTTTTAAATGGTGCCCAGAGCCGGAATCGAACCAGCGACACGAGGATTTTCAGTCCTCTGCTCTACCGACTGAGCTATCTGGGCATAAATGGTGGGCTTAGGAGGACTCGAACCTCCGACCTCACGCTTATCAGGCGTGCGCTCTAACCACCTGAGCTATAAGCCCTTAACATGGTCGGGGTGGCAGGATTTGAACCCGCGGCCCTCTGGTCCCAAACCAGATGCGCTACCAAACTGCGCTACACCCCGATATGATAAATGAAATTTTGGCAGGGGTAGCAGGACTTGAACCCACGACACGTGGTTTTGGAGACCACTGTTCTACCAACTGAACTATACCCCTGTGAAAATGGTGGGCCTTCAGGGACTCGAACCCCGGACCTACCGGTTATGAGCCGGACGCTCTAACCAACTGAGCTAAAAGCCCCCATATATGGCGGAGAAGGAGGGATTCGAACCCTCGCACCAGTTACCCGGCCTAACGGTTTAGCAAACCGTCCTCTTCAGCCTACTTGAGTACTTCTCCATATTTGGCGGAGGGGGTGGGATTCGAACCCACGGCCCCTTTCGAAGTCACTGGTTTTCAAGACCAGCTCCTTAAACCGCTCGGACACCCCTCCGTACTTGGTGACCCATCCGCGGCTCGAACGCGGGACACCTTGATTAAAAGTCAAGTGCTCTACCTGCTGAGCTAATGGGTCATAACATTTTTAAAAAAGA
>NZ_JACHEN010000012.1 GCF_014205875.1 Anaerosolibacter carboniphilus
CAATTCCCTTTTGGTAGGACCTATAATTTTGAAAGCGTCATTTCCCAAATCTGCTCCAACAGTTAACAAATTATTCCTCATATGTATCCCCCTTGGAAAAAATATTGTAGAGTGCTGTATCCCCCTGTCTGATAGCATAATTATATATCCCTAAATAGGTCAAATCAATAAAAAATGTTGAAAATACTAGGGTTCGACAAAACTTCTTATATACTTATAAAACTAGTGGCTTTTCGGCAATCTTAGTTTTTGACAAATGAGAAAGCCATCCTTTATCATGAAAATAGATAATAAAACAGATGATGAGGTGGTTCTTTTGGAAAATAGCAGGGAACTTAAAGTTATTCATATAGCATCCTGTAAAGGATGTGGAAGACCAATGAAAGATGAGTGGCATTTCTGTCCCCACTGTACAACAAAAGTAGAAATGCAGCCATGTAATTGCTGTTCTAAAGAGATAAAAGCAAATTGGAGATTTTGCCCGTTTTGTAAAACCGAAGTAAAAAAGGGCAGAAAGCAGAGACTGGTATTTGAACATGGAAACCAGTGGCTAAAAGAATTACTTGGACAATAATTTAGAAATGCGGTGAAGAAAGAATCTTCACCGCATTTTATTCTAGATTTCTCTTAACCTTTAAATATTCTTCTTCAGATATTTCACCCTTTGCATAACGCTCTTTCAAGATTTCCATAGGTCTGTTTGATTGAGTTGAAGTTCTGTTTGTATTTGAGTTATTAGACCTATCATTGTGAGAATTTGTTGTTAGTGTATTCATAATAAACACGACTAACCAGATGACAACAATAAATGATATAAGCGGGAACAAAAACACTAATGTCACCTCCTTTAAAAAGTTTAATCTAATTGTATCGAAAATTTATGGAGATTTTATGGAGAATTATCCGTGATGCACCAAACTACTCAAAAAGAAATCTATGATTGGTGCTTACTTAAGACCATCAACTTTCAATAAAAAGTTAACCCCAAAAGATAGTTTTTGCATGAAATGCAACATGCAGTGTAGCATATCAAGCACATGAAAAATCCAGATTTCTCACGCAATTGTAATAAAGTTACAGCAGTATGATGCATCAATTTTTTGCAGTACTAAATACAGAATATTTACAGGTTAACAGAATGGAGTATCAATTATTAATGATCTTCATTCTTTTTTTGTTTTTGGCATGATTGTTGCAATTAAACGATATATGAAAAATCAGTTGGCGATAGATGTAGTATATATAAGGATATTAGAAAGAGGTGGGAGATATGAAAAAGAAAATCGGTATCTCTATCATTTGTTTAGTACTTGTTGCGTTGATTATATACATTGGGACTATGTATCATCCACTGCAAAATGGTGTTTGTGGTTCAGAGGTGCTTGCACTGCGAACTGTTGGAATCATAATTGGAATAATGATACTAGGATCTGTATTGCTGGACTTCAAGCGGTCCATGATGTACAAAACGTTGTGTTTAGGCTGTGCAGCAGAGATGGAAGAAGATTGGGTTATGTGTCCTTATTGTGGCTTAGAAAGAAGGGGTGATGATCTGCGATGATATTGGTAGGAATGATAATATTCGCCTTAATCGTTTATCTTATCTATTCTGAAGACTCAAATAAATGTACATGTGAAATGGAAAATGCACGTGTGAAATGCTATAATTGTGGGCATTTAATAAAAGATGATTTTATATATTGTCCAAAATGTAAAGTAGAACTAAAAGAGAAATGTAAAGGCTGTGGCAAGTTTATTAATATTACTTGGCGAAACTGCCCGTACTGTAATGCTCCAAATGTCTAGAAATATAAGAGTATGTGCATGATAAAAAATCACCAAGTTTAATCAAATAGTTTAAATATATTCATTTCAATAGATTGGACTCATTTTCAATTACGTATATTGCATTGATACAAAATATTGCCTATACATTTGTGTTACTACTTAGTCATTTAAAAGTATAGGCATTTTTGTAATATAGAATAAAAGTCCGTACGTTCTTTTCAATTAATTCATAAAAGTGTATACATTATTGTAGCAAAGAGTAAAATAATTACTTTTCCATAGCAAATTCATGTACTCTAAGATTTTCTATAATAACAATTTTCATCTCTCAAAAGAATACAAAACTGTATATTACATTATATATTTTTCAATATCTTGTAACAATCGAAATATCAATAATTTAGAAGGTAAACAAGTAAACATTTTTATAAAAACTGATAAAAGTACATATGTTTGTGTGGCTATGCCTTCATAAGTTAAATTTCATATATAGTAGAGCAAGAACGGCGAGCGACGCGTGACATAAATAAACTGATTGCACATTTTTGCCAGTAATCAAAAGACCTGATAAAATTGCTACTCGATGATGACCCATCCAAGAGTAGCAATAATCAATGCGATATAAAGGATGATTGCCCTCAAAACCATAGCGAGGGTGGATAAAGTATTGCTCTCTCCATAAAAGATTTCCAGTCCAAAGCATTCCCTCGTAAAAAACTGGATTTAGTAATTATTTTTCAAGCAATTGGGAAAGGATAACCCCTAGGATGATAATTACAATCCCGGCGTATAAATGGACCTTTGACAGGACTTCGGCAGTCTTTGTAGTTTGTGTCATTGCCATTTGGTTTTCTTGGTTTTTAGGGGTAGACGGACTTATGAGGTTGCCCATTTTGGGTCCGTAAACAAATACCTGGAGCAGTAAAATGATAAACAGTATAGTTACCAAAATAAGCTTAAACGTCAGGGCAATCCCCGGGGACTCGTGGAAAATTGGGATCAGTTTGTCTTTCTTGTCATATGCGGCATAGAAGCCTGTAAGAACAAGAATGATGAGACTGGCCCATGTAAGACCTGAAAACTTTTTCATTGCTATGCCATTAATGCTGTGAGCCTTCATGTCGTCCAGTGTTTTTAGTGCCGGTTTGATTGCAAATTCACTATATATCATGCTGCCGATCCAGGTTACAGCAGCCAGAATGTGCAATGTACTTGATAGGGTATGAAGTATTTTTTCCATAACGTGAAAACCTCTCTTAAGTGAATTCGCTTCATCGATTATGCAGTTTAAATATTCCATAGTATATTGTGTCTTTATCAGAAATTTATTCATTAAATACTTCAATATCATATATTTAATCTTATAACTATATATTGTTAATGAAAAATAAAGTATAAAGGGGTGTTTTATATGGTTATTACTCCCGATGTGCCTAACCTTCCTTTTATAATGCGAAATGGTGTAAAATATTTTGAATTGGTTGCTGAACCGGTTACAAGGGAATTATTGCCGGGACTATATATGAAAGGTTGGGGATATAATGGCAGCATTCCAGGTCCAACCATCCAGGTCTATCCAGGTGATTATGTCAATATAAGAGTATATAACAGGCTTCCTGAAGCTACAAGTATTCATTGGCATGGATTAGATGTACCTAACGTTATGGACGGTGTACCTGACGTAGAACCGTCACCTGCGATTCAACCTAACCACTACTTTGATTATCACTTTAAAATCATTAACCCTCCCGGCACCCACATGTACCATACACACCATATTGCAGCAAAGCAGGAGATGATGGGGCTTGGAGGTGGGTTTATTATTTTAGAGCCTGATGAACATAAAAGTAATATACAGCGTGATTACTTTATTATGCTGCAAGAATTCCATGTTAAAAGCTTGCAACCGCATGAAGTTAAGCCGGGCATATTTGATATTGACCCATACGGACATACCTTTAATTTTTTTACGATGAATGGGCGAAGTTTCCCATATACAACACCATTAGATGTTAAATATGGTGACAATGTACGAATCAGGTTAGGGAATATCCAGGAAGGTGCTCATCCTATCCATATTCACGGACACCAGTATTATGTGACTGCTGCTGATGGAAATTCAATCCCTGTTCATAACAGACTGCTGAAAAGTACGATTCTGGTAGCTTCTGGTGAAACATGGGATGTTGAGTTTGAGGCGAACAACCACGGCATCTGGCCTTTCCACTGCCACATTCCGCACCACATGAGCAACAATCTAACCAATCCCACCGGGGGTATGTTTACGACGATTATATATCGAGATTGATATTTTCTAACCCTGTGCATAATGCTATCTATAACAACATATTTACTTTACAACATTGCTTTTTGATGCAATGTAAAGCTGTCCATCTGTCTGAAGGCCAGCGAATATAACCTCTTCAACATTTTTTATATTTCTAGTCTGCAACTGTTCTGATAACCATTTTGTATCCAAGTTTAGCATTTTCAAATGAGACGCCATAATTTGTCCGTTTATAATCAACTCTGTCATTAGCCCTTTATAATTGGTAGAAATATTCAAATCCTTTGGTGTTACATGATTGTATGAAGATTTTTTGAGTATACTTAACTTACTATTAGACTCTAAAATTGCGAATTCAATTTCCGTTATGTCAAAAACATCCTTTTGCCGAAGCCGCATGAGAAGATCATCCATATGATACCTTATTCTCGACATATTTTTATCGAGTAATTTTCCGTTTTGAATAATGATTAAAGGTTCACTGTCTACAATTTTTCTAAAGGTTAAATTTTTTAAAGAGATATATCCGATCAAAATAGGTAGGATACTCCATACTATAGTAGCAGTTATTCCATCCAACGTATTAATGGACCGGTCAACAGCGATACTGGCAATGATTGAGCCTATGGTAATTGAAACAATGTGGTCAAAATATGTAAGCTCTGACAAGTGTTTTCTTCCCATTATACGAGTCAGAAGAAGAAGCCCAAAAATGTTACTGTAGATTTTATAAAGATGCCGATATAGCCATTCATAGAATCCCTCTTAGTATTTGAAATACATCTTATTGATACAAGTAATGCCTTGTCATCGGCAGATTATTGTTGATTCCTTTGGAAAAACCGATCTGGTGAATGTTGAGGTCACTTGCCTGAAAGGCAGCAGCGCAGGAGTTGAGGTACAGCCACCACATTCGGACAAAGCGCTCGCCGTATTTTTCACGGACAGAATCCACATTCGCTTCAAAATTTTTGGCCCAGTGCTCTAATGTTCTTGCATAATGCAGTCGCAAACTTTCCACGTCCAAAAGGTGAAAACCATGTTCTGACAAGAGCCAGATCAACTCGCGGTTCGAAGGGATATAACCCCCAGGGAAAATATACTTGCTGATCCAACGGTTGCAGGAACCTTCAATCGGTCCAGTAATACAGTGCAGGATGGATACCCCACCAGGGACAAGAAGCTTGTTTACCGTTTCCATGTATTTGGGCAGGTTTGCCCTTCCTACATGCTCCACCATCCCGATGCTGACGATTTTATCGAATTTTTGCCCGCTTTCCGCAAGCTCTCGGTAATCCATGAGTTTCACATCTACCTGCCCAGAAAGACCGTACTCTTCAATCCGCTGTTTTGTTTTGTTATACTGCTCCTCGCTCAGGGTGATGCCTAATGCCTTTACCCCATACTGCTGAGCGGCACGGATAATCAGCCAGCCCCATCCGCTCCCGATATCCAGGAGGGATTCACCAGGATGAAGGTTTAATTTTTTCAGGGTATAATCAATTTTTTGAAGCTGTGCCTTGTACAAGGAATCATCGGGCGAGCAGAAATAGGCACAGGAGTAGCTCATGGTTTCATCCAGCCACAGCTGATAAAAATCGTTTCCCAGATCATAATGGTGTTGGACATCCTTTTGTTGTTTGCGAAACGATGTTGATCTATTTTCTTGTGAAAGAATCCTTCGCAGCCCGCGAAATTCTCTTTTCCGGAAAAAGGGGATATCCAGGTTAAAAATAGTCTCAATAATTTCCTGTAGATTTCCCTCAAAGTCGATGATTCCGTCCATATAAGCCTCGCCAAAAGCAAGGGATGGATCTCTTAATATTTTTGCTTTTGAAATTCTTTTTTTAAAGATAATCTTAAAGGCAGGGTCTCTTTGACCATAATTCACATTGGTTCCATCCCAGAAATCAATGGCAAAGGAGGCATTTCCTATTTTGCTAGATAATTTTTGCAGGATAATTTTTTCCATATTTTCACCCTCTTTATTTAAAATTCTTAACATGGCGTTTCAATATTTCGAATAGACAATTGTATCCTATTCAGGCGTAAGGTGTTAATAAAATCTTATATTTCACTTTTTTGCATGAACTTTTAAAAAAGAAAAACCTGTCATATTTGGAATTTTAACTATGATAGATAGGTTTTCCCACTCGTAAAATTATTATGTGTCAGGTGAAAATAATGGAAATGACTTGTAGATAATCGAGTTCAAAACAAAGTAAATTAATATAGAAGATGGTAATATATCTTTTTGATTACTTATAGAATAGTTTGTTAGACGTATCGGCATACTAGTATTGGATTAAAGGAGGTGATATTATGGCAAACAAACAGCAAATTCAACAATGTATTACCGATTGTACCGCTACAGCTAATATGCTTCGTACGGCAACAAATGCTATTCCAAAGGCAAGTGTTCGTGAAATGCTTACTCTGGGAGCCGGTCATATCGAAATGTGTATTCGTCAATGTGAAAATGCAAATATGCAGCAATAAAAACAGTGAATTATATTAAATTTAATGATAAGGAGGATGTACACATATGGCGACAAATCCTGCTAACGATATTCAGCAATGCATCCAAAAATGTCAACAGACAGCACAACAACTTGAAAGTATGGCAAATCAAGAAACAAATGTTCAAGTAAAGTCGATGCTTAAAGAAGCTGCTCATCACCTGGATCTGTGCATAGAAGAATGTCAGTTTTCTGTGGAAGCAGTTCAAGCACCTACCATGTAATACAAAAAAGCCTGTGAGTTAATTCATCACAAGGCTTTTTCTTATCTATTGCGTTTTCCCTTGTTTCATCATGTTCTTAACTTCTTGCTGTAATTGGGAGAGATTTTGCAATTTTGTATCCCTTAATTGGGTGAAGAGCTGCCTTACTTCAGGATTAGTAATTTCTATCATGTATTTATTGTACATAGTCTGTAACATCATCTCATCCTGTAGGGCATCCTGCAATAAATCTATGGTATTCATTTCAGTTCCCTCCTTTTTTAAACGATTGAAAACTTTGGCATTGTTTGGGATAAGGTACTATAGTGATTGCGAGCCCCTTGTTCCATTCCTTTTAGCATTTGTTTGAGTTTAGGATCGTTAATCTGCTGAGAAAGCTGGGCATACTTTTTAGCGATACTTTCTTCATGAAATAGCATTTCTTTAAAAGCATTGTTCATTATTTCTTGTTCCGTAAGCATTTTTTTAAACCTCCCTATTCTTGCGTTTTTACAGTGTAATATAGCTCACCAGAAGAGTCAATCATTACTGCATAGACATCCTCTATATTTGTTATACCTTTTCTAAGCAGCTGATTTTTTAACCAGCTATTATCATATCCTAATTCTTTTAAATTTTCTTCAACAACCTTCCCATCATTCATAAGAAGAGTAGGAAGACCACCGCCCATTGTTTGAATATTTAAATCCTTTGGAGTTACAGGCTGATAATCGGATTTTTTGAGAACACTTACGTGACCACTAGTTTCTAAGACCGCTGCCTCTATCTCACTAATGTTGGGTGCATCTATACTTCTCATATCAGATAACAACAGTTCTAACGGGAAAAACGCTTTTGCCATATTAGGTCGGAGAATTTTTCCTCCTGAAATTAATGGTATGGATTTTCCTAATACTATCTTAGCAAAGATTCTATTTTTTACAGCGATATATGAAATAAGATAGTGAAGAATGTATATAACAACAATAATAGCAACCGTGTTAATAAAACTTATTTTCGCTTCAAATAAGGGCGCTGCAGTAATTCCACCCATCATCCAGAAAAATGCAAAGTCATATCCTGCAAATTGTCCGCCAGCCCTGTGAGGTAAGACTTTTCCTTCAATATATAATAGAAATCCGACTGCAATACTGCGTAAAGCGAATACAAAGGGACTGATTTCATGAGCGCTTCCAAATACCTTTTTTAATAGTTCCAATTCTATCACTTCCTTAAATTTAGACACTTACATAAACTGTTCCATTTGCCTCCAACATAGCTAAAAATACATCTTTCAGATTCATAATTCCCTTTTCCCTTAACCTTGTTATTAGCCACTCATGGTCTAGGCCCATCTGATGAAGATTCATTTCGTCTATCTTACCATCATAAATAAGAATTGTAGGCAGCGCTACCATTTTGGGCGGTAAGTTCATTTGTTTTCGCGTTAGAGGTAGCGCTTCAGGCTTTTTGATAACACTGATTTTTCCATAGGGTTCCAATACGATGGAGTCGATTTCTGATAGATTAGGAGCTCCTTTTAACCTTAATTGTCCTAAAAGGTTATCCAGCGTTACATGACAGTCAAGCATATTTTCTCTGAGAAACATGCCCCCCTTCATAAGTATTGTCGGTTTCCGATCGATTGCTTTAGGCCATTTTATATCCAAATAGGACAGTAATACATTCACGAAGGCATATACGAAAACAATTACGATTCCAGAGGTAAGAGAAGATTCAGGATTTAGCATTCGAATGGCAGCTAAACTGACGATACCGGCGGCTACCAGATAATTATGACCTGATAAAATCCCTACTTGACGATGGCCCATCATACGAGTTGCAATAATTAATGCAATATAAAGGATGACAGCCCTTAAAGCTAAGGCGAAAACTGATAAATCTTTACTCCCTTCCATAAAGGATTTCCAATCCATAGCAAGTTCCTCCTAACTGACTTCCTTTAATTTTCTCTATTTGTGAAATACGCATTCCTCAGAGGCCTCATTTTGGGATTATACAATTATTGTTCTCAAAGAAGGAGCTAAAAATACAAAGCTCAAAGGGTTTACCTTCGAGCTTTGATATTGATTATTTACATATATTTATCATAGATAATCTCAAACATACTGAATTTTAGCTAACAGATTAAAGATAAATCGAAAATGCTGACGATACTCCTCTTTCGAAAATGGTAAATTGCAATCGTCATAATCTAATGATGTTCAATGGATAACAAAGAATAAATAGCAATTAATGATATCTTGGTGTCTCATATCACACTGGAATTGTTGGATTTAATACAGTGTGTAGAAGGGAAAAAACAATAAACTACTGAAATGAATGTCTCAAGTCATGGCACGACAATTGCATATATAATCTGTAGTTATAAATTGAGGAGGAAAAAAAGTGAAAGAACTATTTAGGGTTGGAGATCTTGGAATATATGTATTTGGCGTAGCAATTGCTTTCGGCATGCTAGCTGGATTATGGATTATGATGAAAGAAGCCAGAAGAAAAGGTATGGATAGCAGTAAAATGCTAGATTTAGCTCTATATACTATGATCGCTGCTGTTGTTGGGGCAAGAATATACTATATTTTGGCCTTTAATTTTGATCACTACCTTCAAAATCCTATAGAAATATTTCATTTCCGCAGTGGAGGTTTATCCATACAAGGGGCGCTAATATCAGGCGTTTTATTTGCTCTATGGTATACGAAGAAAAACAATATTTCATTTTTACAAGCTGCGGATACTTTTGCGCCAGGAATTATCATTGGACAGGCCATTGGGAGAATAGGTTGCGATGTATTTGGAGTTCCTATGAGAAATGTTTATCCATGGGCAGTAAAGGTTGGTAATCAATTATTACATCCTGCACAGCTATATGAAATGTTTTTAGATCTAATATTATTTGCCTATCTTTGGAGAGGGAGAACCAGGATAAAATACAATGGAGAATTATTTATAAAATATATTATAGGATTTTCAATAAATAGGGCTATCGTTGAATTTTTTAGAAGTAATCCTATCGTAATTCAACCTTTTTCAATAGCGCATATAACGAGCTTTGTTATCATTATTTTGGCGTTATTTATTGGAAGAATTATCAAGCGTAAGCAATCAGATTTTCAGAAGGATTTAGTAGGCAGTGAAGTCAATGTTTCAATTTTGGAATATGTATTCATTGCTGCTATTGGTTTGATAGGTACATGGATATATTACAACATTCATTAATAAGAAGGGCTGATACGATGACGAAATGGGATAAGCTATTAATAGCATTTATACTTGTTGCCAGTGTATTTGGAATGATATTTACCGCAGCTTCTGCGGCAAATGTTGGGCAAAGATATGCTACTGTGACTGTTGATGGTAAGGTTATTAAGAAGATATCCATTGAAAATAATGGAAAAGTAAAAAACTATGAATTTCAGTTCGGTAATCATACAGGATATATTGAAGCAAAGGATGGCGCTGTGCGAATGCTTGAAATGAGTAGAGCAATTTGTCCTGACGCCATATGTTCTGATACAGGCTGGATTAATAAGAAATATCAAAGCATTGTTTGCTTGCCTAATAGAATTGTTGTGAGCTTTGAAGATGGGCAAGAAGCAGATGTAGATATGATAGCATTTTAAATTACGGACAAACTAACAAAAATACTGGTTCAATCGCTAAGGGGATTGAATCGTTCAAAGGGAGTGACAAAAATGGATAACCATACGGAGAAAATAAGAAGAAGGTTCGATAGGGTATCGACTTTATATGATGTATTGGAAAGTCCCATGGAATTAATGGCACTGAAAAAATGGCGATTAGAAGTAATGAATGAGTTAAAAGGGAAAGTACTTGAAGTAGGGGTTGGCACAGGAAAAAACATAGAACACTATCCTGAAGGGTTAGATATAACAGCCATTGATTTTAGTGAGAAGATGTTAGCCAAAGCAAAGGATAAAGCAGAAAGACTTGGAAAAAAGGTAGATCTTAGGAACATGGATGTACAAAAGTTAGAATTTCCAGACCAGACCTTTGATACCATATTCACAACCTGTGTTTTTTGCTCTGTACCTGATCCGATAAAAGGGTTGAAAGAGATGGGACGGGTATGTAAATCAAACGGAAAAATCATCATGATCGAACATGTAAGAAGTGAAAGCGCGGTATTAGGGCTGGTGATGGATCTATTCAATCCGCTGGTTGTAAACCTTTATGGTGCAAATATTAATAGGCGTACTGTGGAGAATGTGTACAAAGCTGGTTTTACCAAGGTTGAGGTTAGTAACCTCTCTAGTGATATTGTAAAGAAAATACAAATATTCTGCTAGGAAGTAGGGTTGTTTTATGTAGTTAGAGTAAACAACTAGGGAGGGTTTGGAACACTGATTGCTGAAAGTTTCTGTACAAAAAACTCCTGTTGAACTGGCTTCAGAACAAGTGACGCATTATGAAAATGATTTGTGGCAATGAACGAATATGTGGAGAATAGTAGAACCCTATAGCAATGAAGTGCAAGAGCAAATTATTAAGAACTAAAGTTTCCAAGAAGATAGATGGGAACCCTTAATTACGGGTTCCCATCTATCTTTTTAAGTTGTAAGTAAATATCAGTTTTTCGGCAATATGCAAATGGATTAATCCAATTATATATTTTTAGTATAAGGGGCGAATAATGTTTTAAATACTATATAAAATAATACCTTAATCTTCACTTTCTTCAGAGTCAAATAGGTTAGTTTTATAGGCTTTAACGGACATAAGATTTTAGATCATTTGGGCCAAATTGCAGCATCAACAGGGTTTGCGTGCCATTCTGGTCTTACTACCTATTCCCTGTACTAAAGGCTATGGGTGTTTCAGAAGAACAAGGACGTGGAGCAATCCGCTTTAGTCTTGGAAGGTATACTATGAAAAGAAGATATAAATTTCGTTCTTGAAAAATTAGAAAATATTATTATATAGTTACTTTCATCACAATAGCAAGAGCCTATCTAGACTGGTTTATTCATAAACTTTGCCTAAATAGGCTCTAAGTTCTTTATATGCCATAGAAAAAAGGTTTAAAAGTTCAATGAAAATTAGACGAAGTCAAATCCCAAATTCACAACCGATAGTTTTCTTAGCGTTAAGTCGGAAATGTTGGCGTGATCCAAAATATAGAAAAAAATTCGCCTATACGATGGTATAGGATTCATATTATAAGTGATTGAGAAGCCAAAGCAAATCTTGGTTTGCGGTCATAAAGGATCATGGCTCACTGCTTGAAAACGGTATCTGAAATGTAGGGGTGTTCCGTCCTACCAAACCGAAATACTTGCAAAAGGAAAGATATATTCTACCAAATAGAAGAGATCTTTCCTTTTGTATATTGCAGTTTTGCGCGAATCATTTCCATGCAGAAAATTTGCTTGTGGCTGTTTTTTACACGAATCGTTGCCGTATACCTTATTGTAAAAGTATTTCATATATGAGGTGGAAATGATGAAATTATTTGACGATTTGAAAATTCAGGCTGAAAAAATAAAAAAAGACCTAAGTATTTTGTACTTGGCCTATAGAAAACCTGAAGTTCCTTGGTATGCTAAAGTTTTCATTGCTTTGATAGTTGGTTACGCTCTAAGCCCTGTAGATCTAATACCTGATTTTGTTCCGATATTAGGATATCTAGATGATCTCATTTTAATTCCAATAGGTATTACTTTAGCCATCAAATTAATTCCTGCGGAAGTTATTGAATCTTGCAGATTAGAAGCAGAAGATTTGTTTAAAGATGGGAAACCTAAAAGTTGGAAAGCTGGGGCTATTATCATCTTAGTATGGTTACTGGTTGCTGTATTTGTAATTCATAAATTCACAAGATAGACAACAAGCGGAATTGTTGGGTTAATTTCTAGTCTTGTAGGAAGTGCTGAACCAATTAGAGTGCCTTTTCTTTTGTAGCTAGATCTCTCGCGAATTTAGGCAGGAGAAAAACTATCATGGTTTTGCAACAAGAAAGTGTTTTTGTCTTAAAAATGTAAATAGCGTATGAAACTTATACTTTTGCATGTTTAATCTTTAAAGTGGGCTAAAAGCAAGAAATAGCTCTAATGGTTACCTTAGCGTGGGATTTGACAATGTTGGCGAGACCCCTAATAGGCGTTATTTTTGGTGCTATATGGATAAATAAAAACAAAGTAGATTAACATAAATTGGAATCTACTTTGCTTCTGATGCTACCACTACCCCTTTACTATTATTGCTGCTTATTCAATTGATTATTTTGGCTTAAGTAATCTAGCCTGTCGTTTAAAAATTGTAAATGCCTATCAATATCCGATTTCATACCGTTGAACATCTGTTTTGCTTGTTGATCTTCGGTTGATTCTGCCATCATCGAATAACTGCCTTTCGCAGCTTCACAGGATGCTATTGCTTTTTGCAAATCACTTTGTACAGTCAAACTAATCACCTCTCTTTCGTTGATGATAGTTTAACCAAAATGTATTGAATAATTCTATATTTAGATTTATCTTGATTTTTCCATTACATCACTTCTAAATTATTTTCATCTATATCCTTTATCGCAAGATATTTTTATTTTATGAATTAAAGGAAACTTCAAAAAGGGGTTTCCTTTAATAAGGTTATAACATCAACATTATTCTTAAAAAGAGCCAATATTTTAGCCGCGGTTTTATTCTGTGCAGTTTTTACACGAATCGTTTTCGTATCCCACATAAATTGGAATCTACTTTACCTCTGGATGCGATACTCCTACGACCGTTCCACTCGACAATTTACATAAATTTACATTTACTTTTCAGTACATAACACGGTTGCTGGTATTACCCCTACATGCTTGCTTATCAATACTTCCCCACATGGAAGGGTTTTATAGCAGCAAATATTCTAATCTCTGCCATCTTTTCCTTTCTGTCGGAGCCGCTGCTTGTATGGCTAGGTCTTTATGAACTCCACGGATGGAAATACATTTATTCCTTTCCCATCTATGTTGCTATTGCGATTGTAAGCAAGTGGATTACAGAATTCTTTGCCAGAAAGCAGGCAGCCTCTGTAAATAAGCATGAAAGAAGCTGAAGCACCATAATAAACTTCATCGTTTTTTTTGAAACTTATTGTTATGTTTATAGAACAGAAGCTCGTAATTCATTGCTTCCCACGAATTATGGGCTTTTCAATATTTAGTACAATTCATTAAAATATATAAAAATGAATTATAGTTGTAATTGCAACTATTATACGATATAATATAGTTGCAAATGCAACTATATACTAGGAGGAATTATGGTGGATTTAACAACGGAAAGCATAGGGAAATGGATTTCTCTTTTATATCGATATTCTCAAACCTACTTAAATGAAGAACTAGAACAGTTTAATCTGGGTAGTGGTCAGTATATTTTTTTGTTACATCTATATGGTAAGGATGGTATTAATCAAGCGGAGCTCTCATCAAGGATCTGTATTGATAAAAGTACTACTGCAAGAGCAATAGACCATCTGGTAAAAGAAGAATATGTGGTTAGAAAGGAAGATCCTGAAGATAAAAGAGCTTATAAAATATATATTACGGAAAAGGCCTTGCAGATAAAGCCAAGCTTACATGAGGTATTGGAGCGATGGAATAATATTATTGCAGATGGGTTTTCAATGGAAGAAAGGCGGTATTTACTCAATTCCCTGCAAAAGATGTCTGACAATGTTTTATCCTACTATAAAACCTATGAAGAATAGACGTAATGAAAGAAGCAAAGTTTTATGGAAAGATCTATGAAAAATAATCAGAAAGGAGGTGGAAATGATGCCAGTGATTACATTGGATGGCCCGAAGCTTACCAAAGAACAAAAGGCTCAACTTGTAAAGGAATTTGTCACAAAGGCCAGCGAAATACTTAATCTTCCTGAACAAGCTTTTGTTACCATTGTTCGAGAAAATGACTTTGACAACATAGGCAATGGAACGACATTACTATCTGATAGACATAAGTAACGCTTATACAACAGATGGGCATTGCGTTGTAGATTTTAGTATTCAACCAGACTTGTACGCTTCTGTAACATATACTTTTTTGTACAAGTCTGGTGCTTTCTTAAAATCCAATACATAAAAACCATGGTTTTAAAACTTAAAATAAAGGAGGGACCAACATGGAAAGCAAAATTGGGAAGGCGATTAAACTAAATTCTTCCCCCGTTGCAGTACTTTGGGCAGATCAAAAACCTGAAAATGCTGTTCAATTTAAAGAAGATAAATGGGGCTGTGTGATATCCATGATAAATATAGCTTCAAAAGGCCGGACTGCGGTTTTCGACGAGAAAACATGCGGCTGTACGGGTGGAGCCACAGGGATCGGATTTAAGAGGTTTGAAATGGGTTTCATCGAGCATTTTTTATCCGTAGGGATTCCAGGAAAGGTTGAAGGTGAATGCTACCGGAAAACACCTGAATTGGCAAAAGGTTTTATTGACAGCTTACCGGAAGTCACTATTCCTACAAAGTATGTTGTCCTAAAAACATTGGAAATGGTTGAAGAAGATGAAGTACCTGAAGCAATCATTTTCCTTGTAAACGCCGACCAGCTTTCAGCATGTGTAACTCTTGCAAATTTTGATAAACCATCAAAAGATAATGTATTGATTTTGGCAGCTGCTGGATGTCATCAGACTATATTGGAGGTTATCGCCCAGGGTAGATCGGAAAGCCCAAAAGCACTGATCGGCTTAACCGATATCTCTGCACGGAAGTGTATTGACAAAGATCTTTTGTCTTTTGCGCTGCCTTATAAAAGATTTGTTGAATTGGAGTCCTTCGTAGAAGAAAGCTTTTTAACAAAAAAAGACTGGATTCATGTATCTCAAAGAATTATTTAACCTTCATTGTATACGACATTGCCCATATAGAGTTTACGCTATACATTATAGGCCCTTGATTTCTTAAGGGCTTTTTTTATTTACCCATGAAAACAAATCTGTTATAGGGAGATATTCATTATAAGGGGGCATTGATCATTAATAAAATTAAGTAAAGCTCAAATAAATACCGTTAATAATCTGAATTTTATATATTTTATGAACAATAAAAGGAGATTTAGATGATAATTTAAGTACAAATAGAATAATATTTACAAATACTAAAATTATTTTAGTTTAATCAAATGATAATTGATGAGGTGCTAAACATGGAAGATAATATGGGACAAAAAATTAAGGAACTGAGAGCTTCAAAAAAAATAACCCTTAAGGAGTTAAGTAAAAAAACAGGTTTATCAATTGCTTTCCTGTCACAGCTAGAGAGAGGATTGACCTCTGCTGCTATAATGTCTCTAAAAAATATAGCAGAAGCATTGGAAGTAGATATTTCATACTTTTTTGCACCCCCCTTTGAAAATTCTAAGCGGGTAATCAGAGGGTATGAGCAAGAGATATTCCATATAGAGAACTCTAAGTTTATATACTATAATTTGGTAAACGACGCAGAAGGAAAAGCATTGACGCCGTTTTTAGTGACCATCTATCCAGAACGAGGACAGGATGAAGTGATTCCATACGCTCATGAGGGAGAAGAATTTATTTATGTGTTGGAGGGCATTTTGACCCTTTATCTTGAGCGTGAGAAGTATGATTTATATCCGGGTGACAGCCTGCATATAGATTCTTCGATTCCTCACAATTGGGCAAATTTTACCAATAAAGTAGTTAAAATACTGTCTGTAAACACTCCAAAGATTTTTGAAATCAAAAAACCTAGATAATCTCTTGAAAACGAGAACAGAACAGTCGCTAACAGTAAATATGTACATAATGATCTCTACGACGATAAACAAAAAACGGAGCAAGGGGTGAGGGCTTTGGTGTAGTTAATAAGTAAATAAAGTAAGGTGTTGTTGGAATTGGTAATGTTATATTTCTTAAGGTTCTAAAGGGGGGTATTAAAATGAAAAGAAAAACTGTTTTAGCGTTATTGTTCGTCATCATTATGCTGCTATCGCTTATGGGATGTGGTGGCAACCAGACACCTGCAGACACCTCAGCTAAGGAAGAGAATGTTTCGGTGGAAAAAATTCTAACATATTCAGTTCTGATTGATATGCCTACATTAGATCAATCACTTGTTAACTCTACGGATTCTATGACGTTGATAAGCCAGATACAAGAAGGCTTAGTAAGGCTCCACGATGGCAAAGTACTGCCTGGAATTGCAAAAGAATGGGAAGTATCTGAAGATGGCCTGGTATATACATTCTACCTCAGAGATGCAAAATGGAGTGATGATGTGAATATCACGGCATATGATTTCGAGTACGCCATAAAGCGGCTAGTTGATCCAGCTGCTGCCAGTCCCTATTCATTTATCGCTGAGCCCATCAAAAATGCGATGAAGGTCAACTCCGGTGAGTTGGGTATAGAAGAAACCGGCGTGAAGGCATTGAATGAAAAGACACTGGAAATAACTTTAGAAAAACAGGCACCTTACTTCTTAGCAATGTTGAATATGCCTCATTTTAATGGAGTCAGAAAAGACTTGGTGGAAAAGTTTGGACAGGACTTTGCTGCTGATCCTGATAACAATGTATATTGTGGTCCGTTTGTATTAGAAGAGTGGAAGCATGAAGACAGATTAGTGCTTGTGAAAAATCAAAGTTATTGGGACAAAGACAAAGTAAATCTGGATAAAGTAAATGTAATTGTGGTTCCAGACCCAAATACAGCTCTGAGCATGTTTGAAAACGGAGACTTGGATTTTGTGGATGTGCCTTCAAATTTAGTAGAACAATACTTAGATAAATCACAGCTTTATTATAATGGAGCCGATGATTTCTTAAAACTAAATATGGATGGTAAGAATCCTCTTAAAAATAAAAATTTAAGATTAGCTGTAAACTACGCGATTGATAGAGAAGATTATATCAATATTACAACAGACGGACTATTCGATGCTGGGACGAGGTATGTTCTTCCTGTTGTTGCAGGGGTAGATAAGAAGTACGGCGAGGAATATCCCTATGAAGCCTTCCCATTAAAGGCTGATATAAATACTGCCAAGGATTATTTGGATAAAGCTATGAAAGAGCTTAGTGTAAGTAATCCACAAGAAATCAAGCTGGAATTACTAACTACAGATACAGATGTTTCAAGAATACAAGCAGAAGTTCTTCAGGATCAGATTCAAAGAAATCTTGGAATCGTTGTGAACATCAAGCAAGTACCGTATAAACAAAGATTGCAAATGGAAACCAATCGAGAATTCCAAATGGTTTTCAGCGGTTGGGCACCGGATTATGATGATCCTCATACATATCTATGTCTATGGACCACTAATTCTCCATACAATCAGATATCCTATAGCAATGCAAAATATGATGAATTGTTGGATTTTTCTTCCACATGCAGAGATCCAAAAGAACGTATGGATGCTTTATTTGAAGCTGAAAAGGTGCTGTTAGAGGATGGGGCGATTGTACCGCTGCAGATGAGAAGAGTGGCTTGGCTTATGAACCCAAAGATTAAAGGACTGGTTAAATCATATGTAGGTCCAAGAGAAGATTATATTTATGCAGATATTGAAGAATAGCCATTAAACTGAATATGGAAATATCATAAGGAAGGTAGTTTTTTACTGCCTTCCTTAATATAAAGGGGTGATATTTATGGCTAAATACCTGCTAAGAAGGTTGTTCATATCGATGTTGACAATACTTGTACTTATTACCGCCGTATGGATACTTGTAAGGCTATTGCCGGGAGATCCTTTCGCCAGTGATAAGCTATCGCCGGAAATAAAGGAAAACATGATGAGATATTACGGTTTTGATAAGCCTTTAACCACTCAGTATATAATCTACTTAAAGAATTTGCTTCATGGTGACCTTGGATACTCGTTAAATTATAAAAATTTGACGGTTACGAGAATACTGAAGGATTCATTTCCTTATTCAGCTGATTTGGGAGCGCGGGCTTTACTGTTTGCAGTCTTTACCGGGTTATTCTTAGGAATCGTCGCGGCTTTAAACAGAAGCAGATTCTTGGATTATTTTTGTATTATCATAGCGATCATAGGCTGCTCTGTACCAGATTTTATCATTGGTTCATTACTGCAATATATGTTTGGTGTAAAACTAAAGCTTTTACCGGTAGCCCAATGGCAAGGGTTTAAGTATACAATTCTACCTTCAATTGCCTTGGGGTTCTATACATTGGCATATGTATCCAGGGTCATGAGAGCCAGCATGTTGGAAGTAGTGAATCAGGACTATATCAAGACAGCCAATTCCAAAGGATTGTCTCAAATACAAGTCGTATTTGGTCATCAGATAAGGAATGCAATCCTGCCTGTGATTACTGTATTAGGGCCAATAGTAGCCGCAATTTTGACGGGAACCTTTGTGATAGAGTCTATCTACACGATACCGGGAATGGGTAAATATTATGTTTCCGGTGTTCAGACCTTGGACTATACCTTGATACTGGGGTCTACTATCTTTTATGGCGTTTTGCTAGTAATTGCAAATACAGTGGTAGATATAGCCTATGGTATCATCGATCCCAGAATAAGAGTTTATAAAAAGTAGAGGTGTTTCAGGTGGAGCATATATGTACCGATGTTGAGAAAGACAAATTTAATCATGTAGGGAAAAACAAGGATAGGATGGAGGCTATTTCCAGACCTAGTTTGAACTATTGGCAAGACGGATGGAGACGTTTGAAGAAAAACAGAGTTGCTTTTGTAGGGCTGATCATTATTGGCACATATATTATTCTTGCCATCGTTGGACCTAAAATAGGTGCCTATGACTATACAAGCACAAATGCTTCAGCTACAAATCTGGGGATGTCATCAAACCATTGGTTTGGTACCGATAAACTTGGAAGAGATATGTGGGCTAGAGTATGGATGGGCGCTAGGGTTTCTCTGACAATCGGATTTACTGCAGCGATTATAAATGGCTTTATTGGTGTTTTGATCGGAGGGATATCTGGTTATTATGGTGGGATTATTGATATGTTGATCATGCGGATTATTGATGTACTATATGGTATTCCCTACATCATTGTAGCGATACTGGTTATGATGGTTCTGGGATCTGGAATGAAAGCGCTAATTATTGCCATGGTTATAGTGGGCTGGATTGGAATGGCTAGATTTATCAGGGGAGAAGTCCTAGGGCTGAAGGAACAAGATTTTGTTCTTGCTGCAAAATTGCTAGGGGTATCAGAATTTAAAATAATCTATAGGCATATGATTCCCAATGTAGTAGGTTTAATGATTACTACTTTGACGATGGCGGTTCCCGGTTATATTTTCTCAGAAGCTTTTTTAAGCTATATCGGGTTAGGAATCCAGCCACCTGATTGCAGCTGGGGATCACTGGCTAAGATAGGGGCCCAATCATTTAGGCTTTATCCATATCAATTGTTTATTCCTGGTTTTTTTATATGTACAACGATGCTGGCATTGAACTTGCTTGGTGATGGTTTAAGGGATGCACTGGATCCGAAACTGCGAGGACAGGAAAAGTAACTGGGGAAAAGTTGAGGTGAATAAAAATGAAGAGACTTTTAGAAATAGATAACCTTCACTTTTCCTTTAAAACTTATGGGGGAGAAGTGAACGCAGTAAGAGGGGTATCCTTTCATGTAGATGAGGGAGAAGTTGTAGGCATTGTGGGAGAATCGGGCTGTGGAAAAAGTGTTACTGCCCAGTGCATCATGAGACTGAATCCAGAACCACCGGGTTATTTCAAACAGGGATCCATCCAATATAAGGGGACAGAAGTAATCAATCTATCAAAAAAAGAGATAAAAAAGCTTCGTGGTTCAGAAATCGGTATGATATTTCAAGATCCTATGACTTCGTTAAATCCAACAATGAAAATAGGCAAACAGATAGAGGAATCTGTAATGAATAATATGTCTGTCTCTAGGACGGAAGCAAGAATAAGAGCTGTTGAAATGCTTAAACTGGTAGGAATATCCGATGCAGAGAAAAGATATTCTCAGTATCCCCACGAGTTTAGTGGAGGAATGAAGCAAAGGGCTATGATAGCCATAGCTATGGCATGTAATCCTAGTCTGTTAATTGCAGATGAGCCGACTACGTCATTGGATGTTACGATTGAAGCGCAAATACTTGACCTAATGAAAGCACTACAATTAAAAATGAATACTTCGATCATTATGATAACCCATGATTTAGGTGTAATTGCCAGCTTATGTCATAGAGTAATTGTCATGTACGGAGGACTGGTCGTTGAGCAGGGCGATCTGCATGAGATATTCTATAACCCAAAACATCCATATACTTGGGGCCTTCTCAAATCGGTGCCTACGTTGAATATGGATAAAAGTGAACAATTGATACCAATAGATGGAACGCCTCCGGATTTATTCTCGCCGCCTAAAGGATGTCCCTTTGCTGCTAGATGTGAGTATGCCATGGAAATTTGCTATGAAGAGCTGCCACCTGAATATGAGATAACTGAAAAGCATCGTACAATGTGTTGGTTGCAGCATCCTTATGCGCCTGAAGTTCTATGGGAAGAAAGTAAGTCAGCTTTTGTAAAGGAGAGCATGTAGGTGAGGAAAAGATCTTAAAAGGGGTGTAGAATATGAACGCAGAAAAACCTTATATAGAAGTTAAAAACCTAAGAAAATATTTTCAGTTATCAAGAAAAGAAATACTTAAAGCAGTGGATGATGTTTCTTTTATTATCAATAAGGGTGAGACGGTAGGGCTTGTCGGTGAGAGCGGATGTGGCAAGTCGACAACGGGCAGATGCTTGGTGAAGCTCTATGAACCAACGGCTGGAAGTATTTTTCTAGAAGGAAATGATATCAATCTTTTTAATAAAAAGGGGAAAGGTGAGTTTTGTAAAAAGGTGCAGATGATTTTTCAGAACCCTTACGCATCTCTTAACCCACGTATGACCATATCAGAAATCATAGGGGAGGGAATAAAGGAACACAACACCATATCTGACAAAGAATTAAAGGAACAGGTCTATAGCTTACTGGAATTGGTTGGTCTAAATAAGGAGCATGTGAATAGATTTCCCCATGAGTTTAGTGGGGGGCAAAGACAAAGAATAGGTATTGCCCGGGCATTATCGGTAAGACCGGAATTTATTGTTTGTGATGAACCTATTTCAGCGCTGGATGTTTCCATTCAAGCGCAAGTTGTCAATATGCTGTTGCAGTTTCAAAGAGATATGGGACTTACCTATCTGTTTATCGCCCATGATCTAAGTATGGTGAAATACGTATCCCATCGGATCGCTGTCATGTATCTAGGAAGCATCATAGAATATACTGATTCGGCAGAGCTATACAAAAATCCTATTCATCCCTATACAAAGGCACTGCTTTCTTCAATTCCTGTTGCAGATCCTAATTTACAGGCATCCAGAAGAAGAATAATCATTGAAGGTGATGTTCCCAGCCCGGTGAATCCTCCTGACTGCTGCAAGTTTGTAGATAGATGTAAATATGCAAAGTCAGTATGTTTTGAAACAAGACCAGCTTTAAAAGAGATATCCAGCCAGCATTATGCTGCGTGCCACCTCTACTAACATTTAAGGAAGGTGTAGAAAATGATTAACGAGAAATATATGGAAAGATTATCCAAACAGATAGATGAACTTGATATCGATGCAATCCTTATTGGACCATCAAAAGATTTAGAGTTTGCAACTGGTTTTTTGTCACAGGAGGATGAACGCTTCCAAGGACTTTTTATCCTAAGAAATGGAAGGTGTTTTTATATATCCCCTAAGCTGAATAAGGAAGAAATTGAACATATACTTGGAAAAAATACGAAGATTTATTCTTGGGATGATGGGGAAGGGTTTACAAACACTGTAAAATATGCTCTGGCAGAAAATGATTTGTCTGAAAAGAAGATTGCTGTTAATTGTGGCATAAAGGGCACTGATCTTTTGGATATGACAGAAATATTTAGAGGAGAATTTATTAACGGAATACAGATAATAGAGGATTCTCGCATTATAAAGACCAAGGAGGAAGTTGTGCATCTCAAAAAAGCAGGACAGATAGCTGATGAAGTAATGGAAGCACTAACTTCTTTTATAAAGCCTGGCATGAAAGAAAAGGATATCAAGAAAAAAATTATTGAATTATTCTTGGCAAGGGGAAGCGAGATAGCTTTTGAGCCTATTGTTGCTTCAGGCCCCAACAGTTCCAAGCCCTATTATAACCAGGACGATCGAATAATACAGGAAAAAGACGTGATTATATTAGATTTAGGGTGTAGATATAAGGGTTGTTGTTCAGATATTAGCAGGACCTTTTTTATAGGTAAAGCTACGGAAGAAGAGAAACAGATTTATCAGGTTGTCTTAGAAGCAAATCAGGCAGGAAAAAGTGCGGTGAAGGAAGGTGTGACGGCAGAATATATCGATCGCCAGGCGCGGAGTATTATTCATAATGCAGGTTATGGAAATTACTTTTTTAATAGAGTGGGGCATGGAATTGGTTTTAGTGTTCATGAAGCACCCTATATAAGGGAGGGGAATTGCCAAATTATAAAAAATGGAATGGCATTTAGCATTGAGCCAGGCATATATTTGCCCGGGAAATTTGGCGTTAGAGTTGAAGATATTATTGTGGTAGGAGGAAATGGACCAGAAGTAATGAATCATTTTGAAAGAAATATCATTATTCTTTAGAGTTGAAATATAACACTAAAAAGTAAGTACAATGTTAAAAATATGAACAGGAGGATTGTAAAGAATGATTGATTCAAAAGTTTTTGAAAAAATGAAAGAATTAGGAATGGACGGACTGCTTTTAATCAATGATTCCAATATCCGGTATGTTAGTAGCTATACAGGCTCAGATGCATATATCCTAATGGCACCTGATCAAAAAACATTCATAACGGATGCTAGGTATACAGAGCAGGCACAGATGGAATGTAAAACTTTTACTGTTTCAGAATGGAAAAAAACGATAGGTTCTCTTGAAGCGTTCATAGCAGATACTGCTGCTAAGCTAGGTATTCGGAGACTGGGCTTTGAAAGAAAGTATATGAGCTATGATTTTTATGACAGACTTGTTACTGAAATGCCATCTGTAGAATTAATGCCTACGCAAAATATTATTGAATCCTTTAGATATATTAAAAACGAAGAGGAAATCGATTGTATAAGAAAAGCAGCTTCTTTTGCTGATATAGCATTTGAGAAAATTCTTGAAGTTATAAAGCCAGGTCTTACTGAAAATGAAATAGTTCTTGAACTTGAGTATTATCTTAAGAAGGCAGGCTCTGAGGGCATCGGATTTCAAACAATATTGATTTCAGGTAAAAAGACGTCTATGCCCCACGGGATTCCATCGGGGAAAAAGATTGAATACGGGGATTTCATAACCATGGATTTTGGAGGCATATATAACGGATACCGTTCTGATATGACAAGAACTATTGCAGTGGGAAAAGTAGATGATGAACAGAGAAGAATCTATAGTGTTATAAAGGAAGCACAGAATAGGGGTGTCAATGCATTAAAAAGTGAAATAGTAGGAAATATTCCGGATCAACAGGTGAGAGAGGTGATTGATCAAGCAGGATATATAGATTATTACTATCCTGGACTAGGGCATGGCGTTGGGCTGGATATTCATGAAGCACCATTCATGGGAATACAAAGTAAGGATATACTTAAATCAGGATGTGTAGTTACTGTGGAACCTGGTATTTACATACCTGATTGGGGTGGCGTGAGAATTGAAGATACGGTGGTTGTTAATCAGAATGGAGCTGAAATATTAACAAAGGCTTCCAAAGCATTGATTGTAGTATAATCAGAATTTACATAAAATGTCCCCAGTCATATATGTATATATAGTTACTTCATCACATTTTTTTATTAAAGACAGACCAGTCAATAAAATATGGTCTGTTTATTTTTTTCTTAATAGTACAATGTTGTTAAAAGATTTAAGTGTAATTGCCACATATAGTGATGATGAATTAGATCGCGAAAAAGGCCTTCTACGATCAGAATGAAGCAGTCATGGTGCGTAAATACAACCAATGGGGAGAAAAGGATACGGCTAAAGCAGTTTTATAATGACTGGAATCAAACGCCTGATAGAAAGTTGTTTGCAAAGGTATTTGAGAAATGCGAAGAGATTACTGAATTTATTTTAGAAAATGCTGAAGATGGATTTGAAGAGGTTATTGAAGAAGAATAAGAAATGTCAATTGATCAACTTAGATTTATGTGTGATCATGCCTATGATGAGCCTCTTATCAATAAAAATATAATTGAATTGCCAAACACTAGAATCCCAATATGGTTTTAATAGGATCAAGAGTATTGAAACTCTAGACTTATATAAGTATAAGGATGGATTTGTTTGTTTTGAGGAATATTTTGCACGGCTTCAGCATAATCGTGACAAAAAAATGCTGTCTTATTTTGAAAAAAATTGGCGAAATATGGTATAATGTATATGGTTTCTATCGGTGCGAATTGCATACATATGTGTTGAGTTAAATCTTTGATTTCTGGATAAGGCTTTTTCCTCTGGAGAAAAGAAAAACAAAGGCGTCTTCGAAATATATCCAATTTCAAACAAAATAGGTGCTTGTTTTGAGTTTGAGATGGCGCCCATATGGTCATGTAAAGATATTTGGAGCAGAACGTAGGGAGGAAGAAGTACGTGGAAAGTGTGAGTAGAATGCTTAAATTATTTTCCGAATTTGATGAGAGGTTTGAAAAAAAGCCACTGCTGATTTCAGTAAGACGTGGACTTACTTATATGATTCCTTTGATGCTGATAGGCTCTATGGCCTTACTATTCGTAAGCTTGCCTATTCCTTCTTATCAGAGAATGATGTTAGAAGTGTTTGGTAGTCGGTGGAAGAATATCTTTCTCTCTATTCATGATAGTACGTTCAATATTTTATCACTCATAATGGTCATATGCATCAGCTATTCATATATCATTGAATTTGGTGAACGATATGAACATAATGTAAGTCCCATCATCGCAGCTTCAGTTTCTTTGTGTTCATTTATTGTAATCTCTAAGTTGAGTAGAGATTGGATTTTTACCGGAAATTTCGGAGTAATTGGTATTTTTATAGCCATGATCGTGTCGGTCGTCTCTGCCAAGCTCTTTTTAAAGCTTAGCTCAATAAAGACTCTAAGAATAAAAGCTTTTACCGACGGTGCCAATCCAGTCTTTAATTATGCTTTAACTTCCATTTATCCGGCTGCCATCACAATAACAGTTTTTGCAATGATAAGTCACGTACTAGCCATTCTTTTTGATATATCAGATATACAAAGTTTTATATCAGATGTTATCCGTAATGGATTTTACAAAATAGAATCTCCATTTTTGAGTGCCATTTTATTCGTAGCCTTTATGCATATTTTTTGGTTCTTCGGAATGCATGGCGGCAACATCCTTGAACCAGTGGCTCAGAGCATATTTGTACCAGCCTTAACAGCGAACCAAATATTAATTCGGTCAGGTCAGGTACCCACAAGAATATTTACCAAAACCTTTTTCGATACATTCGTTCTAATGGGAGGTTGTGGGACTGCCCTATGTCTTATCCTTGCGATTTTGATTGCAGGGAGACATAAAAATCAACGACGACTTACAAAACTATCGCTTATCCCTGTGATATTTAATATTAATGAATTAATTGTTTTTGGTATCCCCGTTGTATTAAATCCCATTTATATGATTCCTTTTCTATTGGTACCTATCATTTTGACCATCACTTCTTTCCTAGCCATGTACAATGGGCTAGTGCCCTATACATGCAACCACATTGAGTGGACAACTCCTATTTTTTTAAGTGGCTATGCTTCGACCAATTCAATAAATGGCAGTCTTTTGCAATTGTTTAATTTGGTTTTGGGAACTCTTTGTTACATACCCTTTGTAAGTCTTGCCCAAGATGTTGCTGATGTACAAGGGAGAAATAACCTGCAAAAGGTATATGATTGGTTCAAACAGAGCGAGGAACGTGGAATGGCATCCACATTACTTACTAGGTATGATGATATAGGAAATATCTCTCGGTTTTTAGCATTCGATTTGGAGCATGACCTGCAAAACAATAAAATAACCCTGTTCTATCAGCCCCAGGTGGATTACGATGGAAATGTTTTTGGTGTAGAGGCATTACTGAGATGGAAGCATGACAGTTATGGGTATATTTATCCCCCTTTGATCATTGCCCTTGCCGAGGAGTCACAGTTGATAGATAAGCTTGGTTACTGGATATTGGACACTGCTTGCAGTAATCTGAAAGAAATAAATGGATTGGGTCTTCAAAACATCACAGTATCTGTGAATATTTCCGCAGTTCAATTGGAAAGTGATTATTTTATTGAGAATCTAGAAGAGATTATGAAAAAATACGAAATTAAGCCTCAGGATCTTAAAATTGAAATAACTGAGCAATTGGCCTTAACAAGCAGCAATAAGATCATCAATCAGATAATATCTATAAAAAAACTGGGCGTAAAACTGGCAATGGATGATTTCGGTATGGGGCATAGTTCTCTGATGTACCTAAAAGAGTATGATTTTGACACAATCAAACTTGATGGTTCTTTGGTCCGTGAGATTATATCCAATAGCAACTGTCGCAATATTATTTCATCCATCGTATTTTTATGTAAATCATTAAACTGTTCAGTGATAGCTGAGTATGTGGAGAATGAAGAGCAGAAGAGTATCCTCCACGAACTGGGTTGTGATCAATATCAAGGATATCTCTATAGCAAGGCGATTCCTAATGAAGAGTTAATAGAATATATTTTGAATAGGGATGACTGTACCAGCGGCAATATTTATAGTAATATTAAAAGATAGAAATCGAAACCCCAGGCTAGGAGAGAACGACATGAAAATAAAGAACGTAAAGGGAAATACGTATTGTATTGATACCGGCATGACATACATACCTTTTTATAAAATGAATGATCAACAAATTATTATGTTGGATTCAGGATGGGAAGAAGGGGAGCAAAAAGGAATAGAAGAGCTTCTAGAAAAAAAAAGTTTTAAGGTAATGGGTATAATATGCAGCCATGCCCATGTAGATCATATTGGAAATAATCAATATCTAAAGAATAAATATAACTGTATTATTGCCATGCCTGCCTATGAGGCGTTTATTTGCAGTTCGGCAGTAAATCTCAAGGTTTACTATAACAGTCAAACATTATCCGACATAACAAAACACTATGGGCATATGGTTTGCAAAACAGATATGATGATTTTAGATAATGACGATCAAATAGATATTTGTGGCGTTAATTTTAAAATTCTTCATACACCTGGACATAGTCCTGCCCATGTATCGATTATCACGCCCGATGAAGTTGCCTACATAGGAGATGCCCTCATAAGCTATGAAGTCATGGCAGGGGCTAAGACCCCGTATGCCTTTATTCTCAGTGAAGATTTGAAAAGCAAGGAAAAACTCTATGATCTAGAATGCAGCAAATATGTAGTGGCTCATAAGGGCATATATGATAATATTACAGAGCTTATAACGGATAATATAAATTTTTATAGGAGTAGAGCAGAAAGTGTATATGATGTCATAGAGGGTGCTATGACAATGGAAGACATTGTGAAGTCTGCTATGAAAGCTTTTAATATTCGTGCCAAGAGCATCTATAAATATATGGTAATAGAAAGAATGTTAAGATCCTATGTTGAATATTTGAATGAAGTAGGAATGATTGAGTTGATTATGGAGAATGGTTTTCTCAAATATACAAAAAGATCCCTTCATACAGGAGGAAATCTATGAAAAAAATATTCAAAGCTATAGGAGTAATACTATATACTGCCGATCAATAATCGGACGTTGGTTCCTTTGAGGGCAATATTCGAAGCCTTAGGAGCAGAGATAAAATGGGATGGCGCTACAGAAACAGTTACAGGAATCAAGGGCGAAACCATTGTGGAGTTGAAGATCGGTAGTAATGTGGCAAAGCTTAATGGAAAGGATTTAAACCTAGATGTCCCTGCAACCATTGTAAATAAACGCACCTTAGTTCCAGCTAGATTTATTGCGGAGTGTTTAGGCGCAAAGGTAGATTGGGAATCGAGTTCTAGAACGGTTATTATTCAACATGACTAAAAGGCTTAGAAGAGATTGTGGATGGACTCCACAATCTCTTTTAATATATAAGTTTTAAATTTTAGGGCAGTAGACGAGTCTTATAGATCTGAAAAATATTTTAAAGACCATTTTTCTAAGATATCCAAAGCCGGATAGATTTCTTTTCCTTTTTCAGTGAGTTCAAATTCAACTCTAGGGGGTACTTCCGGATAGATGGTCTTAAAAATCAAACCGTCATTTTCTAGCTCAGTCAATTTTTCATTGAGTACCTTTTGGCTGATTCCGCTGGTTATTCTCTGTAATTCAAGGAACCGCTTAGGACCTCTATGGAGATGACATAGAATAACAGCTTTCCATTTGCCCCGAATTAAATCAATTCCTAAATCTAAATGACAGACATATTTTTTATTATTATATTCTAACATTGAATCACCTGCTTTTCATTCATTTATGATATAGATTATATCATTATGGTACAAAATTATAAATTTATTCTCATTTGAAAACATGTAAACCACTAAATTCAAACCCCTAGGTAAGTTATCTTACTTTAAAGTGCCTACTTGTTCTGTATATCCACAGGATATATACTGTGAAATAGTAGAAACAAAACTAAATGAAATCAAGAATAAGAGGAGGAATATAAATGAAAGTTGTGGCTTTTAACGGAAGTCCTAATAAAGAGGGAAACACTTATCATGCTATAAAAATAGTAGCTGATGAACTTCGAAAAGAAGGAATAGAAACCGAAGTGATTCATGTCGGGAATAAATCAATTAGAGGATGTATTGCATGTAATCAATGTGTTAAAAATAAAAACGAAAAATGTGTTCTTCAAGGCGACGAGGTTAATGAGTGGATTCAAAAAATGAAAGAGGCAGATGGTATAATTCTAGGATCCCCTGTACATTATTCATCATTGGGAGCAACAATGAAGTCGTTTTTGGATAGAGCTTTTTATGTTACCAGTATTAATGATGGAATGTTAAGACACAAGGTAGGTGCATCCGTTGTTGCTGTAAGACGTTCAGGTGGACTTCCAACCTTTGATCAACTAAACAACTATATCAATTATTCAGAAATGTTGATACCAACTTCTAATTACTGGAATGTTATTCATGGTGCTAGACCTGGAGAAGCGTTGCAGGATGAAGAAGGTGTACAAATCATGAGAGTTCTTGGTAAAAATATGGCATGGCTTATGAAATTGGTTGAAAATGGAAAAGGGTCTGTTAAAGAACCAGAGAGAGAAAGTAAAGTATATACGAATTTTATACGCTAAATTTACCCTATAACTAAAATCAAGGGACGATCGGAACTTTATCTGAAGTTAGCTTAAACTTGAATAAGAAATGGGCATAGGAATCTATCAAGAAGATAGGTTCCTATGCTGTTTTTAAATCATTTATCGAAAGAATTGCTAGTTGAAGGAGGAATGGAAATGTATTATGTTGAACCCTTATATAATGATTAATGATAATACATTAATGAAAATAAGAGGCATACTTTCATAGCAGATCTGGAGTGATAAACATATGGCTTATATAGAAAAGGGTACGAAGGAATTTCGAAATACAAGCATTGCGCTATTTGCCGGTGGCTTTAATACTTTTGCAATTTTATACAGCACACAGCCGATACTTCCCTATCTTTCTAATGAATTTCACATATCTCCCACTGTAGCGAGCTTATCCCTATCCGTGACAACTATTACCCTTGCAGTTAGCATGTTACTTGTGGGATCGTTATCAGAAGTATGGGGGCGAAAGCCTATCATGACTTTTTCCATTTCAGCAGCATCGATGCTAGCGATGCTCACTGCATTTGTTCCAGGATTTTCTTCACTGCTGGTATTAAGAGTTTTACAGGGGATTGTTTTGGCAGGACTGCCTGCTATTGCCATGGCTTATATTAGCGAGGAAATTGAGAAGACGAGTCTTGGTATGGCGATGGGACTTTATATTAGTGGAAATTCCATAGGCGGGATGGGAGGGCGTATCATTATAGGCGTCCTAACAGATTTTTTTAATTGGAGGATAGCCCTGGGTAGTATAGGCGTTTTAGGTGTTGCAGCCAGTATTTTATTTTGGTTTAAGCTGCCATCTTCAAGGCACTTCGAGCCCAGAGATCTCGAAATAGGGAAGTTATTAAAATCGATGCATTGCCATCTGAAAAATCCAGGTTTACTTTACCTGTATTGCATTGGGTTTTTATTGATGGGCAGTTTCGTTTCTTTATATAATTACATTGGCTTTCAATTGATAGCTCCGCCTTATTCCCTTAATCCAACTCTAGTAAGCTTTATTTTCGTTATTTATATTGTGGGGACATTTAGTTCTACCTGGATGGGACGTTTAGCTGATAGCCATGGTCACCATAAAGTACTCATGGCTGCAATTTTGCTAATGTTTGCTGGAGCCTCCACAACGTTAAATACGCATCTGGTTTTAAAGATTTTTGGAATCGCCCTTCTAACCTTTGGTTTTTTCGGAGGCCATTCCATCGTAAGCAGTTGGGTTGGGAGCTTGGCTGCTCGCGACAGAGCACAGGCTTCCTCCCTTTACTTGTTCTTCTATTATGCAGGTTCTAGTGTCGGTGGAACTTCTGCAGGAATCTTTTGGACAAACTATGGGTGGGGTGGCGTAATCAGCATGATTGCATGCTTTTTGATGCTGGCATTCTTTCTTTCAATTCGTCTTACTTTAAGGCGATCAGTTATCTAAAGATGTTCAGGATAGATACTTGATAGTATCTCCAATATCTGTGATAAGAGGTTAGAGGACCAAGATATATTATTGTGATAACATATATTCAAATCACTAAAAGTCGTACTAAACCCATTCTGTCGGAAATAAATTTATCCTATATGATGGAAGAGGAAAGGGGAGAGAATATTATGTTAAAAGAACGACTCATAGAAGCTTTCCAAGAAATTGGGTTTGATGAGTATAGGGCGATTAAATCTAGTGATATTATCTTTTCGCAGGACGTATTTAACCAATGTGCCAGAAATACTTGCGGAAATTTCGGCAAAAACCATGGATGCCCACCGAAAGCTGGAAGTGAGGCTGAAAGAAAAGCAAGGGTTTTAAAATATAAAAACGCATTTATAATATCTAAGATAGCATCTATTGGATCAAGGAAAGAAATGATGGATTCCATGGAGTTTCTTGCGAATATAAATCAAGCGCTTAGAAAGACTTTCGAAAATGAGGAAGTATTCGTAATGGGAGCAGGTCCATGTACTGTATGTAAAAACTGTGCTGCCCTTGAAGATAAACTTTGCCGTTTTCCGGAGAAAATACAGTATTCCATGGAAGGTAGTGGGATTGACGTAGTTCGTATGTCCATGAATCAAAAAATGACATACAATGCTGGAAGGGGTAAAGTTGGCTTTTTTACACTGGTACTTTACAATGATTAACAAGAACTCCTTAGGCATAAGGGGTTCTTGTTTTTATGTGTCATAGAATCATCAGTCATGTTCAGGAATGGGATGTACATTTTTATAATGGGGTTAGAAAAAAATGATTATTAATAATGATAATCATTTACAATTAAAATTTTTTTTGATACAATAGGAATATGTAAGTGGCATAAATTATCGCGGCTAAAATTTATGTTATGGAGATGATTTAAGTGGCTAGAATGAGAGGGCCAAGGTTTAAAAAGTGTAGAAGGTTAGGACTGAATGTGTGCGGACATCCAAATGCAATGAGGCGAGAAGGAAGCGGGCAAGCAAGGGCATCTAGGAAGCTCTCTTCCTACGGTACACAACTTTTAGAAAAGCAAAGGCTGAAGGCATATTATGAAGTAATGGAAAAACAATTTAGAAGATATGTGCAAGCTGCAATAAAGGACCAGGAGATGACAGGCTCTGCATTGGTAAATAGACTGGAATGCAGACTGGACAACCTCGTGTATCGGTTAAACTTTGCTAATTCTATCCGACAAGCTAGACAAATGGTAGTACACGGACACATTCTTGTAAATGGAAAAAAAATAGATATACCTTCCTATGCCGTATCCGTTGGAGAGGTTCTTTCTCTGAAAGAAAAATCAAGAAACAATCAGATGTTTAAAGATAATTTTCTCAATAATGGAATAGCTTTACCACCTTACTTAAGTAAGAATGAAGCAAATTTTTCAGGTGTATTGGAAAGATTGCCGAAGCGTGAGGAGATTCCGATTTATATTGATGATCATTTAGTCGTCGAGTTTTACTCAAAAACTATATAACAAACCATGTCGAATAGTCTTTGCAAATAACTTAGACTATTCGTTATTTTTAAGGAGATCAAAAATGGGAGAGCTGCATAAAAAGAATAATTTCTACTTTTGGGAAAAAAAGATTAGAGATACAGAGGATATTTTATTCGGAAATATAGATAAAAAAAGATTAACAAGAGAATCTTTAATTGTATACATAGGAATATTGGATAGCAAAAAAGGTCTTGTACGATCAGGATGGAGTAGCCATGGGGATGTAAATACAGCCCTCGGCTTTTTACAACATGTGTTTTTGCCCACGGCCTTTTATACATGGATAGATAGAAAAAGTGATGGCTTTTATATTCCCCTCTCGCCCTTTCATGTTCTTAGAGAGGAAGTTTTAAAATCTGTCATGGAAGATGAAGATGGGAATATAGCGAATGATGCTATAAAAATGGAGAAAGCATACAATTATTTAAATAGCATGTGGAAATACGATGATGCTGAGAAAAGGAAAAAGCTCATACAATTTTGCAGCGACTTCAATCTTTCTTGGGATCAAGAACCTGAAAAAAAGTTATTTGTTAGAGTGTTTGAAAAAAGTGAAGAGATCGTGGAGTTTATTTTAGAAAATATTGTAGATGAATTTGAAGAGGTTATTGAAGAAGAACTTGAAATGTCAATTGAGCAACTACGATTTATGTGTGAGCATGCTTATGATGAGTCCCTTATCAATAAAAATATAATTGAACTGCTAAACATTAGAATTCCAATATGGTTTTAAAATATTCAACGAAAGTACCCGCTATCGTAAAGCATTCGTAAGAATGCAAATGCTAACGTAATATACTGCTCATGCGAGATATATCGTGTTGATAGAAAAGAAATAATCTTATCTCAAGTTATGTAGAGAATTTTGGTTGAAAATTTAAGTGTGTTTTATGTTCCCTCTGACGAATGGTTCGAGGGAATTTCTCTTACTTAGCCTCTTCACCAACGACTCTTCTTGTATATTATAGCCGTCATATTGTCCAAACATTACCTTATCCTTGGCATCATACGGTAGTCTGTAAGAATCATTTTGCTGCAGCAAAATAGGATATAACGAAAATGTTGACTAATCAACTATTTTGCTATATCCTATTTTATAGGAGTCATAAAATATATAAAAGAAAAGGATATAACAACATGAAAGATGGAAAACCAGCGCTGACGAAACTGGCCAATAGTCTTTATAGATGTACACAGGCCTATGCCAATGAAGTCCTTGCAAAATATAAGTTAAGCAGTGGCACATATCCCTATCTGCTTACCCTTTATGGAAATGAAGGCATCAATCAAAATCAAATCAGTAAAGAGTTAAACATTGATAAGGCCATGTCTGCTAGGGCGATCAAGAAGCTCATTGAGCTTGGGTATTTGCAGAAAAAAGAAGATCATGAAGACTCAAGGGCTTACAAATTGTATTTAACAGAAAGTGGGAAGAAAATTATTCCGGCTGTTAAAGGGGAACTGCATCGGTGGAATGAGATGATAACGGAAGGTTTAACACCGCAGGAAGAGGAGCAAATGAAAGATTTACTAAACAAGGTTTTAGAGAATGCAGAAAGAGGTAGAAATAACTATAAATAAAGGATAGGGTATAGAATATATGGAAGAAAAAATATATGAAAATAGAATGCTTATACTAATTAATGTGGTCATGATGACTTTCATGGCCTGCCTGGATGGCAGTATCGTCAACGTAGCGCTGCCAATCATGGCACAAAAGCTGTCGGTCTCCACAGAGTCGATCTCGTGGGTTGTAACGGCCTATTTGATTTCCATTGCGGCGACAATCTTGATCTATGGAAAGCTAGGGGATATCAAGGGCAAGACGAAGATATTTCAATTTGGAATTGTTTTATTTACCATAGGTTCGCTTCTGTGCGGAATTTCAAACTCTTTTTCCCTTTTGGTGATTGCCAGAGTGATTCAGGCCGTTGGGGCAGCAGGAGCTATGGCTACAAATCAAGGAATCATCACCCAGGTATTTCCCAGGAACGAAAGGGGAAGGGCTTTGGGGATTGCGGGAACATCCGTGGCACTCGGATCGTTAGTGGGGCCGCCCTTGGGAGGATTTATTATCAGTGTCCTTAGTTGGAAATATATCTTTTTAATCAATGTACCTATTGGAATCTTCACTTTAATGATGGGAGCAAAAGTTCTTCCTAAGAGTGTTAGCAATACATCAGAGAAGTTTGATATCAAAGGAGCCCTATTGATCATCCTAACGATTGTAACGTTGTTTGGTGCATTGATCAAAGGAGAAGAGATAGGGTATACTCATCCTATGATTGCTACAGGCATTGGCGTTGCAGCCATATTGATGATCATATTTATTGCAGTAGAAAGAAAAGTAGCCGCACCATTGCTGCAATTGGAAATTTTTCAGAATAAGCTATTTTCTCTAAGTATATTCTGTGGGTTTATTTCTTTTGTTGCCATCAGTTGTTCAAACATTATTCAGCCCTTTTATCTTCAAAATGTTATGAGCCTATCACCGGCAGTCACCGGGATGACCATGATGGCTTACCCGCTGATTTTGGCCGTAGTAGCGCCAACCAGCGGCTATTTATCCGATAAGATCGGATCTGAGTTTTTGACATTTTTGGGACTGCTGCTGACCAGTGCAGGCCTGTCCTTTATGTCTACTTTGAATGAACACTCCAGTTTGACCACATTGGTTGTCTTTGTAGCCATTATGTCTATTGGAAACGGCTTGTTTCAATCACCCAATAACTCTTTAATCATGTCCACAGTACCTCCGAGTAAATTGGGGATTGCAGGGAGCATTAACGCTCTGGTAAGAAATTTAGGAATGGTCTTTGGAATCTCTTTAGCCACTACCCTGTTGTATAATCGTATGAGTTATAAATTAGGATACAATGTTGCTGACTATATAATAGGGCAAGAAAAAGCATTTATCTATGGAATGAAGTATGTCTATGTTACTGCAGCAGTTATATGTGGAATCGGAGCACTGCTGACTGCGTACAGATTGTATGCAAAAAGTGGAAAACTAAAGGGAAGTGTAGGAAGTCTTAGTAGAGAATAAATAGCATAGTCCATATGAGAGGATACGTTCCGAGTGGTCAGGATGAAAGATTACTCGGACTTTCAAATTGGAGAAGGTTCTTGTTTTTTTTAGAATAGCTGCTAGAAAGGGAAAATAAGATGAAGTATACCATCAGAGAAATTGAGTTACATGAATTTAAAGATATCTATGACCGAATAGAGCGTGACTTTGTACCAGGGGAATATGCCCCATATGAGATCTTATATCAGCAGCTTCAAGAAGGTGTTCAAACTGGGCTGATTTTGCTTGATGGCGAGAGGGCGGTTGCCTATGGGATTTGTGCTGGAGAAGATGGGAGTGACTATGTTCTCATTAGTTTATTGGCTGCGTATGAGGAATTTCGAGGCAGTGGATTCGGATCAGTATTGCTTGAAGCATTAAAAAAGAGGTATTCAGATAAGAAAGGGATTCTTGTAGAGGTTGAAAGACCTGAAGATGCCTTAACCAATGAAGAAAAAGCCATACGTGAAAAAAGAATTCAATTCTATCAGAAGGCAGGGTTTTATTTGATACCCCATATTGATTATTCCATATGGGATGTACCCATGCATCTTATGGCACTGCCTCAGGAGATCTCAAGCCAGATGATGAATAAAGAAATTGGACAGATTATTTATGAAATTTATTTTAAACTTATGGGGAAACAGTTTATTCATAAGATGAAATTTAAATCGTTAAGATCGTGAGATGAATGGGATCAATGAAGATACTAGGTTATGCCATTAAACATTCAGGGTCCTATTATCTTGTCAGAAGATTATTACGATTCCATAAATTATGCTTGATTTTTCTAATACATACAAATATAATCTAGTTAGGTGAATATTTCCAATGAGTGCCTCATTCTTTGAGGATAATAGGGAATCAGGTGTAATTCCTGAACGGTCCCGCCACTGTAAGCGAGGAGCAACTTATCATTCAACCACTGTTTTCTGATTGAAAATGGGAAGGAGATAGGACGCATTGATGCGCGAGTCAGGAAACCTGCTTATTGGTACAGATTAGAAACTCTCTAGGAAAGAGTGATAATTTGAGAATGATGGCAAAGTTCTCAGTCTATTAAGGCTGGGGACTTTTTTTATTTATTAAATTGCAAAGGAGTGGTGGCGTGTTTCAGATAGGGATCGATATGGGTGGCACATTTACCGATTTTATTGTGCTTCATCAAGGTGATGCTAGAACAGTCAAAGTTCCATCAAATAAGAATTATCCTATTGCCACAGTAATCAATGGATTAGAAGGAATTGCAGCAAGCTATCATTTAACGTTAGAGGAATTCTTACCTAGAATCAATCGCTTCGTCCATGGTAATACAGTCGCTATCAATGCCCTTATACAAAAACGAGGGGTAAAAACTGCCCTCATCGCCACGGCTGGATTTCATGATGCCTTAGAGATGAGGCGTTCTAAGTTAAGTAATCAATGGGACTTCTTTGCCCCAATTCCTCCGGTGTTGGTTCCTCGGTATCTGCGTTTTAACCTAAAGGAAAGGATTGACTACAGCGGAAGGGTCGTTGAAGCGTTGGATCACAAAAATCTTGAGGAGATAGTAGATGCCCTTAAAGCTGAAAAAATAGAATCTGTGGCGGTCTGCCTGTTATTTTCCTTTTTAAATTCTTCCCATGAAAGATTGGTAAAAGCATATATGGAAGAGATGCTGCCCAAGGTATTTGTATCCCTTTCCAGCGAAGTGGCGCCAAAGCTTGGAGAATATGAGCGGGCTTCTACCACTGTGCTGAATGCCTATCTTACACCCCTTGTGTCAAATTACCTGAATGAGTTGACCTCAATTCTCCAAGGACGAGGATTAATGTGTAATATTCAGCTGGTGCAGAATAATGGCGGTTTAGCAGATATAACCCTTGCCAAACAGTTTGGTGTAAAGGGGCTTTTTTCAGGACCCGCCGCAGGGAGCTGTGGCGCCCAAGCCCTGGCTAGAGAATTAGAAGAACCCAATTTGGTTCTAGTAGATATGGGCGGAACTAGCTTTGATGTGAGTTTAATTAAGGACCATTCTATCAAAATTATTCCAGAAGCTGAGGTAGCAGGCTATCCAATCAATCTTCCCTTGATAGACATCAACTCAATAGGCATTGGCGGCGGTAGTATTGCTGCTGTAGATGCTGGTGGGCAATTGGGTGTTGGACCTGATTCGGCTGAGGCATTTCCAGGCCCAGCTTGCTACGATAGGGGCGGAAAGGAACCAACGATTACAGATGCTGCCTTCATACTGGGATTTATGAAACAAAATAGTTTTGGTGGGGGCAGTATAGAAATAAAAAGAGAACTTGCATTTCAGGCAATAAAGGAGAGGGTGGCTATACCTCTTGGTATTGATGTTGAAGCAGCAGCTGTTGCTATATATCAAATTGCTGCAGCAAAAATGGTAGATGCAGTTCACTTAATGACGGTGCAAAAGGGATATGATCCTAGAGAATTTGTACTGGGAGCAGTGGGTGGTGCATCACCCCTATTTGCTGCGCAAATAGCCCAGGACCTAGGGATAAAAAAAGTAATCATCCCTGCCTTTGGAGAAGTGTTTTGTGCCCAGGGAATGCTGCAATCTCATCTTAAGCTAGATATGGTGCAAAGTTATATAAGGGATTTAAAGAACATCAACACCTATGATGTGAATGATGTTTTAAGGCAATTAAAAGGGAAGGCACAAGAACAATTGATTAGGCAAGGCGTTGCGCCAGAAAGCAGCGATTTTAGGTTTTTCTTTGAAATGAGATATGCCGATCAGCATCATGAGCTGTCAGTTCCCTTTACCGGAGAGGATCTTGACGCTAGGGATATTGAATGTTTAATCAGTAAGTTCCACCTGCTTCACGAAAAGCATTATGGATACGCTGAACCTGGACAAGAATGTTCACTGATTAATATACGTCTAGAAGCTTGGGAAAAGGAACTGTCTTACCCTTTGAAAATAAATAATACCTCAATCATTGGCCAAGTTCCTGTTCCAACAGAGCAGCGACTAATCTGTTGGCATCATGATTTAATTTTCCATGAAGTCCCTGTTTATCAGTTCTCGAGCTTGAAAGCAGGCTTTGAAATTGTAGGACCAGCACTCATTGAAAAAGCCTACACCACAATCTTTGTCAGTCCGAACTTCAAGGCCCATGCAGACAGCAACCATAATATTATCTTGATGGAAAGGGAGGTGAATTCTAATTGCATGTAGATCAGATTATTCTTCAGTCAGTAATTGCCCACCGTTTAGATACAATTGCCCAGGAAATGGGGATAGCACTTGAGCGGTCATCCCGCTCTCCAATCTTTGCAGAGGCCTGTGATTTTTCATGCGGTGTCTGTAACCAAAAGGGTGAGCTTGTTTCTCAATTAAATGGGATTCCTATTTTGGCTGCGGCGGGTTCTTTTAGCGTTCAAGCAGTGTTAGCGAAGTATGGAGACAATATAAAAGAAGGGGATATATTCATCGTCAATGACCCTTATTGGGGTGGAAATCACCTGCCGGATATCGGCATTATTACTCCAGTTTTTTATCAAGGAGAACTTGTATTCTTTACGGTAAGCCGCGCCCATCATGGGGATATCGGCGGAGCAGTAGCGGGTAGTTATAACACGGGGGCTACAGAAATATTTCAAGAGGGGATTAGAATCCCCCCAACGAAGGTAGCAAGTCAAAATATTATCATTGATGAAGTACTTAACCTGATCACCTATAACACAAGAAATCCTGAAATGCTGAGAAGCGATCTCTTTGCTCAAATAGGAGCCAATAAAATTGGTCATGACCGATTAAGGGCGCTGCTTGGGAAATATGGATTAGAGAAAGTAAAAGAATCGGTTGGGCAGCTTCTCCAAAAGGCAGAAGATTTAACAAGAATAGAAATCTCTAAATTTCCTCCAGGGACTTATGTGGGTGAAGAGTGGTTAGATGACGATGGTTTTCAACAAGAACCAGTAAAGATCAAAGTGGCCGTTACTTTTAAAAATAATGAAGTGATCATTGATTTTACGGAAAGTGATAAGCAGGTAACAGGATTTGTCAACAGTGCCCTTGTGACGACGACAAGTGCAGCCTATATCGCATTATTATGGACTTTGTCTCCAGAAATACCAAGGAATAGTGGAGCCTTTAGACCTGTAAAAGTCATTGCACCAACGGGAACGGTTGTAAACCCTGCTGAACCTGCACCGGTTACCTTGTCCACCCTCCACTGTGCCAGTGAAATCATCTCAGCCATTTTGAAGGCCTGTGGGAAGATAGTGCCTGAAAGAATTCCAGCAGGATTTGGACGCTACTGTGGACCTTCTTTTTATGGTGTAGACCCAAGAAATGAAAAATTTTATGTAGGTTTTGCTTTTTGCTGCCTAGGTTCAGGTGGAGGAATGAAAGGGCGGGATGGACTTCCTTATATGGCACCCATCTCCAACTATGGCGGGGTACGTGCCCCGAATAATGAAGCCAATGAGGTGCAATACCCCTTGCTTACATTAAGACATCACTTAGAAATAGATACGGCAGGCGCAGGCAAGTATCGGGGTGCGCCTGGGGTGAAATATCAGGTTGAATTTTATGGTCCTGACCCTAGCATTGTTATGTTCGGAGATGGGATGAAGATAGGACCCTATGGATTAGAAGGGGGAGAAGAGGGCAGCTTGAATAAAAATCAATTGGTTACAAAGAAAAAGGGGAGTGAATGCCTAAAGAGCAAAACACCTCCCCTCAGCTTGCAGCCTGGCGATACATTGACCCTCTTCTCTTCTGGTGGGGGAGGCTGGGGGAATCCCTATGAAAGAGATCCACAACTGGTCTACGAAGACTATAAGAATGGATATATAAGCAAAGAGAATGCTTTAAAAGCCTATGGCGTAGTATTGACAGACAAGGGTGTTCAATGGAGCGAAACGGAAAAAATAAGGGGATTGGGGGATTTATCATGAGTCAAGTTGTAGCAAACAAAGATGTGAGCATGGAAACAAGTAAAAAGGTTACTGGGTTTGATACAAAGGCATTGGTTGGTGCAGTGATTTTGGGTGTTGTTTTTGTCCTCGTACAACAGATTGCCCATCGGATCGATGCCATCATTAATCCAGCTTCTGTCATTATTGGTGGCGTAACTTGGGCAACTTTTATGGGATTGGTGGTACTTCTTTTTAGGCAGCCTGCAGGAATTATTACAGCTGAAATTCAGGCTTTCATCGCTTTGGCTACGGGACTTTCCCCGCTGGCGGCCTTCTTCATACCTGCAAATGCTTTGGGATCTCTAGGCTATTCCCTTATCGCCTGGAAGCTGCCAATGGATAAGTGGTCCCATCATGTATTGGCACAAATCGTGACAAATGTAGCAGGTAACATTTGTGTTGGAATTGGGCTCCATGTGATTCTTAAACTGCCTATGCCTGTGATTATCATAAGCTCATGTATTACTACATTAGCAGGAATTATTGGTGGGACCATCCTTACAAAAATGATCTACGAGAATGTAATAAAATCTGGCGTATTGAGATAAGGAGAGATTTTGATGAATCAGGACTGGAGAGTTTTTTTACGAGACTTCGAAGAACAGTTTCCCAGAGAGGTACTGCGCATTCAAGAAGAATTGAACAGAGAATATGAACCGACAGGAATTATTATGGAGCTAGAGAGGCAAAAGCGTTACCCCCTTGTGCACTTTGAAAAAATTGCTGGTTCAGACTTTCGTGTGGTAGCCAACACCATCGCTACACGGCAGCGGATGGCCATGGCCATAGGGGTTGATGAGAGAGCGTTGTCCACGGCTTATGCAGAGCGGATCAAGATAGCAATTGAGCCTGAACGAATAAAAACACCCCCTTTTAAAGAAAATTGCCTAACAGGTCCTGACTTGGATCTGACCAAGCTTCCGATTTTCACTCATTTTCCAATCGATGCTGGACCATATATTACAGCTGGATTGGTAACAGCGAAGGACCCGATTTCTGGCGCTGACACCTGTGGTTATCATAGGATGCAGCTCAAAGGGCCGGGTAAGCTGAGTGTCAGCCTTCACTCAAGGCAGCGACTGTGGGAATACCATCGCAGGGCTGAAAGTATGGGGAAAAATTTAGAGGCAGCTGTGGTGTTGGGCGTTCATCCCGCAATATCTCTAGGGTCAATGGCACTGGTTCCCTATGATCAGGGCAAGTTTGCTCGAATGGGTGGTTTACTAGGGGAACCTTTACAAATTGCTTCTTGCAGTACCATCGATGTAGAAGTACCAGCCTGGGCAGAAATCGTAATTGAAGGTGAGATTTTAACAGGGGAGCGAGAACCTGAAGGACCTTTCGCTGAATTTACCAACTATGCGTGCTATAGAAGTACAGAGAATATTTTTATTCCCAAGGCTATCTATCATCGAACCAATGCTTTGTATCAATGTATTACACCAGGCATGTGCGCTGAGCACAATACGATTGTAGCTGTCCAGCGTGAAGGAGATGTGCTGAAGGCATTAAAGGATAATCTGCCGAACATCGTGGCAGTTCATGCACCTTTATCTGCTTGCGGACTTTTTCACTGTTATATCTCCATGAAGAAAATAGCAGAGGGACAGCCAATGCAAGCGATGATGACTGCCCTTTCCGTAGATCATAATCTAAAGCATGTGGTTGTGGTGGATGAGGATGTGGATGTCTTTGACGAAAGCCAAGTATTATGGGCGATTGCTACTAGAGTCCAGGCAGATCGTGATGTTCATATCATTCCCCAGCATATGGGAATGGGTTGTACCTTGGATCCATCTACCGATGAATTGAGCAGAAGTGCCAAAATGGGAATTGATGCAACAAAACCCCTTGGAAATTTTGCAAGTAGTATCGCATTTCATCCAGAGGCCAAGAAAAAGGCCCAAGAAATTTTAAGAAACATGGGGCTATAAGCAATACCTTTGATGACCATAAAAAGTAAGGAGGAACTGTCATGGAACAGTATTTTACTGCAAAAATTGAGAGTCTTTATTATCCGGAGCAGATGAACCCCACACTCAAGGATATTTCCATTGATTTTAGGCCGGGTGAGTTTGTCTTCTTAGTAGGTTCTCCGCATTCTGGCAAATCCTCCTTATGCCAGGCCCTAGCTGGTGTGATACCCTCCTTTAAAGAGGGCACTTTGATTGGTGAAATTAACTTTGAGGGAGAAAACATCATAAATAAACGTCTGCCAGAAATGGCAGGAAAAATTGGCCTGGTTAGAGATGAATCACAAAACCAGTTATTTTGCACAACAGTCGAAGAAGACCTAGCCTTTGGTCCCTGCAATCTTCTGCTAGAGCCGGAAGAAATAAGGGCTAGAATTGAAAAAGCCCTTCGATTTGTAGGATTACAAGGATATGAAAAGCGAAAGCCAGAAACCCTCTCGGGAGGTGAAGGACAACGGGTTGCCATTGCTTCCATGATGACCCTGGAACCTAAGGTGATTATTTTAGATGGCGCAGTTTCCCAATTGGACCCCCAGGGGAGAAAGGAAATATATGAAAAGTTACGCATATTAGCCATACAGGAGAAGACGATGGTGATGATTGTAGAAGAGAAAGCCCATCTTTACTTGCACTTGGCCCATCGTTTGATATGCATGGATAATGGACGTATCATCTATGATGGTTCTCCAGAAAAAGAGGCCATTCTTTCCAGAGAAAAGATCTGGGATTTTCCTAAAAAAATTCATCCAAGAAATGGTTCTAACCCAGAGGGCCAAATCGTATCCGTGAATAACCTGACTTTTCAATATCCCAATGGAGAATTTGCATTAAGAGATGTTTCATTAGATATCTATCCGAGGGAGTTTGTAGCCCTCATGGGTAAGAATGGGGCTGGTAAGACTACCCTTGCAAAGCACCTTAATGGCTTACATAAGCCTGTGCAAGGGGATGTCCTCATTCATCATATGAATACAAAAAATTATTCAACAGCCCAATTGGCAAATCAGGTGGGTTATTTGTTTCAGAATCCTCAAGTTCAGATTTGCACCAATACAGTGGAAGCAGAAGTGGCCTTTACATTAAAGGCAAAAAAGCTGCCGAAAAGAGAAATTGGAAAGAGAGTTTTACCACTTTTAGATAAAATGGGGCTGATTGGGTTTGCACAAGATCACCCTTACCGTCTGGGGAAAAGTGATATCCAAAAGCTTGGCCTAGCTTCCAGTCTAGTAAATGAGCCCCATCTATTAGTCATAGATGAGCCGACTTCCCAGATGAGTACTGCCCAGAGCTGGGAGACAATGGAATTGATTGACCAGCATCATCGCAAAGGCGGTACGGTTATCATGATTTCCCACGATTTAAATCTAGCCCTCCATTTTGCAAGTAGAATCGTCGTAATGGATCGAGGAAAGATTGTATTGGATATTCCAACTGACGATTGTTTCCAATATGAAGAAAGACTATGTGAGTTGGGGCTTGATATAAGAGAAGTATATGCTGAAGGAGACATGAGATATGAAGCTATTGCTGGAATATAGTGAAAATAATTCCTTTATTCATAGGTTGGATCCTCGGGTGAAGCTTCTATGGCTCGTAGGCAATCTAATCTTGATTATCTTTTTTCAGTATTTCCCTGTATTGTTCCTTAGTTTAGGAATTGTTTTAATAACTACGATTTTAGCAGGGATATCCCTAATTGTTTTTTTACCTCTAATAAAAGTAATGGCAATCATAGGCATACAATTTATTATATTTCAAGGATTTTTGCGTCCAGCAGGCACAGTTCTATTTCGGTTGGGCAGCCTAAATTTCTACCTTGGCGGTGTTTTTATTGGCATAAAGGGTATGATGCTCTTAATAACTTTAGCCTTTTTGTTTCTTCAATTTGTGATGTGGACCGCTCCTAAAGAGCTAACGTTATTATTCGTAAAACTGGGATTACCCCATAAATATGCTGTTTTGATTGGGCTAGCCCTTCACTTTCTGCCTATTATAGAAAAGGATTTGGGTGCTATTTACGATAGTCAACAAGCTCGAGGCTTAGAACTGACAACGGTCTGGCAAAAGGTCAAAGGCCTGCTGCCAATCATACTTCCTCTGGTCCTGCGGGCATTAAAAAGGTCTCAGGAAGTGGCCCTATCTATGGAACTAAAAGGGTATAACAGATTTCCTACCCGTACCTTTTTAGACAGTATTTCATTCTCATCGATGGATTATATTGCCTCTAGCTGTTTGGTTATTTACTTTAGCGGACTTATATTTTTCTATATGACTTAAATAATATATCCCGAAAGGGATAATTTTTTAAAATCTAGGAAATTACGGTTTTCGATTTCCTAGATATGGGGGATTTTTAAAGGGGTTCACCCCTTTATGTCTAATAATTGGAGGGTTACAGCGAAGCGTCATAGGGAACTATTAGTTCCCTGTGAAGAACAAAAGCATTTCCTTACATCTTAGAGCATGAAATGCTTTTGTTCCTCATTTATGGCCCTTATGATAAGAATAGTAATTTGAGTTCCATACCATTTTAATTGTTCAATATCTTGAGCGGTTGCCTGCCCTATATGTATTCCTGCAGTTACTACTGTGGTCTCGTTAAAATACTTGCATATTTCTTCTGCGATGGGGATGGCAATTTCATCATCTTTGTGCCCTAAAATATTGAATACAGAAGTTGTACAGCTTGTACGTCCATCCCCTTTTAAACTAGGCCGAGGTTGACTGATGACAGTAGTGCCTATGTGGGCTTTTTCGCCCCCGCCAACATAAATATGAATACCATCTTGTGTTTTTACGATAGAGCTTTTTAAACACAGACTCCCTTCACCAAATTGAATATGGAATGTTGAATACATACGATAATCCTCCCATCAAAGTTAACAAATTGAAATCTCTTTCTTTTGTCATGATCTCATTATAACTTAACCTGTTGTGCTAGTAAAACTTACAAATAGAAAATGACTAGGTATTATCTTTCCTGTTTATTCCTATGAGCTACCTATAGCGGCAAAGGAATTTGCTGAAAAATTTGGTTGGGTTAATGAGCATTATGGTGTTTCATGACAACTAGATTTGGAAAAAAACAAATAGAAAAGATAGGCTTAGATATGCTATGATTATATGGAATGAAAGCTTTGAGATAAAAACACGATTCGGTTGGTAGTCCGGATGCAGATGTAAATCTGTCAGTAACCTGCCCTCCTGGGGTTGTCCATTCTCTGTACAAAGCGAATTTGACAGGAGGAAATGAACATGAGTCAGCTAACGGTTTATTTTGATGATCCTTTTTGGGTTGGTGTGTTTGAGCGCGTTGAAGATGGTCATTTGGAAACGTGTAGGGTTGTTTTTGGAGCAGAGCCTAAAGATTATGAAGTGTATGCGTTCATTTTAAAGCATTATGCGCAATTGAAATTTAGTAGACCTCTAATCGTTCAGGAAGAAAGCGCTAAAAGAATTAACCCAAAGAGACTGCAAAGAAAAATTAAAAATGCTCTGCAAAACCAAGGGATATCGACAAAAGCCCAAGAAGCAATTCAACTTGAAAGAGAAGCAAGTAAACTAGAAAGAAAAATTGTGTCTAAAGAGAAAAAAGATACAAAAAAAGAAATGAAGTTTATGATGAAGCAAGAAAAAAAGAAACAAAAGAAAAAAGGACATTAAATTGAAAAACACAAAAGGCGAACAGCTTTTTGTGTTTTTTTAATTCTTGTAACAAAAGATTTTTCAGCGCATAGTATGCATAAGAAAATAAATATAGAAGGGAGAAATTTCTTTTGTTATATGATCTTTATAGGCAGTGTCCTGCAAATCATTATCCATATACGATACAACCAGGTGATACCTTAAATAGTATTGCATATAGGCTTGAAGTTAGTGTCTCAAGAATAATTGCGTCAAATCCTGGTGTAGATCCGTATAATCTTCGGGTGGGTCAAATTTTGTGTATACCAGCTTGCCCGCCCAATCATACTGCTAAAATAATTCAACCAGGAGATACATTATATAAAATTGCACAAGCGTACCGTGTAACTATAACAAGCATCCTAGAAGCAAATCCAGGGATTGATCCAAATTATCTTAGAGTCGGTCAGCGTATATGTATACCGTCGGCTTGCGCTGCAGATCATTCCGACTATCAGGAAATGATAGCAGCCATGCAAAAAGATATTAATATGCTAAAGGCTGAGAGCAACGTTCAGCAAACAGCGGAATCAAATTATGGAAACGCAACGCAAACAACTCGTGTTTTAAAAGTGAGTGACAGAGAGCTGCAATTTGATGCAGCGCCTGTAGTATTTGCAGGGAATTATAGGGGGAACTATACACAAGGAAAAAGCTACCCCTATTATACAGATGCTGCTATGGGAGGTCAGAGAGGCATAACGGTTAAGGATAATTTTGGAGTATGGCATTCTTTCGGATATCGTGTACCTATATCTCAGTAAAATATCGTTTATGAGCTTAAAATTGTATGGATATACACTTTAAAATGAAATTCGTAGATATTGGCTATAAAACAGAACTTCTTTATATGAGGAGTTCTGTTTTTGTTGTAAATAGGAATATAATAGCAAACGCCATTGCTGCATCAGATATTGACATTGTAGGCAAATAGGATTATAATTTATTTAGTAATTTACTAAATTACTAAACTATTATATTGAAAGAGATGGGGTATTGACAATGGGTAAAGCAAAGAAAAAAATCAACATTTCCGCCTTCTTGGATGATACTGGGAAAATAGCTCAAATTCCCGTACCAAACAGGACAAAAATCCCTGTCTTGGCCTATCTAGCCGGAAAATTTGAAGAAGATCGGATTTATTCTGAAAAAGAAGTCAATGAAGTGATCGATGGATGGCATACTTTTAGAGATTATTTCATATTGAGAAGATTGCTGATCGATTATAAGTTCCTTGGGCGTACCCTAGATGGGGCAAAATACTGGGTTATAAAAAAAGAGGAAGAAAAAGAAGGTGCTAGTGAATGAATAGAAAAAAGGAGTTAAAGGAACAGTACAAACAAATGAGGCATGAGATGGGAATATTCATCATTCGTTCGAAAGTAAATAATAAATGCTATATTGAAGCAACGCAAGATCTAAGAGGTACCATGAATGGTACGAGATTTAAACTAGGAGCGGGTGCTCACCCAAATCGCCAGTTGCAAAAAGAATGGAAAGAATTTGGTGAAGGTAACTTCACAATTGAAATCCTTGAAAACCTTGAATATGATAAAGATGAATCGAAAACCGATTATAAGGAAGATTTAGCTTTGCTGCGAATGATCTGGGAAGAAAAATTATTAAAACAAAAACTGGAGTTTTATGAAAGATAAAAGAATGTGTTTATAGATAACTGCTTTATCTAAGCGTGTATATATTCAAATCATTAATTTAATAAGAGAAAGGAAATCCAAAGATGAAAATCGTAGTAATTAATGGAAGCCCTAAAGGAAAGGACAGCAATACAAATATAATGGTTCGTTCTTTTTTAAAGGGGGCTCAGGAAGCTGGCGCAGAAACTATAAATATCTTTTTAGCTGAAAAAGAAATTGAGCATTGCAAAGGATGTCATACCTGTTGGGTCAGGGGACCAGGGCAATGTGTAATTCATGATGATATGCTAGGCATCATCTCCCAAATGGGTGGTGCAAATATTATCTGTTTTGCCTCACCAGTGTATTTTGAGAATATAGCGGGAATGTTAAAGATGTTTATGGATCGAATGACGATGATTGGTGGCCCTGGTTCACAAGCGAGTCCGAGAGAAGATCAACAGCACATGGAACCAGCGAGGGTGGAAGGGCCGAAATTGATGATGATATCAAGTTGTGGACATGCCGATCGATCTGAATTTGATGTAACATCCCTCTGGATTCATCGGGTTGCTGAAAAAATGCACATGGAATTAGCAGGGGAGATTTATGCAACACAGAGCAAAATTCTAACAAATCCACCTGATCAGCTGCGTTCTGCTGTATCCAGCTATTTACAACTGCTAGAAACGGCGGGGAAAGAGATTGCCACCAGTATGAAATTGTCAGCCATAACAGAAAAAAAATTAGAGCAAGGCCTTATCTCCATATAAGAACCATGTCTGTGTAGAAAAAATATGAGTTCTCTATTGACATGTGGAGGCTACAAGTGTAAACTGATTGCAAGGTTACACTTGTAACTCGAATGGAGGGATTCATATGAGTAAAATAGTTTCAAAGATAACGGATTCAGAAGTTGAAGTCATGCGTGTATTGTGGGAGGCAGGTTGTGAGCTGCCCCTGGCAGATATTAGAAGAACCCTTGAAGAAAAGAGTAAATGGGAAACTTCCACAATAAAAACATTGTTACGTAGACTCTGTGAAAAGGGGGTTGTTCTGGCAACCAAGAGAGACGTGTTCTACTATAAGCCTTTGGTGAGTGAGTCAGAGTATAATGAATATACTACACAAAACTTAATTGATCGGTTGTACGCCGGCAGCGCAAAAAACCTTATTGCATCTCTTTTGGGAAGCAAAAAGCTCGATAATACTGATATCGAAGAGTTGCGTGCGCTATTTAAGGTTGGTGAGCGCGATGAGTGAAACCATTAAACTTGTACTGTCTCTTTCTCTATCAGGCAGCATTCTTGCAATCTTACTGTTTGCTATAAAGCCATTGATAAAGCACAGGCTTTCAAAGTCTATACAATACTACATTTGGATCGTAATACTCCTAAGACTTATACTTCCACTTTCCTTTGAAGACAGTATCATGAACGATGTGTTTTATAGCAACAGTCCTTTTATGGATATAAGTGCTCAAAGCGAAAGTCCTAGAAGTACATCCATAATGCCCAATGTAAAGACAAACGTAAAAAGTGGGCTCTATAATGGTGATACAGACCACAATAGATATTTTAGGGATCTATTGTATCAGTATGTTTTATATATATGGTTATTTGGAACGATTACAGCCGTTACTGTGAATATAGCTGGCTATATTCGGTTTTTGAAAAATTTAAGACAAGGGAATAAACCAGCAACGGATGAGGAAAACAGAATATTGACCGCCTTATTGAATGGGCGAAAAAATGTGAGTCTTGTACGCAACCGTTTTGTGACTACCCCCATGTTGATTGGAATCTTAAGACCGTATATAATCATTCCAGACATTGACTTTTGTGAAAATCAACTGAAGCATGTTCTACGCCATGAAATTATACATCTTAAACGTTTTGACATTGTAGTAAAATGGCTGATGATGATCGCTACATCCATTCATTGGTTTAATCCACTGGTGTACTTTATTAAAAAGGAAATCAATTATGCTTGTGAATTAGCCTGTGATGAAGCGGTTATCAGAAGCCTGAATGCGTCAGAAAAACAAGCCTATGGGGATACTTTAATATCTATCGTGGCAGAGCATAAATATCCTGCTGGGGTTTTACAGGCAACGATGTGTGAGGAGAAGAAGAGTTTAAAGGAAAGATTGATCGCAATTATGAATTATAGAGAAACATCAAAATATAGAGTGATTTTCTCAGCAATTTTGCTAGGATGTGTTGTTTTTGGCGCATTATATGTAGGAGCAGGCGTTGGGATTGGCAAGGATGTACCAGAAAAAAACAAAACTGTAGTGGAGAGTATAGAAACCGATAGCTGGTTAACGGACATATCAAAATATAAAACACCCTATGTGGGGAACTACATTAAGGTTTCTGGAGTTGCTGGCCGTCTGCCTGCCCCAGATAAATATTTCAGACATCAGTATATTTCCTTGAAAACGCAAGAACGACCTTATGGCCTTACTATATACTATGAACCAGCATCGGATGAAAAGTATGAAGGTGTATGGCCTATTGTTACACCAGATTCTGCTATTGAAGCAAATTTCAGGACAAATGCACTTATTGCATTTTGCATGATTGATAATCTTGATGAAATAACCTTTGCATTTCGAATTTCACAATCTGAAGGAAAACTTGATGTCTCAAAATATGATACTGCTTTCACATTCCAAAGACGTTCGTTCGAAGAAAAATATGGAGATCTTTCTGTGTTAGCAGAGAATATAGACTTGCTTCAAGATATTATTGATAGGGAAAGTAAATACTAAGAAAAGAATTCAACCCCCACTTTACAATCTCTCTGTGCATACAAGGTCATAGAAGATGGGGGTTGACTCTATATGTTTTAATAAATTTTAAGAGCCGTATTACATAGATTATTTAACTGGAATTACTACTTCAACACGATTTTCATAAGCATTGGCTACAGCACCTAAGAAATCGCCATGGGCATCTCTAATGGACATTGTAGCACCAGAAACAACATCAGCAAGGGCAGCCTTTTCTGCATCTGTAAGTTTCGCTAACTTAGCAAGTTCCGCTTCATTCGTTGTAGATGCTTTTATTGGACGACCAGCTGCAGTTGTATTCTTTTCGAACCAAGCTTCTAATTCAGCTACAGTTTTACCAACAAAGAATTTTTGGAAGAAATCCATTTGCTTATACCATTCATTGGCTGGATTCATATGGTAGCTATCTCCACGTTGACGTTTGGTCTGCCATCCATTAACTTCAGCAGCAGCTGATTCTTTTGTGTTTACAGATACTCCAGTTACTTTTTCAGCGTCATGGTCTGTTACATTGTATCCTTCTTTGTCAGGCCATCCTGAAAAATGCGGCATGGATGCTCCGTCATAGTTTGGTGTAGAAACTTCATAACCATCTATGTACACGCTTAGGATTCTTCCTTCAGCATCGAAGGTAGCTTGAGCCATAGCAACGTTGAAACTATAAACAGGTACCCCTTCACTGTCTGTGCCAGGACCATTACGGAAAGTTGTAGTATGTCCTAATCCTTGATAAACTTTTACACTGCTTGGTACAGCAGCAGATGTAGTGGCAGATGCAGTAGCAGATGGAGCTGCAGCTGCAACGATAATTTTTTGACCTACAGCTATCTTGTTTGGATTCTTTAATTGTGGATTCAATGCTAAAAGTTGCTCTAAAGTAAGATTATGCTTTTGAGCAATCTTCCACAACATGTCACCACTAACGACAACATATACCTGACCTTCACCTACCGCAGCGCTGGTTGTTTTTGTCTCTGTTGCGGCTGGAGTTGCTTTTGGTGCTGCTTTAGTCGTTGTTGCAGGTGCTGCTGGTTTGACTGGAGTTTCTTCTACCCAGGTAGAAGCTGCAGCAATCGTATCAACTGCTGATGGTTGCTGTGAATAAACTGCGGACGATGATAGCAAAACCAATAAAGCTAAGATTGTTGCAAGTTTCTTTTTCACATGAACTACCCCCTTAATGACTTATTAATCAATTCTTTGCAATATTTGTAAATGAAACTCTGCAAAGAAGTTGATTTATGATAAAATGTTAACACAAAATTAAAAATAATTCAACAATTTTCCTCGGATACCATTTAATTGCATATTGGATGAAAGTTAGAAGATACAAAGCCTGCAGCTATACAGTTAAAATGTAATTATAAAGTTGATGACTAAAGATGGATGTAAATATAATAAGAGAATGCGTCAAGGGAAGTATGCCATTTTATTTTTATAAGGTTATGTCAGGGTATTCAAGGACATATCTATTTGTTCATGTCAGATTTATAGCAAACGTAAAATCTAGAGAAAATGGAGGTGCGTAACTGTGTCACTGACAACAAAAAAGGCGCTTGCAGCATCACTTAAAAAGCTTTTAGAGAAAACGACCCTCGATAAAATTACAGTGAAGGATATTGTGCAGGACTGTGAGGTGAATCGTCAAACCTTTTATTATCATTTTCAAGATGTCTATGCGCTGTTGGAATGGATATTTGTAAACGAAGCTACAAAGGTTATTTCAAACAATAAAACTTATGATACCTGGCAACAGGGGTTTTTACAAGCTTTTCAATATGTAGAACAAAATAAAACATTGGTGGTCAATGCATATCATTCCATAGGGCGTGAGCACCTGGAGCGATATTTATATGATGTAGTTTACAAGCTGCTGATAGATGTAGTAAATGAAAAAGCCGAGGGAATGCGTGTATCTGAAGTGGATAAACAGTTCATTGCGGACTTTTATAAGTATGCCTTTGTAGGATTAATGCTGGAGTGGATTCGGACTGGGATGAAGGAGCGACCTGAGGATACTATCGATAAGTTAAGCAAGCTGATTACAGGTGATATCCATAGAGCGCTGCTTAAATATGAGCAATAGAGAGAATTTTATAGAGTAATTTTAAACAAATAAGTTTATTTGTCTAAAATCTTTACAATGAAGGTACAGTGTCGAAACTTTTGACACTGTGCCTTCATTGTCTATAGTGTTGTTCGCTAACATTGATTACAATAGGGTCACAAGGAAAAAATCCTGCAAATAAAACTTTATGGGAGGGAACAACTATGGAAAAAGATTATAGCAATAAACAGGCTTACTTCGTAGGTGGAGGGCTTGCCTCACTGGCAGGCGCCGCATATCTTATTCGTGATTGTGACTTCAAGGGCGAAAATATCCACGTTTTGGAAAGTATGCATATTTTGGGTGGCTCCAATGACGGGATTGGTACATCGAAAGGAGGTTTTATATGCCGTGGCGGTCGGATGCTCAATGAGGAAACCTACGAAAACTTCTGGGAACTTTTTTCATCAATACCTTCCATTGAGCAGGAAGGTATAAGTGTAACCGATGAAATCATTGCTTTTGACCATGCTCATCCAACCCATGCCAACGCTCGTCTAATCAACAAAGCGGGTGAGGTGCTGGACGTTATGAGCATGGGTTTTGATAACAATGATCGTATAGCAATGGGAAAGCTCCTGTTGACACCAGAAGAAAAATTAGATTACTTGAAAATATCCGATTGGTTTGGCCCTCATTTCTTTGAAACAAACTTCTGGTATATGTGGCAAACCACCTTTGCTTTTCAGAAATGGTCCAGCCTGTTTGAATTTCGACGCTATATGTTCCGCATGATGTTCGAATTTTCTAGAATTCAAACGTTAGAAGGGGTTACCAGAACACCTTACAACCAATATGACTCAGTAATTCTGCCACTGAAAGCCTACTTGGATGACCATGGTGTTGACTTTACTATCAAATGTACAGTGACTGATCTTGATTTTGAAGAATGTGATGATATTACTGTTACTGCCATCCACTATAGAGATGAAAATGGTGATGGCATGATCCAGCTCCGTGAGGGTGATCTTTGTATTATTACCAACGGCTGCATGACGGATTGCGCAACCTTAGGAGATTTTCATACCCCTGCGCCTTTTAAAGTAAAAGACCCAGTTTCCGGAAATTTATGGGCGAATATTGCCATGAAAAAAAGTGGTCTTGGCAATCCGAAACCTTTCTTTGGCAATCCAGAAGAAACCAATTGGGAATCCTTTACTGTAACGATGAGAGGCAACAAACTGTTGAAAATGATTGAGAAATATTCCCGTAATGTCCCAGGAAGCGGAGCATTGATGACTTTTAAAGAATCCAACTGGCTCATGTCTATCGTTATAGCAGCACAGCCCCATTTTAAAGCCCAAGGGGCCGATGAAACTATATTCTGGGGTTACGGCTTATACACGGATAAGGTTGGCGACTATGTAAAGAAACCTATGCGAGATTGTACTGGCGAAGAAATCCTCATTGAACTGCTCCATCATCTCCATTTTGAAGAAGACTTGGATGAAATCATGAGAGATGTTGTGAATGTAATCCCTTGCATGATGCCATATATTGATGCCCAGTTCCAGCCGAGAGCTATGACGGATAGACCGAAGGTGGTGCCAGAAGGCTCAACCAATTTTGCCATGATCAGCCAATTTGTTGAAATCCCTGAAGATATGGTATTTACTGAAGAATTCTCAGTTCGTGCGGCACGTATTGCCGTGTATACACTGATGGGCTTGGATAAGAAGATTTGTCCTGTTACGCCCTATCATTATGATATCCGTACGCTGCTGAAAGCTTTGAACACTAGTTTTAGATAAAAGAGAGAAATTATATTGAAAAGCGCCTGTCAGAACGATGGGTGCTTTTGTCATCTTCATTTCCTTGACAAAGTAAAGGTTAAAGGATGTATTTTATGATGGATGTATAAAAATCTTTAAAAATCTGATGGAGTATATCCCTTTGGTATGATTAGCATACTACTAAGGAAAGCGAAAAAAGGATAAGGAGGTGAAAGCAGATGATCAACGCAGAAGTTGCTATATATCCATTAAAGACTACCCATGCTACAAATGTAATAGATAGTTCTATTAATGTGTTAAGGAATAGTAATATCAGCTATAATGTGAATTCAATGAATACAAGATTGACAGGAACGAAAGATCAAATCTTTAGAAGTTTAGAATCAATGTTTACAGAAGCTGAAAATAGCGGTGGAGAAATAAGTATGGTGGTTACAATAACGAATGCAGGTAAATAGGTAAAACGAAAGGCATCCAGAGGGATGCCTTTATGGTTTTCGATAGAGGTTAATCTATTTATGAATCAGGTGTTCATCAAAAGAGGAATAGGTAGAGGAGCATCAAGCTGTTATTGCTGAGGCTGGCAGCTAGAGCTACGAATAACAGCTTCTAGGATAATGGGGCCAGATATTCCAGTGAATGAATTAGATGGGCGAATTACTGCTCTAGAGTTTGGAGTAATCGTTACAACGGTAGGAAGCTCAACCCTAGATGACCAAGTAGGTGGATCCTCTGGTGTTGGAAACAATTGATTACCATAGCCGCCAATAGCGGGGATCAATATTTCACCTGTGTACATGTCGAAGTTGCCGAACGTTGCAGGTGATGGCAGTGTTGCCATAAAGCTTATGGCCTGCCCTCCCCTAGGAGCAAAATTCACATAAGCTACGCCGCTTGTTCCAAAAGGTACACGTACTTGAGGTTTTAAAATAATAGAACAGGGATAGGGAATGAGCCCGGGCACGCAAAGGACATCTCCAGGGAATAAGAGGTTAGGATCTTGGATGTGTGGGTTATTTACCGAAAGTCCTTCTATTCTTACTCTGAACATTTGTGCGATGGTAAAAAACGTATCCCCTGATTGAACTGTATACCTGCCTAGAAACGCAGGAGGACAGTTCCGTGGAATCCGTGGAAGCTGTCTAAACATAGATATTACCTCCATATTAATTATTTCGTTGTTCTTTTTTAAAACTAAGAAGTGAAATGAGTTATTTAAACTTATAGAAATCGATATAATATCATATGAGACAGCATTATAAATTGCTATTTTTTCATAATTTTTTTGTCATTATCATTAGAATATAACGGAGAAAAAAGGGTAAGGTCAGTATAGACTGACCTTACCCTTTTTTAAGACAGTAAGCTTAATGCTCCATTAATCTTGATATCCAGACAATTGTTGGTATGCAGAGTTAAGTGAATTTATTGCTTGTTGAATTCTATTTTTATTGTCTTGCTTTTCTGCTGAATTAAGAGCTTGCTGTAATGAGCTAACAGCAGTTTGTACAGTTGCCATACTTTGATCAACTTGTTGTTTTGCTTTTCCAGGCAAATGAAACACCTCCTTCATTAAAATGATTCAAGAATAGTATGAACTTAACCTTAAAATCTATGCAATCTTTTTTCGTTGTTAATTATATTTAGAGGAAATTTTGGAAACCTGTAGAAGTAAAGGATGACATATATGAGACTATGGCTGTTTCTTATTTGTGTAAAATTATGTTATTATTCTATAGGAAGGCTTATCCATGAATTTACGAAGATTCAAATTCCAATATATACAACGATTATTAAAAAGATATATGATGAGAGCATATTCAGAACTGGATAAGTTCAGGATAAATGAAAGATAGAGGAGTGAAACGATGGAAAAGATACTGGTTTTAAAAATAAAGTTCGATTTTAACGGTAATGAAAACACAATTTTCCCAGTGATCCTAAGGGATGAAAACGAGATGGTTTTGATTGACTGTGGATATCCACATTTCTTGCATTTAATAAAAAACACTGCTAAATCAAATGGCATTGATATGAATCGGTTGACCAAGATCATCATCACCCATCATGATTTTGACCATATGGGGGCACTGGCTGAATTTAAAAGAGAATACCCCCATATTCAAGTGTTTTCTTCTGCTGAAGAAGCAAAGTATATTAGTGGGAAAGAGAAATCTTTACGACTGCAACAAGCAGAAAGAATATATAATAGTCTTCCAGAAGGAGAAAAAGAGAATGCAAAACGGTTTGAAGCACTGCTTGCATCCATAGAAACGGTAGATGTAGATCACTGCTTGAAAGATAAAGATTTCTTTCCATGGTGTGGAGGCGTTGAAGTAATTGCTACACCAGGTCATATGCCAGGACACATCTGTATCTATGCAAAGGAGAGCAAGACTTTGATTGCAGGTGATGCAATGGTAGTAGAGAATGAGCAGTTATGTATGGCCAATCCACAATATACCCTAGATATGATAGAAGCGAAAGAATCTATAAAAAAGCTGCTAAGCTATGAGATAGATAGGATTGTCTGTTATCATGGTGGCGTATATACGAAAAATGTTAAAGCATCTTTAGAAAAAATTGTTACAAACTAATTGATATTAAATGGGCGGATACATAGCGTCCATGCTAATTCGACAAATATAGAATTAGATGATATAATTCAAATATTACTATGAAATTAGGTGATATAATGGCTAGAGAGTTTGAGTTAAGAATTATAAATAAACCAGCATATTATATAGAAATGGTAGCGCTGCTAAATCGAGTAATAAAAGACAGAACTTATCGGCAAATTCAATTTAATGATAGCCAAGATTCATTCTTAGATTTGTTTAAAGATTTTAGAATCGAAGGATGTGAATTGTTTGAATTATATCTTTATGAGGAGAATATTCATGACATTTATAGGCTTGAGAGCGTATTAAAAAACTATGCGAAGAACGATTTTTTATATTTATTATGTGGAGAAGAATTTTCAAGGTCAGAAATCGAGTTGCTAATAGAGAAATTTGACTCGATCCAAGGAATTATTGCGAATAATAAATATCTAGAGCGATATAATTGCAACAGTATGAGGTTTGTATTTGAAAGAACCGATGAATTTGTTGATAAATTAATTGACGTATTTAAGATCCTAAATAAAGAAGTCGTAGAACTATTGGTTGAGGAAACCATATATGAGGATAGCATATCAAAGGTTAGTCTGGATTTGAAATCCAAGATGCCATTGGATGTGGCTCAAGGCATTATGGGCAAAAAGTTTAAAAGAGTATTTGATTTTAATACGTATTATTTCATTCCATCGTATTTTTATGGGCATCAACCTATGCGCACATTCAATGAAAAAACTCAGGTTGTTATTTACCCCACTCAAGAAGCTGATGGATATAATAAAAATATGCTTGTAAATGCATTGAAAATTATTGGTGACCAGACCCGTCTTGAGATTATTGAAAAGTTATCTGTAAGACCGATGTATGGTAAAGAATTGGCAAATGAACTTGGCATTGTAACTTCTACAGTATCCCATCATTTGGAACAGTTACGATCTATAGGACTCATTCACGAAGAACGTGAAAAAAACACGAAGTATTTTAGTATAAATAGAAAAGAGTATAATCGGTTCTGCGATGGGATGAGACGTTTTATTGAAAAATAAGAAAATTAAAAATCAAGTCATGAATAACTAGATGAGAGATCTAGTTATTTTTTTTGTGAAAAAACAATATTGGATTGATTTAGAAAAATAAATATGATACGATGATAATCGAATTAGATTTATATAGAATTATCTTTGTAAGGGGGATTTTTTATGAGCGTGATTATGGTTAGAAACTTGAAGAGAGATTATGAAACTTCTTTAGGTATCATCAAAAGGGACAAAAAAATAATAAACGCTATAAGGGATATTAGCTTTGAAGTAGAGAGAGGTGAGATTTTTGGTTTGCTGGGGCCGAATGGCGCAGGGAAGACAAGTACAATCAAAATTCTGACAACGCTTTTGGCTCCAACGTCTGGACAGGCGGTAGTCTTGGGTCACAATTGCTTTGGGGAAGAAAAAGAGCTTAGAAGAAAGATAAATTTTATTTTCGGAGGTGAAAGAAGTCTTTATTGGAGGCTTTCAGCATACGATAATCTTTCTTATTTTTGTGATTTATACCATGTTCCTGAGCGTGTCAAAAAAGATAGAATTGAGAAATTGCTAGATATGGTTGGACTTGGCGATAAAGCGCAATATAAGGTTGAAACATTTTCAAAAGGAATGAAACAGAGATTGCAGATTGCGAGGGGGTTGGTAAATGATCCAGAAGTGTTATTTCTTGATGAGCCTACGATTGGGCTAGATCCTGTTGGGGCTAAAACGCTTAGGAAAATAATAAAGCAATTATCTAGCGAGGGAAAAACAATACTACTCACGACCCATTATATGCAGGAGGCGGATGAGCTTTGCGACCGGATTGCGATCATAAATAAAGGAAAGCTTTTCGCACTCAATACCAGTGAAAAGCTAAAAGAAAATATAGATTCATCCGTCATAGAAGTAGAAATACATACATTGAAAGAGGATACACTATTGAGGTTAAATAATATCGAGCACGTTACAGGTGTGGATGTCATTCCAAACGATGTGGGGTATAAATTGAAAATCGATTGTAGAAATCCAAGAAAGATCATGTCTCTGATAAATGATCAGCTGAGTGAGAACAATGTCAAGTCTATTTTAATGAGAGAAGCAACGCTGGAAGATGTGTACTTGAAAATCATTGGAGGGGATTATAGTGCGTGATAATATTAGGGTTATTATGGCAAGCTGTAAGCTGCAAATGAAACAATCCTTTTCCAGATCCATGTTTAAGTTTTGTATTATTGCCTATCCAATTCTTTCAGCAATTACTTTCTATTTTATTTATGCAGGCAAAAATGACGTGACCCTTATTTCATATGTTTTTTTAGGAACCGCAGTCACAAGCATGTGGACATCTATAAGCTTTTCATCAGCCGGAGATATTGATAGAGAACGGTTTATGGGGGCTTTGGAAGTGATCTTTTCTGCACCAACAAAGTTTCGGATTATTATGCTTGGTAAAGTTATGGGGAATACGATACTAGGTATTTTCTCCATGGTGATCAGCTTCCTGGTTGTGAATTTACTTTTCAATGTAAAATTTACTATGGTTCATCCGGTATTATTTACGATCAGTCTCCTTGTCGGTGTGGTTTCTTTTGCTGCCATTGCCATGTTACTTTCTGGATTATTGGCGATTTCTAGAAATACTAGGGTTTTGATGAACTGCATCGATTACCCAATATTCATTCTATGCGGAACACTCTTTCCAGTCGAATTATTACCTTCATGGGTTAAGCCTATATCCTATATTCTCAGTCCTACTTATGTACTAAAATTAGCTAGAATGAGTATTAACGGAATCAACGACTATAACGTGTTTATAAATTATATGTTTGGATTGATTTTTGTAACAATACTTTATACGATTGGCTATTTTACGTTCTATAGAATAATTGATATCAAGGCAAGAAAAGAAGCAACTTTGGAGGTGGTGTAATTGGCAAGATTTTTCAGGATATCTTTCATTTCATTTAAGGCCTTATTGGGCTGGTTAGATCCCAAAATGTATATCATCTATAAGATTATTGATCCAGCACTTCAAATGATTTTTTATACCACTATGGTTCAATTTGTATATAAATCTCAGGATATAACTCCTTGGATTCTAGGGAATGCATTCTTATTATGCACAAAGAATGCGGTATTTGCTGTGGGCGGCATGCTTAGAAGTGATAGAGATCAAGGAACTTTGCAATTAATCATAGCTTCTCCTTCTAATAAACTATATGTTTTCCTTGCCAGAGCTTTTTTCAATGTCTTAGATGCATCTTTTACGGTGATCATTGGATTAATCATTGGTGTAATATTCTTTGGACTGAATTTTACTGGTACCAATATACTTGCTTTTGCCTTATCGATACTTGTTGCAATGATTGGTGGTATGGGTATAGGATTGGTTCTCGGCAGTATTGCATTGGTGATGAGAGAAATTCATCTTTTTCTTAACGTATCGAATATGATACTTTATATACTAACAGGTGCAAGCTTTAGTAGGGAAAGATTACCGGAAGGGATGTATCTCCTATCAAATCTAATACCAATTACTCGCAGTATTGATGCTTCAAGAATTATTATTGCAAAAGGAAATTTGCTTAGTGCACTACAGCTATTGGGAATAGATCTTATGATAGGAAGTGTATATATTTTCATTGGTTTTGTACTTTACGGATACTTTGAATATAAGGCTAGAGTTTCTGCGACATTGGAAGCATATTGATAAATGACAGCACATCATTTAAAGAAGAGAAATACCTAACATTAATCTCATAACTGTTTTCAGGACATTGGTCAGTAGGTGTATCAATCGTTGTTTTGCACAATCCCAATATCAAAGCATATGATAATAATAAATCTGAAATGCTTTTGGAGGAGGATATTGTGTATAATTGGTATCGTGACCTAAATCCAATGAATGCTAAAGTTGTTTATTCAGTATGGGGCGATGTAAATGGTGATGGCGTACCCGATTATGTCTATCTTACAGGTGTAAAGACCCCTGATAGTCCTTTTATTCAAAAAATTACGCTTATGATTCAAGATGGGAGAACGGGGATGACCCATCATGTTCCTCTTAAATCAGATGCAGGATATAATCCTACCCTATTTTTAGGAGATTTCACAGGTGATGGCGTAAAGGATATCATGGTCGGCATTAATTCAGGTGGAAGCGGTGGAATGATGTATTATTACATCTATTCAGACATCAGGAACATGCCCAGATTATTATTTGATTATGAGGTGTTTAATGAAACTTATAAGTATGACGTGACTTACAAGGATAACTATAAGGTGGAGGTAGTGAATACTACAGAGCGTACGCGATACTTGATTGATATATCAGATAGAGAAAAAGACTATTTGAATGAAATATATCAAGCAAATGGTAAGCTGAAGGCTCCGATTCAAGGATTTGTAAATCCTTTAGGCGGTCTTTATCCAATCGATTTTGATTCAGACGGGATATATGATTTGTTTGCTTTTCAAAGGATTGCAGGCAGATACAATGCAGATTCCTTGGGATATGTTCAAACAACATTAAAATGGAATAAAAGACAGTTTAATCTGTCAGATCAATATGTAGCCATTTTTGGAGCAAAGAAATAGAGAAAAATCGTTTAATAGAAATGAGAGCTTTCTAGTGAAAGGAAGTTCTCATTTTCTTTGTTGAAAGCGAGAGTTTGTTACAATTATATTAAGAATACTTGAAGGAGAAGGTCATCTCCATAGATGTGTAGAAATTTTATTGAAAATGATGAATCTACATAATGAATCGAGAGGTGAACCATGAAAAAGACAGTCAAAATCAGCATTTTTCTTATTATTGCCACATTGGTCCTACATGGACTAATACCTGGTGTATCTGTTAGTGCCATGGAAGAGGGAGAGCTCCGCGGTGTATGGGTAGCGACGGTAATAAATATTGACTATCCATCACAGGCAACCATTGAGCCCGAATTATTGAAAGATGAGGCAGTAAAGATACTTGATCATGCAGTGGATACAGGACTAAACGCAGTTTTTTTACAGGTTCGTCCAACATCAGATGCAATCTATAAATCACAGTTGTTTCCTTGGTCAAAGTACTTGACCGGAACCCAAGGGTTAGTGCCTAAAGATGATTTCGATCCTCTAAAATTTTGGATTGAGGAAGCTCATAAACGGGGAATAGAATTGCATGCATGGATCAATCCCTACAGGGTGACGAAAAAAACGGCTGCAGATCCAAAACATGACGTTGCATCACTGGATCCTTCCAATCCAGCGCGATTACATCCTGATTGGATTGTAAAACATACCGATGGAAATCTGTACTATGATCCGGGACTGCCAGAGGTTAGAAAATTAGTTATCGATGGTATCTTGGAAATCATTAATAATTATGAGGTGGATGGCATCCATTTTGATGACTATTTCTATCCGGGCAAGGACTTCAATGACAAGGCAAGCTATGAAAAGTATGGAACTGCCTATGGAAATATCAGTGATTGGCGTAGAGAGAATGTGAACATCCTTATCCGTGATTTATCAAAAGCCATCCTGGAGACTTCAAAGAACATACGCTTTGGGATTAGCCCTGTAGGTATATGGGCAAACAAGAAAACAAATCCTCTTGGTAGTGATACGCAAGGTATGCAGGCATATTATGATCAGTTTGCCGATTCAAGAAAATGGGTAAAAGAGGGTTTGATAGATTATATCGCTCCTCAGATATACTGGAATATTGGATTCACAGCGGCAGACTATAGTAAGCTGCTATCCTGGTGGAAGGATACAGTGTACGGTACTGGGGTAGATCTATATATTGGACAGGCAGCTTATCGTGCCGGAAATACCGACCCAGCCAGTCCGTGGTATGGTGTCGCTGAAATTGAAAAGCAGCTTAAACTAAATGCAGATTATCCAGAAGTAAAGGGAAGCATCTTTTTCAGCCAAAAATCTCTGCGGGATAATCTTGCCCTAAGTGCAGTGATCAAGGACACCTATCTACAGCGGGATGGAAGCATTGGGTCGAGGCCTCTTAGTGTTGCAAAGCCATCGGACAATACAAAGACAAATCTAAGTCAGTTTTACCTGTATGGGACTTCTGATCCAAAACAGCCATTATATCTCAATGGACAAGTTGTAGAAAATCGTTCTAAAAATGGTTACTTTGGTGTGTTAGTCTCCCTTGTTGAGGGCGAAAATATATTCACATTTTCCCAAGGAGCTTCTTCTGTTACACGTGTAATTAACAGAGAAATTCCTTCTACAGCACTTAAAGAAATGAATGTAGCAGAAATTCCTGCCGCATCTGTTTCTCCACAAGCCCAGGTATATCGTATGACAGGAGAAAAAATAACCCTTTCCTGCCAAGCACCTATAGGCGCTAAGGTAACGGTGAAAATTGATGGAAAGAACTATGATATGAAATCCTCCAATACGGCATCTATTGGCAATGGAATCTATGCCGATACCTTTACTTATGAATACACCATTCCAGCTTATAAAGGTGAGCCTCGTAATATTGATTTAGGGGCACCTGAATATTCTATGAACTACCAAGGTGTTGCAAAAACGCAAACGGCTCCAGCTAAGATAGGCGTGATTATGGAAAGCTCACCTTTCTATGCAGAAGTGATCAAAGATGTCGTAGATACCTACGCTACGCCTGCTTCATCTAATGGAGCGGACTACGAGCTTTATAAGGGAATGGTAGATTATATAACAGGAATGACAGGTGATTACATTCGTTTATCTGCAGGTCAATGGGTAAAAAAAGAGAATGTAAAAATTTATACAACCCAATCTCAATTACAATCAAAGGTTAAAGCAGCGGAGTATACCGTAGGGGAGGGTTGGGATACATTAAAGCTAGATATGTCTTCCCCTGTAAGCGCATTTCCATCTTTTGACGGGACATCGATAAAGCTTGATATTTCGAACACTTCATCAGCTGTTACACCTGTTTTACCAAAGGAATCACTATTTTCATCCGTTGTTGTTTCCAAAAACGGAAACAAAGTTCAATATATTTTTACCCTAAAAGAAAATCAGCCCATCGAAGGTTATCACGTTGAAAAAACAGATACGGGGTTAATCTTAAATATTAAAAGACCTGTAGTTGCAAAAGAAGGCACTGAGCCCCTTTCAGGAATAATGATCATGGTGGATCCAGGCCATGGTGGAAGTGACTCGGGAGCCCAAGGGCCCCTGGGGTTAGATAGTTCAGAAAAAGTAATAAACCTAAATACTGCTATGAAGCTGCGAGCAGAGCTGGAGAAGCTTGGGGCTACCGTTCTCATGACAAGGACCGAGGACAAAAATGTATCCCTTGAAGAACGCCTAGCTGCTTCTAGAAATGCAAGACCTGATATGTTTATATCTATTCATGCCAATAGTATGGGGGACAATGTGGATATATCAAAAATTGATGGATTCTCGGTGTTTTATCGAGAAGAATTTGCTCAACCCCTTTCAGAGACAGTTTTTAACTATACAATCAATACGTTAAAGCGAAATAATAAGGGAATCCACAATAAAAACTTCTATGTTACCAGAGGGACATGGACACCATCCATACTTATTGAAAGTGGTTTTGTACCTAATCCAAATGAATTTGAGTGGTTGATCGATGAAAATGAACAAGGACTGTTGGCCAAGAGTATGGCGGATGCCATCGTTCAATATTTTAGCCCATCGAAGAGCATTAAATAGGACGGGATGTATGAGGATAGAAATTGAAGATGGGATAATAGAATGTGATATTCAATATGGAAAACGGGAAAAACTATCTATTCACATTGATGCCATAGGCCTCATCACCGTGAAAGCTCCTAAGAATATAAGTGAAGAGACTATCATACATGCTGTAAAGCAGAATGGTAAATGGATAAAAGCAAAATTAGATGAAATCACAAAGATTAAGGAAAGACCTAAGACGAGAGTCTATGATGACCAAGGGAAATTCTTTTATCTTGGAAAAGAATATTTTCTCCATGAATTGATAAAGACTGGGGAGTTAGGGGAAGAAGAATTAAAGAAGAATCTTAAAAAATTCTACATTACAAGTTGTGCAAAGATCATTGAAGAGCGAATAAGGATCTATCAGCAACAGTTAGGTGTAAAGCCAAAAAACATTGCAATCGTTGAGTCTAATAGCCAATGGGGAAGTTGTAGTTCATCTAAGAAACTAACCTTTAATTATCGATTAGCCATGGCGCCTGTGGAAATTATCGATTATGTAATCATCCATGAACTGTGCCACCTGATTCATATGAACCATGATCGGTCTTTTTGGCGCCGTGTCGGGAGTATTGTGCCAGATTATAAAAAAAAGCAAGAATATCTGGCAAGACACGGGCATGATATGACGTTGTAAAACTTGTTGAATAAAAAAGCCTTAGTGAAGCGCAAAGCATATGGCAACAAAAGAAGTCCTAATCAACATGATTTGTATTTATGTTGGTCAGGACTTCTTAAATTTTGAGATTCTTTGTTGAATCTAGTATTACTTCTTCAGCTCTTGCTTTCCAGTTACTTTACTTTTGTCATCCATTTTGAATGTGGCCTTGGCGTCATCCGTCGTAAAAAATACGTTTCCGTCAACGGTAGCATCTACTAACTCAAAGTTAGCCGCAGAAACATATACATCTCCTTTGAAAGTCCCGCTTTGAATCCTAGCGTTAGGGCTATTGATGGTTAGTTTCGGAGCGGTTAAAGTGAATCTAGCTGTTACATTTCGATTCTCATCCTGAGTGTAAAGAGCGATCTTACGCTGAATGATATCCTTCCCAGCATCATCTTTTTTGCCATTCTTAAATTCGCCATCAAGGACAAGCTCCTTATCGGTAGAGAGATCGTTTACAGTCGCGATAATCCAGGTGCCAGTATTGCTTATAGCCTCTTCAAAGTCTTCTACATTATCTACGATAGAAGCTGTTGTTACCACATCAGGTGTAGTCTCTGGAGGTGTTGTCTGAGGCGGTGTTGTTGGTTCCGGAGCAGGCGTTGGTGCTGGCTGCTGTGTACATCCTACAAAAAGTGAAGTAAGTAGAACAAATGTTAATAATAGGGCTTTGACTTTCATATAAAAACCTCCTTGAAATAAAGTAGTTTTGGCTTCAAATACATTATTGCCAAAATGATAGGAATTAATGTAGCTTGTATCATTTTTGCTAAGTTCTGAGGACTGCTTTAACAGAGTATTTATTAAGCCAGTGATGTAACGCTTTGGACCTCGAGAGTTTTCAGTAAAATATTTATGAAAATACGCCTTTTAGGGGTATAATATGTACCCTAAGAGGCCCATTCGTTTTTATTGAAAAAATTTTTGAAAAACCCGTTGACATTGACGCTGCGTAAAGGTGTAAAGTAATATTATCAGGAGGTGATCACGTGGAATACACAGTGCAGAAATTAGGGCAGATAGCGGGGGTTAGCACCAGAACACTGCGGTACTATGATGAAATAGAGATTCTTAAGCCGGCAAGAATTAATTCGTCAGGATACCGCATTTATAGTCAAAGAGAAGTCGATAGATTACAGCAGATATTGTTCTACAGGGAATTAGGTGTAAGTCTAGAAAAAATAAAGGATATTGTAACTGCACCTTCCTTTGATGGGACAAAAGCACTCAGGGAACATCGTGAAAAGCTTCTTGAAAAAAGAGCACAGTTGGATTTGTTAATAGCAAACGTGGATAAAACCATAGCGCTAACAGAAGGGAGAATAAAAATGACAGATAAAGAAAAATTTGAAGGATTCAAGCAGAAAATGATAGATGAGAATGAGAAAAAATATGGTGAAGAGATTCGAGAAAAGTATGGGGAAGATGCAGTAAACAAATCCAATGAAAAAGTAAAGAATATGACTCAGGAAGAGTATGAAGAAGTCACAAGATTGGCAGAACAAGTAATGGAAACATTGGCTGAAGCTTTCAAAACTGGAGACCCAGCCAGTGAACTGGCGCAAAAGGCAGCTGATTTGCACAAACGATGGCTAACCTATTATTGGAGTGAATACAGCAAGGAGGCCCATGCCGGAGTGGCGCAAATGTATGTGGATGACGAAAGATTTAGAGCCTTCTATGATAAAGAGCAACCAGGCACAGCAGAATTCTTAAGAGATGCCATTCTCATTTATACGGGCATGAAAAAATAATTAAAAAAGGCTGCAGATGAAATAGATTCATCTGCAGCCTTTTTTATTAAATATTCAGGGGTCCGCTACCAAGTAATCAGTCTGTTATTAGGGACTTATTGGAAGCATGATTAATATGCTATAGTGTGGAGGTGTGGCTTATGAAAATCTATAAATTTTATTATCGCATAGAAAAAAAAGCTGGACTGAAAAGTAAGAACGGGGATATTCAATCAGGACCTGCATACAGTGAACTATGTTTTGAGGCGAAAAAGAAACTGAATAACAAGGAGAGGGATGAAGTAGTCCAAAAGTTTAGAAAGGAACTGGCGGAGCAATTAGGCGTAAAGGTATGGCACGTAATACCAATCAGTGAAAAAGAGTATACAAAATCTTTAGAAGAAGAATAGTATACAAAGGATTTTGAAAACACGGTTTTAAAATTGGTGATTAAAGTGTATCCTGTATTAAAATATTTCCTAAGCAGATCGCCACAATATAAACAAATAGTAATATGAAGGCATCCGATAGTGGGTGCCTTTGTCACATCAGGAAGGAATATTATATAAGAAACTGCAGGATTTCAGAATATTATGTTTAAAATATAAAATATTATATAGATTTAATAAGAAATAGGGTTATATCCTAGAAAATATATAAAAAATTATATATCATAAAAGAAAATCTAGGATGTATCATACAAAAGGAGGTAACAGGATGCAAGATGAAATCAAAAAAGGAAACGCAGATTAAAAAGGTCGTGGGAGGGAAAAATAATATGTCCATCAAATATGTATGTACTGAATGCGGAAAAAAGTACGATTCAACAACTCAGATCTTCAGATGTGAATGTGGTGGCGTCTTGGATTTAGAGTCATTTCCTATTTCCTTTTCTCCATCAGAAATAATAAAGAATGAGTGGAGTTTGTTTCGATATCTTAAAGCGCTTCCTTTTGAAGATGATTTTGATTTGTGGAAAGATGTCACCATGGGAGAGGGTTTAACGCCTATTGTACCCATTGATAGGAACAATCCAAACCTACTGGCGAAGGTTGATTATATGATGCCTACGCTATCTTTTAAGGATCGTGGTGCAGCAGTGTTAATTGCACAAGCTAAGGCGATTGGCGTAAAAAAAGTGATTCAAGATAGTAGTGGCAATGCTGGAAACTCCATCGCTGCCTATGCTGGCAGGGCTGGTATGGCATGCGACATTTATGTACCTGAAGGTACTTCCGAAAAGAAGATCAAGCAGATTACTGCCCATGGAGCAAAGATTCATGTCATCAAGGGAACGAGGGAGGATACTGCAAGGGCGGCGTTGGAGGCTGTAGAAAAAGGAGGAGGTTTCTATGCAAGTCATGTTTATAATCCGTTCTTCTATCAGGGAACCAAAACCTATGCCTATGAAATCTATGAACAATTAAAAGGAGATGTTCCAGAAATCTTGGTCATACCCGTGGGAAACGGCACCTTGCTTTTAGGTTCCTACTATGGCTTCAAAGAGTTATTGGATGTAGGTCTCATCAAAAAAATGCCAAGGATCATAGCAGTCCAAGCTGAAGGCTGCGCACCCATATACAAGGCTTTCAAAGAAGGCAGGGATTCCGTTGAAGAGGTTACCAACAGCGGTACACTGGCAGAGGGAATTGCTATTGCGGCGCCAAAGCGTGGAAAACAAATATTGGAGGCTGTAAGGGCGACAGCAGGGGAGATCATTAAAGCTCCAGAGGATAAGATTGTTGAAGCCAGAGAATATTTAGCAGAAAAAGGATTCTATGTAGAACCCACAACAGCTGCCACTTATGCAGGATTCATGACCTATTATAAAGAAAATAGCAGTAGGATGTGTGGGAAAATATTAATACCGCTGTGTGGTGCAGGATTGAAAGCAAACTAATAATGTTTACTTAGAAATAAAATGAGAAAAGAGGTGCTTCCCTTTGAAAATAATAGATACCCATCTTCATTTTACAAATCATGAAGGTTTGGAGGAAACTGCCAGGGAGATTGGGCAGGTTGAGTATAGTGCAAAGGGGTTGATGAAAGAGTTTGAAGACGCAAATGTGGTTGCAGGGATCGTCATGATGACACCTGGGGATGATGAGGATCGATCTATTGAGGACTCCATAGCATTAATGTTAGGAGAAGATGAGCCATGCTGCTTGATGGCTTGTGTAGGCGTTAATCCAATAAGACTTCAAGAGAATAATGATGAATTGATAAGGATTGAAAAAGAGCTCAACAAAAAAAATGTGATTGGTATAAAACTCTATGCGGGCTACTTTCATTATTATGTCTATGATCAGGTCTACGATCCAATCTATGAATTGGCTAGAAAATATAATGTCCCTGTGGTGATACACTGTGGAGATACTCAATCTGCTCGTGGACTTTTAAAGTATTCTCATCCTTTAACCATCGATGAGTTGGCTGTAAATCATCCAGATATTACTTTTGTCATATGCCATTTGGGTGTGCCATGGGTGATGGATACGGCGGAATTGATCTTGAAAAATCCAAATGTCTATACGGATGTATCAGGGCTCCTTGCTGGAAACAAGGATCATGTGAGGACGATGAAAGATACAAGGCTATTTGTGGAGCCTCTTCAGCAGGGCTTCGTATACGCCAATCGGTATGATAAGATTCTTTTCGGAACAGACTGGCCCCTAGTACCGATTGGGCCTTATGTAGAGTTTGTTCAGCATATCATTCCCGATATGTACCATGAAGATGTATTTTACAAAAATGCTCTGCGTGTCTTTCCTAAGCTTAAAAGCTTGCTCAATGGTAAGTAAAATAAATGATAGGGTATTTTAATATCTGTGAGCGGGAGATCAAATAAAACTGGTTGAAAAGCAATAATTGACATTCTAAGAAATGAATGGTAATATTTTAAAAGTAAGAGCCATGAAGGCTTATACGGTGAAGACAATCTATTGTTAAATGATAAATTGAAAAATTGTATACTTTGGAATAATGCGAACCACGAAGGAGCGCTGTCGGTGTATTTGAATATGCTGATATCTCTATCGTGGTTTTTTGTATACATTTTTATATTTGATATGGAAGCTCAAATAATTCAAAAGGAGGTGAATGTACCAGTAAGAATGACCTATCAATAAGAATACGATAAGGAGGATATTCATGAAAAACAAACAAAGAAAATGGTACTTAATGTTAACTATCATTTTGATCATGACGAGTATGTTGGCAGGTTGCTCTAGTAAATCCAGTAATGCAGATAGAGTAGAAGGAGAGAAGAAAGATGAAATTGTGATCTCGGTGGGTGCAGAAAGCGAAGATGGCTATGATCCATGTACTGGAGCAGGTATAAATCTCTTTTTTAGTGGACTATTGGGATTTGATAAGGAATGTAATCTTACAAAGGATTTGGCATCAGACTACAGTGTAAGTCAAGATGGACTAACCTATACATTTATACTCAGAGATGATGTGAAATTCAGTGATGGAACACCTGTGACAGCCCAAGATGTTGTTTTTACATACAACACGACAAAGGAAAGCGGTTCGACCGTTGATCTCAGTTTTATGAAATCTGTCGAAGCGAAGGATGCCAAGACCATCGTATTTACCCTTGAAAAGCCCTATTCTGTATTTTTAAATGTAGTTGCTGAGAGGGGTATTGTGCCAGAGCATGCATATGGCAGTGAATATAGCCAAAAGCCTATAGGGTCAGGGCCTTTCATACTTACCCAATGGGATAAGGGACAGCAGATGATCCTTGAATCAAATCCATATTACTACGGGACACGATCATCTTTTAAAAAGGTTACAATACTTTTCTTAGATGAGGATGCAGTACTTGCAGCAGTTCAATCGGGGCAGTTAGATATAGCGATGATAAATCCGCAGTTTTCAGAGCAAGTTCCTGAAGGAATGAAATTGGTTGCTATAGATACAGTAGACAATAGGGGAATCAATTTACCCACCATTCCTGAATCAACAGACCCAGAAGGGAAGTTGATTGGAAATAATGTTACTTCTGATCTGGCTATAAGAAAAGCCTTAAATATAGGTATTGATCGACAGCAGATAATTGATGATGCCCTCAATGGTTATGGTACACCTGCATACTCCGTATGCGATACGCAACCTTGGTGGAATCCAGAAACAGCAGTGATGGATGGGCGCATTGAAGAGGCTTGTGAAATTCTTGAAGAAGCAGGATGGATCGATACAGATGGTGATGGCATCCGTGAAAAAAATGGGATGAAGGCTGAATTTACGGTATATGGCAGAACCGATGATTTGCAGAGATATACTTTGGCAGTATCTCTCAGTAATCAAGCGAAAGCATTGGGAATAAACATCAAAGCTGAAGCCATAGGATGGACAGAAGCCAAGGCTCAGTCCATGTCAACACCCACTGTATTTGGATTTGGCAGCTATAGCCCAATACAGATCTATTTCTCATTTCATAGCAAAAACATAGGCGTGGGCATTAACAATACAGCTTCATACCATAATCCAAAGGTAGATGAATATATAGAAAAAGCACTATATGCTACGAATGAAGAGGAATCCATGAAATATTGGAAATTGGCCCAATGGGATGGGACAACAGGATTGGGAGCCAATGGAGATGCACCATGGTTATGGATTGTGAATATTCAACATTTGTATTTAATGAATGACCACCTTGATATAGGGATACAACGGGTACATCCCCATGGACATGGATGGCCGATTGTGCAAAATATTAATGAATGGGCATGGAGAGAATAAATGATGCTGCTAATGGATAGGGAAGGAAGAAAAATACAGCAAGGGAAAAATATCTTAAAATTTATTGGTAAGAATTTATGTAAGATGATCATACTGATGCTTCTTGTAAGTATAGGAACCTTTTCACTAATAAATATTTCGCCCATAGATCCCGTGGAAGCATATATAGGAGCGGATGCCCAAATCACTGCAGAACATTATGCAAATATCGGTCGCCATTGGGGCTTAGATAAGTCTCCTTTGGAAAGGTTTCTAAGCTGGTTTACAAATATTTTAACGGGTGATTTTGGGACATCTATGATTTTCAGGCAGGCTGTAATCAAAGTGATTGGAGAAAAGTTTAAATCATCCCTTTTCTTAATGGGTACTGCATGGGTATTGTCTGGCATCATTGGATTTTTCCTGGGAATCGTAGCGGGTGTAAACAAAGGGAGATGGCCTGATAAAGTGATTAAGCTGATGTGTCTTACGATGAGCTCCGCTCCTACCTTCTGGATTGCACTGCTCATCATTATGGTATTTTCCGTATGGCTGGGGTGGTTTCCCATTGGCCTTGCAGCACCCGTAGGAAAACTGGCGCAGCATGTGACTTTGGGTGAGCGGATCTATCATCTTACATTGCCAGCATTGACATTGAGTATTACAGGGGTGTCCAACATAGCATTGCATACACGCCAGAAAATGATGGATGTACTTGAAACAGACTATGTTCTATTTGCCAAGGCTAGAGGTGAAAGGGGCTGGACATTGATCAAGAGACATGGAATCAAAAATATAATGATGCCTGCCATTACCCTCCAATTTGCATCGTTCAGTGAACTCTTTGGTGGGTCAGTATTGGCGGAACAAGTTTTTTCCTATCCCGGTTTAGGACAGGCGGCAACCATGGCAGGAACAAGGGGAGATGTTCCGCTGCTTTTGGGTATTACCTTATTCAGTGCATTTTTTGTATTTACTGGAAATTTACTGGCAGATATTATTTATGGAATCATATCACCAGAGATAAGAGAGGGATTACATGATGCATAAGATCGCAGCGTCCAATAGAAGAACAGTATTTACAATAAACAGACGTACCACGACTCTCATGATTATCGTCCTTGCGATGACCATATTAGCCAGTATTACGATTGTAGGCTCCATCATGAATGTAGATGCATATGGCTCAAATTTTATGGAGAAAAATCAAGGGCCATCTATAAAACATCTTTTCGGTACTGATTATTTGGGGCGCGATATGCTGGCAAGAACCATAAAGGGCCTTTCAACGAGTATATTTATAGGTCTCATTGCAGCTTCTGTAAGTGCAGTAATGGCGGCGGTACTTGGAATGGCTGCGGGTACCCTAGGGAGACATGGAGATAGAATAATATCTATGGCGGTGAATCTGATGATGGGTATTCCCCATATTATATTGTTGATGCTTATTTCCTTTGTATGCGGTAAAGGGGTAAAGGGTGTGATTATTGGTGTAGCATTCACCCATTGGCCGAATCTTACCCGCGTCATACGTTCAGAAGTCATACAAATCCGTTCCTCACAATATGTGAAGGCATCTATAAAAATGGGCAAAAACGGATGGTGGATTGCAAGAAAGCACTTGATTCCTCATTTGCTTTCCCAATTCGTGGTAGGCCTAGTGCTATTGTTTCCTCATGCCATATTACATGAAGCTGCTATTACTTTTTTAGGCTTTGGACTCCCCCTGCAGATGCCTGCAATCGGTGTGATTTTGTCTGAATCCATGAAATATCTATCTATGGGTATGTGGTGGCTTGCATTTTTTCCAGGGTTATCCCTTCTTGTGATCGTACTCTTGTTTGATACCATAGGAGATTATTTAAGGTTATTGATGGACCCTTACAGTGCCCATGAGTAAAGGAGGGAAAGAATGAAGAATAAGAACATACAAATTCTTGAGGTAAAAGATCTTTCCGTAAGGTTTAGGCAATATGATAAAGGATTAAAGCAAAGGGAATTAGAAGTGATCTCAAAACTCAGCGTCACGGTAAATGCAGGGGAAATATTGGCAGTGGTAGGCTCCAGCGGTTCCGGTAAAAGCTTACTTGCCCATGCGATTTTAGGGATACTTCCGCAAAATGCGATCACTGATGGTTCCATAAAATATCGAGGGCAGGAATTAACCAAAGAAAGACAGGAAGAATTAAGGGGAAAGGAAATTGCATTTATTCCCCAGTCAGTGACGTACTTGGACCCACTCATGAAAATTGGAAAACAAGCAATGGGAATTTATGGGTCCAAAGAAGCTCAAAGGATAATCTTTGAGAAATATGGATTGAATTCTGAAACAGAGGAGATGTATTCCTTTCAGTTATCAGGAGGAATGGCAAGACGTGTATTGGTTTCTACGGCAGTGATCGGTGATGGGAAATTGCTTATTGCTGATGAGCCAACACCTGGTTTGCACCCTGAAATGGCAGAAGAGACCATTAGACATTTCAGAGAATTATCAGACGAAGGGTGTGCTGTCATATTGATTACCCATGACATTGACTTAGCCTTCAAAATCGCAGATAAGATTGCTGTATTCTATGGAGGGACAACGGTTGAGATTACACCTGTGGAAGATTTCAAGAAAGGAGGATCAGCAGTTAGACATCCTTATAGTAGAGCTTTATGGGAGGCTCTTCCACAGAATGGCTTTAAACCAATACCTGGGTTTCAACCTTATGCAGGAAATCTTCCTAAGGGATGTCTTTTTGCATCCAGATGTCAACATGAAACAGAAGAATGCGCTAAGCCTATGGAAATGAGAGAACTCAGAGGGGGGATGGTGAGGTGTTGTCATGCGACTTGAAGCAATAGATGTGAGTTTTCGTTATGGAAAGGGCCCCTGGATATTGAAAAATGTAAATTTTGAAATGGATGAAAATGAATGCGTTGGAGTAGTAGGCCCTAGCGGATATGGTAAAAGTACATTTGCGAAATTATTAGCAGGTTATGAGAAGCCTGTATCCGGAAAAATATTATTAGATGGCAAGCCTCTCCCAGAAAAAGGGTATTGTCCCGTACAATTAATATATCAACATCCTGAAAAGGCTGTTAATCCAAGATGGAAATTGAAAGATATCCTATATGAAGGATGGTCTCCAGATGATACATTTCTAGATGGGATGGGGATAGAAAGAGAATGGTTAGAACGCTGGCCAAACGAACTTTCGGGTGGAGAATTGCAACGTTTCTGTGTTTTGAGGTCTTTGGGGAAAAATACCAAATTCCTTCTGGCTGATGAGATGAGTACGATGCTGGACACCATAACCCAAGCACAAATCTGGAATTTTGTTTTGGAAGTTGTGAAAAAAAGAAAAATAGGTCTATTGGTAGTTACTCATAATAAAGCCCTTGCTGAACGTATATGTACCCGCATGGTAGATTTAGAATTAAACAATCATATAGAGGCAAACACATTGTATCATGACAAAGTTCATAATGATTAGAAATCAATAAAAAGGGACTGATTTCACTTAGAAATACGGTCTTTTTTTGTTGTTTTCTGATAAGATAGGTGATTTTGTCAATAATTGTGGTCGATTTATTAAATAACTTGTTTATGAAAAGAGGAATTCAAGTATATGGTGATGAATTCTTATAGGTTAATCATAAAGGGGAGAGGATACTTAACTGGACTTTGGGAACTTACAGATTACATTAGATGATCATTGCGCAAATGAAAGGATGCTTCTATTGAAGGAAACAGGAGGAAGAAGTACATGCTCAAAAAGGGAAAGATGAAATTAGTTTTGATTTTCAGCATCATTCTTGTGTTGATGTTTTTTTCTATAAGGATGGCTGAAGGTCAAAGAGATTCTTCTTCAGAAATACAGGAAAAGTTGGCTGGAATCTCTGAAGAGGAAAGGCAAATTCTTCAGAATTTGTTTACCATTGCCCAGGAAATCAAAGAAATAGAGAAAGAAGAAGAACGAATTGGCCTAGAGAAAGATACCATTCTAGAAGAAATTGAGGCCTTAAAGGGTGCCGTTGAAAATGAGGAAATAGCATATGAGAAAAAGAAGACTGTTTTGAAAGAGGTTCTCAAGACGTATCAAAAAAGAGGTCCTGGAACGTATCTGGAAATCATGCTGGATGCTGACAGTTTGACAACTCTCATAAGGCGAATCAACGCGCTGAGAGATCTCACCCGCAATACGGGAGAGCTATTGGATGGCATGGAGGCAAGTAGAGAGAAGTTATCGGTAGAAAAAACAAAGTTAGATGAAAAGCTAATTTTGCTGGAGGAAAAACAAAATGCTGCAAGAGAATCTTTAAACAAAAAAGTACAGTTAATGAAGGAGCAGGAGGCATATTTAAATTCTCTTAATGATGAAAAGGAGCATTATCAAGCTCAACTTGCAAATGTGCAGCAAATGTGGGATGAACTCAAGTCTCTGTTCTCGAAAATTTCCGATGAGTTTTCTTCTATGACCAAGGCAGATAAACTGCCATCTAATGCTATAAAGACCAGTATTACATTATTTGGCATTAAGGGATCTATCGAAGAGGAAACTTTCAATAATATAATAAAAGAAAATCCAAGCCTCTTAGGGATGACACTTCGTTTTTACCCAGGACGTGTTGACATGAATCTGCCTAAAAAGAATCTTGTTTTATCAGGAAAATTTGTAATTTTAGAAGGGAATATCTTGAAATTTGATGTGAAAGAAGGCAGTTTTTATGGGATGCCACTGGGTTCTGGAGCTATAGAAGAATTGATGCAAGAGGGCTATCCCACGATGAATTTGAAACCATTGGTAGGTGGTAATGTTTTAAAGTCTATAGAATTATCAGAGGGAAAACTAGAGTTTCTAGTAATGCCAAAATAACTTAAGTACTATACTGGGAGGCAACTAACGATGATTGAAGCACAAGATGTTTGTTTGAGATATGCTGATGGGACAATGGCTTTGAACAATATTGATTTGCAAATTGATCCGGGTGAGATGGTTTACATTATTGGGCATAGCGGTTCAGGGAAAACCAGCCTGTTGAAGCTTCTTATGGGTATGGAGTACCCCACATCGGGAACTTTGACGGTATTAGAGCAGCCTATGAGGGAAGATCAGGCAATGAATATTAGGCGACTTCGAAGGATGATTGGACCTGTTTTTCAAGAATTTAAGCTCATTAAAGGGAGAACTGCCATGGAAAATGTTATGCTAGGCATGCGATTTCTTGATATTCATCCTAATACGATAAAAGAGGATGCTATGAATGCATTAATAAAGGTTGGGTTGGAGCATAAAGCACTTTCTCCTGTAGAAAATCTGTCTTGGGGAGAAAGCCAGCGGGTAGCTATAGCAAGGGCAGTAGCTAGGAAGCCGGCACTCATATTGGCCGACGAACCCACAGGGAATTTGGACACAGACAATGCATTGAATATATTGGAGCTTTTAACTGCGCTAAAAGATGAAAACACAACGGTTATTGTTACCACCCATGCAACCCATTTGATTGACAATAAGAGTCATGGCAAACTAATTCAGGTCGATGGGGGGCGTATTTGTTGTGAAAGACTGGGGTGATTTGAAAATGAAGAGTTTTTTAAATAATTCAGGGTATTTTTTAAAAGAGGTACGGACTATTATTCGATTAGATTTAATGTCCAACATTTTCTCGCTTTTTAGTACCACCTTGATTTTCTTTATCCTTACCATGGTAATGTCGGGATGGTGGATCAGTAATCAAGTAGTTGAGGCAGTTCAAGGAGAAGCAGAAATAAACGCTTATTTTGATGAGAATATTGGGAATGATGGAGTAACTGCATTGGTTGAAAAAATCGAGACCATTGATGGTGTGCAGGAGGCTCGCTTGGTCAATGAAGATGAGGCCTATGATCGAATGGCAGAAATACTAGGGGAAGATGCTAGAGTATTGGAGTTTTTTGAGGATAATCCCTTCAGTCCATTTATTGAGGTGAAAATTCATCTGGAGGAAATCAACTCAGTGTTGACCCATCTAGATACCATGGCAGATATTGCGTATGTAAGAGACAATCGAGAAATATTGGATCGTCTTAAAAATATCGCAGGGACATTGAAATTTCTAGGATTTGTGGTGGTAGGTGCGGTAGGTATTTCGACCTTGGTCATTATATCCCATATCATTAGGCAGGGAATATATAGTAACAGAGAACAAATAAATACCTTAAGACTCTTAGGCGCTCCTGAGCTATTTATTGCATTCCCATTTTTACTAGAAGGATTGTTTCTAACAGTGGGAGGGGGCATATTTGCAGCAGTTCTGGCCATATTCTCCATAAAATATATTTATGCCCAGCTGGCAGGACCTCTTCCTTTTATTCCTTTGCCTTCCCGTGATGCATTGATATTTAATTTAGTGATTCTGATCACTGGCTTAAGTGCCTGCATGGGAATCGTGGGAAGTCTATTGGGACTATCATCGGCAAAAAACAATTAAGTTATAAGCAGGCTGAAAAGCCTGCTTATATTTTTGATCAATAAATAGATGTATACATGATTCAATATACCTTTCGACATAACTCGATCATCATGATAAATACATAACAAATCAACTTGCAAAATGACTGGGGTTTGTAAGATTATCATCATGACGAATGGGCTGAAACCGTTGGAAAAAGTTAAAAAAATAACATTAAAAATATTTTGAATCTTCAAAAACAGGAAGGAATAACAGGATATAAATTGAATAAACTTCTATAAGGTCAGACCATCTGATGGATGGATGATCATATTTTAAAGAAGGAGGGAAGAGAGAAGGTTCACATCAGAGGAATAGGCAAACTATTCTCAGGGGGAGGCAAACGTTACCAATAGGATTAAAAAGGAAAAGGGGGTCTTTATGCAATGTTAGCAATTCTAGCATCCATACCTATCTTATTGACGGTAGTATTAATGGTTGGTTTTAACTGGCCGGCCAAAAAGGTTATGCCTGTGGCTTGGGGGGTGGCAGTGGTTCTGGCCGCGCTTAAATGGGGAGTATCCTTCGACTGGTTAGCAGGATCCACTGTATTTGGCGCTTTAAGTGCATTTAATATTCTTATCATCGTGTTTGGTGCAATATTATTGATGAATACGTTAAAAAACAGTGGCGCAATTAAGGCTATCAATAAGACTTTTTATGGCATTAGTCCTGACAGAAGAATTCAAGCGATTATTATTGCTTTCCTATTTGGTGCATTTATTGAAGGGGCAGCTGGGTTTGGTACACCTGCAGCACTGGCCGGACCACTGATGGTCGGACTTGGATTTCCACCATTGGCAGCAGCTATGTTAGCTTTGGTAGGAAATAGCACCCCTGTAAGCTTTGGCGCAGTTGGAACACCTATTTTGGGTGGTGTATCTTCTATATTAGGTTCTACAGAAATTTTAGCGAAAATTGAAGCTGCAGGCTTTACAGGACCTAGCTTCCTTCAAAATGTAGGGATCTGGGCAGCATTGCCCCATGCGATCATGGGCACCTTCATGCCGTTAATCATTGTTTGCATGATGACAAAATTGTTTGGTGAAAAGAAGTCCTTTAAGGAAGGCTTGGCGGTAGCACCTTTTGCAATTTTTGCAGGTCTTGCTTTTGTAGTACCTTATATATTCATCGCATTTGTCTTTGGACCAGAGCTTCCTTCTTTAGCCTCGGGGCTAATTGCAATTGCCATTGTGATTACAGCTACGAAAAAAGGTTTTCTTCAACCTAAAACTACGTGGGATTTTGCCAACAGCAGTAAATGGGACAGCTCTTGGTTAGGCACATCAGAAAGTGCAGCGACGGTAGAGGATGATACTGCAGAAGTCAGCAGCTTCTTAGCATGGCTTCCTTATATTCTTGTATCTTTAATATTGGTTGTTACAAGGATTCCACAGCTAGGATTAAAAGCGATTCTAACTAGTCCTACTTTTACAATCTATTGGAAGGAAATTTTAGGAACGAAATTAAATTACTCTTTACAATATTTATATTTGCCTGGAACGATAGCGTTTATTTTCGTATCGATCATCACGATCTTCATGCATAAGATGAACAGTCCTAAAGTAAAAGAAACATGGAAAACTTCCTTTAAACAGGTGATACCAGCAGCTATTGCCCTTAGCTTCGCAATCGCCATGGTACAGGTGATGCTAAACTCTGGCAATAATACCACAGGCGAAGTGGGTATGATGGTTGCCTTATCAAGAACGACAGCTGATATTTTCCAGGGTGTATGGCCGATTTTTGCGCCATTCATCGGCATACTAGGGGCCTTCATGTCAGGAAGCAACACAACTTCTAATATTCTATTCTCAGGATTCCAATTCGGTGTAGCTGATCAAATTGGCATGTCTAGGCTGATCATTCTTGGTCTCCAAGTGGTTGGTGGAGCAGCTGGAAATATGATCTGTGTACATAACGTGGTGGCAGCATGTACTACAGTAGGTGTATTGGGAAAGGAAGGCAAAGTGATCCGTACCAATGTCGTTCCTTGCTTTACATACGTTTTGGTTGCAGGTATTTTTGCTTATCTTGCCATGTATCTTTTCGTACCTGGCTTATTCTAGAAAGGTAATAGAGTAAACTGCTATTCAATAAAAGGTGCAGGATAGCATGTGGGTTATCCTGCATCTTAAACAATCAATTATGATGAGGAGGGAATGAAATTGAACATTATTATTCCAATTAAACAGGTCCCCGAAACAAGTAATGTAAAGATGGATAAAGAGACAGGTACTATGATCCGTGATGGGGTAGTAAGTGTGATTAATCCACTGGACCTCTATGCGATTGAAGCAGGTATTCAGCTAAAGGAACAGTTTGGTGGCAAGGTAACTGTATGCACAATGGGACCACAAACAGCCACCAAGGCTTTGAAAGAAGCAATAGCAATGGGCTGCGATGAGGGAATCCTTATTTCTGATAGGAAGTTTGCTGGGGCTGATACATGGGCTACCTCTTACACTCTATCAGAAGCCATTAAGCACATTGGAGAGTACGATCTAGTATTAGCTGGAGAGAGGGCAACGGATGGTGATACAGGTCAAGTAGGTCCAGGCGTTGCTGCTTGGCTAAATATTCCTCTAGCTACATATGTCAGTAAGATCAATGAGGTTACCAATGATCGTATAACTGTTGAAAGACTGGTGGAAGACGGATATCAAGTATTACAAATGCCTCTACCAGCATTATTAACAGTGGTTAAAGAAATCAGTAATCCAAGGCTGCCGACCTTGAGGGGCAAGAAAAAAGCGAGAGTGAGCGAGGTTCCTGTAATGTCAGCTGCAGATCTACAATTAGAGGAATCCTATATCGGATTAAAGGGATCTCCAACGAAGGTTGTAAAGATTGGTTATCCAAAGGTAACAAGAGGCGGGAAAATTGTAAAGGCAGCCGGGGAAGAGGGCGTAAATGAAGCAGTAGAGGAATTGATTAAATTCTTGGAAGAAAAAGAATTGATATAAGGGGGGATTATAGATGAGTTATGTATGGACGATTGCCGAACAAAGTAAGGGTAAACTAAGGGAAGTTTCCTTCGAACTATTGAGTAGAGGGAGAAAATTAGCTGACAAAATGAACACAAAGCTCTGTTCTGTTTTATTGGGAAGCAATGTTTCTGATGAGACGTTACAAGAGCTCATTTACAGAGGTGCCGATGAAGTTTATTTTGTAGATGATCCTCAGCTGGAAAACTTTATTGTGGAAACCCACAGTAATGTATTATCAGATTTAATCAAGACATATCATCCCCATTCAGTTCTGGCTGCTGCTACTTCCAGTGGCCGAACCCTGATGCCATATGTGGCCATACAAGTTAGTACAGGTTTAACTGCAGATTGTACAGAATTGGATATTGAAGAAGGAACAAATCACTTGCTGCAAACGCGACCAGCAATTGGTGGGAATATTATGGCTACAATCAAAACCCCAAGTCATAATCCTCAGATGGCAACGGTAAGACCAAAATCGAGTAGACCATTGCCATTAGATAAAAATAGAGAGGGTAAAATTGTCCGATTAGGACTGAAAGATGAATTGGTAGATCATCGTGTGAAGATGGTAGGATTTAGAAAAGATGTAGAGGAATTTGTGAATATTGAGGAAGCAGAAGTCGTTATAGCTGGTGGCAAGGGTATGAAAAAACAAGAAAACTTCGCTTTATTACGTGACCTTGCGAACCACTTCGAGGGCGTACTGGGTGCTAGTAGAGATGCTGTTGATAGAGGTTGGTTACCTTATCCTCACCAAGTAGGTTTAAGTGGTAAAACAATTTCACCAAAATTATATGTCTGTGCAGGTATTTCAGGCTCCATTCAGCACTTAGCAGGTATTAAAACCTCTGAATATATTGTTGCAATCAATCAAGATCAGGATGCAAATATATTCCAGCTAGCAGACTTTGGCATCGTAGGTAACCTGTTTGAGGTTATTCCAAAGATTAATGCTAGGTTGGAAGCGTATAAGAAGGAGGGGAAATAAGATGAGATATAATCCCATTACCATTGAAATTATTGAAGAATTGAGGAGAATTGTAGGATCCAAAAATGTCTTTAGTGATGAAGAAAAAATGGAAGCCTATTCCCATGACGAAACCAATGCAGAAGAATATGGCCATATGCCAGAGGTTGTTGTAACACCAACAACTGCAGAAGAAATTGCACAGATCGTTAAGCTGGCCAATCGTGAGCTGATTCCGATAACTCCCCGTGGTGCAGGAAGTGGTCTTTCCGGTGGAGCCATACCCATCTTCGGCGGTATTCTTTTATCTGTAGAAAAAATGAACAAGGTTCTAGATATAGATTATGGAAATATGATGTTGACAACGGAGACTGGTATTGTAACGAACGAGATCAATGCATTGATTAAGGAAAAAGGTCTATTCTATGCGGGCTATCCAATGAGTTTGGAAACCTGTTATTTGGGTGGTAATATTGCTGAGAATGCTGGTGGAGGTAGAGCAGTAAAATATGGCGTTACTGGCCGATATATAATGGGAATGGAGCTTGTTACACCGAAAGGGGAAATTGTAAACTTAGGCGGTAAGCTATCAAAGGACGTTACAGGTTATGATCTAAAGCAACTGGTGGTAGGCTCTGAAGGGACACTGGGTATTGTGACAAAGGCGACAATCAGATTAACAGGGCTGCCGACAGCGAAGTCCAACCTTCTTGTTCTATATGAAACACCAAAAGCTGCCATTGATACAGTACCAGTGATTATGGCAAAAGGGACAATTCCAACCAGTATGGAATTTATGGATAAACTATCCGTTAAAACAGCTTGCGAATATTTAAATGAAAGCCTACCTTATCAACAGGCTGGTGCCATGCTGTTAATTGAAATTGATGGAACCAACCAAGAGCAAGTCGAATTAGAGGCCGAAGCAATTGGTGACTTGTGTATGGAAAATGGGGCCATTGAGGTTTATGTAGCCGACAACTATACAACCCAAGAAAGGATTTGGAGTGTTAGAAGAAATATCGCTGAAGCCTTTAAAGTTGTAAGTCCAATTCAAAGCTTAGAGGATATTGTCGTTCCTATAGCAGCAATTCCAGATATTATTCCTGAGTTGGATCGTATCTCTGAAAAGTATGATATAAAGATTCCATGCTATGGGCATGCTGGTGATGGTAACCTTCATGCAACCCTTGTAAAGAATCCAGATCATACATTAGAACATTGGCATGAGATTGAGCCAAAGGCGTTAAGAGAATTATATCAAGTAACAAAAAAATTAGGTGGTAAAATCAGTGGTGAGCATGGAATTGGTGTGAAGCGTAAGGGATATATGTTAGAGAATATGGATCCAGTAGAATTGGATTTAATGAAGGCAATTAAAAAGGCGTGGGATCCTAACTATATTATGAACCCTGGAAAGATGTTCGATTTGGATGAATCAAATTGACGTAGTCAATTTGATTCATCTGTGGAGCGATAAAAAGGAGGAAATGCCTGTGGCTGTTATAAAAATACCTTATTCTAAAGGTTTTGTCGATTTGGAAGTATCAAATGAAAATCTACTGGCTGTGCTAGAATCGAAAGCCCATCATTTCAAGACGGAAGAGGATCAAGTAACCATAGCAAAGAGAGCGCTGGAAAATCCCATCGATTCACCCAGATTAATGGAGTTAGCAAAGGGAAAAAATAAGATTGTAATTATCACCAGTGATCATACAAGACCTGTGCCTAGCAAAATTACGCTGCCATTACTGCTGGAGGAAATCAGAAGTGGAAATCCCAATGCGGATGTTACCATATTAATTGCAACTGGGTTTCATCGATTAACAACCTATGAAGAAATGATGAATAAATTTGGAGAAGAAATCGTAAAAAACGAAAAGCTTGTAAATCATGACTGCAGGGATAAAGATAGCTTAGTAGATGTGGGTATATTACCATCAGGGGGAAAATTAATATTGAATAAGCTGGCCATGGAGGCAGATTTATTAATAGCAGAAGGTTTTATCGAGCCCCATTTCTTTGCTGGTTTCTCAGGCGGCAGAAAAAGTGTATTGCCTGGTGTGGCCTCTGGGACAACTGTATTGGCGAATCACTGTGCCAAGTTTATTGCCAGTGAATACGCTAGAACTGGCATCTTAGAAGGAAATCCCATCCATAGGGATATGGTATATGCAGCTGAGGCTGCTAATTTAGCATTTATTTTCAATGTAGTCATTGATAGCGAGAAGAAAATTATCAATGCATTTGCAGGGGATCGGGTGGCAGCCCATGAAAGGGGCTGTGAGTTTGTAACTGCATTGGCAAGTGTGAAAGCACAGCCAGCAGACATTGCGATTACTTCGAATGGCGGATATCCATTAGATCAAAATATCTATCAGGCGGTAAAAGGCATGACGGCTGCAGAGGCTACTGCAAAAGAAGATGGCGTCATTATTATTGCTGCTGCATGTAATGATGGACACGGCGGCAAAGCCTTTTATGATACCTTCATAGAAAATCCAACTGCCCAGTCTATTATGGATAAGATCATGCAAATTCCAATGGAAAAAACAATTCCAGATCAGTGGGAGTCACAAATATTGGCAAGAATCTTAATAAAACATAAAGTAATTCTAGTTACCGATCAATGTGATCCAAAGATGGTAACGGATATGCATATGCTACATGCCTATACATTGGAGGAAGCATTGACGATGGCGCATGAGATCAAGGGTGAAGATGCAACGGTTACGGTTGTACCTGATGGTGTTTCAGTAATCGTAGGAAATTAGAATAGGCTGTTCATTAAAATATAAGATATCAAAATGAAAGAGTCCGTGGGGCTCTTTCATTTTGATTTTTAATAAGGATTCTTGTCGAATTACTCAATGAATTAGTTGGTTATTCAAGGTGGTTATGATATATTTATTAATAATAAAATTACGCTTAAATAAGTCGAAAGGGGAAACGAATCATGTTGATATGGAAAGAAGAATATTCTATAGGAGTAGAACTAATTGATGCACAGCATCAACATCTTTTTGAAATTGGAAATAGCGCTTATAAGCTATTGCGGGATGATTTTTGTACGGATAAGTATGACAAGGTTGTGCAAATCATTGAAGATTTGCGCCAGTATACCCAGTTTCATTTTAAATCAGAAGAAGAATATATGAAGAAAATTAACTACCGCAGATATTTTAGCCAAAAAGTAGAACATGATGATTTCATAAGAAAAATAAATGCAGTAAATCTTGATATTGTAGATGAAAATCCTGAAAAATATTTAGAAGATATATTGGCATTCATTTTTAATTGGACGCTTGAACATATATTGCAAAAAGATAAATTAATTAAAGCTGAGTAACAGATGGAATGGAGAATATCGGTGCGTACATATTTAGGGAACAACCCACTACATGAAGAAAAGATTATTGTAGTGGGTTGTTTGTTTTATTTACGCAAGGAAATTTCTTTCAAGACGGCATTTTTATTTCGATCTTTTACTTGGCTGATGGACCATTCATTTTGGAATAATAGGACTGGATGTCCATCTTCGTCCTCGACAATCATTGTATCCATGGTGATACTAAAGGTTTTTGGATCAAAATTATCCATTTCAACCCAGCGAATATAACGATAGGGAAGATTTTGCATGATGATATCTACTCCATATTCGTTTTTAAGGCGATACTCTAAAACTTCAAACTGAAGGGCACCAACTACACCCACAATTAATTCTTCTACACCAATATCAGGTCGTTTGTAAACCTGTATTGTACCTTCCTCTGCCAATTGGGTAATCCCCTTGATAAATTGCTTTCGCTTCAGGGCATTTTTTGTATATATTTTAGCAAAATGCTCAGGCGCAAACAGAGGTATCCCTTCATACTGTAATTTAGACTGATCCTGACATAAGGTATCACCTATTTTAAAGATTCCAGGGTCATGAATCCCGATAATATCACCAGGGTAGGCAGTTTCTACTACAACACGCTCTTGGGCTAAAAACTGCTGTGGTTGTGCCAATCTAACCTTTTTATTTTCTTGTACATGATTCACAGTCATACCCTTTTCAAACTTACCAGAACAAATTCTTAAAAATGCGATTCGATCCCTATGGGTAGGGTTCATATTGGCTTGTATTTTGAAGATAAAGCCAGAAAAATTATCTGTTTCAGGATTGATTTCTCCTAAATTGCTAAGGCGAGGTGTCGGAGGGGTAGTGATGTTCAAAAAGGATTCTAAAAATGGTTCTACACCAAAGTTTGTCAAGGCACTTCCAAAGAACACAGGTGTTAATTCTCCATTTAAGATCTGTTCCAGATTAAAACCATCTCCTGCCATGTCTAAAAGGCTAATATCATTGATTAGCTGTTCATGAAGATCTTCTCCGAGTAATCCTCTAAACTGCTCGTCAAAAATATCTCCTACGATGGCTTCAGCTACAGACTGTCCGTGATTTCCGTCTTTGAAGAGTTCAATTTGTTTTTTTTGACGATTGAAAACCCCTTTGAAGTTTCTATCGGTACCAATAGGCCAATTCATAGGATAAGAACGAATACCTAAAACGTTTTCGATATCTTCTAATAGCTCAAAGGGATCTTTTCCAGCACGATCTAGTTTGTTAATGAAGGTGAAGATGGGGATTCCCCTCATTTTACAAACATGAAACAGTTTTTTTGTTTGGTCTTCTACCCCTTTGGAGCAGTCAATAACCATGACAGCACTGTCTGCAGCCATTAAGGTTCGATAGGTGTCCTCACTGAAATCCTGGTGGCCGGGTGTATCCAAGATGTTAATGCAATAGCCGTTATAATCGAATTGAAGCACACTGGAGGTGACAGAGATTCCTCTTTGTTTTTCGATCTCCATCCAGTCAGATACAGCATGGTTTTGTGCTCTCCTTGATTTAACGGAACCTGCCAAACGAATAGCTCCTCCATATAATAGCAGCTTTTCTGTCAGGGTTGTTTTACCCGCATCGGGGTGGGAAATAATTGCGAAGGTTCTTCTTCTTCGTACTTCATCTATAAAACTTAAAGTTTCTTCAGCCATTCTTTTCCTCTTTCTTTATCATCAATGATGTATGATAACTTATTTTATGTTTAAATATAACCTTTTAAATTTTATACTTCTATCGTTTCTATGTCAATTACCATTCCGTCAGATAAAAAATTTTTAAATAATGAGTGAATCCATTGCCATGTAGAGATTATAACATGATAAATGGTTCTATATACATGGATATTACAGGGAGATAAAAGGAATACATCTATAGATCAGAATCATACATGTAGACAAACCATCTGATCATGATTGGATTAGAAAGAAGGAAATTCAAGTTATTTCTAGAATTACTAAATAGAAAAATGAATATTCTGAAAAAATACAAAGGGAGGACTGAATACATGGATGATGAGTGGGTTCGCTTGGAGGAAAAATTAATTTTGCTTTGTATTCAGGTAATTGAAATCCTTGATCGACTAAAGGCCTCAGGAGAATTAAGTGAAGAAGAGTATTTAGAACATGTAAAAGAAAAAAGAGCATTTTTAAATAGAAGGTCCAAACGTGATTCATAGCCGATTTTGGATAGGGATTCAAAGGAGTGATTTAGAATGAAAAAGATACTCATTATAAAAACGGGAACAACATTTCAGAGTATACGGGAGAAGTATGGAGATTTTGAAGATTTGATCATAAAGAATGCAGATTTGAGAAAGAATGACGTGAAGGTTTGGGATGTACAGAAGGATATATCTGCACCAGCTATGCTGGATATTGCAGCGATCATCATAACAGGATCCCATTCCATGGTAACAGATTGTGAGAGTTGGAGCGTCATGTTGGCAGAATGGCTTCGAGAAGTATTAAAGAAACCCATACCTACCCTTGGTATTTGCTATGGACACCAATTGCTGGCCCATACATTTGGCGGGACTGTAGATTACCACCCAAAAGGAAGGGATTTTGGAACAGTTGAGGTAGAATTGACAGAGGAAGGGAAAAAAGACCCCCTCCTTGGTGTTCTCTCCCATGGGTTTCTAGGGCATGTTGCCCATTCTCAAAGTGTACTGACACTACCGTCAAATGCAAGGGTATTGGCAAAAAATGATTTTGAATCCCATCATGCTTTTGGACTGGATAATCATATATGGGGAGTACAGTTCCATCCAGAGTTCAAGCAGGAGTTACATTTTCATATATAGAAGAACTGGAGGCTGACCTTGCTAAGGATGGCTATGATGTGACAGCATTAAAAAAATCTGTGATAGAAAATAACTGTGGCAAAGCTTTGTTAAGTCGATTTCTGGAGCTTGTAAAATAATATGGTTTTCATTAAGTGGGAGAGTTTACAGTTAGTAATTATGAAGCCAGTAGATCTAACAATTCATTGATCTTAATTAAATCTTCTGATGATATGTTTTCAGCACCCTTGCTTATGATTTCGTCCAGCATTTCGTTAATAGAAAGAGATTGGTTAAGGACCTGTATGTTTTTCATTTTGAATACACACTCCTCATCACTTTTTTCTAAGGCTTGTACAAACCAATCGTAACAAAGCAAGGTTAAAACTCTATTAAGATCAAAATAAAGTTTTGTTAAATCGAAGATGAAGGCAAAAAACTACCCGCATCAGCGGGTAGAAAAAAGAAGGGTTTAAATGTAGGACAAAGGGGATTTGTCCCACTACATCATATACGAGACATGAAAAACGGTTACAAAATTATAGGATATACTTAAAAATAAGGTTGACAGGATAAAAAAATTCATATAATATACTAACAAAACTTATAGATCATAATAAAAGACAATGAAGAGAAGAGTAAATAAATGAATTCTTTATCAGAGAGCTTCGGTAGCTGAAAAGAAGCAAAGAGTTGTTTATTGAAGCAAGCCTCTGAGTCTCGCACCGATCCTTGAATGAAGGGAAGGCTGTGACAGGCGCTCCTGTTATAGAGCTAGTGTATAACCATTACCATGGTGATGACGTACATGAAAAGGTCGATATGGTGACATATCGATAAACTGGGGTGGCACCACGAAAGTAGATACTCTCGTCCCCAAGGCTAAATTGCCTTGGGGGTGAGAGTATTTTTATTGTTTTTGATCATAAATGTACAAAAAGGAGGTTTATATGATGGAGAATGAAATAAATGAAAAGGAGATTTTCCATTCAAATTTCTTGCATAGGATCGTAGATGAAGATTTGAAGAATGAAGTATATGGCAGAGAAATCTGTACAAGATTTCCTCCGGAACCCAATGGATACCTGCATATTGGCAGTGCATATGCCATCAATATAAGTTATACCATAGCCAAAAAATATGGTGGTAAGTTTAATCTTCGATTTGATGATACCAACCCATTAAAGGAAGATATTGAGTATGTGAATGCTATTATTGAGGACATGACCTGGGTAGGTTTTAAACCAAATGAAAGGATATTTTACGGGTCTGATTATTGCGAGGAGATTTATGAATATGCCATAAAGTTAATAAGAAAGGATAAAGCCTATGTCTGTGATCTAAGTGGTGACGAAATAAAGGCATATAGGGGTACGCTAAAGGATCCGGGGGTAGATAGTCCTTATAGAAACCGTACCATCGAAGAAAACTTGGATTTGTTTGAAAGGATGAAAAAAGGCGAATTCCCAGCTGGCGCCAAGGTCTTAAGGGCAAAGATAGATATGAAATCAGCGAATATAAATCTACGGGATCCTGTTATATATAGAATCATCCATGCGAACCACTATCGAACAGGAGACAAATGGTGCATATATCCCATGTATGATTATGCGCATCCCATTCAGGATGCCATAGAAGGTATCACCCATTCCCTGTGCTCCATCGAGTTTAAGGATCATAGACCCTTATATGATTGGGTATTACAGGAACTAGAGATAAAAGAGCCTCCGAAGCAAAGGGAATTTGGGCGGATGAACCTGGAAGGTGTAGTTACCAGCAAAAGATATTTGAGAGAGTTGGTTTTTGGTGGATATGTTGATGGTTGGGATGACCCTAGACTACCAACATTGAGAGGACTTAGACGTAGGGGCTTTACGCCTGAGAGCATACAATCATTTCTTTCTGAAATTGGCGTTTCAAAGGATGAAAGTACTGTAGATATCTCTATGCTTGAACACAGTCTGAGGGAGGATTTAAAGGATAAAGTGCCATCCATCATGGCTGTGCTAAAACCTTTGAAAGTAGTGATTACCAATTATCCAGATGATGAAAGTGAGTTGTTGGAAATTGAGAATAATCCCAGTAATTCAGAGCTAGGAAAAAGGATGGTACCTTTCTCTAAGGTGATCTATATTGAAAAAGAAGATTTTATGGAGGAACCCATAAAAGGCTTCCATAGACTATCACCTGGAAATGAGGTGCGATTGAAAGGCGCTTATTATATCCGATGTGAGAAGGTAATCAAGGATGCAGCAGGTGAGATTATAGAGCTTCAATGCAGTTATGATCCAGAAACAAAAAGTGGAAGTGGCTTTATAGGCCGGAAGGTGAAGGGCACGATTCACTGGGTGTCGGCAAAGGATGCGCTTTGCGCAGATGTTCATCTATATGACAAATTGATTGTAGATGAAGAATTATTGAAGGATAAATCATTAGGCTGGGATGAAAAACTGAATCCTAAATCCTTGATTATTCTAAAAGATTGTATGCTAGAGCCTTGTATTAGAAATGCCTTCAAAGAAGCGAAGTATCAATTTATGCGGCATGGATATTTTACAGTAGATCATAAGTACACCACAGAGGAGAAACTTGTTTTCAATAGAATCGTATCCTTGAAGGATTCATGGAGTAAAAAGTAAGAAAAAGATTATTCATGGTATCATGGCGTATCACATAGAATTTAAACAAGCCCTATTATGTAGAAAAACCACTGAAAAATCAGTGGTTTTTGTCTTATAAAAAGAAATCTTTATACGCTAGGTAATTCAAAGCGAAAGGTAGTGGTTTCATTTGGGATACTTTTTACAGAAATTTTCCCGTTATGCTGGTCAATGATTGTCTTTGCAATAGCTAGACCAAGGCCATAGCCACCGGTTTGCCGTACCCTGGATTTGTCAGTGCGATAAAATCGGTCAAATACTTTATGGATATGCTCCGTGGGGATTCCTTCACCGCTGTTGGTGACAGAAAAAATATTATGATTGTGGCGTTTTTTAAGTGTAATATCAATGCATCCATTGAGGTTAGTGTATTTTACAGCATTGTCAAGAAGAATCATAGCCACCTGCTGAATCTGCTCACGATTGCCATGAATCGTTAATTCTGGCTCAATCTCATATTTCAATGAGATATTGTTTTCAAAAAATACGGCTTCCATGGTCAATATGACATTTTCAATCAATTCACTGAGATTAAATTCTGTAAAAATCATTTTGATATCAGAATAGTCCATTTGTGTCAGATATAAAAGATCGTTTGTCAGCTTGGTCATTCTTTCAGTTTCGGATTTAATGTAATAAAGCCACTTGGATTGATTGTGAATAGGATCATCACCGTTGGATAGAAGCACATCCACATTGGTATTGATCACTGCCAAAGGCGTTTTTAACTCGTGAGATGCATCTGCAATAAATTGTTTCTGTTTATCAAAAGCTTCATGGATGGGTTGTATAGATTTATTTGCGAAGAATCTACTGATAAAGAAGATAACAATTAGCATAGCAAATGCTACTAGGCAGAAAGTATAAATAAGATTCGTTAGAATGGCCTGCTGAGCAGTAATGTCTAAGAATACCATTCGATAGCCTTCTGGAAAGGGCAGTATGATGAATGCCCAATGATTATCATCTAGCTTAAACCTACCTGTGTTTACCTTAGCAGAGAGAGCGGCCTTTTTGGCATCTTCATAAAAGCTATCTTCCGTGTTAAATATGGATATCGTATCAGAGATATTCCACTGAAGATCTGTTACGAGGGTGAAAGAGACAGACCGTTCAGGTGGTTGCAAATGATTAAAATCAGGTGGGGGTTGACCAATACCAGAATCCCAAGGTCGTGGGCTTGCTCCCTTGTTTGGCTTACGATTCAAATCTGAAACCTTATGAAGTTCCATGGAAATATCCCTTGCAACATTATTATAAGTAATCAGATAGATAGATGCAAAGGCAATGAGCATCGTGACGGAAATAATAACTAAATTTAAGAGGAGAAACCTATTTCTGAGTTTCTTAAACATTTAGTTTTCCCCCTCTAATACATAGCCGATCCCACGGACAGTGTGTATCGTCACCTCTGATTCTAAAAATGTCAATTTCTTTCTTAAAAATGAAATATAAACTTCTACATGATTATGCTCCACTTCAGCTTCAAATCCCCAGAGCTTTTCAATGATCAATTCTTTGGAAGATGCGATGCCTTTTCTCAAAATAAGAAACTCTAGAAGTTCGCTTTCTTTTAAAGTAAGCTTCACTTCTTTATTGCCTTTCGACAATTTAAGATTCGAGGTATTTAATTCGATATCTCCGTATTTCAAAGCGTTATCGACGATAATGTCTCCTTTTCGTCTGGACATTGCCCGTATTCTTGCCAGTAATTCCTCCGTTGCAAAGGGTTTTGCCAAATAATCATCGGCGCCGCTGTCCAAGCCAGCCACCTTATCAGAAACATCACCTTTTGCGGTAAGCAATATAACAGGTGTTGTGATTCCTTCTTTTCTCATATTTTTCAGTAAGCTGATACCATCCATTTTTGGCAACATGATGTCTAATATGACGAGATCATAAATATCGCTTAAAGCGTTATCTAATCCGGATTCCCCGTCATGAACTGCATCAACGGTATAATTGTTTTTCTTTAATATTTGCATCAATGCTTCTGCCAGATGAAGTTCGTCTTCTACAATTAATATACGCATAGCATCACCTCGGATTTCATTTTTCTTTAATATTAGGCAACTTTGTAATTGTATTATATCATGGCAATCCTTAAAACAACCTTAAATGTGAGGAATTTGTGAATTATATCATTCTCTCTAAAAATTTAAGCTTACTTTAAGGTTTCATCCCTAGAATGAAATTAAGGCGAAACAAACAAGATTTATGAAAGGAGAAAACACTATGGCAATTGAGGTTTTTAATCGATACGAGAGCAAATTCTTACTAGACAAAGATACCTATGAAAAGATTCAGAATAGGCTACTGGATTATATGGAATTGGACAAATACAATCAACAAAATGGGTTCTATACAATAAGCAATATATATCTTGATACGAAGGATGATCATTTGATTAGAAACTCTTTATCAAAGCCTAAATACAAAGAAAAACTGCGTATCAGAGCGTATGGGGCCCCAACAGCTGATGAAGAGGTATATCTGGAAATCAAGAAAAAAGTCTTTGGACTAGTCAACAAAAGAAGGACAACACTAAAGCTGAATGAAGCCTATGACTTTGTCCGCACTGGGATAAAACCAGTGTATCAGCCATATATGAATACACAGGTGATCAATGAAATAGCCTATATGCTAAATTTATATGATCTGGAGCCAAAACTTTATCTGGCTTATGATAGAAAAGCACTTTTTAGCAAGGAAAACAAAGATCTGAGGATAACCTTCGATACAAACATTAGAACAAGAAGATATGACCTTAGGTTAGAAAGTGGTGATTATGGAGAACCCTTGCTGGAGAAAGACCGATGGCTTATGGAGGTAAAAGCTGAAAATAATATACCTCTTTGGCTGTCAAAACTGCTTTCTGAATACAGATTATACAAGACAAGTTTTTCAAAATATGGTCTAGAGCATCAAATGATGCTATTGGAAAACCAAAAAATGAAAGGAGAAAGAAAACCATGCTTGAAACAATATTCAGTACAACCTCAGCTCCTACCTCAATATCTTTAACCAGTGCAATCCTGACGATTGCTGTATCATTCCTTCTAGGAGGGTTGATCAGTCTGACATATATGAAAACTAGCAACAAAGCTACTTATTCCCAAAATTTTTCATTAACACTGATTCTTGTACCTACGGTGATCGCCATCATTATCCTCTTGATTGGCAGCAATGTTGCTAGGGCATTCAGCTTGGCAGGGGCTTTTTCAATCATCCGATTCAGAAGTGCTCCTGGAGATCCTAAGGATATAGCATACGTCCTTTTAACAATGGCAACAGGTCTTGCTTGTGGTGCTGAGCTTTATGGATATGCTATATTGTTTACTACAGTCCTATGTCTATTGATGCTCATCCTTCACCTTATCCATTTTGGCGCAAAGAAATCTTCCCAGAAGATGTTGAAAATAATTATTCCCGAAGATTTAGATTATGAAGGTGCTTTTGATGAGGTGTTCGAAGAATTTACCTTAAGTCATGATCTTAGAAAAGTAAGGACCACAGACTTAGGTAGTCTTTACGAGCTTGTGTACATGGTTATAATGAATCAGAATATCAATCAAAAAGAATTTCTAGATGCACTCCGGTGCAGGAATGGAAATCTGAATATTACATTATCATTGGCTGCCGATTCAGCAGAATACTAAGAATGGAGGAATGAAAAATGGAAAACAAAACAATCATGAAAAAGATAGCAGCGGTGGCCCTTGCACTGGTATTTCTTTTAGGATCAATCACCATATTAAGGATCTATGCTGCTGATAAATCAAATCAGTCTGGTGACACAATAGTAACAGAAAGTACGACAAAGGCGACAACGGGATATGAAGACCTGTTTAAAAAAGACAGTGTGAAGGATATCTATATTGAAGTATCAGAAACGGATTGGAAAAGCATGCTTGCCGACCCATTGGCAGAGGAATACAAGAGTGCATCGGTGAAAATGGATGGTATAACTCTAGAAAATGTAGGATTTAGAACAAAGGGAAACCTTACGTTAAGATCCGTTGCAAACAGTGACTCTGATCGCTATAGTTTTCGAATCAAACTCGATAAATATGTAAAAGGACAAAGTCTTCTGGGCTTGGATGAGTTTGTATTAAACAATATGTATGCTGACCCATCCTATATGAGGGAATACCTGAGCTATGAAGCGCTTCGGATAATTGGCGCCGATGTACCTCTTGCAAATTTTGCTAATATTTATATCAATGGTGAGCTATATGGTTTCTACCTTTTTGTGGAAGCCGTTGACGATAGCTTTTTAGAAAGAAGCTTTGGAGAGGTTGATGGCAATCTATACAAGCAGGAACAAGGTAGCACCTTACAACATATTGAGGGCAGCAGTTATGATAAAAGTGAGTTAAAAGTAGGTGACGATACGTCAAAAACAGACCTAAAGAATTTTATAAAGATTTTAAATGAAATGCCTGAAGGAGAAAAAGGCGATATTGAAAAAGTACTGGATGTAGATAGCGCATTAAGATATATAGCAGCTAACACAGTACTGGGTAATTATGATAGTTACAGTGGAAACATGGCACAGAATTATTATCTGTATGGGCAGGACGGTAAGTTTACGGTGATCCCTTGGGATTACAACATGTCTATAGGCGGATTTGGCGGTGGAGGAGACCAAACAACTATTCCTATCGATGAACCTGTATTAGGAGTAAAGGTTGAAAATCTTCCGCTTATTGATAATCTATTGGCGGTAGAAGAGTATAAAGAAGAATATCATGGATATATAAAAGATCTACTTGGTTATCTTGAGAATTTCGAGGGAAGAGTGACAGAGCTTGCAAAAATAATCAGACCTTATGTGGAAGCAGATCCAACGAAATTTTACACAATGGAACAGTTTGAGGCGAACATCAGCTATTCTGAGGTGAAGGCTGAAGCAGCTCAAACCTCAATAACACCCCAGGAAAAGCAAGGACTTCCTCAGCAACCTCAAAATCAGACAGGTGCTGCGACCGATGATTCAAAAAATGTGAATGGTTTCTCAGGAAATAGGCCAGAACCGCCACAAGGCATGCCGGAAGGATTTGAAAATGGCGATAGACCTGAGCCACCACAAGGGGCTATAGATGGGAATATGAAAGGTGGGCCTGGTGGCAGAGGAATGATGGGAGGATCAACTTCTATTATGAACTTTATCAGAGATAGGGTTGCAAACATTCTGCAACAATTGTCTGGAGAGCTTCCTACTACTGGAAACACAACCATGAATAATTCCAGGGGAGGCAATGGAAATAACAGATAAAACCAATGCATATCACGAAATGTATAAGGAAGTATGAAGTGGGTTACAAAAGCATCTATCGAACGGGATAGATGCTTTTGTTTGCATATAGAATCTGCTAAATGATAATACTTTGCTTATTCCATTTGTTCATGATAAAATTTGAAAGGATAACAACTACCCGTATATAGCAGAGAAAGGAGCCTTTAACCATGACAATCGGCAGTTTTCTAGAGCTAGTAGAGATCCAAACAAAGGTAGCCAGCATCATTCCCTTCTTATTAGGCACATGCTATGCGGTATATCGGTTTGATGCTTTCAACCTGAAGAATTTCCTGCTTATGTTTGTGTCGTTATTTTGTATAGATATGGCTACAACGGCCATCAATAATTATCAGGATTTTAAAAGAGCAAATAAGAAACATGGTTACGGCTATGAAAGTCATAATGCCATGGTAAGTCATAATCTTAAAGAATCTACAGCGCTAGCTATGATCTTTATGCTTTTGGCTATAGCCATTCTATTCGGAATCTTATTATTTTTGAATACAAACATCCTGGTCTTGGTTTTAGGGGTATTATCTTTTGGGATCGGTGTGCTCTATTCCTTTGGCCCTATTCCTATATCTCGTACACCCTTTGGAGAGATTTTTTCCGGTGGATTCATGGGCTTTATCATTCCTTTTATAGCAATCTATATACATGTATATGATCAAAATGTGGTGAACATTGCCATGAAAGGTGGGATGATCAATCTAGATATCAACATACTGGAAATCCTATTTATTGCTCTCATATCTCTGCCATCAACGGTTGGAATATCAAATATCATGCTTGCCAATAATATATGTGATATTGAAGATGATCTGGAAAACAAAAGGTACACCCTCCCTGTTTTTATTGGAAAAGGCCCTGCGTTAAAAGTTTTTAAGTCATTATACTATATAGGATATATTGCATTGGTCATACTATTGATCATAGGGGTGGTACCGTGGGTTTCTGTGATAACATTGGCTACCTTCGTCCTTGTGAACAAGCATATAAGTACTTTTTATGAAAAGCAAAACAAAAAGGACACTTTTATCGTTGCAGTCAAGAATTTCGTGGTGGTAAACATGACCTTTGTGGTTACGCTTGTTGTGGCTTTGATCATGAAATAAAAAGAATACACAAAGTTTTATAAAAATCTCAAAGGGAAGTGAGGAGATTATAGGATGAAACAGAGATTTACTGCTGAGATTCAGAAACATGAGGATATCGATGGTGCTTATGTGGAAATACCCTTTGACGTGGAAGCCATATTCGGGGCGAAGCGTGTCAAGGTTAAAGCTAGCTTTGATGGTGCAGCCTATAGAGGCTCTATTGTGAGAATGGGCGGCTGCTATATGCTTGGACTGACCAAGCAGTTAAGAAAGTCAATTGGCAAGAATCCTGGAGATATGGTCGAGGTCGCAGTTGAAAAAGACGAGGAAGAACGAGTTATTGAATTACCAGATGATTTTAAACAAGTGCTTGAACAAAACCTTGATGGGAAGATTCATTTTGAGAAATTGTCCTATTCCCGAAGGAAAGAATATGTACAATGGATCACTGATGCAAAAAAAGCAGAAACGAGAGCTGCAAGAATAGAGAAGGCAATTGCAATGTTGAGGGAGGGTAAACCATTGAAATAATGGGAATGTGAAAACATAGAATAGTAAATGAATTGTAGAAAATGAGAAATAATTATAATACAATATATTTATGTTACGCTGGAGAAGAAAAGCTTGGGGGGATATTATGTCAAAGTTTACAATGGGTTATTTCACAATGAAAGAAGCTGATGTTCTTGATTATGCGACGACTGTGCTGGACTGCTTTGATTCTCATGCAGTACTAAGCTGCAAGGAGATTGGAGATGGAAATCTAAATTATGTTTTTAGAGTCATGGATGAAAAAGCGGGCAAATCCATTATAATAAAACAAGCGGGACCCTGCGCCAGAATCTCTGATGAATTCAAGGTGTCACCAGATCGCAATCGTATTGAAAGTGAGATACTTCAACTTCAGCACCGGTTGGCAGAGGGATTTGTTCCAAGGGTTTTCAAATATGATCCAATAATGAATTGTTGCGTCATGGAGGATTTATCTGACCATGTAATTATGCGTAGAGCATTGATGGAACATAAAAAGTTTCCTTTTTTTGCAGATCATATCACCACTTTTATGACAAAAACACTATTGCTAACCTCTGACGTGATGATGGATCATAAGGCCAAGAAGGAGCTTGTAAAGAACTTTACAAATCCTGAGTTATGTGAGATCACAGAGGATCTTGTCTATACAGAACCGTTTTTTGACTGCCCAAGAAATGATGTGTTTCCACCTACCAGAGGGTATGCAGAGAAAGAGCTCTGGTCAGATGAGGCTCTTCTTCTAGAAACTGCGAAACTTAAGTTCGAATTTATGACCAATGCCCAATCCCTGCTCCATGGAGACTTACATACGGGCTCGATATTTATCAAACCAGACTCTACAAAAGTGATTGATCCTGAATTTGCATTTTATGGACCAGCTGGATATGACGTAGGGAATGTGATTGCAAACTTGATCTTTGCCTATGAAAATGCAGAGGCGACTATTGAGGATCAACAAGAAAAAATTGACTATAAAGGATGGTTGGAGGAAACAATTATCCAGGTGATGGATCTATTTGTTGACAAATTCAAAGAGTTGTGGAAAGAGCATACCACAGAGAGAACGGCGAAATATAAAGGGTTTGATGCCTACTATCTAAACAATATCATTCGAGATACTGCAGCGGTGGCAGGCTGCGAATTGTGCCGTAGAATCTTGGGGATTGCCCATGTGAAGGATATCACCGCCATCGAGGACTTAGAAAAAAGAGCCCGAGCGGAAAAAATTTGTCTCTCTGTAGGAAAGACTTTTATATTACAGCGTGAGAAACTAAAAAGCGGGAGAGATTTCATGAGCGTTGTGAAAGATTGGGAAGTAAAAATAAAGTAAACGAGGAATTGTCGTTTCAATAGGAAGGTGTAGAAATGGAAAAATTCATGGAGGTAGGTGCTACGGTCATCCAGTCCGTAAGGCTGGATGAGGAAAAAGATGCATTGATTATTCTTGACCAAACGCTGCTGCCAAACGAGAAAAGATTCTTAGAGATTAAAAAAATGGAAGATTTGTGGGAAGCGATTCATTCTTTAAGGGTAAGGGGAGCACCAGCCATAGGGATTGCAGCGGGCTATGGTGCTTATCTAGGCATTAAGGATTCTGCTGCGACTACATTTGCGGATTTGTATGAAGAATTTAAAAAAGTGAGGGATTATTTAGGATCTTCAAGGCCTACGGCAGTGAATCTGTTTTGGGCCCTTGATCGCATGGAAGCACGATTAAAGGAGGAAGCAGACCAAAGTGTAGAAAGTATCAAGGATGCCTTGAAGAGCGAAGCTGAGAAAATTCGCATGGAAGATGAACAGGTCTGTGAAGCTATTGGGAATTATGCCCTTTCTCTCTTGGAACCTGGGTGGGGAATATTAACCCATTGCAATGCAGGTACCATCGCTACTGCAAAATATGGAACTGCCCTTGCACCAATTTACCTAGGGCAGGCAGAGGGATATGATTTTAAGGTATATGCCGATGAAACGAGACCGTTGCTTCAAGGAGCTCGGCTTACAGCCTGGGAACTGAAGGAAGCGGGTGTAGATGTAACGTTGATTTGTGACAATATGGCTTCCATTGTTATGAAGGAAGGACGCATACAAGCGGTATTGGTAGGTTGTGATCGGGTTGCAGCCAATGGTGATGCAGCCAACAAAATAGGAACCTCTGGTGTTGCCATCATGGCCAAGCACTATCAAATACCTTTTTATGTTTGCGCTCCCCTTTCTACCATAGATATGACTTGCAGTGCTGGAGAGAAGATCCATATTGAGCTGCGCAGCGAAGAGGAAATTACTTCAAAGTGGTATGAAAAGCCCATGGCGCCTGCTGGGGTAAAGGCCTATAATCCTTGCTTTGATGTAACAGACCATGAATTGATTACAGCCATTATTACGGAAAAAGGTATTGCTTATCCACCATATCACGAAAGCTTATCCACCATGTTTAATAAATAGGAGTGAAATCAATGGTAAAAAACAAAACAGATGAAAGAACGATGCTGTGGCAGCAAAAGATTTATCAAGCTGCGGAGGGAATACGACATCGGGTAATGGAACATACGATAAAAAACAATGGTGGTTATCTCAGTCAAGCCTGTTCAGCAGCAGAGATATTTGCGACCCTATATTTAAATGTTTTAAATATGGAGATGCCTGAAAAACCACTGATGCCAGGGTCTTTTTTAGGTGTGCCGGGTGCTGATAATCCAAACCATCTTACAGGGACCTCATTCCACGGTGTCAAGGCACCAGAATACGATAGATTCTTTCTATCACCTACCCATTATTCATTGGTGTTATACGCTGCCCTTATTGAAGCAGGGCGCATGGCAGCTGGTGGGTTAGCTGAGTTCAATAAAGACGGAAGTGTTGTAGAGATGATTGGTGCAGATCATTCTCCAGGAATGGAAATCATGACAGGTTCATTGGGTCAAGGTATCAGCCAAGCTGCAGGAATTGCAATGGGCAGGAAACTAAAAAAGGAAGCGGGCAGAGTTGTCGTGTTTCTGTCGGATGGAGAATGCCAGTCGGGTCAATTCTGGGAAGCGGTGCAAGCCATGTCTTACCATAAACTGGACAATATGCTGGCCTATGTGGATATTAACGGATATCAATGTGATGGAAAAACCGCAACTGTTATGAATATTGAACCCTTTGATAAACGATTGGAATCCTTTGGAGTCAGAGTGTTTAGAATCGATGGACATGATGTGGAGGCACTGGCGGCATTAGGTAAACTCAAACCCGATGGAAGACCTACCTTTATACTCTGCGATACAGACCCATGCAGAGGTGTGGATATACTAAAAAATAGAATTCCTAAACTCCACTATGTGCGATTTAATAATGAAGAAGAGCGAAATTTGTATAGGACAGTCTTTCAGGAAATGGTCGATATTACAAGGAGAGGGGGTAAATAGAATGGAGATATTATCTAAGGTTCACGCAAAAAACCTGATAAAATGGGCAGCAGATAAGCCGGAGGTTTTAGTGCTTTCAGCGGATTTGACTAGTTCCACAGAGGTTGATGGATTCAGAGACACCTATCCCCAACGTTTTTTTTCCATGGGGATTGCTGAACAGAATATGATGAGCTTTGCAGGGGGACTTGCCAGGGAAGGATATAAACCTTTTATTCATACCTTTGCAGTTTTCATTTATAGAAGGGCATATGACCAGATTGCCATGTCTATTGCCTACCCTAACCTACCCGTGGTAATGTTCGGGTTTTTACCTGGCATTATGACACCTGGAGGAGCAACCCATCAAGCAATAGAGGATATCTCGGTTATGAGATCTTTGCCCAATATGACCATCCTTGAGTGTGGAGATGCAACGGATGTGGAATCGGTATTAGATGTGGCCAATGGTGTGGATGGTCCTGTTTATATTAGAATGCTCCGGGGAGAAATTCCTCGCCTGTTCCCTGCATCAGAACCTATGGAACTTGGTAAATCAAGACTTGTCAGTGAAGGTAGCGATATTGTTCTCCTAACCAGCGGCATCTGTACAGAAGAAGCGTTAAGAGCTTCTAAAGTATTGAAATCTAGGGGAATATCTATCCATCATCGACATATCACAACCTTAAAGCCATTCAATGACAAGGCTGTAATGGACGCCATCTCTGCATCAAAGTATGGCGTCATTACCATGGAGAACCATTCTATCGTAGGTGGTCTTGGAACGATCGTTGCTGAGAAAATGGCTGAAGCAGGATTGGGTAAGAAATTGACTAGGATAGGGATCAAGGATACCTTTGTTCATGGAGCTAGCAAACAGTATCTGATGAAGGAATATGGGCTGGACGCAATGGCTTTGATAAATCAAATTGAAAAAATGGTCGGTCAAGATCTAAACATAAAAGAAGATGAGCTAACGGAAGCCTTTATTGTAGAGGTTCATAGTAAGGCAAAGGCAGAGGCTCTATAATGAAAGATTGAAAGGAGTCTAGACATGTTTTTTTCTGGTGTTAGTAAATTAAACCTGCCTAGTGAGCGGTTTACAGTTATATATAGAGTTTTAGGAAATGAAAAAGAAGCCTATGAAAAGGCCAAGGATATCTGTTTGGAACAAACAGTAGAGTTTCCAGAGGAGTTAGTTCCATCAGGAGTGATTGCGGACCATATTGTGGGGCGAATAGAGTCATTTGCGTCATGGGACGACCATAGCTTTCATGTGGCCGTGAGTTATCATGTGGATTGTGCTGCCAAGGAATTGACCCAGCTATTGAATGTGGTTTTTGGAAATATTAGCATAAAACCTGGCATCAAGGTTATGAGTTTAGAGCTTCCAGATTCAATATTGTGTAATTTCAAAGGTCCACGATTTGGGACAGCAGGATTGAGAAAACTCTTAGGTGTAGAGCAAAGGCCGCTGCTCTTTACGGCATTGAAACCTATGGGACTTACCAATGAAGAACTGGCGGAACTTGCCTATAAATTTGCCCTTGGTGGTATTGATATCATTAAAGATGACCACGGTCTCTCCAATCAATCGTTCTCTCCTTTTGAAGGACGAGTGAAACTATGTGCAGCGGCAGTGGATAGGGCCAATAAAGAGACGGGATATCGAAGTATTTATATGCCAAACATTACGGCTCCTCATCATGAAGTTCTTGATAGAGCAAGGCTTGCAAAAAAGCTGGGGGCAGGAGGTCTTTTGATTGCCCCTGGACTTACGGGATTAGATGCTATGAGGGAAGTGGCTGAGAATGATGATATTGGACTACCTATCATGAGCCATCCGGCTTTTCAAGGAAGTTATGTCCTTGGAGACAGTGGACTTTCTCATCAAGTACTGTTTGGTCAAATACCGCGATTGGCAGGAGCAGATGGCACCATATATCCTAACTTTGGCGGACGATTTTCCTTCAGTAAGGAAGAATGCCAAGCAATAGCAACGGCCAGTTTGATTCCTATGGGTCATTTAAAATCTATTTTTCCATGTCCTGCTGGAGGAATGAGCCTCCAAAGCATTCCGGAGTCCCTTAAGGTATACGGTAATGATGTGATATTTTTGGTAGGGGGAGGTTTATTTAGACAAGGTCCCGATATTATAGAGAATAGCAGATACTTTAAAAAGCTTGTGGAAGAAATAAGTAACAATAAGTAAAGATTTCAAGATCACACCCTTTTGTTGAGCGACTTGACACGAGCGGGTGTGATTTTTTATCGATAGAAGGGCTTGTTAGAAGTCCAAATAAGACTTAAAAATAAACTGGTTTTTGATTTGAGAAAAAATTGAATCAAAGAGACGAATATGATAGACTAAATTCTAACAAAGATATATGGACGAATACCTTTTTATGGTACAATGAGAATATGATGAAATAGATATAAATTTAGTAGGCGAAAGAGGTATGTTTACATGTTTACACCAATAAAGAGCAAAAAAGTCTATCAGCATGTAATTGAGCAGATCCAGGTTATGGTTATGGATGGGACCTTGAAGAAGGGGGATAAATTACCTGCAGAGAGAGAATTAGCAGAGACTTTGGGTGTCAGCAGGACATCTATTCGTGAGGCCTTAAGAGTGCTAGAGATTATAGGCACCATTGAGAGTCGGCAAGGCGAGGGGAATTTTATTACTGCCAGTATGGAGAAAAGCCTCTTTGAGCCTTTATCTGTTATGTTTAAGATTCATCAAGGTACATCCTTGGATATCTTAGAACTTCGAATTATCATTGAAAATGAAGCAGCCAGAATTGCCGCCGAAAGAATTGAGAAAGAAGATGCGGAGATTTTGGACAGATTGATACAAGCCCTTGCAGAGGCGAAGGATGAAAATGAAAGCACCATCATAGACAAAGAAATTCATTATAAGATTGCAGAAATCACGGGGAATTATCTTATTTTAAGTGTATTGAATGCTATCTCCACTTTAATGGAATCATTTATAAAGGAAGCTAGAATTAGAATTATCAACTGGAAAAAAGAAAGAAATTTATTACTTCAACAGCACCAAGAAATATGTGCATCTATTATTGCGAAAGACCCGGAACGAGCTTATCGAGCGATGGACGCCCATTTTCAAACCGTAATTGATAGTATGAAAAGTTTAGAGAGTGAATAACAAGAATCACCCAGTGAGAAGCTGGGTGATTCTTGTTATTTTTAAGACAAAAACAAAATGAATAAGCGATAAAAAAGTGTTTTTTTTTGTCAACAAATAAAAGCAATGAGGTAAACCAACGCTTGGAAAATTTCTACAAAAAAATAGGCTTGTTAATAAATAAATTATTGTAGAAAAATTATTAATATTGTGATATTTTTAATTTAAAGTGGTATTACCATAGTACCATTCCGTGTAAAAATCAGGTAAGGTTTAAATGTGTATTCATGATATGAAATAAGGGCATGTAATAGTGAATAAATGCACATTAAATTTTGGTCAAGAGGAAAGCGTTGTCAAACAAATAGAGAATCCTGGCAATTGCTAGGAAGGCGTCGCATAAAGGAGAAAAGAGCTTGTTGATTTGCTAGGAAATCTATACTCAAGGGTTTCCATAGAGATTAAACCTTATCATCCATTTCAAGTGCTGAAAAGCACTTCTAAAAAATGTTAACTGGTAAGACCATAATACCACAAATAAAAAAGGAGGCTATTCAATGGAAATACTTGTCTGTATTAAGCAGGTACCCGGGACTTCAGAGGTAGAAGTAGATGAAAAAACAGGTGTGCTAAAGAGAGATGGCATTGACTCAAAGCTGAATCCATATGACTTATATGCGATTGAAACAGCATTGAAGATGAAAGAGGGAAAGGATGCAAAGGTTAATGTGATTACCATGGGACCACCCCAAGCGGCTGAAATTATTCAGGAAGCGTTTATGATGGGCGCTGACAATGGTGCATTACTAACAGATAGAAAGTTTGCTGGTGCAGATGTGTTGGCTACTGCATATACGCTATCTCAAGGTGTTAAGAAAATGGGTAATATTGACTTGATCGTATGTGGAAAACAAACGACAGATGGAGATACTGCCCAAGTAGGACCTGAAATGGCAGAGTTCCTTGGCATACCCCATGTGGCCAATGTAAGAAGAATCATAGAGTTAAAAGACGATTCTGTTGTTGTTGAGATGGATATGCCCAATACAATTGAAATCGCAGATATTAAGTTCCCATGTCTAATTACAGTGGAGAAGGGAATTTTCCAGCCAAGACTGCCTTCCTTCAAATTAAAGCTGGCTACGAAAGATAAGGAAATACCTTTTTACAGTATGACCGACTTTGAAGATCAAAATGAAAAGAATTATGGTTTAAATGGATCCCCAACTCAGGTTTTAAAAATATTCCCGCCAGAAGCAAACACGGATCATGAAATGTGGGAAGGCTCAGGTGAAGACCTTGCTGATCGATTATTAACCAAATTGAAAGAACTAAAATTTGTATAGGAGGGAATTATATGGCGAAAATAATTATTCATCAAAATCAAGTAACAAGCCCAGAGGAATTGGTAAAGCTTTGTCCCTTTAGTGCTATTGAATATGATAACAAATATTTATCTATAAATGCGGCGTGTAAAATGTGTAAGATTTGTATCAAAAAAGGAGCAGGTGTATTTGAGTGGGTAGAAGAGGAAACAGTAACGATTGACAAAAGCAAATGGAGAGGAATTGCTGTCTATGTGGATCATGTAGATGGTGAGATTCATCCCGTAACATTGGAGTTGATTGGAAAAGCAAAAGAGCTGGCTGAGAAAATAAATCATCCTGTTTACTGTGTTTTTATGGGACATGAGATCGAAGAAAAGGCCAATGAATTGCTCCATTATGGTGTAGATGAGGTATTCGTCTATGATGATGAAGAATTAAAGGATTTTAGAATTGAACCTTATACAGCAGTATTTGAGGATTTTATTCAGAATTTGCATCCAACCATCGTACTAGTGGGAGGAACTACAGTAGGAAGGTCCCTGGCACCGAGGGTAGCAGCAAGGTTTAGAACAGGTCTTACAGCTGATTGTACCATCTTAGGGGTTCAGGAAAACACAGACTTAGACCAGATCAGACCAGCATTTGGTGGAAACATTATGGCCCATATCTATACACCAAATCATAGACCTCAATTTGCTACTGTGCGATATAAGATATTCTCGGCACCAGAAAGATTGGAGAATCCAGTAGGCAAAATAACAAATTGTGTAATTGCCAAAGAAGCATTAGCATCAAAAATTACTGTACTTGATGTAAAGCAAAAGGAAAAAGAGATGAGCATTGAGGATGCGGAAGTTGTGATCGTAGCTGGAAGAGGTATAAAGAAGCAAGAAGATTTGGAGATGATTCATCAATTAGCAGATCTTTTGGGTGCCCATGTGGCAAGTACACGGCCTCTGATTGAAGCAGGATGGACCGATCCTAGAAAACAGATCGGACTAAGCGGTAGAACAGTAAAGCCAAGATTGATTATTACATGTGGGGTTTCAGGGGCGATTCAGTTTGTTGCAGGTATGAACAATTCGGAATGTATTATTGCCATCAATCAAGATGAAAACGCACCGATCTTTAAAGTAGCCCATTATGCGCTAAAAGGCGATATGTATCAGATTATTCCAGCGCTTATAAGAAAAATAAATAGTCTTGGGATAAATATATCGATAGATCAGTTGAAGCAGGTTGTATCCTAAAAAGTGAATGGGAGGGAAACATATGAATTATAAAGCAATAGATAGTCAGGATATAGAGTTTCTGATTTCAGTCTGTGGAAAAGGTCGAGTATTCGTAGGGGAAGAAATCAATGAAGATTTTGCCCATGACGAACTTGGTGGCATTGAGAAATTACCAGAGGTTATGGTTGAAGCAATTTCGACTGAAGAAGTATCTAAAATTATGAAATATGCTTTTGATCATCATATACCTGTAACACCAAGGGGACAAGGTACAGGATTAGTAGGAGGCTCTGTTGCGATCCATGGTGGCATCATGTTGAACTTGACGAAGATGAATAAAATTGTAGAGCTAGATGAGGAAAATTTGACCTTAACGGTAGAGCCTGGCGTGTTGCTGATGGAAATTTCAAAATTCGTTGAAGCCCATGATTTATTTTATCCGCCAGATCCAGGAGAGAAAAGCGCCACGATTGCAGGAAATATCAACACCAATGCTGGGGGGATGAGGGCTGTAAAGTATGGTGTAACGAGGGACTATGTGAGAGGACTTGAAATTGTGCTTCCTAACGGTGATGTGATGGAAGTAGGGGGGAAAATCGTAAAAAATAGCTCTGGGTATAGTTTAAAGGACATGATCGTTGGTTCAGAAGGGACCTTGGCTATCGTAACAAAGGCCGTATTGAAATTGTTACCGCTGCCTAAAAAAGCAATCAGTTTATTGATTCCTTTCCCAGATTTGGCTATGGCTATCGAGACAGTTCCCAAAATCATTAAATCCAAAACAATACCAACAGCGGTAGAATTTATGGAAAGGGCTGCTATACTGGCGGCGGAAGAGTTTCTAGGAATGAAGTTTCCTGACAAGTCTTCCGATGCATATCTACTTCTTACCTTTGATGGAAACAGTAAAGAAGAAATAGAAAGTGCTTATGACAAGGTAGCCCATATTTGTTTAGATTCAGGAGCTTTGGATGTATTGATTTCAAATACGCAAGAGAGACAAGAGTCTATATGGAAGGCGAGAGGTGCGTTCCTAGAGGCAATCAAGGCTTCAACGACAGAAATGGATGAATGTGACGTGGTTGTTCCTAGGAATAAGGTAGCAGACTTTATTAAATATACTCACGAACTGCAAGAGCAGTTTAACGTAAGAATTAAGAGCTTTGGCCACGCTGGGGATGGAAACCTCCATGTATATGTACTGAGGGATGAGCGTACAGAAGAAGCGTGGAAAAAGATCCTTGGAGATGTTTTTGAATGTATGTATGGCAGAGCTAGGGAATTAGGCGGCCAGGTATCGGGTGAACATGGCATCGGTTATGCGAAAAGACCATTCTTAATTGAGTCAATGGGTAACAATGGTATGGAACTATTAAAAAATATTAAATTAGCTTTTGATCCAAAAAATATTCTAAATCCAGGCAAAGTTTGTTAGATTGAGAGAATTTGCGCCTTACCTTACCAGCAGCTTTTAAAGGTAAGGCGTAATACTTCTTAATATATAGGAAATGATGATTTTGGATTTCCTAGACCTGGGAGAGTGCAAAGGGGGAGGGGCCCCTTTGCTGTACTCAGGAGGCTGTCGAAAGAAATCAAGGTTTCCTAACGAAACAAATTGTCGATAGGCAACATTGTTTTTGTCAAGGTAGAACAAAGAAAACTACTTTAAATTGAAGGGGGAATCGTAGTATGTATGCATTTATAGCTTTTTTACCGATCTTACTGACGATAGTATTAATGGTTGGTTTTAATTGGGCAGCGAAGAAAGCGTTACCAATCGCATGGATACTAGCGGCAGTGATTGCTGTTGCTGTCTGGAAAATGAATGTTCACAACGTATTGGCTTACTCTGTCTTTGGTGTATTAAAGGCAGTGGATGTACTGATCATTATTTTTGGTGCTATACTGATTTTAAATACCTTGAAACAATCAGGTGCTATGACGACCATCAATAATGGTTTTAATGGAATTACAAAAGATAGACGTATTCAAGCTATTATTATTGGATGGATGTTTGGCGCGTTCATCGAAGGGGCAGCTGGATTTGGTACACCAGCTGCATTGGCGGGGCCACTACTAGTAGGATTAGGATTTCCTCCATTAGCTGCAGCCATGGTGGCACTTATATTTAACAGTACACCTGTTTCTTTTGGGGCGGTCGGAACACCTGTATTTGGTGCAATGAGTACGATTGCCAACAATCTACAGGCTGTCAATGCTGATCCAGAGCTGTTCAAGATGACCATGACCAAATGGATTGCATTATCCCATGGTGCAGTAGGTACATTTATACCATTGCTAGGAATCTGTATGCTAACGAAATTCTTTGGAAAAGAAAAATCAATTAAACCAGGATTAGAAGCAGCTCCATTCGCCATATTTGCAGGCCTAGCCTTCACAGTTCCCTACATCTTGATTGCAACTATATTTGGACCAGAATTACCATCACTGGTAGGCGCATTTATTGGACTAGCCATTGTCGTTATTGCAGCCAAGAATGGTTTCTTGGTACCAAAGAAACATTGGGACTTCCCTGAGAAGGCTGAGTGGCATGAGGATTGGAAATCGAAGGTAGATACTGGTAATGTAGGAGAAGCAAAAATGTCCCTCCTAAAAGCTTGGACACCTTATATACTGATTGCAATAATTTTAGTCGTTACCCGTATTCCTTCTTTTGGGTTAAAGGCATTACTCAGTGCGCAACAAATTCGCATACCAAACATATTAGGAATTGAAAATTTAAATTACGGATTACAATGGGCATATCTTCCAGGCACCATTCCATTTATACTTGTTGCCCTGATTACCCACGTCATCCATGGAATGACTAGGGAACAGGTGAAAACGGCTTGGACCAGTACATTTAAGCAATTAACTGGGGCGGCGATTACATTATTTGCAGGTATTGCCTTGGTACAGTTGATGTTGAACTCTGGAGTGAACAATGCAGGTCTTGCCAGCATGTTAACAGAAATGGCAAAGACTGCTGCTGGCTTGGCCGGAACAGCCTATCCATTCTTTGCGCCATTCATTGGTGTGTTGGGTGCATTCATGTCAGGCTCTAATACCGTATCAAATATTCTTTTCTCTTCTTTACAGTTTGAGACAGCATCCATCCTCCATATGCCCCAGGTATTGATTGTAGCCCTTCAGGTTATTGGTGGCGCTGTGGGGAATATGATCTGTATCAATAACGTAGTTGCTGTCTGTGCCACGGTAGGAAGTGAAGGGAATGAAGGAAAAATCATAAGAAGAAATGCAGTGCCGTGCTTTATTTATGGTATCGTGGTAGCTGCTGTTGTTGCGATTCTCATCTATAGTGGCTTTAACCCACTACCGCTCTAACCATGAAACCGGTTAATCCTTTGGATTAATCGGTTTTTATTTTTATTTGACAATATACAGTATACAGATATATAATACGAGGTATTACAAAAGTGTAAAGGTAGGTCAAAATAATGGCAGATATCGTTGCAAAAATCATACCGATACTTTTATTGATTGCTTTTGGGCGCTATTTGAGTTATAAACATATATTAAGCCAAAGCACCATTGATGAGATAAAGAAGGTTGTAATGGATGTTGCCCTCTCTTCTGTTCTTTTTCTTGCTTTTATTAACATGGAATTGAAGGCAGAATATTTTCTCCTTTGTTTGTTGATTTTTGTTTTGCTATGTATATTGTATAGCATAGGTGTGGGATTGAATCGGTTAAAAGGATTACGCCATCCCTTAATACCTTTCATCATAACAGGAAATGCCTTTGGACTACTGGGAATAACTCTTTTTGGCACAGTTTTCGGCAATGAGAATATAGGGAAACTATCGATTCTTGGCGTTGGGCACGAATTCTTTATTTGGTTTGTATTTATAACGCTTATGAGGATGAAGCTTAAGAATGAGAGACTCTCCATGGATATAGCCAAGGAAATGATCAAATCTCCTTTGATCATTAGTGTGGTTTTAGGCGTTGTATTGAATATCATGGGTTTGGGAGTATGGATACAGGAGTATTCCTTTACAAAGGGGCTCTATACTACGCTTCAGTATTTGTCCAATTTGGCTACACCTTTAATATTAATCATTGTAGGGTATGGACTCAAATTCGATAAAAAGTACATGAGACAAAGCATACAATTTGTCTTGCTTCGGAGTATAAGCATTTTAATCATAGGTTATGTATTTAAGTTTTTTATTATGGATCGCCTCGTGATGACAGATGTGATGTTTGATTATGCGTACTTTACATTTTTGATTCTGCCTCCCCCCCTGTCATTATCGATATTTGTTGGAAATTATAGCACAAAAGAACATGAAGAATTAACAAACAACACGGTTGTATTAAATACGGTTGTTACGATAGCAGTATATATTCTATTTGTTTTGACCATATAGAATTTTATTAAAATCAAAAGGCAGTTCACTAAGGTGAACTGCCTTTTGATTTTAATAAAACATTCCAAAATATGTATTAAATGTTTTAGGAAACGGAAATATTATTGGAGATAGTAAGTTTTTCAATAATTGGAAAGGATGGTGAATATCGTGACAAAACCACAAACCATTAGTGTAACAAAACCCATAAGTGAAGATTTACCTGAAGAAAAATTTAACGAACTGGAAACCTTTATCGATAATTTGGAAACTACAAAGGGAGCTTTGATTGAAATTCTTCATAAAGCCCAGGATATATTTGGGTATCTTCCAAGGGATGTACAGCTTTATATTGCCAGAAAACTGGGTATTCCTGGGGCAGAGGTTTTTGGTGTCGTAAGCTTTTATTCTTATTTTACGACGAAGCCAAGGGGAAAGCACACCCTAAGTATCTGTATGGGAACGGCTTGCTTTGTTAGGGGTGCTGACAAGGTGATTGAGAAGTTTAAGGAAAAGCTCGGCGTTGAATCTAATGAAATCACCGAGGATGGTCTTTTTACGTTGAGAGATGTCCGTTGTATAGGTGCCTGCGGCCTTGCCCCCGTAGTGACGGTGGATGACAAGGTATATGGACGGGTAAAGGAAGAAGATTTAGATGATATTATCAAAGCATATCGCAGTTAGGAGGCAAAATCATGAAGATCAAAACCCTAGATGAATTAAGAAAGATAAGAGAAGAGCATTCAAATCAAGTACGATTACGGGAGCATGGGGAAGTAACCGGAGACAAAATCGAGATATTAATCGGTATGGCCACCTGTGGGATTTCTTCAGGTGCAAGAGAGACCCTCAATACCTTTGTAAATCTACTATCCAGTGAAAGGATGGACAATGTCAAGGTAGTACCAGTGGGCTGCATAGGATATTGTCATTCAGAACCAACAGTACAGGTGAATATACCGGGTCAAAGGCCTGTACTTTATGGAAATGTAAAGGAAAACAAGGTTCGGGAGATATTAGAAAAACACATCAAAGGTGGAAAACCGGTAGAAAGTCTGATTTTACATGTGGATTTTGAAAGAGCTTAGAAAATAGAGTTTATAGAATTATGGATAAGCTATCATGGTTGTTGAAATATCATATCTTAGCATTAAATATTAATTATGCAGAGGAGGTTAGCCATGGCAAGCACTCGTACAAATATCATGGTTTGTTGTGGTACAGGCTGTTTGGCAAGCGAAAGTGAAAAGGTATTAAAAAATTTAGAGGTAATTGCAAAGGCCCGGGGATATGCTGAGGAAGTACAGATTATCAAAACTGGTTGTTTTGGCTTTTGCGAACAAGGCCCCATCGTAAAGGTCGAACCGGACAATGTATTTTATGTCAGAGTAAGTCCTAAGGATGCCAAGGATATTATTGATGAGCATATCATTAAAGGTAGAAAAGTGGAACGGCTTTTATATGTGGAACCAAATGAAAAGGAAAAAATAAAGAAACAAGAAGATATGCCCTTTTATAAAAAGCAGCTAAGAGTTGCCCTTCGTAACTGTGGCTTGATTAATCCAGAGGATATCTATGACTATATTGCATTGGGTGGCTACGAGGCCTTAGGGAAAGCCATTACCCAGATGACAAGAGATCAAGTGATTGAAGAGGTAAAAAGGTCAGGTTTGAGAGGACGAGGCGGCGGAGGTTTTCCTACAGGACTTAAATGGGAGATTACCAAGAAGCAAGAGCGTGATGTAAAATTCATGATTTGCAATGCCGATGAGGGTGACCCAGGAGCATTCATGGATCGAAGCATACTAGAAGGTGACCCTCATAGCGTATTGGAGGCCATGGCCATAGGCGCCTATGCCATCGGTGCGGACAAAGGCATCATCTACATTCGCGCAGAATATCCATTGGCCATCGCTAGATTGAATACAGCATTAAAGCAGGCTAGAGAGTTTGGATTGATTGGAAAGAACATTTTCGGAACAGATTTTAGCTTTGACATTAGCTTAAAATACGGAGCTGGTGCCTTTGTTTGTGGTGAAGAAACAGCACTGATTAATTCATGCGAAGGGAAAAGAGGAGAACCCAATTTTAAACCGCCTTATCCAGCGGAGGAAGGATACTGGGGTCATCCGACTTGTGTGAATAATGTGGAGACCTTTGCCAATGTCCCTTCCATCATCATAAAGGGAGCAGACTGGTTTGCATCTATGGGTACAGAAAAGAGCAAGGGGACAAAGGTTTTTGCCTTAGCAGGCAAGATCAACAACGTAGGTCTTGTGGAGGTGCCCATGGGAATTACCCTTCGTGAGATTATTTTTGATATTGGAGGAGGAATTCCTAAAGGGAAGAGGTTTAAAGCTGTACAAACCGGCGGGCCATCGGGAGGCGTGATTACAGAAGAAGGGCTGGATACTCCCATTGATTATGATAGTCTTATTGCACGTGGTTCTATGATGGGATCCGGTGGTATGATTGTCATGGATGAGGATGACAATATGGTGAACATTGCAAAATTCTATCTTGAATTTACCATGGACGAGGCCTGCGGAAAATGTGGCCCAGGACGAATCGGTACCAAAAGATTGTTTGAGATGCTTCATAAAATAACCAGCGGCAAGGCTACCATGGCGGATCTAGATGCGATGAAGCAATTGGCCTATATGGTGAAGGATAGCGCCTTGTGTGGTCTATGTCAAACAGCACCCAATCCTATCATTAGTACCATGAAACATTTCTGGGATGAGTATTTGGCGTTTATCAAGGATGAGGATCATCCACAAGGGGAAGGAAAATATGTTCCGAAGAATAAGATCGGTATGAAGTCCTAAATTAAGCGAGGTGAAATTATGGCTGAAAATCAAGAAAAATATAAAGATAGGAAAAAAATTCAGATAAAAATTAACGATCAGGACCTGACGGTACCAGAAGGAATAACGATTCTAGAGTCTGCCCATGAGGTGGGAGTGAAAATTCCTACCCTATGCCATCTGGATCTCCATGATTTGCAATTGTATAACAAAACAGCATCATGCAGGGTTTGCATGGTTGAACTGGTAGATGGCGGCAATCAAAACCGCAACAAGCTTGTGCCTGCTTGCGTGACAAAGGCTTATGAAGGAATGATCATTCGTACCGATACCCTTCGTGCCATCAATGCTAGGAGAATGGCGGTAGAGCTCTTACTGTCCAATCATCCCAACGAGTGTTTTACATGTCCTAAAAATTTAGAATGCGAGCTGCAGGCTTTGGCAGAAGAGTTGAACGTGAGGGAAATCCGATGGGAAGGAGAACGAATGGATTATCCCAAGGACTTATCCAGTGATGCCATTGTAAAGGACGCCAATAAATGCATCTATTGCAGACGGTGTGAAACGGGTTGTAATGTGATACAAACCTGTGGTATATTGTCTGGAATCGGAAGAGGATTTAATGCTTTTGTAGGACCTTTTGCAAATATACCTATGGTGGAATCTTCTTGCACCTACTGTGGTCAATGTGTACAAGTATGTCCTACGGCAGCCCTTACAGAAGTATACCACGTGGATAAGGTATGGGAGGCATTGAATGATCCAGATAAGCATGTGATTGTTCAGACTGCTCCAGCTATTCGTGTGGCGCTAGGTGAACTATTTGGCATGGAAGCAGGAACCATTGTAACGGGAAAAATGGTAACGGCCTTAAAACGCATGGGATTTGACGGCGTATTTGATACGGACTTTGGCGCAGATCTTACCATTATGGAGGAGGCTTCAGAATTAATCTATAGGATTAAGAACAATAAGACATTACCAATTCTAACAAACTGTTGCCCTGCATGGGTGAAGTTTATAGAGCATCAGTTCCCAGAACTGCTCCATGTGCCATCCACGTGTAAATCACCCCATATCATGTTTGGAACCATTGCCAAAACATATTATGCTGAGAAAAACGGGATAGATCCTGACAACATCGTGGTTGTGTCTATCATGCCTTGCATTGCAAAAAAAGCAGAGGCAAAGAGACCAGAGCTTACAAAGGATGAGCATAACAATGTGGATATCGTGATCACAACCCGGGAACTTGGAGCCATGATCAAAGAAGCAGGAATAGAGTTTGATAGACTGCCTGATAGTGAGTTTGATAGACCGTTAGGAGAAACTACGGGTGCATCGGTCATCTTTGGTACAGCTGGTGGTGTTATTGAAGCTGCTGTTCGCACGGCTTATGAATGGATGACGGGGGAAACGCTAGAAAATGTTGAATTTGAACAATTAAGGGGAATGGAAGGTATTCGAAAGGCTACCGTTAAGATTGGTGATCAGGAATTGAAAATTGGTATCGCCAGCGGGTTGGGAAATGCTCGAGTCATCCTGGAAGAAATCAGGGAGGGGAAGGCGGATTATCATGCTATAGAAATTATGGCTTGTCCAGGAGGCTGTATTGGAGGCGGCGGTCAGCCATATCATCACGGCAACCACGAGATCGTTAAGAAACGTCGGGAAGCTATTTACGAAGAAGATAGAAACAAGAAAATAAGAAAGTCCCATGAAAATAAGGAAATATTGGAGCTGTATAGAGAATATCTAGGGGAACCTTTCGGAGAATTGGCCCATAAACTTTTACATACCCATTTTGAAGAAAGAGAGAGAATTTAGATATTTAGGATTTAATAACAGGTCAACGCGGGCTATACTTAATAAAAAGCATGTTGACAGGAGAAGCATAAACTGATAAATTATCTAATAACAGTTAAATATAGAGTAAACTCATATTCAGAGAGGTGGAGGGATCGGCCCTATGAAACCCGGCAACCGGCTTTTTCGAGCAGCGGTGCCAAGTCCGACAGTAAAAGTACTGGAAAATGTGAGAGGAACTACGGTGAATAGCCCTCTTTCATTACGAAAGAGGGTTAATTTTTTAATATCTAGGAAATTATGGTTTTTGATTTCCTAGATATGGGGTGTGCAGAGGGGATTTCCCCTTTGCCGTTTTCAGGAAGGTGCTCAGCCTGCTTTGCAGGCGTCGAAGGAAACCTAGGGTTTCCTAGCGAAAACAAATTGCCGATAGGCAACTTTGTTCAAAAAAATTTCTAGTATCTATACTGTAATAATCAAACTGGGAGCAAGGGAGTGATGAGATATAGCCATGGAAAATGCAATTTGACACATCACAGTTAAATATATGTAGTTTGGATACATTGGAAATGAGTATAAGTGAATGCTCAAAAAACAATAAAATGGATTTGGAGGGGATGATATGAGAGAAGAGATGGCTTTAGAAAAGCGTACTTCAAATTATGATGAGACAATATATGGCTTGGATAAAGAGTATGAGGAAGTCTTTGAAAGTCATGATAAGATACTCAAATACATATGTGAGAAGGTATCAGATAATGTAGATAGTACCATTATTGAAATTGCTGTTGGGATAGGAAATCTAACCAAGTTGCTAAGCCAAAATGGTTTCCGTGTAATCGGGATAGAGCCATCTGAGAAAATGAGAATGGCTGCAAGTTTGAGAGTGCCCAATATTCCCATATTGGATGGGCATTTTTTATCAATTCCAATTACATCCCCTGTAGATGCCATTGTAACGTCCTTTGGGTTCCATTATCTTTCCTATGCTGAGAAGAAAAAAGCCATAGATTATTTTGATAGCTTTCTCACCGTTGGAGGAAAAATTGTAATTGCTGATGTAATGTATGTATCTGCCAAGTCGAAAAAAGATTTATTGAAGCACGTAAAGGCAAGAGGTGCAGCAAAGCTTTTAAATGATTTAAATACTAGGTATTATGAGTATGTGGAGGATATCAGTGAACTTTTTAGAGAAAAAAATTATACTTATGAAATGAAGAAGATGAATAAATATGTTTGGGTAGTCTGTGGCAGAAAAGAGGATTAGAGACCATACGGATAATGAAGAGAAGGAATTTAATGAAATAATGAGAATATAAGAGATGAATGGAGGTGTTCCAAGTGACTGAAAAAAAAAGATGGATTCCTATCTTGATTTTAGTCTTGATAATAATAGGGGCCATTGGCAGCTATGAGTTTTTTGATTACTATAAGACACTCAAAGAATATCGACAAATGATAGGGGCGATCACCATAAATGAGGTGGATTTATCGAAGATTCAAGATGGTACCTATAGGGGAAGCCATGATGCAATTTGGGTTGGGGCTGATGTAACGGTGATTGTGAAGGATCATAAGATCATAGATATCAAACTAGAGAGGCATCTGAATGGTCGCGGTGAACCTGCAGAGATCATCCCTCAAAGGGTAATAGATGCGCAATCCTTGGAGGTAGATTTCATCAGTGGTGCTACATCAAGCAGCAAGGTTATCTTGAAAGCCATTGAGAAAGCATTGCTAAATTCACCAGAATAATAAGTCATTACTGGTGGATTGGAGGAATTGAATGTTTAGCCATTTAAAGGCGTTCTAGTATCATGCAAATTAATATTGAATGAAATACAATAAAAAGGTGATCGAGGGAGGCAAAGATTATGTTTGAAAAACAGGGGGTAAAGGAGCTTTATGGTTTGGCACAAAAGTTGGAAGAAGTTGCAAAGGCCATGGGGGAACTCACGGAGCAGGAGAAGAAATTTATCATTGAACGGATCGATGCCAATAGTCCAAAGGCGCTATTGCAGGTATATGAAGCACTGCATGATTATATGGGTTGGTAATTATACCTTTGTATGGATATAGATTACATTGGCAGCTTCTTGCTGTTTTTTTTGAAGGTGCTCATCAATTTTTAGGAGGGCATTGACTCTCTCCTCTAAGGACATATTCATAATTTCGTAAAAGGCTTTTTTATAATAGGGTTCCAGTTGATTGATTTTATCCATAAGCTTGCACATAGAGCGGTAGAAGGAGAAAATACCTTGGTGAACTCCTTTGATTTCTAAGAACTGTTGGGGGCTTAAATTATGCCTATGATCAAACAAAAAAACTTGGTATTCTGCAGATCGCGTATTTAGATAGGGAATAAGGAATTCTAGCATCGTCTGAATATAGAGAATCTCATAAACATTAAATTGCACAACATAAGACTTTTGTTTTTTTATTATTTTTTTATCTAATTTAGCTTTTAGAGACAAATGAATGAGTTGCAGATCCGCGGTGATGGCAGATAATCCATCGCCCTTTTGTTGAATCAATGCACCATTATTTAATACACTATGGAGATAAGTCAATTCGTTATTGCTTAATTTGAATTTTGATCCCATGACATCCATACGAAACCATCCCTGTCGATAATATTCATACATCATATTATGTCCCAAAAATGGGGAAATTAATATTTCTTTCGTGAAGGAAAAGGAGACGAGATAGATGAAGATAGTGATCCCTGCAAAGCTTAGAGGATAAAGGATTCGAGGCTTATGTGGTAGGGGGATGTGTAAGGGATTCCTTACTGGGAAAACTTTCTAAGGATTGGGATGCTTGTACCAGTGCAAAGCCTCAACTGGTAATCGAGATCCTTGAAAAAAAGGGGTATCGGGTGGTGCCAACGGGATTGCAGCATGGAACTGTTACCGTAGTGGATCAGGAAGAGCATTACGAGATTACCACCTTTCGTGTGGATGGCGTGTATGAAGATCATCGAAGACCTAGGGAAATGATTTGATTGCTGTTGGAGTACCACAAGGAAAAGGGATAGGGAAATTATTAAATGATCTGCTAGAAAAGGTTTTAGAGCAGTCAGAATTAAACAATCGAGAACATTTGTTAAGTCTCATGGCAGAGGCTGTGCAGGAGGGAACAAGAAATGAATAACTTTGAAGAAATTTGGGAAATTTATATGGAAGCCTTTCCCATCGACGAAAGAAGGAGTCGTATCAAGCAATGGCGATTATTGGATAACCCCCAATATAAGATGAAGCCCTATGTGAAAGAGGGACAGCTCATAGGATTTATGGGGATATGGGAACTCCCTTTATTTGCTTTTATAGAGCATTTTGCTATAAAAAAAGAATTTCGGGGAAGTGGATACGGGACTGAAATGCTAAAGGAATTGTTAAAGAGTTCTGGGTCTGGAATTATTCTTGAAGTAGAACCACCAGAAAACAAAGTGGCTCAGGATAGAATTGCATTTTATCAAAGGCACGGTTTTGTTTTAAATACCTATGATTATGTGCAACCACCCTATGAGGATGGACAAAAGTATTTGCCACTCCTTTTGATGTCTTTTCCAGAGATGTTGACAAAGGAAGCTTTCGATGAGGCTGTGGAGATGATCTATAAGTTTGTTTATGAAATCTCTGTAGGCGAGACACCATAGCGAGCGATAGCACGAAAATGTTAAAGAGATACATGAACATAAAGATAAATATGTTTAAAAATACTGAAATTCCAATGAATTTATAGGAAATCTCATGTTAAGCAAGAACTTTAATTTTGTTGATGACTGGAGGATTTTTTTATGAGCAAAGAAATAAAAATCATCCTGGATGAATTAAATTTCTCCATTGGTAGAATCAATGAGCAGGAAAAGAGGGGAAAGATCCTTAAAGAAAGTCAATACTGGTATCGCGAAGGATTAAAGACTGCTAGGGATATTGTATTAAAAATAGATGAGTTAGGAGAAAAAAATAAAGGGACAACAGAGTGATTTTGGATAATGTCCATTCATAAACTGACGCGATTAAAGTTAAAGGAAGTGTAGAAAAGCTACACTTCCTTTAACTTTAATAACATGTAAACGTATCGATCTTATTTAAATCTGTTCCCCAAAAGAGCCATCTGGATCCAGTCCACCGAAAGCCAGCTACTGATGTAGGACCGACGTATACAATATAGGTCCAAAATTCTTTAGGATCTGTACTGTCTTTTTTGTCCTTTAGCCAAATATAGGTAAACTGCAGCCTACAGGGTGCGATACCAGCAGGATCTACTTTTAACGCAGAATATAATTTTTTGGGTTTTATTCCTGGTGGTGGGCCAGAAGGCTGAGATGCACCTGGAGGTAATCCAAAGGAGGGCGGCCCTGGAAGTTGTCTTTGCATGGATTCCTGATGCGGGCATCTAAAATAATAAGGAAAATTGTTGTACATGCGAACTCCCCCTTATAAAACTTATTACATCATATTCTTAAAACTTAAAAATGATACGGGGAGATTCTGTATGATTTGATAACAGGGTGCATAAAGGAAAATTAAATTTGTCCCGTTGAGAATTGAACGACCAAGCTTACAACGGAAACAACAAACCATACAAACAAGCCCAGGAATAGTGGCTTCATGCCGGTCTTAAGCATTTTTCGAAAATCAGCGCTCAAACCAATAGCAGATAATGCCATAACAATCATGAATTTACTTAAGAACTTAAGATAACCTACCCAGTTGGCAGGGAACAACCCTAGTGTATTTAGCAGGGATGCTACCAAAAACCAAAGAATGAACCATGGGAAAATACTCTTGATGCTGTAGGAAACATCTTGGTTGTTTTTTGCTTCCTTTTTTTTCGCTATGGCTGTGATAAAAGCAAAAATTAAGGAAATAGGGATGATCATAGTAGTTCTCGTGAGTTTGACAATGGTGGCATAATCCCCAGCGATATTACTAAAAGCATAGCCTGCTGCCACAACGGAGGAAGTGTCGTTGATTGCTGTGCCAGCCCATAATCCAAAGGCTTGATCAGAAAATTCCATAAGATGACCTAACGGGGGGAAAATCAACACAGCCAGCACATTGAACAAAAATATGGTGGAAATAGAATAGGCAATCTCCATGTCTTCAGCTTCGATAATGGGTGACACCGCTGCAATAGCAGAGCCACCGCAAATGGCAGTGCCAACACCGATCAAAGAAGTTAGGCGGAAAGGTACACCCATTAACTTTCCAAGGCTGTAGGCTGAAATAAAGGCTGCAGAAAGTGTAAAAAGCATGACATAGAGAGATTCAACACCTGTTTTCCAGACTTGAGATAAACTTAGACCAGCTCCCAATAAAATAATGGCCCATTGAAGAATTTTTTTAGATGCAAACTTGATTCCTGGTAAGGCACGCTCAGGCTTACCGATCACATTGCTAATCAAAATACCTATAAGGATACCAAAAACTGCGCCTCCTATGATGGGAAATAGGCTCCCCAGCCAGGTAGAAATGACTGCGATAATAAATACACGTAGTAAACCAGGAAAATTCTCTTGAATCCAGTACAATTTCATCAACTCCCTCTACCTATAATGATTACTATTTTATATTATTCATATTTAGAAGAGTTGTCAATTTGAAGGTGAGTGGAATAAAATTTCAATATATATTGAATAAATCTTCATAGAAGTTGTTATGATACATTTAAACTTTGTTATATTTGTTATATAATATGGATGGCAATGCTTTCATTTGCATCAATATACTTGATTTTCTTTTGAAATATTTTGCAATTTATGATACCATAGATAGCAATATATGATAATTTTTTTAGATTATTTTTGTATTCAATATTCAATTATAAGTGATAGATGGGTAAGGAGGAATAAAAGAAATGGCACATGACAACGAAAGGCTGGACATGAATCAACCCGCAAATGGGGATGAAGCTACCGCAGATTCATATCAATCAACCAATTTTATTCAGAATATCATTAATACTGATTTGGCAGAGGGTGTATATGGAAACAGAGTGCATACCCGTTTTCCCCCAGAGCCAAATGGGTACCTTCATATAGGACATGCCAAGTCAATATGCTTGAACTTCGGTCTAGCAGCTCAGTACGGAGGATTATGCAACCTGCGCTTTGATGATACCAACCCAATCAAGGAAGATGTAGAATATGTAGATTCTATCAAACGAGATGTGAAGTGGTTAGGATTTGATTGGGAGGATCGAGAATACTATGCTTCTGACTATTTCGAAGATCTCTATCAATATGCAGTGCAGTTGATCAAAGATGGCAAGGCTTATGTTTGTGATTTAAGTCCAGAGGAAATGAAGGCATACAGAGGTTCTTTTACAGAACCAGGAAACGAAAGCCCCTATCGTAGCCGCTCTGTTGAAGAGAATTTAGATTTATTTCAACGGATGAGAAATGGAGAGTTTAAAGAGGGTTCACGGGTACTTCGGGCAAAAATAGATATGGCGTCATCGAATTTAAATATGAGGGATCCTGTCCTTTATCGTATTGCCCATGTAGAGCATCATCGAACTGGAAATGCATGGTGTATTTATCCAATGTATGATTATGCTCACCCGATCTCTGATGCCATGGAAAAAATCACTCACTCTATCTGTACCCTTGAGTTCGAAGATCATCGACCGCTTTATGACTGGCCTTTGAAAGAACTCAATTTTGAGGAACCTCCAAAGCAGATTGAGTTTGCGAAGCTAAATCTAACGAACACGATCATGGGAAAGCGATACCTTCGTAAACTTGTGGAGGAAAACTATGTGGATGGATGGGATGATCCAAGAATGCCTACGATTTCCGGACTAAGGAGAAGAGGATATACCCCTGAATCCATTCGTAAATTCTGTGATTTGATCGGGATATCCAAAAGTAACAGTAAAGTGGATATCACACTCCTTGAACACTGTATTCGTGAAGATTTAAAGATGAAGGTACCTACGATCATGGCAGTATTAAAGCCTTTGAAAGTAGTGATCACGAATTATCCTGAGGGACAGGTAGAAATGCTGGACGCTGAAAATAATCCTGAAAATCCTGAGATGGGCGCCCGTCAGATACCATTCTCAAGGGTGATTTATATTGAGCAAGAGGACTTCATGGAAGAGCCTCCAAAAAAATTCTTCCGATTGGCTCCAGGCCAGGAAGTACGTTTGAAGAATGCCTATTTCATCAAATGCGAGGAAGTTGTTAAAGATGAGCAGACGGGAGAAATCATTGAGCTCCGTTGTACCTATGACCCTGAAACAAAGAGTGGTACTGGGTTTACAGGTCGTAAGGTAAAGGGAACCCTTCACTGGGTTTCTGCTGAACATGCTGTAAAATCTGAGGTTCGTCTGTACGATTACCTTGTCGTTGATAAGGAAGAGGATGAAACCGAAGAAAACACAGAGCAGACTGTTAAATTAAATCCCAACTCTCTGGAGATATTATCTGAGTGCTATATCGAGCCGTCAGTTGCTACGGCAGATCCAGGGACAAGATATCAGTTCTTAAGACACGGATACTTTAGTGTGGATACAAAGCATTCAAAGCAAGGTGCTCCAGTATTCAATAGAATTGTAACCTTAAAGAGCTCCTGGGACAAAGTGAAAAATCAATAAAATAAAAGGAGCACCTCACTGAAAAGGGAGGTGCTCCTTTTTTGAGTTATTCAAACATTGACTAGAATTCTTTCGTAGGGACGGACGACCCTGTCCGTCCGATTTCGTCTGATAGCATAGTCAAAATACTGGAGGGTGGACAGCGTCTTCCACCTCTACAACGTATTGAGTTTTATCTGAATCAATTATTAAATCTCCAAGTGGACATAGCTTGAACTGCTTTATGCCTAGATAGATTGAATTCTTTCCAAGTAGCCTTCTGACGGGCAATGGAGCCCTTGGTATCATAATAGTATCGGAGGGCCTGCTGGATATTAAAATCTTTACTTTCAAGGAGTCTCGTTAACTCAGGAACTGCATCATAGGAGAGTGTTGTGATATAGTGGATATCAACTTTACCAGTTTCAAAATAACGGTCGATATTATTTCGGGCAATCATAGCATCCAAATTTAAATAATTTAATCCCACATAGAAAGCGAGGACTGTAATAATATAGAACTTTGCTAAATGAAATCTCGGCTTAAAGATATAGATCAATGTAGCCGTCAGCAATACCGTCTCTAGAGATAAAAAGAAGTAGACAAAGATTCTTAAATAAGTGTAGCCGTATTGCTGCTGGTATAAGCCCATCCTGTAATAGGACGAATAGATCATGATATAAGTGAAAATCCCCATGAGGAAAAGTAATCGCTTGATCCAGCGTTGGGCGCTAACTTGATTAGGATTCAAGCCATAGAAACTAAACAAGATGATACTAAAGTTAAGCATGGTAACCAACAGAAGCTGAAAAAATCCTTGTCGCGCATAAGCCGCATAGGTGAAATTCCCAGGGAGAGTATTAAACCCGCCACTAAAGAGAAACGCAAACTGAATACTACAGAAAATCAGATAGACAGCGTTAACGATAACCAAAATAGTCATTAGAATGGTGCCATCAAAAAAGTTTGTCTTGGCTTTTACGGATGCGGTTGCTGCTGTTTCAGGTACGGAGGTATTTCCAATAGGAATTTTCTTAGGTATAAATAAAAACCAAATAAAACCATAGGTGTAGGTAGCCATAAAGACAATTAATAGCAATTGACGGAAATAATCAGCGAGAACAGTGTTATCAAATAATTTGGATAATTTTGTTGGAATAAAGAACAGCATCTCCTGAAATACCATGTCCGCAGAACTAAGTAGGGAAAGAATGACTAGCAATAATGGAAGTGAAATAAGAATACCTAGTATTATCTTTTTTAGTTCTGTATAGTTATTTTCTGTTTTGCCAAAAACCCATCGCTGGTAGAGATATGTATAGGGCTTAGTAAAATACGCTATTGGAGCAAATACGGAACCTATAATTTTGAAAGGAAAGCCGATATTGGCATAATCGCTTTTCTCCTTTCCAGAGAGCACCAAGGCCATCCCTATAAATAAAAATAGAATAACCAAGAAATTAAAAAAATGAAAGATGTAGTTGCTGCTTAGAAAGAACCGTAGGGAGAGCAACGTAATAGGGACAGCAAAGAGCCATATGCGATTTACCTTGAATCGATCGCTGTCTTTCAATACGCGAATAAACAAGTAAAAAGATACACCAATGAAAATGGGAAAAGAAATACCTACTGCACTTCGGTAAAAAAAGAAATTAAACAGAATACCCCATAAGATGCTATAGGATAGTAGTCGACCTTCTTTTATCATATTTAAGCCTCCTCCGATGATGTTTCATGATCAGGTACATATTCTAAAATATCTCCCGGCTGACAGTCGAGAATTTGACAGATGGTTTCCAACGTGGAAAAGCGAATGGCCTTTGCTTTGTTTGTCTTTAGAATAGATAGATTTGCCTTCGTGATACCTAGCTTATCAGCCAATTCAGAAGAACTGATCTTTCGCTTTGCCATCATAACGTCTAAGTTTACAATAATCGGCATGATAAACCTCCTCTATATAGTAAAATCATTTTCTTCTTTTACGATGATAGCCTGATGAAATACTTCTGCCAAAATGATTGAGAAAAAGCCTGCAATGGTGAAAACCATGACAAGGATAATGGTCATAAACGAATTGTAAAAAAGAATTTTGAAAATATAACAAAAAGCAATCAAAAAAGATGCAATGCCCATTCTCCTCAAGCTTCTCACATTATCCATCATAAATGGGTCTTTTCTGGTTAATGTGGTGAATATTTTTCTGATTTCATAGACGATGATCAATGCGAAAATTCCTGTAATTGCTAAAAGCCCTAGAAGAAAATAATAGATGGCTATGCTGACGTTAGCATGTATATAGTTCAGATACCAGTTCACCGTTTTAGGCAGACTAATAAAGATACCAATGCCTCCTATAAATATAAAATCAAGCATTAGCTTTACAAAAGCGGACAGTGATTTCTCCCCCATGATGCGCATGATTATATACCTCCCTCATTGTATTCTGAGATAAGTATATATTAGAAAGTAAAGTTTTTCAATAAAAAATTATCGAAAAACAATAATTTTTTATTTTTATAGAATATATTTTTATTACCTTCTGTTTGATGTGGAATGATAAAATTGTGATGATTTGATCTTTCCTTTTGAGAAAAATGTGGTATAATAAGTGTAAGATTATCAAATATTAAGAAAATTCTAAAAATATACAAGAGGTGATTTTAATGTGTATCGTAGATGTAATCATTGCTAGTTTGCAGGAGGAAGATGATAGAGAGAAGCGCAAAAAGCAGCAAGAGAGTAGAAATGCGGAATAAAGCCCAAAAGCTTATTCCGTATTTTTAATGCTACCAAATCATCCATAGTTTGCCTCGTATTCATAGAAAGCAGAGACAAACACTAAGGATAAGTCTAATGAATGACGAGGTGAACATCTTGGAAAAAAGAAAGAGGGAACAGAACAAAGAGAAAGAAGTAAGCAAGCTGGATATGGAGGTAGGAGAAGAAATTGTTGTAGAAAGAAAAATTTTTGATCGCGCCGCTTTGCCAGCCAGATTATTTGGGTATGTAGGTGGCATCGACGGAGGTAATGTACCTGGTTTGATGACCAAAACCCACAAGGATCAAAAGTAGAATAGATGCTTTGGCACGAATCATACCAGAGGGGATACCTCTGGTTTTTGCAATTTAGACAATCTTATGCTACTACTCTATGTCTCTAATTTATGTTATTATATAGAGGTTGTCAAAATTTGATAGAGGTTGTCAAAATTTGATACTGTTTTCATTAGGGCTAAGGATTGATTTGGAGGAAGATTATGAGGAAGCTGGTAGATTTATTTCGATTTCAGAAGGAAGCGGATTTATTGGATTCTACGACATATATTTTGAAGTCGTTTTTAGCAGTGGCAACAGCCTATGCCGTAGCTTCCAGGAGTGACGTGATTAGTAAAGATATGATTTCTGTACTTTTTGGACTGATGCTGACCCTTGAGCCCGTTACCTTAACGGGAATCAGGCGTGGATGGGATCAAATGTATGCTACGATTCTCGGTGCTCTTTCAACAGCAGTGATTATAAGCATATTTGGTATTCATATCATTACGATATCCTTGTCAGTGGCATTTACGCTTTATGTTTGTTTGAAGATTAATTGGCGTGAGGTATCACCCGTGGCGATTTTTACATCAATTTATATGACGCAATATGTTCAGTTGACAGGGGCAGGAGAACCTAGCATATTATTGACGATCCAGCTAAGGCTTATGGCCTTGGGAATGGGTGTAATTATTGCCATCCTATTTAATCTGCTATTTTCCTTTTTCTCTTATCGAAAGATGACCTACAAACGGATTGCATTTTTGCTAAAATCTATTATTGCTCATATGGAAAAAATCTTAGATGCATTGAAAACGAATGAAACGTCCATACTAGAGGAAAATCAAAAAGAAATGGCCCAGACCTTTAACAATATTGATTGGGTATACGGATTTCTAAGAGATATTGGGGAGGAAAAACGGATAAAAAGCAAAATTATCGGAGGTACAGATGAGGCAATGAAAGCGCTTGTTGAGATTGTTATGGATCTCCGTAGTATTTGCCATTTGAACTATGATATAAACCTCCGCTTGCTTTGGGACAAAGAGACATGGCCATTGATGCATGATCATCAAAATGAGATGTTTGAGAAATTTGAACACCTAATACTTCGCTTGAAAACTTTAAAGAAGGGTTTTGAGTTGAAAGAGAAAATGAATTTCTCTAGAAAAAATGCAATGAAACAGTACAAAATTGAAGACAATAAAAAATTGAGAATTCTTGAAAGCTTGTTAGAAATGGAGACATTGGTTGCATCATTAGAATATTACATGGAAAACTATGGAGACTTTGGTACTGAAAATGATTCCATAGAGAATGTATGAAATGATAAATATGTTTTGATGAGAATGGGTGATTAAATATGGGTATCCATATGATATCAAATCTATATTGTTTAGGATTAAGGAAGGGAGAGAGGTAAGGAAATGCAAATAAAAAACTATAGTGCCTTTGATATCATTGGCCCTCGTATGATTGGACCGTCTAGTTCTCATACTGCCGGTGCAGCACGATTGGGGAAGGTTGCTAGAAAAATAGGAGGAAAGGGAATTCAAGAGGTCACATTTATTTTATATGGTTCCTTTGCACAGACCTATAAGGGTCATGGGACAGATCGTGCCCTGGTTGCCGGGGTTCTAGGCATGGATCCAAATGATGAAAATTTAAGCAAGTCTATGGAAATCGCATTGAGAGATGGATTAAAATATCAATTTGTTCTCTCAGACGATGAGGCGTCTCACCCCAATACAGTAAAGATCATTATGATAAATGAGGAAGGTCATCAGTCAGAAATCGTCGGGGCTTCCATAGGTGGAGGAAATATACTGGTTACGGAAATCAATGGGTTGGCTGTGGAATTTACGGGTGAGTATCCAACCATTATGATTCGACATATGGACAAACCTGGGGTTGTTGCAGATGTGACCCATATCATGGATGAATTTGAAATAAATATTGCATTTATGAAGGTATTTCGACAAAGAAAAGGCGAGGATGCATTCATGATTATAGAAACAGATAACGATGTTCCAAAAAAAGTATTAGAGAAAATTCGTGGTTTAGCTGATGAAATCCTGCATGTATATTTAGTGGAAGGACTATAGGAAAGAGGTGACTCTATGAATAAGGATTTTATGAATGGCAATGATCTGTTAGGTCGATGCCGTGGTGAAGCAAAGAAAATATGGGAAGTGATGATTGAAAGAGAAATCTATATTTCAGGAAAATCTAAAGAAGAGATTATGGGATATATGAAAGGTAATCTAGAAATCATGAAAAGTGCCATTAAAAGGGGATTACAGGAGGATATAAAATCTGTGAGCGGGCTTGTGGGGGGCGATGCCAAAAGGCTTCGAAAATATTACGAAACAAATAAAACCTTGGCGGGTGAGCAGATGAATAAGGCGGTTGCCAGTGCCATGGCGGTATTGGAGGTAAATGCTTCTATGGGCCAAATTGTTGCTGCACCTACAGCTGGTTCCAGCGGGATTCTACCAGGGGTTCTAATCAGTGCAGGTCAAGACTTTAATTTAGATGATGAGCAGATTGTCCAAGGGTTATTTACTGCAGCAGCCATAGGGTATATTATTACGAGAAATGCTACGGTGGCTGGTGCTGAAGGGGGATGTCAAGCGGAAACGGGAGCTGCTGCAGCAATGGCAGCCGCTGCTTTAGTAGAAATGATGGGAGGGACACCAGAACAAGCTTTACACGGTGCATCCATGACCATAAAGAATATTTTAGGCTTGGTTTGCGACCCCATAGCAGGTCTTGTAGAGGCACCATGTGTGAAACGTAATGCCATTGGTGCTGCTAATGCATACATTTCAGCAGATATGGCTTTAGCAGGAATACAGAGTATCATTCCCTTTGATGAAGTAGTGGATGCCATGTATAAGGTGGGGAAATCCATTCCTTGTGCCCTCCGAGAAACTGCCCTAGGTGGATTGGCTGCAACACCAACTGGTAAAAAAATTCAAGAAAAGATATTTGGAAGTAAGACCCAAAACTAATCTGTATACATCTTCGTATAGGTTTTGTAATCAAGGGAAACTTAAAGACAGGAAACCATGATTTTTAAAAAGTGAAAGGCTATGAGAGAGGATGATGCATCCTATGAAAAAATCACCTAAAGATACAAGGGTCGTAGTGGGGATGTCCGGTGGTGTAGACTCTTCGGTAGCTGCACTGGTATTAAAGGAACAGGGCTACGACGTGATCGGTGTTTTTATGAAAAATTGGGAAGAAACCGATGAGTTTGGATATTGTACAGCTACCGAAGACTATGAAGATGTGCGACAGGTATGCGATCAAATTGGTATACCCTACTATACAGTGAATTTTACAAAGCAATATTGGGATCGGGTATTTACTTATTTTCTCGAAGAATATAAGCGGGGACGGACACCCAATCCTGATGTAATGTGCAATAGAGAAATTAAGTTTAAGGAGTTTCTACAGTATGCCTTAAAGTTAGGGGCTGATTATCTAGCTACAGGACATTATGCCCAGGTAGATTACCGGGATGGAGAATATCATCTATTGCGGGGGATAGATACCAACAAGGATCAAACATATTTTCTCTGTACGCTAGGGCAAGAGCAGCTATCAAAAGCCATGTTTCCCATTGGTCATTTGACCAAGCCCCAACTCAGGGAAATTGCTGAAAAAGCAGGCTTAAAGACAGCAAAAAAGAAGGACAGCACGGGCATTTGCTTCATTGGAGAAAGAAATTTTAAAGGTTTTTTATCAAATTATTTACCCGCTCAGCCTGGAGAGATAAGGGCCTTGACTGGAGAAGTAAAGGGTAAACATGATGGCTTGATGTACTATACCCTTGGACAAAGAAAAGGTCTAGGCATAGGTGGTGCAGGATCAGGAGAACCTTGGTTTGTTGCAAAGAAGGATTTGAAAAATAATATTTTGTATGTTGTTCAGGGTGAGAAGCATCCAGCTCTTTATACTTATGGTCTCTTGGCCAGTGAAGTTTATTGGGTAAGCAATCGGAATAAGGACAATAAATTTTCTTGTACAGCGAAATTTAGATATCGTCAGCCCGATCAGAAAGTCAGTGTGGAACTCCGTGACCACAACCAATGCCTCGTCATATTTGATGAACCTCAGAAGGCTATTACCCCAGGACAGGCAGTGGTATTCTATGATGGACAGGATTGCTTAGGCGGCGGAATTATCGACTATATGTATAAGGATAGCACAGAATTGGAAACAATGAGAAAGGACTAGGCGTAAAAGGATTCCTAGTCCTTATCTATTGAATATTTTAACATAATAATGAGCTGCTAGGTGAAGGAAAGGAAGTCTGTTTATTCTATGATAATCCGAAAGCGGGCAGTATTTATAGATCTTTAGGATTTGAAGATATAGGCGTGTGGATTATGGCGAAAGAAATTGATTTTTAGATGATAATATAGTATAATGATTTGGTGAAGTGTAGAATTTTCAATATTTGCCTTGACAGGTGAAATAATAAACGTATAGAATGATAGTAAAATAAAGTTGAATAATGGCGAAGAAAAGGACAGTAGTAAAAAGAGGAAGTTTACAGAGAAATAATCATTTAGTGAGAGATTATGATGGAACCTTTTTATGAAGATCACCTTGGAGCTGGATGTCTGAAATGATAGTAAGATGTTCCGTAGGCATACGTTACGATGCATCGAGAGATAAGGTGGAATTTGTGCCTTATAACAAGGGTGGTACCGCGGTTTATTCGTCCCTAAGTCATGATGGCTTAGGGACTTTATCATTTTTTGAAAAACTTTGTGAGAGGAGAATAATGGCGATGAAAAAATTTAAGCCACTTTCAGAAGCACCCGTTGCAAAACGCGAATCCATGGTCGCTGATCTATGGGATCAAAACAATATTCTAAAGAAGAGTATTGAAAATCGTGAAAATGCGGATTCCTTTGTATTTTATGAGGGGCCACCTACGGCAAATGGAAGACCTGGTATTCACCATGTTATTTCAAGAACCCTGAAAGATTCCGTATGTCGTTATAAAACTATGACAGGATATCAGGTAAAGAGAAAAGCGGGTTGGGATACCCATGGTTTGCCGGTAGAAATTGAAGTGGAAAAGCAGTTGAAGCTATCCAGTAAACAAGAAATTGAAGCCTATGGAATTGATAAGTTCAATGAGAAGTGTAGAGAGTCTGTATTTACCTATGAGAGACAATGGAGAGAAATGACGAAGCGAATGGGTTATGCCATCGATTTGGATAATCCTTACATCACTTTGGACAATAATTATATCGAATCTGTATGGTGGATTTTAGATAAGTTCTTTAAAGAAGGCTATATCTATGAAGGTCATAAGATCCTGCCATACTGCCCACGTTGCGGAACAGGTCTTGCATCCCACGAAGTATCTCAAGGGTATAAAGAAATTAAGTCTAACACAGTAATCGTGTCTTTTAAACGAAAGGATACCGATGAATATTTCTTAGTGTGGACCACTACGCCATGGACCTTGGCTTCCAACGTAGCTTTGGCTGTGCATCCAGAAGAAACCTATATTAAAGCAAGGATGAATGATAGGGTATATATTGTTGAGAAAACCTTATCCAAGCGAGTATTGGGTGAAGAATTTGAAGTATTGGAAGAAATGAAGGGTAAGGATTTAGAATATATCGAATATGAGCAATTGATGCCATTTGTAAAAGCCGAAAAGAAAGCTTTCTTTGTGACGATCGCAGACTATGTAACTACTGATGATGGTACTGGAATCGTTCATATTGCGCCAGCTTTTGGTGAAGATGACTATCAAGTTGGAAGAAAGTATGACCTGCCTGTATTACAACCAGTAAACGAAGAAGGAAAATATACGACGACCCCTTGGGAAGGCAAATTCGTTATGGATTGTGACGTGGACATCATCAAGTGGCTCCATGGAGAAGGAAAGTTGTTTAAGAAAGAAAAGATCGATCATAACTATCCTCACTGCTGGCGTTGTTCTACTCCGCTCCTTTATTATGCAAAGCCAAGCTGGTATATCGAGATGACCAAGCTAAAGGACAAGCTCATTGAAAACAATAATTCTGTCAACTGGTATCCAGATTATGTGGGAGAAAAACGTTTTGGAAACTGGTTGGAGAACCTGAATGACTGGGCATTATCTCGAAGTCGATATTGGGGTACGCCTTTGAATATTTGGAGATGTGAGTGTGGGCACACAGCCTCGGTAGGCTCAAGAAAAGAATTGATTGAACAAGCGATAGAAAAGATTGATGAAAGCGTTGAGCTCCACAGACCATATGTGGACGACATCCACTTAAAATGTGAAAAATGTGAAGGAACCATGACCAGAGTGGTAGAGGTAATTGACTGCTGGTTTGATAGTGGAGCCATGCCTTTTGCGCAACATCACTATCCATTTGAGAACAAAGAGAATTTCAGTGAATTGTTCCCTGCGGATTATATCTGCGAAGGGATTGACCAGACCAGAGGTTGGTTCTATTCATTGATTGCCATCTCCACCTTTGTAATGGGTGTTTCTCCTTATAAAAACGTTCTTGTAAATGATCTGATCTTGGATAAGGACGGTAGAAAAATGTCTAAATCCAGAGGGAATACCGTTGATCCATTCGAAATGTTTGATAAGTATGGTGCTGATGCTTTAAGATGGTATCTGCTGTATGTATCGCCGGCATGGACACCAACGAAATTTGATATTGAGGGACTAAAAGAAGTGCAAAGCAAGTTCTTTGGAACCCTGCAAAATGTATATACCTTCTTTACTCTTTATGCTAACACCGATGAGATCAATCCGAAGGACTTCTATGTGGAGCCAAAAGAACGCCCAGAATTGGATCGCTGGATTATTTCAAAATTTAATAGCCTTGCAAAAGAAGTAGCAAGTGAAATGGCCATCTTTGATTTGACAAAGACAGTAAGAAAGATCCAAGATTTTGTGAATGAGGATTTATCCAATTGGTATATCCGTCGCGCAAGACGTCGTTTCTGGGAAACGGAGTTAACGGAAGATAAAAAGGCAGTATATAATACAACCTATGAGGTTCTAATTGGAGTAGCAAAACTGATGGCACCATTTGCACCATTCCTGGCCGATGAGATTTATGCAAATCTGACAGATGAGTTATCTGTCCATTTGGCAGATTATCCAGTGGCAGACCTATCCTTAATAGATCTAGAAGTTGAAAAGCGAATGGATTTGATTAGAGACTTGGTTGGCTTAGGTAGAGCAGCAAGGGCAAAGGAAAAGATCAAAGTGCGTCAGCCGATCCAAAAAGTATTGATCGATGGAAAATATGAAGCATTGATCTCCGATTTGATTCCTCTGATGGAAGAAGAATTAAATGTAAAAGAAGTTATCTTTGAAAAAGATTTAAGCAAGTTTATGAATTTCAGCTTAAAGCCGAACTTTAAGGTTGCTGGTTCTATTCTTGGGTCAAAGATTAAGGCATTAGGGCCGGCATTGGCTGCTCTGGATGCAGCGTCGGTGGTACCGAAACTGGAAGCTGGAGAAAGTATCTCTGTGAACTTAGAGGGTGAAGCTACAGAAATTGTGAAAGATTATGTGTTGACCAGCATCTCTGCTAAGGAAGGTTTTACCGTTGAAATGGCTAATAACCTATTTGTGATCCTAGATACCACGTTGACACAGGAATTAATCGATGAGGGATATGCTAGAGAACTTATCTCCAAGGTACAGCAAATGAGGAAGAACAACGATTATGAGATGATGGATAATATCCGTATTTATTATGATGGGGATGATGAAATCGATAATGCGGTAGAAATTCATCGAGAATACATCATGCATGAGACGTTGGCTGTATCTATTGAAAGGGTAAATGATCCATCATTAGAAAAGCAAAACCTCAATGACCATGATACAGGTATAAAGGTGGAAAAAGTAAATTAAGCGCATAAATAAAATGGGAGCCAGTCTTTGACTGGCTCCTGTCTATAAGGTAGAGAAAGAATTGTAAAGTATTTGCTATTCTGATAGAATGAATCCAATAATAGGCGGTTAAATCGGGAACTTCAAATTAGAAGGGGGTATATGAAAATGGCTATAAGAGAGATTTTACAGCTTGGTAATAGGGAATTATATGATATTTCTAGAGAGGTTTCAGTGGAAGAGATGGATTATGTAAAAGGTGTAATCCAAGATCTCCATGATACCATGATGGAATTTCGAAGAAAATATGGTGTTGGGCGTGCTATCGCAGCGCCTCAAATTGGAGAAAAGATTAGGGTTCTGTATATGAATATTGGAGAACCTACGCCATTCATCAATCCAAAACTCATTTTTGAAGAGGATGAAATGATAGAAGTTTGGGATGATTGTATGTGTTTTCCTAATCTGCTGGTGAAAGTGATGAGATATAGGAAATGTCGCATCGAATATAGGGATGAGGATTGGAACGAAAGATCTATGAAATTAGAGGATGATTTGTCTGAATTACTCCAACATGAATACGATCATCTGGATGGCATATTGGCAGTGTCCAGAGCCATAAATGGGCAGTCCTTTGCTTTTCGGGGAGAAATGCGATAATTGATGAGGGATAGGGAGCAGGTTCTAAGAATCATAGCTCCTTTTCTTTTGGTAGGCAGTCAGCGTGGATTTGAAAATTTACGGAGTATTTAGGAATAGATACATATTACGAAAATGTAATATATCCATGTATTTCCTTGAAGGAAAAAAATGAAAAATGTCGAATGCATTATGAGATAAGGATGTGGTGTGGGAAATCTAAGGGTTTGAAGGGAGGTCCCATATGAAACAGGAGAAGGAGTTACATATGATTTCTGACGTAGAGAATTTTGACTGTCCAAAGAATATTGATTTTTTAGAAAACGATGATGAAAAATACCGTTATATTGTTGAAGAGTCCATTGTGGGGATATATCTGGTTCAAGATGAAATTTTGACCTATGTAAACCCCAGATTTGCTGAAATATTTGGTTACGAACGAAAAGAATTAATCTATAAAAAAATTATGGATTTGATTTATGAGAAAGATCATACTTTGGTGAGAGCGAATATGAACAGAAGGCTGAAGGGAGAAACCAACAGCCTAAGGTATGAATTTCGAGGAATAAAAAAAGATAACACCGTAATCGAAATAGAAGTATTGGGCACTCAGATTATCTATAAAGGAAAACCAGCCATCATTGGATCAGTCATGGACATCACGGAACAAAAAGAAAATAGCGAACAGCTTCGAATGGCTCAAAAAGTATTTGAAAATACTATTGAAGGAATTGTCATTACAGATAATAAGGGTATCATTCAAATGGTGAATCCAGCTTTTACGAATATTACCGGATATACATCCAAGGAAGCCATAGGAAGAAATCCTAGAATATTAAAGTCTGAGCGTCATGACCGCTTGTTTTATCAAGATATGTGGGATTCGTTAATAACTACTGACTCTTGGAAGGGCGAGATCTGGAACAGAAGAAAGAATGGAGAAACGTATCCTGAGTGGATGACCATATCTGCTATAAAAAATGATTATGGAGAAACAACCCATTACATATCTGTATTTAATGATATTACTGAGCATATACGCAAAGAAGAACATATTAAGCATCTTGCATACTTCGATGCGTTGACTGGTTTACCTAATAAGTTCCTGTTTGGAGATCGTTTAAATCTCGCGATTACCCATGCGCAACACCATAAGCATATGCTTGCTGTGATGGTGCTGGATGTGGATCGGTTTAAACGAATTAATGATACCCTAGGTCACGCAGTTGGAGATATGGTGATACAAACTGTTGCAGATCGACTAGACCGTTGTATAGAAGACGGTGATACCCTATCACGATTGGGCGGGGATGAGTTCATGTTCATTCTTGAGGAGATAAAAGGGATTCAAGACGTGATAAAGGTAATTCATCGGATATTTGATGCATTGTCGTGTCCCTTACATATCCACGGACATGAGTTTCACATTACTGGGAGCATCGGAATTAGCATGTACCCTAACGATGGAAAAGATCTAGACACCCTCGTGAAAAATGCGGATACAGCCATGTACAGGGCAAAAGAACTGGGAAGAAATAATTATCAAATGTATACGCCTGCCATGAACGACAATGCGATTGTTCGTTTAACGATGGAAAATGATCTAAGAAAAGCCATTGAAAGGGATGAGTTAACCTTATATTATCAACCCAAGGTAGATATCGAAAGTGGTAAAGTTGTCGGAGCAGAGGCGCTGGTAAGATGGAACCATCCTGAAAGGGGACGGATCTCACCAGGAGAATTTATTCCTTTGGCTGAAGAGACAGGGCTCATAGAGCCTCTCGGTGAATGGGTACTCCGACAAGCCTGTTGCCAGATTCGTCAGTGGCAGGATGAAAAAGGCTATGACATTTATGTATCTGTCAATTTGTCTCCTCGCCAATTTCAAAATAGAAATCTTGTGGAGCACATTATGGATGTAATTGCAGAAACAGAGGTGGATCCTAAGTATATACAATTGGAAATCACGGAAAGTTGTGCCATGGAGAATCCCGATCATACCATTCATTTACTGCAGCGCTTAAAGGAAAAAGGATTTACCTTTTCCATCGATGACTTTGGTACAGGCTATTCTTCCCTGGCAGTACTAAAGAGATTTCCTATAGATATGTTAAAAATAGATCAGTCCTTTGTACGTGATCTGACAAAGAACGAAGATGATAAGGCTATTGTGTTGGCTATGATTTCCATGGCTCACAGTATGAGACTGCAGGTAGTGGCAGAAGGGGTAGAGACTTCTGAAGAACTATCATTTTTGATGGAGAATCATTGCGACCAACTGCAGGGATACTTTTATAGTCCTCCTGTGCCAGCAGAAGACTTTGAAAAGCTATGGGAGGAATCCATCAATCTCCATGACCTTAAAGTCGAATAAAAAAATCAGTCGAAGGTGAACTAAGTTCCCCTAGCAAAGCACACGTAGTGTGCTTTTTTAATATATAGGAAATTATGGTTTTCAATTTTCTATATATGGGGTGTGCAGAGGGGACTCCCCTCTGCCGTATTCAGGAAGGTGCTCAGCCTGCATTGCAGGCGTCGAAGGAAACCTAGGATTTCCTAGCGAAAACAAATTGCCGATAGGCAACTTTGTTCCTATTGTTTATTTTAATGCAGGAATGTATTTGTAGATATGGAATAGTATAATAAACAGACTAAGATAGATTCAATCTATAGATGATTTGGAGGGATAGGTCGTGAGAATTATAGATTTGCATTGTGATACGATATTAAGATTGATGGGGGATAAGGATAAGCTGGTATTAAAGCAAAATAAATTCCAAGTAGATATAGAAAAATTAAAGCAAGGGAATTCTTTGGCACAATTTTTTGCGCTCTATGTGGATTTGAATGAAGAAAGAGATCCTATGGAAACATGTCTGGAGATGCTGGATAAATTTTACCTAGAATTAGATAAAAATCATGAAAGCATTGCATTGGCAAGGAATTACGACGAAATTAGCAAGAACGACGAAGAAGGAAGGATCTCAGCTTTACTCACCATCGAAGAAGGCGGTGTGCTGAAGGGTGAACTATCACATTTACGCAACTTATATCGGTTAGGTGTCCGACTTATCACCTTGACATGGAATTATCCCAATGAAATTGGTTATCCCAATGCGCTGGAAGATTGTCAACATAAAGGTTTAACTAGATTTGGAGAAGAATTGGTAACAGAGATGAACACCTTAGGAATGATTATAGATGTTTCCCACTTATCTGACCAAGGATTTTATGATGTGGCTAGAATCAGCAGTAAGCCTTTTGTTGCATCCCATTCCAATGCTCGACATGTGATGCATCATACGCGAAATTTGACCGATGATATGATTCGGGTCCTGGCGAACAAGGGGGGAATCATGGGTATTAATTTTGAAAAGCTCTTTCTTGGTAACGATCCAGTGAGTAAGGTAGACAATATGATCCGTCATATTGAACATATCAGAAATGTGGGAGGGATCGAGGTCATTTCCATAGGAACAGACTTCGATGGTATAAGTCCAGGCTGGGAGATCCCCCACATTGGAGAAATGGATAAACTGGTGAAAGGACTTGAAGATCATGGTTTTCATCAGGATGAAATCGAGAAAATATGTTATAAAAATACCCTAAGGGTAATTAAAGAAGTGATGAGATAAAAAAAGGCACATTTTATGTTCTAATGTTGCATCAAAGAAATAATTACAGATTGACAATGGAAAAATTTTAATAATGAAAAAAAGAACCTCTTTTGCTTTAATGGAAGTACGC
>NZ_JACHEN010000013.1 GCF_014205875.1 Anaerosolibacter carboniphilus
TTTATTTTTTTGATCCAAACGAAAAAATTATCAATTACTAGAAATTAAGAAAACCACCAGATAGATAAAATCTGGTGGTTTGTAATCAACCTCAATAAATACAGACCCTTGTTGGGTCTGTATTTATTAAGCATTTTGTAATATAAATATAACAGAGGGCGTATCTTGCGTATTAATCTTAACTTACCTTAACTATTTCCCTACAGCATGATTCGCAGCAATCTTACCAAATACGATATCATCTAATGTGTTATTTCCAGCTACACGGCCAGCTCCATATAAACCTCCGACAACTTCACCAGCTGCATATAAGCCTTCGATTACGTTGCCATCATTGTTAAGAACTTGTGCATTTTCATTGATTGCGATACCACCCATTGTGTAGTGGCTTGATGGTAATGTTTTTACACCATAGAAAGGCCCTACTGTCACCTTACCCATTGTCTTTCTATTGAATGGATCTTGACCACCGTTATATGCATCTACAGTTGCTTTTAAAACTGCAGCGTCTAGACCAAGCTGTGCAGCAAGATCCTCAATTGTGTCGGCTTTAACACCTTTTCCTTGTTCAACAGCCTTTTTTCCATCCTTTGTATTATATACATCTGTATCAAAGATGATATATGCCATACGATCTTCTTGCTTTAAAATTTCTGCACCTAAATCCCAAGGCTTCATTGTCTCATCTACAAATCTTTCAGCCTTCTTGTTTACTAAGATACCGCCTTTGCCTTCCTCGTTTACAATAATTTCTTTATACCAGTGACCATTTGCGGATAATGGTCTCATTTGGAAGTATTCCATATCTTTCAACTGAGCACCAACTGCTACAGCCATTTTTATTCCGTCTCCAGTTGGCCCTGGTGTTGTCATTTCTGCATTAATTCCTTTGTAGTTTGAATTGTACTCTGCAATCATTTCTGGCGCATTGTTTAGACCACCAGTAGCTAATACAACTGCCTTCGCTTTAATGGCATATGTCCCACCTTCACCTTCTACTTTTGCACCTACAACCTTGCCATCTTCAACGATTAATTCAGTTGCTTTTGTATTTACTTTTATTTCTAAGTTCTTGTATTTTCCAGCTTCAGCTTGGAAAGCTTTCACTAATTGCGCACCATAGTGTCCCTCTGTAGGGATAATCCAAAATGGCTCTTCTGGGCTCTGAATCTTAAAGCTTAATCCTAAAGAAACTAACCAATCATAAGCAGCGCTACTGTTTTCAGCTAATATCTTAACCAAGGCTTCATCGGCTAAACCTTTTCCAGTTTCCATTGTCTTTTTAATATGATCTTCAACTGTGAAAGGTAATCCTGCTTCTTCATGCAATTTTGTATCTGAAGCAGTTATACCAGTAGCAGAAATAATTGTATTTCCACCCACTGCAGGCATCTTTTCAACTAAGATAACGTTTGCACCATTTTCAGCTGCTGTGATAGCTGATGTAAGTCCGGCGCCACCACCACCGATAACTAGAATATCCGTTGTGATATCTTTACTTGTAGGTGTCTGTGGTTGACTTGCAGGTGTTGCACAACCTGTTAACATACTCACCATTAAAACAACGATTAGCATCATTGCGATTCCTATACGACGCATTGATTTCACTCCCTTATTTTTTTAGCAATCTTTCATATTGATAAAACATTCACTTTAAAGCTAACTCTACTTTGCAGCATCCTTTACTGCATCTGTAACAGCAGCCATAATGCCTTTGCTTGTAACCGTTCCACCACTTACTACATCAACTTCTGGTGTCTGCTTTTCAATAATAGATTTTATTATCTTTTCAAATACTGGATCTGAAAGTCCTGGTGTTTCACTGTGCTCGATCGTTTTGACTTCTTTGATATTGCCTTTTTCTACAACCACCTCAACCTTTATAGGACCACCCTTTCCTTCTCCTACACCTGTATATGTACCGTCAACGTACTTTCCTGCATTTGCAGAGGATTGGCAGCCTACACCGAGTGCTACTGCTAAAATAAGTACTAAAATAATTGCTATTCTTTTCTTCAACATGATTTTCCCTCCTTTTTAAGTGTAGTATATAAGCGATATAACCATTATCCCCATGATTCTGGAGTATTTGTTACAAATTTATCATACCATTTCAATTGTATAGAAGATATTTGTCAAACGTCCTCTATTGAAAGGACAAAAGTCCCTTATTTAAGGGACTTTTGTTTTGACCAGTATATGGCGGCTTCTGTTCTGTTTGACACATTAATTTTTCTCATAATTCTACTGACATAGTTTCTTACGGTTTTCTCCGCGATAAATAGCTCTTCTGCAATTTCTTTATTTGTTTTTCCTAATCTTATTAAATCTAATATGTTTCGCTCTTGCGAAGTTAATTCTTCGGTCATCTCACTATTGCCTCTAACTACATTCATTACTTTTCCAATCATTGCCGGATCAAGAATTGATTCTCCTTTTGCTACGTTTTCAATCGCTGAAAGTATTGCCTTGCTATCGATATTCTTTAGTAGATATCCATCTGCCCCTGCTTTTATCGTCTCCAATAGCAATAAATCATCGGCAAAGGCAGTTAGTACAATAATTTTTGTATTGGGAGATATTTTTTTTATTTGCCGACACCCCGTTGCACCATCTCCATCGGGCAATTTTAAGTCTAGCAGAACGATCTCTGGTTTTAAGGTCTCTACTTTTTCATAAGCTTCGGCTAAAGTAGCTGCCTCCCCACAAACAAGATACCCTTGTTTTTTTTCGATGAGTGTGCTCATCCCCCATCTTACGATGGCATGGTCATCTACCAATAATATTCTAATGTTTTTCATTTCCATGATTATGCTCCTCCCAAGGAATACTAACGCATACCACTGTTCCTTTTCCGCTGCTGTCTATTTCAAAAACGCCATTCACCGATTTTGCTCTTTCTCTCATGGCGTAGAGCCCATAACCGCTAACACCATCTATTTTATCAGTATCAAATCCTCGCCCATCATCATAAACCGTAGCCACCACATATTTTAGCGTTGTATTTAATGTGACGATGAGCTTTGTAGCATTCCCATGTTTTATTGCATTATTGATAGCCTCCTGAACGACATAATAGATTTGCGTTAGTTTTTCAGATGATAAATGTCCTAGCGTAATATCTGGCACTTCATAATTCAATTGAATAGGAATGTGGCATGTTTTCTCAAAGTTATGAACAAGCTCATAGAGCTTATATTTCAGATCCTCTATTTCCATCTTTCTTGATGAAACTGTCTCTAGAAAACCTCGTATCTTTCCGATCGTATTGTTAAGACTTTCTTTTACCCCAATAAGACCTTCTTTCTGAGCGAGGCTGCTTTCCTCCTCTATCATGTTCTCTAGCCGCAGTCCAGCAACAAAAAGATCTTGAAGAATCACATCATGTAGTTCTCTACCCAGCCTTCTTCTTTCCATGCTTGCTGCTTGCTGTTCCGTTAAGATTGCTAGTTTTTTATTTGTTTCCCACTTGAAAACATCAATGATTCCAACGAATAGGATGGTAATACCGATTGCAATCGCAGCCCTGCCTAGTTCTACTGGAAAACCCAAAATATCTCGGAATACTTCCGTATTCATAATATTGGCAGGGAAGAAATCCATTTTTCTTACAATTAGTCCGGCAAGTATAGCATAGGTTGCAAAAAACATCGCCAATCCTTTTGTTTTGAATGCTACTTTTGTAAATCCCATACTCAGCATCGTTTTCGCATTTCTGTACAAAGCCACCGCTGTAATTACACTTCCAGGAAATCCAATGAAATATCTACTAGTCATGCTTTGAAACCATCGCTTTGACAACATATCGCCGTTATACACCAATGGTATGATAAAATGTAAAACTAACCATATAAAGAAAATGATCCAAGGAAAATTCTTTAATTTTTTTTTCACCTTTTCACCATATTCAAAGAGCTTTATCCCAAACATCCAAAGAAATGTGAAGGAAAGAGCGTTCAATAGAATAGCTAATTCATGAATTATTCGATCATATTTGGGATATATGTCTGCTATCATAATCATGAGCAGCCATTCTACCAATCCATGAATAATTCCAAAACCTCCTAGGTATTTAATGGATTTTAACAATGGAAAACTGCTATCTCCATGGGTATGTTGCAACAATGACGCAATACCCATGGTATAAAAGGCAAGGCCATAGATAAAGAACAGCAGTATATATTGATTACCTGTATATAGATTCATGTACACTCTCCTTAGACATCTAATCTCCATCCCAAGTCTTCTAGCTGCTTGAATACACTGTACCAGCCTTTTTCCCCCGCTAATTTATCTGGGCTTCCAGACTGGACAATCTTCCCTGCTGCCATAATATAGACCTCATCAGCATCGATAACACCTGATAAACGATGACTGATGGTAATGATCGTTCTTTTATTTCCTATGGCTCGAAAGGCATCAAAAATTACTTTTTCTGTTAATGCATCCATACCAGAAGTTGGTTCATCTAGCAGCAGTACCGGAGGATCACATACAACTGCTCTTGCCAGTGATAATAACTGAGATTGCCCAAAGGACAATTTTATACCTTGAACACCGATTACTGTGTCATATCCATCAGGAAGAGCAGCAATAAAATCTTGCAGACCCACCAACTTTGCAGCTTTTTCTACTTCTTCTTGAGTAATCCTATCATCTCTTAAGGTTATATTCTCTCGTAAGGTTCCTTCAAAAATATGGGTACTTTGTGGCACGATACCGATTAATTTTCTTCTATCAGTTGCGTGAAGACGATAAGGATCAATGCCAGATATGCTGATCGCACCTGCATGCGGTTTATATAGACCAGCTATCAAGTTCATAAGACTCGTCTTTCCAGCACCCGTTCTTCCAACGATTGCAACTTTTTTCCCTTCATGAATGTCCAATGAAACATCCTTTAGAATAAGTTTATCGGGTGCATATCCAAAGCTTATATCCCTAATTGTGACGCTGACACCCTGCTCACTTACGAAAAATTTATTATCTAGACGCTGTATTTTCCCTTTTTCTTCTACTTCTTCCCCTAAGAAACCTACTATACGTCTTAGCCCTGCCATGGCTTGCTGTATCGTTTGAAATTCTTGGCTTAAAGCCTCGACAGGACTTAACAACCTGCTAACTAAATCCGCAAAAGCTGCCAGACTTCCAATCGTAACGGTTGTCCCATCGTAATCGCTTGTCTTGGCCCCTAGTAACACAATGGCAGCAATGACAATGGCCTTAATGGTTTGCATCACACAGGGAAAATAGGAGTCAAAAACAGCTGCATGATCAATTGACTTTAAATGTTCTCTTAGAGGCGTCTGAAATTTTTTCTCATATTCATCCTCTTTTGCATAAAACTTAACGATTCTGATGCCATTAAAGAGTTCTTGTAAATAGGTATTTATTTTTCCTACCGCTTTACGGATTTCCATCTGTGCTTTCAAGATGTTTTTTCGAAAATAATTAGCTACGATTAGAAGTACCGGTATTGATAACAATGTAATGAAGCATAATCTTGGACTTATTACATACATGGCCATGGCAATCCCAAAGACCTTCATCATGTCAGTAAATCCGCTGATTAAACCCGATGAAAACAGTGTATTCACAGAGTCCACATCAGAGCTCATGTAACTCATGATTTCCCCTACTGGTGTTCTATTATAATAATTCATCGGTAACTTTGCTATATGTTCAGCCATAAGAAGGCGTAAGTCAATAAGAATATTCTGCCCTATATAAGTTGTTAAATAAGTTTGAGCAAAAGCAAAAATACTGCTTCCCATAGAAGCGGCAAGGTAGTAAAACGCAGCTATCCATACTTGCTCTATCTGTCCATTCTTTAAATTTACATCTAATATTCTCTTTAAGAGCATTGGAGGCAATAATTCAAGTAAAGTAAGGGACAGCGCAGTAAAAGCTAACAGGACATAGAATAATCCTAATCGACTCCGTGTATTTTTCATAGCTTTTAATACGACGGAAAGTGGGTGTTGTTTTTCATTTCTAACCTGCCATGTAGCCATTTTTTTCACCCTCCATCCATTTTTGTGCACTGAATATTTTCTGATAGATACCATCTACTTCCATCAATTTATGATGATTACCTTGTTCCACCAATCTTCCTTGATCCAGCACCAATATATGATCGATATCCTTAAAGGCATCCAAACGGTGTGAAAAAAGAAATATAGTTTTTCCCTTCAGTTCCTGGCGCATTCTTGCTATCATTCTCTGCTCAGTACCTATGTCAACAGCAGAAAAAGGGTCATCCAAAATAAGAATAGGCGTATCTGCATATAGGGCTCTTGCCAAGGATATTCTCTGTTTCTGTCCACCAGAGACTCTCACACCCTTTTCTCCAACCACTGTCTGAATTCCGTTTGGAAACAACTCCATATCATCACTTAGGGCAGTAATATAGAGTATCTTCTGTAATCTTTCGTATTCTGCAGCGTATTTATCTAATATGCCAAATGTAATATTTTCTTCTATGGTAGAAGAGAATAAAAAGGAATCCTGTCCCGAATAAGCAATCAATGATGTAAGCTTCTCCCTATGTATCTCCCTTAATTCTTCTCCCAAAATCTTGATACTCCCTCTGTACGGATAGCGTCCAGTCAAAACCGTGGCCAGCGCACTTTTCCCAGCTCCTACAGGACCAGTAATACCGATGATCGCACCTGTTTTGGCATTAAAGCTGATACCACTCAATACATCCTGAGCACTATTTGTATACTTAAAATCCATATCCTTTACCACGATATCGATGTCATTGGTATGTCTGTTTTCGAAGGTTACTGAAACTTCTTCAATTAAGTGAGGAGAATCCAATTTTTCCTTTATTCGGTCCCAAGATGCTTTGGCAGCATGGAATTGGTTAAACACTCTTGCAGCCACCCATGTTCTCGTAGACATTGCGATAAACATTGTAAGAAATGCTGTAAAATGACCTAATGACCATCCTCTATTGATCACTCGGTTACCACCTAGTCCAATTACACCGATAATCCCCAATGAAGCAAGGGTAGAGTATACAGGCATCATGCCTGTTTGAAGCAAACTGACCTTAATGCTCCAGTGCATCTGATCCTTACTATACGCTTTCAATCTTTCATTCTCTGTTTCTTCCCGTCCAAATAGTCTTAATGTAGTTATTCCATTTAAGGTTTTCTGTAAATGGGAGTTAACAATGGAAGCTGACTTTCTAGCGTTTGTTGAAAACCGATAAAGAGGGTGTCTGACCGCTTCAGCCGCATAAATTGCTATGGGAATCGGTATTGAGCACACCAATGTAATCATCGGATCATAATAAAGTAGTACGATATAATATGAAAGCATTAATAACCATGTATCCCAAGCCTCATTAATCGTAGACTGCATGGTAGATACAACCTGCTCTACATCTCCCACGGTTCTTGACATCAAATCACCCACAGATTCTCGATCTAATTGCTCCATGGACTGCCCTAATGCCTTTGAAAGAATCCCTGCTCTCATATCGCAGGCAATCCGATTGCTCATATCCCTTAAATACCATCTTTTTATATAACGGGCATATTGAAAAAAGATGGTAACTCCAACAAATAAAAAACAATACATAATTAAGGTCCTAGTGTTTTCTCGATTTACGCCTTGTTTCTCTATGGTTCCAGCTGCATCCAAAGCCAGTCCAAGTAAAATTGGACCTGCCACAATCACTGTATTGTACAAGATACCAGAGACTGCTTGAATAATGAACTGTTTTCTATATTTTCTTAGATATGATTTGAGATTTAGTGGATCCTCCTTTGGTAATTGGAAAAAATTTAATTCCATAACGCCATCCCCCTCTCATTCTATTATGCTAAAGATGTTTTCCCTAGTTTATTCCAACTCATCGATTAGCTCCATAGCTTTTTCTTTCGCTAGCTTAAGCACTTCCTCTCCCTCGGCAGTAATCTGATAATATTTTCTTACCTTTCCATCGATTACTTTTTCGATAGAATACAATAATCCACTTTTTTCAAGATTATGGAAAATTGGATATAATGTACCCGCACTTATTTCGTAACCATGCTCTTGTAATTCTTCCATCATCCAAAGACCAAATACCGGTTCCTTGCATGCATGATGAAGTATATGAAGCTGTATAAACCCTAAAAAAAGTTTTCTTAAAACCTTATCTTTCATTAAAATCACCTCTTGTCTATATCGATTTTAGATATCGGATTTCGATATTGATATTATATTCCTTTTTTTGTTTTCTATCAATAACTTTCATTTGTACACATCACTTTTTAATCAATTTAAAGAATGTGATTCTAATCAAAGATTAAATTTCCTTTTCTATTTATAATAAGGTTAAATAATCAATTGATTGGAGGATTTACTATGATAAAGAACTTTAAAGCAAGTGAGAAAATTGGCGATATCGTATCAAGATTTCCAAAGGCAGCCGAAATATTCAAGGCATATAATATTGATTTTTGCTGTGGTGGAGACAGACCGTTATCCCAAGCTATGGAAGAACAAAATTTGAATCAAAGAGAAGTTTTAGATAAGTTAGAAGAAAAATATAATGAGCTAAGAAACATGCAGCTTGAAGAGATGGACTTTAGAAAATTATCCATGACAGAACTTATAGACCATATCATGAATACACATCACGTATTTGTCAAAACTGAGTTGCCTAGAATCGGTGATTTGATTGCTAAAATCCTAAGAGTTCACAGTGTCGAGCATGGTCAAGAACTATTACAGGTCCACAAATTGTTTAGCAATCTTAGGATGGAAATGGAGCAGCATTTGATTAAGGAAGAAGCTATCTTATTTCCTAAAATTAAAGATTATGAAAAAACGCCTAGCGATCAACAATTAACTGAAATTATCTCCGTTATGAAAGAAACCGAGAATGAACATGACGGTGCTGGCGATTTAATAAAATCATTACGAAAAGTAACTAATGGCTTTACTGCTCCAAGCGATAGCTGTGCTAGCTTTGTCCTAACATACAAAAGGCTTGAAGCATTTGAATCAGATTTATTCCAGCATATTCACTTGGAAAACAACATCCTTTTCCCTAGATTAAAGAAATAATTTATTAGCGACGCTACTTTTTGTATATAAGGTGATATATAAATATAGATAGCCAATCATTAAGCAGGTATATTCATTTATACCTGCTTCTTTGCTATAAACCATTCTCAATAAAAACGGCTTTGTTCACGTATTTCCATTACACATCTATATCTTATTACTCACATAGATATCTATACTTTGCATGCTATCCTCTAACTTCTGGTCTACAATGCTTGCCTCTTTTACATGGTGAATAAGTTGAGCATTTGTTTTTTGCAATAACTTTTCTACATTTCTAATGTTATTTAAGACATCTTGCACGTACTCTTTTTGTACAGAAATTGTACTAATTACGCTTGTGACTTCATCTCCAATGTATTCAATAGCACCTAATGCTTCGTCAATCTTCTCAATCGCTTTTTGAGATATGAATGACCCTTCCATAATAGATTTTGTATTTTGTCCAGCTTTTTCTAAAACATCCCGTGTTTCTATTTGAATATTATCAATCAAACCAGCAATATTTTTGGTGCTTTCTGAAGTCATTTCAGCCAACTTTCTGACCTCTTCTGCCACAACGGTAAAACCTTTCCCTTGTTCCCCTGCACGGGCAGATTCGATGGCAGCGTTTAAGGCTAATAGGTTTGTTTTCCTTGCTATCCCAGTAATGACTCCAACAATTTCATCAATTTCAGCTATTTTTTTACTCAAACTTTCTAAACTTTTATACGTTTCCCGAGTCTCGACTTCTAATGACAAAATAATCTTGGAAATATTCTCTATGGACGCCTTTCCCTCTGAGGATTTGTGAATTGTCTCTTCGGTGGTTTTTAATAAATTATTACTTTTTACGTTCAATGCATCCATTGACTTATTTGTTTTATTACTCAATTCAGAAACCCTTGATATTTCACTTTCTACCTGTTGGGCTAAATTTGCCAGTACTCCATGTTCGTCATTTACACGATGATGTTGATTGATTACAGTCTGTATTTGCATATGTACATTCTTTAGAAAATTGATATATTCGTTTTCTAATTTTGATTTTTCCAGTACATCATCTTCACCTTTTACTTGTTGATCTAGGCTAGCTGAAACGCTCTTTTTAAATAAGTTTAACATTTTATTCCTGCCTTTCTTGCTGGAGATTACGTCCTATTTGTCAATTGCTTATAAAATCCATCTCCATCTTTTCATAATTTCTTTAGATTCATTATAGGGCGTAACAAAGATAAAATATGTGATTTAAGTCAAGGGCATATAAAGATATTAATATTTCTCAGCAAATTAGTCCCTATAACCGTGCCTACAACCGTATCCTATTCTAGCCTTTCTATCCCCAATTTTCTTCAGTCCGTCTTTGATGCACTACCAATATTCATAGTTTCTCTTTATGCAAGTAAAGTAGCAGCATAAACATTGGATAGTTGAATTGCATGTAATAAAAAAATATTGCATTAGGACTCTCAAAGGTAACAATAGAAAAAAACCAGGAACATAGTCCCTGGTTTAACTTAGCCATATCGTTTAGGTTTTCTGTATTCTTTTTAAACGAATACTAACTACTTCGTCTTTAATTCTTTCACGCCTGTAACAGAGCTTTTTTCATCCATTGTAAAAGTATCCATCGCTTCTTGTGTAGCGAAGTATATATTTCCCTTAACTTCACAGTTTACCAAAGAGAAGTCATTGGATTCAACATAAATGTCGCCAACAAAAGTACCATATTGTAGGGTAGACTTTGGACTCTTAAATGTGATAGATGGTGCTGTTAAAGTAAAGCTGTGAGTTGCCTTTTTCTTATCAGCTGGATCATTATGTGTGTAAAGACCTACCTTGCGTTTAAAATCATTTTCTGGTAAATTTTTATCTCTAAATTCACCTTCCACTACAAGGTCCTTGTCGATCGTTAAATCTCTTAGTGTAGCAATAATCCATGTACCGTCTTTGCTGATTGCCTTTTCAAAAGCAGCCGCATCATCAACGATTGAAGCTGTTGACACAGCATCTACGTCTGCTAATATTTGCTTTCCTGTGATAGCGCTTTTCGGATCCATTTTGAACGTATCTTTCGCTTCTTGCGTTGTGAAGTATACATTTCCGTCAACTGTAGCATCCACTAATTGGAAGTTTGGAACTCTAACGTAAAGGTCACCCTTAAAAGTTCCGCTTTGGATTCTAGCATTTGGGCTGTTAATTGTTAATTTTGGTGCTGTTAACGTAAATCTAGCTGTTACATTCTTATTTTCATCTTGCGTGTAAAGAGCTATTTTACGCTGGATAGCATCTGTACCATCCGCATTCTTCTTACCATTCTTGAACTCGCCCTCTAAAACAAGATCTTTATCAATGGTTAAATCATTAAGTGTAGCAATGATCCATTTACCATCTTTGCTGATTCCCTTTTCGAATGCAGCCGCATCACTTACTATAGAAGCAGATGCTACAACATCTACTGGTGCTGGTGTAGCAACCGGTGCAGGTGTTGCTACTGGCTCTGGTGTTGCTACTGGCACTGGTGTTGCTACTGGCGCTGGTGTTGCTGCATTTAACTTTTCAAAAGTCTTTGCACCAACGATGCCATCAGCAGTCAGGCCGTTTTTGCTTTGATAGCTTTTCACAGCTGCTAATGTTAACTTTCCAAAGATGCCATCAACCTTAAGCGCATATCCATTCTCATTAAGCTTTGTTTGAAGAAGTGCAACTTCACTACCCGCAGAACCTACTTGAAGTATACGGGTTACCGTTGTTGCTACGGTAGTAGTTTTTGCCTTAGGTGTCGTTTGCACCTTAGACGTTGTTGGTGCTGCTGGCTTAGCCGGTGCCTTAGGTGCAGCTGGTGTAGCTGGTGTAGTTGTTCCTGTAGCTGCTGAAACAACATCTACACCAAGAGGTCCTAACTTTGGACCAGCCACTACTGACAGTGATAATGCTGCTACTAGTGCACAAGTTACTGGTTTTAGATTTCTTTTCAAAAAAACACCCTCCTTATGTAAGTTACCTGTACTATATTTCTACGAAATAAAAATAATTTTTTTCTAGTCCAATTAAATAACAAATTTGATTGTTAATTATCAAACTGTAGAAAATAAAATATTATTATACTTCGTAAGAAATATTAACAGATACATTATATCAATAAAGTGATCCAAAATACAAGACATAAGGGGATATTTTGTCATATTTTCGCAAAGCATGTCAACGTTAAAATGTACTGGTATATCCTAAGAAAAATCCCCTTTTTTAGATGCTTTATATTTAAATTTTAATTTATCTGTGTCCACGCTTCGAAAAATAGGATATATGGTATATAATGGTTATTAAGGCCTTTATGTTTTGAATTGAAAGAGGTGTATGTCATGCCATCAGCTTCACTCCAATGGGCAAGGTTAATCAATGACAAAAAAGATATCCCTGAAATTTTCACAAGCTGTCTTTCACAAATTTTAGGAGACGCAATTACGCTTCCATACTTAATTTATGCTCCACAGGACACCTGGAGAGGACAGACTATTCATGATAAATTACTCTTTACACACAATAATAATGCTTATATATTAGAAAATTCAAATGGCTCAATTATGGTTTTTTGTCATGCTTTCGAAGACATCATTACTATTGAACACGGAAAGATTCTTTTGTATTCATGGATCAGAATTGAATCCATGATAGATGATAAGGTCATTCATTCGATTTTTCAATATAATACCGTGGTAGAATCCTTCTTTAAAGAAATCATGCAGACAATACGTAATTCCATTGTTAGCAAGAAAATAAAAGCGAATCCAAACGATAAGCATGGCAATTTTTTTAGCATTGAAGATCTGACCTGTAGACTAGAAAACTATACCAAAAGCTGTCTTCTACCTTATCAAAAAGTAGCCAGTGCAGTATTTCAACCAGCTATTTTCAAAAGATCCTGGCTTATTTCGAAAGATCTTCTGATACCTAACCAACTATTAATTCTAACCAGCGAAGAGCTTATTATTTATAAAGAAGAATTTGAAAAAGCAGATATTAGTAAATTTGGTGGTATCTGGTCTTATATTCCACTGAATAAAATTAGATCCCTAGAACGAATTGTGGATACTTCAGCTAGCCTAATTGTTCTGTCCATTCAATTCTATGGATCTAAAAAAATAAATCTGTCTTATCCACTAACACGGAGCGATGACGTCAGCTCTCTGATCAGCCAAATAAACGCCCACATCAGATAATTTGCTGGCAAATTCTCTGAGAAATAATAAGTGTTGTAAAGAAAGGGGAGATATTTATGAACTATATAACCCGTATAGCCATCACAGATGATATTCCATCTATTCGAGAAATCTACAATCAAGGCATTGAAGATAGAATTGCCACATTGGAAACTACCTTAAGGAGCGATGAAGATATGTACGCTTGGCTAACGAATCGAAGCGATAGCCACAAGGTACTGGTCATTGAAGATGAAACCGGTAATGTTGATGGTTGGGCGTCGTTAAATGTTTTTAATTCCAGATGCTGCTATAGCGGTGTTGTAGACATCTCCATCTACATTAGAAGGGAGCTGAGAGGTAAGGGTTTAGGCAAAACTCTACTAAATGCCCTCATTCAAGCTGCCAAAGAACAAGGTTTCCACAAGGTGGTTCTTAGCACCTTTTTATCTAATAAAGCAGGTCAGCATTTGTATAGATCCCTTGGTTTTCGAGAGGTAGGTACCTATATCCAGCATGGTATTCTAGACGGTAAATGGGTAGATGTAACGATTATGGAGAAGATTCTTTCTGCCCACTAAAAGGTACACTACGTACACTTCGTTAAAAAAGGAGAATCTATCGGGGATTCTCCTTAAACCATTCTACTACTTCTTATTCTTATTTTCTGCTTTGTCCTTATTTGTCAATGCTTCATGCTTATTAGGACTTAGTCCAAACTCTGCTAAAAACTCTTTGCTGAACTCAATTTTATGAGTACTTTTAGGGCTTCTTTTACTAACCTTCATATAATCACCTCGCTATTAGTATGCGATTACATGACAAATGTATACTTAGACTATTGTCTCATATCAAAATCTATTTCATGCTTTAAAATCTCTTCAATCTTCTTTTCGATGCCCTCGAGATCAAGACCAGCTTCCTTTTTGATACTCTTTCTTAACATGGGCCCAATTTGCTGTATATCATCTAATATGTCTTGTAATAGCTCCATAGCAGCGGTGGCCTCCATAACCTCTCTAGGCGTTTCTACAATGTTTGCCAGTATAGAGTGCTCCGTCCTAGAAGCCACCATAGGGTGTTTCATCTCTTCCACAAATACATGGGTTCTTCTCCCAGGTCCTCTTTCGTCTTCAATAGGTTCCAATGCCACAATTTTATCAGATCGAACGAACTTACCATATCCTAATGGCACAATAACATTTTCCTTAACATCCATCATTCATCATCCTTTTTTGTAGGTATTCTTCTAAATATTGTTTCCTCATTTTCTAGGATGATATTCTAACAGATTTATCCTACTGTTTGCTAATTTCTTCATTCTCTACATAAAAAATATTTTTTCATCGCCAATGATTACCAAAGTTTTCTCTCCTTGTCATCGTTTCAGCATTTTGTTTCCATAATGACAGCATCCTATGGCACCATTAAACTGTGGATCTTGAAGGGAAATGATTTCATCATAATCTTCTTTCAAATAGTACTGAATTGCACTGCTTTGAGCCACCCCACCCGATAAAACTAATTTTCTACCTTTAAATTTAGTAAGTAACGGTTGAAGTCTCTTATACAGTGAATAGTTCACACCTGCACAAAGCTTTTCGAGCGCTACACCCTCTGCAATTTTTCCTATCAATTCCGATTCAGAGAACACCGCACAAGTGGAATTCAATTCTACAGGCTCGTCATAACAATTGGACATTCCTTCAAGCGTCACTTCCAATACATTCGCCATATTCTCCAAGTATCTACCACAGGAGGCAGCACACTTTTCGTTGAGCTCCAAATCTGTAATAATTCCTTTTTCTACCTTTACGACCTTCACATCCTGCCCTCCTATATCCAGTAAAATAAACTCCTTTAATCCGCTTTGATAGAGGGCCCCATAAGCATGGGCTTTGATCTCATTGATAGATTGAAATAGCTTAAGATCGGTATTGTTTCTTCCATATCCTGTAGAAATACCTCGATCAATATCTCCAACACCCAACTTTTTCAAATCCACAGCCAGTTTTCCATCAAAATTACAGTAATCTCTATAGAAGGACATGGTACTGATTTTGAATTGATCTACGATCATACCGCTTTCCATTAACACTACTTTTACCTGCCTACTACCAAGGTCAATACCAAGTATTCTCACTTTTTTACTCCTTTCGATCCGACAGCATATCAATAAAAGCTTCTATCCTAAGCTTTGTTCGGGCATCCAAAGCATTTAACTTATCACCTTCGATGTTTAGTATAGGAATATCCAATTCCTTTTTTAGGATAATATCTTCAATAGCCCTATAGCAAAATGCTTGGGTATAATGAATAACCCCATCTATTCTTCGTTCCTTGATCTGCTGCTTTAATTCCTTTAATCGGAAATGAATGTCATAGGGATAGGTATAATCATGATACTGTTCATATACATTTGAGGCATTGCTTGCCCTAGGAAAAGCAAACTCACGCTGTACCTCATTATATACAAAGTGAGCATCATAGTTTTCTACCAACTCGTAAATGTCACAGGTCATAGGAGGCACACCAATAAACGCCAATCTTATTTTTTTATTGTAGGATGCTCTTTGTCGTATTTCTTTTATCTTGTCTTCCATTTCTGATTGAAATGAATAAATATCCCCATTAAAATCGCTTAAACTTACCTGATATAGATGATTTTCAAAGCCACTTCCCTTATTTTCAAGGTATGTCATCACGTCTATTTGCTTCGCCAATTCCCTAAGTTCATTTAACTGCAGCCTTACTTTTTCAACCTCAGACAGATCTACCCCGAAAATTTTCATAAAATTGGCGATAGCCGCCTTCACGTCATCTAGCATATGACTGTGGGGGTAGGCAAAAGGATATACCCGAATACCTTTTAATTTCAGCACTTCAATCAGTGCTTTCGTATTGGAACAGTCTCCTTCCATCACGCCAACGACTTCCTTTATTTCATGTTGAAGACAAGCACCGTAGATTCCCTTGATCCAGGCACAGGAGCTTTTTGGAAATCCATCCCTTTCCGCCAAATCAATGTATCGATTATAGTCCACCGATGTAATAAACAAATTGTTTAAATCGATCACCTTGTAACCAGCTGCTAGCAATACTTCTATAGGAACCATTGTGGTAATCCCTATTCTTCTCATGATTCACCTCTACTCTTTGTTTTAGACAATAAAAAGGCACACTTCGTGTGCTTCGCTAGGGGAACCTAGTTCCCCTTCGACGGCTGCAAGTCAGCCTGAGCACCCCTCTTACTACGGCAGGGGATTTCATCCCCTACATCCCCTCTTTTTTATTGTCTAAATATGCATATATTTAGACAATAAAAAAAGGACATATCTGTCCCAAAATAAGAAAATACTACAAACTGAGTAGTATTCGCCCTAGTTTTGTTTATAGACAGGATGGTTTCGAACTGTCTTCTTTATTTTTACTGACTCATTATAGCACGCTCCAGATATAGATGCAACCCTTGGAAATATTAAACATAAAAATCGCAAATTACTCCGCAAATGCTCATGGTGCAATGGAGATTTCTTCGAGTAAGACTCTCAAAATCTCCATTACTTAAATTAACCGAAGGTTTAGATTCTCTGCAATATAAGATATCTTTAAATAAGTTTATTTATTATCTTTGATAATTTTTTCAGCCATCTTATCCATAGAAATACACTGATCCATGCTCTCTTTTCTTAGTATCTTATAGGCTTCATTTTCTGAAATGCTAAGTTTCTCCATTAAGATTCCCTTTGCCCTGTCTATCTTCTTTCTGCTTTCAAGACTATGTTCTAAGGAGGCTACCTTCTTCTCTAGCGAACTAATTTTTTGGGCATTTCTAATCGTAAATTCTACCGTTTGATATAGCTGTTCCTGCTGAATGGGCTTCATAATGTAGGCATAAACGTTCATATTTTGCAGTTTTTCATAGAATCCCTTACTGGCATAATTGGTGACAAATAGTACTGTAGATAGGCGATCTTCTTCTATGATCCTCCCTGCCTCATAGGCTTGGATTCCCCATAGATTCACGTCCATAATGACTAGATCAGGAAAAATGCTTCTGGAAATTCTTATGGCTCCTGCTCCATCCGTCGCTTGAAACAGCTTATATCCCTTCATCGTTAACAACTCACATAGTTTTTTCCTAGATGTTTCGCTGCTATCCGCAATCAATATACTAAAAATGTTCATCTCACCCACTCCAAACAGCTAGCTACGCTTTTTCCCCATCCTATTCTTTATGACTCTTAGAATTTTCTTAGATACCGATCTAATTCCCACTGGGAAATATAACGAGAGTATTCTGTCCATTCATATAAGACCGCGTCAACAAACTTCTCATAAATATGATCTCCAAGGGCTTCTTTGATCACAGCATCCTTTGAAAGCCATTGTACCGCTTCATAGATATTTCCTGGTAGGTACTCAATGCCTTTCTCCTTCATCTCCTGTTCCTCCATGTGATAGACATTGCTGGTAACAGGTGTTGGCGGCTCGATTTTATTTTTAATCCCATCGAGTCCTGCCTTTAAAATAGCTGCCAGCGCCAGATAAGGATTGGCAGAAGGATCTGGATTTCTTAACTCAATTCGTGTAGAATTTCCCCTCTTTGCAGGTATTCTGATCAGAGGACTTCGATTGCTTGCAGACCAGGCAATCAGTACAGGGGCTTCATAACCTGGCACCAATCGCTTGTAGGAATTCACGGTAGGGTTAGTAATAGCTGTAAATCCTTTGGCATGGTCCATGACTCCCCCTAAAAAATGATAAGCCACTTGGGACAGCTTCATCTCATCGCCTTCATCATAGAAGGCATTTTTCCCATCCAATGTTTCTAAGGACATATTAATATGCATGCCCGATCCACTGACACCAAATTTTGGCTTTGGCATGAAGGTAGCATGGAGACCATGTCTCTGAGCAATAAGCCTTACTACCATCTTAAAGGTCATAATATTATCGGCTGTGGTCAATGCGTCAGCATACTTGAAATCAATCTCATGCTGCCCTGGCGCCACCTCATGGTGGGAAGTCTCTATCTCAAATCCCATCTGTTTTAAGATCACGGTCATGTCTTTACGGGCATTTCCTCCTAGGTCAATGGGTGCCAAATCAAAATAACCAGCATTGTCATGGGTTTCAAGGGAAGGTTGCCCCTTCTCGTCAGTATGAAATAAGAAAAACTCACATTCAGGTCCCACATTCATGATATATCCCATATCAGCGGCCTCTTGAAGCACCTTTTTCAAGGTATTCCTAGGGCATCCTTCAAAAGGTGTTTCATCTGCCTTATATATGTCACATATCAATCTAGCTTCCCTTGGATAGTTGGTCCAAGGAAGAACCACAAAAGTAGACAAATCAGGTCGTAAATACATGTCAGATTCCTCAATTCTTACAAAACCATCTATGGAGGAACCATCAAACATGATTTCATTATCCAAAGCTTTTTCTAACTGCTCAATCGTGATGGCTACATTTTTCATGACACCTAAAATATCCGTAAACTGTAGATGGATGAATTCAACATCCATTTCCTTCGCTCTTTCAATTAGAGCAATCTTTTGGTCCACGACAAAAACCTCCCCACCTTACAATTTTTAAATATTATATCATTAAATACCAAGGCATGTTCAGTTCCCCTATAAATTTGCCAGCATTTTTTCTAAAATTTCCTTTGCTGTCTTTGGATTGGCTTTTCCCTTCGTCGCTTTCATAATTTGTCCCATTAAAAATCCTATAGCCTGAGGTTTTCCATTTTTAAAATCGTCTATGGCCTGTTGATTACTATCTAAAATCTCCTGGACTGCTGCTTCCAATTCATCGGCTCCACTGATCTGAGTTAATCCCTTTTCCTCCACAATTTCCATAGGACTTTTATCAGTTGCCGCCAATTCTTCAAATATTTCCTTACCCGCTGTACGGCTGATTTTACCTTCCTCGATCATTTTGATCAAATCCCCTAGATGACTTGCTTTCACAGGAATTTCATCTCCATCCTCATCCTTCAGCAGCCTTAACATTTCAACAAGAATCCAATTCGATGCTTCTTTCGGGCGAATTCCTGCTGATACTACCTCTTCAAAATAATCGGCCAATATCTTTCTACCAGTGAGAATAGTGATTTCTTTTTCATTCAAGCCGTAGCTTTCAGTAAACCTTACTTTTTTCTGAGCTGGAAGTTCTGGAAGACTCTCCTTCACCTTCATTACATCCTCTTCTTGAATAATCACAGGTAACAGGTCCGGCTCTGGGAAATAGCGATAATCATGGGCATCTTCCTTCGATCGCATAGGCACCGTCTTTCCCTTGGCACTATCCCACTTTCGTGTTTCCTGCTTTATCTTATAGGCCTCTCCAAAGGTGTATAGCTCTCTCTGCCTTTTCTCCTCTTTCTGAATGGCTTTTAATATTTCCTTGAATGAGTTCATGTTCTTGATTTCTACCTTAGTATTCAATGTTTCTTGTCCGATTGGTCGGATAGAGATATTGGCATCACATCGCATGGAGCCTTGTTCCATCTTGCAATCTGAAACCTCCACATACTCCAGCATAGCTCTTAATTCCCGTAAAAAGGCTACCGCCTCCTCAGAGGATCGCATATCAGGTTCTGTCACAATTTCAATCAATGGCACTCCTGTTCGGTTATAATCAATCAAGGTTACCGGTGCATCTTCCAGGTGAATCAGCTTTCCAGCATCCTCCTCCAGATGGATTCTCGTGATTCCAATTCGTTTTTCCTTATCATCTACTTTAATATCTACAAATCCTTTTTCACAGATGGGTAAGTCAAATTGGGAGATCTGATATGCCTTAGGCAAGTCAGGATAAAAATAGTTTTTTCGATCAAATTTATTTACATGATTGATGCGGCAATTCAATGCGCTCCCTGCCCGCATGGCAAGATTGACTACTTCCTCATTTAGTACAGGTAATGTTCCTGGAAGCCCTGTACAAATGGGACAAGTATTCTCATTGGGTTGAGCACCAAATTCCGTGGAACAGCCGCAGAATATTTTTGATTTTGTTTTTAGTTCCACATGGATTTCAAGTCCTATAATCGTTTCAAACATAGTTATTCTGCCTCCTTTAACGGCGCTGTCTCTTCAAAAATCCCTAGCCCTTGCTCTAAACTATAAGCTGCCTGCAGTAACTTCTTTTCAGCATAATGATCACCGATAAGCTGCAATCCGATGGGCAGTTTTCCTTGGCTAAAGCCACAAGGAATGGAAATAGCAGGCACTCCAGCAATGTTGATGTTTACCGTGTAGATATCCGCCAAATACATTTCAAGGGGATCTGAGGTCTTTTCACCCATAGAAAAAGGCAGCACCGGTGATGTCGGTGTTAAAATGATATCATAGGAATCAAATGCTTTTTTCATCACATTTCGTATCTTTTTGCGAAGAAGCATGGCCTTCTTGTAATATGCATCATAATACCCTGAAGAAAGTACATAGGTTCCCAACATAATCCTTCTTTTTACCTCTTTGCCGAAGCCCTCGGTTCTCGTGTTTTCCATCAGTTCCTCAATACCTGTAAAGCTTTCAGCTCTATACCCATATCGTACACCGTCATATCTTGCAAGATTGGCACTGGCTTCTGCTGAAGAAATAATATAGTAAGCAGAAAGTCCCGAATCCATAATCGGTAATGAAAATTCCTCTATAACAGCCCCCATTGCTTCAAATTGCTTCACCGCGTTTTCAATAGCGGTTCGAATTTCTGGATCTAGACCTTCCTGAAAGCACTCCTTTGGAATGCCTATGCGTAGCCCCTTCACACCTTTATTCAAGTCTGAAATATAATCTTTAGTTGGTTCACCTTGAATGCTGGTAGTATCCAATGGATCATATCCCTGGATTGCTTGAAGGCTTAGGGCACAGTCTTTCACTGTTCTCGTAAAAGGACCGATTTGATCTAAGGAAGATGCAAAGGCAATCAGTCCATATCTTGAGATCAACCCATAGGTGGGCTTTAGCCCCACAGCTCCACAAAAGGCGGCCGGCTGTCGGATAGATCCACCAGTATCTGATCCGAAGGTCAATGGCACAAATCCTGCAGCCAATGCCGCTGCAGACCCGCCAGATGAACCACCAGGAACTTTACTGAGATCCCAAGGATTTTTTGTCTTTTGAAAGGCTGAATTTTCCGTAGATGATCCCATGGCAAATTCGTCCATATTGGTTTTTCCAATGATAATGGCTCCCGCATCTTTTAATTTCTGAACAATCGTTGCATCATATGGCGGGACAAAATCTTCCAAAATCTTCGATGCACAAGTAGTTTTGATGCTTCGGGTACAGATGTTATCCTTAACAGCCACTGGTATACCTCCCAGAAGGCCTATGTCTTCTCCCGCTGCCAGTCTTTCATCTAGTACTTCTGCCTCTTTTAATGCTGATTCGCTACAAAGGCTGATAAATGCCCCAATCTGCGGATCTAGTTTCTCAATCCGATCCAAATAGCTTTGAACGACTTCTGTAACGGTAAACAGCTTTTCACTATATCCCTTTTGAATCTCCTCAATAGTCATCTGCTCTATTTTCATGATGTCACCCCTATTCTATAACCTTAGGAATAGAAAGATATGTTTCTTTCATTCCTTTTGCATTTTGAAACAACTCTTCCTTATTTTCAAAGGTTCTTAACTCATCTTTTCTAAGGATAGACTTTCCTTCTGCGTAGGTTTCTACGTTCTCAAAGCTGAGATCTTCCTTATCGAGGTTTTGAAAGTGGTCTAGAATTCCTTCGAATTCATGGGCGAAAGCCTCTGCCTCGGTTTCTGTAAACTTAAGTTTTGCCAGCTTTGCGATATAATTAATCGTTTCCGTTGTTATCTTCATATTCAATCCTCCTATGGTACAATTCTGTTCAAGTCTCTTGGGAACAATGTGGATTCACGGATGTTTTCCAAATCCAAAATCTTCATGGTAATTCTTTCCAAACCGATGGCGAATCCACCATGGGGAGGCATCCCATATTTAAAGCTTTCTAGGTAAAAATCAAAATCATCGGGGTTTGCACCAAACTTGATGATGTTTTGTTTCAACATCTCGTAATCATGGATTCTTTGCCCTCCTGTGGTAATTTCCAACCCCTTATAGATCAAATCAAAACTTTTGGTCATGCCGATCAACTCGTCATCGGGCATGGCATACATAGGTCGCTTAGCAGCAGGATACTTTGTAAGAAATACAAAATCACTTTGATACTTTTCCTTCACATATTTTGAGAACAAGATTTCTCCTTCTGCATCAATGTTGCCTATAGGAGACTTCTTATCGTATTCTTCCAACAATATTCTTTGTACCTCCCCTAAAGGAATTCTAGGTATTTTTGGAATTTCCGGCAATACAATACCGAACATCTCAAGCTCCCTACTACATGTATTATTTAAATGTTGAAACAGGAATCGCATAAAACCTTCTTCCAAATCCATCAGATCATTTTCATCTTCAATGAATCCCATCTCCACATCCAAGCTCACATATTCATTTAGATGTCTCCAAGTATTATGAAGCTCTGCTCGGTAGGCATGCCCCACTTCAAAAACCGATTCAAATCCTGCTCCAACCATCATTTGCTTATAAAACTGAGGACTTTGGGCTAAGAATGCTCTCGTTTCAAAATAGTTTACAGTAAATAGTTCTGAGCCGCCTTCTGTTCCAGATGCCACAATTTTCGGTGTATGAATTTCTGAGAATCCATAACCCCTCAGATAAGTCCGGAATGCCTCTACAATTTCTCCTTGGATTTTAAATACCGCTCTCTTATCAGGTCTACGCAAACCAATGGTTCGATGATCTAGCTGTGTTTCTAACGCCGCATTGATTTCTCTCTGGTTGATGCTAAAAGGCAATAGTTCATAATAGGTTTTTCCAAGAATCTCCATAGTTCTCACACGAATCTCCACGCCTTCTGGAGCTCTCTCATTCTTGAATACTGTTCCCTCTATGGTAACTGCCATTTCTAATTTTAACTCTTTGATCAATTCTTCATCTTCCACCACCAACTGTACGATTCCCGTTTTATCTCTTAGAAACACAAATGCAAATTTTCCAAAGCTTTTCATTTTATATATCCAACCCTTTAGCAATACCTCTTGCTCTTTCTTCTCTGCCAATTCTCGAATCCATACTCTTTTCATGTCTTGTTCTCCTTTCTCAACGTATTTTACAAAATTCGCATGTTGCTACCGCAACTGCTCATGGCGCCAACGAAATTCCTTCGAGTAAAACTCTCAGAATTTCCGTTGCTTAAACCGCCCCCTAATGATTTTTGTTTTTACTGCCATCAAACCCCAACAGCATATACATTCTTGATAAAAATTTAAAAATTCGCATGTTGCTACCGCAACTGCTCATGGCGCCAACGAAATTCCTTCGAGTAAGACTCTCAGAATTTCCGTTGCTTAAACCGCCCCCTAATGATTTTTGTTTTACTGCCATCAAACCCCAACAGCATATACATTCTTGATAAAAATTTAAAAATTCGCATGTTGCTACCGCAACTGCTCATGGTGCCAACGAAATTCCTTCGAGTAAGACTCTCAGATTTCCGTTGCTTAAACCGCCCCTGATGCTTTTTGTTTTACTGCCATCAAACCCCAGCAGCATATACATTCTTGTCAAAAATAAAAAGCCCATCATCCCTATAAAGGGACGAAAGGCTTGCTTCCGCGGTACCACCCAAATTAGCTGTACGGCTCACTCTATCAGTACGGAAATATCATAGATAAATCGATACTGTCCAATCAATAACGGTTTGGCTCCGTCTAAGCCTACTTTCCCAAGGGATTTCGGTTAGCAACTCCGAGATGTTCTTCGACATAGGTCTCGTGCTGGTCTCTCACTATCACCAACTCGCTGAAACTACTTCCTAAGTGTACTCTTCTCATCATCGTTTTTTAATGTGTCTTTTTTATGAATTCTACGCTTATTTTTATACATTGTCAATACAATTTTCAGAAAAAATTTATTTTTATGCATAATGAATATTTATTTATGTTACTATTCCCACTTTCTCATTCCCTTATACCTCATGGTTTGCTCTCTAAGGTTGGTTGTTCAAAGCAACCTTCCCTTCATCGCCATTACGAATTCGCACTACATTAGCAATCTCATAGATGAATATTTTTCCATCTCCAATTTTACCAGTATATAATACTTTTTTTGCTGTCTCTACGACCAACTCCACAGGCACTTCGCAAATCACTGTCTCTACCTTGATCTTAGGAAGCAATTCCGGTGTATAGGCAACACCTCGATAATTACCAGTTTGCCCTTTTTGAACACCACAGCCCATGACGTTGGTAACGGTCATTCCCATGACACCAATTTTATTTAGGGCATCCTTCAATTCCTCAAACTTATTTGGTCTGGTGATAATTTCCACCTTGGTGATTTTATCCATAGCGTTCCTCCTTTTTTATAGATATTTGCATTGCTATCAGGTGACTTCATCACTAAATCTGGTCGCTATTCAAATAGACCACTCTTGGTTGGAAATCTGCATAGCTCTCTGTACCATGCTCCTTCTTATCCAGTCCTTCCTCTTCTTCCTCACTATTTACTCGCAAGCCTACAGTCTTATTGATAGCTTTAAACAAATAGAATGCAGTGACATTGGTCCAAAGTGCTACTGCGCCCACACCTATCAATTGAACTAACAGTAGCTTTGTTCCACCCCCATAGAGCAATCCCCCATCGGTGGCAAAAACACCTACTAAGATCGTACCTACGGCACCACAGATACCATGGACGCTGATGGCACCTACTGGATCATCAATTTTCAATACATTTTCAATAAACTCAATAGCCAATACAACCACAATACCTGAGATGATCCCGATCATTACTGCCCCACTAGGACTTACAATATCAGTTCCTGCAGTAATACCTACCAATCCAGCCAACGCCCCATTCAAAGTCATACTCACATCTGGCTTTTTGTAACGTGACCAAGAAAGTATCATGGATGCAATGGCACCTGCTGCTGCAGACAGATTTGTTGTAACAAATATATGGGAAATGGCTTCTGTATTTGTTCCTGCCAATGTAGATCCAGGGTTAAAACCAAACCATCCAAACCATAGTATAAATACACCTAGCGCACCTAAGGTGAGGCTGTGGCCCTTAATGACTCTGGTTTTTCCATCACTTGTATACTTGCCTATACGTGGTCCAATAATCCATGCCCCCATTAATGCTGCCCAGCCCCCTAGAGAGTGAACCACAGTAGAACCAGCAAAATCATGGAACCCGAGTTGAGCTAACCAGCCGCCGCCCCATATCCAATGGCCGGCAATGGGGTAAATCACTGCACTGATTACTAAACTATAAATAAGATAAGAGCTAAATTTTGTTCTTTCTGCCATTGCACCCGATACGATGGTGGCAGCTGTAGCACAGAATACAGTTTGAAAGATTAAGAATGCCTCTTTGGGTATGCTCAACTCTAAGTGTTCGAATGATCCTAAGGAGAGAAAATCTACTTTTCCAATATAACCACTTAGATCTGGTCCAAACATGATTCCAAATCCTAAGACCCAGAAAGCAACAGATCCTACTGCAAAGTCCATCAAATTCTTCATAATAATATTTCCTGCATTTTTCGCTCTCGTAAATCCAGTTTCCACCATGGCAAAACCGGCTTGCATAAAAAATACCAAAGCTGTTGCCACCAATACCCACACCGTATCAATTGCGATTCCATAATCCATAAATGATTCCTCCTTTTTTTACGTTCTCTGTCTTTTTCTCATGCCGATGCCAGCTGTACATCGCAAAAGGAACAAAGTTGCCTATCGGCAATTTGTTTTCCCTAGGAAACCCTAGGTTTCCTTCGACGCCTGCAATGCAGGCTGAGTACCTTCCTGAATACGGCAAAGGGGAATCCCCTCTGCACACCCCATATATAGGAAATTGAAAACCATATTTCCTATATATAAAAACGGCGCCAACAAACAAGGAATTTTATATTCCTTGTTTGTAGACGCCGTTGCCTACTTGTTTCTATGCATTTTTTAATATAGGTATAATCATAATATATTTTTTATATTTTTGCAACATGTTTTTTAAATTTTTTGACTTTTTTATTTATTTTATGAATTATTTGTTTTCATTTCCTTTCTGCTGGTTCCATATGGATGATCACCTCTCTGATATCCTGAAATTCCTGAATAATTCTATCTTTGATATCATGGGATAGCGTATGGGCTTCCTCGAGACTGATACTTTTATTCGCACCCACATGAAGATCCATCATGATGTAGTTTTCTTTGCCCCGGGTTCTAATCTTATGACAATAAATCACGTTGGGAAAGTTCATTACCAATCCATATATCTGTTCCGAATCAATGACAGACGCATCAGATAGCACATTGATGCTGGGAATCAATACTTCTAAACCTGCTTTTATGATGAGAACGGCGATGACTACCGCCACGATGGTATCCATTATAAGAAAATTAAATTTCACAGCAATTAAGCTTACAATAACAGAAAGTGACACATAGATATCACTTTTTGTATGGCTGGCATCAGAAATCAATATGGCACTTTTCAGTTCCTTTCCTTTATTGTCCTCATACTTGGTTATGATCATATTAACAACTAGCGTAATGATCATAACCCCAAAACTTACCCCATTGATCTCAGGTATCTGGGGATTTCGAAATCGCTCGTATGCCTCTATCAATATTTGATAAGAAACAAAGAACAACAAAAGCCCAATAATTCCTGTAGCTAGGGTTTCAAACTTATGATGCCCATAGGGATGACCTTCATCAGCTGGCTTTGATGCAATCCATATCCCAATCAATCCTACGATATTTGAAGTACCATCAGACAAAGAGTGATATCCGTCAGCGGTCATGCTTGAAGTTTTGGTAATGACACCATAAATAATCTTCGCTGCCGCTACGAGAATGTTAAGCACAAAAATCCCTAGAAGAATGTTTCTTACCTGCTTATAATTTCTTTTATCCATCATTAAAATCGTCTCCTCAAAGCCTATCGCTAAATTATATTTGCCAATAGCGCGTTAAAAAATGCGAGTGTAAATATCTATATTAGTAGAATATCCTATTCATGTTAAATTGTATATTACATTCAATCACAAATTCAAGACAAACTAGAATAGGAGGTGTAAAATATGACAAGAGAAGAAATGGATAACCGATTTAATAACAATGGATTAGGAAATTTACAGATCGTTGATCTAAGTCAGGAAGAATTAGGCAAGATCAAGGCTTTAGAAGATGAAATTAATAAGAATATCCATGGTGACCGAGTCGCACTAATGGCTTTGACAGTAAAAAAAACAATACAATAACTTTAAGAAGCTCCTATCTAATGTAGTTAGGAGCTTTCATAAGGTATGATCATCATAGGATTCTAATATAAAACTACTTATTATTCTTCATCAAAAAAGATAATGCAAATAAGCTTTCGCTAACATGGACATTTTCTAAAACCACTTGTTCTGGAATCTTCAAATCTATAGGAGCAAAATTCCAAATACCTTTTATATTGGCTTTCACCAATCTATCTGCCACTTCTTGGGCATTTGATCCAGGCGTGCATATGATCCCAATATCGATTTGATGATTTCGTACAAAGTTTTCTAACTCATCCACATCTTTTATTTCAATATCACCAATTTTTATACCGAACATCCTAGGATTTATATCAAACATTGCCTGAGGAATGAACTTCGATTCCTTTAAGCTTGTATAATTTGCAATAGCTTGGCCGAGATGCCCTGCACCTACAATCACCGTTCTATATGTCTGATCCAACCCAATAATTCTTCCAATTTCGCGGTAGAGCACTTCCACATTATATCCGTATCCCTGTTGTCCAAACTCTCCGAAGGTGTTAAAATCCTGCCTGATTTGCGAAGCCGTAAAGCCCATCACTTTACTAAGCTCTTTTGAAGATATTATGGCAACACCTTTCTCCAAAAGTTCAGCCAAATACCTATGATACTTGGGTAATCTCCTAATTAGAGCCATAGAAATTCCACTGCTGGGTTTTAGCACCTATATCACTCCCTCAGTTTGATATTGAAATTCGACTTCAAATTTCATTCTAGATTCTTAGAAAGTTTATTTCAGCCTCATTTATTATAATTATATTATATTTCCTTTAAAAGGGAATAGGCAACTTTTTTATTAAATAATATCTCCTTCGCTCACTTCTTAGTCAGTTTATATGGATATCAATCCAAACTTCGTCATCACATCTATCAATTTCTGTGTATCAATGGGTTTGGCTGCATATGCATCACAGCCTATATCGAATGCGTTCTGAACATATTGGGTCTCTGCTAAAGCTGTTGTCATAATAATCTTGGATCTCTTATCTGGTAAAATTCCTCGCTGCTTTTCCAAATCACGGATTGCCTTAAGTACCTTTACACCATCGACCTTAGGCATCATGATATCCAAGCAGATCAGATCATAGGGTGCCTGTTCCTTCATAGCCATCATGAAAGCATCTAGGGCTTCCAAACCATCCACTACCAGATCACATTCTCCATATTGGGAGAGAAACTTAAACAAAAATTTCCTACTCGTCAAATCATCCTCTGCAATAAGAATTCTCATCCTTAGTCCTCCTTTAATTTATAAACAGTTTTTTTAATAATTTTAAACTCATCCACCATTTGTAATGCATAGTCGATGGCGCCTTCAAGATCTCCACGCCTGGAATACAGCTGAATCTTAAATGCTAGATTTTTGATGTCATCCATTTCGATTTCATTAGCCAGATCTCTGATTTTCCGAGCAATACTCTCCATTTGTGACAATTCGTTCATTCGTATGACAGTTTCAACTTCTATAACATGCTTTTCGATTTCCTTTAAAACCCGTACTTGTTCTTCCTTTGTAACATTCTTCTTATGTTCGTCATAAATATTTCTTTCAGTATATCCAAGCTCTGATGAATCTATTGCAATTTTTAACACTTCCTTATTCCGGTTCAATAAAAGCTCTATGGTTTGAAAGAGCTCCTCCATCTGCACAGGCTTTGAAATATATCCATCCATGCCAATAGATAGAAATCTTTCCCGATCTCCTTTTAATGCATGGGCTGTTAATGCGATAATCGTAATATGTGAGTTACCTTCCTCTCGCTCTCGAATACATTTTGTAGCCTCTATGCCATCCATGATGGGCATCTGAATATCCATCAATATAATATCATATTTATTTTCTGCAAATATTTTTAGAGCTTCCAATCCATTATTGGCAATCTGTACTGTATGTCCTCTTTTCTGCAGCATTGTGGTTAAAACGATTTGATTGATCTTATCATCCTCCACCAATAAAATATCCAAGGATTTGGTAGTCTGTTGGATTTCGTCTGTTTTAACTTTCCCTATACCAGTCTTTGCCCCAATTCTATATCTTATATCAAAATAGAAACGGCTTCCCTTGTCCACTTCACTTATAGCCATCATCGTTCCTCCCATAATCTCCACAAGCTGTTTTGAGATCACAAGTCCCAGCCCAGTTCCACCAAATTTTCTGGTTATGGAGCTATCTACTTGGCTAAAGGTTTTAAAGAGTCTATTCATATTCTCAGGGGAAATCCCGATGCCCGTATCGCTTACCATAAATCTTAATTCTACCTCATCGTTTATGGTTAATCCTTTTTTCACTGCCAAGGATACTTCTCCACGCTCCGTAAACTTGATGGCATTGTTCACAAGGTTATTTAAAACTTGTCGCAGTCGACTAGGATCCCCAACCAGATACTGGGGTATGCTGGATGAAAAGGAGTAGTTTAGCTCAATTCCCTTATCTGCTGCATGGACAGCATGGGTTTTGATAATCTCTTCCACCAATGCTTTGATATCAAAATTGATGTTTTCTAAAACAAGCTTACCTGCCTCCATTTTTGAAAAATCCAAAATATCGTTGATTACCTTCAATAAAGAGTCCGCACAAGTCTTTGCCGTCAGCAAATTGTCCTGCTGTTCATGGTCCAAATTCGTCAACAAGGTGAGGTCAATCATTCCTACAATACCATTTAATGGCGTACGAATCTCATGGCTCATGTTTGCTAAAAATTCACTCTTCGCTTGATTTGCAGCTTCTGCCTGCTCCTTGGCATCCCTCATGGCTTGAGTAATGCTTCTTTCTTCGCTAATATCTGTCAATACCATGGCGGCATAATCCGCTTCTGGGCTATAGATATATAAGGAACAGTATTTGCCTGTATGCTTGAAATAGTATTGTTGGATGCTCAGACTTTCTCCTGAGATTGCAAATTGGACCAAAAGTTCAAAGAACTCCTTCATGATTTCTTTTGAATAGAGACAGGCTTCAAAAATGCTTTTGTCTAGGGCCATGTCTCTATTCATTCCCATTAAATTCTCAAAAGCTTCATTGATTTCAATACAAATGGCATCTACAGGATGATTGTTTTCGTCCTTTATAACCTTAAAATATCCAAAGCCATTGTTCATATTCATCAGCAATGTTTGATATTTTGCTCTGCTTGCACGTAACTCAGCGTTTACCATAACTCGTTCAGTGGAATCATAGAACATGGTAGCGAAATACCCTTTTTGTGGGCTGTAAAAAGCTGTGGTCAGCCACTTATCATATTTAGGTGAATATATATCCTCTTGCAGCAGCGTCTCCCCATCTAGCGCAATTCTTCTGCATAATTCAAGGCGCTCTGGACTTATTTTTTCATTAAACACTTCGGATGCCTTTTTGCCGACCACATCTTCTTTCTTAAATCCTGTCATTCTTTCATAGGCATCGTTTATCTCAAGAATTTCATAATCGATTAATTCTCCATCTTTATCAAATAAAAGTTTATTATAGCTAAAACCATTTAACATATTTCGAAATAATGAATGATATTTTTCCTTACTCTCTTTGATTTGTGCTTCTGCCAGCATCCGCTCTGTGATGTCATATACAGCTCCTATAAAGCCTGCAAACTCATCATTTAGATCGTAAAAGGGTGTACCTACGCTAACGCACCATCTATACTCTCCATCATATCTGCGCATGCGATGCTCCATTTCAAAAGGGACACGTCTACGGAATGCATCGAAATATATCTCTGAGCATTTCTGTATATCTTTAGGGTGAAACGCTCTGATCCATCCTACATCTAATACCTGCTCTAGTGTCATCCCAGTAAACTCAAGCCAACCTTTATTCACGTAACCTGTTTTTCTATCACGGTCAGCCCGCCATATCATAATAGGAAGATTTTCCAATAGTCTTTCACTATACTCAATGGACTGAATGAGTCTTTCTTCTTTAAACTTCTCATAGCTAATATCTTCTATCACAAGCATAATGTGTCTTTCACCCATAAGCATAATGGGAATGCAATGTATTTTGTACCAAGGTGTCCGCCCTATACCACTTGTGTATATGGGAAATTTTAACTCGATCCCATTATTTGATATTCCTGTAGTCAATACCTGATCAACATTCCGCTTAATTTCACAAAGACAGCATTGAATACTCAATCCACAGCCCTTCTGAACATTATTGGGACATTGAATGCCTTCTCCAAACCTAAGTCCCTCGATACTGTGGCTACTTCTGTTCACCATTTTTAGAAAAGCTTTATTTGCCCTTTTTACAATCCGGTCACAATTTAAAATGACCATCCCTACAGGGGATGCCTCAAAGGCAACATCCAGATTATTCCGCTCTGTCCTTAATTCTTCCTCAACCTCCACAATTCGGGTGATATCCCGAAAGACAACAACAACTCCCGTCATAGTTCCTTTGAAATCCTTAATAGGTGCACAACTGGCGGAAATATATTTTCTGGATCCATTTTTCAAAAGAAGCACGGTATGTTTTCGGAGTCCCTCCGGTATTCCTGATTGCAGCACCTTCTGCACAGGGCTTGGTAACCAATCCTTTGTGTGGGAATGGATCAAATGAAACACATCATCAAAAAATGAGCCTATTGCTTCTTCAGACTTCCAGCCAATCAGTTCCTCTGCCGATAGATTGATATAAGTAATTTTGCCAGATAAATCCGTAGCAACAACACCATCACCTATGCTAGTTAAGGTTGCCAGAAAGAACTCATTATAATTTTCTTGTAAATTTTTCTCATCCATTCCTCAATACCTCTTTCTTCTAAGTCAAAATGAGTCACCTAATCAATCATCCCACATAACAATTTAGGAATATGCCCTAATGATGCCTGCTTTTCTACCGCCCCTAGATTATATGCAATCCTTGGCATACCGTATACTACTGAAGTAGCCTCATCCTGGCCAATGGTCCTAGCACCCCTTCTCTTCATGGCCAGCAAACCTTTTCCCCCATCATATCCCATACCCGTCAGGATGATCCCAATCGCTTGAGCGCCAGCCGCTTTCGCTACAGAATCGAAGAGAACATCTACGGATGGACAGTGTCCATTTACTTTCTCCCCTCGAAAGCACTCTACCTTGTAAGTATCTCCTATTTTAATAACTCTCATATGTTGATCCCCTGGAGCAACCAATACACAGCCTGGCTTTACAAAATCCCCTGTTTGGGCTTCTTTCGCTGAAAACACTGTGGAGTTATTCAATCGATCGGCAAACATTTTCGAGAAGACAGGTGGAATATGCTGGGTAATTACAATACCGGGTAAATTGGACGGCAACAGCTTCAATATATTATAAATAGCCTCTGTTCCTCCTGTAGATGCTCCAATGGCAATGATTTTCTTTGTGTTTCCACTGGTATTGGCCGATATAATACTTCTGGTTTCATTAAGGTTGGCACATGATATTTTTGCATCTGAAGCTATCTTGATCTTCGTAATCAAATCCTCAATGAAAGCTTCCACACTTTTCACTGATTTCACATCAGGTTTAGTCACAAAATCTACAGCGCCTCCATTCATAGCATCAAATACAGCCTCACTGACCGTACTCACCACAATCACAGGTAAAGAATATTGAGGAAGCAATCTTCGAATAAATTCGATGCCATTCATTTTCGGCATTTCTACATCACAGGTCATGACATCTGGCTTATATTTTAAAATCTTATCTCTGGCATCAAATGGATCTACTGCAGTAGCCACCACTTCAATGGCTGGATCCGAAGCAATTCCTCGAGACAATACTTCTCTAAATACTAAACTATCATCTACCACCAAAACCTTTATTCTTTTTCCTAGACCCATGGAAACTACTCCTTCCTATACACAGCGGGCATGATGTACTTGAATTTGGTTGCGTCACGATTTAAAGATTCTGAGTGTCCGATAAATAGATAACCTCCGTACTCCATGGCATCATAAAATTTATCTACCAAATCGTTTTTTGTCTTATTGTCGAAATAGATCATAACGTTTCTGCAAAAAATCACATGGAACTTTCGCTTGAAGGGGAATACCTCCTCCATCAGATTAAACTTTCTATATATCACTTCATTCCTAATCATATCAATCAGGACAGAATTTTCATTGTTAAGTTTCTTAAAATAGCTGTTTTTCCACTGGGCAGGAAGGGAAGCAATTCCTTCATTGCTATAGATACCCTTTTGGGCCGTGTCCAATACACTATTTGATATGTCTGTTGCCAATATCTTTGTGTCCCACCAAACCTTTTCTTTTCCTAGAAATTCATCCAATATCATGGCTAACGTATATGGTTCTTCTCCAGAAGAACAGCCTGCACTCCAGATTCTTAGATCCTTATCCTTCGCTGTACCTACCAGATAAGGCAGTACTTTATCTCTCAAAAAATAAAAGTGATCCGTTTCTCGCATGAAAAAAGTATGATTTGTAGTAATCTTATCGATTAATGTTGCAACTGCATGTCCTGCTTTATCAGCGACAATATAATCATAGTATTCAGTGAAACTTCTAAAATTCTTACTGATTAATACATGGTGTAATCTACCAGTAATCAAAGACCGCTTTTCTTCCTTTAGATGGATACCATAATTCACTTTGATATAGTCTGCCAGTTGTTTAAACTCTTTTGTGGTAATCGTAATCATTATGTCCGCCTACTTTTCTTTAGGATTGAAGAGGAGCTGCAGCCCCTCTCCATCCAAATTTCTACTAATATTTACCGAATTCCCTGTCACTTAGCATGATTTTAGACTTTGCACTGGTGGCAGCAGCTTCAGCTTTATCATCATCATAAGTATATGTATTGTTTCTTTTTTTCTCCGACATATGTTCCAACATTCTGAGGACTTCAGGATTCATTTCTTCCGCCCCTCTATAGGAGGAACGATTCTTTTTCTTCAGATTAAATCTGCTAACTTGGTCATTTAACATTACTGCTTGGCTAGACAGTTCCTCACTGGCTGCTGCCGTTTCCTCTGAGGTAGCAGAGTTAGCTTGTACAACCTGGGAAATCTGGGATACCCCTTGATTAATCTGGGCGATACCAGAAGCCTGTTCATTAGATGCAATTGCAATATCATTAACCAAACCAGCCACCTTGGCAATCCCCTCGACAATTTTATTCAAGGCATCTGCCGTTTCATTGGCAATCTTCGTTCCACCTTCTACCTTCTTAATAGAGCCTTCAATCATCGCTGTTGTTTCCTTCGCTGCATTGGCAGACCTTGCTGCTAGATTTCTTACTTCCTCAGCTACCACGGCAAAGCCCTTTCCATGCTGTCCAGCCCTGGCTGCCTCTACAGCCGCATTTAAGGCAAGAATATTGGTTTGGAAAGCGATCTCGTCAATCACTTTGATAATTTTAGAAATATTACTGGAAGAATCATTGATTTCATCCATAGCTTTTAGCATCTGCTTCATTTGCTCATTGCCTTTCGCTGCATTTTCTTTTGCAGTTTCTGCCAATCCATTGGCTTGTGTTGCGTTTTCAGCGTTTAATCTGGTTTGGGAAGCAATTTCTTCGATGGAAGCCGTTAGCTCTTCAATGGAGCTTGCTTGTTCTGTGGCTCCTTGAGAAAGCTCCATGCTGGATTCAGAAACCTGTTTAGAACCCGATGCTACCTGTTCTGAAGCAGTACTGATATTAGACATGACATCGTTTAAGTTATCCGTCATCACACGAAATGCATTGGCCAACATCCCTACTTCATCTTTAGAATCCACATCAACTGCTACATCCAGATTTCCATCGGCAATCTGATTGGCCACACCTACAATTTGGTTCAGTGGTTTACTAATCATGGAAGCTACCATCAATCCAAGTCCCAAGGCAAGTGCGATTCCTGCCACAATGATTGCAATCATCACCTTGGATTGATTTTGATAATCTACTGTGTTTTGCTTTGCACTTTCCTCTGCAATTTTTGTGTTGTAATCAATAAGTTTTTGCAGTTCTTCATCAACCTTTACTCGGGCTTCTGTAACACCACTCAACGCTGCCAGTGCTTCATCATATCTTCCAGCTTTGATCAACTCAAGATTTTCGTTTCGTACGTTTCGATAAAGCACTAAGGCATCCTTAACATTATTATACAGTTGACGATTTTCTCCGTCATTTTCAATGAGCGTTTCATAGTGAGTTAACAATGTATTGGTTTGCTCAACAAGCCGATTGATTTCATCTATCCTCAATTGTAATTTATTAGGATCTCTTTCATAAACAGCCAAAAGCTGATTGGCCCGTACATTTTGTAATGCGGTCTGAATGTTTGCCAAGTTCATGGAAGGTATGAAGTTGCTATAATACATATCATCTCCCCGGGTATTGATCTTGTCCATATTCGTAATGCCAATCACACCTACCGCTGCTGTAAAAATCGCCAGTACTATAAAGCAAGAAATAAGCTTTACTCTAATTTTTAAATTACTAAACCATTTCATTCTTTTTCCCCCTTATTGTATACTTTCTAAATTTTCAATGTCATCATCGTTGAGAAGCTTGTCACAGTCCAGAATCAATTTCACATCACTTCCCACTTTTCCAATGCCTTTGATGTATTTATTTCCACCCTTATGGATATCAGGGGGAGGAACAATTTCTTCATCAGATATGGATAACACTTCTGATACACTATCGATAATAAGTCCAATGGATATATCCTTAATATCTATCACAATCACGCAAGTGCGATCATTATACTCCTTAAAGGGTTTTTTAAATCGTAATCGCACATCCATCACAGGAATAATTTTTCCCCTTAGATTGATGATCCCACGAATGTATTCCGGTAGTTCTGGAATTTCTGTGATGGGTTGTACACCTATGATCTCGGTAACATATTTGATTTCAATGCCATAAAATTCATTTCCTAATGCAAATGTAAGATATTTTCCTCTCTGAGTATCTTCCTGATCCAACAGTTCCTGTACTACTACATCAGCCATAGCCTTAACTCCTTTCATATCATTTGATCACTTCAGTTTTGGCAATACCTTCACCGCTTGCTCATACACCACCATCTCATGCTTCAAGAATTTGGATATCTCAACGTCTAAAGCCTGACTAATTTTCAGCATCTGCCCTTTGTTTCTTTCGTCTAATACCATATGCAATTCCTCTCTCAGTTGCTCGAATACATCCTTCTCCATTATCTTCAATCCCTTCTATCCATCTTGAACACGATGCCACTAGTCAATTAGACCTGCTACATCCAATATTAAGCTGATACTGCCATCTCCTAAGAGAGTACACCCTGCTAATCCCCTTATTTTCTTTAGATTTTTTATATAGTTAGGTAATCCTTTCACCACTACCTGCTGTTGCCCAATTAGTTCATCAGCGAAGATACAATACGTCTTCTCTCCATCTCCTACCATTACAATGATGCCCTCTGATATATGGGTGACATCCGTTCTTACTTTATAAATCTCATGGAGCCTTAAAATTGGATAGCATTGCCCTCTTACCATCATCATCTCGTTGCCATCTGGACTTGTAATAATATCGCTCTCTTTTGCTCGAAAGGACTCTTTAATCAAAGTTGTAGGAATTGTATAATAAGATCTACCCACATTGATATTCATTCCATCAATGATTGCCAGAGTCAGAGGAATCTTTAGCGTGATGATGGTGCCCTCATTGGGTATGCTGTCTACGGATACAGCACCACCTACTGCTTCTATATTCTTTACAACCACATCCATCCCGACGCCTCTACCGCTAAACTCTGTAACACTATCCTTCGTAGAAAAACCCGGTAAAAAAATCAAACCATATATCTCTTTGTCCGTCATTTCCTGCTCAGGCTTATAAAGGATACCATTATCAATCGCCTTTTTGAGAATTTTCTCCTTATTTAATCCTTTTCCATCATCCCTGATCACAATCAATACTTCACTACCTGCATTTTTTGCTTCTAAGGTAATGATTCCTTGACGTTCTTTTCCCTTTTCTCTTCTTTCTTTTGGAAATTCAATACCATGATCAATGGCATTTCGTACCAAGTGCATCAATGGATCGGAAATATGCTCAATAATATTTTTATCAACCTCTGTCTCTTCCCCTATGATCTCCAAATCCACTTCCTTATTCAATTTCTTGCACATATCCCGAACAATTCGATGCATCTTATGAAAAGTAGTAGCCAAGGGAACCATTCGGATAGACATCACCATATCCTGTAGTTCACTAGTAATTTTTCTTAGCTGCCTGGCTGCTTTCTGAAAATTATCTAATTCCAAGCCTTTCAAATCTGGATTCTGGGTAACCATAGCTTCTGCGATCACCATTTCCCCAACCAAATCCATCAATTTGTCCAGTTTTCCTACATTTACACTGATCATACTTTGATGGGAAGAAGCTTGGAGGTCTTTTCTGCTCTCCCCTTCACTCTGCTGGTTCTGAATGACCGACCCTTGGAGGGTATTTTCCTTTTTTTCTTTTTCTAGCAACTGAAATTCATCATCTTGATCTAGTTCAATAAGTTCCAAGTCCTTTAGAAAAACCGTCTGCATAAAGAAGTCATACATCTCATCGTAGCTTCTGTCTGTCTTTAACAGAATTCTGAATCCTTCTTCTCGAATGGTTTGAATGCTATCATCGTTGTCGCTAATATCCTCTGGCGTAAAATGAAAATTCTCGGTAATCTCCTTAAGACTATGAATTACAGTATAGGCACGTATATTTTCCATTTCACACCCATCTTCAAAGCGAATTACTGCTTTATATGTATGTCTAGGAAATTGGGCCTGTATCTTATGCTGGCTTATGTAATATTGTTGCGCTGTAATTAACGGTTTTTCCTGTTCTTCTACTTCATCCTGAAGGTCATTTTTTTTCTTCAGCTTGCCAAGAAAATGATGAATGCTATCGATGAGTCCCCCAGCCTCTCCGTCCACGTCATCTCCATTCTTAATTTTTTCAAGCTCTACTTTTATAAAATCCACACTGTCCAGTACCAAATCCGATATAGCAGCGTAATCCAAATTCGATGGCCTTTCCTCTCGGATTAAAAAGAAAAGATCTTCTATGGTATGGGCTAACTCAGCAATGCTATTAAAGAGCATCATGGCCGACGAGCCCTTGATGGTATGCATAATTCTAAAGATCTCATTAATCCTATCCAATGTATATGAATTTGTTTTTTCACTGCTCAATATGGATTTTTCAAGCTGTTCAATCAGCTGTGACGTTTCAAAAACATACATTTCAATCATTGGCTCATGAAGATACGGATTGGACACTCATTTCACCTCGCCTTTTGCTTTATAAAGCTAATACTTTATTTAAAGTTTGAACAACTTGATCTTCTTTAAATGGTTTTACAACAAAAGATTTTGCTCCATTCATCACCGCATCCCTCACCATGGATTCTTGTCCCATAGCAGAAATCATTACAATCTTTGCCTTTGGGTCCAATTGCCGAATCGCTTTTAAGGCATCGATACCACCCATATCGGGCATGGTAATATCCATGGTTACAATGTCTGGCCTCAATTCTTTATACATGCTAATCGCCATATCACCATTTTCAGCCTCAGCCAAAATCTCAAACCCATTTTTCTCCAGCATTATTCTCAATGACATTCTCATAAACGCTGCATCATCAACAATCATCACTTTTGCCATTGTACATCACTCACCTTTCATAAAATTCTTATTCGTGTACAGGGAAAAATGCACTTAAAATCATCTCTAATGTTGAAAGAGTTCTTTCTTTCAATGAAAAGTTGAAATGATTCAACCTCCACTTAAGACATATGGAATTACAGAGTCCTACAATAACATCTGATAAGTTTTCAATATTTACATGGGGCAAGATTTCTCCCGCTGCTTGAGCTTCCCCTACCATCTTTACTATAAATTGATTGCGAATATCAAATATGTCTTTAATTTTCCATGCCAGTTTGGGATCGCAAGAAAACACATCATAAGCTTGCGCAATTGCAGTAATCGCTGGATAGTTTTCATAATACTCTGCATAGGCCCGCACAAAATATTTAATTGCCTCAATCGGTTTTAAGCTTTTCATAGCGATGGACTCTATAATATCCGTATCATATTGGGAATAGTGTTCTAGCACACCTAGAAGTATTTCATTTTTATTCTTAAAATGCTTAAAGATTGCTCCCTCAGAGATTTCTTGCCTCCTTGCAATTTCTCTCGTTGACAGGCCTTGAATTCCCAATTCATGGATGATCTCAACCGCAGTAAGGATAATGCTCTCTTTTCTATGCAATAAAGCTTCCATTTTTTACCTCCGTGGTAAGTAATCGCTTACTCTCAGCTAATTGAATTTTATACAATCCTTCTATCAATGTCAATATATGTTAAGTAAAGTCGAAAAATAATTTTCAATTTTCTCTAATTCAGAAAAATAAAACCAGTACTTAGATGTACTGGTTTGGCAAAACAACAGAATCATATTTAACTTTAGTATCAATAAATCATTTCACCTGAAATAAATAATTTTGTCTTTTCGTTACTTGGATTTGCAAAAACCTCTTCATTGCTCCCATACTCAACAATACTGCCATTCATCATAAAAACCGTATAATTTGCCAGCCTTTTAGCCTGAAACATATTATGCGTTACTAAAATTACCGTCGTGCCATAGTGCTCCTTTGCATGGACAATCAGCTTTTCAATTTGGGTCACATTGGCTGGATCAAGATTTGCCGTGGGTTCATCGAGAAACAACACCTTAGGTTTGAACACCATAGCCCTAGCCAAAGCAATTCGCTGGGCTTCTCCACCTGAAATTGTCTCTGCCTTCTGATAGGCAATCTCCTTTAGCCCGATCAGCTCTAAAACTTCGTTTACTCGCACCTTTACCTCATGCTCAGGCATCCCTCGAAGCTTTAACCCATAGGCAATGTTTTCGAAAACAGTTCCCTGAAACATTACAGCATTTTGAAACACCATAGCCATGGATCTTCGGTTATAATCCCCATGCTTGATGCCGCCTGAAATATCTTGATCCTCAAATAAGATTTTTCCACCATCAGGGGTCGTAAGTCCGTTCAAGATGGATAACAAAGTACTTTTGCCAGCGCCACTGGGTCCTATAATTGCAGTGACAGCACCTCTCTGAATATTAAGCTCATCAATACTCAATACTGTTTTTCCTTTAAACTGCTTCATCAAGTTGTTAATTTTGAAAATACTCTCCATATTACATCCACACCTTTCCGCGGCGGATCATATCAATTCCCGAAGTGATCAGAAGGGATAAAAATAATAATATAATACCTAGCGCAAGGGCTTCTTGAAATTCTCCCATTCCTTTATGTAGTGCAATAGCCGTTGTCATCACCCTTGTCTGAAACCGTATGTTTCCTCCCACCATCATCACCGCTCCTACTTCTGCCAACAGCCTTCCAAAAGCAACAATAATAGATGATCCAATAGAATAACGTGCCTCCCCAATCAGGGTCCATATCAGCTGAAAGCGGTTAGCTCCTAAGCTGATGGCAGTGCTTCTTAAAAGGGGATTTAATCCATGGATTGCAACAATGGTAAGCCCCATAATGATCGGTACTGCTAGCATGACCTGAGCGATGACCATAGCAGTTTGGCTGAACAATAGTCTTAAATTTCCTAGAATTCCGAATTGATTTGATAGAAGTATGTATACAATGAGACCTACCACCACTGGTGGTATACCCATTAGGGTATTGATCACGTTTACCACAATATTCTTTCCTTTGAAATCCTTCAGTGCTATGACTGCACCGATGGGAATACCTATCACTGCGCTAAGAATGACAGCTATCGTCGATATCTTCAATGAAAGAAATACGATACCATACAACTCAGGATCAAAGGATAAAAGCTTTTTTATTGCCATGACCAATGCTTCTCTAAAATATATCATAATTTTCCCCCTCAACATAATTCATTCTAAAGTATAATCAAAAAACAATCCTGGAAGGATTGTTTCAATCTTTGAAAATGATAGTACATGCCTAGTTAATATTATATAAAGCTTCCATGGGAAAGTAAATATTGTTTTAAAAATCTTCTATCTATTCTTGCAGTTTATCTTCCATCCCAATAGTCTCCAATTCATCAGTTTGCACATATGATAAATTATGCATCAATTTATATGAAAGGATGAAAACTATGCTATCTGTTCCTTTAAATTATGGCACACCGAATGTTCCTTCCCATATCTCTCAGATGTTCCGTCAGTTTCCTTATCAACTTAAAGTAGTTGGTACTGCAGATGTCCAAGTAACTCCTGATATGGCATCTGTCTCCCTTGGCGTATCTACCGAAAATCAAGAGCTTAAACTGGCACAAGAGCAAAATACCCAAATAGTAAACAGGGTAATCCAAGGACTGATAGGGGCAGGTATTCCACAGAAGGATATTCAAACCCAATCTTATACCATCGATCCCCAATATGACTATGTGGAAGGACGCCAAATATTTAGGAATTATCGTGTTGTACACATGCTCTTAGTCACCATTCGAAACATAGATCGGATCGGTACGGTCATCGATGGAGCTGTAGCCAACGGCGCCAATATCATTAACAATATTGTTTTCTCAACCGCTGATCCATCAAGATACTATAAACAGGCACTTACGCTGGCAATCAACGATGCCATCAATAAAGCTAGCGTCATCGGACAAAGCATCAGAGCAATTGTATCTAAGATGCCTGTTCATGTTGTGGAAGAATCCAGCCAACCTATCCCATTCGAAGATAGACAGCTGCTTAAAGCAGCGGAAGGAATCACACCTATTCAACCTGGTCAAATCAATATTTCAGCAAGAGTCGTCGCTACTTTTACCTATAGACCGCTACCTCATTGATCTCTAATGTCTTATATATCCTTTATGGAGGAGCTGATTTCCCATGCATCACCCTTATATATCTATGTCTCAAAGTGAGTTTAGCCATCTGATCGAAAGATCCAAGAATGGTGCAGTAATTTTATCAGAAACAGAACAAATATTAGCCCAGATAGAGCTCCATATAGCCTTCTACCCCTATTCGTTTGACTATTATCCGATTGCAGAGGTTTTAAGACAAAGAGTAAAAAAACATGCAGCGATATAAAAGCCGCTGCATGTTTTTTATACGTTTATATTCTAAACAATTTTCTCTCCTTGATAACGCTCGCCACCTGCATTTGGAATGATGCCATAGCGTTCTGTCCATAGGGTTTTATACTTTAATGCTTGGGCATGAATCGTATCCAAACTTTCTATTGTCTTTATTACTTTTCCTGGCATGCCCACAACCAGTGAATTTGGAGGAATTACTTGATTCTCTCTTACCAAAGCACCAGCCGCAACAATGCTCCCCTTTCCAATCACAGCACCATTCAGCACAATGGCTCCCATTCCGATCAAACAATGATCTTCTATAGTACAACCATGGATGATGGCATTGTGGCCTATGGTTACATAATCACCAATAATGGTAGGATGTTCGTCGGCCACATGAACAACACTATTGTCTTGAACATTGGTATAATTCCCAATCTCAATACGATTCACATCGCCCCTTACCACCGTATTAAACCAAACACTGCTGAATTCTTTCATCGTCACCGATCCAATCACCTGGGCACCATCGGCTATAAAGCTTTTCGTATCTAAATGAGGATAAACACCTTCAAATTCTTTTATCATATCGATTTTATCTCCCTTCGTTTTGTAAATCTGTTGTCTGATCATATTCTGCTACAATCTAAGAATGCCTATTTACCCATCACGACATAGTAAGAACTTATACATGCTCTGCTACATAATATTGTTATAGATAGAAAATTCCTATATATACGGTATTAAAAAACTAAAAAAGGGGGAGTTCCATGTTCCGATCTTGCCAATATCATTGTCATGGTTATCCTTTGTGCATGGCTTATCATATGGCTGAAACAAATTCTGACCTATATCGCAGTGATATTCCTGAAAATCCTGTAACATTCAAGACAAAAACAATTAAAAGCGACACCACTGCTATCACTTTAGATTTAAAAATCCCAGTTGCGCAAGGTTTATCCAATCCTCAGATTCAAAGTAATATCAACAAACAAGTTGAAGATGATATTCTAGAATTCAAAAAAGGAATGGAAGAGGCAGCGAAAGACAATGCCGCCGAAGCCAAGAAAAAAGGGAAAGCTGTTATTCCATATATCGCCTCAAATATTTATTCAGTTACCTACAACAAGGCTTCTATCCTTAGCATAAATATCCTATATTACGAACGCATTCAAGGAAAGCATTCATATATTAAAGTACCCTATAATTACAGCCTCCTAACAGGAAAATCTCTTTCCATTGAAGATTTGTTCCGAGAAGGATCCAACTATAAAGAAGTCATCAACCAGCAGATCAAACAGCAGCTCCAGGCAAACAGAGATAAATATTTTGCTGGCACCCCAGAGCAGTTTAAGGGCATTGCTGAAGATCAACCGTTTTATCTTGAAAATGGTCATGTGGTCATCTTTTTTGGTTTCCACCAAATTGCGCCCACAGAATCTCAATTACCCGTATTTAAAATCCCCTTTTCTTCCCTTTCTTCTATACTCAAACCTATATTTTTGAGAGGGTAGTCTATGGTTTTAAAAGACAAAAGCGTCCAGATCTATTTCCTAGACGCTTTTCCTTTTACCATATGAAGATTTCCTAATCATCTCGCCTTCCCAAGAATCCAGAAATCATCAGTAGTCTTAAGAGTTGCATTACAGCCATAGCTGTAGCCGCCACATAGGTTAAGGCGGCAGCATTTAAGACCTTCTTAATAGGTTTTTCTTCCTCGACAGTAACATATGCACCATCTGCCAACATTGCTAATGCTCTGCTGCTGGCATTGTATTCAACAGGCAGTGTGATTACCTGAAATGCTACGGCAAACATGAAAACGAATATTCCTATGGAGGCCAACGATTGAGAACCCAGGATTAAACCTAGGAATAAAAGAGGTAATGCAGCTTGAGAACCAATGCTCGCCAAAGGAAAGATCATATTTCTCAAGCTCAACATGGCATAGCCTTCGTTATGTTGCACTGCATGCCCTACTTCATGGGCAGCAATTCCTAATGCTGCAAGGGATGTTCCGTGATAAATATCCCTGGAAAGTCTAAGCACCTTTTGTCTCGGATCATAATGATCTGTCATATGACCTGAAACCATCTCAATGCGTACATCTCCTATCCGTTGATCTCGCAGGAGTCTACTGGCCAATTCAGCACCAGTTATACCATATCGTGAGCTGTATCTTGAATATTTGCTATAAGCTGCTTGCACCCTGCCTTGAGCTATCATGGCCAATATGATGGCTGGGATTAGCAATATAAATGTTGGATCAAAAAAAGGTATCATATTTTTTTCCTCCTATCATTTTATTTAAATTTATTGTTTAGCATTTTTATTTATAGTGTATACCTATTATCACCTCCTTAGTAATAAAAGACCTTTAACATAATTCTACCAAGAATGGTGGAATTATGTTAAAGGTCTTACATCTTCTAGAAACAAAGGACAAAGCCAGACAGCCCAAGCTATCGATTGTTGACTTTATCTCCCTGAACGGGTAGTTACTCCCCTTTAACACTCACATATGATATTTGAATAATACTATATCACAGTTCTCAAAAAAATACAATATTTTTTCACTCTACAAAGATATCTCAGTTCCTAAAAAGCAGAATATCCCCTTGGTGAATCACACATAATAACATCGTTAACCTCAAAAAATAGAAAGGAGCTTCTGCTATGGTAGAAAACCAAGTACATGAAAAGGTAGATGCCAGCGGTTCAGGTTTATTGCTAGCACCAGATGTATGGACCATGACACTTTTGATGGTCAATCTCTGCTTCATTGGTAATCCCCATGACCGTTTCAATAAATGGGTCCTAGTTGATGCAGGTATGGTCGATTCCATGGAACGTATCCTAGAAGCTTCTGCAGAGCGTTTTGGATCAGCTTCAACGCCCCAGGCTATTATTCTAACCCATGGCCATTTTGACCACGTTGGGGCCGTAAAAGAACTTGCAGTACATTGGGATGTTCCTGTTTATGCTCATGCATTTGAGTTGCCCTACTTGACAGGTCAATCGGATTATCCACCTCCAGATCCCAGTGTTGGCGGCGGACTGATGGCACGAATCTCATCCATCTACCCTCGAAAAGCTATAGATTTAGGAAATCGGGTGAAGCCACTGCCTTCTGACGGCACTATTCCCTTTATGACTGACTGGCGTTGGATCCATACCCCCGGTCATACACCTGGTCATGTTTCCCTTTTCAGAGATCAGGACGGTGTTTTGATCGCAGGAGATGCTTTTACCACCGTAAAACAGGAATCGGCGTGGGCAGTGTTAACCCAGGAAAAAGAGGTTCACGGGCCTCCTGCTTATTTCACCACGGATTGGAAAGAAGCTTGGCGGTCTGTAGAAAAACTGAGAGCACTCCATCCAAAGATAGTTATTACTGGTCATGGCCAGCCTATGTATGGTAAAAATTTATCAGAACAATTGGATGCCTTGGCTAAAGATTTTGATGAACTTGCGATCCCTGATCATGGACGCTATGTCCACTAGATTAACAAAGCATCCTTCTTATACCTAAAACTTCAGCATATAGGAAGGATGTTCTTTTGTGTAATAAATTTTTCTATTCTTTTACTAGTGTTTTGCATATATATTAAAAGAGTAGAAAGGGGATCATTCCATGGGCAAAATCATTCCTATTCTCTTTGCCATTCTGGCAGGGTTCTTTACAACCATCGAAGCGACCATCAACGTGAAACTGGGGCGGATTGTTTCACCCAAAATCGCTACACTTCACAACCTAATCACAGGCTTGCTAGTTATTTTAGTCGCAAATCTGCTGAAAGGAACTATCCATGAGTACAAAAAGATTATCCATGTAGAACCTCTATGGCTCATTGGCGGAATATTTGGCACGCTGATTGTCTATATGGGTATTAAGGCAATTCCAAAACTTGGAGTAGCTAATACCCTTACCATTATTGTCGCTTCTCAGATTGTTAGTGGTTTGATCGTAGATGCGTTTATTTTAAAACAACAATGTCTCTATCTCTGTAAACTATTCGGAATTCTTTTTCTGCTATTAGGTACATACCTAATTGTAAAGTAACTCTCTAGCCCTATATAAAGTATGATAAGCATAGCCTTGTCCATCCCTGTAAATCCCTATTATGTTAATGAAACGATCTGATTTCGCCCCTTTTTCTTGGCTTGGTATAGGGCACTATCCGCCATATGAACAAGGTCTTCCACGGACGTATGTCCACTTGGTAAGACTGTAGCAACCCCTACAGTAATACTTACAACATTACTGATACTCGAGTATTGATGGATGATTTCTAGCTTTTCTATTTCTCTCCTCATCTCTTCAGCCATCAATAGGGCCCCAATCGAATCTGTATTGGGCAAGACAGCCATAAATTCGTCTCCCCCATATCTAGCAAGGAGGTCACCAGGTCTTTTTAGGGTTCCTTTTAGTGCATTCGCTACCTGTATCAGGCACTGGTCACCCTCTAAATGTCCATAATGATCATTGTATTCTTTGAAATAGTCTATATCAATGATGAGTAGAGACAGATAGGATGCCTCTCTTCTCTCACGCATCCACTCTATGCTCAAGTACTCATCCAATCTCCTACGATTGGGAACTCCAGTTAAGCCATCATTTTGTGAAAGGCTTAATAGCCTTTGGTTTTCCAACTCCAAATCATGGAGTTTTTGCTTTAATTCAATATTCTTTAAACGATAGGCTTCCTTTTCTCCTTGGATCTGTGCCATCTGCCATCGAAGAAGTTCCATCCTCTTCTTATATTTTTCATGGATTCCTCTTATATTGTTGATAAGGTCATTTTTTACTGTATCCATAGAAGAACTATTTATTTTTTCGATGCTTTTTACCATCAATTCTATGGATTTTTCCTTAATATCTTCAACTTGAAAGACATCATCCATTCGTGTTCCACCCCTAGTTCCTTTGAATTCCATACACCCAGCAGAAACATCTTCTACTTCATTTTCATGCTTGTCTTAAAAAACTTCTATACCCCATATATATGAAAAAAAACTGCTGAATATCACAGCAGTTTTTTATATATTTTTATTGTCCACATCAATACCCGCCATTTTTATGAGATACATGGCATTTCTAGTGGTAGAGATACCAGACCGCAGCTTATAATCAAAACGAAGTTCGTTCTCCTCATAATACTCTTTAAAATGAAAATTCTGTACTGCCCCCTGGGTTTCCTGCTCCAGATCTCCAAGCTCTAAATCATGGGTTGATACAAGTCCCATGGTTTTTCCCTGGATCAACTGCTTGATTAAGGCTTTCGCACCCAAATGCCGATCATGGGAGTTTGTCCCCTTAAAGATTTCATCCAATAAGAAAAATACAGGTTTCTCTTTCTTCACAGCATCTATGATTTTTCTGATTCGCAGCAACTCAGCATAGAACGAGGAAATGCTTTGTCCTAGATCGTCGTGAACTCGCATGCAGGTATGAACCTCCATGATAGCGCATTGAAATCCCCTGGCATAAACAGGTGTTCCTGCATAAGCAAGAACAAGGTTCACCCCTGCGCTTCTGAGAAATGTACTCTTTCCCGACATATTTGAACCCGTGATCAATAGCACACTGGTAGGTCTTTTTATTTTGAAATCATTCCTTATACATTTCTGCGTTAATAATGGGTGCCCCATTTCCTGGGCCAAGAGTACTGGTTCTCCGCTTAGTATTTCAGGAAGGGCCCAATCGGGATGATCATACCCTATAATCGATAAGCTTGCAAGAGCTTCTATTTCTCCAATGCCATTCAACCACTGATCAAAGTATCGACCAGATTCATCTTTCCAGCGTTCTAACTTCCACAGGCTATGATAATCCCATAGAAATAGTATATTTATCAGAAGAAATACGGCATTATATCGTTGGGAAAAAATTTCTACAACTTGAAAGAATCTTTTGATTTGCTTTGATGGCAGTTCTTTTCTCTCATTGATCATTTGAGCTTTTACTCTATTTAAATATGGACTTTCAAATTCCTGCTGTTCAATCCATGTAATCATTCCCATGTAAATGCCTATATCGTTTTTATATCGATAGACCGTACGAAATATCGCTTCCCTTTCCTTTCTTCCTATTTTCAATATCATCAAGTGTATACCAACCGCAGCAATGAAATATCTGTAAGATATTGCCTGATTGACGAAGCTATGCCATCCAAGCAACATTGTCATCCCAGGCAAAATACACATGAGAATTTGCAACCATTTTTTCCCATATGTTGTATTTGATGATTTCAGCCATTGAACCAAAGGTTCTGGATTGAAAATTTCATCAGCGGCCAAGTGAGCCTCAGCAGCAAACCGCTGCCTCCATCGAAGTAGATTCGCTAATTCTTTAATAGCTCCTTGACGATCTCGGATTTTCTCCAGTTCTTTAGATGGATTGGCCAAGAATTCCGCTAGCTTTTTTCTCCCTAAAACAGTTAAGGCTGTGTTGATCCATTGAAATAAGGATCCATCCCCAAACACGTCCAAGTCTTCTGCATAGGGATGCGCTTCATTCCGAAAATCTTGCCCTTTATCGGCGAAGGCATGCCATTTACCAGTTATTCGAAGAATCGCTTCCTCATTCATCTTCCAAAGAACCTCTGAATATCTACTTTTTCTCTTCATCTTTTTATGACAAATTACCAAAGGGACAAACAAACATAGAGTAACTACCAATCCTAAAACAGCCATGGAATTCTTACCCATGCTAAAAAGAATCACGCCAATGATAATACCCACCAAGGAAACTATTAGCCTAATCTTACTGATTTTATTTGCTGCTTGATGTTGTCTTTTATGTAACCATCCATAATGTTTCTGTTTTCTTCTATAAGCAATTTCAGGATTTTTCAATCTGGCAAACCTCCTTTGGCTGCTTTTCACTCTTTACATTCTTCTATTATAACACTTATTTAGAAATTCAATGAATAGTAAAAATAAAATAGGAGCAGTTAGCCTGCTCCGTACATGTCGAGTAATTCAATGAATATGGATTTTTGAAATGATGGCTTATTTTGAAATCACTATATACTTGCCCATTCCCTTTTCAAATGATCAAGTTTACCATGGATTTCTTCCAAAGCCTCTTCCATTAGGATTTTCTCACGCTCCAATTCCACAACAAGCCTTGTATTCCTATCTTTCATGGCGTCAAATGCTGCCTTTAACGCTTCAATATCTTCCTTGTATATCTCTCCAGCCTGTTCAAATATTTTAATCTTACCTTCATATTGAAGTTCTTCTCTTTTGATCTTTCGTAGAACATACTCCTTAAATAAAATATTCTCTCGAATCTTTTGTTCCCATTTTTTTAATGCTTCTATCTGTGATTGAATAACAGCCCCCACCCTTCAAGCCTTCTTTTCATAACTCTATTAATTCGTCAGCAGCCTTTCGTTTCCTCTATTTCTGCCCTTTGTAGTTATTGTTAACATAGGAAATTTTTTCACTCGCCAACCTATGGCAGCTGTCTCTTCAAATTGCACAGTTAACCTTTTACGTGACATTTATTAGGGAATCGGTTAAAATATTTTTGAAATCTAAATTTACGGAGGACTAATCTTTATGGATCTTAAAATCATTTATTTATGTTTTTTTGGATTTTTAGCCCAATTTATCGACTCTATTGCTGGTGGCGGTGGGCTAATCAGTATTCCTGCACTCTTTGCCTTTGGTATACCTCCTCATTTTGCTTTAGGTACCAATAAATTTGGCGCCATGTTTGGAACCGTCTCCAGTTCTATCGGCTTTATACAATCTAAAAAGATACATATCCCCATGCTAAAGTATATGATTCCATGCACGATTGTCGGTGCTGCATTGGGTGTAAACACAGTACTTATGATTGACCAAAAAATATTAAGCGGTATCATTTTAGTCCTGCTTGCCGTCGTCTGCCTCTACACAGTGCTAAAAAAGGATTTGGGCAGTACCGATGAATTTTCTGGAATGACTCGCAAAAACATATTGATTGGATGTTCCATTGCTTTTATACTGGGATTTTATGATGGTTTTTTTGGTCCTGGAACAGGATCTTTCCTTATTTTCTCATTTATCACCTTTTTGGGTTTTGATTTCCTGGTAAGCTGTGGCAATGGCAAGGTGTTAAACGCTTTCAGCGGAATTTCGTCCTTTATCGTATTTGCCCTTCATGGAAAGGTCATCTATGCAATAGGTATTCCATTGGCCATATCCATGATTCTTGGTGCTCTGGTAGGTACAAAACTAGCCATCAAAAACGGTGCTAAGCTCATCAAACCCATCTTTTTAATTGTTTCCTTGGGCTTTATCATCAAATTATCTTTAGAATTCATCTAGTTAAAACATCCTATTCTAAAAAGACGGTAGATCGAAATCTACCGCCTTTTTTATAGTATAAGAAAGTATACTTTCTTATACTATAAAAAAACAGGGGTGCAGGGGAAGTATTCCCATGCCGCAGTCAGAGGGGTCCTCAGGAAGCTGCTTTGCAGCCGTCGAAGGGGAACTAAGTTCCCCTAGCGAAGCACACGTGGTGTGCCTTTTTTATTGCAGCTTATATGCTCCTTTGCTTTTTATGTAGTTGAAAAGTCCTTCTCCATGCTCTTGTTCTTCTTTCTGTATATGATTCAACACTTGTCTCACATTCTTGTCTGCACACTCAAATATAGTAGTATCGTAGGTGGAAGAAACATATTTTTCTGTGGTCAAGGCATCCTTACACAGAGCAATGTCATTTTCATTATAAGCTGTATTTCCTGTAAAGCTCTGTTGATTCTGTTGTTGCTTCTTTTGCTGTCCACCTTGCTGTGAAGATGTATTGGGCACTTGTCCCGCCAAAATTTGAGTCACCGTGCTCAAATGCTCCTGCTCTACACTGGCATAATACGTAAACAGTTGCTTCAGTTGTACATCTTGCGCTTCATTGGCATACTTCAGATATTTTTTGATGCACAATTCCTCATGATTCTTCTGATCCTCCAACAGCATTCTTTCTTTTTGTGTTAGTTGTAACATTCTACATACCACCTCCTGTAGATATTTTCTTCATTCCTACAGAAGATATGCAAAATACTATATTACGCTACATCTAAGGAAAGCATTTTTAAAATTTAAGATGGAACCATGCCAAGCCAATAAAAACAGCAATACCAAGACAAATATCCATTATTCCTCGATATCTTTTTCTCTGCTCTTCTTTTTCATATATTGCATTTTTTATGTCCTCCATGATCAATTCAAAATCTAAAAGCCTGCGATATTTGTTAATTTCGATCGTCCATTTATTTGGATCAAAGTTTCCCGCAGAAAGTTTTACCGTCACATCTTGCTCTTTTACTTGAAATTTAAGATCTTCCCCACTTTCTTGCTCCAACACCATACGATATCTTAGGAATACATCCTTTAACACTTGAACGATTCTCCCTTTTGAAATATCATAAACAATCATTGATTTTTTCCTCAGATTAAAATAAGTACCTCCTACAATGATCAAAAGAGGAATCGAATACAATAAGACAAAGGCAGCACTATATTCTATGTCTTGAAAAATGGAAAAATCCATTTTTTTAATTTCGAATAAAGCCGTTATGATGGCATATACAACTGTCATCTGATTGGATTCCTGAAAAAAAATACAGCCATTTAACTTTCTCATTCCCCTGTATAAAAAATGAAATACAAGAAACATCACCAACAGATTTGCCCATAATAACTCCTTATTCAAAAGAAATCCCCCTTCAACTACCCTTTAATGACACAAATGGTTTTTAACTTCTTTATGGGCCTCACAATATCCAGTTCCTGAGAGATAACAAAATCAATATCCTTATAGGCTTTCCTGCTTTCCTCAGACACATCTTTCTTATTGTTTTTCCCTAAAATCACATGATTTTTCATTAAGTCCAATAATGTATCCTCCACTGAATACCTTTCTTTTGCCTTATTGCGCGACAATACTCTTCCAGCACCATGGGAACATGAATCAAAGGATTCGGCGTTGCCAAGACCTTCTACAATGTAAGAGTAGGACCCCATGGCGCCCGGTATAATGCCTAGCATTCCTTTGGACACACAAATCGCCCCTTTTCGATGTACCCATACTTCTTTTCCATAATGCCTTTCTTTTGCTGCATAATTATGATGGGCATTTACCTCATTTAGAAACTGTATATGGGGAAGCTTCTTTTTCATTTCCATCTTTATGATGTCCATCATTCGTTTTCTATTGTACATTGCAAAGGTCAAGGCCATGTTCATCCACTGAATGTAATCTTGTCCGGTCTCATCCTTTACAGATAGATATGCCAAATCGTAAGATGCAGGCACATTACTGCGCTCCTGCTTATTCATATTCTTTGCCAAATGGTCAAAGTAATCAGCAATCTGACTCCCCATATTTCTACTTCCACTGTGCACCATAATCCCTAACAGCTCGTTTTCATCTTCTTGAATTTCAATAAAATGATTCCCAGAGCCCAAAGTTCCAATCTGCTGGAAAGCATTGGGAAAACATCGTTTCCATAACTCAGGATGCTTGTTCTTCTGGTTATTCGCAAATTCGCTGCCTTCACGAACCATCTCATGAAAATTTAAAAATTCTTCTGACTCCTGTAACTTGCTATGCTTCTCAAATCCCGTTGGAATATTTCTCATGATTTGCCCTACCAGATGCTTATATTCATTTTCACTGAGCTCAGATTTACGAATATTGGTATCCATATAGGCCATCCCGCAACCAATGTCTTTGCCAACAGCATTTGGAATGATTGTATCTATGGCAGCGATGACACCCCCTATAGGCATACCAAACCCTTGATGAGTATCCGGCATGAGCACCACCCATTGATGCAGAAATGGCAAATTCGAAAGATTGATGGCCTGCTCTATACAACCCTCATCTAATTGAGATATATTTTCTAACCATATTTTAACTGGGAATTTCTGTTTCTCTTGATCGTATAGAATAAACATCTTTTCTCCTTTTTACATTGTAGAAATTTTTATATCCACTTCTATTATAGCGAATGCCTTCTGTGGTTTACTACCCTTATTTTGTAATTTCTTTCCATACAATAAAAAAAGCGCCTAAGGGCGCTTTCGCTAGGGAACCCTAGGTTTCTAGTGTTGCATCAAAGAAATTTATGTATCTTCCTTTTGGAAAAATCTTTACAATGAAAAAAAGCATATCCTTTGGTTAAATGGAGTTACCCCTAACTCACCAAACAAAGGAGATGCTTTTATGACTCAACTAAATAATAAAACAGTTTTGCGAAAAATAACACAAGTATTTTCTGGTAGTTTCTTTAGCAGTCTTGTAAATAAATATCATGGGGACTATAGAACCCAGCATTTCTACACCCACTCCCACGCAATAGCCTTGATTTATCAGCAACTTAGTAGTACTGAAGGGTTGAGGCTGTTAACTTGTAAAGCAAAGCATAGTCCTAAAATTAGGGAACTTATGAATGTGCCTAGCTTCTCTCAATTATCTAGAAAGAATGGATCTAGACCTTATCAAATCTTTGAAGATATGTACTATCATTTAGTAGGTGTAGCGAAGACAAAACTGGGACTTAAGATATGGAATCAACGATTTAATAACATAAAGATTATTGATGGTACCATCATACAAATTGCTGCTTCACTGGCTCCCAAACTTGAATATAAGAATGATAAGGCTGGAATGAAGATTACTACCCTTTATGATTTGAATAAGTCTATCCCTGAGAAAGTAAATATTACACCAGCTAAAACCAATGATAGAAAATGTCTGGAAGGATTGTTTGATAATCCTGAAGCACTCTATTTGTTTGACCGAGGGTATTTCAACTACAAACTCTATGATCAACTAACCCGTGAGGGTAGGCGGTTCATTACTAGACAAATTAACAATGCCCACACCCAAGTAATAGAAGAATATGAAACCTATAATGAGAATCTTAAGGACCGAAGGATTTGGCTTGGGAAAAAAGACAAAAGGGCTAAGAATCATTATCGAGAAGTAACGATCTTTGATGAGAAAAATGGAGAAGTTAGGATGATTACTAATGATTTTTCAACTCCTGCGGAGCAGATAGTAGAATTATATAAGCTACGCTGGAACATAGAAGTCTTCTTTAAATGGATTAAACAAAATCTAAGAATAAAGAAATGGCTAGGCCATAATGAAAATGCAATTAAGATTCAGATTTATTCAGCCCTCATCGCCTATCTTCTTCTTAGCCTATTTCATTTAGAGCTAAATCCTAAATTGTCTATTACTTCACTTAGGGGGATCCTGCAGATGAACCTATTGGAGCATGAGGATACAATTACAATTCTTAGTGGATAAAACGAAGAAAATTTAAAAAAGATGGCTATAGGTTCCTATTATAAATCTATCTATTTATGGTGGAAAAATATGGTTAACCATAAAAAATCCGTTATGGCTGGATAATATGCTCCAACCATAACGGATTGAATTTAACGATTTATGAATTTTTTTCATAAATGCAACACTAGAAACCCTAGGTTCCCTTCGACGACTGCTATCGCAGTCTGAGCACCCTCCTTAGTACGGCAGGGGATTTCATCCCCTACAACCCCTATTTTTTATTGTTTGGTTTTCTCAATCCCTACATCCATTGTGCTTACTTAATTTGAGCTTACTTAAAATTTATACTCTCTTAGACAATAAAAAAGCATACTTCGTATGCTTTTCTATTTCAGACTCGTATTGCCTCCCCCCATTTTCTTCACAACCTCATCAAAGGGCATTTCCTTTTCCCATCCATATTTTCTACTGTCTACCACCAAGATTTCTTCTTCTGATTTATTCACTTCTTGACCAGCAGATTTACCCAGAATCACCCGATAAATCTGATCTATCTTCTTTTCCATCTCCTCTATGCTTGTTTCCATTTCTCTTAAGAGCTTTATAACGGTCTCATCCACTTTACAACACCCCATTTTTTCCACTATATAATAAGCATATTATTGGCTGTTGTAAATTATGAATCATGCCCTCTCTTTTCTAGCTTTTCTAAGCTTTTTTCAAACTCCCAATATCTACATGGTTTTCTTATCCTATAATGAATAGGCTCTTCTTGAGAGTCCTGCTCTATCTGATGCTTTTTTAACCATCTGGATATCGCCCATTTCATTTCAAATCATCGCTCCGTTCTATCTATTGCATATATATTTTATTATTTATCATTTTCGACATATTATCCAATTTTATCATTAATTTCAACATTTCATTACAAAATTTCATTACAAAATTTCTCTATACGGTTGTGGATCACTCCAGAGATCACCATAACGAAATCAAAAATTATTTAGATAAGATATCCCATTCTGTTGGTACATTTTGTCTTGGACTAGAATATGATGAAATAGATCTAAGAAAAGGAGTGATTTCATTGTATTACGATGATTTTGATGATATATATGACCCCTATTACTATTTTAATTATATGAGACAGCGACCCAGACCTCCATTTGGTCAGCCTCCTGCTACACCTCCCTTTGGTGCTGGTCCTGGAACACAGGCTCCTCCAGTAGGTCGTCCTCCATCTTTTGTCCCACAACAGCAGCAAGGACCTTCCATTCTCGCCGTTGATCCTGGTGCCATTCGTCCATGTACCTTTCAATTTGTATATCTTTGGCTAAGAGATGGTCGATCTTTTTGGGCATATCTCACTTTTGTAGGTCCAAGATCCGTAGCTGGCTTTCGATGGGCAAGATCCCGCTGGGTATATTTCGGAACAGATTTAAGAAACATTGACAATTTCATCTGCTACTAACCATCAAGCATCTAAGCCTATGTATTCCCCCTATTTTTGGTGAGATATATAAAGCACAAATTTGGCTATGTAATTTTATCTTCCCTAGAAAACCCTAGGCTTCTTAAATATAAATAAAGCTCCCTCACATGAGAAATTCTTCATCAATAATTTCTCATATAAGGGGGCTTTTAATTTTCATGTCAAATCAAGGAAGTCTATCCCTAACTTTTCCTTATAGTACTTCCTTTCTTTTCTCATGTCACATCCGTTACAGAAATATTAGATCTTCCATGATTTATGTAACAAATCTTCTTGTCCTGCATATTTTGTATCAGGAAAAGGACAAACAGCCATTTTCTTTACATCAAATTTAATACACTATTTTCTTTTTCCGATTGCTTATTGTATTGTTCAGCTATCCATGCTTAGTTGCCTGATAAATATGATGATCTCAAGATTTTCACTCATTTGCATCTGATAGATGTAAACAAAAGCCAATCACTCATATGCTACCTCCAATGTTTAAGGCCTAGGAGTCATCCTAGGCCTCTCTTTGTATCAAAGCAATGAATGATAAGTAGATGTCTCATTGACAACTCAACAATCTTAGGTCATTTTTCAGTTACTATTTATCTTATAGAATAATTCAACCCCCACGTATTCCCATAAAGATCAGTTACTACTGCATGGTAAGCACCCCAAAAGGTTTTCTGCAATTCAAACTTCACAGCTCCATCTTTCGTTAACGCTTGATATAGATTGTTTATTTCTTCTTCGCTTTCCAACTCTAATAATAAGTTAATATTGCCATTTTCTTTTTTCTCATCAAATATATCAACTAGATACAGCACGCAATCATCATTTATATGAAGCTCAGCATGTATAATTTTTCCTTCGAAACCTTTGAACATCTCTTTTCCATCTGCCAACTGAACATTTTTTATTTCCCCACCGAATATCTCCTTATAATATGCAAGAGCTTCTTTACAGTTTTGGACATAAATCTCAGGAATAATTTTTCTCATGTGAGTTTGCCTCCTTAAATTCTTCATTAATTTTATTTGATTTCTTTGTCTTCCACAAAATTTTTAAGTGCAGCCAATTTCTTGTTCCAAAATCTTTCATAGTATGAAAGCCATTGTTTTAATTCAAGCAGCGGTTCCGGCTGAAGCTTATAACGTGTCTCACGTCCGACTTTACGCTCACTCACAAGTCCGGCTTCTTCTAAGATGTGTAGATGTTTTGAAACAGCCGTGCGGGTAATGGGAAAATGTTGACTAATTTCCTTAACGGGCATCTCCTGGTCCGCAAGCAAACTTAATAGTTCACGGCGTGTAGGATCAGCAATTGCTTGAAATACATCATGCTTAGGATAAGTATCCGTCATTTTTATCACCCATCTTTTTACGTAAATCTTCCGTTAGATATCCCCAGCCATCGTACATGATGTCGCGAAGCATTGCATTTTCTTCCGACCATCCGGCATGGATGAGGGTAAACTGAGTTTTGTCCTTCTCCAATTCTGTCAGCTCAAAAGAAACATATTGCTCCATATTGTTTCCACACCAGGTAAAGCCAAGTTTTTTCGGTGGATTAAATTCCATAACCTTACAATGTACGATGCCATCCCAGCCATGCTGAGAAACGGAGTGGAAAGTAAATTCATGTCCCATCACGGGCTGAAAGTCATTGGGCATCAGCCATGCAGCCAAACCCTCTGAAGTTGCGATTGCATTCCAGACTTTTTGAATCGGAGCCTCCATTATAATTGTTCGTTCAATATCAGGTAACATATTTTTTGTTCTTCTTTTCATTATTACACCCCCTTGGTGTGCTTTTATGAAACCATTTAGTTTCCCTTTTATCATTATATGACACCTTTTGGTTTCACGTCAAGTGCAATAACTTAGTTGCTTAGAATTTTGTTGAATGCTAGCTTGATAAAGCTATCTTCTTCCACACAAAATGAGATTATATCGCTGTCATGGATTGGATAGAAGCAGAAAAAAGTCCAAAATGATATTAATTTGTAACGTCTTTGTAACTACTTGTCTTTTCATAATATGTAATATTAATAATATACAATTGATTTTTAGGAGGAACATTCAATGCACATTCAGAAGATTTTAAAACCTATCGTTGTTTTACTATTAACAGGCGTTTTCGCTCTGGGAGCATCTAATTTAATGCCAGCACAAGCGGATGAAAGTGGATATCAGATTGGAAATAAATTTTCAATTAATGATTTGAATACTATTGAAAGAACGTATATTATTGACTATCAAAAAGCTGATGTAACTGGGGACAATATAGCCGATCATATTCTTCTAATAGGTGATAAGCTTAACAGCAAAGATGATATTTATGCTGAAAACCTGAGAATTGTAATTCAAGATAATAAATCTAAAGCATATTCAGAAGCTACATATGAAGGCTTGTCAGGATATGAAGGCACCCTTTTTTTAGGGGATTTCGATGGTGATAAAATAAGAGATGTAATGTTGTCCTCAGCAACTGGTGGAAGTGGTGGAATTGTTCAACATCTAATTGCTTCTTTTAAAAATAATTCTCCTACGATCATATTTGAGGAAAAAGACAATAATGGCATTTTCATTGATGGGAAATACATAGATGGATTTAAAGCAGAGATAAACGTCATCAATCTTGATAAGATGATCTATTTAGATTTAATGGCAAACAGGAATACATATATCGATATGAATATTTATGACAAGGATGGAAAAGTGTTATCGGAAATTACACCTTATGCTATACCGTTTTCGGAGTTAACGCCTGTCGACTATAATGGAGATAGCACTTATGAGCTTAAAGGCTATCAGAGAATTACTGGTTCCTATAATGCCGATACAATCTCGAATATAGAATCTCTATGGAAATATGAGAATGGCAAGTGGAATATAAGTGAACTTCAATACTCAACTTTCTTAATAAAATAATTACATCGGATACCCTATTTCAAACAAGCAAAAACTTTAACAATATACTAAAGTTAAATAAAAAAGAACGGATAAAGAATGAAGTTTAAAACTTCGTTCTCAATCCGTCCCCAATAAAAGTTTCATGACATATTAATCTTGATATAGTTCTTAATTATTTTTTATAATTTTTTTTCTTTATTGATCATCAGCCTGCTTAATATTTATTTCGACAATGTCTTCATCTTAATAATTCTCTTTTTAATATCTTTATTGCCATATTCATATTTGAAATCTTTAGCTCCACTTTTTATAATAAACAGCCTTGGTTTCGCTTTTTTATATAAATCATTAAGTATAATTTCTTCTAACATAGTCGCTAGTTCTCTATACTTATTAACACTTATTTCTGAAAACTGCCTCACCATTTGATATAAAACCCAGAGCAATACTCCCAAAAAGAAAATCAATATAAAGATACTTTTATAGAATATAGCCTTATTTGACTCAGCATTAAAACTGACTGTTACAATGGTGTTCCAGACTGGTAAAGCAAGGGCTGCCAAAATTCCTAAGAAGCTATATTCTTTTCCAATATTTCGGTGGTATCTATTATTGTAAATATTTGCTAATTTCTCAAGTTCTTTATTACAATATAATATTAAATTTTCTTTTTCAATAATCTCGGCCAAACATATTACTTTTATAATATATAAATCGTGATCAGTTAAAAATCTACTTTTATCTAACTCAATATTCTCTCCATACTTTAAAGTATAGTTTTTCTTTGCCTTATATCTCATAAATTTTTCTATCACGCCATTGATTCCAAAAAAAAACAAAGCAACAATTAAAGGATAATATCTAGTAAAGCTCTCTGTATCCTTAAATGTTATTCTTAGTGCCCATAATATTGAACAAATTGCACATATAATAAAAAATGCTCTTAAATATAGTATCCAATACGATTTCCCATATAATATTTGCCTATCCAACTTATAATATTGTTCTTTAATTGTCTCTATTTTTCTAAATTTCATCATTCTCACCTTTTCTACAATCTACCAAATAGAAAGATTTAATCAATTCCTTTTTCCTTTTGGATATCAATTAGAATTTGCTTCATGTCTTTGTAGAATTTTTCCATTGGAGAGAGATTCTCTTTTCTCATATCACTATTTCTTTCATCATAAAGATCATCTAATACATTCATCAAAGCTTTACTTTTTTTGATTTGATGAAGCTCATTCCAATAGATGCTAGTTAGTTGAGCCTTCATATCTTTATCACTTGTACTTAATATTTGCCCTCTCAATTCATCTAAAGCTAATAGTTTATTGTAAAGCTGATAGGTTTCATCCTTCTTTAATCCAATATGTCCCATTGACCATTTGTTTTCTCCTATTATTAACTGTCGAAAAGGAGTACCATTCTCACTAATATTTAAGTCTGAAATGATGTTATTTGCATAACTAAGCTGCTGATACACTTTTTCAACTTCAATTTGATAATCAACCTCATATCTAGCAGACTCTATTGTAGCATCCCCAAAAAGCATAAAAAATCCCGTTATAAAGGCTCCCACTACAGCTCCAACTGCAGTGCCAAATATACCAGTAAATCCATTTGATGTTTGCCCCATTTTTTTCGCTCCTTTTTCTTCTGTAATCATTAGGAATCCTTATAAAATAGAATTTCTACATTTTTCATCAATTTCCTTCACAAAACAAAAGTACACCTCTTCTGATTCTCATCTATCATGAAAACTACATCTACTCAAGTAATTTTCGAACCGACTTATAATAAAAATCCATTTAATACATCTATTAATTAAGGAGAACTTACAATAACATATCTAGGTATATTTGAATAGATTATTATATAAAACATACGCTATTATCAAGAAGTTATCTGTAGCAAATGGTTATTGACATATATTTCAACTTATGATAGTCTCTTATAAGTTTGGGTATAAAGTATATTAAAATAATGTCGATAAATAGAAAAAGATAGAAAAATGAGGGATAATTATGAAGCTAACACCCATAAATATTAATACAAACAAAAAACTTAATCGGAAGGACACAATATTTTTTATTGTTTATTCCTATGTTAGACTATCACTACGTAATGAAGAATTGCACATCATTGAGTGTCAAAAAGAAGATTTTGCGATTGAATATACTTTTAATCGTTTATTCCATAATTATCGTGATCGTCATAACAATATTAAGGAAATACTTAAGAAAACTATATTGTCTAATATTGGCTTATTTTCTATTTCTATCAGTGAATTAGACTCTTTACTTGAGACTACAGAATTATTTTATATGTTAGAATACAAAACTGATATCCATGGGCTTTCTAGACGTGATAAATCACCTAATTCTTTTTTAATTGCTTTAGGTTTAATTAATGACATCAATAATTTTTCGTATCCTTTTGCAGGAATAGGTTCTCCCTTTTGGCTAGGAAATGAACCTGTAAAATAAAAGACTTCTACTGGTAAAATAAGTAGAAGTCTTTTATTTTATTATAAAAACAAATAGATCAGGATCAAAATAAGAACTATTCCTAAAGTACAAGAACCTATTATTCCATATTTCTTTATTTTGTATATTAACTCCATTATCTCCTTATTTTGTTTTTTATATACTTCTATTTCTTGATGTAAGCCATCTTCCTTTTTAGAAAAGCTTTCAAGGGTTTCTCTATTCTGTTCAACTAGAGACTCGATTATTGCATTTTTTTGTTTCAAAGCTAAATTATGTTGTTCCTTTTCACTTTTACTAAGCTGACTCATTTCTTCTACAAGTTTTTCAATATTGGGAATATCTAGATTCAAATCTATTTCTTGATAATGATCATGTTCATTCCGAACACTGATAATTATATCCTTGATAATCTCAGGCTCCTTAGTTAATAATTTACTAATATTTATTTTGCTTTTTTTGAAAAACTCAAAAATGTCATCTATACCATGTTTATCAACTAGCCCTAATTCAGATTTAACAATATAATTAATATAATCTTCTTTGCTAAGACCATTTGAGATATTTATCTTATAAGGCAGAATAAAACCAATAAATTCAGTTATGTGTTTTGAATACGGTTTATCAAAATGATATTTTAATTGATGTTGATTCACTTTTAGGCAAGTGTCTAGTGATACAAAGCAGACTCTTTGTCCAAGAATATCTTGAGGGTATTTCTTTATGAGGTCATGCATATGCAGAAAATTTACTACATCGTGTTCTATTGTTTTTTCATGCACCTCTTCTCTATTATATTGTGCTCTTTTTTTGCGTTTCGTTTCTTCAAAAATTCCAGATATTTTTCCATATAACTCGTGACTTAGAAAAGCCTCTTTACTAAATAACTCATCATCAATAAGCACGCCAAACTCTTGACAGAAATGTTTATCTAATGGCAAATAATATTTTTCGAAATTGCTCCATTCAATATCGTGATTACTGTAATTGGTGACATACTCTTGTACAATAGTATAATTAATTTTGTCTATAAAACTTCTATGTTTATCTTCGTAAATCAGTCTTGCAGATTTAAATGACCTTTCTACCTCACTAGCAACCTCACTATTAATACGTAATTGCATACCTAGTTTTCTACAGTCATCCAATACTTCTTTTACTACTTTATTCAGATAATGTGTAGAAATCATTGCAGCTAATACTAAATTGTCATCTAAATAAATAATTCTATCTTTTAACAAGTTACTTTGAAAGTTTTTTAATTCAGGATCTGCGCGTAAAATTTTATTATAAAGAATCGTGTAAAAAATATTCAATAAGTATTTAGATTTTTCAGCTGGTATTTCTTTTAAAGAACAGAAAAAAGAATCTATGATTAATTCTACTTTACTAGTTCTACCTATAAAGTAGGACATTAATTTCTTCCTTAGTTCGGTCTCAAATTCTTGATAATCATCAGGCAAATTTAGATCAATATATTCATCACCAATTTTTTCTTCAATAATTTGAGACACTCTAAAGCATTGCTCATTTAGTATTCTGTATATATACTCTATGATTACCTGTCTAATATAGATTTGATCTTCTTCATTTATGGTAACGTCTAATTTAATTCTATCCATGAAGTAATCCAAGAGCTCTACACGATTAGCATTTACTGCTTCATCATGATCCATTAACTCCCCACTGCGCTCCGGTGACAATAAAAAATTTTTTTCTGCTTCATATATACTTCCCTCGTTTATCCCTTGACGGATTCCTAAATCTATAGATTGGTCAGGTATGATATCTATGTTTGATTTATTTTCTGGATTTAAGATACTGCATAATGCTTGTTTAATTTCAGCATAACCTTGGTATTCTTGCCCATATTCTTTTGACAAGTTATAAAGAGCTTTCTCAACAAGCCATTGAAAAATATCATCTCTTATTGATTTGTTATGCTGAGAATCAATAAATAAGACTCCCTGTGAAATAATAAGTTCAATTTCTTTATAAGAAGTTCTATCTATCATCTATTTTCGCGCCTTCTTTCTCATATCATTTATTAAATCTGCAAATTCACCATCGTATTCCGTAAGTTTGGTGCGAAGTTCATTATCTTTGGAATTAATATAACTATCAAATTTTGTACTGAAAGTCGTACGGATCTTTTCGTCAGTAACATACTGTTCAATATATTTTCTTAGTTCATTTTGTAAATAAAGCTTGCTGCCAAGCTGAATTAATCCTATTATTACTGTTGCACCGACAGTATAGCCGACAATAATATCCTTAATATATTCTTGATATATCTCAAACATTTCTTTATTATCATTCGAGATCTCCTCTATTTCGCTAATTCTCTTCTCATAATCTTTAATCGTTGATTTTAAAATTTTAATCTCTTCATTTAATGATTTATTATCTTTTTGAAGTTGTTGTATTGTTTCTGTATTTGTATGTCCTTCTTCTCCATAAATTTCAGTTGGAGCAAATAAAATCAAACTCAGCGCTAACATTAATTTTATTATTCTTTTATACATTGTTTTCCTCCGCCTGTTTTGTACAAGATTCATAAGTATATCATTCTCTCCTTTCCTTAAATTTCCTTCAAATATTTACATGAAATTATTTTTTTACGAATATACATCTGAGCTAATATCGGTCTAAGAAGAGAATTTCTTTCTTAACGTTACACTAACAAAAGTTTTGTATAAAAAAGAAAAAAGCCGGAGCATCAAACCCCGGCATTATCTTTCTTGAATATCTCCAATGTATTATAAAACCCGATGACTTAAAATATATCCGGTTTCACGATCTTAGGCATACCTCAGCTACTCTTCTGATCAATCAAGGTGTGCACGCAAAAGTTATATCAGCTCGTCTTGGCCGTGCGGACATCAGAACTTCTATGAATATCTATGCCCATGTCCTCTGCTCTGCTGACAGTGAGCCGCAAAACATCTTGACAATATGCTCAGCCCAAATAAAAAAGAACGGATAAAGAATGAAATTTAAAACTTCATCCTCAATCCGTTCCCAACATACCCTATTGAGTTCTGAAAGTGGTGGAGCATAGGGGATTCGAACCCCTGACCCCCACACTGCCAGTGTGGTGCGCTCCCAGCTGCGCTAATGCCCCTTAGTCACATATATTATTTTACCTGCTCGCCTTTCAAATGTCAAGGGGCATTCTTCAAGTCAGTTTTTGGATGAGTTCCTTTATGTCATCAGGTATAGGGGCACTGACTTCTACCCTTCCCCTAGTTCTAGGCTGTTCAAAGATCAATGTCTCTGCATGGAGGGCCTGTCGTTGGATTAGCTCCTGATCTACGTAGCCATACAGTTCATCCCCTATCAAAGGATATCCTATATGAGCCATATGTACCCGTATCTGATGGGTTCTCCCTGTTTCTAATTTTACACGAATCACCGTAGCATCTTTTATCCGCTGAGTCACTTCATAGTGGGTAACAGATGATTGTCCTCCCTCATAGACTTTCCTAAGGATATCCTCTGGGTCTGGACGTCCAATGGGTGCATCCACTGTTCCCTTCTCTTCTTGTATGACGCCCTTGACTACTGCTAGATATATTTTCTCCACTTCATCTCTTTGCATTTGTTTGGATAGTTCCTGCTGAGCGTATGGATTTTTCGCAATGATAATCAGACCGGAGGTATCTCGGTCCAATCGGTTTACAAAACGTATTTTATAACTCTCGCCCAGTTGCTGCATGCGATATACCAATGCATTGGCCATGGTACCTGTAGGGTGTCCTTTCGTAGGATGCACCACCAAACCTGGTTGTTTATTCACAATCACCAGATCCACATCCTCATAAACAACCTCCATGGGAATATTCTCTGGCTCAAACTGATTCACTTCATCAGCCATGACGGCTTCTACTTTATCGCCTCGTCTTAGCCTGGCATGGAAAGTGATAAAATTTCCATTTACTAATATGCTTTTGTTCCGCTTCAGTCTTCTAACCAACCTGCTGGATAGCTTCATCTCATCATAAAGAATTTCTTTTAACTCTTTTCCTTCGTGCTGTTCATCTACGATAAATTCTAAAATGTTTCCATTTGTTTGCTTCACCTTATACACCTACTCCTTCACATATCCAACTATAATTATATTTCTAGCTGCCCTATCGGTCAATCTCAAATATTTCAAGCTCTAGTCTTTTGATCTTTTGTACAATGGGCACATCTGCTTCCACAAAGTCGAATTGATTCAATGCATCTATATTTATCCAACGAAAATCATTGCAGTCTAGTGCCTCTGCCTGACCACCTAAATCGTTGCACAGATAACATAACAGTAGGATTTTCTTCTCTGGATATTCGTGATAGACTACTTTAAAAATATCCTTTACTTCAATTTTCAAGTTTAGTTCCTCTTTTATTTCCCGGGCAAGACATTCTTCTGGAGTCTCCCCTGACTCCAGCTTTCCTCCTGGAAATTCCCACTTTAAGGAATGATCTGTCTTCACATATCGCTGGGCAATGAGAATCTTATTTTCTTTTCGGATTAATGCCGCTGTAACAATCAGTGGTTGTTGTTGCATTCCTATCTCCCCTTTTTTTCTCGCTATCACTAATATATCCATCTTATAAAATCTTTACAACTTGTATTCCATAAATTCTTAATAGAAAAGGAATGAACCCATGCTTTTAGTTCGATACTAATTATGTTAAAATATACTAAAAATTGCTTTTACATGAAATGGAGAGGATCTCATGTCCATTAAAACCCGTGTCATCAACATTGTTACAAATGAGCGGCCGATTTCCAATGAAACCAGCAGGATTTTAAAGCGAAAGCTTGAAAAAAATGGCTTTTTCATTGCTGATATTTTTGACCCGAAGGCTGACTTAATTGTCTGCATCGGTGGCGATGGCGCTTTTCTAAGGGCATTACATGAGTATAGATTTCCCGATATTCCTATTGTAGGGGTCAATACAGGTCACCTTGGCTTTTTTCAAGAACTTTCCCCATATCAGCTGGATGAGTTTATTTTTCGCTATGAAAAAGGCGACTATGTAATTCAAGAGCTTCATCCCGTGGAGGCCAATATCTGTACCCGCCACAGTTGCATCGAAATTATGGGCATCAATGAAATCACCATCAAAGGGGATAAGTCGAGAACCATTCACTTAAATATTTCTCTAGACGATAGCTTTCTAGAAAAATTTAGTGGCGATGGCGTACTTATATCCACTCCTACAGGGAGTACAGCCTATAATTATTCCTTGGGCGGCAGTATCGTAGACCCTCGGCTGGATCTCCTCCAAATAACCCCTATTGCCCCTATCAATACCGTCGCCTATCGTTCCTTTACCTCTAGCTTAATTGTCCCTAGGGGATCTATGATTAAGATTCATCCAGAGTATACGTTTGAGAATTCTATTCTTGTGGTAACCGATGGGATGGAGCATAAACACAATGAGATCGTGGAAATAAATCTCAAAATGTCTGATATCAAGGTAAAGCTTCTACGGTTAAAAAATTATGACTTTTGGAATAAGGTCAAAGAAAAATTCTTATAAGCATAGAAAAAATAGTAAGGGGATGGTTTTCACCATCCCCTTCTTACATTATGCAATTGATTTTTCAACTACTTCTGAGTTGTATACTTTCTCGTCAAATTCACCTTCAGATTTTGCAACGATGATCGTACAGATCGCATCACCAGTGATGTTGATAGCTGTTCTTGACATGTCAAGAATTCTGTCGATACCGATGATCAATGCAATACCTTCGATTGGTAAACCAACGGCTTGTAATACCATGGATAACATGATTAATCCAACCCCTGGCACCCCTGCCGTACCGACAGATGCCAATGTAGCTGTTAAGATTACTGTCAAAATTGCACTTAATGAAAGTGGTACGCCATATAGCTGTGAAATAAAGATTGTGGCAGCCCCTTGCATAATGGCTGTACCATCCATGTTGATTGTTGCACCAAGAGGAATTGTAAAAGAAGCAATACTCTTAGATACACCAAGTTTTTCCTCTGTTGCTTCTAATGTTACAGGTAATGTTGCATTAGAACTAGCTGTGGAGAAAGCAACACCCATAACTGGCGCAAACTTTTTAAAGAATTTAACAGGGCTTAATCTTGTAAATGCCACCAACATACCGGAGTATGTGATTATTGCATGTAAAGCTAGGGCAAACAATACGCAGAACATGTATTTTGCCAAAGGAACCATGGCAGAGAATCCTAATCCTGTGAATGTTTTTGCGATTAAACAAAGAACTCCGTATGGTGCTAATAACATCACAAAACCGATCATTTTCATCATTAACTCGTTCAATTGGTCGAAGATTGCTACAACGCCTTTCACCTTGTCCCCAAGAGAAGCCAATCCAACACCTACCAATAGCGCAAACACGATGATTTGAAGCATTTCTCCCGCAGCCATTGCTGCTACAGGGTTAGTAGGCACCATATCAGAAATAACCTTTACCAATGGCTTTGCTTCCGCAATCGTTGGTTCAGTTTTTACAAGGGCTGACATATCCAATCCCATACCCGGTTGAACTACGATAGAAAGCACGATGGCAATCGTAATCGCTACTGCCGTCGTCACTAGGTAGAAAGCTAAAGTTTTTGTTCCAACTCTACCTAACTTTCTGATATCCGACATGGATGCTGCACCATTAGCAATAGATACAAATACCAAAGGCACAACCATCATTTTGATAGCGTTTAGGAACACAGTTCCTACAAGGGTGAAGACTCCATCCACTAAAAACTTATCTCTGAATGTAGATGGACCCATTTTGTTAAGAATAAGACCAACAATAAGACCGACAATAAGACCGATAAAAATTTTGGTGGTTAAACCCATTTTCTTGTTCATAGACATCCTCCTTTTTTTAATTTTTTGTAACAAAATGACTACTCTATGATAGCATAATTATCACCCTACAGAAAAGTACAAAAAAAAACCAAAACATACAGTTTTAGTTTGATAATTGCAACTTTTCTTTTTTCTGCAAGTTATCATGATTCGTTTTTCATCTCCATCATGATCCCTTCTATGAATTTTCTGACGCTGATTTTCCCACCATAGTTGGATTTTCCCCGTATATGATCCATTTGGTTCCGTACTTCTTTAAAATCAAAAATTGTATTTCCGTATTTTATGAAAGTATCATTGCCATAATCTTCAATTCCAAGGTTGGCTATATTCTTCAACGCTTTATTGATAGCCCTTCGAATCCTTTGCTCAATGGCAGCCACATTGGTTGTAATCTCGTAGTCTTCTCTGTATCTCTGGTTAAGCATAGCAAACAGTTCCGATATCTTTTGATTCAACAGTCTTCCTCGTACCTCCTCTTTTTGTTCCAGAAGAATCAGGATCATCTCCACAATATCATTGCTTCCTGCTTCTCCAAGGATTCCCAGTTGAGACAGAATTTTTTTAATCCGGTCCTTCTCCGTTGTGACGTTCATTTCTCTTCCACCGGTATATTCCTTCAATACATGCATGCTATGAATAGCCTTTTCAAAAGAATGGATCACTTCCTTCATCTTTAGCTTTTCCTTGACCTTGTTGATGATAGAGACAACCTCCACCACATTGATGGGCTTATTGATATAAAACTCTACACCCTTTGTATAGGCTTTTGACACCATTTCTTTTGAAGTCACCTGAGAAATCATGATATAGTTTGTATGCAGGTCCATATCCTTAAGAGCACATACAATGGCAATGCCATCCATCCCTGGAAGCAATAAATCTATCAAAACAATTTGCGGTCTTAGATTTTTAATGTCCTCCATCGCCCGGATGCCGTCCTCCGCTTCACCAATTACATCTCCTAAATTATATTGGTCAATGATATTTTTTAAAACCTTTCGAATACTCTTGTCATCATCCACAATATAAAAACTCGGGTTCATACCATCATCTCCTATACAGTAATGTTTGAAAGGGGAATCTGGATGGTAAAGGTCGTCCCTCCATCCTTACTAGAGCTCACTTCCAAGTGCCCGCTAAAATGCTTCTCAATAATGTGTTTTACGTGAGTAAGTCCAATCCCAGTGGACATCTCTCCCGTTACAGGATTAAATTTTGTGGAGAAACCAGGCTCAAAAATCAGGTCCAAATCTGATTTATCAATGCCTTTGCCATTATCCCGCACCTTAAATAAGCAGGTTTTTCCAGATACTTCTTGAGTAATGCTAATGATACCTGTTTCTTCAATGGCATCAATCGCATTGATAATTAAATTATTTAATACAGAGATCAGTTGGTAGTAATCTCTCGTAATAAAATTCTGCTGATATTTAAATCGTAAAAGAATGTTCTTTTCATTCATTTCAATCAACTTCTCTGTGTTATCCTTGATAATATGATAGATTTCCTTTACACTCATATACAAACTTTTATCTTCCTCTGAAAGGGTTTTCTCTATACCAGACACCACTCGGATATAATCCTTTTTCACCTCATGGATGTCCTTAGCAACCATGAGAGCCTCGTCCTTTAGCTCCCTATCCTGTACCTGTTCATAAAGTCGATAACTTCTTCTCATGGCTTCTTCAATATCTACGATAGATTTTCTAAGGAAAAACAGCTCTGATTTTAAACTAGCCATAAATAGAATCAATTCCTTATACTTCCGGTCTTTTTGCTCCCGCTCATAACGGTGCATATAATAGTTGATGACCTCGTAAACAGCAATAGTAATGATGGAACGCATCAACCCCATCAGGATAAGCACCAAAACAACAATCTCAAAAGGATGGTCAATGCGGCTCTTTCTTACTGCCACCTCAATGATATTTGAGATGCTGTCGCACAACCATAGAGAAAGTATAATATTTTCCCCTTTTCCTGATTTGTCTCGAACATTTAGCATTTGAAACAATATGCCGTATAAGAAATAAAAGATAGCACCAGGAGCATACAATATCACTGCGCTGCTTATATCTGCTCCTGGGTTTCCAATCAGATATACAAAGGTTCTAAAGAGAAAGATAGATATTCCTACGGCGTTGGTTGCCGTCATAATAGGAATATCCTTAAAAAATATTAACATAAGGGACAAGGCTGAAACACTAAAAGAAAATCTAAATCCAGAAGAAAAAGGATTTAGATATATTTGTCCTGTAAAAGCAGTCAAGATACAGATAATAAATAATTTTTCTAGTTTTTTTCTATTCACGATCAATGGAATATCTACTCCTTACACTTGATAGTGCAAAATGATTTCCGATTCAGATGCCTTTTCCTTTACAATCAAGAAATGATTAAAATTCAATTCGCAGAATTCTACCAACTCTTTGATACTGCATTGTCTTTCACACACATCGATGACCTTTACAGTCACTTCATCCCACCCGTATCCCATGAGTCTTCTGGCAGCATCCTTATGGATCAATTCAAGGGGAACCGAACCAAAAACATTTCCCCTCATGACTTCATAGGTCTGCCAAAAACGATTATGAACATCTAGAGCCTTGGCCTCTTTCAAGTCCTCTGTACGTTTTTTTGAAAACTCTTCAAGATAGGTTCCCTCATAGTAGTTCTTTTTAAGAACAGGCTTGTATAGAAATTTAATCTCATTAATGATGTCCAGCTTAATGTTGCTAAAAGCACTTTTCTTCGCCTGGATCTCTCCACGAATTTCTTCACAGGTCTGTATCATCTCATCTATCAATTTTTCCAGGGTAACCTTGTTACCCGTATGAATACTTTTCTCAATTTCATAAGTAATCCGTTTTATATCATGAACTTTATGCTGCATCTAAATCCCCTTCCAATATACGCACTTATACTATTCCTATTATAGCATTAATTTGAAATAGTCTGCTAGAAAAAACATAGTAAATGATTCCAATAGCCTATAACTTTATTGAACTTTTATTTATTCCTTGAAAGCATACTAGCGCCTCGGATTACAAATACTTAAACATATAAGAATACGTTTTAACAGAGCCTATAAAATAGAAACGGAGGTTTATTATGAAATGTCCTAACTGTGAAAAAGGTAATCTCCTTCTTAAAGACGAAGTAACCTACGTCTATCTTTACGATTTGGCAGACGATGGAAAGGTGAAGTGGCAGGATCAAGAAGGCTATACCTCCTATCTTTTTGTAGATAGAGAGCAAAAAGATTTTAAACAATACGTTCAATGTAATCATTGCAATGAAGTCTATAACCATATTGTAGAACGAGTCCATGATATGGACATGATCATCCTGAAAAAAGCTATTCATTCCAACGGCCCAGTATCCAACGATTTCTTCATCTAAGAAAATCTTAGAAAGTATACTTTCTAAGACAATAAAAAAACACCCAAACTCGGGTGTTTTTGCTTATTCTCTATCGATTTGTTCTTCAAATTTTGAGCTTACTGCTCCTTCTGCCCAGCTACAGAAAAATTCATTTGATTTATAAAAATATAGTTCATCTGTTTTTCTCGCATGCTTCCAAGTACCTGTAAGATAAGAGTATTCGCCTTTTTGAAAAACGTCTTCAATAATTCTCATATTTCCCTCATACAATTCTTCGTATACTTCCCGCAAAGATTTATAATCCAATCCCATTCTAAAATAGGTATCTATGGCCATGGCTTTTAGCATCCAATCAAACTGCCTCGATAGATGGATAAATAGCTTTCTATAGTAGGCTTCCTTCACAAATATGACAGTTTCAATATCCAATGTGGGTCTATACCCCAACTCCAATCGTGCAAACTGAAACTGATCTATGGGAATATAGTTTCTTTTACGAAAAGCTTTTACCAATATTTGAAAGATTTCATGGTCTTCGATCTTTCCAAGGGCAGCCTCTATTTCTATTTCTGTCATTTCAGCATCAAGTCCAATATTATAGCACATATTCAAAAAAACATCTCGATTGATCCATATCCATTCATGATCTTCTAGTTTCTCAATATCAAAAATTTTCTCCAGAGATTCTTCTCGGGAAAGGGCTGATAAGATTCTATCCTTCATATCTCCACCACCTATGTTGTCTATTCTCTTTTTCAAGCTTCATCCAAATTCCATCGGATATGGCCATCATGGTCCATACAAAAATAGCATATTGGGGTGCAAAAACCACTGCATCAGTTATTCCTTGAATCAGCAATGTCATGTAAAACATACTCATACTTATGCCTATTGTTTTTATACCCTTATTCTGACTATAAATCACCATTTCTATTGCATTTTTTATGGCTTTTCCTAGCATTACCAATAGCAGTGAAAATCCAATGAATCCGGTCTCCGCCAGGGTATGGAGAAAAAGATTATGTCCATGAAAAACTGGCGCTTTGATCTGTGTTGAGTATTGATCAATATATACTTGCATGGTATTCAATCCAGTTCCAAAGAGAGCATGATCCTGAATGATGTTCATGGCTGCTTTGTAAATCTCCAACCTATATCCAATACTGCTATCTTTTGAAGCTAATTCGGGACTCATTCTTTGGGTATAATTGCTTCCATCGATCATAAGAGCTAAAATCAAAATAATCATACCATATATAATATATCTTTTATTCTTTTTTAAAGCAGTCAGCACCACGGTGGCTACAGCCAGAGCCAATAATGCAGCTCTGGAATAAGTAAATATCAAACATATGGAACAGAGGCATAAAGAAATCACATGGAACAGCCTATTCCTCATCTCTTCAATAGCGGTAACCGTAATGCAGATCATGGAAACCAAATAAGCACCCAATACATTTGGATTATACATGGTAGAATATACACGAATTTGAATATTGTACACCGTTTTGTCTATCCATGATTTGGGCACAACGGAAGGATCCAGATAAAAATATTGGACAATACCAATTACAGATATCATTATGCTTCCCAGAACCAATATATTTATAAGGTCGCCATATTCTTCTTGGGTTTTGAAATTGTCACGAATCGTTATATAAGCTACGATTTGTAGTATAATAAGAGTAAATGCCTGAAGTCCATAAAAAGTATATTGTGTTTGGATCAATTGAAAAAACAAGTATACAATAATACTACATAAAAGTCCATTCTTTTTACAGATAAAGTTCATTCCCAACGGCTTGGACTTAAATATCTTATATAGGCCCAAGATTAACAGAACTGTATATCCCATATATGCAGAAATGCTGGCAGCTATCATAGCTAACATGATAATCCGCTGTTCTATACGGTCGTTCCCCATCGTTCCTTCTCCTTATGCTATAAATTTCCAGTCACTTAAATCATATTGTAGCATATACAGGAAGGAAAAACTATGGAATATACCTAAAAAGGAGTTTTATAAATGGATAATCATAATTTCATTGGTGTAGGCGGGTTGCTCTATCATCATAATCAATATCTCCTGGTAAAACATACCTATGGCGAATACAAAGGGCAATGGATTCTCCCAGGAGGCCATGTGAATCCTGGCGAGCATATTGATGACGCCATTGTCCGTGAATTTAAAGAGGAAACGGCACTGGATGTCCATCCTCGTAGTGTTCTTGCTCTTCGATCTAGAAAAAGAAGCGATACATCCCTTGATTGTTATATTATCTTTCTACTGGAATATCTAGACGGCCAACCAGCCAGCGATAACTTGGAAAATGATGCTGCTAGATTTTTTTGTTTGGAGGAAATTAATAGCATGGATAATATCATTGAATTATCAAAAATTATTATTAATGAATTTCATGCTGCTACACTAAAGGTTTTAGAAAAATCCACGACCTATAGCCCTCAAGGCATGGATCCTGAAACGTTGCGACTGTATCTCTAGCTTGTCGTTCTAAAGGAGGTTTTATATATGCAAAAGGCAGTATTTCTTGATCGTGATGGCGTTATCAATGACAATCGAGTTCCTGTAAATAAGCCTGATGATTTTATTTTTTTCCCATGGACCTTCGAGGCTGTCAAAATACTTAATGATGATGACTATCATGTATTTGTTGTAACCAATCAAGGTGGTATTGAAATGGGATATTTTACCCATGAAAACCTTAAAGACATCCATGATAAAATGTTGGCAGACTTTGAAGCCAATGAGGTAGCAATTCATGGCGTGGCCTATTGCCCTCACTTCAAATCAAAATGCGAATGCAGAAAGCCTGCACCAGGTATGATTCTCAATCTTGCCCGAGATCACCATATCGATCTTAAGTCTTCTTTTATGGTGGGAGATCGGGATTTTGATATTGAAGCAGGCCGTCGAGCCGGCTGCAAAACCATAAAGCTGGGCACTCCTTATGCAAATGCTGACTATACCGTTTCCAACCTGCTAGAGGCAGCAAAGCTGATCGTTTCAGTAAATAATAAATAAATACCAGCATTTTTGCTGGTATTTATTTGCTTTCATACAGGCTCTGTAAACTTATAACGATGGACAGGTCGACCTACGCTGCCATACTCTAATTCCACTTGAACGACTTTTTTATCTGCCAGATATTCTAAATACCTTCTGGCAGTAACCCTTGCAATTCCAACCTCTTGGGATAACTCCATGGATGTATGAAACTTATTGTTATGCTTTAAGTAGTCTACAACAAGGTCTAAAGTAGTTTGATTCAATCCCTTTGGCAATTCTTCCACCGCATCACTCTTTACATGGAGAATTCGATCTAAATCCTGCTGCTGAAAATTATCTTTGTTTTCTAGTTCTTCCCTCATTTTCTGATAGTGGAGTAAAGCTTCCTTGAATCTCTCAAATTTAAAAGGTTTTATGATATAATCGATCACACCATATCGTATGGCTTCATGGATCGTATCTACAGTCTTATCGGCTGTAATTAAAATCACATCCACATTCGCACCGATTTTCCTAATTTCCTTCAATACAGACAATCCATCCATTTTAGCCATAAAGACATCTAATAAGACCAATTGGGGTTTAAACTCTTGAAGCATTTGCAAAGCTTCAGCCCCATTATTTGCAATTCCTGCAACACGAAAATCTCTAATCTTAGAAATAAACCTTCGATTAATCTCCTGAACCATAGGATCATCCTCGACAATTAAAACTTGTATTTCTTTCATCGCATCTCACCACACTATTATTTTTTAGGAATCATCACAATCATTTCAGTACCAATATCTATCTGACTTTCCACGTGGATGGTGCCACCTATGCCCGCAAGGACCTGCTTAATTAATGCTAGTCCTACACCCTTGTTCTCGCCTTCTTTTGTAGAAAATCCAAACTCAAATATTTTTTCTAGATTCTCATCTGGAATTCCTTCTCCCGTATCTGTAACAATGATTTCCATTTCTTCTATACCATCATTAATGGTCAAATATACATTTCTACGCTCTCGTTCAAGACCGCTGACGGCATCGATAGCATTTTCTATGAGGTTTCCTATAATCGTCAGAAGAACTTCCGTATCTATTTCATTATCCCCATGGGTTACTCTACTGCTGGGATCTATAGAGAATTTAATCTTCATCTCTTCCATCTTATTATATTTTGCCAACAGCAGCCCAGACAAAGATGGATTTTTTATATGCTTCGTTAAAAATCCCAAGGTTTCCTTGTGAAGATTACTAATATCATCTATATACTTCATCGCCTCATCATAGCATTTCAATTGTAGTAATCCAGATATGGTATGCATCTTATTCAAGAATTCATGGTTTTGCGCCCTCAGGGCATCGATAAACCGTCTTACACCCGTCATTTCTTCTGCAAGATTTTTTACTTCCGTCAGATCTCTAAAGCTGGATACGGCACCAATAGCTTCTCCTCCCAGATTGATAGGAAGTGTATTGGCTACGATGGCCTTATTGTTCAAAATGTGCTCTCGATCATACTCAGGAATGCCTTTTTCAATAATTTCTGGCATATGACTGTTTTTTATGATCTCCCGAATATCCTTACCGATCACATCCTCTTTAATCCCTAAAATCCTTTTCCCCTCACCATTTAACATCGTAATTTTATATTCACTGTCAACAGCCAAAATCCCTTCTCTCACCGTCTGTAAAATAACATATCTTTCCTTTAAAAGTCGAGCAATCTCCAAGGGCTCCAATCCAAATATTTGCCTTTTGATATTTTGCGCCAGCAGTGTTGCCCCCATAATGGTGAGGAGAATAGAAAAAGCCAGAATAAAGTAAAATCCACTCTCAATCTCAGTCAAAAACCTGGTTATATGGGGCAAAACCATATTGACCAGAACAATTCCCACCTGCTTTCCATCATTGTAGATAGGCATATGGGCTTGAATATATTTTTCCTGCTTTTTAGAGACTTTTGATATATAGGCTTTTCCCTCATAGGCCATGCTATTGTTTGCGTTGATATCCCGTCTCCCGATTTTGTTAAAAGCCGAATGGGCATATTGGATACCATTCATGTCCGTCACAACAATGGCTTCTGCATTTGACGCCCTGCGTATATCTTCAACAATTAATTGAACCCTATATTCGCCCCTAGGCTTCCCAATATTGATTTGAATATCCCTTTGCAGTACTACCTTTTGCGCTACTTCCATAGCATTTTTTCCCAATACTTTTTCAACACTGTTATTGATATACCATAGGCTAAAACCGCCGATAATGGAGATAAGGACCGTAACCATCACCGTTGTAAAAACGATCATCTTCATCTTCAAGGTGGCTTTAAAATACCTTTCTATAAATCTCACTCCCACTCCACAGTTTTATTAATATCATATATTACATTCTCCCCCATACCCAATTATTCCTTCTCCTCTTTATATTGCAGCTTTGCGTTATTGTAAAAAAGAATACACGCCAGGGTGGATATATGAATTTTTATCAGTTTCATAGCAAACTTTTCCTTTAAAATGGTATAATAAGTATTTGGAGGTGATTGTGTGAATATATTATTTTTTACCGTATCTGCGGGGGAGGGCCATAACCAGGTTGCCAGAACTGTAGCAGATAAAATTAAGCAAACCGATCCGAATCATAAAGTAGAAGTCATCGATACCTTTAATTATGTGCATCCCAGCTTACATAAAATTGTATTTGAGGCGTATATAAAATCTATTAAATATATTCCGACCTTATATGGTTTTATCTATAAACGTTCCGAGGTTACTGATAACTCCATTGTAGACGTCAGTGAGTTTTTGAATAAGGTAGTGCTTTCAAGGAAATTCACGCGGCTTTTGGCTGATTTCCGTCCAGACATTATTGTCTGTACCCACCCCTTTCCCGCTGAAGCACTGTCGGCAATGAAGAGAAAGGCTAAAATAGATATCCCTTTGGTTACGATACTCACCGATTATACCATTCATCCAAGCTGGATTAATAAAGAAATCGACTACTATATCATGCCTTCAGAAAACTTTATTCATGAATTCCAGTATTGGCAGATCCCATCGGAGCGGGCAAAATTTTTTGGTATTCCTATTGATGAAAAATTTTCAAGGTCCTATACTCGTCAGGAAGTATGTGAAAAACTAAATGTTTCCAATACCTTTACCGCACTGATCATGGGGGGTGGATTAGGATTAGGTAATATAACTGAAACCCTTGACTATCTTTTTACGTATAATATTGATATCCAGATCATTGCCATTGCAGGAAAAAACCAAGAGCTATATCGGTACCTATCCTTAATCAATCGTAAAAATCTTAAGGTATTTGGTTATGTTTCCAACATTGATGAGTTTATGAGCATCTCTGATCTTATTATCACAAAACCTGGAGGAATTACTGTCACAGAAGCCTTAACAAAGGAATTACCTATTATCGTTACGTGGAATCTTCCTGGACAAGAGGAGCGCAATATGGAATTCATATTGAACAATGGCATCGGTATGGTGGCTACCAGCCCCAATTCTCTTATTTCTTGTATTAATCTTCTAAAAGATAATCCAGATCGATACCAAATCATCCGCAATAATATGGCTAGAATTCGAAAACCCCATGCCACAGAAGACATTGCAAACTTTATATTAAGCATGCCCAGTACGAATCCATCTTCTAATGAAAGATCGGCATTCGAAGTTCGGTGACAAGAGGCGATTCATGAATCGCCCCTACATTTTTTCAACCTTATCCTGTGTCATAAAAAAAGATCAACCTCTCTCGGTTGATCTTTTTTTGTTAATACCCTAATATATTATAACCACAATCCACATGGATCACTTCACCCGTAATACCACTGCTCATAGGACTGCATAAAAACAATGCAGTATTGGCAACCTCCTCGGTTTGAACCAATCTTCCCATGGGTACCTTCTCTTCAAATTCTTTTAGCATGATGGTAAAATCTTTTACGCCTTTGGCTGCCAGGGTCTTGATCGGTCCTGCCGATATGGCATTCACCCGAATATTTTCCTTGCCAAGATCGACTGCTAGATATTTTACACTGGCTTCAAGAGCGGCCTTGGCTACCCCCATCACATTATAATTCTTGACAACTCGCTCTCCCCCTAGGTAGGACAAAGTAATAATACTCCCGCCCTCTTTCATCAGAGGTACAGCTACTCTAGTTACAGCCACAAGTGAATAAGCACTGATATCCTGCGCCATGGCGTAGCCTTCTCTGGATGTATTCATGTAGCGTCCTTCTAATTCTTCTTTTTTGGCATGGGCAATACTATGTACTACTCCATGAATCACACCCACCTTTGCTTCAATTTCTTCAAATGCTCTCGCAATGTCTTCATCCTTGGTTACATCACAATGGATTAGCGAAAATGTTCCCATTTCCTCCGTTAGTTTTCGGATATGTTCTTCGCTTCTCTCTCCTTGATATGTAAAGATTAAATTCACACCAGCCTGATGGAGCGCCTGGGCAATTCCCCATGCAATACTCCATTTATTAGCTACACCCATTACAACAATGTTTTTTCCCTTTAATTTCATTTCCACCGCCATCACTCCTTTCATTATTTCACGCGATTGATCGTCCGAATCATCATATCTCTCGCAAGGGGGGCTGCACTCTTCCCTCCAGTAGACCCATAACTCTCCAATACAACCACCACAACAACTTTTGGGTCGTCGGCAGGTGCAAAACCTGCAAACCATGCATGAGCCTTCCCTGTATCATTTTCAGCTGTCCCCGTTTTACCAGCAACCTTAATATTTTTAATTTTTGCATTTTTTCCGGTTCCATCGTCGACAACCTTAATCATCATATCACGAATTTCCCGAGCAATCAAACTACTACTGGCCCTCGTCAATGCTTGCGGGTAATTTACCTTTAAAGTCTTACCCTCGGAAGATAGTATTTCTTTTACTAAAATAGGTCTCATCATCACACCATCATTGGCAATGGCTGACGTGGCCAAAACCATATTTAAAGGTGTTATCAGCACCTTCCCTTGGCCTATGGCCGAGGCCCCTAATTCAGGTTTTGTCATAATTCCCTTGCTTGGAAATATGGAAGATTTAGTTTTCAAGTCGAAAGGGATGATCCGGTTAAACATAAATTTTTCTGCAGTATCTTGCAATTTCTGCTCACCCAATTGAAGTCCGATTTGGCTAAAGGCTACATTGCAGGATTCAGCCATCGCTTTTTCCAAATCCACATTTCCATGGGCAATCTCCTGATATTCCCGTAAGACATAACCTTCTATGTTCACAGAGCCTTCACATTGATACTCGGTGTTGATCTCATGGTTTTGCAAAGCCCCTGCCGCCGTTATGATTTTAAATACGGAACCAGGCGTATACAACCCAGAGGTTGCTCTATTTAGTAAAGGGCTTTGATCATCCTCCACCAATTCTTCCCAATTTTCTTTAAAGGTTGTCGTATTAAAATCTGGCTTACTCACCATGGCATATACTTCTCCGCTTTTGGGGTTCATGGCTATAAGAGCACCTTTTTTATTTCCTAAAAGCTGACTGGCATAATTTTGCAAATCATGATCTATGGTAAGGATGAGATTGTTCCCCTTCTCTTTGGGGCCAGTAATCTTTTCAGTAATCTCCAAAATTGGATTAGATGCATTGATATTTAGCAATTCATTATTGTAAGATGACTCTAATCCTGATTTTCCATATTCCTTATCGCTATAACCAATCAAATGGCTATAGAGGCTTCCATATTTATATTTTCTCACCTGTTTATTATCATCGGTTTTCTCGCTATATGCAAGGGTTTTACCATTTCTATCAACGATTTGTCCCCTCAATACATATTCTTCATTGAGCCACTGTCTCTTGTTGTAATTATTGGTTACAATTTTGGTGGCCCTGAATATTTCAAAATAACTCAGATAAACGACCAGAGCGATGAACAGAGCCCCCATCACCCAAAGTACTTTAACAATCCTCTTGGATTCTTGGTTCATGGTTATCCTCCTGTTCCAGTTCCTCAGATGCCACCTGCAGAATTCCCAACGCTGCAAAGCTTGATACCAAAGAGCTGCCTCCATAGCTGACAAAAGGCAAGGTAATACCCGTCAAAGGAATCAGCTTGGTTACACCTCCTAAAATGATAAACGCCTGAAAGCCTAGCATCGCTGTAATACCGATGGCTACAATTCGAAAAAATCTATGGTGCTGGTTTAGGGCAATTTTGAATCCTCTATATACCAAAATTAAAAACAACATAATGACAGCCATACCACCAAATATTCCCATTTCCTCGCAGATGGCAGAAAAAATAAAATCATTGTGTACCTCGGGAATAAATTCTGGATGGCCGAGCCCTATACCTGTACCGAAAAATCCTCCAGAAGCAATAGCAAATAAAGATTGAGTAATCTGATATCCCTTGCTATCGATAAATCGCCAAGGATCAATCCAAGTCTCCACCCTGACTCTGACATGGTTTATGAAGAAATAGCTCATCAACGCAGGCAATGACGCAACTCCGATGTTATACAAGATAAATTTTCTACGTTCTTCATAGACGTAAAGAATTGTTATAAAAATCAGGAAAAATAGCATGGCAGTTCCCAGATCTCGCTGAATAAATAAGAAACCAATATGAGCATATACAATTCCAAAAAATATAAAGGGATTTTTAAGATTTTTTTCATTGGTATAGTAAGATGCTAAAAAAAAGACAAACAATAGCTTGATCAACTCAGCAGGTTGAAAGCTATGACCCGCAATGCGAATCCAGTTGGTAGCTCCTTTCACCTTAACGCCGAAGATTAATGTAGATAAAAACAATATGAAAGCGCCTGCTGCATAAACAATCGTCCATTTTTCCCAGCCTTGTACTTTCTTGGTCACAAAATAGGATAGAAAAAAGATAATAATTCCTACGCCAAACCAAATAACCTGCTTAAAGCCATAGACTGGATTAATACGATAAATCATAATGATTCCAATACTGATCAACATCGACATGATCAGAAACAAATAATGATCACCAGAAGACCATCTGAGCAAGGCCCAATTGGATATATAAATAATACAAATAAAAAACACACCTGAAATCAATATGTTTCGATCAAAATTCTCTCGAAATGAGAAAAGTAATAATAATGCCAAGATATTGATCAATACAATCAGATTCTGTGGTGCCTTATAGCTAATTATTTTTTTGAGCATATATACACCTCTTTAATCATTGCTTACATACAAAAACTCAAGCTGTCCTAATTTAATTCGATCACCATTTTTCAGCTTCACAACATCCAGCACCCTATCGCTATTTAAATAGGTTCCGTTGGCACTATCTAAATCTTCAAGAAAATATTCACTTTCATCTAGGGCAATTTTTATATGCTTGTTGGATATATAAGGGTCCTTAATCACAATATCGTTGTCATTTCCCCTGCCCACAGTAATTGAATCCTGAAGATTGTAGACTTCCTTCACTTTAAAAGGAAGGGTATCTTTTCGATTGATCAATTTTAGATATGTATTATTTTCCATGTAGGGTCCATTGATATTCTTAATATCCATATAAATCAATCGGATGATTCCAAACATGAATAGATAAATCAAAAGAATGAATAAATAGCGAAACACTAAAGAAAGAACATTAAACATTTGACCACCTGCCACAATTCTTATATTCTGTTATATACTTGATTATAGTATATCATTCTTTTGACGAATCTAACACAACAAAAGCATTTCATGCTCTAAAATGAAATGCTTTTGTTCTCCATTCTATTTCAACATTTTAACCAATTCATCGTAGGAACATACCCCTTGATGTATCATTCTATCACCTTCTAATAGGGTTGGCACCATATCAATCCTTTGATTTTGAACGATCATCTCCCACCGCTTCGTAGTTTCCTTAAAAGATTCTTTTCTGACATGTTCCATGAAATCATGATAAGACACCCCAAGATTTAAGCAGATTTTATAGACAACATTATGATCACTGATGTTTTCATTATATACAAAAACCCTTCGAAAAATCTCATCAATCAGTTCTCCTTGATCCACCCAAGAACGTCCATACGCCGTTAATAAGTTCACCAGCTTTGTATTATATAATTTTTCTGGCAAGTAAAAGGGTATATCCTTCGTTGTTGCCAACTCTTCCAATAGCCTCGCTGACTTTACTACCTTTCTAGGTCCAAGATACTCCATAAGAGAAACCCCTTCTATCGGTGTATCTGAATAAATCTCCATGGGGATCCAATCAACGACAAAGCCTTGTGTCTCTTCTAATCTCTTTATCTCAGGTATCATGACATAACAGTAGGGGCAAATATAGTCAAAAATAAAGCTTAGATACCTCAAGGCCCTCGCTCCTTCCAAAAATTCTATTATATACTTACCCTTTGCTATCAATCTCATTCATCGGACAAACCAATTTTTTCATCATTCCTTACAGCTTATTATCTATAACTCTGCCAAATATAAGCAAAACGCCTGGGATGCATTCATATCCTAGGCGTTTAATAAAAGGAGAAATTAACAGTGAATCAATATGTGTATCTTCTATATAATTATCGGTCATTTATGACATAGGGTTTAGTTCCTTATATTTCCTTTATTATTTCCATATATTTTTAAGTGTATACATGAATTACAACCCTTTTTCCAGTTCATCCAACAACTTGGCAAAAACCTCTAATGCCTGATGGATAGGCTTTGTTGTTGTCATGTCTACGCCTGCACCCTTCAGCAGCTCGATTGGATAATTTGAACCGCCTCCTTTGAGGAAATTAATATATCGCTGTACTGCTGGCGTACCTTCCTTTAATATCTGCTGAGACAGTGATATGGCAGCAGAATATCCGGTGGCATACTTATAAACATAAAAAGCATTATAAAAATGGGGAATTCTTGCCCACTCCAACTGAATCTCTTCATCGATGACAATATTGGGCCCATAATACTTACGATTTAATTCTGCATAAATTTCATTCAGAAGCTCTGGTGTCAAGGCTTCTCCAGATTCAACCTTTTCATGGGTGATCTTCTCAAATTCAGCAAACATGGTCTGCCTATACAGGGTACCCCTAAACTGCTCCAAATAATGGTTTAGTAGATACATTCTGGTATTGGGCTCCTTGAGATGCCCCAATAAATGTTCCATGAGCAACGCCTCATTTACTGTTGAAGCCACTTCCGCCACAAAAATCTTATATCCTGCATAGGGGTAAGGCTGATGATGATTAGAATAGTAGGTATGTAGCGAATGACCCATCTCATGGGCAAGGGTAAATAAATCATGGATAGAATCTTGATAATTTAGCAGTACATAGGGAGGGCTATCATAGGATCCCCATGAATAGGCCCCACTGGTTTTTCCCTCATTTTCATAAACATCAATCCATCCTTCATTAAATCCTTTATCTAGTAATCCCACATATTCCTCTCCTAAAGGTGCAAGACCTGTCTTTATTTTCTGCTTGGCCTCCTGGTAAGGAATATCCATTTTTACGTCCTTCACGATAGGTGTATATAGATCGTACATATGAAGGGCTTCAACACCAAGGGCCTTTTTCCTTAGGTCTACATAGCGATACATACTGGGTAAGTGTTCATGGACCGTTTTGATTAAATTATCATAAACAGATACTGGAATGTTATCACTATCCAGTGAAGCCTGTAAAGCAGAAGGATATTTTCTCACCCTAGCATAAAAGACATCTTTTTTAATGCTATAGTTTAATGTCGATGCAATGGTATTCTTCTGCTTCCCATAGCTGCTATATAAGGCTTGAAAGGCATCTTTTCTTACCCTTCGATCCCCGCTCTCTAGGAATTTTACATATCTGCCCTTGGTTACTTCAACGGATTCTCCATTTTCATCTTGAATGGTGGGAAATTTGATATCGGCGTTGTTAATCATCCCGAATATATTCTTGGGTGCTCCGGCTAACTCTCCCGCTTGAGCCAATATTTGCTCTTCCTCTTTGGATAGCACATGGGCTTTTTGTCTGAGGATTTCCTCCAAATAAAAGGTATATAAGGGTAGATCTTGGTTTTCCATTAAAAATTCACGAATTTTTTCCTCTGGAATGCTTAAGATCTCTGGAACCATATAAGAAAGACTGCTTTGCACCTCTACGCTTATACTTTGGGCCTTATCAGTCATAGCTTGGTATTTACTAACTGTATTGTCTTCATCTTTTCGCATCTTTGCATAAACAAATAGGTGTTCCATTTTTCTTGATATTTCATCGCTTCGCTGGAGTCCTTCATATAGATTTATTGATGAATCTCCCAAACTTCCTGCATATTTCTTAACGTCTTCTATTAGAAGCCTTATCTCGGATAGATCTTTCTCCCATTGTTCATCATTTTCATACATTTGTTCGAGCTTCCATTTTAATGAAACTGGCACATCTTTTCTTTTTAGTACAGATTTTTTATTTTCATTCATAGTCTGTCGTGGTCACCCACATCCTCCCTTCTAGATTTCATTACTTGCATTTTCTTTCCTTATTATACCCATTTCCCACCAAATACACCAAATGGTATCATCGTTGTTTGTAATTTCATTATAATATAATACTTTGAAATATTTTATTCATTTCTTTTCTATAGTATAATAAGATTATATTTCGTTATCCATCCCAGTTATGGAGGTGATCCTTTGAAGCTTTCTGAAATTATTGAGCTTTTATCTGCAAAAGTTTATACCGAACCTATCGATCTAGACATGGACATAGAGTATGGCCGGGCATCGGATTTACTCAGTGATGTACTTCGCAGTCCCATGGAAAATTCCGTTTTGCTTACTGGTCTCGTCAATGTTCAAGTTATCCGCACCGCTGAACTGATGGATATACGTGCCATTGTGCTGGTTCGCGATAAAGAACCTTCACCGGAAATGATCGAACTTGCCACTGAAAGTAATATTACCCTGCTCGGTACCGAGTACAAATTATATAGATCCTGTGGTCTTTTATTTAGTCGTGGTCTTTTAGATTAGGGGAGGGATGCACCATGGGGGAATATTTTCACTCCGTGACGCTGAAAGAGGATAAGTGCTTGGGATGCACCAATTGTATCAAGCGCTGTCCTACAGAAGCTATCCGTGTAAAAAATGGAAAAGCTCGAATTATCGAAGAGCGTTGTATAGATTGTGGCGAATGCATTCGCATTTGCCCTCACCATGCAAAGAATAGTACTGGCGATCCCATAGAATCAATCCAAAATTTCAAATATAAGGTTGCTATTCCTGCGCCCACTTTATTGGGCCAATTTGAGGTAGACGTTAAACCCAATAGTATTTTAGCCGCCCTAAAAATGGCAGGCTTTGATGATGTTTACGAAGTATCCAGAGGTGCCGATATTGTCTCTGGCTTTACTCGTGAACTTATTCAAAATGCCAAACGACTGCCACTGATTTCATCATCTTGTCCCGTCATCGTCCGCCTCATACAAATTCGTTTTCCGAATTTGATTGATTTGATTATGCCCATTGAATCTCCCATGGAGTTAGCTGCTATGCTTGCACGCCAGAAATCCATGGAAAAAACAGGGTTGCAATCTAAAGAAATCGGCATTTTTTTCATTACACCCTGTCCAGCAAAGATTACTAGCGTTAAGAATCCTATTGGGATTCAAAAATCCAACGTCGACGGTGTCATTTCTATAAAAACTGTATTTCCTTGTATTCAGAAGAATTTAAAGAAGGCTGAGGAAGATATGGAATTCTATGATTCTGGCAAAGCAATTGGTTGGGCTAGAGCCGGAGGCGAAACCTACTCCTTGGGAATCCAAAATTATCTGTGTGTTGATGGTATTGAAAACGTTATCAAGATCCTTGATGAGATTGAAAACGGTCATTTAACAGGTATTGAATTTGTAGAGTGCCTAGCTTGTGTCAATGGCTGTGTAGGGGGATCTCTGGCTGTCGAGAATCCATTTATCGCAAGAAACCGTATACGTAGACTATCTGAAAAATATATGCAAACAAAAAAGGTTCAACTGGAAAAATCCATTGAAAACTACTTGTTGACCGAAGAAATCCTTCCTAAGAATGTCCACAAGCTTGATGACAATATCCTAGAAGCCATGAAAAAGATGAATCAAATTGACTGCATTACCAAAATGCTTGCAGGTCTAGATTGTGGGGCTTGCGGCTCCCCATCCTGTAGGGCCCTTGCTGAAGATATTGTTTTAGGATACTCAGACTTAGACGACTGTATGGTTATCTTTAAAGAAAAATATAAACAATCCAAAAGTGATATCACCTATCGGGCTGGAAGTGAAGCCAATGCTTCTCTCTATCAAAGTGAATAGTATCAGTAAGTAATGAAAAGGGTGTGCCTACACCCTTTTTCCATTTATACTAAATTTATGTAGCTGCTGCATAAAACGTTGCTTCGATAAATATAATGGTGTAGTATAATTATGTTACTGATGTTTATTTTTTAAGTACTTATGCTATTTGGTAGGAGGATTTCATATATGGATAACAGACCCATTGGTATACTAGATTCAGGGGTAGGCGGACTTACTGCTGTTCCTCATCTTATAAAGGAACTACCCAACGAAAGATTAATTTTCTTTGGTGATACTGCCAGAACCCCTTATGGTTCAAAGGCGAAAACAACGATTACAAATTTTACAAAGCAGATTGTAGATTTCTTGGTTCATGAAAATGTAAAAATGCTTATTATTGCGTGTAATACCATTACGGCTACTTGTTTGGATGAGTTGGTGCAGTGCTATAAAGATCTTCCTATCGTCGGGATTATCGAACCAGCTGCGCAAAAGGTTGCTGCCTCCTGCACGGCCCAAAATCGTATAGGGATTATCGGCACCAAAGTTACGATCAATCAAAAAACCTACATTACCTCCATCCTTCATTATAACCCAAATTTGACCCTCTTCGATATGCCTTGCCCTATCTTCGTTCCTCTTATCGAGGAAGGTATTATCGACAATGAAATTATGGAGTTATCCGTGCGGTATTATTTAGATGATTTTGTTAAAGGCAATAATTTGGACACCCTTGTTTTGGGGTGTACTCATTATCCGTGGATCAGAAAAACCATTGAGAAGCTATATCCCCATCTGCGAATCATCGATCCATCTTTTGAAATTATCAACAGTGTACAGTCAAAACTTATCAAGCACAACATGCTATCTCATGAGCCGAAGTTCGAAAACATATTTTACGCCAGTGATCTTTCAGAAAATTTTATGAATATGATCACCTCTATTTTTGGTGAGGATGATGTAAAGGTAGATTTTAAGAGCTTCTAATCCCTATATGAAGAATTAATAAACCCATGGTGCTTTGGTCCCATGGGTTTTCTACAATATCACTATAAGAGTATTCTGTCTAATATCAAATGAATCCTTTCAAATAACAAACCTGCCACAAACCATGCAGGGGCGTAATCCAAGCGAATAACCCCTTGGACAGCATACTTTACATTTCCATAATCCCAGGGACAGATGCCGATCGCCGATTTAATTATTTTGCCTGAAGTATATTCAATAAAGTAGATTACAGCTACCCATACACCCCCTCTAATCAAAACAGGCCAATGAATCATTAAATCATGTAGTCTTTCTAAAAAAACTGCAGCACCGTAAATGGGAAACATCCAAAGATAGGTATATCCTCTAAATCTCCTGTCCCCTGAAAGCAACGAACCCATACCTGTCCAGAAAATCTCAACACACCATCCCAATAATCCATAAATGAAAAATCGTATCAACATATAGATAGTCTTTCTTATTTTGGAAAAACTATACCGATCATTTTGCTTTCATCTATGCCTAATTTATAAAATAGCATTACGAAAGACGCATCTTTAGAAAAATCTGTATTAATGTTGTAGAGACGCCCATTGGGCGTCAGAGAATGGAACATTGCAACAAAAACGGACCTGTGCAATGCACGCCCCTACGATTATGCGCAATATTTATTTACTACCTACCCATTATTTATTCGTTTCTTCCAATAAACTCTCAAAACCAATCCCTTTACCCCATACCGATATCACTGGCAACACGTTTACAAAAGCATCTGGATCAACTTTTGCGATATACATCTTGATCAACATTACTTCCCGCGGCGAACAGATAGAGATAATCTTCTGCCTCGTGTTATTGGTATACCCGCCTGTTATCTCATAGGTACTAATGCCCCTACCTATGGTGTTCATAATATAATCAGCCACCTCGTCATTCCGATTGCTGATAATTTCAATTTTCACATTCTTTGAACCAAATCCAAATAGAACCAGATCAATGGCCTTCATCATGACAATCTGAGTCAAAATCGCATATAAGGCTACCTTGCGGTCGTATACAAATGCAGAAATCATAATGATCACCACATCTATTCCCAGCAGGAGCTGACTAATACTGATAAATGGAAATACCCTATGATGGAGAATCTTTGCAATGGTATCTGTCCCTCCCATGGAGTACCCCCTTTTCAAAATCAGCCCACAGCCAGCACCGCCGATAATACCATAATAAATAGAGGCAAGGAACATATCATTTTCAATAAAGTCAAATTTCATAGTATCAAAGAATATAAGCATCATCGGAAAAAATATAGACAGTAAAATAATTTTTCCTGCTTCTCTTTTCCCCATCAAAATCCAAGCACTAGTTAGGACAATAACTGACAGAACATAATATAAGTAGGTATATTTAATACCTATTAATTTGCCCGAAATAATAGATATCCCCGTAATTCCACCTGTGATAAGACCATTCGGTTGTAAAATGGATGTAATGGCAAAGGCCAGCAGTGCACATCCTAAGCCAAGGTAGAAAAAGTCAAAAACCAATTTTTGAAAATCGTTCACTCTTTTCATGCTGTTGCGCTCCTTCTTTTTTTGTAAACTATACAGATTGTATTATAAAATATTATATGAGAGAGTTGTATGGTTTTTTGTTAACTTTCTATTTCAATATTGTAACATTCTTTCTATATACTCTTCTATACAATAAAAAATATCGTAATCCTTCTCTATTTTCTATAGAAGCCTATAAATAGATGCTTACAATGTTTGTACATTGTTGTATTCATATATAATATATCATATAATTAGATATCAATCATTTAGGAGTGTTGCTATGAACGTAGATTTTAAAAAATATATACCTTTGTTGGTTCGATTGCTCATTGCAGCCCTTACCATAATGGGAATCTATTTTGTATCGACTACCCTCATATTTTACATACTGCCATTTCTTTTAGGTTGGCTTATTGCTTCTGCTATTGAGCCCACTGTGGATTTGATGACGATGCGATTTAAAATACCGCGGGGCTTATCCGCCTTTATTTCTACCCTGTTTTTCATCCTTTTCACAGGCTTATTGATTTCTTTGGTGGGTGGCATCATTATTGTTCAGCTTACAAAGCTCTCTATGGACTTGCCGGAGTACTCAAAAAAGATTTATGCTCACGGTTTATTGATCTTTGAGCAAGCACAGAATGTATATTTTACTTTACCGCCAGATATTGCACAACAAATTATGAATGGCTTGTATACCCTTGTACAAAGCTTGAGCAATCTATTGACCCTCTTTCTGTCATCTTTATTAGGCTTTTTATCTGGCATACCTAGCGTATTGATATTCATCTTAGTCACAATTATCTCCACTTTCTTTATCGCCAGAGATAAGCAAATGATTACACGCTTTCTCCGAGCACAAATTCCTTCCGGTTTGATTAGTAAAGGAAAAGTCCTTAAGCATGATTTACTCTTTGCTTTGTTGGGCTACATTAAGGCGCAATTAATCTTGATGTCTATTACCTTTATAGAATGTGCCATCGGTCTAACCATCATTGGTATCGATTATTCTGTTTTGATCGCCTTGGTAGCCAGTATTATTGACGCATTCCCCATTCTTGGTACAGGTTCAGTATTTGTACCTATGATCATATGGCATCTGATTATGGGAAAATATAAGATTGCAATCTCTCTTGCCGTACTCTATGGCATCCTTATATTTGTAAGGCAGTTATTGGAACCTAAGGTATTAGGAACTCAGATTGGCCTTTATCCCTTGGTCACTTTGATGTCCATGTATATTGGTTTAAAGCTCTTCGGTGTGATGGGCTTAATCGTCGGACCTATTTCTATAATTGTTTTGATGACCTTGCAAAAGGTGGATATTCTTCCGAAATGGAGACAATATTAATACTAATAAAATAAAGTTAAGCATCCAAACATTATGGATGCTTTTCTCAATTTAATTCGTAATTCAAATTGCATAATTATGCATTAATTTTCTATTATTATTATTTCAATCAAGTTTATTTTAAAGAAATATTTCAATAAGTTTTATTGTTCTGAAAACGTTTTACCGTTTTTTTTGTTATTTACAAAATCGTAATATCTGCTATAATTATTCAATATAAATATAAAAAAATGATGAGGTGATAGTATGTCCAGTGAGATTTTAAGTTCAGAAAAGGGCAAGCTTGTTTTTTTAATTCCTGCTTCACAGCATTCTCCTGAAGAAGTTTCCTCTATTCTTAAACAACATCCTGAAATCAAGTTTGTATCCTTAGTAGGAGTTGACTTAGGTGGCAATGACACAGATGAAAAAATTCCTGTGGAGCTATTCATAGAAGATGTCGAAAGCTTTCTAACCTATGGTGTGCAAACCGACGGTTCCAGCGTTGTCCTCCCTGATATCGCCAGCTTGAATGATGCAAGGGTTGACATTATTCCTGATAGCACAGTGAATTGGTTCGTGGACTACAATTTTGACAACATAGATGAAGTAACTGGTTATCCTATCGGTACTTTAAGAATTCCATCCTTCCTTATTCACAACGATACTGCAAGGGTAGACTCTCGTTCTGTCTTAGCTGCTGCAGTAGATCACTTCAAATCTCAAGTTCTAACTCTCGTTAAAGAAAATCCCTATGTTCTTGAAAACATCGGTATTTCTTCTGCTGATGATATAGCAGATATCGTCTTAACATCTGCAACTGAATTAGAATTTTGGGTAAAAACACCAGAAGAAATTGCAGATGTTGAAAAGCTTTCTACATCCCAAGGTTTAAAAGAACAATATTGGAAACGCACAGTTGGTCCAGTTCGTACAGCCTTGGAAAACACCCTCACGCTCATGGATGAATACGGTTTAGGTGTTGAAATGGGCCATAAAGAGGTTGGTGGTGTGCAAGCGAAAGTAGCAGGCAATGGACACTATAATCACATCATGGAACAGTTGGAAATCGACTGGAAATATAGTACTACACTTCAAGCCGCTGACAATGAACTTTTAGCTCGTCAATTGGTTCAAGAAACTTTTACTGGCTACGGCCTTGAAGTTACTTTTAATGCAAAGCCTATTGAAGGTGTTGCTGGAAGCGGTGAGCATACACATGTAGGTGTTGCTGCAAAATTAAAGAATGGGAAAGTGAAAAACCTGTTCTCTCCTGCGAATATAACAGCAGATTATATGAGCCCAATTGGTTGGGGTGCTTTAATGGGTCTTTTGAAGAATTACGAGGTTGTTAATCCTTTCGTAAGTTCTACAAACGATTCACTAAATCGCCTAAAGCCTGGTTTTGAAGCCCCAGTTTGTATTGTTGCTTCCGTTGGTCATACAGTAGAAACACCATCAAGAAACAGAACCATATTAACTGGTCTTGTACGTGATATGGCAAATCCATTGGCAACTCGTTTTGAGGTAAGATCTCCAAATCCAACCTGTAACACATATCTTATCCTTGCAGCCATCTATCAAACAATGCTTGATGGTATTACTGCTGCAATCAAAGCTGGTAAGACTGCGAAGGAGTTAGAAGCAGACTTTTCTAAAGGATTGGGGGATGAGAAGTTTTATCTTGAAAAAGATAGAGCTTATCGCAGTGAGGATGATGTATTCGAGCATTTTACTGAGGAAGAACGTAATGCTTTCTTCGGCAAACCACCTGCCACTGTATGGGAAAACCTTGTAAGCTTCCAAAACTACCCAAATAAGAAGTCTGTTTTATTGCAAGGTGGCGTATTTACAGAAAAGATTATCCACTCTTATAAATTAGCTACCCTTACTCAATGGGCAACAGAATTAACGCAAAGATTAATTCCTGACAATATGGATTTTGTAAGAAGCTGCAAAAAGCTCCATGGCAGCGAAAATGTATCTGACCTAGATGTGGTTAACTGGGAAAAGATCAATCAGCTTAGAAATGATCTGATGAAGGATAGTTTGAGCAAAAAGTCTCTATTTACCCAAATTCGTGAAGCTGTGGAATCTGGAGATTATGATACTGCATCTAAACTTCAGTTAGAAATGAACCAAACCATAGGTACGCTAAAGAATTTATATGCCGTATATAGAAGAAACTTAATCGAATTGGCTTAGTGTATAAATATACGCAATCAAAAAGGCGCCTCAATAGGGCGTCTTTTTAATTATCAAAGAAATTAATGTAGTACGAGATATTTGCTTTTCTCACCATCAAAAAAGGTTTGCATCTCTTGCTCAAAACCTAAATGATAAGCAACGGTCATCAAGCAGCGAGTTAGATAGCTCCTGCTTAAATCCCCTTCTCTGGGTCCTTCCTTAACCTCCCAAATAATATCCAAGTCTCTCCCCTCAACGATATCTTCTAGGGAGAGCTGCCGTAGTTCTTCTCGGCTATACTCAGTAAATAAGCATCGAATACCTTCTACGTCTTGGGCATCTCGAAGAATTGTATTCCTTTCTCTTTCAGAAGAATTCTGCAGAATATCTATGATGAAATTCAAATCATAATCAATAAGCTCATACAGATTTTCAAATACCGCAGCAGGAATTCTCCCATCTTCCTTACTAACTTCAATTAACTTGTCCTTCACATACTCATCATCCTGTATACATGCTTCTATGATTTTATGATTCATCTCCTGGTCATTGTAGCTATCAAATTTCAAAATATTCTCCCCTTCCTAAGCTATTTATTTATATTTTCTGATGGAAGAAGAGAACTTATACCTCACCGCAGCAAATAGTTAACGTTCTATATTTTTTACGCTTTCTCTTGCTCTTTTTTCTCCTTGATTTTCTTTAGCTTTTTCTCCATTTGGAGCAACAAAATGCCAATTTCTTCGATTCCCATGTGCATTTCTTCGATGGAAGTCATAATCTCTTGCCCATAGTCTCCATTTCCATTTTTCTCATTTTCCAGTATGGTTTGAGATATATGCTCAATTCCTTTTTTAATCTCCGTGATTCCTATGGTCAACTGTTCTCGATCATGATCAATTTCAGATGTAAAATGATCTGCCTGACTCAACAGTTTTACCACTCTATCCATTAAAAGCTCCATTATTTTTTCTATTTGAAGTTGCCTTTCACTAGAAACCTTGTCTTTTTCCATATTGTTAAATTGGTTAATCAGCTCGATGATTTCATCAATCTCCATGTAGTTTCTTCCTTTAAGATTAGATGGGATGATAATCTGGGGCTGGCATGGCTCATCATCTTTCTTATTCTTCATTTGATTTTTTCTTTTGCTTTTATCCTTTCCATTTTTAAAGAGACTCACCATTTCTACCACGATAGATTTAATATTTTTCACTACCTTGCTTAAACTCGCCAGGCTCACACCTATTGCAAGCAATAATCCGGTAAGACTATTTAGCCATATGCCTTGATCAATCGCTTCTTTTTTCGCTTCAAACTCAGATGTAACAGCGAGCATGCTCTTTTTGCATGCCTCAAAATCACCTTGATATTTAAGAATACATTCTGTAAGCTCTTGCAAAGTTTCTTGCTCTAAATTTGAGACAAGATTATTTTTATAAATGGTTAAGCTTAAAATGATTAATAAAAAAACAATAACACCTAACGATATAGAAAGTCCTATTCTTCTTAGTCTTTCTCCGCTTGATTCCATCTTTTCCCTCCACCTTTATTAGTTGTTCCTTTGCAATACATCATATTATTTAGGTGTTAGGCAGGTTCGTGAATTTCGACAAAAATAAATTAGAGGAGAATTCTTCCTCAAGGATTCTCCTCTAAAATGAAATCTTTATTTCACAGGCTCAATGGTATCAAGATATGTAAACTTGCCATCTTTTACAACTTTGATGACAGCACTCTTTACTGCATCGCCGTTTTCGTCAAGGGTAATGATACCTGCTGCACCCATATAGTCCTTTGTTTGTGCTAAAGCATCTCTAATCGCTACAGGATCTGCAGAACCTGCTCTCTCAATGGCATCAAGGATCACTAAGTATGCATCAAAGCCTAAAGCAGTAACAGAAGCTGGCTCTTGATTATATTTTTCTCTATATGCCTTTAGGAATTCTTCAGATTTCTTTGTAATTGGTACTTCTGAAGTAAAGAATGTTGAGAATACAGTCCCTTCCACAGCTTCTTTACCAATATCAATAAATTCTGGTGTCTCCCAAGTGTCGCCACCAAGAATCGGTGTAGTGATTCCTAACTCTCTTGCTTGCTTAATCAAAATTGCTGATTCTGTAAAGTTACCTGGAGCAAAGATTACATCTGGATTCAATGCTTTGATATTGGTTAATTGGGCTGTAAAATCTTGGTCGCCTGTACTATAGCTAGCGCTGCCTACGATGGCATTTTCGTCACCAGTTAAATCCTTAAATGCGTCTGTAAAAAATTTAGCTAAGCCTACAGAGTAATCTGAGGATACCTCTTGGATGATGGCAGCTTTCTTTGCACCAAGCTTATTAATAGCATAGTTTGCCATAACTGTCCCTTGGAATGGATCGATAAAGCATACTCTGAAATAATAATCATTGTTCAACGTAACCAATGGATTTGTACAAGAAGCACCTACTGCAGGAATCTGGGCATTTTTCACTGAATCTCCAGCCGCCATGGATAAAGAGCTTCCCCAGCTTCCAATGATTGCAGATACCTTATCCTTGTCAATCAGTCTAGATGCTGCATTAGCAGCCTCCACTTTATCAGACTTGTTGTCTACAACTACTAACTCTACTTTTTTGCCCAAAACTTCAGGATATAATGCATTCGCAAGCTCTACACCCTCTAATTCAATGGCTCCGCCCGCTGCATTGGCGCCTGTCAATGGTTCAAAAACACCGATCTTAATCACATCTTCCCCTGCAGCACTATTTCCGCCTGCTGGTTCTGCTGGCTTAGCACACCCAGCAAACACAAGTAAAACAACAAGCATCATTGCTGTGACAAAACTTAATTTCTTACCCATTTTTTTCATTCTTGCTCCCCCTTTATTTTTATTGCGATAAGTAAAAATTCTTATTCCTCCTCCCTTTTATTAATTATTTTTCACAGATTTGTTACATTTTTTTAAATATTAAGTCTATTTGATATTGTAGCATAGCAAACCATAGAATTGCAATATCTGAGCCTCTATATATCAATAATTTTATGTATAAATTCATTTATATAATTGTAGAAATCGATATCTTTATCGCCTTTTTTGTATTCATTTCATAAACACATGTCTTTCAAACGCACATATTTACTGCTTTTTTTATTGTATATTTTTTTCCTTTGAATACCCTTCACTCGAATTGCAAAAAATATTTCTTATCCCATAGATTATAAGGAGGTCTGTGAATGGATTCAGATTTTATTAAAAGTATTATATTAGAAATAAATATTAAATCTTTTATTACCTCCCTTATGATCTTGATTATTTCTTTTGTATTAATCAAACTGGTTATGGTATTTACAGAGAAACTAATTCAGCTCACAAATTTTAATGAGCAACGGGAAAAAACAATAAAAAGTCTTATAGATTCTGTATCTGCCTACTTTATTTTGACCCTAGCAATCTTAAGTATACTTAGTCAGTTTGGTCTTATTAAAAAATCCACTGTAATGACAGGCGCAGGGATCATCACCCTCATTGCGGGCCTTGGTGCTCAGAGCTTTATTAAGGATATTATCAATGGTTTTTTCATTTTGTTTGAACGACAAATGAAGGTAGGGGATTTTGTTAGCATCAATGAACAGTTTTTAGGTACTGTTGAAGAAATCGGTTTGCGTTCTACGGCCATCCGCGAATGGTCCATGAAAAAGGTCTACATCCCTAATGGTGAAATTAAAACCCTCAAAAATTACTATAAGGAAATGGCGCGAGTAATATTGGAAATTATTATACCTTTCGAAGAGGATCATCAAATGGTCATAGAGACCCTAGAAGAGATTTGCCTGCATATCAATCAGCAGCACGATGACAAGATTTATAAAATTGGTTCTGTCAATTATTCCGAATTCAGCGTTTATGGCGTCATGTCCATCGATGGGAAGTACGGCGGTGCCAAGTATATTATTACTGGTGTTGTAACTCCAGCATATCAATGGGCTGTTCGGAACCGGGCCTATGAACATATCCTCAAGGTTTTCAAGGAAAAAAATATTCGTTTGGCCTATCCTCGCGTCTATTGGCAGCAAGAGAAATAAAGAAGTCTTCTTCGAAATTTTCGAAGAAGACTTCTTTATTTTTATACTTTAGATAGCTTGTTTGATTTAAAATTGTAGTGATGTCATGCTGAGCTCGGCGAAGCATCTAAATGTCTAAAGACAGATCCTTCACGATGTTCAGGATGACAGTTGGATTGATATCTGTGGTCTGCGGGCGAACACTGTTCGCCCCTACTAATGTGTACAGTATCTCGTAGGGATCGGCGCCCTCTGTTCCATGGTTTTGAATCCCTATCTTTTTCGGAACGATGGGGGCATCATTCCCTACAGAAACATGATTTTCTGTGGTTTTGTAGGGTTGGACGACCCTGTCCAACCGTTATCTTTGCGACGTATTTCTCTACAACTGTGTCTTTCATGATTTTATATATAATTTCAACACATTTTCATACAGCACTTTTTTACTTCAGCATTAATTTAAACAGCGCTTCTTTTGTCCTTGGGACTTCCTCTTGCGCCAGATATGGCTTATTTTTGATGAGCTCTTCATAGGCCTCAATGATCCAAGGCTTCTCCAAACCAGCCTCCTCCAACAGCTCTCTATCTCTGAAAAGTTCCTGAGGAACCCCTTCTCCAATAATCCTGCCATCCACCATCACAAAAATATAGTCTGCCCAAGGATATACCTTATCCATATCATGGGTGGAAAGGACAATGGTTTTTCTCTCTTGATTCAATTGATCAAAGAATAACATTAATTCATTGCTGGTTTTAGGATCAATAAACGCTGTTGGCTCATCCAAAAAAATCACCTCCGGATCCATGGCCAGAATATCTGCAATAGATACCCTCTTTTTTTGACCTCCACTTAGAAAATGAATTGGCTTGTCTCTTAGGTGGATTAGATCCGTTTTTATTAAAGCTTCCTCTACCTTTTTTCTTACCTCATCCTTGGGTAGCCCCAGATTCATAGGCCCAAAAGAAACCTCTTGAAAAACGTTGGCCGAAAATAACTGTACATTGGCATCTTGAAAAACAATACCAATATTTTTTCTCATCTCAAAAATTTCCTTTTTACTATAGTTCATCGTCTCGCCTTGATACCACACTTGTCCCCTATGGGGCGTATAGACACCATTTAGATTTAAAAACAATGTGGTCTTTCCAGCACCATTCGGTCCAATAATTGCGATCTTCTTTCCTTTTTCCAAAGCTATGGATAGCTTTTTTAGGGCTTGGGTACCATCGGGATAGGAAAACTCCAAGTCCTTTGTTTCTATAATATATTCCACGGGAACAACTCCTTTATTCTTCAACTATCCAACTAGGTTAAGGGCTATAAATATTATTTCAATACCGACAATGGCAAGGATGTTTCTTTTTGATCCATAATATTCATCCTCTAGCACACTGATATCCCCTGTATAGCCCCTGGCTGCCAAGGCTCTGAAGGTTTCTTGAGATCGATGAAATGCTTTGATAAAAAGGTTCGCAGCCAATTGTCCCAAGGAATTGTAACTGTTTCTAAGGGATCCATATCCCAACCTACACTCTTGAGAAATATACATCATCGATGCGGTTTCAAGTAAAACAAAAATAAACCTGTAGATCATGATCATGAGTTCTGTAATAATAGCAGGTACTCTTAATTTTTTTAGTACCCATATGATATCTGTCATGGGTGTCGTTAGGGCAAGGAAATATAAGCATATCACCGATGCATAGGAGCGAAGAAAAAGTATCCTTCCTTGATCTAATCCTGCCTTTGTCATACCAATCATCCATGATCCCAACTGTATATGATAAAGAAAGTTCAATGGTTCCCTTGTGATCGTAAAAATCACACCTAATATACCCACAATTAGAAACAGTAGAGGTAAAGAGAGATATCTAGCATAATTCTTTAGTGGAATATGTCCAAATCCTACAATCAAAAAAGACATAAAGGCTATTACACTTACATGTAATAACCAAGATGCGCTAAATAAACATACAAACAAGGTAGCCACAGATAGTATGAATTTTTCTAAAGGATGTACTCTTCTTAGAGAATTGATGTAAGCATACTGATCAATAGAAATCATACATTTTTCACCTTTTTGACTTCACTCTTTCCCTTCTGATATCCGAAATAATATGCAATGATGCCTGCGCCTAGGGCAGCTTGTAATGCAAATAACAGGCTTTCAGTTTCCCCACCTGGTGGCTCCCATATGCTGTTGAACCAGGGCTCATAATTAGGTTGAATCTCCGTAATCATTTCTTCTGCAGCACCATCCGCTCCACCAAATTCTGAGTCTTTAATCATAAGCAAAGGTATAATCGTAATGATAATCACCAACAAAATTAAAATCATATTTTTTTTGGTCATTGTCATTATTTCACCTCCCTAATGAGCGATAATTCGTTTAATTCTTTTTCATTGTATTTCGTCAGTAGATTGTATATTACAACTGTCAATAAACCTTCACTAATAGCTAAAGGAACTTGTGTGACTGCAAAGATACCTAGAAACTTCAACATCGCTGTCATCACCCCTACCTCCCCTGGGAAAGCCAATCCCAACTGAATGGAGGTGACAACATATGTTGTCAGATTCCCTAGAGCAGCAGCCAAAAATACGCTTATCCCCTTTGATGTTCCAGATTTATTCAAAGTTTTAAATATCAAATATGAAACAACTGGTCCGGCTATCCCCATGGAAAACACATTGGCACCTAAGGTAGAAAGACCTCCGTGAGCCAATAAAATGGCTTGGAAGAGCAGTACAATCAATCCTAAGATACTTGTGGCACCAGGTCCGAAAAGAATAGCCCCCAATCCAACTCCTGTAGGGTGAGAAGAGCTCCCTGTCACAGAGGGTAATTTCATGGCTGAAAGCACAAAGGCAAATGCACCGCATAAAGCCAATAACATTTTTATGTTTGGATTTTCATCAGTTAATTTTTTTATGGATCTAATCCCGTAAAGTAACACAGGAATTGACACAATAAACCAAATGGCTGCCCATATAGGTGGTAAAAAGCCTTCCATAATATGCATTGCGAAAACTTCCTCTGGTGCTAACAAGATCATTAAAAAAGAGAATACCGCACTAAGTAAAACATGCAACTTCTTTTTCACTCCACTTCCTCCTATCCGTCTAAAATAGTATTCAATTCAAAATAAACGACCTAGCCTTAAGGCTAGGTCTCCATATGTCAAATCTGTTTATAGAATGGACACATCGATACTCCTTCCCTCCGAAGGCTATGACGTAAATATAGGCAGGTTTCCTGGCTCGCGTTTTTTCCTACTCCCTCGTCTTCCCTGTTACCAAGTGACATCATGAGGTTTCGTATTCGCTTACAGTAGCGGGGGCTGCATCGGTTTTCCACCGAATTTCCCTATTATCCTTTTACAAGGCACCTATATCATGATTAAAATTGAATTTTACATTATTAATTATAGCAAACAGATTATGAATTTGCTATAGACTTGCATATTTCATCGGTTACATCGCAAATTGCTGTTGTTTTCCATATTATTTATGATTTTTTTTTGCTTATTACATTAAAAAACCTCTATTAATTCATAAAGTTTTTTTTCATTCTGCTTGGTGATCTGAGCTTTCTCTTCCGTATGCTCCATTACCACATAGGTTTCCAGCTCAGTATTTACAATTTTTTTGATCATCATTAAGTTAATGATGAAAGATTGATGGGATCGGAAAAAGTGTCTATTATCCAACTTCTTTTCTACGTTATTCAAACTATCATGAATACTGTAGATACCCTCCATGGTATGAATATCTGTTTTTCTCCCATTTTTCACAAACATAATAATACTTTTTTTCGGAATAAATATCCTTTCATTTCCATGCTTTACACATACTTTTCCATGAATAAGAATGTTAGATTTATTTTCTTCCAATGCTCTCAACCCCTAAAGCTTTATATATGAAATGATCGCCACTATTTATTATACTATAAATTCCATCCTTATTCATAAGATTTATATATATGCGGTATCATGCTTTGTGATGAATTTACTCTACATCGTTTAGCAGACCCATAATTGTCTTTTCAAAAACTGTTATTTTCTTTTGCGCTTCCTCTCTGCTCCTCCCTTTTGTATAGATATAAATCTTGATTTTTGGCTCTGTACCCGATGGGCGTACTGCATACCACGATCCATCCTCAAAGAAGTACCTAAGCACATCGGAAACTGGTATGCTCCCAGACGTCTCCTTCTGATTCACTACATCAAAACGAATCCCTTTTTCATAATCGATATATTGCATTAAATCATTGTCTCCCATTTGCATCGGAAAATTCTTTCGATATTCCTTCATCATGCGTCCAATCCGCTGCTGCCCTTCCATACCTTCAAGGGTTAATGAAATCAGCTTCTCCATGTGGTATCCATGTGTATGATAAAGTTCTTCCAGAACATCCAGCAGACTTTTCCCTTGGAACGAATAGTAGGCTGCAGCTTCACAGAGCAGCATGGAAGCAATAACGCCATCTTTATCTCTCACAAAGGTACCCGCTACATAACCAATACTTTCTTCATAACCAAAAAGGAAAGGATGATCACATTTTTTTTCCATCTCATTGACTTTCCCGCAAATATTTTTAAAGCCTGTTAAGGTCTCAAAAGTCTCAATTCCATAGGATTGCGCTATGGCTTTTCCTAAATCTCCCGTGACAATAGATTTCACAATATAGCCGTTTCCTGTGAGTTTTCCCTTCTCTCTCAAGGAGGAGAGGATATATTCAATCAATATAGCTCCGGTCTGGTTGCCGTTTAGGGGAACATAGTCTCCATTTTTCCCCTTCACCATACATGCCACACGGTCACAATCTGGATCTGTGGCAAAGACCATCTCTGCATCCATGGATTTTCCTAATTTCTCTGCATAGGCAAAGGCCTTTGTATCTTCGGGATTTGGATATCCTACCGTTGAAAAATCTGGGTCAGGTTTTTCTTGTTCAGGAACCACCCATACATTTTTAAACCCTCTCTCCTTAAGGACTCTTCTAACAGGGATATTACCAGTGCCATTTAACGGTGTATATACCAGCTTAATCTCTTTATTGATGTCGTCCCTTAAAGCCAAGCTCTCCACCTTACCCAGGTACTCATCATCTATTTCCTGTCCCAGAATATTTAATAATCCCTGTTTTAAGGCCGTCTGTTCATCTATCATCTTTATTTTTGAAAAATCTTTTATGCTTTCAATATTTTTCTCCACCGCCACAGCAATATCAGATAGAATTTGGGCACCTTCCTCCCAATAGACCTTGTATCCATTATACTCCCTTGGGTTGTGACTGGCTGTTACAACAATGCCTCCAGCTGCCTGCAAACGTCTTACTGTATAGGACAGCTCTGGTGTAGGCCTAATATCCTCAAATAAATAGGCTTTGATGCCATTTCCAGCCAATACTAAGGCGGCTTCCTTTGCAAATTCCCTAGAAAAATGTCGAACATCATAGGCGATAGCGACCCCTCTGCCCATATATTCCTGACCTTTTGCAACAATGAAATCAGCCAAACCCTGGGTTGCCTGGCGAATAATATATTTGTTCATACGGTTGGTGCCAGCCCCAACTTTTCCTCTGAGTCCAGCTGTACCAAATTCTAGATTTCTATAGAATCGATCTTCTATCTCTTCTTCATCTTCTCTTATAGCCATTAACTCTTCTCTTGTTGCTTCATCAAAGTATTCATTGTTCAACCACGCTTCATATTGCTCTTTATAGTTCATATTTGGACACTCCTTATAAGTAAATTGTTTCCCTTGATAACTGCATAATTCAAAGATTTACTCCTCTTATTTTGTTAGAGGTTAGAAGTTCGTCGTTAGAGGATGAAAACCCTTTAAAAACCTCTAACTTCTAACCCTATACTTCCCTACTTCTCCTTTCACGATACCCATTTTTAGCTCGATTATTCACGATCATACATAAATAGACAGTTCAGCGCTTTGCTGAACTGTCTATTTATGTATGTATTTCTTCACTCCAATGATGGGACTTTTCTGAATCACTAAACTTTAAAAATCTCTCCATCACATCTTTGTCACCACGCATGAAATCCACAACCTTTTCAATAGCCGCTATGGTTGGCGGGCTTAGGTAATGCTCCATAGCTTCTGCCTCCGCTGCCGTATCACAATTGCTATTGATCACAAACAAAAACTCTTGAAGGATACTGTTTCTTTTTACCAAGAGCTTGCCGAGCTTCTTCCCTTCGTCTGTCATATGAATACCTTCATAGCGTTTATAATGAATGTAATTCTCTTTGTTTAGCTTTCTCAATGCCTTCACCACAGAAGGTGAAGATACATTCAACTTTTCAGCAATGTCACGTACTCTGATTTCCTTCTTTTGTTGGGATAATTGATAGATTTCCTCTAAATAATCCTCAAGACTTGGTGACAACATCAAATTCCCCCCTTTATTTAAAATCAAATCCCCTATCTTTTCCATTCTTCCAACCATATACTCTATCTAGAACAAAAGCATTTCATGCAAAAAGACAGAATGTGATGCTTTTGTTCTTCACAGGGAACTAATAGGTGCTTTGCACCCAGCCGCCTCACCGTCTCGGCGGCGCTCGTAGCACGGCATCACTTATTCGTGATGCCACTCGCCCTATGACGCTTCGCTGTGACCCTCCAATTATTGAACATAAGAGGGAGACCCTCTTAACAACTCCCCATATCTAGAAAATTGAAAACTATAATTTCCTATATATAAATATATGAAAAAACTCCGACAATCTTTACAGTTTTATATGTGCTGTATAGAAGGGCGGAGTATTCTTCAATCGTCTACAATACTATTTTTTCCTGATGAAGTACTCTTTGTTTCTGATTATTAAATTCATTCATTGCCTCCATGACCTTATCCCGATCCTCATAGAATACGATCACAATATCTCCAGCAGTTGCAATTTCCATGGCTTTTCTCAGCGCTACTTCCTCTAATAATTCAATTTCCATTTTCCTTGGATCAATGCCACCCTTTAAGCAGCCTTCCATCAATCGGTTTGCCACTTCTCCCTCTTCTCTACCTCTTCGGTCTCTGTCTTCCTTGATGAATATATAATCGAAACTTTGTCCTGATAGAATACCTACTTCATGGATGCTTGTGTCCAGTCGATCTCCTGGAACACCAATGACACCAATGAGGCGATTAATTTTGATTTTCTGCAGCCCTTCGATAACTTTTTTGTATCCATCAAAATTATGACCATAATCCACAATCACTCTAAAATCAGCCACATCATACATATTAAATCTTCCTGGATTCTCTTTTTCATCGCATTTAAAGCTTACTAGGGCGCGATTGATAATGTCCTTATCAATTCCCAGGCCCCAAGCAGCAGCAACAGCAGCCAGACTATTTTCAACATTGTGGCTGAGAGCCCCTCCTAGGGTGGCTGGAATATTTTCGATGTTCACTACGGGAATCTGTTCCTTATCTGTGGCCATATAAATGATTTGGTCCTTGATATAAACCACTCTTCCACCATCTTTGATGTGTTTCACCACATAATTGTTTTTGTGATCCTTAGAAAACAGTATAAGATTGCCATAGGCACGATCCCTAACAGATAAGCAATACTCATCATCGGCATTGATGACTGCATAACCAGTATCTTTTACAGCTTCAATCACCAAAGACTTTGCATGGGCCAAATCTTCAAGGGTTTCAATGCCATCCAACCCCAGGTGATCATCGGTGATATTTGTAATAATCCCCACATCCGCCAGGTCATATCCCAATCCTCTATTGACAATGCCACCTCTAGCAGTCTCCAATACGGCAGCTGTAACATGCTTGTTCATCAGTATTGTCTTCGCACTGGTTGGACCTGTAGTATCACCCTTGAGAATACATTCATCCCCGACGTAAATGCCGCTGGTTGTCGTCATACCTACATAGTGACCTGCCTCTTTCAAAATTCTCGTTACCATTCTTGTGGTCGTTGTCTTCCCATTGGTTCCCGTTACAGCCACAATAGGAATGGAATAGTCTTTCTCTTTTGGGAATAGCGATGATATAATCTCCTTTGCTACATTTCTAGGCGTTCCTGATGATGGATAATGATGCATTCTGATTCCTGGGGCTGCATTGACTTCGATAATTGCTCCCCCGGTATCACTTAGAGGACAGGAAATATCTGTTGTTGTCACGTCAATCCCTGCCACATCCAAGCCAATAACATCAGCAGCTCTAATGCAGATTTTTTTGATATCTTCGTGCACCTGATCTGTCACATCGACAGCAATTCCCCCTGTGCTCAAATTGTCATTCTCTCTCAAATATACCACCTGTCCCTCTTCAGGTATATCTTCTAAAGTAAGATGGTTCTTCCGCAAAAGGAGCAACATAACTTCATCGATTTGTATCTTTGTTAATGGTTTCTCATGTCCCTCTCCTCGTAAAGGGTTTTTGTTTTCTATTTCAATCAATTCCTTTATGGTATTCTTTCCATTTCCAACAGCATGGGCTGGAATTCTTTCCGAAGCAGCAATTACTCGATCTTTCACTACCAGTACACGATAATGCTTACCTTTTATATAATTTTCTATCAAGGCATCGGTAGTATATTTTTCCACCGCCTCATAGGCAGCAATTACCTCTTCATCACAGTTCAAATTTAAAGATACACCCTTTCCTTGATTCCCATTGAAGGGTTTTACCACCACAGGATACCCAATCTCATTTGCCATCTCTACAGCTTCAAATTTATTTTTAGCAATCCTTCCCTCTGGTACGGCAATACCATTTTGCCTTAACAATTCGTTGGTCATCCATTTATCACAGGATATGTCTACAGCAATGCAGCTTGCCTGATCTGTCAGTGTTGCTTGAATTCTTCGTTGATATACACCATACCCTAACTGAAGAATACTATCCTTACCGATACGGATAATCGGAATGCCTGCCTTTCTCGCTTCCACTTCGATGGCTTTTGTGCTGGGCCCTAGCTCTAGTTCAGCAGCTTTCTTTCGAATCATGTCCAGTCTTTCACCAATATGAATGGTCTCTCCTTTGATTAAATGATTTAAAATATCAAAGGCCATGAGTCCCGCCTCTACAGCTGCAATCTCATTGGTATATCCATAAATGACATTATAGATAGACTCTCCGCTGTCCCATCTTGCTTTACCATAACGAATGCTATATCCCAACATATTTTGTATTTCAAGGGCTGTGTGTTCCATCACATGGGCCAAGTACGTGCCTCTCTTTAATCGTGCTACAAAACCGCCTTTATAGCCTTCTGAACATTTGTGCTCTTTTAATCCTGGAATCAACGCGATTAAGTTGTCATTAAACATAGGAATTTCTGAGGTTGGCGTATCATAAAGTTCTTCTAAATCCACAGTAAGTTTGATGACTGGATTATGACTGTATACATTCCTACCTCTTAATACTCTTAGATTTACAACCTTCATTTTGATTCCTCCTGTGATTGATCTTGAGCCTTTTTATTCGATTTATTCGGTATAATAGGCGTTTTGGATATAAGATGATAGCCATAGTTTGTTGGCAATACATGCATTCGAACATTGGTAATAGCCAGGGGCTCGTTTGGGTACTGCTCGCATGTGTTGGTAAAGGCGATATCCCTACCATCTATAATCGTCACAACACCTGATCCCAGCACCTCAAATACATTCTGATCATTTACGACAATGGCTGTATTTTCATCAATTCCAATCCCTAGTGAATGGGGATTTTGGGCAATGGCCGAGAGAAGTCTGCCAATCCTTCCCCTTTGGTTAAAATGTTGATCGATAATGACCCCCTCCATGAGTCCCATGCCTGGAGCCATTTTGATGGTGCAGCGACTGGGGGCTTCCCCATCGATTCCCTCTACCACCATAATCTCACTCATCATAGAAGCTCCAGCACTGGTTCCTGCGATTACCTTTCCTTCCCCTACACATTTATGCAGAAGGTCATGCACTCTGGTTCCTCCGAGGATGCTGGATATTCTTAATTGATCTCCACCAGTAAAAAAAATGCAGTTCCCTTCCATCATTTCCTTTAAAATTTCTTCCCTGTTGGCATCTTCTCGATTTTCTATATTTAATACAGTTGTTCTCTCAACACCTAGCGTTTTAAATACCTTGATATACTGCTGCCCTGCCTCTCTTGGTTTTTCCGTTGCAGTTGTCATGACAACAAATTTAGGATCTTTTTTCTTCGTGAGAGAGACAAGTTTTTTTAAAATCACTTTGTCTGCCGTCTTATCTTCTGCTCCGCCTATTACAACAAGATATGTATCTTGATGATAGATCATTTTGGTCTTCCTCCTATATCTGTTCGAAAAGTTGCTACTACATTTTGGATTTATCCAATATTTTTTCCATTTTTATACTTTTTCCATACATTTATTTATTATTTTCATTTTTTTCTCAACTATACTTGAAGAACAACAAAAAAGAGACCAATCACTTGGACTCTTTTTTATAGTGTTATTTATTCTATAGCATTTATCGTTTTGTTGATTGCATTCCAAATTTCTGGGCTCTCGAAGCCTCTTCTCCAGGCTGCAATCCCTGCAAAATCATATTTCCCTACCAATTCTGCTTTCAGTTGAAGAGAACGACTGTCTTCAATCCATATTTTTTGAAGCTTTCCATCCTTTTCATAGCTTACATAGTACTGTCCTGCTTCATCCTTCCATTCCTTTTGAATAGATGGATTCTTCAATATTTCATTTACGGTTTCCATACCTACTGATTTCGATTTCACCAAGATTTTGTTTGGATCATCAGAAGAGGGGGATTCCGTCCAGATTCTCGTGTAGAATGGAACTCCCAAAAGCAGCTTTTCTGCTGGAACCTCTTCCATGATCCCAAGCATACCTTTCTCAACCCAACCAATGGATGCAACAGAACCACTCACCGGGCTGGTAGACCAGTGCTCATCATAGGTCATCACAGCCATGTAGTCTACAATTTCGCCTAGAGCCTTTCGATCATAACATAGAGACCAATTTTCTGTCGTGCTCTTTATTGTAACATCTATAGAAACGACCACATCTTTTTCATGAAGCATAGGTGTTATTTCCCGGGCAAACTGGGTGAGTTTATCCCGGTCTTTCATGTAGACATTTTCAAAATCTATATTGATTCCATCCAAATCATAATCTACTGCTAATCCTACTAATTCGTCGATAATTCTTTCCCTGATAAGAGGATTGTTTAAAATCGTGTTGGTTAAGTCAGGATCAAAGGAATTATTCACCAGCGCCCAAACTTTATATCCTCGCGCCTTGGCCCACTGAATATAACTTCCATCGATTTTATGCCTGATCGTTCCCTTTCCATCTACGATGCTGACCCATGTAGGTGAAATCACATTCACCCCTTCCATGGGACCAATCTTTGCAGTATCAGGGTTTTTGTTATGGATATGATCCCAAGTTAAGAAAATTTTCCCTTTTTCTGGTTTCCAGATGGGTCCATTCTGTTCTACCCCGATGCCTTCTTCAATCTCAATCTTTTCAATGGCATCACTGTCAACATAACCAACCTGTCCATTTTCAGTAACCACTAGGGTCCATTCTCCATTGTCTTCCATCAGCTGCAGTTTTTCCCCCAGACTTAAAATATCAATCACCGGAGATAGCAGTCTGTTTTCTTTTCGTACCCTTAGTTGATCCTCTATCACTTCTCCCTTATGAATATCTTCTTCTAGGCTTATTAGGACAATGGTATTTCGCCCTTCAATCCAGTTGCTTCTTATACCAATATATTCTTCGATACTCTGGATAGGTACATAGGGTTTATCATTTTCAATGATCATAGGTAAAACATCCGCAATAACTCTATGATTTATCTTTACTTGCCCTTTTTCTTCATAGAAACGAATTATCTTTTCCTTCGTGGTAATGGTGCCTACCTTTATTGCGGGGTCATAATCCACATGGATACCCAACTCTTCTTGTAATAAGTCAAGGGCAACATAAATATTCTGATTTTCTCCCCATATTTTCACCGCTTCGCTACGATCTGTAAGCTCTTTCACATTTTGATCATGATATATAATGAGCTTTGGTACGGTGGGCACTGTAGATGCAGACTTTGACACAAAATAAAAATTTTGAATAAAATAAAAACTTCCCAATAGAATTGCAATTACTAATAAACAGATATATGCTATTTTCTTTTTCATTGTCCCCCCACCTTTCATCTCCCATTCCTAATATCTATTTTCCGTAAATACATGAATAGCCTCACCCGTTAGGAGTGAGGCTATGGACATGTTCTATATACCCTTTCATTTTACAAGAGATAGCTACAATTTTCAAGTTTTAATAATTACCATTATTTTTATTTTTAACTATTGTAAATATTTGTCTAGCAATTTTTACATTAGAAAAGCAGATACTATTATATGTGGAGGTGATATGATGAACGCTAAGAAATATACACTTAAAGGCGATGCAAAATCTCAAGCTGAAGCCATTCACAATACGATTGCCCAAATGAATGGTATTAAAGCCGTAAGAGTTGACTCATTTGCCAATACCGTTACTGTAGATTATGATGATAAAAAAGTCTCATCTTCTCAAATTGAGTCAAAATTAAAAGAAAACAACTATATATAATATAAACCCATAATAAATAGCCTGTGGAATCCACAGGCTATTTAATCTTTTATATCTTTTACATTATTAGAATATTTTTTAAGTAGGTCTATCTATAGTTATTTTCTATACAAATCAAAGAATCTATAGATAAACCTTATTTTACTATCTCTATGGACATACTATATAATCATTTATGGATAAAGATGAACTTATGTATTATACTTAAAGGAGGACTTTCATTGAAAAAAATCATAACCATTTTACTGGCACTACTCATGGTCGCTTCACTCACAGCGTGTTCTCAGAAAGCACCGGAAAATACTCAAATAACGACTCAAGATGAAAAACCAGTTTTTAAAATAGGCGCCATTCCAGATCAAGATGCATCGGAATTACAAAAAAATATGGAAGGCGTTGCAAAGTATCTTTCAGAAAAAACAGGTCTTCAAGTTGAATTTGTTCCTTCTGTCGATTATGCAGCCCTTGTAACGGCATTCGAAAGAGAAGAAATGCAATTGGTATGGTTTGGTGGACTTACTGGCGTTCAAGCAAGAAATGTAGTTCCTGGTGCAGAGGCTATTGCCCAAAGACCGAGGGATGCAGAATTCCAGTCTGTGTTTATTACGCAAAAAGATTTAGATGTGACAAAACTTGAAGATCTAAAAGGAAAAACCTTTACGTTTGGCAGTGAAAGCTCTACTTCTGGACACTTAATGCCCCGCTATTTTCTAATGGAAACAGGCATTGATCCTGTGAAAGATTTCAATGGACAACCAAACTTCTCTGGTTCCCATGATAAAACCATTAAACTAGTAGAGTCTGGAGCCTTTGAAACAGGCGCATTGAATATATCTGTTTGGGAAAAGTCTGTGAATGAAGGCAAGGTGGACTTAAACAAAGTCAAGGTATTCTATACAACACCAGCATACTATGATTACAACTGGACTATCAACAATGTAGATGAAACCTTTGGAGAAGGCACAAAAGCAAAGATAAAAGAAGCATTGCTTTCCATGGGTAGTGGTCAAGAAGAGGTATTAACGTTCTTCCAAACAGATAAATTTATCGAAACCAAAAATGAAAATTACGGCGCAATTGAAACAGTTGCAAAGCAACTAGGTATTATCAAATAGTAGGTGAATATATGTCATCAAAACCAATACTGCAATCTAATAATTTGTCAAAAACCTATGAGCGGAAGATAGCACTATCTTCCCTTTCTCTTACTGTGGAAAAGGGTGAACTCATCGCTTTGATCGGTCCTAGTGGTACAGGAAAAACCACCTTATTGAATATCTTGGCGAACATCATCCCCTCGGACACAGGGAATTTTGAGGTGGATGGTCTGCCCATTCAGCATTATCCGTCAAATAGAATTTTGGCAAAAAAAATCGGGGTGATTCGTCAGCAATTTGACTTGGTAGGACAATCACCTGTAATCCACAATGTTTTGGCAGGACGATTGGGGGAATGGGGGTTCTTTAAGTCCCTCTTTTCTTTAGTTTTCCCCCAGGATAAAGATCTCGCCCTTGCTGCTTTAGAAAGGGTCGGTTTGCGCAATAAAGTTTACGAGAAGACCTCCAATCTGTCTGGTGGTGAACAGCAGCGTGTAGCCCTTGCCAGATTGCTGGTACAGCATCCTGAAGTTATTTTGGCCGATGAACCAGTAGCTTCCTTGGACCCTGCCCGAGCAGAAGACATTCTATCGATGCTCGTCAAATTGGTAAGAGAAGAAAAGCAAACCCTTATTACAAGCCTTCACTCTGTGGAATACGCCAAAAAGTATTTCACGCGAATCATCGCGTTGAGAGAGGGATCTATTTATTTCGATTCTCCATCGGAAGAAATAACGGATCAAATGCTATTGGATCTTTATCATCTGAAGGAGTTGGAATAAGATGCAGCGGTGGAAAAACTCCCTTCAATTTCATAAACGGACAATGTTAACAGTGCTTTTGGTTCTGGTTTTTATCTGGAGCCTTTTTTCTGTTCCCTGGGGAGCTGAGGTCCTCCATCCCGGCGGAAAAGCTACAATCATACAAATTTTCACGGCTTTTCTTCATCCAAATTTTTCTCCTGAAATCTTAGGACTAGCCTTCATTTCATCCTGGAGAACAATGGCTTATGCTGCAGCAGGTATGTCATTGGCAATCATCATTGCCTTCGTTTTTGGAATCTTAGCATCAGGTGTCTTGTGTTCAAATCCATTTCCTCGCTTGTTATCAAAAAGTGTTTTTAGGAGCTTGCTGGGCTTCATGCGAGCCATCCATGAACTGATATGGGCTTGGTTATTTGTAGCTGCCTTGGGCTTATCTCCTTTTGCAGCAATATTTGCATTAGCGATCCCTTATGGCGGAACCCTAGGTCGTATTTTTGCAGACATACTAAATGATGCTCCGGAGGAACCCATCAAAGCCCTAAAAGCGTCGGGGGCTTCACGTCTTCAGCTATTATGCTATGGTTATCTTCCTATGACTAAAGTGGACATGATCAGTTATGTCATGTATCGATTTGAATGTGCTATCCGATCCTCAACCATCATGAGTTTTGTGGGTTTAGGAGGCCTAGGTTATCAAATCCAATTGGCATTGGCAGATTTGGACTATAGTAAAGTTTGGACCTACATGTTCTTTTTGATAGGATTGGTTCTATTGGTGGATGGTTGGAGCAATTTGCTTCGAAAGAGGTTGCTAGCATGAAAAAAAATCAAGATTTTACACATCAAAGACAATTGAATTTTGCTGATTTCTCTCTACTCTTTGCATGTATCCTCATCATCGCTTCCTGGATATTCATCTTCTACGTGGATCAGGCTGATTTATCTAAGCTAATCTCTGAAAAAAATGCTTTTCATGCCAAGAAGTTTTTGAAAAGTATGGTGGGAATCGGTGAAGAAAACCCTGCCTTCGCCAGTGGAGAGCATTGGAAGAATGCATTTATGCTTACCTACGAAACCCTACAAATGAGTCTTCTAGCCATTGGTTTTTCTGCCATTGGTATGCTTCTCACGGTGATACCAGCGGCTAGAAATGCCGCCAATGGTACATTAACACTGACCAAAAAGTGGTACAGTCAAATATTATTTGTTTTTATACGTTTCCTATATATATTTTCAAGGGCTGTGCCTGAGCTAGTCTGGGCCATGATTATTATCTTTATTTTCAAGCCTGGTATTTTGCCTGGCGCATTGGCCCTGGCTTTGCACAACTTCGGTATACTGGGAAAGCTATGTGCTGAAGTGATAGAGGATTTGGATTTAAGACCAATTCGTAATTTGGCCTCCAGCGGTGCCAATACGGGCCAAATCCTCATGTACGGTGTAATTCCAACAGTAATGCCCAAATTCATTACCTTCATATTATATCGTTGGGAGGTCATCATTCGTACTACCATCGTTGTAGGCTTTGTAGGTGCAGGTGGTTTAGGACTTCACTTTAAGTTGAGTATGAGCTGGTTTAACTATTCGGAAATCACCTTAATCTTAATCTGTTATCTACTGCTGGTATTCTTGGCTGACTTGCTGTCAGAAGGATTTCGTAAGATGATCGAATGAATATGAATCAAATAAGATAGGGAGCCATCTGGCTCCCTACCTTATTCTGTACATTGCTATCCAATCAAAATTCTATCTTATCTTTTTCTTTAATTCCTCTCGATCCAATCCAATGATAATTTCATCATCGATGATAATAGTAGGTATCCCTACCCAGCCCTGTGCTTTTACTGGTTCATAGATAGAATGAGTATCCCTGATCTTCAAAAATCTCTTCAGTGCACCAAAATCTAAGCTTATGTCAAAATATCCAAATTTAACGCCTTCTTCTGAAAGAAACTCTTTCACCTCTGGACACTCTGCTCACATATGGCTTCCATAAACGATAATCTTCTTCATGTAGATCCTCCTTTTGTATTTTCTAGATTGCATTATCTTTTCATAATCTAGACTTCCCCATAATCATAAGTATAGTATTTATTGACATCCATAGCAACCTAGTATAAAATTTGCTTTAGTATAATAATGTGATGGAAGCTTGTCTTTTAAATATATCTTAGGAGGCCAAAAATGAACCCACAGGAGAAACTTATCAAGTTAAAAGAATTCTTAAGAAATCTAAAAAGTGCAGTAATTGCTTTTTCCGGCGGTGTGGACAGCACATTTTTGCTTAAGGTTGCCCACGAAGTTTTAGGCGATCAGGTCATCGCCGTTACTGCAAGATCATCGACCTATCCTGAGAGGGAATTAAACGAAGCGAAACAGTACGCGAAGGATATGGGTGTAAAACACATTGTCATCGTTTCTGAAGAATTGGAAATCGAAGGCTTTTCCAAGAATCCTACCAACAGATGCTATTTTTGCAAGCATGAACTCTTTTCAAAGGTCAGAGATGTAGCCAATGAACACCATATGCTTCATGTTTTAGATGGCTCCAATTATGATGACCTGGGTGATTTTCGACCAGGTATGCATGCAGCCAAGGAATTACATGTAGTAAGTCCCTTGAGAGAAATGGGTCTTACAAAAGATGATATACGCGTTCTTTCTAAGGACATGGAGTTGCCAACCTGGAATAAGCCAGCCTTTGCATGTCTTTCTTCCAGATTTCCCTATGGTCAAGAGATTACACCAGAAAAACTAAAGATGGTGGATCTAGCAGAGCAGTATCTATTAGATCTTGGTTTTCGGCAAATTCGCGTAAGACATCACGACCAGATTGCTCGAATCGAAGTGGCATCCACTGAAAGGGAGAAATTTTTCGATATCAAGGTGATGGATCAAATAGGCACTAAACTGAAAGAAATCGGATTTACATATGTGACCTTAGATATTCTAGGCTACCGCACCGGTAGCATGAATGAAGTCCTAAGCGAGGATATCAAAAACAATAAAGGTATTTCAAAATAAAATCAGTAAGCCTTGGCTTACTGATTTTTTATTGATTTTTCTAATCCTCTCACTTTCCTTTATCATAGGGACTCAGCTTTTTTATATATATCCTCAATTTCTGCCTTTGATACAAAAAAATTAAGGATATAGGCAATGAAAATGATTCCAGGAATGTCGATCGCCAATCTAATTAGGGCAAAGGAAGTTCCTAATGAAGCCATTTCAAATAAAAACATTGGTATTTTTGTGGTTGACCATGCACCAATAAAAATTAAAACATTAGTAAAACGAACACCCTTCTTCATAAAAACTGCAGCGATGGGAAATGCACCATATAGGGGTCCTGCCGCTGCAGAACCCAATAGTATAGCCAATATAACCCCTAGCCATCCAGAGTCCTCCCCCATATACCTTACCATGGTTTCTTTGGGCACCCAAATATCTAACAAACCTAGAAGTATGAAAATAGGTGGAATAACCATCAACATTTCCTTAAAGCTAAAGCCAACAATGCCCAGTGCTTTAATCCCCAACTGCCTGTTCAGTAGGATCACACCCGCCAAAACCAACGCAGTAAGCATGAAAAATCTATACTTCTTCATCATTTTCAATTTAACCCACCACCCTTCCTATGATGTAGGCCACAACAAATGAAAAAACAAAGGCTATTGTGTTTCTTAACACGGTAAGTTTCTTGCCAAAATACTTCATCTCTACTGGAGCAGTAATTACGCCTACCATCATTAAAGTAGAAACGAAGGCTGCTATTTGCATATACCCCGCACCGTTTTGCAGCAGGAGAGCAGCAGTGGGAAAAGCTACAAAGCCTGGAATCAATGTGATTGCTCCTATGACAGCTGATAAAATCACACCAAACCAGCCAGACTCGGAGCCGATTACCTTAGATACCACCTCAGGATTCACAATGGCAAGCACTAAACCCACCAGCATAATAATACCTAGAAGTTCAGGCAAGATGTTCTCAAAAGTCTTCCATGCTTTCATAAGGGCTTGTTTTGTTTTCTTCTTGTCTTTCATAGCTGAAATAAGTAGTAAAACAATGGTCACTAAATACATCCAAAAGTTATTCATCGATTCACACCTTCCTTCAAAATATACATTTCCTTAATTTGTATGAACGTATATTGATCATACAACAATTATACCCCCCTGCATAGGGGGTGTAAAGTTTTTTCTAAATTTATCCAAAATTTAATTATTTATATGGGAAATAGTTGCAACTTTATCAACATAAGAATATAATCATATTAGAATTTTCTAATGTAGTTAGGAGGTGTTCCCATTGTCCACAATATTTTTTGAACTTTCTTCTTCTCTTCTGAAGGCTTTGGCCCATCCTACCCGCCTTCAGATTTTGGATATTTTGAAAGACAAAGATGAGTTATGTGTTTGCCATATCTATGAAGATTTAGAGCTAGAGCAGTCTAATGTGTCTCAGCACCTTAAAATATTAAAGGACCAAGGCATTTTGAGCAGCCGTAAAGATGGTCTAAAGGTCATGTATAGCGTCAAGTCACCCGAGGTGTTTCAAATATTAGATATTAGCAGAAAAATTCTCATAGCCCAATTGGAAGAAACACAAAACCAATTAAGAAAGGAGGGAAACTAATTGTTAAAAGCCTTTGCTGATTTTATCGTGGAAAAAGTTCTTAAACTAGATTTACATTCAAGGCTGGGAGACAGCATAGATTTTTTTATCTATGATACTTTGAAAATCATTCTTCTGCTAAGCATTATGATTTTTTCTATTTCTTTTGTAAGGAGCTACTTTCCTCCGGAAAGGGTCAAACAGATCCTTGGGAAGTTTGGTGGATTGGGTGCTCACTTTATGGCATCCATTCTCGGTGTGCTTTCCCCCTTCTGATCGTGTTCAACAGTGCCTATTTTTATAGGCTTTGTGGAATCGGGTATTCCACTGGGTGTAACATTTACTTTTTTGGTAACCTCCCCCATCGTCAATGAAATCGCTTTGGGTTTTTTATTTATCAGCTTCGGACTTAAAATAGCCATCCTTTATACTGCAGCAGGCATGCTCATCGGTATTGTATCGGGCATGGTCATTGAAAAACTAAATCTAACTCACCTTGTAGAAGAGTATGTGTACCAGCTTCATATGGGGGAATCTGTTGTGGAAGAAATGGATGCCAAGAAAAGAGCAGAATTCGCTGCCAATGCTGTAAAAGATATTGTAAAAAGGGTATGGATCTATGTCATCCTTGGTATAGGCATTGGTGCCGTCATCCACGGTTATGCCCCTGAGGATTTTCTGGTGAAATATGCAGGTCCCAACAACCCCTTTGCTGTATTTGTAGGTGTCTTATTGGGGATTCCCCTATATAATAATGCCGTCGGGATGATCCCAATTATTGAAGCATTGATAAATAAAGGTGTTGGTGTGGGTACAGCCTTATCCTTTATGATGGCCACAGTGGCCTTATCCTTACCTGAAATGATCTTACTAAAGCAAGTAATGAAGCCAAAGCTCATAGGAATCTTTGTGGCAATCACTGGAATTTCTATCATTTTTGTAGGCTACTTATTTAACATTGTTTTATAATGAAATGGAGGCATGGTGATGAATATCAAAGTATTAGGACCCGGATGTAAGAACTGCACGACACTATATGGATACGTTAATGAGATAATCAAGGAGTTAGGTATCCAGGCTGAGGTAGAAAAAATATCGGATTTCAAAGAAATTGTATCCTTCGGCGTCATGAAAACCCCTGGATTGGTTGTAAATGGGGTTGTAAAGGTCTCTGGCCGGGTACCATCCAAGGAAGAAGTAAAAGAAATTTTAAGCAAATAGGAGGCAGTAACCATGGAAATTAAAATTCTAGAACAGGTTTGTTGAGCTGGCAGTAAAGTAGCGCCCATCGTCGATGCGGCACTGACAAGACTAGGAATGGAGGATGATTTTGAAATCATCGGAGACATCCCCTCCATCGTGAAGCATGGGGTTATGAATCCACCAGCCCTAATGATCAATGGTGTGGTAAAGATTTCTGGAAAGATTCCTACGGTAGAGGAAGTAGTAGAAGTTATACAGCAATTCTAATAGTCTTCTAAATAGAATTTCTTTATGTTCTGACAACATAAGATAAGCCTCTTGTAACGACAAAATACAAGTGGCTTATCTTTTTGATTTTTTAAGTACCAACGGGCGGACAGCGTCGTCCTTCCGATGATTCTATAGATTTACCATCAGTCGATATAAATATCCAGCTGCTATACCGCCTATATAAACAAATCCTACATAAAAAAGTATCGCTCTCTTCTTTAGAATTGTTGACATACCCGCTATGACAGGGACACCCGTTGCTTTCCCTGTGATTAAGAAAGCAAGAATAGCTGCCTCGCTGGCACCTGAATTCATGAATGATTTCATTAATGGCAGCGCTGCTGATCCTGAGACATATAGTGGCAACCCTACTGTCGCCCCAAGAGGTATGGAATAACTCTTATCTCCGCTAAACAAGGCTAAAATCCATTCCTTTGGGATCATCCTTTCTACTACTCTTCCAATAGCAATGAATACGATAAACGCAAATGATATTTTCTTTAAACCAATACCATATAGCCCCTTTACAAATTGATCAATTTTATACTTTCTTATGATACCATCCTTTCCACTTCTATTATTTTCTTGTGAGCAGCATGAAGCTGCTGCTGTTAAATCTTCTGCATTGTCTCCACCACAGCAGCTCTCTTTCTTTATGCTTACCAACTTAAATTGTTCATTGAAGAAGCCGGTTTTTGCTTCTAGATAGTGGGCCAAGCCCCCTGCCACAAGCCCTAAAACCATAGAGGAAACTAGTACCGCTATGGCAAATCTTGAACCAAAAAATGCTGTCTCGAACATAAATTCTGATGGGCTTGTTAAGGGCGATGATACCAAAAATGCCATTACAGGTCCCCAAGGAAGTGAAGAGATAAACATAGATAACAATACCGCCATCGTTCCACATGCGCATAGGGGCGTTAACGCTCCAAATGCCACTGAGCCTGGTACAGATAGTCTAGCATTTTTTTGTAATCCTCTCCTCAACTTGTCAGCATCTATATATACGTTAATGCCTACTGCTATGACTACACCCACCAATAAAATGAGCCAGTCTGCCTTTAAATATCCAATAACCGTGTTAACAATATCTTGAATAAACATCATATGGACCATCCTTTCACAATTATTTATTAAACAAATCTATTAATCAAAAAAAATTGATTAATAGACGAAAAAAATTTAGCAACAATCCTCTGGTCTAAAGATGCAACATAGTTTTTCTGATAAAAGACCACTGACCTCCACTTTGTTAATTTCATAATAGCTCCAAGTTCCTTTTGTTTCTTTTTGGATTAAATTTGCCTCTAGCAATATCTTTAAATGGTAGGACAATTTTGATTGTGGCATCTCAAGCATATCGCACAAGTCACAGACACAGACCTTGCCATGTTGACATAGCAAATATAAAACTTCTAGCCTTTTTTTATCACCAAGGGCTTTAAATTTCATTTCATACTCACTAAACTTATCATAAGTAGAATGTTCAATATTCTTTCTATTCATTTCCTAATCACCCTTTATCAACTTTTTTTGATTTAATCTGATTATAATGCATATCTCCATATCTGTAAAGTATTAAATCAACTTTTTTTGATTTAAAATAGATACCCTCTTATGTATTTATCTGCTCGTTCTGCCATAAAGAAATATCTTAACACCAGCTATATTATTTCCAATAGCCAAAAATAAATGAGAGAATTCCATATAGAATTCTCTCATTTATTTTATAATTCTCCCTTTTTTACTCTCTCTATTAAGTTTTCAACTTTTTCTTTGATGATATCTCTCGTTTCTCTAAACCCTTCAATAGGTCCACCAGATGGATCTGTCAAACCCCAATCTTCTTCGTGCTTACATGGAACAAAGGGACAAACCACACCGCATCCCATGGTAACCAATATATCAATTTCTTCTGGAATATCCGTCAATAGCTTCGGATAATGGCCGCTCATATCTACACCGGCTTCTTCCATTACCTGAACTGCTAACGGTTTTACTTCATGGTATTCTTCTGTACCTGCTGAATATATCTCTAAAACATCTGATCCTAAATGCTTGGCCCATCCCTCTGCCATCTGTGAACGACATGAGTTATGAATACATACAAATGCAACTTTCTTTTTCATGTGAATGCCTCCCTATTATGTTTTGTGAATTTTATAAAAAGGTTGATAACACGTATGCGCCTATTGCACCACCTAGAATGGAAGAAATAACGGTTGGCATAGCTTTTCTTAAGCTTGCACCAGAATATTTGGCCCCAGCCAGCAAGCCTACACCTGCGGCCCAAGCCATATCCACCCAGGCTTCTCCACTCTGGTAAATCATTCCTAAGCCATGATTCAATGCCCAGGTAGTCCCCACTATAAAACCTGCTGCCATCCATCCACCGATGGCACCCCATGTTTCCACCATCTTCCCCCAACATAGGCTAACTAAAAAAGGAAAAATGAATGCACCTACAAAAGTTGAGATCATTAGCCCTACTGTCATATCGACTGCTCCCTTCCAAATCTATTCACGATGCTCTTTTGCGTTCTTTCTCCTTAGCTATATCTTTTTGTATCATCGCTGCTGTAATTCCGCCAGCTAAACCACCAAGGATCACAACAATGAGGGTAGGAATTGAATCGATGAGAGGCGTTATGGAGCCTGCTGAGAATACAGGTCTTAACGTACCACACACCCCTATGGCTAAGGCCATATCTACCCATGCGCCCTCCTCAGGATTATGGAGTATACCAATGTGATGATTCAAAAACCACATGGTGCCTATGATAATAAGCGCTGCGATCCAACCACCTGCAATGCCGTAACTATCGGCAAACTTCCCCCATACGCTCATGACAAAAATACCTGCAATTCCGCCGCCAATCATTGTTCGGATGTTTTTCATGATTTCACCTTCTTCTTATAAAAGTCCTCTCAGATTATCTGCAAATCTTTCCGGCAGCTCAGCTTCAATGAGCTCTCTTGCAACTTTCTCATGATCATAAGGAATATACCTTACATTATCTAATATTGTCCTAGCTGGCTCCCAACTATCACCTAGAACTCAGCTACAACCTTCGGGCTTTACACCAAAAACATTTAGTTCTATTTTTATCTATTCTTCTATACATCCTGAGCTCTCGCAGTTACATGAGAAAGCATTACAAATGCAATCATTAGATGGAGTTGTAATCTTTTTTATAAAGCCACATATCCTATCTACTTGATCTTGCTTAATCGAATAAAATGCCCACTTCCCTCTTTTATCTGCATTGATTAAACCCACTTTCTGCAGCACCTTCATGTGATGGGAAATTGTGGGTTGGGTGAGATTTAAACCATCTTGAATATCACAAGCACATAATTCACCACAAGATAGCATCTCCAGGATCTTTAAGCGATTTTCATCGGATAGGGCTTTGAAAATCTCTATCTCTTCTTTCATCACGAACCATCTCCTAATTATATATTGATAGCCATCTATATTATCTATTATATATAGATGATTGTCAATATGTCCTCAATAATATGAGGGCTGATTTAAACGCTGCCCTCATATTATTGTTCTATTCAATTCGTCACTTTGCCCTTGCTCATCTATATGCTTTTAAAAATAAGAATAGGAAGCTTCTTTATTTTAACTGATTATTAGCAGATAGCAGCTGAATGAATTGTTCGATATCAGAAGTAGGAATATTACAAGCAAAGTTTTCACATACATAGGCAGTAGCAATATTCCCAACCATTCCTTGATTTTTTACAAAGGGCACCAACTCCTGCAGCCTTGGATCTCCATCGTTGTAAATAACCACAGCAAAAGGTAAAAATCGCTGCTCTAATTCCGCCAGCATCCGTTGGGTATCTTCCTTCCCCCTTTCACCTGCTATAACAATCTCTTTTGTAGGCATATTGGCAAACAGATAGGCCATCATAAAATGGGTAAATGAATTGGGATTATCCTTCACATTGCCGCCAAAGGTGTGAAACTGGGACATGGCCTTTTTTTCAAACTCTTTATTTCCAGTCATTCTCGCCAAACGCAGCATACATAGGGTTGCAACGGAGTTTCCAGAAGGGGTTGCCCCATCATATACTTCCTTCGGCCTTACGATCAGTGATTCACTATCGCTTCCATATATAAAGAAGCCACCATCCTTCTCGTCCCAGAACAGATTGATCATATCATTGGTCAAGTCTATGGCTTTCTTCAGATACACTGTCTCATAGGTTGTTTCATATAGCTCTATCAATCCCCAGATCAAAAATGCATAGTCATCAATATAGGCTGGATAGGCTGCTTCTCCAGCCCTATATCTGGCCAGTAGCCTGCCGTCCTCTCTTACTAGCCTTTGCATGATAAAACCCGCTGTTTTTTTCGCGGCATGGATATAAGCAATGTTATCAAATACCCTTCCGGCATACGCAGTTGCAGCAATCATCAAGCCATTCCAAGAAGTCAGGGTTTTATCATCCTTAAAGGGATGAATTCTCTGCTCTCGATAGTGGTAGAGCTTTTCCCTGCACAGGCTTAGTTTTTCCTTCAAGGATGGATCATTTTCGATCTTTCCTAAATCTATACCAATCAAGTTTGGAATACTCTTTCCTTCAAAATTTCCACCCGTTTTAATGTCGTAGTATTGGCTATATACTGCTGCATCTTCTTTTCCCAGCACTTCGTTTACTTCATCCACACTGAATACATAGAACTTCCCTTCTTCCCCTTCTGAATCGGCATCTTCCGCTGAATAGAAGCCTCCTTCCACAGGGCTCATATCTCGAAGGATATAGGTCAATACTTTCTCTGCGATCTCAGCGTAACGATAATTCCCAGTGACTTGGAATGCTTCCACATAAGCAATGATTAACAGGGCATTGTCATAGAGCATCTTCTCGAAATGGGGGACCAACCACTCTTTATCCGTGGAGTATCTAGAGAATCCAAAGCCCACATGGTCAAATATTCCCCCTGCATACATCCCATCCAAGGTCTTTTCCACAATTCGTAAAGCGTCCTCTTGCCCTGTTGCTGCATAATACCTTAACAAGAAAGAAAGGTTATGGGGTGTCGGAAATTTAGGGGCCTTTCCAAAGCCTCCATATACAGGGTCAAAGAAATGTTTTAAATCGCTGTAAGTAGTATAAATGATTTCCTTTTCTAATTCGTCCTTATTGCTATCTAACACTGAAGTTTTTACAGCATCAATGATTTCTCTGCTCGACTGCTCCAATTCATCCTTTCGATTTTCCCAAGCATCTTGTATGCGATTCAAAATATCTATTAGACCGGGTTGTCCATATTTACTCTTCTTTGGAAAATAGGTTCCAGCAAAGAATGGCTTTTTCTCGGGTGTCAATATGACGGTTAGAGGCCAGCCCCCATGGCCAGTCATGGCTTGACAAAAACTCATATAAATATGATCAATATCTGGCCGTTCTTCTCGGTCTACTTTGATAGAAACAAAATATTTATTTAGCACCTCTGCCACATCATGATCCTCAAAACTTTCCCTCTCCATGACATGACACCAATGGCAAGTGCGTAATTAACAAGAAATTCAGCTATACCCAATAGAGAGAAAGATGGGTTTGTTTTCATCCTTCGCCTTTTTAAAAGCCTCCTCTCCCCAACCAAACCAGTTCACTGGATTGTAAGCATGTTGCAGTAGGTATGGTGACTTCTCTTTTGCTAATCTATTGGGTATTTTATTATTTGTTGTCATAGCACCACCTCCAATCTTCTAATTTATTCTTTTTATTATCCCCTCGTACGCCTTAAAATACCCAAACTTTTAATAATACAATGCACAAATACTTAACAGAATAATTTTTGACCTTCAAGGCGAATATCCAAAATATCAACATTGAAGTATACCCCAAGAGTTAGACACTAAATTTAACTTTTGGAGGTAACGATAAAGCGTATCCTTTATGCACTAATAAAAGTTTTTATGATAAAATTTAATTTTGGAAAAATAAAAAGGGAATATCTAATACTATTTCTTTTTATATAACGATTCGATATTTTTTGTGTTGAAAAAGTCGAGCACCGTAAGATTACCTTTGGTATTATGTAGATATGAGAGGAGGGAGATAATGTTAAACGAATTAAATCATGTGATTGACTATATTGAAGATCATTTAACCGATGAAATTTCTCTTGAAAAAATCTCTGAATATGCTGGGGTTTCAGACTTTCACTTTAGAAAGATATTTTTTTATCTTTCAGGGTTGACGCTTAATGAATATATCAAAAACAGAAAATTGTCGGAAGCAAGTATGGATTTGCTAAATGGAGAAAAAGTAACGGATGTAGCTTTGAAATATGGTTATCAGTCAATGGACGGCTTTACCCGAGCATTTAAAAAGTGGAGCGGATTTTTACCCTCGGATGTAATAAAAAAAGGCATAAGTAAATCTTTTCCCAAACTTTCATTCATAATAACCGTCAAAGGAGGAATCACTATGGAATTTAGAATTGAAGATAAACCAGCATTTAATTTAGTCGGTGTAAGCAAACGTGTCCCTATGCAATTTGAAGGTGTTAATAACGAGATTGTAAAGCTTGCACAAAGCATAACGGATGAACAAAAAGAAGAAATGCATTCTCTTCAAAATATTGAACCTTATGAAATTGTCAATGCTTCTTATGAGGCTGACGCTAATTTCTTAAAAGAGGAAGGATATTTAACTCATCTTATAGGCGTTTTAACAACTGAAAATCAAGTAAGTGATCTCTTAGAAAAAGTGCCGGTCAAAGCCTATACTTGGGCTATATTTCCAAACGAAGGACCATTTCCTTATACGTTACAAGATACAATGGCAAAAATATATTCAGAATGGCTTCTTTCTTCAGATTATGAAGTAATCAATGCCCCTGCTTTTTCTTTTACTAAAATGGATAAAAATAAAAAAGACTTCGCTTATAGTGAAGTTTGGATTCCTGTTCATAAGAGATAAAAACTAAAAGCACACAAATCATTTTATTCGGCACAATTTTGTATTTACTGTTGCCCGCTAAATATTATTAAAAATAGAATAAGATAATAGCATCGAGGACGCGGAGTCAACAAATTAAGCATAAGCAAGGTGAAAAGCCTTGCTTTTTATTTGGTTCTAGTAACCGGTTTGCCATCAGTGACAAGTTCTTCGCTAGACCCAAGTTAGCTATACCCAATAGATAAGAAGATAGGTTTATCTTCTTGTTTTGCTTTTTCAAAAGCTTCACTCCCCCATGAGTAGCACTCTACAGGATTATAAGCATGTTGCAATAAACATGGTGATTTCTCATGGATTAATCTATTGGGTTCTCTGCTGTTAGTCATAGGACATCACCTCCTTGCTTTGATTATGTTTTTTAGCATTTACAACATTTATCGGTATTATTCTTTTATACCGGTATAAAGTGTTGTAGAATTTAATAGTAATAATTATTCTCTTCGTAATATTTATTAATTGAAAAAATTATAAAAAACATATTGACCTTTACGTTGCGGAAAGTTGTAGACTTTTTCTGAGAGGAGGAAGTGCATAATGATTAAAATCGGTGAGGTTGCCGTAAGGTACAACATATCAAATAGAACACTCAGGTATTGGGAAGAAGTGGGAATACTTGCAAGCATACGTCTGGATAACGGGTATCGCTTCTATGATGATGAAAACATCACTAGAATAAATCAAATTATGGTGCTTCGTAAGCTCAGACTTCCGATACGGGACATTCAACGAATATTTGTATCAAATGAGCTTTCATGTGTTGTCAGTGCTTTATGTAGGCATTTAGAAGATACCAGACATGAAGTTGAAGAGTTAAATGCATTGAGTATCGTATTGGAGCGTCTAATTGAAGCCGTTAAGTATCATAATAGTATATCTGAGATATTTGAATATCTTGATATACCTGATAACACTGCAATATTAGAATTGAAAAATGCACTCCAAATAACGCTCTCAGAAAGGAATAATTTTATGTCGGAAAATTCAAGTTACAACAAAATCGGAAACGTGAGGATTGTGAAATTGCCTAGAATGATATTTGCATGCTTTAGGGCAGAAAGTACAACTCCTGAAAATGATTGTAGTGCAGTAGTAAATAAACTAATATTTGAAAACTCTCTTCATGAGAAATATGGATTCAGGCACTTCGGCTTCAATAACCCAGACCCTCAGAAAGACAGTCCGGTTTATGGCTATGAGATGTGGGTAGTCGTACCAGAAGATTTTGCTGTACCGGAACCATTCTACAGAAAAGAATTTGCTGGTGGTCTTTATGCTTCGCTATCTACTCAAATGACTATAATTGGCGAACGGTGGAGACAACTTTCAGATTGGGTTATGAATAGTCGAAAGTATGAAATGGATTGGAATCCTGATGCTGATCGAATATGCCTTGAAGAATGCATAGATTACATTAGTTTTATTTCCGATGATATTGACGAGAATGACAAACAACTTGATTTATTAACCCCAATTAAGCTTAAGAGGAAGTAAGGATTCTGAGAGAATTATTTAACAGGTTAAATACTAAACATTATGGTTCCATATTAATGAATATGGGACCTTTTATTTTGTGGACACAATCAGCTTGTAACTTGCTTTTTCTTTTCTTAAATTATCGCCATTTTCTACAACTATGTAATAATGAAATATTATCTTTTTATAATTTATCCGTATCATTGAAAAACCTTCTCAAAGCATTACTACGAGAGGGTTACTTTTTAATAAAAATTGCAGTTAATGGGTTACATGACACCAATGACAAGTTCTCCGTTTGACACAAGTCAGCTATACTCAATAGATAGGAAGATAGATTTATCTTCAGCGTTCGCCTTCTTAAAAGCTTCCTCTCCCCAAGCATACCAATCCACTGGATTGAATGCATGCTGTAGTAAATAGGGAGACTTCTCTTTTACTAATCTATTAGGTTCTCTGCTCTTTGTCATAGGGCATCACCTCCTTGGTTTATTGGAATTGCTAATCATATATTTACCTCTTTATTTTCTCCAAGCTCATTGTTTGTATTTTTTTGAAATAGGTTGTTTATTTACTCTACATCAATAACATGATTTAAGATGATCTACACTATGTTCATTAAAGCCTATTGACTATCACCTTGGGGATTTGTTTATAATTGATGGTGAGGTGATGAAGATGTTAATACATGAAATTTGTAAAGAATGTGATGTAACAAAAAAGGCAGTTGAATATTATGAAAAACAAGGATTGATTAACCCCAAAATCAATAATAATAATTATCGTTACTATGACAGAAATGACGTGCTTCTATTAAAGGAAATTGCTATGTTGAGAAAACTTAATGTGAGTATTCAAGATATTAAAATTATCATTTCAAGCGATAATAAGCTTAAAGCACTATCTGATTATAAGGTTAAAAAAGAACTTCAAATGGAGAAAATGAAAGCACAGTATGATTGCTTAAACTATTTATTAAAAAGTGGCTATAATATTGAAGAAACAAGCAATATAATAAGTCATAAATTAGACGAACATATAATTATTAAAGATAAGTTAATTCAAGTATTCCCTGGGACCTATGGAATGTATCTTAACTTGCATTTCGGCAAATTTTTGAATGAAAAAATAGATAGCCATGAAAAAGAAATAGCTTACTCCAAAATTGTTAAATTCCTTGATACTGTTGAATTTCCAGAAGAATTAGAACAATTTCTAACAAACGCTTTAGCCGAAGTAGATTTGGAAAAAATAGATGGATTTTCTAATATGTTCATGGGAGATTTCGGTAGTTTTATTAATGAAAATTCAGATACGATAGAACAATATTTAGCGTACCGTAACTCAGAAGAATTTAAATCAAGCACGGCATATAAAATGCAGCAAAAACTGATTGTGTTTCAAAACAGCATTGGTTATTACGATATTTTTATTGCTAATCTAAAAATTTTAAGTAGTTCCTATCGTAAATTTCAAGAAAGGCTTGAATTGGCAAATAAAGAGTTTTTGAACATATATCCTGAAGCAAAGAATATTCATAGCTAACTATCAATTAACTGAAAGAATAAAAGACTAAAAATGCAGTTAATGGGTTACATGTGACCTTTCCCCGATAAAATAGACACGCTATACGGCTAGTTTTCTTTCATTTTCATAGGATATCGGGGTTTTATATCCAAGAGCAGAATGTAGCCTTTTTCGGTTATAAAATATTTCAATATACTCAAAAACAGATTGTCTTGCTTCTGATCTAGTTCTAAAACTATTAAAGTACACAAGTTCCATCTTTAGACTGCCGAAAAAAGATTCCATGCAAGCATTATCATAACAGTTTCCTTTACGGCTCATGCTTGCTATAATGCCATACTTTTTAAGTAACTTTTGGTAGTCACGACTGGCATACTGACAACCCCTATCTGAATGGTGAATCAATCCTGGTAATGGCTTTTCTCTTGAAATTGCTTGCTTAAGGGCTTTTGCAACAAGTTGCTGTGTCATAGTAGAATCCATTGCCCATCCAACGATTTTTTTATTGTAAAGATCTAGGACTGCAGCTAGGTAGAGCCATCCTTCTTTTGTTGGAATATATGTTATATCAGCTACCCATTTCTGATTAGAAGCAGTAGCTTGAAAATCTTGATTTAATAGATTTGCAGCAACAGGATAGTTATGTTTAGAATTTGTGGTTGCCTTGAACTTTTTCTTGGTACGGGAGAATATGTTATTCTCTCTCATCAAGCGAGCGATA
>NZ_JACHEN010000014.1 GCF_014205875.1 Anaerosolibacter carboniphilus
AACACTTGATTTAGCACATTTAGAGTAAATGGGCTTAGATTGTTATTGTCTAAGCCCGGTAAAATACAATATATGTTTTCGTAGGAAATTATGGTGTTCAATTTCTTAGATATGGGGTGTGCAGAGGGGATTCCCCTTTGCCGTATTCAGGAAGGTGCTCAGCCTGCATTGCAGGCGTCGAAGGAAACCTAGGGTTTCCTAGCGAAAACAAATTGCCGATAGGTAACTTTGTTCAGGGGGGCTGCATAGGATGGATAAATATTGTTTTTTGCGAGAGGCAAAATCTGATGTCCTTGTAGAAGAAAAATTGAGTGGAGATCTGGTTAGCAGGCTAAAATTTTTGGTTTTTGGTCATACTTTACAGGGAAGGCAGAGAATTATCCATTCAGGGAATGAAGAAAATTTTCAAAACATATCTATAAATGGAAAAAAAGTACATCTATGATCATGTCCGATTTTGAAATAACTTGCAGGAATCTGGCATAAAAATGTAGAAGTATTCATTAGGTAATAGGTAAAGGTTTTGGCATCAGATGTATATTTTTTAAAAGATTTTTCAGCGTATCAAAAAGTTATGAAACAAAATTCATGTTAGCCACGTCTAATATTTTGAACTTAAGAAATATTTTTTACAATGTATAGAATAATTACAAGATACGACAATAATGGTCTATCAGCTATCGGCCACAAACCAATAAGGGGGATACAAAGGATGCGTCCAGATTGGGATCAATATTTCATGGAGATGGCAGAGCATGCCAAGACACGCTCTACCTGCAGCAGAAGACAGGTAGGTGCTGTGATTGTAAAAAATAAGCGAATCCTATCTACAGGGTATAATGGTGCACCGTCAGGTACGGCACATTGTCTAGATATAGGATGTATGCGTGAAAAACTTGGTATTCCATCAGGTGAAAGACACGAATTATGCAGAGGGCTACATGCGGAGCAAAATGCAATTATACAAGCGGCATATCATGGAGTAAGTATTGAAGGTGCCACCCTTTATGCATCCCTACAACCATGTGTTTTGTGTGCAAAGATGGCGATCAATGCAGGGATTGTTAAGATTGTTTTTAAAGGAAATTATCCCGATGCCCTTTCTATGGAGATGTTGAAAGAAGCAGGGATTGAATTAATACAATTTGATAACATTTAGCGTTTAGACATTGATTTTCAAAAGGCTTTCATGTACAATTACTCTGTAAACCTATGTCTAATAAGGAGTGTTCTTTGTGAGCAAATACTGGATAGTATTTTTAATAGCTGCAATCGTTTCATTAGTGATGACACCGTTAGCAAGAAAGCTGGCCTTTAAAATTGGAGCTATCGATGTGCCAAAGGATGACCGCCGTGTACATAAGACACCAATTCCAAGGCTTGGAGGATTGGCCATCTATCTAGGGGTTGTGGTCAGTGTGCTACTTATGTTACCCCTTAGTAAAACCATCGTGGGTATGCTGGTCGGAGGTACCTTGATTGTGGCCATGGGGATTGTGGATGATATCAAGCCTTTGTCAGCCAAGACCAAGCTGGCAGGACAAATTATTTGCGCATTGATTTTGGTATATTGTGGGATGAGAATTGGTAAATTCAATATTCCTTTTATAGAAGGTGCAGAGATTTATTTAGGATATCTGAGTATACCTGTAACGATCTTTTGGATTGTAGGGATCACCAATACGGTAAACCTGATTGATGGATTAGATGGATTGGCAGCAGGGGTATCTATGATTGCAGCCCTTTCTCTATCTTATGTAGCCCATGTCAATGATCTTCACTGGATTCCTTGGGTGGTTGATGCCAATGGAGGCTCCAATGCTGCTATCATGACTTTGGCCATCGCTGGTGCTTGTTTAGGCTTTTTACCTTACAATTTTAATCCTGCAAAGATTTTCATGGGAGATACAGGATCTCTCTTTTTAGGATATATGCTTTCTGGGATCTCTATTTATGGTGCGATCAAAGGGGCTACAGCTTTCGCCACGTTTGTTCCAGTATTGGCATTGGGGCTGCCGATCTTTGATACAGCCTTTGCAATTTTAAGAAGAGCTTTGAATGGGAAGCCTATTATGGAACCAGATAAGGGACACTTGCATCACAGATTGCTTTCTACAGGAATGGGGCAAAAAAGAACAGTATTGGTATTGTATGCCATTAGTGCTGCCCTAGGCCTTAGTGCAGGCTTCATGTCCAGCAGCAAGATGCTTGATGCATTGGTTATTCTATTTATAGCAAGTGGCATGATGTATATGACCGTTGGTATCCCAAAATTCCAGAAGCACAAAAGTACTTTGAAAGAATAACGCCAGGAAGCATATTCCTGGTTTTTTCTTAGAAAGAGGTGGAATATATGAGCAAAATAAAAATCATGTCCATATTTGGGACAAGACCGGAGGCCATTAAGATGGCACCTGTGGTAAAAGAACTAGAGAAGCATGAGGGGATCGAATCCATTGTGTGCGTCACAGCCCAGCATCGGGAAATGTTGGATCAAGTACTGGATTTGTTTCAGATCAAGCCCGATTATGATTTGAATATCATGAAGGCTGGACAAACCTTGAGTGAAATTACATCTCGGGTATTGTTGGGACTGGAAGAAGTCATCAAAGAAGTACGACCCCACATGGTGTTGGTTCATGGGGATACGACGACGACCTTTGCAGGAGCGTTGGCCGCTTTTTATCAGCAGGTGAAGGTAGGACACGTGGAAGCAGGGTTACGAAGTGGAAATATTTATTCTCCCTATCCAGAGGAAGCCAACCGCATGCTGACGGGGAGACTAACCCATCTGCACTTTGCACCTACCCAAGGGAATAAGAAAAATCTATTGGCAGAGGGAATCAAAGAAGAAAATATCGTCTTGACAGGAAACACCGTCATCGATGCCCTATTACAGGTGATCAAAGAGGATTATCGTTTTGAGAATGAATTGTTAAATCAATTGGATTATAAAAATAAGAAGATCATTCTGATGACAGCCCATCGTAGAGAAAACCTGGGAGAACCTATGATGAATATTTTTTCTGCCATTCGCGAAGTGGCCGATCAAAATGAGGAGATAGAGATTGTATTCCCGATCCACCTAAATCCACAGGTAAGAAATCTGGCTGCTGAAATTCTAGGAAATACAAAGAATATACATATCATAGAACCGTTGGATTATGAGCCCTTTGCCAACCTTCAAGGAAGGTCCTATATGCTGTTGACCGATTCAGGAGGCATTCAAGAGGAGGCACCAGCTTTAGGTAAGCCTGTGTTGGTATTAAGAACAGAAACGGAGCGTCCAGAGGCTGTGGAGGCTGGCACCGTAAAAATTGCAGGGGTGGAAAAGAATAGAATTGTAGCCCTCATGGAAGAGTTGATCCATGATAAGGTAGCCTATGACCAAATGGCCAATGCGGTAAATCCCTATGGAGATGGAAAAGCCGCCCAAAGGACCGTAGCAGCGATTTTAGAGTATTTTAAGGATGAGAATTGTTAGAAAATATTAAGATTCATTGTTGAGCCTAGAATGACATCTTCTGTAGAATAATATAAAACTATGATAGTGCAAAGCCTTTGTATCTGTCATCCTGAGTGATAGCGAAGGATCTTTAGGAGAGAAAAATGTTCTAGGAAGGTGAGTATTATGTACTATGTTTATATTCTTACAAATTTGTCAAACAAGGTTCTTTATACGGGTATAACGAATAATCTTGAAAGACGACTATATGAACATAAGCATAAGCTGATCAAAGGATTTACAGAAAAATATAATGTGAATAAATTAATATACTTTGATAGTACAACTGATGTTAAATCAGCAATTGCAAGGGAAAAACAGATTAAGGGTTGGACAAGACGTAAGAAGGTTGAGTTGATAGAAAGTGTAAATCCTCTATGGAAAGACTTATCCGAGGATTTTAAGAATTGAGATTTTGATAAAAAAAGATCACTGAAAAGCTAAGATTTTGTCATTCTGAATGGAACGAAGTGGAATGAAAAATCTCTAAAGCTTTTATAAATACTCAGATTCTTCGCTGCGCTCAGAATGACACATAGGGGGGGAGATTCCTTAGGACAAAATGTTGTTTTCCGCATCATAAAAAATTTATTCAAGCCTATTGAAAAAGGTCTTCTAAGGTAATAAAATAGAATTGTATCATATGAATAGAATAGATTCGAAGTCCACGATACGGTGGGCCTCAAATCTTATCCAAGGGGGTAACCCTGTGAAGACATATAGTGAAGATACTGTGTATTTCATTTCCTACGCAAAACTGCCGGGGGAGATGCCCGCAGCCAATCTCCATAAGGTAGTAGGCGTGGGTTTGATTATTCACAAGGATACAGGTATCATTGAAGACTCTTCCTGTACGTTGATTACGGAGGAGGCAAGAGCCTTTTTAAAGCAACTCCTTGTAGGTCATAACCTCCACACCGAAGGAATTGATGGGCTGATTGAAAAGGTAAAATATCGATTCCATGGCTTGTCTCAGAAGGCCATCTGTGTAGCCCTAAAAGCTACTTATGACCGATACATGACTTGGAGAAGTGAAATGAATATTTGAAAAAGACTGCTTTCCTTGCAGTGATTGTGCAACCCACAATGACTAAGTGAGTAAAATCCAGTGCGAAACATTTAAGGGAAAACCTTAAGCTGTTTTTGTGCTGGATTTTTTATTGGTGTTAGTGGATAGAGGTTAGTAGTTAGTGGTATAGAATTACTCGATCAGAATGATTTTACAAACTCGGATAAGATATCAGATAACATGATATATAAAATAAACTTTTTAAATGCTCTTAAGGTTTTTATCCACTAACGACTAACAACTAACTACTAACTAGACTTTGATAAGCATGCAGTAAGAAAACAAAAAACCACTACCTTATTTAAGATCAAAGGAGGTCAACAAACAATGAGTCAAAACAAAGCTCCAAAGAACAATGTTTTTTATCGGAATCAAAATTGGCATTATCCCAAAATAGATAGAGGGGAAGGGATTTATCTATTTGACGTTAATGGTAAGCGGTATATAGATGCTTGTTCTGGATCTGCTGTGGCCAACATTGGTCATGGAAATCAGGAAATAGCAGCCTATACTGCGGAGCAGATGAAGAGGATTGCCTTCACTCATCTGTCTAGATGGACGGTGGATACCATAGAGGAATGTGCGGCCAAGGTGGCGGAATGGACACCTGGAGATTTAAACCATGTATATTTTGTTTCCGGTGGTTCTGAGGCCACAGAAACAGCCATTAAGATGGCTAGGCAGTATTTCACCGAACGGGATGGCAAAGAGACGAAAAAGTGGAAGGTGATCTCAAAATGGCATGCTTTCCATGGCAATACCATGGGAGCTCTTTCCATGACAGGCATACCTGAGAGAAGAAGGATCTATGAGCCAATGCTATTGGACTTTCCTAAGGCGCCACAGTTCTATCATTATCGCAACCCTTGGGGCTGTGAGACTTTGGAAGAGACCAGTATTAGAGCAGCTCAAGCCTTAGAATCGGAAATATTAAAACAAGGAGCAGAAAATATTGCAGCCTTCATTACAGAGCCTGTGGTAGGTGCAGCTTGTCCCGGTATTCATCCCACAAGGATATATTTTGAAATGGTACGAGAAATCTGCAATCGATATGACGTATTGCTTATCGTAGATGAAGTAATGGCTGGTTTTGGAAGGACAGGGAAAAAGTTTGGCGTGGATCATTATGGCATAATACCTGATATCATCACAGCTGCCAAGGGAATGAGCTGTGGTTACACACCTATGGGTGCTGCCATCGCATCTCAGAAGATATTTGACACCATCATGGTTGAAGGCTCTGGACAATTTATTCATGGGCATACTTACGCAGGCAATCCTCTGTCCTGTGGCATCGCAGCCAAGGTGATGGAGATCCTGGAACGGGGCCATGTGGTAGAAAACGCAGAAACCCAAGGGGAATACTTCATGGAAAAACTTCATAGTTTGTATCAGTATCCGATCGTAGGAGATATCCGAGGAAAAGGTTTAATGATAGGGATAGAGTTTGTGAAGGATCAGAAAACAAAGGAACCTTTTGAAGCCCAACAAAATATTAAAGGAAAGTTCACTGCAAATTGTATGGAAGAAGGTATCGTTCCATATCCAGGCGGTGGCGCCGTAGACGGCATCCACGGAGATCACGTCCTCATCGCCCCACCATTGAGCATTACGAGAGAACAGATCGACGAGCTGTTTGAAGGATTAGAAAGAGGGATTAGAAGAACGGTGGAAGAATTCGCTACTCGCTAATCGTGTGCAGTTTGAGTAGGGACGGACGACTCTGTCCGTCCACAGAGATAATCAAAACATAGACGGGTGGACAGGGGCGTCCACCCCTACGGCCATTAGGTTTCTCTTGATGCATTACAAAATATCACATAGTGTTTCAACAGAGTTTGTTAAAAAAGTGAACAGCGAGAAGTCAGAAACAAGTATAAATCCGTGAAACCATGTACCGTGCACCGCGAACCGAGATTTTATAAATAGTAAAGGGGGAATTAATCCATGGAAAAACTCATTATCACCATCGCACCTACAGGAAATGTGCCTACAAAGGCGATGAATCCCAGCGTGCCTATAACGGTAGAGGAGATTGTGAAGGATATAGAAGCATGTCATGAAAAGGGAGCAGCCATTGCTCATATTCATGTCAGGGACGCGCAAGGACATCCTACTAGTGAAAGATCCATATTCAAGGAAGTTCTGGAGCGATTGGATCAGGAAAGAATCGATGTAATCAAGCAGGTGTCCACCGGAGCCAGGGGCGGAGAAAATACGGTGGATTGGCGTGGGCAGATGCTGGATCTCAATGCCCATATGGCCAGTTTGTCTACGGGATCATCTAACTTTCCCAATAGTGTAAATGCCAATGGACCAGATTTGATTGAGGCATTAGCAAACAAGATGCATGCCAATGGAATAAAGCCAGAGATTGAAGCCTTCGATGTGGCCATGATCTCCAATGCAAAAAAACTTTTGAAGAAAGGTATATTGAAAGGCCCTCTCCATTTTAATCTGGTGATGAATGTACCTGGATCCATCGAGGGAACACCAAAAAATCTTCTCTTTATGACAGAAAACTTGCCGGAGGACTCTACTTGGACGGTTTCAGGCATCGGGAGATCACAAATTACCATGCTAACCATGGCGATCTTGATGGGAGGGCATGTACGAACAGGATTAGAGGATGTACTGGAAGTGGAAAAGGGGATTCCAACCACCAATCCGATGTTGGTGGAACGTATCGTTAGCATTGCCAAGGCGATTGGCCGAGAAATTGCATCGACAGAAGATGCAAAAAGAATTTTAGGAATTTTGTAGCGGCAGACGACCCTGTCTAGTTGTTTTGCCATAGGCTTTAGACAAACACGCAGATCTGCCTCTATTAGCGGCATAAAATTAATTTATTAAAAATTTCTCTTGAAGTGTCATTCTGAGCGGTAGCGAAGAATCTGGGTGGATATAAGTTGAGATTTTGAAGTCTTTGGGTGAATTCCTTGTTGGGTCTGAGATCCTTCGGCTGCGTTTCACTTCGCTCAGGATGACAAGTTATGAAGTAGGTTGTTGGCCCCTACGAATGCCAGTAAAAAGATATAGGTTTTGCTTCTATAAGAGGAGCGAATGGTGGAACCAAATATTTATAATTTTCAGCAATTGTGATAAAATGTACATGGAACAAATTGAACAAGGAGGTGGTTCCCATGGATAAAGTGAAGACAATAGATCAAGCCATGGAATACATAAAAGACGGTATGACTGTGATGATCGGTGGTTTTCTAGGTACAGGAACGCCAGAAACATTTATAGATTATCTCCTTAAAAAAGGTGTGAAGGACCTAACAATTATCGGGAATGATACTGGATTTCCTGAAAAGGGTATTGGAAGATTGGTTGTCAACAAGCAAGTAAAGAAAGTCATTGTTTCCCATATTGGTACAAATCCTGAAACAGGGGAGCAGATGCATGCAGGAGAATTGGAAGTGGTATTGGTACCCCAGGGAACATTGGCAGAGCAGGTTCGCGCTGCTGGTGCAGGTTTAGGTGGTGTCTTAACGCCGACAGGGGTAGGTACCATTGTGGAGGAAGGTAAGCAGAAGGTTGAAATTGATGGAAAAACCTATTTGATGGAGCTAGCTTTACGGGCAGATGTGGCTTTGATCAAGGGGGCAAAGGTAGACAAGAAGGGAAATATCTATTATAACCATGCTGCGAGAAACTTTAATCCGTTGATGGCTATGGCGGCTGACCTGGTGATCGTGGAAGCAGAAGAATTGGTAGAGACGGGAGCGATCCATCCCAATGATGTTATGACGCCAGGACTCTTTGTGGATATGATTGTGGAAGGAGTGAAATAACATGGCGAACGTACGGGAAATCATAGCCAAGAGAGTAGCAAAGGAATTAAAGGATGGAGATGTAGTCAATCTAGGTATCGGACTTCCAACCATGGTGGCCAACTATGTGCCTGAAGGTGTAGATATTATTCTGCAATCGGAAAACGGTTTCGTGGGTATGGGACCCCAAGCCGAGGAGGGCAAGGAAATAAAAGATCTGGTGAACGCAGGAGGAATGAATGTAACCCTTCAGCCAGGGGCAGCCTTCTTTGACAGTGCCATGTCCTTTGCCATCATTCGTGGGGGACACGTAGCAGCCACTGTATTAGGTGCTCTACAGGTTGACCAGAAAGGGAATCTAGCCAACTGGATGATCCCTGGAAAGATGGTGCCTGGTATGGGTGGTGCTATGGATTTGGTATCTGGTGCGAAAAAGGTAATTGTAGCTATGGAGCATACTGCCAAGGGAAGCCCAAAGATCTTGAAGGAATGCACGTTGCCTTTGACAGCTGCCAACGAGGTAGATATGATCGTGACGGAGATGGGCGTCATGGTAGTAACCAATGAAGGACTTGTACTTACTGAAATCAATCCAGCATATACCATAGAGGATGTAAAGGCGGCTACTGAGGCAGAACTAATTATTGCTAAGGAACTCGAGGAGATGGAAGTATAGGAAGTAGAGATAGGTGTAAAAGGAGATAGGAGAAAGCTATAACTTAAGAGGGCCAATAAATTTAGAAATAATTTCAACCTATCATCTATTAAGCTGTCACAAATTTGCATAAATCCATATATTGGTGGGATACTAAATGCAGCTATCTGAAGACAGGATGGCTGTATTTTACAGTTTTGTCGTTCAATTCACTTCGGTAAAAAAAAGTTACAAAAAAGAAGGAAATCTAAAAAAAAAGTCGAAATTTAGTAGTTGTAGTTTCGATACTTTGTTAATTTAATGACAAAAAAGTGCTCATAAATATTCTAAATTGCTTGTATATTTACTTAGTAGTGCTATAATAAAAAAGAGGAGGATTTATATGGACAATAGAGACATGAAGTTCCTAAAGAATCTTTCTCTTTTAACGTATATAGGGCTAGCTATGATTATTCCAATTATGGCAGGATTTCTTCTTGGAAATATAATCGATAGAAAGATCCAATCAGGAAATGCTTTTATGATTATCTTCACGATGATCGGAATAGCGGCCTCGTTTTTTAACGTATATAAAATTATCATGAAATCGATGGATAAGAAATAAATACAAAAATACCTTTGTTTTTCGTAAACTATATATAAATTGTTATCACTATATACATATTTCGGTTAGCTGTTAAAGGTTAGAAGTTGTAAGTAAAAACTCGGAAGTATTTATGAGTATTTACCGACTACTGACTAACGTCTAACTTCTATCCTTCAAAAGGAAGGTCTTTTGGCTTATGATGGGATATACATGGGACATACAGATTAAGATTGTAAAATATACGATATTAATGATGATACTAATTGCTGTTGCTGCTGCCATGTCTTTTCAAGAACCGAGGCCTTTTATTTATGCCTTGATATTTGGAACGTTAATTAGCATATTAAATTTCAGAAATTTAGCTTTGACCATTGAAAAGGCAGTAACCATGAACCCAGGTCATGCCCAGGTTTATGCAAGTTCCAAATACTTTATCCGTTTTTTCATAAATGCTGTGGTGATTTTTGTTTGTATCAAGGCTGATTATTTAAATGTTCTAGGGGCAGTACTAGGTTTGTTTACCATTAAGTTTGTTATTATTGGTACAAACCTATATGATACATTATTTATCAAAAGAATCTTTAAAAGAAAGGAGGAAGAATAGTGGAAGGAGGATTTGGCCCAAGAGTCATATTTGAGTTACCAGGAGGCATTCCGGTTACGGAAACTGTAACTACTACTTGGATCATAATGGCGGTTCTGACCATTTTTGCATTTGTTGCAACCAGACGGTTTGACAAAGTGCCAAAGGGACTGCAAAATGTGATTGAACTATTAGTAGACATGGTATACAAACTCACTGCTCAGACCATGGGAGAAGACAAAAAGGCGTTTGCACCATACATTGGTACGCTTATGATGTACCTAATTTGTGCGAATCTTGCAGGGTTGTTCGGTTTTAGACCACCGACAGCTGATGTCAATACGACTATGGCTTTGGCCCTACTAACATTTTTTATGATCCATTTCTTCGGAATGAAGCGAAAAGGAGTTGGCACTTATCTAAAAGGTTTCTTACAACCTTTCCCGGTAATGCTTCCATTGAACATTATTGGTGAACTTGCAACTCCAATTTCACTATCATTCCGTCTCTTCGGTAATATTGTTGGAGGGCTTATCATCATGAACTTGCTTTATGGAGCCCTAGCAGGCCTGAGTACAAACTTAGGCATAGCGATTCCTGTTTTCCAAACCGGGATCCCAGCGGTATTACACCTGTATTTTGACGTGTTTGCAGGAGTCTTGCAATCCTTTATCTTTGCCATGCTGACGATGGTATTCGTCTCAGGTGCAATGGATTAAGACGTCCTAGGTAGGGAGAACGCATTTAGCTGAAGGAGGACAAATGAATATGGAAGATGCCAATTTTATTGTTAAGTTCCTTAACTGGCTGATGACATTTGACCGTAAAGCTCTGATTCTCTCGGCTTCGGCGATTGGGGCAGGTGTTGCCATGATTGCTGGAATCGGACCAGGGATAGGTCAAGGATATGCAGCAGGTAAAGGGGCAGAGGCGGTGAGCATTAATCCAAAGGCTGGTAAACAGGCTACACTGGTAATGCTATTAGGAGCTGCCGTTGCAGAAACTTCGGGCATATTGGCACTAGTTGTTTCATTAATTCTATTGTTTGGTAATCCTATTGTTACGCAGGAGGGTGCAGTGATCATTCTTGCTGCTTCAGCAATAGGGGCTGGAATTTCCATGATTGCAGGAATTGGGCCTGGCATAGGGCAGGGATATGCAGCCGGTAAAGGTACTGAAGCCACCGGACGGCGACCTGAATATCAATCCAGTGTCATCAGAGCCATGTTCCTGGGCCAAGCGGTAGCGCAAACAACTGGTATATATGCACTGATAATAGCTTTGGTGCTCATGTTCGCAAATCCATTAGTGAAATTATTATAGATATAATGGAGGAGTAATGTTTGTACATAACTGTAGAAGCATTTATTCTATACGTGAAACATGTAGTGATGCATCATGCATATCATCTAAAGATATGCTATACAAAAAAAGATATTATCTTATTATCTGTTGAATAGAAAAAGGAGGAAAATTATTATGGAACCAATTACAGGAAAAGCGTTAATATTAGCATGTTCAGCAATCGGAGCAGGTTTAGCGATGATCGCAGGTATAGGACCTGGTATCGGTCAGGGATATGCCGCAGGTAAAGGTGCTGAAGGGGTAGGTAGACAGCCAGAAGCACAAGGTGATATTGTAAGAACGATGTTACTTGGAGCTGCCGTAGCAGAGACAACAGGTATTTACGGATTAATCATAGCATTGATTCTTCTATTCGCAAATCCATTGGTGGGACTTCTATAATTGATAGAAGAAATGGAGATGGTAAAGACCATCTCCTGCTTATGATGATCCCTTGAGAAAGGAGGCAGTATCCAAATGGTGGTAAAGGCAGGATTAGTAGAAATAGGCTGGACCTTGGTGTTTCAGTTAATCAATACAATTATAATATTTTTAATATTAAGAAAGTTGTTGTTTAAGCCAGTCTCTGAAATGATGGCAGGAAGACAAAACGCTATTGCGGAGTCTATTAAAGAGGCGGAAAACAAGAATAAAGAAGCAGACCAGCTGAAGCTAGAATATCAAAGAAAGCTTGAAGGCGCTCATGCAGAAGGAAGAGAGCTTATCAAGGATGCTTCCAAGAGAGCTGATGCTAGGGCTGACGAAATTATTATCCAAGCTCAACAAGAAGCGATGAAAATAAAGGATAGAGCCGAAGCAGACATTCAAAGAGAAAAGCAGAAGGCTGCTAACATGATGAAGGAAGAGTTGGCTGCACTAGCAGTAATGGCTGCTGGTAAAATTATAGGTAAAGATCTTGATGAAAAGGGTCATGATAAGCTCATCAAGGATTTTATCGATGAGGTAGGGGAAACAACATGGTCGAATTAGTTGCAAAAACCTATGCAGAGGCTTTGTTTAGCGTCGCCCTGGAACTGAACCAGTTGGATCAGTACGGGCAAGAACTAGATTTTGTGATGGAAAGCTTTAAAGAACATACTGACTTCTATGAGCTATATAAAACGCCTAGAATCAGCAATGAAGAAAAAAAGCAGATTATCGAAGCTGTTTTCCAAGGAAAGCTGAGCGCTGAAATCATGAATTTCTTGAAAATTCTTTCTGACAAAAGAAGAACCAATGTCATTGAGGCGATTGTGAAAGATTATCACAAGCTGGCACATGAACACCAAAACATTGTGGAGGCGGTAGCTGTCACAACGGTGCCATTAAAGAATGAAGATAAAGTCGCGCTGGAAGAAAAGCTTTCTAAAATGACGGGTAAGAAAATTATCCTGAAAAATGAAATGGATCAAACCATCATTGGTGGAATGCTAATCAGAATGGGAGATAAAGTAATAGATGGCACAGTTCAAGGCAGATTAAGTAAGCTAAGAGAAAGCCTTGCACAAATAATAGTTTAGGTGATAGGGGTGAAAGACAATGAATCTCAGACCTGAAGAAATCAGCTCAATTATTAAAGAGCAGATCAAGAGATATGAGAACAAGCTTCAAGTTACAGATATCGGTACTGTTATTCAAGTAGGAGACGGTATCGCCAGAATACATGGATTAGAAAAGTGTATGGCCGGAGAATTGTTGGAATTCCCGGGCGGTGTATACGGAATGACATTGAACCTTGAAGAGGATAACGTTGGATGCGTATTATTGGGATCTGACGACAATATCAAGGAGGGTGACATTGTAAAGCGTACGGAAAGAATCGTGGAAGTACCTGTAGGAGATGCATTGATTGGTCGTGTTGTAAATGCGTTGGGTCAGGCTATCGATGGCAAAGGACCTATCAAATCAGACAAATACAGACCGATCGAGGCCAATGCACCAGGTGTAATCGATAGAAAATCTGTACACCAGCCGCTACAAACGGGTATCAAGGCCATCGATGCCATGATTCCAATCGGCAGAGGCCAAAGAGAGTTGATTATCGGAGATAGACAAACAGGTAAGACGGCGATTGCCATCGATACGATCTTAAACCAAAAAGAAGAGAACGTAATCTGTATTTATGTAGCCATCGGACAAAAGAAGTCCACAGTTGCTAATATCATGAAGACCTTGGAAGATAGAGGAGCGATGGATTATACCATCATCGTATCTGCAACGGCTAGTGAACTTGCACCATTGCAATATATTGCACCATATGCCGGTGTTGCTATGGCAGAGGAATTTATGTATGCAGGCAAGGATGTGCTCATCATCTATGATGACTTATCAAAGCATGCCGTGGCGTATCGTGCCATGTCTCTGTTACTTCGTCGTCCACCAGGACGTGAGGCCTATCCAGGGGACGTATTCTACCTTCATAGTAGATTATTGGAGCGTGCTGCAAAATTAAGTGATGCGCTGGGCGGTGGTTCTATTACGGCATTACCGCTGATCGAAACCCAGGCAGGGGACGTATCGGCATATATTCCAACCAACGTAATTTCCATTACCGATGGACAGATCTTCCTAGAGACTGAATTGTTCTTTGCTGGTCAACGTCCTGCGGTAAATGCTGGTATCTCCGTATCCCGTGTAGGTGGAGATGCTCAGATTAAGGCAATGAAAAAGGTTGCAGGTAAAATAAAGCTTGAATTGGCTCAATATAGAGAATTGGCAGCATTTGCCCAATTCGGTTCAGAGTTGGATAAGGATACCCAGGAAAGATTGGCTCAAGGGGAAAGAATCCTTGAAATCTTGAAACAGCCACAATATGCTCCTGTAAAAGTAGAGCATCAGGTAATGATTATCTATGCGGTAATCAACAAATATTTAGCCGATATCCCTGTAACGGCGGTAAAGCGATTCGAAGAAGAATTCTTACGTTTCATGGATGGCAAATATGCAGAAGTTGGTGCTTCTATCAAGAGCACAGGCGTAATGTCTGATGAGATGGAGAGCAAACTAAAAACCGCAATTGAAGAATTCAAAGGACAGTTTAAGTTAGAGATATAGATGTTGTCAGTTGTCGGTTATCGGTTGTCAGTTATTTGTTAGGGTCAGAAAGCTTTTAGATCTTTAACCGTCAACTGTAAACTGTCAACTAGTAACCGTTCACGGGAGGTGAGCAACGAAGTGGCAGGAATGGGAATGCGTGATATCAAGCGCAGAATCAAAAGTGTAAACAGCACAAAACAAATTACAAAGGCGATGGAGATGGTTTCTTCTGCAAAGCTAAGGCGTGCCCGGGAAAGAGTAGAAAAAACCAGACCCTATTTCGATACAATCACAGCCACGGTACAAGATATCTTTTCCAGTTCCGGTGGTGTCAAGCACCCTTTTGTCAATGAGAGGGAAATTAAGAAGACATGTTATATTGTCATTACCGCAGACAGAGGCCTTGCGGGAGGCTATAATACCAATGCGATCAAGACAGCTGTATCTCATATGCAGGAAAAAGAGTCTGTATCTGTGATTACAGTAGGGAAAAAGGCAAGAACTTACTTCAAGAAAAGAAATTATGATTTCGACGGAGAGTTTGTGCAGATTTCTGAAAATCCTAGTTACACGGATGCGAAACAAATCAGCAACCTTGTGCTACAGCTCTACGAAAAAGAAATGGCGGATGAGGTGTATCTCGTATACACCCAGTTCGTGAGTACGATTTCTCAGAAGCCTGAAGTGATCAGATTATTACCTTTGGCGGGAGACAAAAAGGAAAAGGATGCAAACAAAGAGTTTGAGTATGTATCCTATGAACCATCTCCTGAGGACGTATTGGATTATTTGATACCAAAGTATATAGAGAGTACGGTTTTTGGTGCCCTGGTAGAATCCGCAGCATCCTATCAAGGGGCTACTAAGGTAGCGATGGAAAATGCTACGGATAGTGCAGAAGAAATGATTGGCAGCTTGACTTTAAGCTATAACAGAGCACGTCAAGCGGCGATCACCCAAGAAATCGCTGAAATCGTAGGCGGTGCCGAAGCACTGAAATAGTCATCAGCGACAAGGAAAACGAAAGGATGTGAAAGCGAATGGCGCAAAATATCGGAAAAGTGGTCCAAATCATTGGACCAGTTTTGGATATAAAATTTAGCTCAGATAACCTTCCAAGGCTGCAAAATGCAATTGAAGTAACGGCTGGTGATAGAAAAGTAGTGGCAGAGGTTGCACAGCACATTGGAGACGATACAGTTCGATGCATCGCCATGTCCTCTACAGATGGACTGATTCGAGGAATGGACGCAGTAGATACAGGGGCTGCCATATCTGTTCCTGTAGGAAAGGCTACCCTAGGTAGATTATTTAACGTATTGGGAGAACCTATCGATCAAAAAGGTGCGGTTCCGACGAAGGAAACATCACCGATTCATAGGCCAGCCCCTGCTTTCGAAGACCAAGAAACATCTACTCAAATCTTTGAAACAGGCATCAAGGTTATCGACTTGATCGCACCTTATGCAAAGGGTGGTAAGGTAGGTCTATTCGGGGGTGCCGGCGTTGGAAAAACGGTATTGATTCAGGAGTTGATCAACAACATTGCAAAAGAGCACGGTGGATTGTCTGTATTTGCAGGTGTTGGTGAAAGAACGAGAGAAGGTAACGACCTTTATCATGAAATGATTGATTCAGGCGTTATTGACAAAACAACCATGGTATTCGGTCAGATGAATGAGCCACCAGGAGCGAGAATGCGCGTAGCCCTTTCAGGATTGACTATGGCAGAGTATTTCAGAGATAAGGAAGGTCAGGACGTACTTCTATTCATCGATAATATCTTTAGATTTACCCAAGCGGGTTCAGAGGTATCCGCGCTGTTGGGCCGTATGCCAAGTGCCGTTGGTTATCAGCCGACTTTGGCAACAGAGATGGGCGCTTTACAGGAAAGAATTACTTCTACTAAGAAGGGATCTATCACCTCTGTACAGGCTGTATATGTGCCAGCGGATGACTTGACTGACCCCGCTCCAGCTACGACCTTTGCCCACTTAGATGCGACGACAGTACTTTCTAGAGCGATTTCTGAGCTTGGTATTTACCCAGCGGTGGATCCACTGGATTCCACATCTAGAATCCTAGATCCGAATATCGTTGGAGAAGAACATTACAGAGTTGCCCGTGATGTACAGGAAGTACTTCAGAGATATAAGGAATTACAGGATATCATTGCAATCTTAGGTATGGATGAATTATCCGATGAAGATAAATTGGTGGTTGCCCGTGCGAGAAAGATCCAGAGATTCCTTTCTCAGCCTTTCCATGTGGCAGAACAGTTTACAGGTTCACCTGGTAAGTATGTACCACTGAAGGAAACCATCAGAGGATTTAGAGAAATCCTTGATGGTAAGCATGATGATATTCCAGAATCAGCTTTCTTATATGCTGGTACTATTGATGAAGTGGTAGAAAAAGCTAAGAAAGAAAGCTAATGGAGGTGAAGACATGGCTTCAGCCTTTCAACTGGAAATTGTAACACCCGATAGAAAATTTTATGAGGATGAGGTGGACATGGTGGTTGTAAGAACGACTGCCGGAGACCTGGGGATCCTAAAAAATCATATGTCTCTCGTGAGTCCGCTAGCAGTGGGAGCCATCAAGATCAAGAAAAATGGTGAGTATCTAGAAGCAGCTTGTGCCGGTGGTTTTGTTCAAGTCAGACAGGACAAGGCGACGATTATCACCGACTCTGCCGAGTGGCCAGCTGAGATCGATGTGGAGAGAGCGAAAAAAGCAGCAGAAAGGGCAGAAGATCGACTGAAGACGAAGTCATCTGAAATCGATATGATTCGTGCTCAGGCAGCATTGGATCGTGCCCTCAATCGATTGAGAGTCGCAAGAAGAGATTAATTTCATAAACCCTCGAACAATTATTGTTCGAGGGTTTATGATTTTTTTGACACAAAAAATGTTTAGACCAAGTTTGGGTAGGTATATATTAAATACAAAATATTCCTAACAAAAAAATATTATCCAAAATGAAAAGAGCAAACCATTCGAAAGGATGGGACGCAAAGCCAGGTATCTAAAGTATATTTGCTATATACTAAGATCGACCGACTGCCAGAGTATTCATGGCAGTCTTTTTGTTTGCTAGAAGCACAATTAGGAATAGAAGAAATACAGAGAAAAATATCTGAAGATACCCGAATGAATAGAGAATATGAAATACATAGGATTACCGGGCTTTGCTTAAATATACAATTATTTTAAAAATTTGAAAGAGGTGAGATCATGAAAAAGTTTAGGAGAAAAATGTGGGTGTATGCCACGATGGTGATGCTGATATCTTTCATATCTATCCCCCATATATTCATATCAGCATTTGCAGAGGGACTTGAAAATTCAGAGATAGTTGTGGAAGTATCTGATGGAAATGCAGAGATACCTGCAGTTCCGGCAGAGGGTCCAAATGACGGAGAAAACACAGAAATAGAGGAAGAACTACCGAGCAATGAAGAAAGCCTATCTGATGAAGCTGTGGCCATACCGGAAGAAGGCACAGAAGAAAATGTAGATGAAATAGAACTGCCTGATGGGAATGTAGATACACCTGCAGTTCCAGCAGAAGGTGCAAATGATGGAGAAAAAGCAGAAATAGATGAAGAACTACCGGTCAATGAAGAAAACCTACCAGGTGAAGATGTGACCGTACCAGAAGAGAATATAGAAGAAAATATTGATGAAACAGAAGTGCAAAAGGATGGAGAGCCTTTACAAGAAGAAGTTCAATTCCCAGTTGAGATTATTCAAATGACACCATTATTTATCTTTCCTGAGTGGGATAAAAGCTCTTTGGTATTTCTAAACAGTGGTGGAGATTGTGAAGAGATCTGGGCAGTAGTAAAAAATGGAGGATCCAAAGATATGACTGGTACAACTACTTGGGAACTTTATTGGATTACAACAGGAAATCCTAAAAACGGTGTTGTTATTGCCAGTGGTTCAATAGAAGCTTTGGAATCTGGAGAAAGTCAAACCCTCACCTATAATCCTCAAAGCAATCCCAATGGAGCGTCAGGAAACTATATGTTTAAGGCTTATCAAAGACCAGGACACCCTGGGCAAGGTGTACTTTGGAGTGACGCAATCACAGTCAATTGTGTAGAGGAAAATCCATCAATAGACTTAGAAAAAACAGTCGACACAGAATATACGAAACCAGGAGAAACTGTAAACTATACTTTTGTAGTAACCAACACAGGGGATGTTACATTAACCAATATAGTTGTTTCAGATCCAATGTTTGGAGAAGAATGGAACTATACAGTAGCCTCCCTAGGCGTTGAGGAAAGTATAACTTTCACAGTGAGCTATATCATACCTGAGGACGCAGAATTCCCAATCATGAATACAGCTACGGTAATGACAGCGCAGGAAGTAATGGATGAGGACAGTGTAACTATATATCGGAAGGCTGAACCGAGTATTGAGATTATAAAGACAGCCAACAAGATAACCGCTGAAGTAGGGGAAACTGTAACCTATACGTTTATAATCAAAAATACAACCCAGTATTTCGATGAACCGGAAGAGCCTTTGAAAAACATAGTGATTACCGATGAAAAAATTGGTTGGAGTGCAATGATTGGTGAACTCATGATAGATCAGCCTGAAACCGTGGTAGTTTCTTACCAAATGAAGACCGAAGATGTGGGTAATTTCATCAATACAGTCATTGCGGAAGGTTATTACAAAGAGATAAAGGTTACAGATACAGATGAAGTGGCCATCACGGTTACTACATCAACAGACCCAACAGACCCAACAGACCCAACAGATCCAACAGACCCAACAGATCCTACGGATCCAACAGACCCTACGGATCCAACAGACTCTACGGATCCAACAGACTCATCAGATGACGACGATGATGATACAGTTATTATTACAGACGAAGATATTCCGTTGGCTCCAGTGGACCTAGATTTGGTGGAGATCGACCAAATCCCTGAAGATACTACAGAGATTATTGAAGAAACACCTATCGATATCATAGATGAAGAGATTCCATTGGGTGTAGCTACACTTCCCAAGACTAGTGAACTTCCTCCAGAAATATTCTATGGCATAGGTGGATTAGCTACACTGGTAGGAATCGTGATGAGGCGCAGAATCAAATAGATTTTAGAAGCATACAAATAAGCTGGAGGATAATTCTCCAGCTTACTTATTATAAGGGAGGGATGAGAGATGAAAAAGGTGTCTGTAATGTTGATTGCTATAGGAATTATGATTGCTATGTATCCCATGGGAGATAGATTCTATAGCTGGTACTGGCAACGTCAAATCATGGAAAATTATCAGGAGTTAAATGCCACCTTAAGTAAGGAAATAGATGATGTACAGATAGAAGCGTATGGATATGAAGATATGCTTGATATACAGCAGTCAGAAGTAAATGACAGCGTAAGTATTGAAAATCAAGATGTAGATTTAGAAAGAGATGAAAATGTAGTGAACAATACAAATAAGACAACGAGTAGTGAAAAAGAATTACCTACTCCCATAGGTGTTTTGACAATTGATAAGATTCATCTTATGCAACCCATATTTGAGGGAACAAATCAGAAAAACTTGAAAATCGGATTAGGGCACATGGAAAGAACGAGTAAACTTGGAGAACTTGGGAATGCAGCCATCGCAGGCCACAGGAGCCATACCTATGGACGGTTTTTTAACCGATTGGACGAATTGGAAGTAAATGATGAAATTGTTCTTCAAGTTGCAGGAGAAAATTTAAGATATGTGGTTACTCAGAAATTAGTGGTTGACCCAACAGATATTTCAGTGCTGAGGATAAATAAAAAGGAAAGAACACTTACACTCATTACCTGTCATCCCCTATATACTTCAACCCATCGGCTAATTATTCGTGCAAAAACTTTTTAGGAAATATTATAAGACATGGTTCAGGTCGAGCGCATAGGGTAGAAATGTAATGTTCTCAGAATATGTTGACGATTTATGTAAAGCATGATACGATGATGCTAAATATATGTGAATACGAAAGTTGAAAACTTTTCAACGATAAAGGCAAACCACTCGAAAGGGTGGGACGCAAAGCCATAGGGCCTTTCAGCGAATTGAATGGCAGCCGAGCTACCGAAAGAGGAGTTTTTATTATGAAAAAAATAGTGTCTTTTATAGCTGCATTCATTATATTGTTTACAAGCTTTGGATATGCTGTGGAGAAAAATTATCCTGCAGTGTTTGATAGTTCAAAAAGTAGATTGGGAATCATCGGAGTAAACTATGGTGTTGGTAATAAGAAGGTTAAGTTGGTTGTAGAAAAAGGACAAGCCAAATATACATATAATTTAAAAGGCGATAAGAAGATCGAGAATTTTCCTCTTCAATTAAATGATGGGAATTATAAGGTTAGTATATTAGAGAATGTCAGTGGCAGTTCCTATAAAATTGTCGCAGCAGCCAATATTGATGTAAAAGTAGAGGATAAGAAAAACGTATTTCTTAACTCGATACAGTTAATCGAATGGAATGACTCTATGAAGGCAATAGAGAAGGCGAAGGAACTAACTAGAAATTTAGACACAGATGAGGAAAAAATAGCAGCGATTCATGGATACATTGTTGAGAATATTCGTTATGACTATGATAAAGCTAGAAATTTGAATTATGACTATCTACCAGTCATTGACACTACTTTTGCCACAAATCTTGGTATCTGCTATGATTATTCTTCATTATTTGCAGGTATGTTACGAAGCGTTGGAATTCCAGCGAAACTTATCAAAGGATATACAAAGAATGCGCAAGGATATCATGCATGGAATGAAGTTTATGCAAATGAAAAATGGATGATTATTGATACAACCTATGATGCGCAAATGAAAGAAAATAAGCTGAAACATACAATCTACAAAAATAGCAGCGATTATGATAAAACATATGAGTACTAATCAAAAAACCGCTCGAGATGAAGAGCGGTTTTTGCTTTGGAATACTTCATTATTTAAGTAGAAAATGGGTATACTGAGGTAAAGCAGAAATCACCTGAATAAATGAGAAAAAATTAGGGAGAGGATAGAATGGATGAAAAAAATCAATTGGAGCGATACATAGATTTTGCTTTATACGGAACGCCAGAGATCAAAGCGGATGAAAAAAGAAACTGGTTGGGAGAATTTCGCGAAAGGGTTGTATTGGCACTCACGGATGAGCAAATACAAAGGGACGATGCCCTGCAACTGGTTGAAGAGAAAATGAAGGATCGTAGAATAGATGCTCTGATTGTAAAAGGACAGGTCAATCAAGAAATCGCTGGCAAGCTTATGACGATCTGCCAACGGACAGGAAAAGACTATAGAAGCGTCAATCGTCCCGATTCAAAAGGAGATGTTGCCATGGTACTGGTCAGTGATGAAGCAGTCAATGAAGAGGAAGTGATCTTGGACACATCCACCCTTTTATCAGACCAGTTTTACAATGCCAGAAATAACAAGCTATGCAAGAAGCATATGGAGGAGCTAAGGGCCCAATATCCCCAATTTGAAAATCGTTTTGAGGAAATCAGTGTAGTAGATAAGATGATCGGCACAAAATGTGGCGTATGTGAAGATGAAAGAGATCTGGGTCCGCTGTATTAGTAGGGTTAGAAGCTTAAATAAAAGCTCTACTAGAGCAGTGTGTTATTATTAAGAAAAGATGTGCTCCATTGTTATTCTAAGCACAGCGAAGAATCTCAGGGTAAAGTGTTCAAATTCACAAGATCCTTCGCTAGTGCTCAGGATGACAGGCAGTTTTGCAGAGAATTTGCTGTGCTTACATTTTCGCTCAATATTAATAAAATGTAAGAACTCAACGGACAATTTTTCGCCGTTAAAATGTATATTCCCTTTTTGTACGGTCAATACTTTTAATAACAAGGGAAGAGAGTAAGTAGAAAATATGTTTTCGTCCCCCTTTAACATATTTACTCACAGATTCTCTTCCCTTTCTATTGCAATCATACCTCAAGGGAGTCGTGTATTATGTTTGGAAATCAAATATTAAAGAAAAGAAAAACTGGACTTTATTTTTTGATTATTATGTATTTGGTTCTCGTCCCTTTTTATCAGTCAAAGGCTGGAGCAAAGGAAATTGAACTAAAAGAAGTCTTGAAAACATCAGGGGCGCAACTGGCCGAATACAATGTCAATGCCCATGTAGGGATCCTTGGAGAATCCAGGGATATGCAGGAAGCGGAAAATCTATGCTGGGATTTATCCAGAAGATTAGGAATGAAAAAGGCAGTGATGGAAAGCAATCATTCAAAAGAAAATGTACAGACTTGGGTTACTGGAAAATACAAAGGGGAGCAGGATATTACAGTGATGGTTCAATCATCACAAACTGAAGCTGGAAAAGAGACGAACATTGTTGTTGATTTGATGGGAAAAGAAAAGCTAACCTCGATCCAAGAAATAGGAAAAGAACTAAAGGCGGTATTAGGGAGATATGGAGATGTAGAGCTATCTTCATGGGTATCTGGTACCTTTCCCGGGAAGAAAAGCAAAGAAGAACAAATGAATATAACTAGTAATATAATGGCTTCATTAGAAGCTAAAGAAATAGAAGGAATCCGAGAGGATCATCTCATCAGTATTGTTGGCTACAGCAAAATGATTCCCCAGTGGATTCGCTATGGTGGAAAAAAAGTAAATTTAAATATCGCCTTAAGATATAACTCCTATGAGGATAAAACTTATTTATGGATTGGGAACCCATTGATTTCTATTGCCTATTAATAATATGTTACAAATTACCTAGAGGAAAAATATAATTGATGTAGAAATTTATTGAAAAAAGATGTATATTAGAATACGGCAGTAATAATCGAAACAAAGGAGGACCCGATGTGGCAAAAATCATTGTGGAGAAGAGTGCTCCATTAAAGGGGACCGTAAAAGTAAGTGGAGCCAAAAATTCAGTGTTGCCTATCATTGCTGCATCCTTACTGGCTCAGGACAATTGTGTATTGGAAGATATACCTGGGCTAAAAGATGTAGAAGTCATCTGTGAAGTATTAGAGGCCATTGGGGCCAAGGTAAATAGCAATCATAAAGGAATTATTGAAATAAATGCATCGAAAATTTATGATATAGAAGCACCCTATGAGTTGATCAGAAAAATGAGAGCTTCTTTCCTGGTGATGGGACCTTTGTTAGCGAGGAGAGGGAAAGCTAGAATTGCCCTTCCGGGTGGATGTGCCATTGGTACGAGACCTATTGACCTTCATTTAAAAGGTTTCCAAGCTCTTGGGGCAAAGATCGAGTTAGGACATGGATATGTTGAGGCAGCGGCAGACCGTCTCATTGGAAACAAAGTGTATTTAGACTTCCCCAGTGTGGGTGCCACAGAGAACATTATGATGGCAGCTACTATGGCAGAGGGAACAACCGTCATAGAAAATGCAGCAGAAGAACCAGAGATTGTGGATTTAGCAAACTTTTTAAATAGTCTTGGCGCCAAAATCAAAGGTGCGGGCACAGATACCATTAAGATTCAAGGTGTGAAAGAATTGGGCGGATCGAAGCACACTGTCATACCTGATAGAATCGAAGCAGGGACGTTCATGATTGCTGCTGCCATAACAGGTGGAGATGTAACCATTTTAAATGCATTGCCTGATCATCTCAAGCCCATTACGGCGAAATTAAGGGAATGTGGGATGACCATAGATGAATTTGATGATAATATCCGCGTAAGAGCCAATGGACAGTCTTTATCTACAGATATTAAGACACTGCCTTATCCAGGATTTCCTACAGACATGCAGGCGCAATTTATGTCTCTTTTAACAGTTGCTCAAGGAACCAGTGTGGTAATCGAAACGGTATTTGAAAATCGTTTTATGCATGTGGATGAGTTGAAACGTATGGGGGCCAATATCAAGATCGAAGGCAGAAGTGCTGTGGTGCAAGGTGTTGACAGATTGCAGGGGGCCCAAGTGAAAGCCACAGATCTAAGAGCTGGCGCAGCCTTGATTTTAGCTGGAATGGTTGCCGATGGACCTACAGAAATCAGTGATATCTTCCATGTGGACCGTGGTTACGTGGAGATTGAAGAAAAATTAAGAGGTCTAGGTGCCAAAATCCGAAGAACTGAATAAATTAACTGGGAAAACAGAAATGTGTCGTAAATCGGCACATTTTTTTATTTGCTGTTCATTTCCCGGGAAATATGGAAAGAAAAGTTGAAAGTTGTAAGTTGAAAGTGGAAGAGTGTGGCAGGAAGTAGGGGCGAACAGTGTTCGCCAGTTTTGAACAGATCACAGAAAATTATAGTAAGGAGTGTATCATAGCTATTAACTTCATCCAAGCTTTCTAGAACCCCTCTCGGTGTGTCATTCTGAGCCTTAGCGAAGAATCTGATTACCTTTAAGCTAGGTCATTTAAAGCTTTTTGGATGTATTTCCTTTGGGTCTGAGATCCTTCGACTCCGTTTCACTCCGCTCAGGATGACAAATCATGGGTTAGGTCAGCACCTATACGGGTTGTATACCACACAACCCGTATAGATTCTTAAATACTATCCGCTCCCTGTCATATTCTCTCCCAACCTATCATACAATGTAAAGTCAATTTGTATTCAGCATTAAAGGGGACAAGGGGGAGAATAACGGATGAGAAGTATTTTGATGCTGTTAGCAAGTGTATTGGTGACAATTATTATCATACCTATGGTGTTGATTCAAAGCTGTGATGTATCAACTCCGGAGATAGAAAAGGAACAAATTGTTGAAAACAGTCAGATGGTCAGGGTATATATGCACAAAACTCAAAAAATCGTTGAAATGGATTTGGAAGAGTATATAAAGGGTGTAATTTCAGGGGAAATGCCTGCGAGTTTTGAAATGGAAGCGCTGAAGGCTCAGGCCGTAGCTGCGCGGAGCTATGCAGTCTCCAGAATCCTCAAGTTTAAAGATGGAGGTCAGCCTGCTCATCCAGGGGCAGAACTGTGTGATGATGTCCATTGTCAAGTATGGTTGTCAAAGGATCAATTAAGGGAAGTAAAGCCTAAATATTGGATGCGGGATTACTGGCCTAAGATTGAGGAAGCAGTAGAAGAAACCCAGGGACTTATATTGACCTATCAAGGAGAGCCAATTGGAGAGCCTTTGTTCCATTCATCCAGTGGAGGTAGGACAGAAAACTCGGAAGATGTTTTCGCATCCGCGGTACCCTATCTAAGAAGTGTTGAAAGCCCTTACGAAGAAAATACGCCTCACTATGCAGAGGTGCAGGTGATTTCGATCCCGACGTTTATTGCGAAATTTAAATCGAAATACAATGACAGTGACATCAATGCATCCAATCTAAAAACAGCAATAAAAATTATGGAGCGCAGTACTGGTGGCAGAATACTTAAAATGCAGGTAGGGAACAAGGCGGTAACTGGGAGAGAAATTAGAGAATTACTAGGGCTGCGGTCGGCCAACTTTAAAATGACCATAGATAATAAGAACATTGAAATCACCACGTTTGGAAATGGTCATGGGGTAGGGATGAGCCAGTATGGGGCCAATGGCATGGCTTTAAATGGATATAATTTTGAAGAAATATTGAAGCATTATTATGTGGGTACAGAAGTGATGAAAATGAAATAGAATCATGGCTACTGGCTACTCGCTTCTCGTTTAAAGTTCAAAAATGCTGTTTTAGACGCTTTTAGCGAGTAGCTAGCAGCCAAAAGCGATAGGGCTATACCCGTTAGTGATTTGTCCAAAAATTTTTCCGCCCATGTATGAATCCCCACCTTTTGGTAACAATACAAAATGGAGGTGTCATATATGGGTATAAAAAAATGGATAGATAGGAAAAAAAATAAAAACATATTTAACAAAAAAGAAAATGGTATTTATAAATTTTTAGATAAGGAAGGGTTTTATGTTATCTTGTTTCTTTGTATTTGTATTGTAGCCACGTCAGCAGTTTGGGTAGCCAAAAACAATATTGATCGTTTGGCAGTGGAAAATTTAAATAAGTCATGGCTGCCAGAAGAAAAAGATATGTCTGCTCCGTCATTGAACCAAGAGACAGCAGAGAACGAGCAAGTGCCTGTCATCACAGTGGAAGAGAATAAAAATACAGAGGATGCGGCCCCAACCATGGCAGCAGAAGAGAATAAGGTTGAAAAACCTTCCATATCAAAACCAGCAGAAGTACAAAAATCAGAAACTAAGCCTAGCGTGAACAGTGCTCCCGGGCCTGCCCAGAGTAGTAAAGCCGCTGCTATGAAGATGCCTGTCATAGGTACTATTGGAATGAATTATGCAGCCGATACCTTGGTGTATTCAAAAACACTGGATCAGTATGCTACCCACCATGGATTGGATATCATTGCACCAGAAAATACGCCTGTTGTAGCAGCCTTATCAGGGGAAATCATAGAAGTGGTTAGTGATTCGAGGCTGGGCATTGTTATTGCTATTGCCCATGAAGGAGATATGATCACCAGATATGCAAACCTAAGCACCAGTGAAATGGTAAAGGTAGGAGATCAGGTTGAAAAGGGACAGACAATCGGTGGTGTAGGAAAAACGGCACTATTTGAAAGTATGGAAGAACCCCATCTGCACTTTGAAGTCCTCGTGGACGGCGCCCCTGTAGATCCAAACAAATACTTACCGAAGAAATAAAGTGTTTGTGGTTAGAAGTTAGAGGTTAGAGGTTGAAAAACAAAAACTTTAAAAAGTAAATAGAAAACAGGGCCTAAAGTTGCCCTGTCTTTTTCTTTATGCTCTTTTAAAAACAATCTTTTATGTTTTACCGCTAACAGTTAACCGTTAACGATGAATGTTCTTTATACGCTTCTGTACTTCAATTTGGTAGCTTTACCGCCTCTGATGTGTCTCTCTGCCTTGTTGTTGTCGAGTATTCCTTTTACTTGATTTGCTACTAGAGGGTTTATCTTGGGAAGTCGTTCCGTAACATCTTTATGGACTGTACTTTTGCTTACTCCGAAAACTTTCGCTGTCTGTCGTACGGTTGCTTTTTTATTTATTATATATTCTGCGATCTCTAGTGCTCTTTCTTCTATGTAATCTTTCACAGGTTAACCCCCTCCTTGATGATTCCTTTGTTAAATAATATGCACGAGCCATACTCGATAGAACTGAAAATCTCAACTTCCAGAATATAGTTTGAAAAAGTTATGAAAAGAAAGAGGAATTATGTAATTTATAGCGAATACAAATACTGGTTATACAAAAATTGTTAGTACAAAGCATTGATATAAAAATATAGCGTCCAGTGAAAAACTGAGAGTTGAATGGAAGGTGATCGTAAATGTTTGGTTTTGGTGCTGAAATAGGAATTGACCTTGGTACGGCTAGCGTACTTGTATACATTAAAGGGAAGGGTATTGTACTGCAGGAACCTTCTGTAGTTGCCATTGATAAAAATACGAATCAATTATTGGCTGTAGGGGCAGAAGCTAGGAAGATGCTAGGGAGAACACCTGGAAATATCGTGGCCATCAGACCGTTGAAGGATGGTGTTATTTCGGATTATGAAGTGACAGAAAGAATGTTGCGTTATTTTATAAGTAAGACTTGTGGAAGAAGAAGATTCTTCAAACCCAAAATTATCGTGTGCGTTCCCAGTGGCGTAACAGAAGTAGAGAAAAGGGCAGTAATCGATGCAACTACTGAAGCTGGCGGTGGAACAACCTATTTGATCGAAGAGCCTATTGCAGCCGCCATTGGTGCAGGGATCGATATCTCCAAGCCAGATGGCAATATGATCGTAGATATCGGAGGGGGAACAGCAGATATTGCGGTAATTTCTTTAGGCGGTATTGTTGTCAGCGAATCTATTAAGGTGGCTGGAGACAAATTTGACGAAGCCATCGTTCGGTATATGAGAAAGAGACACAATCTATTGATTGGAGAAAGAACGGCAGAAGATTTAAAAGTGAACGTTGGAACAGCTTATCCACGAAAGCAAAATGCAAAGATGGAATGTAGAGGAAGAGACTTGGTTTCAGGATTACCAAAGACGATCACGGTTAGTTCTGAGGAGATGTTAGAAGCTTTAGAGGAGCCTGTAACGGCTATCGCTGATGCAGTACATGCAGTTTTGGAGAAAACACCACCAGAGCTTGCTGCCGATATCAGTGATCGCGGGATTGTCATGACCGGAGGCGGCTCATTACTCCATGGTTTGAACCAGTTGATTGAAAAGAGATCGGGAATACCTACCTATATTGCTGAGGATGCAGTGTCCTGTGTAGCAAAGGGAACAGGTATGTCTTTAGAGTCACTTCAAATATTGGAAAAAAGTATGATCAGCAGCAAAACCTTCAGCAGATTGAGATAGTTGGAGATTAATGGTTAGTCGGTAGTGATGCCAGGGCATCCATGTAAATAGACGTGTAGGGAACGACGCCCTCGTCGTTCCGATATTAAATATCTATAATTATCTATTACGTATTTCATAGGGGAGACTTCAGTCTCCCCTATCGCTGTAGATGAAGACTTTTGATGTGCTTCGCTTCAATGATTGTAGGGAACGACGCCCCTTGTCGTTCCGTTTGAGTACGAATAAAATTTTGCAAAGATTAATCCATTGCGAATCCCTTGATTTTTTATGGTTGCATTATAGGTCTAAAAACCTACATCTTTTCCAAAAATAGCATTAAAGATTTTGTCTAGAAATGCCGAAAAATATAAATAGATTATGGACTAACCGTAAAGGGGTTGAAGCTTCATGTTAAGAGGACTCTATACAGCTACTTCTGCCATGACAACAAACAATAAAAAGCTAGATGTTGTAACCAACAACATTGCAAATATCAATACAACGGGATATAAGAAGGATCTTGTGGTTTCAGAAACTTTTCCTGAAGTACTGATTAAAAAGATAGCAGGATCCAACGACATGATGGACACAGATTTCTTCAAAGGAGTCGAAGTCGTTCAAAATGGCAACACCTATGAGATGAAAACCGAGGGCGGATTCTTTCGCACCAAGACTCCTTTGGGAATAAGCTATGAAAAGGCTGTGAACTTTGCAGTCAATGAAGAAGGATATCTCAGTACATACTATCGCGATCAAGATGGAAACATCGATACTTCTGCAGGTTACCAGGTATTAGGTAACCGAGGCCCTATTTTGGTAGGAAACGGACAGCTGGAAGTGAACGACAGGGGACAAGTGATGGTAAATGGGAACATCGTAGACAATCTGGTGATGATTACACCACCAGGAATTATCGGTACGTTAAACTCTGGGGTAAGGCTAGATAAAATAGAAACAAATCATGAGCAAGGACAGGTCTATGAAACAGACAATAAAATGGATCTTGCCATAAAGGGAAGAGGATTTTTTCAGGTAGAGACACCAGAAGGGGTTCGCTATACAAGAGATGGCTCCTTTAAACTGAATACAGCAGGCGAACTGGTCACGGACGAAGGCTATCGCGTACTAGGTATAGAAGGCCCTATCGTAATTGAAGGAGCAGAATTGGCTGTATCAGAAAGAGGCAATATTTTGGTAGATGGAGAATATATCGATCAATTGAATATGATAGAGATCGTCAATCTAAGAGATTTGAGAAAAGATGGAGACAACCTATACCGTCTAGAGGATGGAATGGAGCTTGAAAGCCAACCCTTCAGAGGAGAAATTCTACAAGGCTTCCTGGAAGGCTCCAACGTGGACTCCGTAAAAGAAATGGTAGAAATGATCACCCTATTCAGAAACTACGAATCTAACCAACGCATGATCAAAGCCTACGACGACACACTGCAGAAGACAGTGAATGATATAGGAAAGGTATAGAGTTTGGTTAGTAGTTAGAGGTTAGTAGCTAGTGGCAAAAATCATTTAGGGTGATGAAAATGAGTGGATATAGAAAGTTGGATGTTTGGAATGAAGCTCATAAACTTACTTTAGACATATATCGAGTTACAGCCACTTTCCCTAATGAAGAAAAGTTTGGATTAATTAGTCAGATTAGAAGAGCTAGTTCTTCAATTCCTACTAATATTGCTGAAGGGCAAGGAAGATCAAATAACAAAGAGTTTGCCAATTTCGTGAGAATAGCAAAGGGTTCTGCTTCAGAAGTAGAATATCTTATCTATCTCTGTTATGAATTGGGTTATCTTAATAAAATCCAATTTGTTAATCTTAATAGACAGATCGAGAGAATACTTGGGATGCTTAGCAATCTAATCTCATCTTTATATAAGTATACGAAGAGTTAGGAAAATTTGATTATCAGGATAAGATTTCTTACTACTATGTATGTTTTGAGATGTGCACTACTAACCACTAACGACTAACTACTAACGAGAATTGAGATAAAATTATTGAAGACGATTAACTTATCAAATAGAATAACAATACAAAGGAGGCCAAAACATGCGCGCTTTATGGACTGCTGCATCAGGAATGAAAGCTCAGCAATTAAATGTAGATACAATCGCAAATAACATGGCGAATGTGAATACAACAGGATACAAAAAACAAAGAGTGGAATTTAAAGATCTTTTATATGAGACATTGAGTAGGACGAATTTAGATCAGGGACAAGGCAAGCCTGTAAACCTTGAGGTAGGACACGGTGTTATGCCCACGGCAACCACGAGATCCTTCACAAAAGGAAACTTGGAGCAAACCAATAATGATTTGGATTTTGCCATTGATGGAGATGGCTTCTTTGTAGTAAGAGATGAAAATGATAATCTGCTCTATACAAAAGACGGCAGTTTCAAACTAAGCGTAGAAGACGAGGAAGCAAGACTGGTGACATCAGATGGTTACTATCTACAGGCTGATGGGGCTGATGTGGAGCTTGGTTCTGATATTGAAGAAATAAATGTATCGGATCTAGGCATAATCACCGTAAGAAGAAAGGGCGAAGAAGATATCGAAGAGATTGGACAACTAACTCTGGCTCGATTTGTAAATCCAGCAGGTTTAGAATCTATAGGAAAAAATCTCCTAAGACCAACGGCCGCTTCAGGAGAAGCTATCGAAGCCTTCGAAGGAGAAGCGGGCAGCATCGTACAAGGTTTCTTAGAGACATCCAACGTACAAATCGTTGAAGAGATGATCAAACTCATCACAGCCCAAAGAGCCTACGAGATCAATTCCAAATCCATCCAAACCGCAGACCAGATGCTAGAACAAGCAAATAACTTGAGAAGATAGAATTCTTTGACTAGACAAGTCTAGCGAAAAGAGGTGCTAAATATGAAGATTGATGGTAGTCTTCCTATATCAACAAATCAAGGACAGTATAAGAAAGATGAGGTTCAAGCTGAGAATTTTCAAAAAACGTTCGAGAAAGCGAAAGAAAACCAGGACGAGAAAAGGCTTATGCAGACTTGTAAAGAGCTGGAATCTGTCTTTGTGAATATGATGTTCAAAAACATGCGTGCTACTGTTCCGAGCGATGGATTCATTGAAAAAAGCTTTGGAAGAGAAACTTTTGAAGGAATGCTAGACGAGAAGATAGCCGAAACCCTTGCAAAGGGTCAGGGCGTCGGATTGGCCCAGCAGATGTACAAACAACTGTCAAGAAATTTAAAAAACCAGTCTCCAGAGGATTCAAAATTATAGAGAATTGGAATACTTATTACAGCAAGCAGTGAATTTATTATGTTTTGGAAATAATTTGGAAGATTTAAAGGAATATTCTTATATCTTGTTGAATCAGTAAGAGTTAGAGAAATCTAGCTCTTTTGTTTTGTAAAATGTACTATAAAGTGTATCATTTAACAAAAATCCATAATTTGTTGAAAAATGTATATAATAGCGCTAAAATGAAAGAGAACAATATTTCAAAATTGCTTATTAAAAAAATTTTTTCTTTCAAATCTTAATGGTTTTAGAATAAATATAACAAAAAATGACTACGATTAGCGTTAAGCTAAGACTTAGCCAAAGGAGAGATAAAAATGTTAAATAATATGGAAATTCAAAAAATCATTCCTCATAGATATCCATTTCTATTGGTTGATAGAATCGAGGAAGTGGAAGCAGGCAAAAAAGCAATAGGTATAAAAAATGTAACAATAAACGAACCTTTCTTTCAAGGCCATTTTCCTGGAAACCCTATCATGCCAGGAGTATTGATCGTAGAGGCTATGGCTCAAGTAGGGGCTGTAGCTATGATGTCCCTAGAAGAGAATAAAGGAAAACTTGGCGTTTTTGCAGGTATTGATGAACTGCGCTTCAAAAGACAGGTAGTGCCTGGAGACACCCTGAGAATGGAAGTAGAGATGATCGCCTTGAAAAGAAATATTGGCAAAGCACAAGCTACTGCTTACGTAGGAGAAGACGTAGCTTGTAAAGGTATTCTTACCTTTGCACTAATCAATCAGGAATAGCAATATAGACATGGATCTTCATCAAAATAGGTTCTTGACATTGATGTTGTCATTCTGAACGTAGTGAAGAATCTTAAGATCCTTTGTTTTATAAGAATGATAGATACAAAAGTAGATTTACTTATTAAACACAGTTTTTAGTGTCGACTCATAAATATAAATATTATTGTAGAGAACAGGCATGCCTGTTCTCCAACAAAACAAAAGATAACGGAAGGGTAGGAACTTACGATGGAAGAAATCTCTGTACGGGAATTGATTGAAATAATGCTTAAAAGAAAAAAAATGATCTTGGTAATTCCTTTGATATTTGTTTTAATCAGTGGAATCTTAAGCTTCTTTGTTCTATCACCAACCTATGAGGCAGTTACCACATTGGCAGTATCTAGCATCGTACCCATTACAAATACAAATACTCCAACAACAAATGTCGTGATGCCTGGTGGCGAGCAAGTAGTAGATATCAATGAGATGATGAAGTATTTAGACAAAAGTGCAGAAAGAGATATTTCGGCTATGTTGAATTCACTGCTTAAATATAATCAGATGTCCATAGAAGCCTTTGTAACTCAGACTGAAAATGCTCAAATCATGCAAAAAGTGATCGATGAATTGAATTTAGCAGAGCAAGGTTATGGGATTAGAAACCTGAGAGATAAAATCGCAGTAGAAAATACAAAGGGAACCAATTTGGTGGAAATAAAAGTGGAAGATGAAGATCCAAAGGTGGCTGCAAAGATATCTAATGCTATCTCTAAACATTTGATTCAATTCATTACAGAAGAAAACAGTAAGCAAACGAAGAAATTAAAAAAATATATTGATGAATTGATTGCGCTGGAAGAAAAAAAGATTGATGACCTGAGTCATCAGATTGCTTCGCTAGATCTAAACGCCAGTAATTATAAATCAACTAAATCGAGATTAGATGCAAGACTATTGGTATTAAATAATACTTATCAAGCATTGATACAAAAAAGTGAACAACTTGATTTGATTGATAAGGCAGATTTTGGAGATTCTAGTATCACCATTACTGCACCTGCCTATGAACCAAGAAAACCTGTTTCTCCAAATAAAATACTGAATATTGCTATTGCCTTTGTATTGGGATTGATGATATCTGTATTCATCGCATTCTTCCAAGAATACTGGGAAAACTCGGCACCTGTTAAAACTGAAAAATAGACAACAGATAGGAAAGTACTAATTGAAAGGTTTAACTGTATGGATTGATGCTTCACCAGCCGAAAGACTTTCCTGCATAAAATAAGAAATTATGAAAGTTCATGGTACAGAAAAAGTGCATCCTATGGTTTGCAATTCTAAAAAAATGATTTCGTAAAATATGGAGGCTGCTTATGACTATCAAAACAAAGAAAAAAACAAATGATTTATATGGCATATTGTCTCCAGGGCAATATCTGGTATTTATTTCCTTGTGCATATTGTTGTTTTACCCACCTTTCTTTAGAGGGCTATTTTTCGAAAAAGAACTTTTGATTACTCATATTTTCACTTTTATATTGTTTGGTATATGGATACTGTCAAAAATTAAATCTGTCACCTTCAAATTAGTAGATTCTAAAACTGATATATTAGCACTAGGCGTCTTGTTGATGTATGGTATCTCCATACTTTATGGAGTCAATACTCGATTGTCTATTGCAGAGTTTTTAAAATATGCAAACTACATTGCGATTTATTTTATGGTAAAGAAATTTACTCAAGAATATCCTCAAACAAAGAAATATATATTACATGCACTCTTATTCAGTGGAGTCATCGTATCTATCATCGGAGTAGGAAGTGCCATCGGTACATTCAATTATAACGGTGCCTTTGCCAGCGGCAGAATCAACTCTACTTTTCAGTATCCTAATACTTTGGCCTCCTATCTATTTGTACTATTTATCTTAGCCCTAGGATTGCTACAAGATTCCGAAAGTAAAAAAGAGCAGCTTCTCTATGGAGGGTTATGCAATATATATCTATTTACCTTTATTCCTACCTTTTCAAGGGGGATGTGGCTTCTAGCGCCTATCATCTATCTTGTTTATTTTGCATGTATCCCTAATAAAAAGAAAATGGAGACAATATATTTTAGTATTTTGACGATGTTGCCAGCGGGAGTATTCTCTTTATTCTTTATACGTGGAATTGGGAAAAGTCCTGCATTGTTACAGTGGATGATTACAATCCTATCTATAGGGATAACGATTGGGTTGATTTATTTATTGGAAAAGCGAAATATTGATTATGATAAAATTTCTTTTAGAAAAATACTAATGGTGGCAACAGTACTTGTGATAGGATTAGTTATAGCCATAACGCTTGCGTTCAGCATGACACAACCTTTAACTCTTTCTAATATGAGCAGCCAAGAAGATGCATATAAAATTGTGACTCGAGATATATCAAACATATTTAAAAATATGGATTATCGCTTTGAAGTATCAGCAATAATCAAAAATCCAGAAAATAAACCCTATGGGGGCAGAATAGATATTTATAGTATAAATGGAAAAGGTGAGTCAGAAGTACTTGTAACAGAAAATATAGTAGAAGATAAAAAGATTGATCTAAGTTTTACAACTTTAGATACAACAGAAGCTATAAGAATCAGCTTTTCAAATTATTATGGAAATACAGAAGTTGTCTTTGACCAAGGCAAAGTTTTCGATGCTGATACAGGGGAAAAGATTAATGATTTAAAGCTTAGTTATAAATATATCCCTGAGAGTCTCATTACGAGGATAAATAGTATTACGGCTGGAGACAGCAGTATACAAGGAAGAATGTCCTTTTACAAGGATGCCTTAAAGATTATAAAAGATCGCCTACTATTTGGCGCTGGTGGTGGTGCTTGGGCAACCTTATACTTTATGTATCAATCTTATATGTACTGGACAACCCAAGCCCATAATTATTTCTTACAGTTATGGATTGAGATCGGAACTGTGGGTTTGCTTATATATTTAACTTTCATTATTATGATGTTATTTAATGTATTCAAGACATTAAGAAAATCGGACAGCGATGAAATTAAGATAACAGAAGTGAGTATAAGCATAGGATGGGTGGCAATCCTTGCCCATAGTGTTATGGATTTTGATTTATCTTTAGGAGCTATGTCAATCCTGCTTTGGACGTTATATGCCCTAACTAGGCAGGACTTTGTTCTTAAGGTAAGGGAGACAACGAGTTTGAAATATTATCGTTACGGGATAGTTGTATTAACTTTTGCACTAGCATTAGGGAGTATGTCTCTCTCCATGGCACAAGGATTTATAGAAGATGGGATTCTAGCAACTGAACAAAAAGAAATACAGGAAGCCATAGGATACTTTGAAAAAGCTGCAGCTCTAGATCCTTTCTCTGCATCTAACCGTATAGACTTAGCTACACTATATATAATGACAGGGAAGAATGATCAAGAATGGCTATTGAAGACGGAAAAACAACTAGAAAAGGCTGTAGAACTAGAACCTTATAGTCTCAAAATTCTTAAGAAGGCTGCAGAGCTTAGTATACAAACAGGCCATTATTTGAAAGGATTAGGATATCTAGACCAAATGATAGAAGTACAGCCTATGCATATAGATAATTATGTATATCAAACAAATGGATATTTGACTGTAATTAGTTTTTTGATGAATAGTGGAGATCGTAAAAGCTTAGAGAACGTTATTGATAAAATACCTGACATTAAAAATATGCTAAATAAAACAGCTCAAAGTTCGTTGCAGCCTATACAAATGAGCGTAGGTTTAGATTTGAACCTACAAAAGCTTGATTATGTCTTAGAAAATAGAGGAAACATTGAAAAATTAAAGCGTTTAAAGGATGTTGAAATATATAACAATTTTGACATGGATATTGATCAGAATAATATTCCTGATGGAGCTAGAATTACTAATACTCCTAATGGCAAACTAAAGCTAAAAGAAAATGAACAATATGTTACTCTTCTAAATGAAGGCTCAGACTATGGTGTGTTTTGGATCGATCATATGAAGTTAGAATCAAATAGTAACTATATATTAGAAGTTAATTACAGTAGTACTGTACAAGACGACAAATTTGACTTGTATGTTTATGATTATTCAAGCGGAAAGAGTACAATTATTGCACGTTTAGATAATCTACAGAAGAGCGATCATTTTACAACAAGAACACTACAGTTTATAACGCCAGAAGCAATAACAGCGGAGAAACAAAGGATTGGGGTTGTGCATCGTGGAAACGATGAGGGCGTTATAAAAATTCGTCAAGTAAGCCTAATGAAGGAGAACAACTGATCATAAAATAAAGAATTGTCCTTTAGAATAGTAGGGATATGTTTCAATGTTTATTGCAAGGAAGGAATATAACATCAGATTCTGTATTTATAAAGGACTGAAGGGTTTAAACTAAATAAGATAGTTATGAAAATAAGATAAGTTAAATCTTATACCAAACTTAAGTTATGAAAGGGATATATTATTATTCAGTCCCTTCTATATACCTAGAGTTAGTTAGACCATAAATTTGAAAGGTAAATATTCTAGAGAAAAGGAGCACTTAGATATGGGCGATAAAATATATCTGTCTTCACCTCATATGAGTGATGAAGGGTATGAAATGCAGTATATACAAGAAGCGTTTGATACTAACTGGATTGCGCCTCTTGGCAAGAATGTAAATGAGTTTGAATATGGGATTGCTGCTAAAGTAGGTGTCAAATCGGCTGCAGCATTATCATCGGGAACGGCTGCCATTCATTTGGCCCTTAAAGCTGTAGGAGTAGGTGCAGGAGATATCGTCTTTTGTCCGACACTGACTTTCTCTGCTACAGCGAATCCAATTATTTATCAAGGTGCGGTACCTGTGTTTATTGATAGTGATTATGAAACTTGGAATATGAGTCCAGTAGTATTAGAAAAAGCATTCGAGAAGTATCCAAATGTAAAAGCTGTATTAGTGGTTCACCTTTATGGCTTATCTGCAGATATGGATAAGGTTGTTGAGGTTTGTAAGAAACGAAACGTTTTGCTAATTGAGGATGCAGCTGAGAGTTTAGGCACTTATTATAAAGGAAAGCATACTGGTACTTTCGGAGATTATGGTATCTTTTCCTTCAATGGAAATAAGATCATCACGACTTCAGGCGGCGGGATGCTTGTTTCAGATAATGAAGAGAAAATTGCTAAAACAAGGTTTTGGGCAACGCAAGCAAGAGACCAAGCAAGGCACTACCAGCATAGCGAATTAGGGTTCAATTACCGTATGAGCAATGTCGTGGCTGGGATTGGAAGAGGACAGCTTAAGGTATTAGACCAAAGAGTGGCTCAGAAGAAGTATATCTTTGAGTTTTACAAGAGAGAGCTTGGTCAGTTAGAAGGCGTAGACTTCATGCCTATCAACGAATGGAATGAGCCGAATTACTGGTTAAGTGTCATGACCTTGAGTGGAAAAGTAAGACCACTTGATGTAATGGAAGCTCTTGAGAGAGACAATATCGAATCAAGACCTATTTGGAAGCCGATGCATATGCAGCCATTCTTCGCTGAGTATGATTATATCGGGGGAGATGTTAGCGAGAAGTTATTTGAGACTGGTGTATGCCTTCCAAGTGATACGAAGATGACAGATTCTGATTTAGAGAGAATTTGTAGGATTATTAAGGAGTTGTGGAGATAAATGGGGCGAAAGAAAGGATTCTACGAAAAGTTCATAAAAAGGTCGCAGGATCTTGTTCTTTCTTTGGTTGCACTTATTCTGCTGAGTCCAATACTTCTTATTGTTGCCATTTTAGTCAGAACAAAGCTAGGGAGTCCGATCCTATTCATCCAAGATAGACCTGGACTGAATGAGAAAATCTTTAAAATGTATAAGTTTAGAACCATGACAGATGAGAAAGATGAAAGTGGAGACCTATTACCCGATTCTGTAAGACTCACTAAGTTTGGCAAAATGCTTCGAGCTACAAGCTTAGATGAGCTTCCTGAACTTTGGAATATCGTTCGTGGTGATATGGCGATAGTAGGACCTAGACCTTTATTAGTTCAATACTTGGAGCTTTATAGCGGCCATCAAAAGAGAAGGCATGAAGTTAGACCTGGACTTTCAGGACATGCTCAAGTAAATGGGCGTAATACCATCAGCTGGGAAGATAAGTTCAACTTAGATGTGGAGTATGTAGATAATGTGAGCTTTATAGGAGATTGGAAGATTATATTTCTTACAATAAAGAAGGTATTTGTTAGGGAAGGAATTAGTTCAGATACATCAGTTACGATGGAGCCTTTTAGAGGTTCAGTTAATAATACAAATAGTTAAATTTAAGCAATTATATCATTATCATTTTAGAGAGGAATGTACTTACCATGAAAGATAAATTAATTATTATAGGTGCCAGTGGACATGCTAAAGTTGTCGCTGACATCGCAATAAAAATGAATAATTGGCAAAGCATGACATTCCTCGATGATGATGAGTCTATTAAGACATGCATGGGGTCAAAAGTCATCGGCAAGACGGCTGATGCTTTAACATATAAAGATGAAGCCGACTTTTTTGTAGCTATTGGGAACAATGCTACGAGGGAAAACATACAAGAAAAGTTGGAAGAAGAAGGATTGTCAATGGTGAAGCTGATCCATCCAAATGCTGTTATTGGAATTGACGTTGAGATTGGCACAGGAACAGTAGTGATGGCAGGTGTTGTGATTAACAGCTCTAGTCGGATAGGAAAAGGCTGCATAATTAACACGAGTAGTAGTCTAGATCATGACAATGTGATTGAAGATTATGTTCACATCTCTCCAGGAGCTAACTTGGCTGGAACAGTTAAAGTTGGCAAGGGAAGTTGGATAGGTACTGGAAGTGTTGTGAGCAATAACGTCAACATCTGCAGTGGTTGCAAACTAGGTGCAGGTGCTGTGGTGGTTAAGGATATTACTGAACCTGGGACATATGTTGGGGTTCCAGTGAGGAGAGTTTTTAAATAGAGAAACGCGAGGGTTTGCTAATGAATGGGGATCTTTTGCTAATAGTACATTTTTGTAGTGATTTTGATGGAAAAGGGAATAATAGGTTCAACTATTTAGCTGAGTTTTTTGCAAATAATAATTTTAGTGTTGAATTAGTAACTTCGGATTTTTCTCACAATAAAAAAAGAAAAAGAGAAAAGAATATTTCCAAAGATATAAATTATAAAGTGACTTTTATTGAAGAACCTGTCTATAAGAAGAATGTTTCGCTAAAACGATTTTACAGTCACTATGCAATGTCTGAAAACCTTAAAAAATACCTAAAGTTTAGAAAAAAGCCAAGTGTAATATATTGTTCAGTACCTTCACTAGATGTTGCTGCGACAGCTGCTAAATATGCAAAAGAAAACAACATAAAGTTTATAATTGATGTTCAAGATTTATGGCCTGAAGCTTTCAAAATGGTTTTCAATATTCCAATCATAAGTAATATGCTCTTTTATCCTATGAAAAAGAAAGCAGACTATATATATAAATCAGCAGATGAAATTGTTGCAGTTTCTAAAACATATTTAAACAGAGCGTTAGAAGTAAATAGAAAAGTTGAAGAAGGTAAAGTAGTTTTTTTAGGAACAGACTTAAGCAAATTCGACGAAGCATTTATTAATAACAAGTACCAGAATAAAGCTGAGAACCAAGTTTGGGTTGCTTATGCAGGGACTTTGGGTCACAGTTATGACTTGACTAGTGTTTTTGATGCCCTAGAGATTTTAAAGAATAAAGGTATTAATGACTTGAAATTAATAGTTATGGGAGATGGGCCGTTAAAAGAAAAGTTTGAAGAATATGCAAAAGCAAAGCAAATCAATACTTTATTTACAGGTAGATTGCCATATGGTGAGATGGTGGGATTGCTTGGTGTGTGTGATATAGCGGTCAATCCGATTGCTTCTGGCTCAGCAGGTACTATCATCAATAAAGTGGGAGATTATGCAGCTGCAGGTTTACCAGTGATAAACACACAGGAATGCTTAGAGTATAGAAATTTAGTAGATGAGTATCAAATGGGATTAAACTGTAATAACAATGATTCAAAAGATTTAGCTGAAAAATTATTAGTTTTATTGAAAGATAATGAAATGAAAAACCAGATGGGGAAAAATAGTAGACGATTGGCAGAAGAAAAGTTTGATAGAAGCAAAACATACAAAGAGATTATGACAATCATAGAAAAAGTCTAGTTTTAATGTATTGACTTTATAACATTTTTAACAATAGGTTTTTTAAAAATGGAGCGGTAGAAGGGCGGATTATAATGATATTAAAGCAAAAATTGATGGCTAAAACAGCTATACTGGGTGTCTTAGGATTAGGATATGTAGGACTTCCATTAGCAGTAGAGAAAGCAAAAGCAGGATTTAAAACGATAGGTTTTGACGTACAAGAATCAAAAGTTGAAATGGTTAACGTTGGTAAAAACTACATTGGAGATGTTGTAAATGAAGATTTAGAAGAAATCATAAAATCTGGTCTTTTATCTGCTACAACTGACTTTGCACAGGTTGCATCAGCAGATTGTGTTTGTATATGCGTTCCTACTCCTTTGGATGAACATCAACAGCCAGATATAAGTTATGTAAAATCATCTGCTGAAAGTATTGTTCCGTATATGCATAAAGACATGTTGATTATTTTAGAGTCAACTACGTATCCAGGAACAACAGAAGAACTCTTAAAGCCAATTCTTGAAAAATCAGGGTTAAAATGTGGAAAGGATTTCTATCTCGCATTCTCACCAGAGAGAGTAGATCCAGGTAACCTCATTTATAAAACAAAAAACACCCCTAAGGTTGTCGGTGGGATTACACCTGAGTGCACTGATGTTGCTGCTACGCTTTATGAAGCTATTTTAGAAGCACCGATTCACAGAGTATCATCTCCAGCAGTAGCTGAGATGGAGAAGATATTAGAAAACACATATAGAAACATCAATATTGGTTTAGTTAATGAATTGGCAATATTATGCAACAAGATGGGAATTAACATATGGGAAGTTATTGATGCCGCAAAGACTAAGCCTTATGGATTTCAAGCGTTTTATCCAGGACCAGGTCTTGGCGGACACTGCATACCTTTAGATCCATATTATCTTTCTTGGAAAGCTAGAGAGTATGGATTTCATACATCTATGATAGAGTCCTCAATGATGGTTAATGACAGAATGCCAGAATACTGTGCAGAGAGATCAAGCAAAATCCTAAATAGATTTAAAAAAGCTATGAATGGATCTAAGATTTTGGTATTAGGTGTAGCATATAAGCAAGATATCGATGACTATAGAGAAAGTCCTGCTATAAGAGTAATTGAAGAACTGGAAAAAGAAGGTGCAGAAGTTGCCTATTTCGATCCATTTGTATCTGAATATCGAGAGCATGGAGTAGTGAAAAAGGGTGAATCTAAATTGACTGCTGAACTGATTAAAAGTGCAGACCTAGTTATTATTACTACAGCACATACAAATGTTGATTATGGGTTTATACAAAAGCATGCCAAAGTAATTTTTGATACGAAAAATGTTATGAAGCACATAGACGCACGTGACAATATTGAGTTGCTATAAGGGGGGATTTACATTGAGTTTAAAATACGCAATTATTGGATGTGGAAGGATTTCACCTAATCATATAGCAGCTGCACTTGAAAACAAACTTGAGATTGTAGCACTATGTGATATTGAAGAAGTTAAGATGAATGCTACGATCCAAAGATTCAATCTTCCAATAGATACAAAAAAATATGTTGACTATAAAAAAATGCTTCATATTGAAAGACCAGAACTTGTAGCAATTTGCACTGAAAGTGGAAAACACGGTCAGATTGCTCTGGATTGTATTGATGCAGATGCTAACCTTATCATTGAAAAGCCTATTGCTCTGTCTCTAGAAGAAGCTGACTTGATCATTGAGAAGGCTAATGATAAGAATATCAAGGTAAGTGCATGTCACCAGAATCGATTTAATAAATCTATACAGAAGATTCGAGAAGCGGTTGAAGGTAACCGTTTTGGAAAATTGATGCATGGTACCGCCCACATCAGATGGAATAGAGGAGAAGACTACTATAAGCAGGCACCATGGAGAGGTACTTGGGAACAAGATGGCGGTGCCTTAATGAACCAGTGTATTCATAACATTGATCTTTTAAGGTGGATGATGGGTGATGAAATCACCGAAGTAGTAGGTATGACAGATAATCTCATCCACGGGTTTATTGATGCTGAAGATTTAGGGATGGCTTTAGTGAAATTTCCAAATGGAAGTTATGGAATTATTGAGGGTACTACAAATATCTATCCTAGAAACCTTGAAGAAACCCTATATATTTTTGGCGAAAAAGGAACAGTTAAAGCGGGAGGGAAGTCTGTAAACTTAATTGAAGAATGGCAGTTTGCAGACAAACTGGATGATCCAGAAGACGTTAAAGAAAAATATCATGAGAATCCGCCAAATGTTTATGGTTTTGGGCACAATCCACTTTATGCAGATGTGATTGATGCAATCAAGAATGATAGACAACCTTATGTAACAGCGGTTGATGGAAGAAACGCACTAGAACTTGTTCTTGCTATTTACAAATCTGCTGCTGAAGGAAAGAGTGTAAAACTCCCACTTGATAAATGCAGTACATTAGATTTTAAAGGAAGGTTTGAAAAAGAATAATAAAATTTTTTTGGGGGGAGGGCAATTATATGTTGCTAAGTAATATATTTAAAGAATACAATTGTTTTGAAGATGCAGTTATAAATAACGAAAAAAACTTTGATTATCTTGGTTTGACAGCTTCAGATGTTAATGGTTTATTATGTGTTTTTCTAGATGATGAGAAATATATTGATGATATAAAAACAAACGTAAGAATGATAATAACAAACAAAAATATAGCGAAATTGCTAGAGGGTACAAACTATGGAATTTGTATTGTAGACAACCCGCGCGAAGTCTTTTTTCATATCCACAATTACTTATCAGATAGACGTGATAAATCGGAAGAAAAGAAAAAAACAATAATAGGTAATGATTGTGATATTAGTAATTTAGCAAGCATTTCAAAAAATAATGTAAAAATCGGCAACAATGTAGTTATTGAAGAGTTTGTAGTTGTACGTGAGAATACAACTATTGGTGATAATTCAATAATTAGAGCCGGATCAATTATTGGTGGTCAAGGGTATGAATTTAAAAAAACTGAGAAAGGAATATTAAGTGTCGCCCACGCAGGAGGCGTTATAATAGGTAATAATGTAGAAATACAATACAATACATGTATTGATAGAGGAGTGTACGATTGGGATAACACTATTATTGGAGATAATTGTAAGATAGATAATTTGGTTCATATTGCTCATGGAGTCAAAATTAGTAAAAATTCAATGATTGTAGCAAATGTAGGAATAGGAGGCAGAACTACAATTGGACAAAATACTTGGATTGGATTTGCAACAACGATAACAAATGGAGTTTCAGTAGGAGATAATGCTAGGGCAAACATTGGTTCCGTAGTTACTAAGTCTATTCCAGACGGAGGTAGCTATACTGGTAATTTTGCTATTGAACATTCTATATTTATGAAAAATTTAAAAAAATCATTGAGTAATAACAAGGAGTGATGGCTTTGGAATTTAGAGACTTAAAGGCTCAATATAATAAATATAAAAATGAGATTGATTCAGCAATTCAGGAAGTACTAAATAATACGAATTTTATCGGTGGAAAAGAAGTAGATACACTTGAAAAGGGATTAGCTGAATACGTTGGCGTTAAACATTGCATCACTTGCGCAAATGGGACTGAAGCCATGACGCTTCTTATGATGGCTTGGGATATTAAAGTAGGAGATGCAGTTTTTGTTCCTGACTTTACATTCTTTTCGACAGGAGAAATTGTGTCATTTAGGGGTGCTACACCCATTTTTGTTGATGTAGATAGAGACACGTTCAACATTGATACAGTTAAACTTGAAAGAGCGATAAATAAAGTATTAAAAGAAAGTAAGCTAAATCCAAAGGTTATCATCCCAGTAGATTTATTTGGCCTTCCGGCAGATCATATTGAGATTGAAAGGATAGCAAAAAAATATAAGCTAAAAGTCCTTGAAGACGCTGCTCAAGGATTTGGTGGAAGCATCAACGGGAAAAAAGCCTGTAGTTTCGGAGATGCTGCAACAACATCATTCTTTCCTGCGAAACCATTGGGATGTTATGGAGATGGAGGAGCGATTTTTACGAACGATGATGCTTTAGCAGATCTGCTTAATTCTTACAAGGTACATGGGAAAGGAGAAAATAAATATGATAACGTTAGAATTGGTGTTAACTCAAGATTAGATACAATTCAAGCGGCAATACTAAATGTAAAACTTACTGCGTTTATTAATCATGAACTTGATGATGTAAATAGAGTGTATAGGTTTTATACAGAGAGACTTAAGGGTATTGTTGAAACGCCATTTATTCCTAATAGTTATGTATCTAGCTTCGCTCAATATACAATTAAACTAAAAAGCAGAGAAGAAAGAGATGCTTTGCAAACTAAGTTAAAAGAAAATGGAATCCCGAGTATGATTTATTATGTAAAACCTATGCATAAACAAGATGCATTTAGGGCGTTAGAATATGATGATAGTGATTTTGAAGTAACCAATAAGCTTTGTGATACGGTGCTGTCATTACCAATTCATCCTTATATAAGAGAAATAGATGTTGAAAAAGTGTGTAATTCTATTGTGAAAATTTTGAATAGATAATGAAGTAGGTAATGATTAGATTCTTAGGATGGTGCTGAATGAAGAAAGTAATAATGATTGTGACTAATAGATATGATCCAGATGTAAGGGTGCATAAAGAAGCAAAGTACCTTGTTAGTAGAGGGTTTGAGGTTGAGATTCTATGCTGGGATAGAGAAAATGAATATATTAATAAAGCAATTGAAGAAATGGATGGTATAAAGATAAGAAGGTTTTTTCCGTATGCAAAGTATGGAACAGGAATAAAGCAAATAAAAGCATATATTAAATTTATACTAGAAATTAAAAAGTATCTTAGCAAAGTTGAGTATAGTTATCTTCACTGTCATGATTTGGATGGCGTGATTGCTGGGTATATAGGAAAATCTAAGAAGTCTAAACTAATTTTCGATATGCACGAATTTTATGAGGGACTTAATAGTAACAACAAAAATAGAAGATTAATAAAATGGATTGTTTCAGTTTTCCAAAATAAATCTAAATGGATAATTTATGTTAATGAAGTACAAACAACGAGGACAAGTAAGAAGAACCATGAAAAGCTTATTTATTTGCCTAATTACCCTGAGTTAAGCAATTACGATATGAAATATAAAGCTCCTGATGATAAGCTCAGGATTTCATATATTGGCTCAGTTAGACAGTATAATGAACTGAAAAATCTTATAGATGCATGCAAAGATATGGATGACGTACTCGTAGCAATACATGGTATGGGAGTTGCTTATGAGAAACTGAAACAAATTATTGGTAACTATTCAAATGCTATTTTAACTGGTGTGTTTGATTTTACACAAAGTAGTGATTTGTATTGTGCTACTGACATACTCTACGCTGTATATCCTATGGATAATATACAAAATAAACTGTCATATCCTGTGAAATTTTATGAAGCGATTATTACTAAAACTCCTGTAATTGTCAGTAAAGGCTCAGTATTAGAAGGTTTTATTGCTGAGCATGATATAGGATTTGTAGTTGATGGTGGGAATGAAGAAGAAATTAAAGACCTAGTATCATATATAAATAATAACAAACAAATTCTTCTAGAAAAGGTTGAAAACTTAGAAAAGATTCAATTTAATTATAGCTGGGAAGAAGTTGTTAAAAATCTAGATGTATTATACACCTAAAAAATTAATAGAGGATAATAAATTATACTAAAAGGCAATTAAAAGTATTTAGTGCGGATGTTAAGGATATTTTAGATTTCTAGGTGAATGGTAAATATAGTTAATTAACGAATTAAATATAAAATAGTACATTTTCTCGTATCTTCTGAAGTGGATATTATATAGAGAACTAATAGGTGGACTATAAATAGAAAAATATTAGATAATATAAAATAAAATTGGAGAATGAATTATGACACTAAATAGATCCCCAATTTATGCTAAAAATGAAATAAATAAAGTTGAAAATGAAGAAAACAAAATTGCTATCTTTATTGTTTCATATTTTCTAGTACAAATTTTAAATCTTTCTTCAAAACATATATTTCCTATTCCATTAGAATATTATTCTTTGATGAGTATAAGTTTTGGATTAATATTGGTTGTAACTTTTTTGAGATCATTTTCGATAGTGTTGAATAGGTCTTTGAAGGCTTTTTTTACTGCTGAGGGTATAACTTTGATATTATTTTTGACTAGTGCTTTAATGCAAAATGCTGAAAGTTCATTATTGTATGAAAATTTCATATGGGCTGCATTAATTTCAGTACCATTAGGTGTTTATGCATTTTCAATCAATAATAAAGAATATTTATACAATATGTTTTTAAAATTTTCCTTTTTAATGTCAACATTATTAATATTAATGATTTTCCTTGGTAATAATATTGGAGTGTACAGCATGTCTTTTTCTTATGCATTACTTTTACCCATATTATTCCATGTCAATGAATGGTTGAATTCCAAAAAGATGAAGTACTTATTTTTATCAATAATACAAATTGCTTTAGTATTATTGTACGGATCGCGAGGAGCTATTCTTTCAATATTTAGTTATATCGTATTCAAATTTTTATTCAGTAAAGTGAGTATTGCTAAGAAACTTTCGCTATTATTATTTTCAATCACAATAATATCTATACTATATCTTAATTATTATACCATTGGTAATTTTATTTTAAAAGCATTGGCCGAGAGGGGTTATTATAGCCGAACTTTATTTTTGCTATTTAATAGCGATATAACTAATGACGCTGGTCGAATGGAAATTTTTAGATACTACCTTAACTTAGTAGGAGAACGACCAATAATAGGATGGGGAATAATGGGTGGATGGTTAGGTAAAGGACAAGGGCCACATAATATGGTTATAGAGCTGTTATTATCTTTCGGTGTAATTTTCGGAGGTATTATTACCTTATTAACAATTATGATTCAAATACGTATTATTTATGTTAAGGATAAATTTACCAGAGATTTAATATTAATTTTTATGTCTTCTTCTTTTGTTTTATATTTCATTTCTGGAGATTATATACAGAAACCAAGTTTCTTTATCTTAGTAGGACTATTACTTAGTACATTCAGGCGTAAAAAGAAGAAATTTGCTTCGAGAGTTGAGTAATCTTTTTTATTAGAAATAATAGATGGAGTGAAAATAAAGCGATTCTTTCCATCTGCTAAGTATGGTTCAGGTTTAAAACAATTAGTGGCTTTTCTGTGTTTTGTATTGGAGGTGCGAAGATACATCTTTGATACTAATTATAGTTATCTACACTGTCATGACTTAGATGGAATTATTGCAGGATTTTTCTCAAATAGAAATAACAAAATTAATCTTTTATCTGCATGAATTCTATGAAGTTTTAGGGAAAAATCAAAAATTGAGATATATCATACGATTAATAGTTTCGTTTTTCAGAAAAAGTCTGATGCAATTATTTATGTTAATGAAGTGCAAATGAAAGTAGTAAAATATAAGTATAGAATTAAATCAGTCTATTTGCCCAATTACCTTGATAAGGGGTATTTTAAAGACGTAAAAAAGAACTATTCGGATAGTCTTAGGATAGCTTATATTAGATCTGTTAGACAATACTCTGAACTAAAAAACCTTATGGATGCACATGTAAAGACATGAAAAATGTGGAAGTTCTGATACATGGAATGGGAGTAGCTTACAAAGATTTATATAATATTTAATCTGATTATAATAATATTAAAGTAACTGACACTTATAATGCATCTCAAATTGGAGAACTTTATCAAAATACGGATGTTTTATATGCTGTATACCCAGTGGACAACATTCAAAATAAATTGTCGTTTTCTGTTAAGTTTTATGAAGCCATTCTAGCTAAGACCCCAGTTATTGTAAGTAAAGGTTCTAATGTTGAAAAATTTGTTGAAGAGCATAATATCGGATTTTCAGTTGATGGAAATAATGTTGAGGATATTAGGGACTGCATAAAAGCTATTATTTTAATAAAGAAATATTAGATTTAAAAACGAAAAATATAGCTAAAATTCAATTTGCTTATATTTGGAATAAAGTTATCAATTATTTAGATGATATATATGTATAATGTAAGGTGGTGATTTTTTGATAGATATAATACTATCAGAACATAAAGCTATAGAATGGCAAGAGAGTTGTGAGAATTATTTCCGAGGATGGTATTTTATTGATGAAGAATTTTACGAGAAAAAAGAAACTCTTATTTTTTTTACAGATATAAATGAAAAAAACTTCGAAAAAAAACTTAAGGCATTGAATGGAAACTTTTCAATTGTTTCGAAGTGTAAGGAAAAAACCTATGTTGCTGTGGATAGAATAAAGAGCTTTCCACTTCTATATACAAAAATTGGACAAAAAGTCTTTATTAGCGATAATATTGAAACTTTAAAGAATCTTTGTTATGACAAAGAAATAAAGCTAACCAGTTTACAAGAACTCATTGCAACAGGTTTTGTAACTGGGAAAAAAACTATTTACAACGATATATATCAAATTCAAGCAGGAGAATACTTAATTGTTGATAATAAGACTGGGGACATAGAAGTGCGTCAATATTATTCTCATAAACATTCTGCTGATTTTGAAAAAAGCAATAAAGAGTTATGTGAAGAATTGGATGCTGTACTAGTGAATGTATTTAAAAGATTAATTAAGAGTTTAAATGGGAAGCCAGTGGTTTTATTTTTAAGTGGTGGATATGACTCAAGATTAGTTGCAGTGATGTTAAAAAGGTTAGGTTACGAAAATATGTATTGCATATCTTTTGGTCAGGAAAAGGATAAAGAAGTTATTGCTGCTAAAAATGTAGCTTCAACATTAGGTTTAAAATGGTATTTGATTAATTTTTCAAAAAATTATTTTAGAAAAAAATTGGAAGAAGAAGAATTTAGAGAATATATTATAAAAGCAGCAAATGGGATATGTAGCCCTTATTACCAAGGAATTGTAGCAGAGGAATTTATAAAAAGAGGGTTGATTCCAAAAGATGCAATTTTTCTAACGGGAAATTCAGGAGATGTTGTTGAAGGAGAACATTTTGATTCTCGATTTAAAGAAGGAAAAGAACACGAGAAAAATATTATAATAGATTCTATAATTGATACACACTATATGATTTTTGGTAAAAAATTTGGACAAAAAAACTTATTTAGAAGATTCGCAGTTGAATTTATCGGGGACAAACAAATATATTCATATGATGAATGTCATGATATATGTGAACGTTTTAACTGGAGAGAGAGACAATCAAAATATGTCATAAATGATGTAAGGTGTTATGATGAATATCTTGGAAATGAATGGAGACTACCTTTATGGGATAACGAATTTGTAGAATTCTGGCTAAGAGTACCTTCTAACCTGAGATGTAATAGAAAGCTATACTATGAGTATGTAAAGAATGAAAAATTTCTTAGTGCAAACAATAAAAGTTTATATCGTAAGAGCATAAACTTAATTAAAAATCATTTTATGCCAATTATTGAGTTTTTTTACCCTTTAGAAAAACTTAAAGAATTTATTAGAGAGAAAAATCCTTTTTATTCCGTGAATTTGAAAGACTATTTAAAGATATTATATTTAACTAAGGGATACAGAACTAATACTGTAACATCGCATATTTTTACAGAGATGGGGATGCTTTACAATATTAAAGAAATCACTAAATTGAAAGAATTGTTAGAAAAAGAATATTATTAATAATAAATACAAGCTGTATTGAGAGAAAAGGTCTGATTTTATGAAAAAAACTGCAATAATAGTGATGCTCATAACAATTATATCAAAAGGGTTTGGATTTTTTCGAGACCTAGTGTTGTCATATTTTTATGGAGCAACACAAATAAGTGATATTTATTTGATTTCTACTATTATACCTTCTGTTATATTTGCTTTTGTGGTTAATGGAATTGTTACTTCATATATTCCTGTGTGCAACAGTGTAATGGAACATTATGGGGAGGAATCAACAGATAATTTTACCAATAATCTAATTAACTTTGTACTAATTATAAGTTTCTTTATAATTATAGGTGTATATATTTTTGCTCAACCGATAGTTAAGATTTTTGCAATTGGCTTTGAGGGAGAGGTACTTGATTTAGCTACATTATTTACGAGAATAAGCGTTTTTGGCATTTTGTTTAATGGTGCTATTTATATTTTAGGAGGATACCTGCAGTTAAAAAACAATTTTATTGCTTCTGTAATTTCAGGGATACCTTTAAATCTAGTTATTATATTGAGCATAATATGCTCAAGCTACTATAAGAATGTACTTTTTTTACCTGTCGGAATGGTAATCGCTACATTGACACAAATGTTATTTTTATACTGGCTTGTTAAAAATAAGAATTTTAAGTATAGAGTAGTCTTAAAGCTTAATGACCGTCATTTAAGACAGATTATTATTCTTTCATTGCCTGTAATTTTGGGAATATCGGTAAATCAAATAAATATTTTAATTGATAGAACTATAGCTTCAAATATTACTACTGGTGGAATTTCTGCACTCTCATATGCTAACCGGCTTAATATGTTTGTTCATGGAATATTCGTTGTGTCTATATCTACTGTAATATACCCTGTTATTTCTAAACTGTCATCCAGTAATAATACGGAAGGTCTAAAAAAAGTACTAGCAGAATCTGTAAACATAACAAGCATATTACTTATACCTACGATAGTAGGATCTATGATTTTTTCAACAGAAATAATCGAGTTGTTATTTGCAAGGGGCGCATTTTCTAAACATGCTGTTAATATAACTTCATCAGCTTTATTTTTTTACTCAATTGGGATGATAGGGTTTGGATTAAGGGAAGTATTATCAAGATTTTTCTATTCAATGCATGACACTACTACACCTATGATAAATGCAAGTATAGGTATGTTTATTAATATTTTTTTAAATTTTATACTTTCTAAATATTTAGGAATAGGTGGATTGGCACTTGCAACATCTATTGCAGCTACATTGACAACATTATTATTATTTATAAGCTTACGAAAGAAAATAGGTCCATTCGGCATGAAGCAAATCAGCATTTCATTTCTAAAAATTCTATTTGCCTCATTGCTTATGGGCTTCTTCTCCAAAATGAGCTTCAATTACTTAACAACTTCATTATCACAGAACCTTTCACTCTTAATAGCAATCGGGGTCGGAGCGGTTTCATACTTTGGGATTATTTACTTTATGAAGATTGAAGATGTTGACGCAATCGTTGGAGCAATCAAGAAGAAGCTAGGAAGAGGAGCTGCATAAAATCAATTTTTGATATTTTAGTAGAAACGAAGCCTGGTAAAGGTGGAGAGATTCAACTCACTGATGCCCTTAAAGTCCTAGCCGCTAAAGAATCTATGTACGAATATGACTTCATTGGTAAAAGGTATGATCTGACCCTATTTTTCATATCATTCCAAATGTCAGCCTGATGGAAATGGCATAATAAACTGGACACTAAGTTAAGGGAAAAAGGTGACAGTTTATGGGTAGAAGAAGTTATGATCGTCAATTTAAGATGGCTGCAGTGAAATTAGTTTTGGAAGATAATATGTCTGTTGCTGAGGTTGCAAAGGAATTATCTATCCATTACAATAGCCTTTATCGATGGATAGGTGAATATGAAGAATATGAGGAAAGTGCGTTTCCAGGTCATGGAAGCACACTTTACAATTCTCAATATGAAATTAAAAAGCTTAAGCGTGAAAATGAAGATCTTAGAGCAGAGTTGGAACTGCTAAAAAAATTCCGGGCCTTCTTGAAGAAAAAGAATGTGTAAGATTCCAATATTTGAAGTGAATAATATGATGCCATAGAGCCACCATTCCGATTTTTGAGAGCCACTATGTGCATTTACCAGAGCCATCATGGTACTCTGAGAGCCACTGCTTTCGCATCCCGGTATAATGAACTTACACTAAAACTAGTGCATATCTACATTCTAAGGGAAATTTATCAAACTGACTCATTGCCGGAATGGTGGCTCAAAACTATCTGGATTATTCACAGTACTTTTAGAAGATGATATAGTTCATGCAGACAAGCTTTGCTTAAAGCAAATGATCGAGGCTTATGAAGATTATAAGACTACAGTTTTAGGAGTGCAGGAAGTAGCGCAAGAAGACGTGAATAAATATGGTATTGTGGAAGGAAAACACATAGAAGGTAGAGTATATAAGGTGAAAGATTTGGTGAAAAAGCCTGCTGTTGAAAATGCTCCTTCTAATGTGGCTATTTTAAGAAGATATATTATCAATCCAGTTATCTTTGAAATACTTGAGCATACAAAGCCTGGAAAGGGTGGAGAAATTCAGTTAACGGATGAACTAAAAGAATTGGCTCAACGAGAAACTATGTATGCCTATAATTTCGAGGGAAGGAGATATGATGTAGGGGATAAACAAGGATTTTTAGAAGCTACTGTAGAGTTTGCATTAAGAAGAGATGATCTTAGAAATGAATTCAGAGATTATCTTGTGAAACTTATAAATAGCGAATTAGGGTCTGAGATATATAAAGAGGCTGCAAAAACAATAGAATAAGTATAAAGAAAAAACGGTGAGATGGATGAAGCTTGGGCCGTTTTTTCTTTATCTAGAAATAAGCAAAGATGAGAATTATTTGCAATCTACTTCATTTCATTGACACAAACCTGGTAAAATTATATAGTTAATATAGACTATAATATCGGGGTGAATAAAATGAAGAATAAGGTTTTGAATTTATTACTGGTATTCATAGACGCAGTGTGTATTAATCTATCATTTATTCTTGCATTTGCCATTCGATTTGATGGACACATAATAAGCCATCGTATAGCAATGCAATATTTTCCAGTCTATATCAAGAGTATTATTACAGTAACGCTGATCAAGATCGTTATATTTTATGGATTAGGACTGTACAACAATTTATGGAAATATGCAAGTATAGAGGAATTCGTTCAAATTATTACGACATCCTTTTTTGCTATGGCAGGAACAGTAAGTTATATGGTTATTATGCAGCAGCACTTGCCACGAAGTATCTATATTTTGACATTTATGATCGACATCATCCTCATTGGGGGTATCCGCTTTAGTTATCGAGCATCTCGTAGTATAAGAGAGAATGGATTGAACAGAAGAAAAAACTTCAAACGAGTGATGATCATTGGTGCTGGACAGGCTGGGGCGATGGTTATTAAAGAATTGAAAAATCATGATGACCTGAATAGTAAGCCCGTAGTAATCATCGATGATGACGAAAGAAAGATAGGAAGAAAGATTAATGGGGTACCTATTCTAGGGGATCGATATCATATCAGAAAGATCACCGAAAGCAAACGTATTGATGAAATTATCATTACAATCCCTTCAGCCTCCCAGAGTGAGATTCGTGAGATCGTAGAAGAATGTAGTAAGACCAAGTGTAAATTAAAGATATTACCTGGAATATATGAATTAATTGATGGGAGAGTGAGCATCAGCCAAATTCGAGATGTGGATATCGAGGATTTATTGGGGAGAGATCCTGTTAAGGTTGATCTAGAGGAAATGAGCTCCTATTTGCAGAACAAACTTGTGCTTGTAACAGGGGGTGGCGGATCCATCGGTTCTGAATTATGCAGACAAATCGCCCAGTTTAATCCCAAGAAGCTATTGATCTTAGACATTTATGAAAACAATGCCTATGACATTCAAAATGAATTGGCTGCAAACTATCCAGAGTTAGATCTAACGGTATTAATTGCATCTGTTAGAGATAAGCAAAGACTCCATGAGGTTTTTAGTAAATATAAGCCCCAAGTGGTTTTCCACGCGGCAGCCCATAAGCATGTGCCTTTAATGGAAGAAAGCCCTAAAGAAGCCATCAAGAACAATGTTTTTGGAACTCTAAATGTGGCTGAGATAGCTAGTGTATTTGGCGTTGAAAAGTTTGTACTCATTTCTACGGATAAGGCGGTTAACCCTACCAATGTGATGGGAGCGACAAAGCGTATTGCTGAGATGATTGTGCAAGCGATGAGTAGAAATAGCAAAACGGAATTTGTGGCGGTTCGATTTGGAAATGTTCTTGGAAGCAATGGCAGTGTAATCCCATTGTTTAAAAAGCAGATTGCAAATGGAGGACCTGTGACGGTTACCCATGCAGAGGTAACTCGGTACTTCATGACGATTCCTGAGGCTGTCCAACTGGTAATTCAGGCTGGTGCCATGGCCAAGGGTGGAGAAATATTTGTATTGGATATGGGACAACCCGTAAAGATTATTGATTTGGCAGAGAATTTGATCAGGTTATCTGGTTTTGAGCCATACAAGGATATTGACATTCAAGTTACAGGGTTAAGGCCTGGAGAGAAGCTTTATGAAGAGTTGTTAATGGATGAAGAAGGTTTAACAGAAACGAAACATCACAAGATCTTTATTGGAAAGCCTATCTTTATTGATTATAAGGTGTTGATATCAGAGTTAAATCATTTAAGGGAAATTCTATTGGATGAAAATAATGATTTGAGGGATTATATTGAGCATATGGTGCCTACGTATAAAAGGACTAGTTAGACAGAAAAGCCTTTTGAAGAAGTGATTCTTTGAAAGGTTTTTTTGTTTGTATAGATATTTAGAAAAATGATATAATGTAGCTATCCAAAAAACGGAGGTTAAGGGAATGGAGGATAAAGTTTTTGGATTGTTGGAAAAAATGTATAGTGAGATGCAAACTGGATTTGAAGAAGTAAGAGGGGAAATTAGGGGAGTAAAAGACGAAATTCGAGAAGTAAAGCAGGATGTTGTAAGAATCGAGAATAAAATGGATAATCATTTGAAAGCTTTGTATGATAGCTACAAATAAAACACAAAAAAACTTTGTGATGTAGAAACTAAGATAAATGATTTAAGTGGCAAAGTAGAGCGACAGGAAGTAGAGATACGGGTTATTAAAGGTGGGAAATAAGCAGTATCAGAAATGATGTGTATAGGTTGTAACTTCGTGCAGGACTAAAGTCCATTGAAATATATATTTTATTATTGAAAATTTGTTGATCTTGCATGGATGGGGACTGAAGTCCCCACTACCGTTGAATTTTGGGGTTAGTAATTTAATACTTACAGGCAGATTTCTATAGAATAAGAACCATCAGAATCTTGATGGTTTATTTTTTCAAGTACCCTATAGGAGTAATGTATAATAGATGACATGTTCATGAGGAGATTGATATATAATAGGATGGAATGAAAATAATTGATAGAGGTGAGTGACAAATGGGATATAGGGAGAGCTATATAGAATGGATCAACAGTGGCTATTTTGATGAGGATATAAGAAAAGAGTTGCAAGCTATAGAGGGAAACGAAAAAGAGATCGAGGATCGCTTTTATAGAGATTTAGAGTTTGGTACGGGTGGACTTCGGGGGGTTATCGGTGCAGGAACCAATAGAATGAACAAATATACTGTTCGCAGAGCGACGCAAGGTTTTGCCCAATATCTGTTAGAGGAGGTAGGTGGAGCAAGACAGAAGGGCGTTGTGATTGCCTATGATTCTAGACACATGTCACCAGAGTTTGCTGAGGAAGCGGCTTTGGTGATGAATGGCAATGGCATCAAAGCATATCTCTTTGAAGCTCTTAGAACAACGCCAGAGTTATCCTATGCGGTTAGAGAGTTAGGCTGTGCTGGAGGGATCGTCATCACTGCCAGCCATAACCCACCAGAGTATAATGGGTACAAGGTGTATGGAGAAGATGGGGGACAAATTATACCCGATGAAGCAGAAAAGATCATTAATGAAATACAGGGAATAAAAGACTATAGCAGCGTAAACTACATAACAAAAGAAGAGGCATTATCCCAAGAACTATTGGTGATGATCGGAGAAGAGATCGATAGAAAATATATTGATCGTGTCAAAAGCTTGGTGTTAAGAGATGAGTTGATCAAGGAAACAGGGAAAGATGTAAAAATCGTTTATACACCTCTGCACGGTACGGGGAATATGCCTGTAAGAAGAGTGCTAAAAGAGTTAGGATTTGAGAAGGTATGGGTTGTGCCGGAGCAAGAAAATCCTGATTCAAATTTTTCTACGGTCAAATCCCCAAATCCTGAGGAGCATCAAGCCTTTACATTGGCATTGGCATTGGCGGATCAAGTGGATGCCGATGTGATCATCGGAACAGACCCAGATTGTGATCGAGTAGGTGCTGTGGTGAGGAATAAGGATGGAGCTTATCAAATATTGACAGGAAACCAGACAGGAGCCCTACTGATCGACTATGTCTTATCTGCTATGAAAGAGGCGGACTCGATTCCTAAAAATGGATTGGTCATCAAAACCATCGTTACCAGCGAGATGGGAGCTAAGATCGCCCAAAGCTATGGAGTGGATTCACTGGATACGTTGACAGGCTTCAAATTCATTGGAGAAAAGATCAAAGAGTTTGAGACCAGCAGAGAAAAGGAGTTTATTTTTGGCTATGAAGAAAGTTACGGCTATCTGGCAGGTACCTTTGTCCGTGACAAGGATGCTGTGATTGCGTCCATGCTGATTTGTGAGATGGCTGCTTACTATAAATCAAAGGGAATGACGCTATATGATGCTTTGATAGGATTGTTCGAGAGGTATGGTTACTATCAAGAGGGCCTGGAGTCCATTACCTTAAAAGGAAAAGAAGGCATGGAAAAAATCGATGAAATCCTAAGCTACTTTCGATTAAATCCACTGAGCCATATGAACGATCAGAAGATTTGTATCTTAAAGGATTATGACCATGGGAAGCATGTAGATTTGCTGATCGGGGAGACATCTGATTTAACCTTGCCAAAGTCCAATGTGCTCCACTTTACCTTGGAGGATGGTTCATGGTTCTGCATCCGACCATCGGGCACAGAGCCAAAGGTGAAAATCTATTTTTCAGTAGTAGGAAATAGCTTGGATGGTGCAATACAGAAGCTAGATGAGTTGAAAAGAGAAGTCATGGGACTGATACGAGAGCTTATAGACTAGTAATGCAGCATATATTTGTGTTTGAGAACTGAAGTCCCCTATTATGTTAGGATATTGATTTTGTTTTAACACCAGGATGGATTTATGATATAATAAATGTACACTGAAGAAACGGCATCTGGGAATAGAAAATTTGGAGGTGCTGAAATGGAACAAGAGATCAAAGATACTCTACATTTACTCGTCGGAATGATTGATGATGTGGGAAAAAAGGTTGACCGATTAGAAGTTCGAGTGGGGAGCTTAGAGACCCGAATGGATCGCTTTGAAGAGAGAATGGATCGGTTGGAAGAAGAAGTGCAGGATGTTAAGGAAGAACAACGAAGAATGAACGAAAAATTTGATTCAGTAATTTCCATGTGGAGTGACCATGAAGTTTTCATCCGACAGCTAAAGAAGAAGAAAATTATATAAACCGAATAACAAGGAAAAATAAGACAACGGGAAAACTTTATGAATACCTCGTTGTTTTATTGTTTTCATAGTAATATAATATTGAGTGACTTGGTAAGACTGTAGACACCAGCAAAAAAGGAGAAGGAAATGAAAGATAGAAAATTCGAAGTAATCAAAGGGAAAAAAGGAGCCGACTACGAGTTAACCCATAGGTTTATTGAGGCATATGCCACCAATACAAGACTCATGGGCGTCGTTGGACTTATTATAAAATGGGAAACAGAGCTAGGAGAGACATTTCACCAATTCTTCCATCTAGATGCTGAGGAATTTGGTTTAGATGATTACATCAGTATCCTATCTGGATCAGAAGAAAGCGTCGAAATGACTGCTGCGAACATGATGGGAGGACTGGGTGGAAAAACAGTAGCACTTAGAGAAAAGGAAGCCGTGTATCTGATTCAGCAATTTATTGAAAAAAGTAAACAATTCAATGAAGAGTTGCCAGAACCCATCCATGAATATGAGTATGCTATGGACGCAAAGCCTCAGCTGGATGAAGTGGAAATTACTGATTTATGGGATAAAATCTGTGAGCCAGTGATTTCACCGATTCAATTGGTCAACTATTTTGTTATGCGAGCTGCGGCCTTTGACGAAGAAGGCATGAGGTTTTTAAGTGAGGGACAAGGAATTTCCTATAAAATCGTGAAAAAACCTGCTACCCTGTTAAAGAATATCATTGAGCCAGTCGATGGACAAAACCAAAGCGCTTACATGGCAGAATCTCTTATTGATCTGGAACAGGGTTATAAGATGGTTGTGTCAGAAATCAAAACAGAGGAAACGGAGAAGGGCTGGCGGGTAAAGGCCGCTGAAGTGAAAACCTCCATGAACATTACAGGGATGGAGGCTGCCTTTAGCTTGAGCAAGGACGAATACATCACTGTATACCATGTAAAAAACTTCAGAGAGTTTATGCGAAAAATAGACAAAGAAAAACCCCATGCCATGAAGCATGGCTATGAAGTAGGGATCTTATATACAGAATTCAATCCCACCAACGAGCACGTGAAAAATACCAGCTACTATCTCAATGATGATATATATGGTGTATATTATATCACTGAGAGCAGTCAACTATTGGTGTGTGCTTATAGTCAAAAGCAGATTAGGGAGTTGGAAAAGTATTTTGGCAGTTCTAGCTACGAAGGCATCCTTGAATTGGAAGAAAAATTTCACTTAGATCGTTCTGTGCTCTATGAGTTTGTCCACAGCGGCTTCGATAGCTTCTATGAATTTTTAGAAGAAGACTAAACTATAATTCAAGGCTTTTTGTATCGTAGGATATTCCCTAGGAGAAGTATGAATCCATTGGATGTAGTCAAAGATAACAATTATGAGCAACAACAGGATAACGAGCAGAAAATGTAATATCTATATGCAGAAGGTGGAAATTTCATGAAAAAGATTGTGGCGTGGGTCTTGGTGATTTTGTGGTGTGGTGTGATCTTCTATTTCTCAGCAGAGGATCGGATTGTATCCCATGATAGAAGTTCTAAGATCAAAGAAACGGTGGAGAAGGTTATTGTAAAAGTAGTAAAAGAGAACGGAATAGATCGTAACATACGGGTGCGGCTGGAATACTATATCAGAAAGACAGGGCATCTGCTGGAGTACTTTATCCTGGCTGTATTGGTGTTCAATGCCCTGTGGGTGAGCGGGATAAAGGGATTGAAGCTGTACTCGGTAACCTTTTATATGTCCTTGGTATATGCCAGCCTCGATGAATTTCATCAATCCTTTGTACCAGGGCGAGGGCCCCAGGTGTCGGATGTCCTGTTAGATGGTGTGGGCGTGGCGATGGGCATTCTATTGTCTGCGATGCTGCGAAGGTATAGAGGACATCATATAAAGATGAGATCATAAGATGGAAGTAAAGCAATGAAAAATGAAAGAAGAGAGAAATTGCCCGTGTAGATAAAGATACGGGCAATTTTGCATTTCACGGCTCCTATAAGTAAGCTTGTATAAATATAAATATGAAAATGGCAGGAAAATTATCATCAGAAATGGAAAAAGGATATACAAATAAACGATGATGTGATGGAAGGAATTAGGCTAGCGGCGGTAATAAGGAGAGGGGGATCCAGCAGAGATGGCCACAAAAAAAGATGATATGATCAAAAAAATGGAATATATCGATGGAATTACTATTATTGATACGTCAGGAACCATATTGTTTTCTGTGAAATTTAATCCTACTTTTCATCCTGAGGTTTTTGATAATAATATCCTAGGAAAAAAATTAACAGAGGTGTTTACGAACATCAATGAAGATACCAGTACATTGATCAAATCGATGAAATTAGGCATTCCAATCTATAAAAAAAGACAGCCCATCGTATCTGGTACCAATGACGAGATCTATACAACCAATGTATCGGTTCCCATCAAGACCAATGGTCGTATTATAGGGGCGATAGAACTTTCCAAGGACATAACGAGCAACAGGATAGAAAGCAATGAAATTATCGAGATGAACTTCGACAAGTTCGACTATCAGTTGTTTAGAGATCATCTGGGGCCAGATCGGGCCAGATATACTTTAGAAGATATTATTTCTGATGATGGTAAAGTCAAGGAGATAAAGGCTTTTATTCCTAAGATTGCCAATAGTGCATCGCCGGTGTTTATCTATGGGGAAACAGGTACAGGCAAGGAACTATTTGCCCACGCCATACATAACGCTGGAGGTAAAAAGGGAGGGCCATTTATCACGCAAAACTGTGCAGCAATCCCGGAAAATTTGCTGGAGAGTATCTTATTTGGAACAACAAAGGGTAGCTTTACCGGTGCTTTTGATAATGCAGGCCTGTTTGAAATTGCCGAGGGAGGCAGTATATTTTTGGATGAAATCAACTCCATGCCCATCAGCTTGCAGTCTAAGCTATTGCGGGTCCTACAGGATGGCTTTGTAAGAAGACTAGGAGATAAAAAGGAGCGCAAAATCAATACCCGGGTAATTGTGGCAGCCAATATGAATCCAAAAGAATGTGTGCGGAAGGGGCTGCTGCGGCAGGATATATATTACAGACTTTGCGCCCTCACCATATATGTTCCACCTCTTCGTGAAAGGATTGGCGACATTCCTATCTTGTTGAATTTTTTGATGAACAAATACAATAGGCTGCTGGATAAAAAGATTAAGGGGGTCTCCAAGGCGGTATATGACCTGATTACCCGATATAGTTGGCCAGGGAATGTGAGGGAGCTAGAGCATCTTATTGAGTATGCCATCAACAAATTAGACCAGGAAGAAGATATCATCGATATTCATCATATCACAGAGAAAATAAATGAGATGATGGGAATTGAAGACATAGAAAGCAGTGAAGAGGTAGTCCCTTTAAAAGATGTCATTGCATCCATCGAAAGGACCATGATTGGGCAAGCCGTAAGAAAAACGGCAGGGAATGTATCCAAAGCAGCTGATTTGCTCCAAATACCCAGACAAACTTTACAGAAAAAAATGAATAAGTATAACTTGTCCACGAAATAATGCTCTAAATATAACAAAAACTGCTCTAAATATAACAAAAAAGTTGGTAAGGTATGAATTATTGCCAGCTTTTTTACATTTTGGATAAGTATAAAGGCAACAACGGAGAGAGAATGATTGTTAAATAATAGATAATTCGGAAAAATCAACGTCTTGGTAAAAAGAAGTTTTTTAAAGAATCAAAAACTTAAAAATCAATGTGGCATGATAATTGCACTTAAAGTACCTTAGTTGTATCTGATTAGATACCCATTCTGCAGAAATGGTATTGGAAACAGTGTTGCAAATATGACATGTATATGAAGATAAGGGGGAAATAGCAGTGATTCTTGGAGTATTAAAAGATATCAAACCAGGTGAATCCAGGGTAATTATGACGCCGATTGAGGCAGCAGAGCTATGTGCCAACGGGCACAAGGTTTTTATACAAAGTCAGGCAGGAGCATTGGCTGGTTTTGAAGATGAAGAATATGTGATGGCAGGAGCAGAGGTAAAAGGAACTATGGAGGAAATCTATGCAGCCAGTGACATGGTGGCGAAGGTGAAGGAGATCACCCCTCAGGAGTATGGATTGATGCGGGAGGGGCAGATTATATTTACCTGTATCCACCCAGCTGCCAACCGTGAAGAGGTAGATGCGCTGCTGGAGAAGAAAGTCATTGCTTTTACAGCAGAGGATACCCATCGCTATGGTTCACCCAACTGTGAGGTGGCAGGAAAGCTGGGGGCACTCATGGGGGTATACCAGTTGTTAAGTATCCATGGGGGAAGTGGTAAGTTAATCTGTGGAATAGGAGGTGCACCGGCAGCAAATGTGATTATTTTAGGTGCGGGCATTGTGGGGAAAGGTGCCACAGAAGTATTATGCGCCTTAGGAGCAAACATCACCTTGATGGATGTAAATGTTGGTGTCTTGAGGAGCGTCCAACAAATATTTCCTAAGAACGTTCAAACGACGTTTTCCAATCAGGAAAATATTAAAAAATTGTTGCCCAAAACAGACTTGATCGTAAACTGTGTCAAATGGCCCAAGCATCGAAAGGATCATCTGGTAACAAAGGAAATGCTTAAGCTGATGAGAAAAGGTTCTGTGATTGTAGATATCAGTGCGGATGTAGGGGGCGCCATCGAAACCTATCGTCCAACTACCCACGAAAATCCAACCTATGTGGTGGACGGCATTGTACATTATGGTGTGGACAATATACCAGGAGCAGTACCCCATACAACCTCTGTGGCCTATGCAGCGACTGTATTGCCCCATTTTCGATCTATATTGAACGATGGTGTCAAGGAAGCCTGTCGTAAGGACGGTTACCTGAGAAGGAGCCTAACAGCCTATAAAGGAGTCTTGACCCACGAAGAGACCAGTTTGATTCAGAAAAGAGAATGGGTAAGGCCTGAGGAAGTATTGGGATTGAGAGATTATAAGGATATGGACATAGCTCCTAAGGCTGTAATTACTGCTTAGGGTGAAGATTCATAAAGAAATAAGTGAAAAGGGGGAGCATTATGGACGCAACTGCAACATTAGGCTTTATTTCTATTATACCAGCAGCGATAGCCATCCTATTGGCATTCAAAACTAGAAACACTGTATTTTCCTTGGCATTAGCATGTTTTATTGGTATTTTACTCTCTGGAAAAGGATTGATGGGCTTTCCAACACTGCTAAAGACTTCTTTAGGGACCACTAGCTTTTCTTGGATTTTCTTATTGGAGTTGTTTATTGGTATTTTGATTGCCTTCTTCCAAAGAACCGGTGCGATTCAAGGGTTTACAAAAATCATGGAGGAAAAGAAATTAAGTAGAGTAAAGGTTCAGCTGGTTGCTTGGGTCATGGGGATGTTTGTTTTCTTTAGTGATTATTTTAGCCCCTTGTTTGTAGGGTCTACCATGAGAAGCCTATCGGATAAGGCGAAGATTTCAAGGGAAAAACTTGCCTATATTGCCGACTCCACATCAGCGCCTGTAAGTGTATTGGCTCCTATCACAGGATGGGCTGTGTTTATTTCAGGATTGTTGATCGGTATGGGTCCTATACAGGATGCATCCCAAGCCATGATGGTATTTACCAGAGCGATTCCGTTTAACTTCTATGCACTCATCGCTGTTGTATTGGTAGGGCTATTTTCACTGGGTGTGATCCCAGAATTTGGACCAATGAAAAAAGCGGAGAAAAGGGCATTGGAGGAAGGCAAAGTATTAAGGGATGGGGCAGAGCCACTATTAGGTGAAGAATTAACGGATACACCTCCTTATGAAGGGATCAAAACCAATGTATTTTTGAACTTTATTTTTCCTGTACTCATCGTCATTAGTATTGCCATTGGAACCTTTATCACATTGAAATCTGCGAAAACCATGGAAGCATTCCTTACTGCGGTAGTTGTTTTGGGTGTGATTATGAGAATACAAGGGGTACCTTTTAATGACATTATGAAAACAGCTATGGCAGGAATGAAAGGGGTTATGCCAGCCATCATTATTCTAGCCCTATCCTATTCTATCAACCAATTGAGCAAGGATATGGGAACGGCTAATTACATAATTGAGGTAACGCAAGGATGGATGACACCCAATTTGTTACCCCTCATTACATTCATCATCGCAATGCTGATCTCGTTTTCAACAGGAACCTCTTGGGGAACCTTTGCCATTGTAATGCCTATTGCGGTACCACTAGCCTTTAGTTTTGCAGGGGGAGAAGTAACTACACTGGTACTGGCTACCATATCTGCTGTTGCAGGAGGGGGAGTTTTCGGAGATCATTGCTCTCCCCTGTCAGATACTACCATATTAGCTTCCACGGGAGCTGCAGCAGATCATATAGACCATGTGAAAACACAGATCCCTTATGCTGGTTTGGCTGCAATGCTGGCTGCGGCGATCTACTTGATTATTGGCTTTGTTGCAATATAGTGGGATGATAAAGGAAAATAAAAGAAGAACGAGATTACCCATGTAGATAAAGGCATGGGTAATTTTTTTCCGAAATATTAGCGTTTTAACTGGAGATGAAATATTATATAATATTAAGCATAGGAAGGGAGGCATACGGTGGAGACATTAAATCAGATACTGGTATTATTCTTATTATTAATTATTGGCTATATAAGCAAGAAGCTGCGGGTGATCAGCAATGATATGAATCGTGACATCAGTAACTTTATTACAAGTATTGCCCTGCCGTGCTTGATTATTTCTACGTTGAGCAGTTTTGAATTCTCTAAGGAAGTACTTGTCAAGAGTGGCAAGCTGTTTGTGATTTCCTGGGGTGTTTATGCATTGTCCATCACCATATCTTATATGGTACCTAAAATCATCAAGGCAGAGGGTACAGCCAGGGATATTTTCCAATTTATGGTGGTGTTTTCGAATGTAGGTTTCATGGGATATCCTGTGGTGAATGCAGTGTTTGGGGAGACGGGGGTATTTTATACTGCCTTATACAACTTGCCTTTCAATATGGTGATTTGGAGCTTTGGGGTGGCAGTGTTGAGCAGACCTACCATGGAAAGAAATAAGCTTGCTTTTGATGAACGGGGTAGTATTCAGATCAAGCAGCTCTTAAACCCAGGCTTGATTGCAGTATGCATTGGATTTGCTATGTTTTTGACTTCTACTAGGCTACCAGGACCTGTCTATAAAACCTTTAAAATGGTGGGAGATGTGACCACACCCATGTCCATGGTGTTTATCGGATCAATTTTAGCAGATATTCATATCAAAGAGATATTTTCAAACATCAAGGTGTTTATTGTCAGTGCAGTTCGATTGATCATTTTACCTCTTTTGGTCTTATTCGTCTTAAAGATATTTCCTTTGGACGAGATCATGATAGGAATTCCTGTGCTGATTGCAGCTATGCCGGTAGCTGCCAACTGTGCCATCATGGCTACACGGTATGAAAACGATTACCATCTGGCATCTCAGGCCATCTTCATATCGACCATGCTTTCTATGGTGACGATCCCGTTGATTGTGACGCTGCTGTAGTCGCTAATACAAGGGCATCGGCGATGACTTTGGCCATTTTCATGACGAGGCTGAGGCGGATGTTATGGATGGCAAAGCAGTCGTCGTGGTTGATTTTATCCACAATTCCTACAATTGAAAGATTACCAACACTGGGCAGCTTCTTTCCGACGCCTTTTCCGGGAAAGATGGGGCCTTTTTTTATATGGATACTGCCGATACTGTCTTCGGCGCCTAGGCAGGCATCAACAGCCACGTAAAAGCCGTTGGGGTGCTGGGTGGTGACGATATCTATCATATCCTTTAGGTTTACAGCATGGACGGGATGGTCAACGGTGCCGTAGAATGGATAAGGAAAGTCTTTACCTTCCAACAGGGTTCCCGTAATAGGACCCAAGGCATCGCCGATACATCGGTCGGTGCCAATACAGATCAGCACCATGTCTTCTTTGAGGTGCTCTTTCATATACCTTGCTAAGGTTTCAACAGCGTTCTCATCGGTATAGTGTACACGAACTTCATATTTATATTTCCAAGGATTATGGATCAAAGAAACACACCTCCTTATAAGGAATATATATACGAAGGACGAGATGTTGATGACAGGAAAAATCACTTTGGCTGCCCGTTGTGTGCCATTCGCTAATGGCTAAAAGATTTTTTAAAATTGGTAGGGCTGGACGACCCTGTCCAGCCGATGATTTGTTTATGTTAACGGACGGACAGGGTCGTCCGTCCCTACAAAGAAAAAAAGTTTTTTAAAATTGGTAGGGCTGGACGACCCTGCCCAGCCGATGATTTGTTTATGTCAACGGACGGACAGGGTCGTCCGTCCCTACAATAGATGCAAGAAGTCATGAGAGAGTAGCGTTTTACCATGCATAATTATGGAAAGCTTATATCATACTAGAAGTGGAAGCATGAAATGCTTTTAGCGTAAAAAATATGATATAGGGTGGTATCAAGCATGACAGAGCCAAAGAAAAGATACAATGAACTGATGGTTGTAGTTTTAACGGTGATTACGGTACTGGGTATTTGGAGCATGCGACCCGCAGAGGAAAGATTGCTGCCAGAACTAAATACAGGGTATAGACCCAATGGCAGCTTAGAGGACAAAACGCCCCTTGAGACGAGGCTGGATATTTATTTCGATGACATCCTTAACTTGGATCAAGAGGGTTCACAGTATCAAATGATCATCGACGATGCGACTTTAGATAAATTCATTTATGTTTACCATGATAAGTTGAGAAAAAGCCCTGCACCCATTGAGATTACCTTTGAAAGAAAAGAAGAGGTTCGGAGTGTCTTGGAGAATATGGGGACCATCAATCTGGTTCATTTGAAGGAAGTATTAAGTCAAGAAGTAAGTAGTGGGACAGTGGAAGAGGTGGAAGAAATTCTGCAGGAAAATCTTTTTGAGCAGGAATTAGAGCACTTAGATAATTTGATAATACCGAAACAATAAAGAGATGGAGGTACCTCCATCTCTTTATTGTTTCGGTATTATTTGTTATTTTGTATTTACGGATAGGATTTCATAGGTTACCATATTGTCATTTACGGTAAACACCATGTATTTGAGTTGTGAAAAGACATCCATATCATTTTGCAGTGGATAATCCTTCAAGGTTACATAACGTACTCCATTTTGTGGCGTTACAGCAAAATTTGACCCGCCGCCATTGAGTACCCACACATCTACATTCTTTTCCTTCTTTGCTTTCTCCAGGGTATCCTTGAACAGTTTCTCTTCTAGAGGATCGCTGAAGGATAATGGCTTTGGAAGCACTACAAAGATTTGCTTTGCATCAGCGGATTTTACTGTATTGATAAACCATGTCCACTGCTGTACATTACTTTCTCTAAGACTTCCTTTTCGATTATCCAGCTGAATAAACAAGCTGTCTTGATGCTTTGTGGCACTATAGCTGCCATCTCCCAGAACAACTGGTTGTTTTAGGTTGCCCTTTAGGGAAGGATCCAGTGTATCGGTGAAAACATTGAGGGCTGCTGTGCTGTTGGATAATTCCGCCAGCTTGGCCACCGCCGCCTGATCCTGAGCAGTATCGATACCGCTTACAGCACCGTGGGCGAAGAACTTAAAGGAATTTGCACCTTCTGCTGGCGCGCTGACATTTCTTACGTCTTGCACAGGAGCCTGGGGAATCGCAGCATCCAGGTTGGTTGGATAAGAAACGGTCAAGCCATCCAAGTAGATGATGCCTGTGTCTTTAGCAAGGGCATTGGTTTCCACCACATAGATCCGCTCGAGAACTACGGGAACCTTCAAGGTAGAAGGAACCGCTGCCTCTACATATTTCCAGCCACTCCAGTTGATACTTGCCGCCAGATCCAAGGTATGGGCAGTACCATCGGCACCAACCAACTTCGCTTTTAAACCATGACCGCCACCTTCATTGCCATAGACCCAAACGCCAATTTTTGATGGAGTATTTTCGAAACGAATACCACCATTATTAAATACCAGATATGCTGCTCTGGTAGCATCGGTTGTAGTGAAGTCATAGGATAATGAACCAGCGCTATTACCTGATTTAGGGAATGGTGCAATATTATAGGTTCCGGTTACCTCGGCTGGGTAGGATAAGAAGCTTCCATTGGCAGCCTCAAAATCGTCTACCACTACCTCTTGGGAGCCAACAGCTACTTGAATATATGCCTCTAACCCCTTAAATGTACCTTTGATAACCCCTGAACCTCCTTGAGAAGCTGCTTTAAAGAAGCCTCGGTCATCGATGTAGCCCAGGTTCTGAGGAACTTCAAAGGTGATATCTTGAGGACGAAGGGTGGCACTATATCCATCGCTATCTACAGCGGTTATAGTGAGGGCCCGCTCGCCATTTTTATCTATAAAAAGCTTGTTTGGAGATAGTCTTAGACTAACAGGCTGATTCAATACATTCATCTCTAATGAAGCATATTTTCCATCATACTCAGCTACGATTGCAGCCTTTCCAGGTGCAGTAGCTGTAAATGTATTACCGCTGAAGGTGCCATTTGCTCCTGTGATATGCCACTTTATACGACTATAGTCCACGTGTAGTGGGTTGTAATTCTCATCGTAAGCTTTGATATCCAGTTGTCTTGAACCATTGACGAACACATTGGTATCCTGGGCTTGGACCTTAATACCGGCTAGATCGGCTTGGGGTGCTGTGCTGACCACACCAATACCATTCATCAGTCTTCGCTCGCTGCCATCGGAAAGGGTATTGACGATCTTTTTGTTCTCTTCACCCAGAGGTCGGAGAATCATTTCGGTGGAACCACCACCATCCAGGTTAATAGCTTGTTGTGCACCAAGATATGCCATGATCTCCCCCAACTCTTTCTGGGTGACACCTGTATAGGAAGAGGTACGGCCATCAATGGTAACAAAGAGTACTTCCTTATTATCCCTTGAGATGCCGATGGCTGTCCTTGGATGATTTCCTGTGATATTGTGGGAGAAGGTGGCTGGAACAATACCATCTTGCAGCACCACTGCACCGCCGCCCATGGCTAAAGCCAAGGATTGGTAGTCAGGGGTTGTAGAAGCTGAAAGTTCGATGCCATCACCCACTGCAAAATTGCTCCAAATCAAATCGGCAAAGGAACCTGTGGCAAATACAACGGAACCGCTCCTTGGAATGTAAGTGCCTTCCTTAGCATTTACGATTTCTTTTACCATATTGTTTTCGATTACCATTTCCACGGCACTTGAAAGATTTGGACTTAGGGCAGGTGTTTTCTCACCAAAGGTAGGTGTGAAAAGGATCGCTGTATCTCCATAGTCAGATTCTTTGTTGACGGAGCCTATTTTTAAGAAGGCAGAGGATCGCTGATTCGTGATGCCCACATTTTCAGGAGCCCAGTAATTGATAAAAGGGGTACCATCCTTTGTTTGGTTAAATACACCCATCTGATTGGGAATATAGTAAGGCGTTGAAACCAGTTCTCCATCTTTTACGATGGGACCCAGGGTGGCTGCACCCTTCGTATTAAAAAAGTCTCCATTGACGGCACCTATTACCTGAGGGTTTTGATTTGCCAGTTCAGACAACTTGGCTTTATTCTTTAGACCGGTTTGGTTAAAGAGTACCTCCAAGGAAGTGAAATTGTCCTGGACATTGATCCGCATCACATTTACACTGAGCCAGCCTTTGTCGGTAAAGCGCAGAAGCTGTTCGTGTTTGACACCTGACGATATGTATTCTTCCTTTTTTTCCTCATAGAGAGATTGGGTCCAATCACCATGGACTGGAACTAAAAAAACTGAAGATGTCAAAGAAATTGCTAAGGTCGATGCAATAATCCATTTTTTCCATCCGTGCATATGCATTGCTCCTTTCAAGATAGAATTTTTAGGTTAAGAAATGTCTTAACCAACCTATATATTTTGTTGTGCAGTTCACCAGGGCGTAGCGTCGGAAATGCCTTACTGAGTTTAGACGACAGTTAGGCAAGAAAAGTTACAGGGCTTTGGTACTAAATTTCTTTGTAGGAAAGATGTTCCAAGACATAAGGCGATACGATTCCCCAAGCTACAGTTCCATTATATCGAAAGAAATGGGGAAATGAATATTAAGATAGTGTTACAAGCGTAAGGGGGGATGGGGAAAACATTGAAGCATAAGGTTTTTAAAGGACATAGAAACATTCATATTTTCTTTGAAATATATGGAAGAAAATCTTCTGAATAAAATATGAGAATACCTATTGCCAAATCTCGGTTTTTATCGTAAAATAAATCTTGTGATTATGTCGGGGTGTAGCGCAGTTTGGTAGCGCATCTGGTTTGGGACCAGAGGGCCGCGGGTTCAAATCCTGCCACCCCGACCATTTTTATGGCCCATTGGTCAAGCGGTCAAGACACCGCCCTTTCACGGCGGTAACCCGGGTTCGATTCCCGGATGGGTCACCATTGTACGAAGGTACAAATATCATTTAGCCAAATTTTTTTGAAGTGCATAATAGTGCACTTCTTTTTTTCATGTTTGCTTCTATTCGGAACGACGAGGGCATCGTTCCCTACGTTTCCTACAAGCGTTCATTTTAATGCAAGTTGTTAAAAAGTCAGGGTTCATAAATAGTCAAATATCCTATATAATGTTAATGTAGCCTGAGGGTATGAGATGAATGAGATAATAAGGAGATATGGATGACGAATATTATAAATTTTTTATCGGATGAGATTATGGTTCTTTTGATTGCTGCCATGCCAGTAGTGGAGCTGAGAGGGGCGATTCCATTTGGGGTATCCCTCGGTATGCATCCTTTGCATGCCATGGTGTTGGGGATATTAGGAAGCATGCTTCCAGTACCGTTTTTGCTTTTATTTTTAAAACCTGTGTTTCGAGAAATGAGGAAGCATCGGCTGTTTAAGAAGTTTGTGGAATGGGTTACCCACAGAACCATGAAGAAAGCGAAAAATATCAAAAAATACAGTGCTTTGGGACTTCTGATTTTTGTAGCAGTACCCTTGCCTACCACAGGGGTTTGGACTGGGTCTATCGCGGCAGCATTGCTGGATATACGCTTTCGGACTGCATTTTTGGCTATATTTGCCGGGAATTCCATTGCAGCGTTGATTATGATGGCGTTAAGCCATGCAGCGTTTGGGTTTTAGGAGGTTAGAAGTTTTAAAGAAAAGTGCGATGGCTGAAGTACAAGTAAAAAGATATATCCATTACGTTGAATTTATTATGATAGGGGAAATAGTACGATATGAAGCAAAGAAAATTACTAATTGTATTGATCATGTTGGCTGTGCTACTGCTAACTTCGTGTGGAAGTATTGAGGTGACAACGGAGCCTGGGGAACAGTTCCAGGGAAGTCAAGAATTAGAGGTGCACTTTATCGATGTGGGGCAAGGAGATGCGATTTTGATTAAGACACCTATGAATGAAAGTGTTTTGATTGACGCTGGAGGGAATGATGACGAGGAGCGGGTAGTGGCGTACTTGCAAAATCAAGGAGTAACATCGTTGAAGGCCGTAGTAGGAACCCATCCTCACGAAGATCATATCGGTGGTTTGGATCAAGTAATCGATCATTTTCCAGTGGAGAAAGTATATATGCCGAAGGTGATTCACAACACCAAGACATTTGAAGATGTTTTAGATGCCATAGATCGTAAAGGATTGAAAATCACCCGGGCGATTCACGGGGAGAAGCTAGAAGTGGAAGGCGTCCAAAGCATGTTTTTAGCACCTATTGAGGAAAAGTACAAAGAATTGAACGATTATAGTGCTGTGATTCGATTGCAATATAAGGATATGGTATTCCTTTTCACAGGGGATGCGGAGGCGTTAGCAGAGGAAGAAATGTTGATGAACAACCCGTCAGGATTGTTAAAAGCCCATGTGCTGAAGGTAGGTCATCACGGCAGTAAAAGCTCTACTTCAGATTCTTTTTTAGAGGTTGTAGCACCTGACTACGCGGTGATTTCAGCAGGAACGGACAATAAATATGGTCATCCCCACAAAGAAACCATGGATAAGCTTGAGAATATGGGTATTCAAGTGTTGAGAACGGATATGGATGGAAACATCGTTTTTAAAAGCGACGGACAAAGGATACAAATTTTGAAAGGGGAATAAAGGGATGTTTGTGTTGGATCGTATAGAGGGTGATTGGGCAATGGTTGAGTATGGAAAAACGATGCTGCAGCTGCCCAAAACATTGCTTCCTGAAAATGCAAAAGAAGGAGACATTCTGCAAATACATATTTCTGTGAATAAGGAACAGACTAACAACAGGAAGGAAAGATTGGAAGAAAAAGCAAGAAGACTTTTTGATTGAAAAAGTATTGACTTTCATAGACATCCATGATAGTATTTTTTCTGTTGAATTGAATAGAAATCTTGATGCCTTATCAAGAGTGGTGGAGGGAATAGGCCCTGAGAAACCCGGCAACCGGTAACAAACGCGGTGCTAAATCCTACAGAGTATGCGATCTGAGAGATGAGGGCGAATTGGTAATAGACCTCTTCTTGTGATGAAGAGGTTTTTTTATGTGAATTTAGGGTAGAATATGAGATGTAAGTTGAAGGTTGGAGGAGATTTCTTCGAAGTTAATCTTGGACACCGGACACCATGAGCCGTGCGAAACCACTGAAAAAGTTTCAATTAGAGAAAAATCTTCGAGCCTGTCATTCTGAGCCCAGCGAAGAATCTAGTATTTAAAGGCTTTAGAGATTCTTCATTTCACTGCGTTTCATTCAGAATGACAAAATTCTAGATTTTTTCAGAGGCCTCGAACCGTGCACCGAGTACCGAGATTGTAAGATTCACTCTGGTACTAGCAATCATTTTATAAGTCAATAAAACTTAAAATATACATATTTCAAGGGAGGTATACAAATGACAAGAAGATTATTTACTTCAGAATCAGTGACAGAAGGACATCCAGATAAAATCTGTGACCAGATTTCAGATGCTATTTTAGATGCTATTTTTACAGAGGACCCACAGGCTCGTGTTGCTGCAGAGACATCTGTAACGACTGGACTTGTTTTGGTAGCAGGAGAGATCACAACAAAGTGCTATGTAGATATTCCAAAGGTAGTAAGAAAAACGATTGAAGAAATTGGTTATACAAGAGCAAAGTATGGTTTCGATGCCGATACATGTGCAGTACTTACTTCTATTGACGAGCAGTCACCTGATATCGCCATGGGTGTTAATGAAGCCCTAGAGCATAAAAAAGGTGAGATGGATGACGCTATCGAAGCTACTGGTGCAGGAGACCAAGGAATCATGTTTGGTTTTGCTTGTAATGAAACACCAGAGTTGATGCCACTTCCTATTTCATTGGCTCATAAGCTGGCAAGAAGATTATCCGAGGTAAGAAAGAATGGAACGTTGGAATACCTTCGACCAGATGGAAAAACACAAGTAACTGTTGAATACGTAGATGATAAGCCAGTGCGTGTAGATACAATCGTTATCTCAACACAGCACAGCCCAGAGGTAAATCAACCAGAAATCGAAAGAGATATGATTGAGCATGTAATCAGAAAGATTGTACCAGCGAATCTTTTAGATGATAAGACAAAGTATTACATCAACCCAACAGGTAGATTCGTAATCGGTGGACCTCAGGGAGATGCTGGTTTAACAGGTAGAAAAATCATCGTAGATACCTACGGTGGATATGCAAGACACGGCGGCGGTGCGTTCTCAGGAAAAGATCCTACAAAGGTAGACCGTTCTGCGGCTTATGCAGCAAGATACGTTGCAAAGAACATCGTTGCAGCAGGCCTTGCTGATAAGTGTGAAATCGAACTTGCATATGCAATCGGTGTGGCACAGCCTGTATCTGTTTTAGTAGAAACTTTTGGTACTGCTAAAATCAGCGAGGAAAAATTGGCTGAGTTGGTGAAGAAGCATTTTGACTTAAGACCAGCTGCCATCATCAGAGATTTGGATTTAAGAAGACCTATCTACAGACAAGTGGCTGCTTACGGACACTTTGGAAGAACGGATATCGAGCTTCCATGGGAAAAAACAGACAAAGCAGAGACATTAAGAAAAGAAGGTCTTGGCGCATAATAATATGGAAGCCCCGCAAATGCGGGGCTTTTTTGTTTTTGATATAGCACATATTTTTCCAATGCTGCATATGCTAAACAAAAGGGGTAATTCTATGGGACGAGATATATGGATACAATGGTTTATCTGGATTTTCTTCCTATATGGGCTGTATGAATTTGCATGTATGCTCTTCTATAGATCTCGAGGGTATAAGAAAAAGAAAGACAGCAGGCTGGTCATGGTAGTTCATAATGGAGAGGATTATATTGAAGGGCTGCTGCGAACGTTGGCCGCTCAAGGATTTGAGATTGATGTGGTAGATAAGAAATCTACCGATGCCACCAGAGGAATTATAGAAAAATTATCCCACGATCAGGAGAATATTCATTTGATAGAGGAAGACTTTGGAAAAGTGGAGGAAGAGATAGACAAAGACATTCATCCATGATTTTTAATAATGGTTTTCAACATGCTAATACAGACACATTCACATAAATGCAGATTACAATGGACTTCACGAGTATATGAAGGTAAAGGTCGACTTAGGAATAGGTCGGCTTTTTTCTTTTTTGTTCTAGGAGCCTACAATAGGACTATACCATGGTAAATAGAGGACCGGTCCTCCTTGAATGAAGGAGGAAGAAATATGGAGTACCTATTGAAGGATTTGATTCTGGATTGTAAAGAAGGAAAGGAAGCAGCGAAACAGGAGATTTTGGAGAGATTAAGACCTTTGATCCTATCTTCCATAAGAAATTATTATTTTGGTCGGGAAGCTTATGAGGATCTATTACAGGCGGGATATGTAAAGATTTTGGCAGAGATCGGACGCTTTGATGAGAAACGAGGCATACCTTTTCTAGGATTTATAAAACAGCAGTTAAAGTATTTCTACATGGATAAAGGCAGGAGAGAAATCCCTGAATTATCTTTGAACAATTTAAGCCTGGAAGGAGATAGCGTTATTGAATTTATAGATTGGATACCTGATGGCAGGCCTGCTATAGAAGATTTGCTGATAAGTAAGGAAGCCTATTTTGCTTTAGGACAAGCCTTGGCCCTATTAACAGATAAACAAAAACGGATACTGCTATTACATTATGGGCAAGGTTTGAGCTGGATTAAGATTGCAGATCACTTAGAGGTTCATTATCAGACGGTAATAAAAACAAAGGACGCAGCCATTCGCAGGATAAGATCTTGTGTGAAATTATAAGTACTATACTAATTTTTTCATCACATTTCCATCTATATAAGTGAAAGGAGGTGATTTTGATGCCAGTAAATGTAACATTAGGCGCTTCAAGACTTAAAATTTCGTACAGCGTAGGTCTTGATGACAATGGAAAAGAGAAGCTTAAGACCAAAACCTATACCAACATAAAACCAACAGCATTGGATGATGATGTTTATGCAGTAGCCAGTGCTTTGGTAGGGTTACAGAGCAATCCTGTGGTGAGTGTGGGTAGAGTGGATGAGAAGAAAATTACACAGGCGTAGTTTTCTTTTCAAGGTCGGATGATGGAAGGAGGTGACATGAATGCCAGAAAAAAGATTGGAAATGACCTTTAAGAATCAGTTGGGAACAACGATGAAGATCACTGTAGACCAAGTGAGGGACGATACTACCGAGGCCGAGGTACAGGCAGCGATGCAGCTCATCCTCGATAAGAATATCTTCCAAACCAACAGTGGAGAACTGGTTGCCATCGATTCAGCCAGAATCGTAACGACAGATGTGGAGGAAGTGATAGCCTAGGAGGTGAACCATCGTGGAAGAAGTCTATACTCATATTGCCAATCTGGGATTTCCTATTGCTGTCTCGATATACCTGTTGGTTCGGATTGAGGGGAAACTGGAATATCTCAGCGCAAGCATACATGAGCTAGCGAAGGCAGTTGCAGCGATGAAGTAGGTAAAAAAGGGAGGCGTTTCCAAATGATTGGAAAACGCTCCCTTTTTTTCATAGACATAGAAAAAAGAATAGGATATAATAGAACGTAATAGAACATACGTTCTTAAGGATGAGGTGAAAACTTATGAAACTAGAGCAGATCATTGAAAAAGGAATCTATGCAGTAGTACCTACCTATCAGCCATCGAAGGGAAATGTTACGAAAATCATTGGTACGGATGGAAGTATCTATATAGATGGTCGAGTTGTGAAAACCGTTCTGAAATCTATTTGCAAGCAGTATGCGGTTCATATAGAACATTGTAGGGAAAAATATGGAAAAATGATTAATCAACGGCTTAGTGTTCCACTACCTATTCATAAGGATTTGCTTTTGATACCTGTAAAGGTTAGAAAGCCGATGTTTGCCAATGATGGTGCCTGTGGTTATATCAATCTTCATGGAATAGAGACCATTCAAGGTAAGGATGAAAATACGGTATTTGTTTTGAAAAATGGTACAGAGATTGAGTGCATGCACCGACTCAGAACCGTATATCAGCATGTGAATAATGCGCGGCTGATTGCTAGACAGTTCTCCTTATTTGGAGATGATCAGGAAGGTTATGATCGAGTTCATGAGTTATATGAGCACTATCATGCACCGGCTACCAGAGGAGATATCGAACTATTGAAAAAGGAAGTATTGGAGCTCGTTCAGGTGCTGAAGAAGAGTTTGGGAAAATAAAAAAGGCCGTAAAGGCCTTTGTGATTACATGAACATATCGACGAGTAAACCACGAATATCATCGACTTTTTTAAGAATACGGATGTTATCTTTTTCGTTTTTTAGAAACTCTTTGGTTAAGCTTTCTAGTTCACTATTGACCTCTTTGACGATAGAGAAAACTCTATGTCTGCCACGACGGTCTAAGAAGCTGTCTTTGGAAAATTGGTAAGTGTTGCGTACAGCTACATCCATAAAGTTCTGTACAAGTTTTTTATATTGTAATAAATCTCCCAAGTAGAGTTTATCATTAAATTTGTCAGCCTGCTGATCGATATCTGACAGTAAGCTGGTCAACTTTTCTGTGACATTGCTACCTTTTAACTGTTTTAGACGTACGTCAAAGCTGGAACCAAAATCTTTTTCGATTTTAGCAGGTTCCCTGGACATGGTTTTGCCAAAAACATTTTGTTTATTCATATCTGTAACTTTTAAACTCATGGATTCCTCTCCCAACTACGAAGGATTCTATTAAAATTCTTTTTAAAATATGACCTACATACGGTAGAAGGGACTTAAGTTCCTTCTATGCGAAATGAAATTAGACAATTATAAAGAGCTATTCAGATGCTCTATTATATATTTCGGCAACAAAAAGAAAAAATTCAATTTTTTATAAGCTTTATGAAGCTAATTTTTAAATGTGATAGATTACTGAAAGTTTATCACAAACCATTTGAAATGTATATATGACTACTGTGCTATAATAATAGTAACAAATCCATCAGGAGGAAATTATGTCTGTAGAAATCCAAGGAATATTATCTGAGATTATTTTTCGCAATGAAGCCAATGGCTATATCGTAGGTGTCCTTGACACAGAAGAAAAACCCGTGACCATTGTGGGATATATGCCCATGATGAATCAAGGGGAGAATCTTGCTGTCCAAGGGAAATGGATTCAGCATCCCGTCTATGGTGAGCAATTAGAGATTGTATCCTACAGACAGGTTGTCCCCAATACTATTGAAGGCATTGAGAACTATCTGGCGTCAGGAGTGATCAAAGGCATTGGTGCCAAGACAGCCAAAAAAATTGTGGAACAGTTTGGAAAGGATGCATTGGATGTCATTCAGTACAGTCCCCATATGCTTATGAAGATTGAGGGCATTGGACAAGCAAAGGCGAACATGATCGCAGAAGCCTTTCAAGAGCAGCGGGAGCTTCGTGAGGTGATGTTATTCCTCCAACTGTTTGGGGTGACGCCGAATTATGCGGTGAAGATCTATAAGCGTTATGGAGATGAAGCCGTAGGACGCATCAAAGAAAATCCATATCGACTGGCCGATGACATCATTGGTATTGGATTTAAGATGGCCGATACCATCGCCAAGCGGATGGGGATCGATCCTCAATCTCCTTACAGGGTGATGTGCGGAATCAAATATATGTTAGGACAATATAGCTTGGAAGGGCACACCTATATTCAGCGAGAGGAACTGGTGGAATCTACGGCAAAAATGCTTGAGGTCCATCGGAATCTGGTGGAGGATGGCATTACCAACCTTGCACTGAATTATGACATTCAATTGGAAAACCTTGAGGGAGAAATTGTCGTATTTGGGATGCCTTATTATTATGCTGAGCTTTACGTATGCAAGAAGCTCATAGAGTTAGGACAAGGTGAGATCGATCGTTTGACCGATGGATTAACGGCTGAAATAGATGCTATTGAAAAAAACAGTGGGATTGAACTGGCAGAAAATCAAAGAGCTGCCATTGAAGCTGCCTGTAAAAACGGCGTTTTGGTGATTACAGGTGGACCAGGTACAGGAAAGACAACGACGATTAATAGCATCATTAAAATATTTGAAAATCAAAATCTAACCATGGCTTTGGCTGCACCCACAGGGAGGGCTGCAAAGCGGATGAGTGAGGCCACAGGAAGAGAGGCGAAGACGATCCACCGATTGTTGGAGTATTCCTTTGGTGAGGATGACGCTGCCATGGGTTTTACGAAAAATGAGGAGGAACCCTTGCCTGTGGATGTGGTGATCATTGACGAAATGTCTATGGTAGATATTCTATTGATGAAGGCTTTGATGAAGGCCATTACGCTTGGAACAAGAGTGATTTTGGTGGGGGATGTGGATCAGCTGCCTTCGGTAGGTCCAGGAAATGTATTGAAGGACATCATAGATAGTCAAATCATCCCTGTGGTGAAGCTGGATCAAATTTTTAGACAAGCCCAGGAAAGCATGATCATTGTCAATGCCCATAGAATCAATAAGGGACATTATCCATATATCAACAGCAAGGATAAGGACTTTTATTTTATCACCAAAAAAAGCCAAGAGCAGATTGCCCAGACCATTAAGGATTTATGCAAGGAGCGTCTGCCAAAATATAATAATTTTGATCCTATCAAGGATATACAAGTTCTCACCCCTATGAAAAAGGGCCAAGTAGGGATGTATCAGATGAACAATGAGCTGCAGCAAATCTTAAATCCTCCCCATATCAGCAAGGAGGAAAAGGAAATGAAGGACAAGCGATTCCGGGTGGGAGACAAGGTTATGCAGATGAAGAATAACTACAATTTGAAGTGGAAGAAGCTTGAGGATGGGATAGAAGGTGAAGGAGTTTTCAATGGTGACTTTGGATATATCCAGGAGATAGATCATGAAGAGAGAGAAATGGTGGTGCTCTTCGATGAAGAGAAACTTGTAAAATATGATTTTGCTCAGCTGGAGGAGCTGGAACTGGCCTATTGTATTACCATCCACAAGAGCCAAGGGAGTGAGTTCCCTGTGGTGGTTATGCCTGTCTGTTGGGGACCTCCCATGCTTTTGACAAGAAATCTATTATATACTGCCGTAACCCGTGCCAAGGAGCTGGTGGTTTTGGTGGGGATGGAGAGCAATCTAAAAGAAATGGTGAACAACAACAGAATCATTCGGAGAAATTCTGGGCTAGGTACAAGACTAAAACGATTTTTAACTGAAAACCTTATTGAGTTTTAGGAATTCCCTTATTGTTGTTGGAATATTTTACAAATTATGATAAAATATTCACAGGTATAGGGGTGGGAGGAGCTTCACATGAAAAAGGAATTTGGTTATAACGATTATTATAGATTGTTTATATTTATAACCTTTGGTATCATTTTTGCGCTAAATCTCGTAAATATTAACTCCTGGAATTTTGGGATTGTAGGAACCTTGCTGCCTATATGGATCCTTCTGAACTATATGGTGGGTGCCAAGAAAATTCCCAGAGGGAATCGGGTGTATCGAACATGGATAAAGATCATAGGCAATTTTATCCTCTTTAGCGCACTGCTATATTTCATTGGGGGATATACAAATTTATCCTATACAGTATTTCATTTTTTTATGATTGTTTCAACAACTGTTTTGATTTCTCCTATGGCAGGTGTAATGACATTGGCCTTGAACTTTGTAATTGCCCTAAGGATGGTGTTTTCTCAGGAGCATATTTTGAATAGCTTCATTATTCATAGCTATGCCTATGGTGGTGCTTTGGTCATTGGCTATTTTATACGCAAGGAAAAAGCACGGCAGAGGAAGTTGGATCATAAGATCAGAGAACTGGATGCTCTATATAAGATTAGTAAAATGATAGATTATTTTCCAGGCACAGATGAAATCTTGGATAAAATCACGACGATTGTCGCAGAAACCATTGGAGCTGCCATGTGTCTGATCATGTTGTATGATGAAGAACAAGAGCTGTTGGTGGCAAAGGCGGGTTATGGTGTGTCAGAAGATGCCATAAAGAACTTTGCCTTGAGGAAAAATCAGGGCATTGAGGGCGAAGTCGTTGAAAACAGCAGTAGAATTACCTGCAGTGAAATAGGGGATTTAGAGATTTATCGTAAAATATTTCATGGAAAGCTTGAAACCATAACGGTCATCCCTTTATATTTGAAAAACAAGGTAATTGGAACCCTAAGTATTTACGATGTGGAAGACAAGCATTATACCACTGAGGACATCGACCTATTGGATATGATGGGTTCAAGGATTGGAATGATCCTGGAAAATGATAAGCTATATAAGCAGATTCATACCAAAGCGATTATGGATGGACTCACGGGACTTTATAATCATAAGCAGTTTTATGACCGTCTAAAACATGAAATTCAGACCGCAAAGAAAAAGGAATATCAATTATACCTGTTGATGATTGACATCGATCGGTTTAAGGCATTTAATGATCAATACGGCCATTTGGTAGGGGATCAAGTGTTGGTGCAGATTGCAGATACTATAAAGAGAAGCATTCGGGAAACGGACTTTGCAGCTCGATATGGTGGGGAAGAATTTGCAGTGATCTTGCCGAATTCAGACGATGAAACAGCTGTTAAGGTTGCAGACCGTATACGAAGTAATGTAAAGAAAACAACAGAGACCATCGAACAGCTCCATGGGCAAGATGTAGAGATTACGGTCAGTATTGGTATCTCTTGTTATCCTGACTGCTCTAACGATTTTGTCAATTTGGTGGATATTGCAGACGTCCGCATGTATAAAGGGAAAGCCATGGGCGGAGATCGGATTATTGCGTAAAAGGTTAGTAGTTAGATGTTAGTAGATAGTGGTAAAACCAAAACAGATTAGAAGATTATAGGATTTGGCTAGGATGTCTGACGGAAGAAAAAAACTTGACAAGAATATATGCCCCAAATAAAATTGCACTAACCACTAACCACTAACCACTAACCACTAACCACTAACCACTAACCACTAACCACTAACCACTAACCACTAACCACTAACCACTAACCACTAAGGGGGATTCTTATGGGGTATAAGACTATGGTCAATGAGTTGATAGAGACACTTCTTGATTTTGTCTATCCTCGAAACATATACTGTATTCTCTGCGGGGAGGTCATTGAAAAGACAGAGAGCTATTCCTTATGTACAACCTGTCAAGAGCAGGTCAAGTTTATTACTTCCAGGTTTTGCGAGAAATGTGGAAAGCCTCTGGAATCCATGTATCTACCGCAAAAATGTCCTGATTGCATACAGAATGTCCACTATTTTACAAAGGGGTTCTCCTGCATAGAATATGATGACAATATAAAGAAGTTGGTTTATGATTTGAAATACCACAATAAAAGATACCTGGCTTATCATATGGCGGAAATGATGACGGCGCGTTTTATGAAACTGGAGTGGGAGAAGCCTGATGTGATTGTGCCCATACCCCTTCATCCAAAGAAGGAGAAGGAGAGGGGATTTAATCAATCAGCCCTCATCGCAAAGTATATAGGAGAATCTTTAGATATCCCAGTTGAGTATAGATCAGTTCTACGAACCAAGGAAACAGAAACTCAGAATAGGTTGAATAGGGAAGAAAGAAAAGAAAATCTGAAAAATGCATTTCAAATTATAAAAAGTCAAAAATTTACTGATAAAAAAGTTTTAATTCTTGACGATATATATACTACAGGGAGTACGATGGATGCTTGTGCCAAAGAATTGTGTAAGATGAAGCCAAAGGAAATCATTTTCATGACCTTTGCTACAGGTAGGAATGTGTAGGAAGGAAAGCTTTTATTCAAATAAAATCTACAACAATCGATAACGGTTAACCGCCATAGAAGGAGGAAAGGACATGGGAGATATTAGGAACTGCAAGCAGTGTGGGAAGTTATTTCAATACAATGGGATAACTAAAATATGTGCCAAGTGTGCTAGGGAAGATGATGAACTATTTAAGGTTGTAAAGGAGTACGTTTATGACCATCCAGGTGCCACGATCACAGAGGTAAGCGAAGAGACAAATGTGGATGAGGATCGTATTCTGCGATATTTAAGACAAGGAAAGCTTGAACTCACCGGTGAAGGCGGTGCCTTGGTGTTGGATTGTGAAAGATGCGGAAGAGGTATTAAAACAGGTCGTTTCTGTGATGCTTGTGCCCATGAAATCGAGACAGAACTAAAGAGTGGTTTCTCTAGAGCTGCTGAGAAACAAAAACCGATCGGAAATAAAATGTTTACAGCTGAAATGAACAAGAGAAGATAATTTTAAAAAAAACGTAAAGTGATACCCTGCTTATGCCGATACTAGGAATAGAAGATTCGGTAGAAGTGGGGTGTTTTTTTATGAAAATAACAAATAATCAAAACGTACAAAAAATATTGGGTGCTTATAAAAAGAAGTTAGAAGGTACTGAAAAGACAGCTAAGCTGAAGCAAGAAAATGATAAGGTGGAGATTTCCGAAACCGCAAGGGAGTTTCAAATTGCGCTGAATGCTTATAAAAAGTTGCCAGAGGTAAGACAGAATAAGGTGGATGAAGTTACGAAACAAATCCAATCTGGAAACTATACTCCTTCTGCGGAAGAAGTTGTACATAGCATATTTGATCGTAAGATTTAATCCTATAAGTTGAAGGTGTTGTACCTTCAACTTCGTCTATGAATAAGGAGGAACGTCATGTCAAAATCCATTGAGCAGTTGATAACGGTTTTAAAGGAAGAATGCAATCTATATAAGGATTATTTGGATTTGGCGCGTGAAAAAAAGACTGCTGTCATTAAGGGAGAAATCAAAGAATTGGATCATATCACAAAGCGAGAACAGAATATGATCGTGAACATGGGGAAGGTAGACCAGATTCGTACAGCGATTATCGGCAACATACTCCTGGAGAAAAATATAGCCAGTGTAGAAACGATCAGTGAATTAGCAGATCTGATTGAGGAACCAGCCAGGGCGACGATTTTAAAATTGAAAGACAATCTTGCTGCACTGCTGGAAGAAACGAAGAATTTGAATCATATAAATAGCGAACTGCTTCAGCAAGCATTAGAATATGTAGACTATAATATTAATCTGCTGACAAGTGCGCAACCACAAAGCAGCACCTATGGGAACAAGGCTGATGAAAAAGACTTAAAGGCACGAGCAAATATTTTTGATGCCAAGATATAAGGAGGATTTTCATGCGATCGACTTTTTTTGGTTTAAATACATCCGTATCGGGACTCTTTGCCAGCCAAAGAGCCTTAGATGTAACAGGTCATAATATTTCCAATGCCAATACACCAGGGTACTCTAGACAGAGACTAAATGTAACCCAGTCTCTTGCCTTGACCCTTCCAAATGGACAAGGGATGATTGGTACAGGCGTTGATACGAGAAATATTCAGCAATTGAGAGACAAATTTTTAGATTATAAATATTGGCAAGAAAATACAACTCTTGGGAAATGGACTACCAGAGCAGATTCCTTAGAACAGATAGAAGCTATACTCAATGAACCTTCGGATAGTGGAATTCAGACTGTTATGGACGAGTTTTATTCTGCCTTGCAGGAGTTAAGTCAAGGGGAAAAAGCTGACAACCTTACTGTAAGAACACAAGTAAGAGAGCGAGGCATTGCCCTAACGAAAACTTTAAACCATATGTACAGTCAACTGCAAAATATGCAGAAAAATATGGACTTTGAAGTGCAGACAACCGTAGACCAAATCAATGGATATGCCAAACAAATCGCAAATCTAAATAAACAAATTTTCCAATACGAATTAGACGGTAGTAATGCCAATGATTTGAGAGATCAAAGAAATCTATTGGTGGATCAACTGTCAGAGTTAGTGGATATTGAAGTCCAGGAGAGCGCGGATGGTAGATTCAAGGTTGCTGTGAATGGCATAAGCCTAGTATCCCATTATGATTGCCAGCAGCTTAAGGTCGAAAAACGCACAACTGAAAAGAATCCTGGTGTGGATAACAAAGGGTTATTAGAAGTAAAATGGGAGAATGGAACCTCCTTTAACTGTAAATCTGGGAAGCTCCAGGGTGTATTGGATACAAGAGATAATATAGACGGGAATACAAAGGGAATTCCATACTATATGGACCAATTAAATCGATTTACAACAGTTTTTGCAGCCCGATTTAATTTACAGCATAGTCAAGGGGCAGCACTTGATGGATCAACAGGTATTAATTTCTTCAACGGGCCTACTGTAGCAGAAATTACTGATCCAATAGACCCAACATGGACAGATGCCCAGATTATTAGTAACTTTGAAGAAGCAGGAACTGTAGTTTTTAAAGCAGATGGTAAATGGTATAAAGCAACGACAATAACAGCTGCGGATATCAATATTTCTGATGATATCGCTGGTAACGATGGTTTGAATAAAATAGCTGCTGCCGCAAGCCCACTAACAGGACCTGGAGACGGAAGCAATGCGTTGCTTCTACTCAATATGAGACACGATACGGGTATGTTTTCATGGGGAAGCCCGGATGACTTTTTTAAATCTTTAATCTCAAACCTCGGGGTTGACTCTCAAGAGGCAATACGTATGATGGACAATCAAAATGTTTTGGTCAACCAAATTGAAAATAGCCGACAATCCGTTTCTGGAGTTTCCATGGATGAAGAAATGGCAAACATGGTAAAATTCCAACACGCCTACAACGCCGCCGCAAGAATGATCACCACCATCGATGAAATGCTGGACAAGATCATCAATGGTATGGGTATGGTAGGAAGATAGGGAGTAAGAGACAAGAGATAAGTTGAAAGTTGTAAGTTTCGAAAGGATGCTAAATGGCTAAGTTTAAAAGTTTTGAGGAAATTGAAGCATGGAAACATGCTCGAAATTTAGTTAAAGATATATATATCTTATCTCAAACTACTAGACTGAAATATGACTATGGATTAAGAGACCAAATTCAACGAGCTGCTGTATCTGTTATGTCAAATATTGCAGAAGGATTTGAGAGAAATAGTTATAGAGAATTTATTCATTTTCTATATATTGCTAGAGGTTCTTGTGCAGAGGTGAAAAGTCAGCTATATGTGTTAATTGACTTAAATTATATAGACGAGAGAACTTTCAAAAATTTGTACGATAGAACTTCTCAGATTTCTAAAGCATTATTGGGATTAATAAACTATCTTAAGAATGCTAACAACAGTGATAAATGATTATTTCGGTTTTTAATACTTTCAACTTTCAACTTATAACTTACAACTCATCCGACTAAAAGGAGGAATAAAACAATGCGTATAACCAACTCGATGATGAATAGTCGTATGTTGCAGAATTTAAATAGAAATCTATCTAGATTAGATAAACATCAACAGCAAATGTCTACAGGAAAGTTGTTTAATAAGCCATCGGATAACCCGATTGGCGTATCGAAAAGTTTAGGGTTAAAGACGACACTATCTGAACTAAAGCAATATAAGAGCAATGCGGAAACTGCCATATCATGGCTTGAAATCACGGAATCGGCTATTGCGGATGTTGGAGATATCATCCAAAATGCAAAAGAACTAGCTACCCGTATGGCTAATGGAACTTTTTCTGATGCAGATGCAAAAAGTGCCAAGCAAGAAGTGGATCAAATGAAGGAGCAGCTTATCAAGCTGGCCAATACTACCTATGGCGGTAAATATGTGTTCTCAGGATTTCAAACCAACAAACCACTTCTGGATGCAGACGGAAATTATAATATTAGCTATGATCATAGTCTTAATGCAGATAAAGAAAAAATGTTTATTGAAGTTGGTATTGGAGACACAATAAGTGTAAATACATATGGATATGATGTTTTTGGAAATAAACCTTCAGATTTAGATGCACTACCAAATGTTAATAAAAGTAATGCGGTAGATCTAGCAGATCCAACTACAAACGCAGAAACGGAATTACTTGCAGTGTTTTCAGCATTAAGCAATGCTTTAAATAGCGAACCTGTTAATCAGGAAGAAGTTGGAAAGAGCATAGATCGTCTAGAAAAGCAGTTGGATAATGTGCTGCTTGCCAGGGGAGAAATTGGTGCAAAAGTAAACCGATTGGAATTGACAGTCAATAGAATCGAGAAAGATACGATCAACTTTACAGGACTGCTATCCAAAAATGAAGATGCTGACATGGCTGAAGTGATCATGAACTATCAAATGGATGAAAGTGTTTATCAAGCATCCCTGTCGATCGGAGCAAGGGCTATTCAGCCTACATTGATCGATTTCATTAAGTAAATCTATATAGATAGAATCCTTCGGGGGTGATGAAAGATGGATCTCCGCATTACATCGACACCAGCATTGATCGGTATCAACACCATTCCATGGAAAGTAGAAATACAACAACCCAAGGCGGATGTGGAATTAAATACTCAGCATCCTAAAGTGGAAATTCATTCGGAGCAAGTGCAGGTCCAGATCGATCAAAGTAAGTGCTTTTCAGAGGCAGGACTAAAGCCTATATCAGAATTATCCAAAGAAAATGCAGATTTAGGACACCAAAAGGTCATGGAGGGAATCGCAAGGAGAGTACGTCAGGGACATGAGTTGGCAGCTATCCATAAGGGCGGAAATCCCATCGCATCTCATGCAGCAGAAAATGCATTCCACTTGGATGATAAAGAATTTACCTTCGACCTCATTCCCAAAAGCAGACCTAAGATTGATTTTATTGGTGGAACGGTAGACATCAATGTGATTGAGGGAAAGGTAGACATGGAGGTGCAAGTCAATAAGCCAATTATTGACTTTACCAGGGGTAAGGTAGAAATCTACCTGAGGCAAAGGAATAGTATTCAGATCGAATACGTGGGTAATAGCTTGAATGTGACAGCGTGACGGTAGAATACATACATATTTTAGAACGATAAAGATTAAAGTTTTAAACAAAAAAATGGTATGCTAATAAGGGAGAAAAAATTCTCCCTTTTGTTGTAGAAATTTGAAACTGAGATAGAGAGGGGTTTAGGATATGCTTTTAGATACAAGACATTTTGGTGAAATCAATATTGATGAAGACAAAGTCCTTTATTTTGAAGAGGGCTTGATTGGTTTTGAAGATATGAAGCGATATGCATTGATCCCCAATGAGGATTCAGAAAATCCATTCTTATGGTTGCAGTCCATTGATACGCCGGATTTGGCGTTTGCCATTACCGATCCATTTGTCTTTAGGAAGGATTATGAGATCGAGATCTCGGAAAAGGTAAAAAAACAGTTAGAAATAGAAGAAAAAGAAGATGTGGTAGTCTACAGTATTGCTGTTATCCCAGAAGACGTTAATAAGATATCCATCAATCTGCAGGGGCCTTTGATCATCAATGTGAAATCAAAAAAAGGTAAGCAGATGATTTTAAATACAGATCAATTTCCTGTAAGATTCTTTGTTTTTGAAGACAGGATAAAGAATATAGAATAAGGAGGTGTAGAAAATGCTGGTATTGACAAGGAAGATAAACGAAAGCATTATGATTGATGATCGTATCGAAATCAAAGTCATTCAGATTGAAGAAGGAAAAATCAAACTAGGTATTTCTGCACCAAAGGATGTAAGTATTCATCGCAAGGAAATTTATCTAGAGATACAGCAAGAAAATCAAAATGCAGCTCTTGGAAGCTTGGATTTGGAACACCTTTCACAATTATTAAAAAATAAATAAAAAAATTTATTTTTGCTATAAAGTCTCCATATAAACCTTCCGATATATTGTATGTAACAGTAAAGAAACGTATCTGCAGGCGGCCGACAGTAGAGGCGTTTAAGAAAACAAAAATTTTGACAAGGATGTCAAATTATATTAAAAATCAAGGAGGAATTTACAATGAGAATTAACCACAATATGATGGCAATGAACACACACAGACAGTTAAGCATCACAAACAATGATTCAGCTAAATCAATGGAAAAATTATCTTCAGGTTACAGAATCAACAGAGCTGCTGATGATGCTGCTGGTCTTTCTATCTCTGAGAAAATGAGAGGGCAAATCAGAGGTTTACAACAAGCTTCTAGAAATGCTCAAGATGGTATTTCTTTGATCCAAACTGCAGAAGGTAACTTGAACGAAGTAAGTAATATGCTTGTAAGAATTAGAGAGTTAGCTACGCAAGCTGCTAACGGTACATATGATGCAAGCAACGATTTAACAAGAATTCAAGAAGAAGTTGACGAGTTAACAAAGCAAATTGGAGATATCAAAGACAATTCTAAGTTCAATGGTATCAATCTATTAAACAACTCTGGTACAGTTACTCTTCAAATTGGTGCAGAGTCTACGCAGACATTAGCACTAAATTCTGCAAGCTTTGACTTGTCTGCGGTTTACACTGCAGTTGATAACTATGATTTAAGTTCACAGACAGGGGCTTCTTCAGCATTAGGTGATGTCGAAACTCAAATCAATTCAGTAAGTGCTGCTAGATCTTACTTAGGAGCAAACCAAAACAGATTAGAGTACACAATCAAAAACTTAGATACATATGCTGAGAACCTACAAGCTTCTGAATCTAGAATCAGAGACGTAGATATGGCGAAGGAAATGTCTGAGTATACAAAGAATAATATTCTACAACAAGCTGCTCAGTCTATGTTAGCTCAAGCAAACCAAGCTCCACAAGGTGTACTTCAGTTATTAAGATAATCTATAAGTTCTTCATAAGAAGGTCAGGCATTGAAACCCTGACCTTCTTATTTTTTACCATTCTTTAGTGTCATGAGAAATTATACAAGTCTTGGCATGTAAGATTGCTAAAGAAAAAATATAAATTGTCGATATAAATATTAAGATGTAAGTTTTTGTTGTTTGGAGGGGGTAGTTAAATGCAGCTCAGCATTGTAATGATGGTAAAAAATGAAGAAAAATATTTAGAAGAATGCTTAAACAGCTTAGCACTAATTAGAGAGTCTATCCCTTCGGAGTTGATTATCGTAGACACTGGTTCAGACGATGACACAGTCAATATTGCTAAGCGATATACGGATAAAGTATATTTTCATTCATGGAACAATGATTTTGCCGCTATGAGAAATATAACCATCAGATATGCTAAAGGTGAATGGGTTTTCGTATTGGACGGCGATGAAATCCTAGAAAATAGTTCTGAGATCATCGGTTTTTTTAAAAAAAGAAGATACAAAGAATATAATGCGGGGATAATCCAAGTTAAAAATTATGTAAAAGGGAAAGAACGCTATAATATTGTGTCCCTATCAAGGTTATTCAAAAACCATCGTACACTTCAATATAAGGGCTCCATACATGAACAAGTAGAGATCAAGCAGCCTGTGTGTTTTTTAAAAACCATATTGTTACACTATGGATATTTGACTACGGATAAAGAATTAATGGATCGTAAATTTGATAGAAATTCGGCTATTTTATTGAAAGAGTTGAAAAAAGACCCAGAGAATATTTTCTATTGGTGTCATCTCGCACAGGCCTACAACATGCATGGAGACAATACAGAAGCTTTAGAGGCACAGCTAAAGGCTTATAATATTGCAATGAAAAACAAAGTAGATTTGTATAATCATATGCATCTCTATACGAATCTTGCAACATTTTATCATCAAAATAAAAAGTATGAAGAATTAGAAAAAGTATGCAAAGAAGCTTTAAGTGTTAGAGATGGTTATATTGATCTTTATTATTATCTTGGTAAATCCCAACAGATGCTTTATAAAGATGAAGAAGCTATAAAAAACTATAGAAATTATCTAGAAATGGCACTCCGCTACCATGATTATGCTGGGTATACTGACATCACAGTGGTTACAGTTACCTTAGATGTTTATGAGTATGTGATGGGAGAATTATGTATTTTATATGCAAGACAAGAACAATACGAAAAGGTTTTAGAATATGGAACAAAGATTAATCAGCAGGATGCCATCAAATACGCTCTGCCTGCGATTTTGCATTCATTTATTAAATTACAGGAATTTGATAGATTGGAAAACTATTATTTTAATACAATAAAAAATGCTAATTCAGATTTACAAGATACGTTTATTAATATTTTAGAGACATTAGAGTCTCTCCGCAAGAAGTATTGTTGGGATAAAATTGCTGACATATTCTCCAAAACTGATGGAGCTTATGGATTACTTAATGAATTGAGACTTAGAATATATCGAAATGAACTGAAACAATTTGATGAAAAGATTAGAACACTCGATTTTTGTGATCTACCGGCTTATTATGCAGACATCATTTATTATTTGGTAAAAGGAAAATATCCACTGCATGAATATCTATACAAGGTAAATCAAAATAAGCTAGAACAATTCTTTTGCTATTTGATCAATAAATACAAGCAGAAGATGAATCAAGATATTATAGATTATCTCCATAGCACAGCAACGGGCAAGACGTTAGCTGAAAATCGCATGATTAAATGTATCGGCAAGACTATGTTACTATGGGGATTGCTTGATCATGATGAGGAAGCTTATATATTCGAGAGATATGTACAACATGGGATCTCATACATTTGTCAGACATACCATCAAGATATTATTGAAAATCAGCTAGTCTATTTAGTTAAAAACGAAGAAGATGCATTTCTTCTATATCTTCATCAATCAGAGAAAATTAGGAGACAAGATCCTAGAGACTATATTCAATATCTTAAGAAAGCTCTGACTATCTATCCTGCCATGAAGAATGGCATTGATGTTCTGATAAGAGAATTTCAAGCAGAAAGTTCATCAAAAGAAGGAGAGATAGATCAGTATATATTAAAAATTAAGCAAGCAATCATAACACATATAGAGAGCAGACAGCTTGAACAAGCGAAAACTATGATTATGAGTTATGAAGAGATTATACCTAATGATCTGGAAATACTGATGCTTAAATCTAATATCGCGGTTTTAGAATATTAATATTTTATGGTACCATAGGGCTCTAAATAAAGGAGAGAAGGAAATATCATGCAGTTGAGTATTGTAATGATGGTAAAAAATGAATCAAGGTATTTAGATAGATGCCTTACAAGTTTAGCATCTTTGAGAAAGGAAGTGTCTTCGGAATTAATTATTGTAGATACAGGATCCGAAGACAATACCGTAGAAATTGCGAAGAGGCATACAGATAAAGTATATTTTCATCCATGGAATAATGACTTCGCTGCCATGCGAAATATTACGATAAGCTATGCAAAAGGGGAATGGGTATTTATTCTAGATGGAGATGAAATCTTAGAAGATCCGAATGATATTATCTCGTTTTTTCAGTCAAATAAACATAAGGGCTATAATTCTTGCACAATTGGCATTAAAAACTTTTCTATTGAAGATGTGAAATATACCCTCGCATACATCCCTAGACTGTTTAAAAAAACAAAAGACTTTCGATATGAGGGGAATATACATGAACAGGCAACATTGAAAAACCCTAACTATCTGTTAAAATCTAAATTGCTACATTATGGATATATCACAACAGATAAAGAGCTTGTAGAAAAAAAATTCAAAAGAAATTATCAATTACTAATAGATGGGTTAGAGAAAAATCCAGAAAATGTTTACTATTGGTTTCAACTTGCTCAAACCTATGGATCGCACTATGATTATGAAGAAGCTATAGAAGCAAACTTAAAAGCGTATCATTTTGCAAAGCAGCAAGGTATAGATTTGAGAAATAGGATGCATATATATATCAATTTAGCACTTTTATATTTCATCGTTAAAAGATATCCTGAACTGGAGAGATTATGTTATGAAGCTATACAGGTAAAAGACGGATATATTGATGAATACTATTTTCTAGCAAAAGCCCAACAGGAACTGTTCAAAGATGAACAAGCCATTGAAAATTATGAAGCATATTTAGATATGGCACAGCATTATGACGATTTCCCCGGTTCTAAGGATTTTCAAGTAGCCACATATACCTTAGATATGATAGATCAAGTATATGTAGATTTGTGCAAGCTGTATAATAGGCAAGGCAAGCATGATAAAGTTTTAGAATATGGAATAAAATTAATAGATTCTAACCTAATAAAAGAGGGGCTTTTTTTTATCATACAATCTCATCTGAAATTGAGTGAGATTAATAAATTAAAGGAGTTCTACCAATGTATACTCTCTAGAAAGAACAAGGATCTAACCCATTATTTTACGCAATGCATAGAGGACAATAAAGCTATACTTGGTAAAGATAGAATTAAGGAAATTACGAATATCTTTTCCCATATACAGGACACATATGGAACCTTGAATTTGGTGAGGTTAGCCTTAAATGAAAATATTGAGATGTCCGCTGGAGATCTAATAGAATCCATGAAAAAGATTAATTTGAATGAGACTCCTATGTTTTATGCCGATAATATATTTTTGGCTATGAAACTAGGATGTTCATTATCGGATTGTTTAAATAATGTGATGTATTATAGAATTGAGAAATACTTTCAATATCTGATCAACCAGTATGAAAATCAATTTATTGAACAAGCTGTCATATATTTGAATAATAATGACTTTAAATGTGGCATAGTTGAAAGCAAGATAAATAAAGCATTGATAAAAATATTACTGCTTTCAAACTTATTAGATAAAAAAACTGAAAAATGTATTTTTACAAGATATATTGAAGAAGGTTTATATTTTATAACCCATATCTACCATCAAGATGTTATTGAAAATAAATGGATCTCTGAAGTAGATGAGGAAGAAGGGTTTTTAATATATGTATACCATAGTAAGCGTACAAGTACGAAGAACAAGTTGGAGCACATTGAATATTTGAAGCGCGCATTACAGATTTATCCATTTATGAAAAATGGCATTGAATTTATGCTAGATGATGTTAATAGTGAACGGAATAGCACAAATGAGGAGTTTGAAGAATATAAAAGCAGTATTAAGAGGCATATAGAGGAATGTATATGCGAGAGAAATATACAGAAAGCAGAAAGATTAATTGATGAGTTAGAAAAAATAGTGTCTAATGACTTGGAAGTTTTAATGCTTAAATCTAGGCTAATAGTTGCAGATATATAAATATAAAATAGAGGTGATATGATGGAAAAATATACAGAAGTGATGAGAAATGCAGTAGATTTATCGGATACGATCCATGAAGCCCTTCAATATATAAATGAACAATTGGAGATTGGAAATCATTCGGAAGTACTAGGTTTATTAAAAGATACATCTGATGCTGTGATTGCCATAGAGAATTCAATCATCCCTATCCTAAAACAATTTTCTACAGAAATTATATTAAAAGGAATAGATGAATTTAAAGTTGTGCTAGAACAAATGGAGATTCTTTATCAAGGTAATAACCTTACAGCGTTAAAAGAGGTGCTGAGTATAAAAGGGATACCTCTTTATATACAATGGAGATCAGAAATGTATAAGGCTTTTTATCCTTACATCGTTTCATAGCGTTCAAACTATGAGTGACAAATCTGTTATGAAAGAAGGGTAAATATGACGCAGAATATGGATTACTTCAAACAAGAGATTAAAAAGAATATTAACATTTTGATGAATGGAAATAGGCTAGAAAAAGCAAAGCAGCTTCTAAAGCAGTATGAGGAAATTGTTCAGAATGATGTTGAGATTTATTCCATGAATGGGATTATAGCAATGTTGGAACAACGAAATGATGATGCCCAAACGATATTTACAAATGGTCTGAAGATAGACAATCAAAATGTAGATTTATTATATAATTTAGGATACTTATATGACAGTATAGATCAAAAGGATAAAGCACTAAATTGCTATAAGCAAGCATTACAGTATTCACAGGATGAGGAATTGCGCAAAGACTTACAAAATTTAGTTATGGATATTGAACACCAAACTGATGAAAGAAAAACTGCAAAAAATGACTTAATCGTAGAAAAAAATGCTCGAAAGGCAAGTATTGTAGTACTTACTTATAACAATTTGGAATATACAAAGCTTTGTATCGAGAGCATTAGGGCATATACAGATCCAGGAACCTATGAAATGATTGTGGTAGACAATGCCTCAAAAGACGACACTGTCAGTTGGCTAAAGGAGCAGACTGATATAAAGTTAATACTCAATAGTGAGAATCAAGGCTTTCCCAAAGGTTGTAATCAGGGAATAGAAATTGCTGATCAGGATAATGATATCCTTCTTTTAAATAATGATACGATTGTTACGCCTCGGTGGTTAGAAAATCTTAATACATGTTTATATAGTTCTGAAACTATTGGCGCAGTAGGTTCTGTAACCAACTCATGTTCAAATTATCAAACGATACCAGTACGATACAATAATTTAGATGAGATGTTTACCTTCGCACAGAATTACAACATCAGTGATCCGACTAAATGGGAAGAGCGACTCAGGCTGGTAGGCTACTGTATGTTAATAAAAAGAAAAGTGGTCAATGAAATAGGCCTTTTAGACGAAATATTTACACCAGGTAATTTTGAAGATGATGATTATTCGTTGAGGATTAGACAAGCAGAATATAGGCTCATTCTCTGCAAAGATACCTTTATACACCATTTCGGAAGTGCTTCTTTTGGAAAAGAAGCAAATAAGTATAATGCACTATTAGTAAAAAATCGAGAAAAGTTTATGAATAAATGGGGAGTAGATCCATTATATATTGCAGAGGTCAGAAGAGATATCACTGCAGCGATTGAGCTCCAACAGGATGAAATAAATATCTTGCAAATAGGTTGCTTTGGTGGAGGTACTTTACTAGATATTAAGAATCAAATTCCCCATGCGAAGTTATATGGGATAGAAATGGCTAAACAAGCAGTTTACTATACAGGCCACTTTGCTGACATACATGTGGGTGGACTAAGTGAGATAAAAAATTTCTCTAAGAGATTTTTCAACTATATAGTTATAACGATACATTATGAAAATGCGAATGATCTCATAAAGGTATTGGAGGCTATTAAACCCTATTTGATGTTAGAAGGGGAAATAATTCTAAACTTATCTGATCACTTTATAAGTAATAGTAATTTATATATTGATAAGATAGGCAATGCCTTAAAAGATATGAAGGTATGGGTTGATTTAAAAAGTGAAGGTAGATTATTGAAAATAAAATATAACAAAAGAGATATTCATGATGATTTACCACTGGTTAGTATCTTGATACCAGCCTATAATAGACCAGAATATTTGCAGCTAGCCTTAGAGAGTGCTCTGAATCAGACCTATAGTAATGTAGAAATTGTCATTTGTGATGATAGCACGAATGATGAAGTGGAAAAGAGGGTTAATGGGTATATAAGTATCCATAAAAATATCAGATATTATCGAAATGAAAAGAATTTAGGACAATTCGATAATGATTTAAAGCTGTTTGAGTTAGCAAGTGGTGAGTATGTAAATTATCTTATGGATGATGACCTATTTGAACCTATGAAAATTGAGAGAATGATGCAGTATTTTATCGCAGATAAGAAAAAAGAGATAAAACTGGTTACATCTCAAAGACAGTTAATTGATGAAAATGGGAATATACTACCTGAAAGTATGCTTACCCAAAAGATTTTCAAAGAAGATACAATAATTGATGGACACCAGTTAGGAAATTTTGTAATGATGCACAATTTCAATTGTTTAGGTGAACCAACAACTGTGCTTTTTAGAAAAGAAGATTTGATAGAACCTTTTGGAACGTTTAATGGAAGAAGGTATGGGTGTAATGTAGACCAAGCAGCATGGTTTACCTTATTAGCAAAGGGGAAAGCTGTATATATTGCAGATACACTTAGTTATTTTAGAATTCATAGTCAGCAGCAACTTCAAACACCTAAAATGAAATTGCTAGGAGCTTTAGATTATGCACATGAGATATTGACAGCTTACCAAAAAGGATTTCTACAGAAAAAAGAAGATTGTAAGGTCGCCCTAGAGAACTGTATAAGCTATGTTTCTGCTGTTTTCAAAGAAATACAAGGCCAAGATATGGATAGAGGGCTGGTTCTAGAACTACAAGAGAGTATACACCTACTAAACAAAATGAGCGAGAATTATTCATGTAAAATAGAAGAAAAGCAAACAAATATTCTTAGTAATAATTTAGATAGAAAGCTAAAATTTTTATTAAGAAGAATAGAAAACAATATTGAATATGATCAGAGTTTAGCTGAAATTATAGGCCAAATCAGCAGCGGAAGTATTTATATTGTTGATCTTATCGAAAATATCAGAAAGAATATGATTCATAAAGAAAAGCTTTTAAACACTATTGCACTAGAATTTTATAAAAGAGGTGGACAAGATGCTGCTCTTGAAATTCTAATGAAATCCTATGAATTGAATCCAAAGGATTATGATACAGCTTATAATCTAGCCTATATCACATATAAGCTAGGAGAAACAGAAACAGCAATCACTATACTTGATGGGATACAGCAAAAGGATTCCGACATGATAAGCTTAATGGAAGAAATTATGGGGGAAAAGAGATGAATGAGCAAAAGATATGTTTCATAACTTGTGTAAATGATATGGAAGTATACGAAGAGTGTCTGATGTATCTCAATAGTCTAGAAATTCCAGATGGCTATCAAGTTGAGAATATATATATCGAGGATGCGAACTGTATAACAAAGGCCTACAATGAAGCAATGAAAGCTTCAGATGCAAAGTATAAGGTGTATTTGCACCAAGATGTTTTCATTATTAATAAAAACTTTATTCATGATATTTTAAGTGTTTTTCAGAAGAATGATAAAATAGGAATGCTTGGCGTTATTGGTGCAAAGACAGTTCCCACAAGTGGTATATGGCGAGAGTCTAATCAAAAATATGGTAAAACCTATGCGTATCAAAATGAAGAGATGGGAATGCTGAGCTTAAATAGCATCGAAAAAGATTTTGAATATGTAAAAGCTATAGATGGTCTAATAATGGTTACCCAATATGATCTACCCTGGAGAGAAGATATTTTTGATGGATGGGATTTTTATGATGTTTCGCAAGGTGCTGAATTTCTGAAAAGAGGGTATCAAATCGCTATTCCCAAACAGAATGAGCCGTGGTGCGTTCATGATGTTGAAATTAAAAAAAATGTGTATAAATCTGTTAAATATAGCACTAGATTTGTAAAAGAGTATGTCAATATACTATTTCCACTAGTAAGCATTCTAATACCTGCATATAATAGACCTGATTTCCTAGAGATAGGACTTAAAAGTATTATTGCTCAAACATACCCTAATATTGAAATAATTATCTGCGATGATAGTACGAATGATAGAGTGCAAGAAATGTTGAGACCTTACCTGAATAAGTATAAGAATATTAAGTATTACAATAACGGTGGACCATTAGGTGGAAATGGCCTACTAAATGCAGAAAAATGTTTTAATCTCGCTTCAGGTGAATACATTAATTATTTGCTAGATGATGATGTTTTTCATCCAGATAAAATAGCAACTATGTTGAATTATTTTATTGAAAATCACAATGTGTCTTTAGTTACATCATATAGGCAGAGAATAGATGAACTGGGGAATTATCTATCAGATATTCCTGCAACAACGAAGATCTTTGAAGAGACTAGGGTTGTTAATGGTGCTGTGCTAGGAAAACTTATGCTTAAAAACTTATTAAATGTAGTAGGCGAACTTTCAACGGTACTATTTAAGAAAAATGATATCGAGCACATCTGCACATATCAAGGTAGACAGCATAGAAGCTCAGGAGATATGGCTATGTGGTTTGAATTGCTTATGAAAGGTGATGCAGTATATATCACTGATACATTGAGCTATTTTAGAATACATAAAGATCAGAATACCCATAGAATGCAATTGTTTGGATTGGTGGATGCATTTTATTTAATTAAAGACTCCTATAAAAATAAAGTATTTATTGACGATATTATAGAATATAAAGAATGTTTACTTACTTGGTTAAAAGTAACAGTGTTTTCAATAAAATTACCAAGCGAAATTGAATATGAGAAATATAGTGAAATAATTAATAAAGATCTAAAAGACGAACTAATAAAGCAAATTAATTGTGCTATTGCTATAGTATTAGGGGCAGATTAAATGGTATTAATAGTATCTGTTTATGACAAATCGAAAGATGAATAGATATAATAGGGGTAGATTATTATGGAAAAATGTGAATTTATTAAATTGAGTAAAATTGGAACAAACATATTAGGTTTTCTTACACCCATAGAAGGGAATAAGGACATACCATTTGATATTAAAAGAGTATATTACTTATACAATGTTCCTAGTAACATAAAAAGGGGGCTTCATGCCCATAAAACATTAGAGCAGATTCTTATTTGTCTCAATGGTACTGTAGATATTAAAGTATCAGATGGAGAGACAGAAGAAGTATTTCAATTAAATACCCCAGATATAGGTCTATATATTGGGCCAAAAATATGGCGGGAAATGGTCAATTTTACTCATGAGACTGTTCTACTAGTATTAGCATCAAAGAATTATGATGAAGAAGACTATATACGTGATTACCATGAATTTCAAGAATACATTAAAAATGATAAGATTACATTTTAGCACATAATATATATTTGTAAATAATTAGTCATGTTATTCAAATAATAAAATTTTGGAGGGATTAGGTATGTTAAGAAATACAACTATTAAAGAAATGATTCAGAAATCATTTGATAGCCTTTATGAGAGTGGAATGATAGAAAATAAGATAATAGCAACAGATGATACTGTTCTAATTGGGCCAGGCTCAGAGCTGGATTCAGTAGCATTTGTTACTCTTTTTGTTGATATTGAAGATAGATTGAGAGTGGAAACAAACGAAGAAATATATCTTGTACTTAACGAAATTCATGACTTTAATCCAAAAGAGAATTATTTAACTGTTAGTGTGCTTATAGCATTCATCGAAAATTTGTTGGATGGAATGAGGTAAAAAATGAAAGAAAATCCTTCTATGATTATTACTGGGACAAGTAAAGGAATAGGAAGAGGAATAGCACAATACTTTCTAAGTAAGGGATATACTGTATTTGGATGTAGTAGAAGTGCATCTACTTTAGAAGAGCCAGAATATTTCCATTCACAGGTAGACATTACAGACTATAAACAGGTAAGAACATGGATAAGCAGTATTAGAAAGGTGAGTCCTAGTATTGATGTACTTATATGTAATGCAGGAATTGCGCCTGCTTCTACGCTTTTGACTATGATGTCAGGCGATCTGGTTGAAAAGGTCATGAGTACCAATATTGGAGGGACTTATTATGTTTGCCAAGAAGTAGCTAAGCAAATGGTTAGACAGCGGTCAGGTAGAATTATTACGATTTCTTCTATGGCGGTAGGTTTACATCTAGAAGGAACATCAGCCTATGCTGCTTCAAAAAGTGCTGTTGTGGAAATGACAAAAATATTAGCGAAAGAATTAGCTCCATTCAATATTACATGCAATACCCTGGCTCCGTCTATGATGATGACCGATGCAGTGGAAGTATTAGGAGATGAAATTATTTCTCATGCATTGAATAAATTAACGATTAAAAGAAAATTAACGATTGACGAAATTTGTAATGTATTATCTTTTTTTATTGCACCGCAAAGCGCATGTATAACTGGACAAGTTATTCATATGGGATTGGTGAACTAAATGATAGAAGAAAATACAAAAATTTATAGTAATGAAGATTATTTAGTCTACAAAATGGTTACAGGTGGTAGATGGAAAGAAAATTGTTATTTGGTACGTTTCGTAAAATATGATCAGGTAATACTAATTGATCCAGGTGATGATCCTCACATAATTTGTAGTAAGATTAACTCAATGGGAAGCAAATTAACACACATATTTTTAACCCATGGGCACCACGACCATGTAGGTGCTGCAGCATATATCTCTGATCATTATGGAATTAATTGTACACTACATAGTCAAGACAAACGAATTATAATGCATGCGCCTATGTATGCAATTAGATTTGCTGGTAAAAACATAAGAATTCCAAATTTAATTACTTTCTGTGAAGAAGATGTATTTATGATAGGGGATATTTCAATAGAAGTTATCCATACACCCGGGCATACTCCTGGTAGTGCCTGCATTAGAATAGAGAGTTGTTTGTTTACAGGAGATACTTTACTATATAAGGCGATTGGGAGGTCGGATTTACCCAATTCAAATGGAAAAGAGTTAAAAACCTCAATCAATAAACTTCTCGAGAGAACTAAAAAGGATTTAATAATCTTGCCAGGCCATGGCCGAAGCTGGTCTGTTAATGAGGCGAAAACATGGTGGAAAGAAGTAATAGACGTACCCCCTCAACTTAATACTTTCGATATTGCAGATTAATTTTTAATACCATTGCATGAGGAGGAAACTCAGTGAAGAGTAATGATTATGGAGTTGGTATCATAGGAACTGGAAAATATATCCCCAAGAAAATAATATCTAACAAGCAAATTGAAGAATGGGCAGGTATTCCAGCCAAAACTATAATTGAAAAAACCGGGGTAGAAAATAGATATATTATTGAAGAAGGGGAGACTGCTTCAGGAATTTCAACGATCTCAGCCCAGAAGGCACTTGAAATGGCCAGTATAAAATCTGAGCAATTAGATTTAATATTGGGATGTACTTTTTCTGGAGATTATGTGTATCCAGCTATGGCGTGTAAGATACAAGAACAATTGGAAGCATGGAATGCAGGTGCTTTTGATATAATGGCAAATTGTACTGGATTTCAAGTGGGCTTAGGAGTAGCTTCTGACCGTATGTATTGTGATCCTAATATTAAATTTAGCTTAGTTGTTGGAACAGCAGTTCAATCTAAATACATTAAGTGGAATGATCCAAACACTGCCATGTATTTTGGAGATGGTTCTGGTGCTGCAATTTTGGGACAGGTACCAGCAGGGTATGGAATTCTTGCAAATGAAATTATGAGTAACGGTAGAGTATATGAAGCAGTGAGGCTGAGAGGTGGAGGATCTAGCTATCCTATTCGCGAAAATAATGTAAGCGATGGATTACAATATTATGAAATGAATGGAATGGAAGTCTGGAAACAAGTTATTCAGTATCAACCGATAGTAATAAAAAAAGTACTAGAAAAAATAAATAAAAAAATAGAGGATGTTGATTTTTTTATTTTCCACCAAGCTAATTTGAGGCTTATCGAATACTTAATGGCGAGAATGAAGCAACCTATGAGTAAAACATATACGAATATTGCAGATATTGGAAATACAGCAGATGCTTCTTTAGCTATCGCCTTGTGTGAAGCAGTAGAAAAAGGTCTTATTAAACGTGGTGATTTAGTCGTAATTACAGGTGTAGGAGCTGGATTTACTTTTGGAGCGACGGCAATGAGGTGGTATTAACTATGCATGAGTTAAATGACTCACAGAAATTTTCTATTACACCATTTGAAAGTTTCACCTTGAATGATAAGGCAGAATTAACGCATGAAATAACTCAAAAAGATGTAGATACTTTTGCAGAATTAACAGGGGATTATAATCCATTACATCTAGATCCTTCGTTTGCTCGAAGAACTAGATTTCGAAAACCTGTAGTGTATGGAATGTTATCTGCTTCATTCATTTCTACTATGATAGGAATGCTTTTGCCTGGTAAAGGAGCCCTTTGGGTTTCACAAACTATTGAGTTTTTACACCAAGTATATGTAGGAGACACGATTCATATTACAGCGACAATTAAACAAATATCTAAATCAGTAAGAACATTAGTCTTAGGTGTTGAGATAAAAAATCAACATAATCAACTAGTGATTGTTGGCGAATCTAAGGTGAAATTGACAGAGCTAGAAGGTGAGGAACAGCAGATGGAAGATGATAGGAAAATCGTACTTATTACTGGGGGAACACGTGGGATTGGTGCTGAAGTTGCATATAATTTATCTAAAAAAGGGCACACAGTTATACTTAATTATGTAAATTCAGACCAAGAAGCGTTTAATGTTGTTAAAGAAATAGAATCAGAAGGTGGACGCGCATATCCCTTTAAAGCAGACATATCAAATTGGGATGAAGTAGAAGATATGTTTAAGAAAATTGAAGAAGATATCGGGGCTGTCGAAGCAGTAGTTCATTGCGCTGCTCCAAAAAATGAAATCAAAGCATTCGATCAATTAGAGTGGAATGAAGTACAGAAACATATTGATATTCAGTTAAAAGGCGCCTTTAATTGTGTAAAAGCATCTATAGCGAATATGATTGAAGCTCGATTTGGTTCATTTATCTTTATTGGATCTATTGCTTCTGATGGAGTGCCTCCACTTCATCAGACGGACTATATAATAGCAAAATCAGCTCTTACAACTTTCGCGCGTAGCATGGCTGTAGAATATGGACCTAAAGGAATCCGATTTAATATTGTAGCACCAGGGATGACTCAGACAGATAGAATTGGGAATATGCCAGACAAATCAAAAATATTAGTAAAAATGCAAACACCTTTACGACGTTTAGCAGAGCCTTCAGATATAGCTGGTGTTGTATCCTTTTTACTTGAACCTGGAGCTCGATATATTACTGGAGAAACAATTCGAGTATGTGGTGGGTCTACAATGCTTTAAGGAGGGAGTATATGATCTCATACAAAAACAAATATCCTGAGTTTGTAAGCATTATTGAATTAGTACTGAAAGATAATCCATTGCAAAGGAAAAAAATAAGTTCTTTTTTGGAGAAACAAGATTTAAGCTATTGGACTTTTGCAGAGGAGCTAAGTAACTCACTAAATCAATATTTTCTGGCGAGTGGTCATAATAAGCTAGATGTTGTAAAAGCTTATAATAAAACATGCATGGAAATTTTAAGAGAACAAATTAGATTTAAAAAAACTGGATATTATCTTTGTAATAGTAGTCAGATAGTAGAGACAGAAGTTTACAGTGATAAAGATAAAATGCGTAATTATATTATTGGATTATTATTATCTTACCTTTTTTGGCCAAATCACTACGCCATACTTGATTTTTTTCAAAAAGAACTTAATCAGGTCGATACGAGTAGATGTTTAGAGATTGGTGCAGGACACGGCTTATTTACTGCACAAGTGTTAAAAAAATTCAATAACGCTGAGATAAATATAATAGATATTAGCAATGAATCTCTTCAAATCGCAAAGGAAATACTCTGCGCTTTTAATTTGCCTACAGATAATATTCATTTTATGCTTCAAGACTTTTTGAAAACAGGTGACGGTATAGCTAAGTTTGATTTTATTATAATGGGAGAAGTACTAGAGCATGTAGAAGACGCTCCAGGATTTCTATTAAAGGCTAAGGAATTATTAGACAAAGATGGAAAGATTTTTATGTCAACTTGTGTAAACAGTCCAGCAATAGATCATATTTATCATTTCAAAACTATTGATGAAATAAGAAATTTAATTCGAAGTATTGGATTGTCAATAAGTGACGAAATTGTTTTGCCAGTTGAAGATATACCTGAGGAAAAATGGGAAAAGGATTTAGTGGCAATTAATTATGCTGCGATTTTAACGCTTAATTGATTAGTGAAGGGGTTTGATGTATGTGCAAGATTCCAAGTTAAGTTCGTTGATTAGCCGCTTAAAAAGTGATAAAGCATATAGTTCATATACAGCTATTTCAAATGCACTTGATAGATTAAAGCCAGTAAACCTTCCAATAATGAAAGTGGCTATATTGAGAAATTTTACAATTGAGCCTGTGATACCTGTAATAAGAGGGGAAATTGTTTTAGAAGGATTCTATCCAGAGATTTATGTTGGGGATTTTGACAATATTATGCAAAATGTGATTGAGCCCCAAAGTGGATTATATCACTTTCAGCCAGATTTGATCATTATAGCACAGTGGTTTGAATCTGTATCAGCTAAGTTAGCATTAAGCTATATAACTCTATCTCCTGAGGAAATTGCAGAAGAGGTTGAAAGAATAATAATGGATTTTAAGAACATAATTGCAGAGATTAGAAAAAGTTCTACAGTGCCTATCTTGATCAATAACTTTCCTTTAATTACAAATAATACTTTAGGAATCTTGGATACGCAAAATGATATTTCTCAAATGGGCACATTGTTAGATATAAATAGTAAGTTGAAAGAACTTGCTAAAAACAGTTCAGATGTTTATATAGTAGATTATTTTAAGTTGATTTATAAACTAGGTAGTTTTCATAGCGTTGAAGAACGATACTGGCATATGTCCAGAGCGCCTATATCAAGACATGGAATTGTTCCGCTTGGTCAAGAATATGGAAAATTTTTCAGGGCACTTAAAGGTAGGACAAGGAAATGTCTAGTTTTAGATTGCGATGAAACTTTATGGGGTGGCATCATAGGTGAAGCGGGGTTAGATGGAATAAAACTAGGAGTAGACTATCCTGGCTCTTGTTATCAAGCATTTCAGCGAGAGATTATCAACTTATATCATAAGGGTGTAATTCTAGCATTATGTAGTAAAAACAATGAGGAAGATGTTATTGAGGTATTGAATAACCATCCAGGAATGTTACTTAGAGAAGAGCATTTTGCTACATGGCAAATAAACTGGAGCGATAAAGTGAGCAATATTATTAAAATAGCAGAAACTTTGAATATTGGACTAGATAGCCTGGTATTTGTCGATGATAGTGAGTTTGAATGCAACCAAGTTAGGGAAAGATTACCACAAGTTGAGGTTATTCACTTACCGAAAGAACCGTCATCCTATAAGTCAATGCTGAGTGTCCGTGGTCTATTTGATACTCTCGTCTATACAAATGAAGACAGGCTTAGAAATAAAACTTACAAAGACAATATTCAAAGAAAACAAATTTACGAAACTTCAGGAACACTTGAGGAATATTTAACAAAATTGAATATGGAAGTTGAAATTGGTACTCCAAATACAATTCAACTTCCCCGAGTTTCTCAGCTTACTCAGAAGACAAATCAATTCAATTTAACTACTTTTAGGTATACAGAAGCTGAAATTGCTAGTTTGGCTAACAGTTCAGAAAGTGATGTTTTTTATATTAAGCTTCATGATAAGGTATCGGATTTGGGAATTATCGGTGTAGCGATCCTCAAATATCATGTCGGTATTGCTGTTGAAATAGACAGCTTTCTCTTAAGCTGTAGAGCGCTTGGACGTAGCATTGAAAACATACTTTTATCTCATTTATTCGAAATTGCTCGCGGAAAGGGTTATCGATCTATAATTGGTCGCTATATTCCTACAAAGAAGAATGCTCAAGTAAAAGATTTTTACGAAAAGCACAACTTTAAACTTAAGATTCAAAACAATGGGGAATATATTTGGGAAGCAGATCTACAAAAAGTCGAAACATGTACACCAGCATATATTAAGGTAACACGAATAGATTGATTTTATTCGTATATATTTATTATTTCTTGACAGAGTAATCAAAAAACTCAATAGAAAATGTTGAAAATCCGAAGAAAAAAATAAATAATGAGGTGGATATATGAAAGATAATGAAAAGAGACTAAAACAAGTTATGATGGATGTTCTTGATATTTCCTACGAGGCTATTAATGAAGATACATCTGTTGATACAGTAGATGAGTGGGATTCGGTAAAGCACTTAAACCTTGTATTAGCCATTGAAGCAGAATTTGATATTACTTTCACTGAAGAGCAGACAGTAGAGATTCTTAGTTATCCGCTAATTAAGATTGTATTAGAGGAACATGGAATCAGATTTGATATATAATGTATAGCTGAAAGAAGGGAGGATTTAATTATGACAGCCATTGAAACGGTAGTAAAGAGAATGCGAGAAAATCATGAAAAACCAGCCATCTTTTGGAAGAGCAAGGAATATTCATACGATGAATTTTTTGATATGGTCGATATGTGGATAGAAAAGTTAAATGACTATAATGTTGGGAAGGGAACGGTATGTGGAATTTTAAGTGATTATTCTCCACAGACTTGTGCTTTATTCTTTGCACTAATGAATGTGGGTGCTATTCTCGTTCCATTTACTAGATCGATTGAAGCCGAGGTTCCAGTTTTTAGAGAAATAGCTGGTGTTCAATGTATGTTTCGTTTTACGGAGGAAGACAGTTATACAGTCGAAAAATTCGATAATGTATCTCAAAATGAATTAGTTAACTCATTCAGAAAAAAAGAGAAACCAGGCCTAATTGTCTTTTCATCAGGATCAACCGGCACACCTAAAGGAATTCTACATGATTGTGAACGTGTAATGAACAAGTTTGTTGTTAATAGACCAGGATGGAGAACCGTGTTGTTTTTAATGATGGATCATTTTGGAGGATTCAATACTCTTTTATCTACTTTTGCATATGGTGGAACAGGAATATGCATACCTGAACGTACACCAGAATCAGTGTCTCGGATTATAGAAGAATCAAAAGCTACGTTGCTTCCCACTACTCCTACTTTTCTAAATTTACTCATTGCTTCAAAATGCTATCAACAATATATGCTTGATTCAATCAAATTGATAACGTATGGAACTGAGTTAATGAATGAAGCAACTTTGAATAATGTAAAAAAGATATTTCCAAATGCCGTGTTGAAGCAGACATATGGATTATCAGAATTAGGTGTATTGCGTTCAAAATCAACAGAGGATAATTCTGTATGGCTAAAAGTTGGAGGAGATGGTTTTGAAACAAAAATCATAGATAACATTCTTTGGGTTCGTTCAGAAGCAAATATGGTAGGTTACTTGAATGCGCCTAATCCTTTTAATGAGGAAGGATGGATGTGTACGGGTGATGAAGTAGAGGTTAGAGGTGATCAACTTCGATTTCTTGGTAGGAAATCAGAAATCATTAATGTAGGAGGACAAAAAGTCTATCCAGTGGAAGTTGAATCAGTATTGTTAGAGGATGAAAACATACAAGAAGCGGCCGTCTTCGGAGTAGCGCATCCATTAATGGGGCAAGTCGTTCATGCTCGCGTATCACTTTATAAGCCAGAGGATTTGCTAGAGCTTAGTACTAGATTAAGAAGTTTTTGTCTTAAGCGACTTGCGAAATATAAAGTACCAATGCGCTTTACAATTATTTCAGAAGAAGGTCAGCATAGTACAAGATTTAAGAAGGTTCGATTAATTAAAGATGAAGAATAAATCTAGGAGAACTACAGATGTACATTGGGACTGATATAATTGAAATTCAAAGATTCGAAAAACTGACTGCCTATGAAAGTGGGTTGTGTAGAATTTTTACGAAACAGGAATTGGAGTTAACAAAGGATCTAAGCTATGCAAAAAAGTTAGAAACCTTGGCAGGTAAATTTGCTGGAAAGGAAGCTACAGTGAAGGCATTAGGAACGGGATTTGATAGAAATATTTCATTTAAAGACATAGAAATACTAAAAAATGAAAAAGGAAAACCCATTTTAAACCTCCACAACAAAGCAAAGGAATTATCAGATGAACTAGCTATTAGTGAATACAATATTTCTATCTCTCATTGTAGTAATTATGCTATCGCAATGGTGATCCTTACATGACTATTAATAGGAGTGTTAGGTATACATAGTTTCATAGTTTATCAACTATGAGATAAAGATAATGCCAAAAACAACTTATGCCAGGAGGAAACTTGTATGGTAAATAAAGAAATTGTTTTAAAAGGCCGATTTGTTGAGTTGAGAGGTTTGATAGAGGAAGACTTTCCTCAAATCATAAAGTGGAGAAATGATCCTGAAATAAATCGTTTTCTTAATCAACCATATCAATTGACATTGGAATTACAATATAAATGGTATCAAGACAAGTATTTAAAAAGTAATGAAATTTTATTTGTTATTATAGAACAGAAGAACTTTAAAAAAATTGGAACAATAGGTGTAAATGATTTAAACTTTGATAATAAAACAGGTATTTTAGGACGACTATTAATAGGTGAAAAAGAATATAGAGGTTCAAGAGAATTAATTGAAGCAATGGTTCTTATTTATGATTTTATATTTAATGAATTAGAATTAAATGAATTATATGGACATTGTGTTAAAGAAAATAAGCAGGTAATATCATTTGATAAGAAGTTCGGATTTGTTCCTACAGAAAATACTCTATTTCCGCAATATTGCTTTGTGAATAATATGCATCTAGTAGAAATGGTTAACACAAAGGAGCAATATGAGCGAACAAGGAAAAGCTTTATTGCACTTCTAGATTACTATTGGAATAACCATATAATAGGCAAAATAAGAACATAAAATACTAGTACTCTTATACTTATAAGCCTATGGGGAGGACTAAGGTGAAATTATTATGACTCAGGTGAAGTTTTTGGACATGGAACCCATGCATTCTTCTATAAAAGAAGAGGCTTTACGAGCTATTGAAGGTATATATGATTCGAATTGGTTTATATTGGGGGAAAGGAAACATTTATTTGAAGAAGAATTTTCTGCATATTGTAATGCAAGCTATGTTGTAGGTGTAGGAAATGGGTTAGATGCGTTGCATTTAATATTAAGAGGTTACGGGATTGGGTTTGGGGATGAAGTGATCATTCCGTCTAATACTTTTATTGCTACTGCTTTGGCTGTAAGTTATACGGGTGCAAAACCAATTTTAGTAGAGCCTAAACGTGAAAGCTATAACATTGACCCTACACGTATAGAGAATTCTGTAACAAATAAAACAAAAGCAATTATCGCAGTTCATTTATACGGTCAACCTGCAGACATGGAACCCATTAACGAGATTGCTAAAAAGTATGATCTAAAGGTTATTGAAGATGCAGCTCAAGCCCATGGTGCATTATACAAAGGGCAAAAAACCGGATCTATCTCAAATGCTGCTGGTTTCAGTTTTTATCCCGGAAAAAATTTAGGTGCATTTGGAGATGGGGGGGCGGTCGTAACAAATGATTTAGAATTGGCAAATAAGATAAGAAACTTAAGTAATTATGGATCAAACATCAAATATCATCATGAACATAAAGGGATTAACTCGCGACTAGATGAAATTCAGGCCGCTATATTAAGCATAAAACTAAAGCACTTAGATAAGTGGAATGAGGACAGATCGAGAATTGCGAATATATATATTAATAATATCAGCAATAATGATATTATTTTGCCATATACAGCCCAAGATATAAAAAGTGTGTGGCATCTTTTTGTTATAAGAAGTAAGTTTAGGGATGAATTAAAAGAATATTTATTTAGACATGGCATAGAAACTTTGATTCATTACCCTATACCTATTCACCTGCAAGAAGCCTATAAAGACTTGGGTTATAAAAAAGGGGATTTTCCTATTGCAGAAAGGCTGTCAGAGGAGATATTAAGTTTACCGATCTGGTATGGGATGCAGGAAAAACAAATTGAATATATAATTGATATTTTAAATAAATGGAAACCTAATAGATAAGCATGTTGACTCGAGCGAATTTTAGTATGTTGTTTTCAAATACTTATTTACAAGGAGGACTTCATGAAAGGGATTGTTTTAGCAGGTGGTTCTGGGACAAGACTTTACCCAATAACAAAATCAATATCCAAACAATTATTGCCTATCTATGATAAACCCATGATATACTATCCACTTTCTGTTTTAATGCTCTCAGGTATAAGAGAGATTCTCATTATCTCAACGGAGCAGGATGTTCCTTTATATGAAAAAATGTTTGGTGACGGCAGATATCTAGGATTATCCATCACTTATAAGGTGCAACAAGCACCCAATGGCATCGCTGAAGCGTTCATCATTGGAGAAGAATTTATCGGAGATGATAAAGTAGCTTTGGTGTTAGGAGATAACATCTTCTATGGGCAGCGATTTACAGAGATGCTTCATAGAGCCAGTACTTTGGATAGTGGTGCAGTTATATTCGGTTATTACGTAAAAGATCCTACAGCTTATGGTGTCGTTGAATACGATGAAAAGGGAAATGTGATTTCTATAGTAGAAAAGCCTAAAGTACCGAAATCTAATTATGCTGTACCAGGGCTATATTTTTATGATAACAATGTCGTTGAAATTGCGAAGAATTTGAAACCATCGGCAAGAGGAGAACTTGAGATCACAGCCGTAAATGAAGCATATTTAAAGCAAGGAAAGTTACGGGTTGAATTGTTTGGTAGGGGTATGGCCTGGTTAGATACAGGAACCCATGACAGTTTGCTAGAAGCCAGTAACTTTGTGGAAGCAGTTCAAAAGAGACAGGGGTTATATATCGCTTGTCTAGAGGAAATTGCCTATAGGATGGGCTATATCAATAGAGACCAATTAGTTCAACTGGCAGAAATATATACGAAAACAGAATATGGAAAATATTTATTAGATGTAGCCAATGGACTTTAAATAAGAGGTGTATATATGGCAAAGTTTTTATTTATCCAAACAGAGATAAGCGGGCTCTATGTTATTGAACCAAAAGTTTTTGCAGATCAAAGAGGATATTTCATGGAGTCATATAATCATCGCGAATTCTGTGAAAATGGACTAGATATGGTGTTTGTACAAGACAACCAGTCAAAATCTAAAAAAGGTGTATTAAGAGGATTACATTTCCAAAAAGAGCATCCGCAGGGAAAATTGGTAAGGGTGATCAACGGAGAAGTTTTCGATGTAGCTGTTGATCTAAGGCAATCATCAGAAACATACGGAAAGCATTTCGGAATCATATTATCAGATGAAAATAAAAAACAGCTTTATGTTCCAGAAGGTTTTGCCCATGGTTTTTTGGTTTTATCTGATGAAGCTGAGTTTATTTATAAGTGTACAGATTATTACTATCCTGATGATGAAGGTGGAATTCTGTGGAATGATTCGGATATAGATATCGCTTGGCCATTAGACGGGATAGAACAGGTGATTCTTTCAGAAAAGGATAAAAGGTGGTCATTACTAAAAAATACTGAGATCCATTTTAAATAAAATCGGGTGGTGGAGAAAAATGAAGAAAGTCTTAGTTACGGGTGGTGCTGGATTTATTGGCAGCAATTTTATCCGCTATATGCTGGGGAAATATGACCAGTATAAGATCATTAACTTAGATTTGTTAACTTATGCGGGAAATCTAGAAAATTTGAAGGGCTTAGAAGCGCATCCGAATTACGAATTTATTAGAGGCGATATTGCAGATCGTCAGCAGGTTGATCAAATCGTTTCTCGAGGAATAAGCTACATCATTAACTTTGCGGCTGAGTCCCATGTGGATAGGAGTATTGAAGAACCTGAGATATTTGCAAGAACGAATATTATGGGAACACAATCCCTTTTAGACGCTGCTAAAAAATATAGTGTAGAAAAATATGTACAGGTTTCTACAGACGAAGTCTATGGCTCATTAGGCCAAACAGGGTCTTTTACGGAAGAAACTTCTTTGGCTCCAAACAGTCCATACTCGGCTAGTAAGGCAGCGGCAGATCTACTGGTGAGGGCATATCATGAGACTTTCCATTTGCCAGTGAATATCACACGATGTTCGAATAACTATGGGCCGTATCAATTCCCTGAAAAATTGATTCCATTAATGATTGCTAATGCCTATGAAGAAAAAGAACTTCCTGTGTATGGTGATGGGTTAAATGTAAGGGATTGGCTTCATGTGGAAGATCACTGCAGTGCCATTGATCTGGTGATACATAAGGGCAAGCCTGGACAAGTTTATAATATCGGTGGAAACAATGAGAAGACAAATATCGAGATTGTAAAATTGATACTAGGTATTTTGAATAAATCAGAGTCTTTAATAAAATATGTTAAGGATAGACCAGGACACGATAGAAGATATGCCATTGATTCTTCAAAAATTCAGAGCGAATTGGGCTGGATACCTAAATATACTTTTGATAAGGGCATAGAAGAGACCATCCATTGGTATTTAGAAAATAAACAGTGGTGGCTGCAAATCAGAAGTGGAGCATATTTGGACTATTATGAAAAGATGTATTCCAATCGATAGTAGGTGTTAGGATGAAAAAGATATTAATAACAGGTGCAAATGGACAGCTAGGGGCAGATTTAATGGACATGCTGTCCCCTTTTTATGCTGTAAAGGGGTATGGAAGAGCACAACTGGATATTACAAAGCTTGATGATACAATAAATATTGTGCGAGGAATGAAGCCAAATATTATCATTAATTGTGGAGCTTATACTAACGTTGATAAGGCAGAGCAAGAAAGAGATATGGCTTATAGGGTCAATGGATTGGCATGCAGAAATCTAGCTGTGGCGTGTTTAGAAACGAAATCACAATTGATACACATCTCCACTGACTTCGTATATGATGGCAAAAAAGAAGAACCTTATATTGAATTCGACAAGGCAAATCCCATAAATATTTATGGACATTCCAAACTCATGGGTGAAGAATATATTAGGCAAATATACCCAAGACATTTTATTCTAAGAACTTCTTGGCTATATGGACAATATGGGAATAATTTTGTAAAGACCATGCTGAAGTTGGCAAAAGAGAATGAGATTTTGAGAGTAGTCGATGATCAAAAGGGAACGCCTACTTATACCAAGGATCTGGTACGGGTAATAAGGCTGCTTATGGAAACGGAAGCCTACGGAACTTATCATGCCTCTAATAATGGAGCTTGTACTTGGTTCGAATTTGCTAGCCAGATTTTTTCTTTATATCAAATCAATAAAAAAATTCTATCTGTAACAACAGAAGAATTGAAGCGCTCAGCACGTAGACCTCAAAATTCAGTTATGAGAAACTACTTACTTGAGCTCGACTTCGGATATCATTTAGATAATTGGGTAGATGCATTGAAAAGATTTGTGAAAGAATAAATACCCTATGAACAGACTAAGCTTAGTTATTGCAGTGTTGTCAAAATCTTGTAGATATACTGCCTCAATTCATAGCTTATCTACTATAAAGTAAATAAAAAATATACCGATAATATCCATAGGAAAAAATAATGAGGTGGTGTTCATATGCGAATTGAATCTAGTATTAGCAATGCTGTAGATATTAACTCGCCAAATCAAAGGCAGGGACAAGCAAGTAATGGGCAACAAGGAACTGGCGAAGGAGAAATTGTTCAAGCGGCGACTTCAAATTTTCCAGGGGAAAAGCAGCTTATTGCAGAAATCGAACGTGCAAATAAGGATTTAAACATTAAAAGTACCAATTTAAAATTCTCTATCCACGAGAAAACAAAGGCGATATTAGTAAAAGTTGTAGACAGTGAAACCAAAGAAGTAGTCCGAGAGATTCCATCGGAGAAAATTTTAGATATGGTAGCTTCTATGCTGGAGCGGACAGGTCTGTTTGTGGATAAAAAGATTTAAAAAATGTAAATTAATTAAAAAAAGGTTTAAATTGGATATAAGGAGGTAATAGAATGAGTGTGACACGTATAACAGGATTTGCCAGCGGTTTTGATACAGAATCAATTATTAAGAGCTTGATGAAGGCAGAGCGGGCGAAGGTTGACAAATACAACCAAAATCAACAAGTGTTGAAGTGGAAACAACAACTATATAATGATGTGAACAAAGATTTTGCAAATTTTATATTGGATACGAGAAAGGAATTTGGCATTGATTCCATATCTTCTACTTCAAAGTTGGCATGGGGCAAAAAAGCTACATCATCCAATGATAGTGCTATATCTGCTACAGCTTTATCCACTGCAACTACAGGAACCCATACAATTGAAGTAACACAGTTGGCAAAAGGAGTTACTGCTGCCAGTGGAAGTACCGTAGAAAATAAAACCCTTAAAGATCTTCTCGGTATTGGTGAAGATGACACCTATGAAATATCGATTAATGGTAAACCGATCACTTTCACTGGAAAAGACGACTTAACAGCTGTAGCAAAGAAAATTAATGCAGAAGTTCCAGGTGTAAAGGCAAGTTATGATACAACGGCTAAAAGGTTCTTTATAAATACAACTACGACGGGCTCACAAGCGGAGCTTACGATAGACGATACAGCTGGATCTTTGCTTGCAAAGCTTGATCTTAAGGTGACAGACCAAAATGCCACTGCAGCTTCACTTGTATCAGGGACATCCTATAAAGGGCAGCAAGCAAAAATTAACTACAATGGAGCGACTGGTATCGCATATGATACAAATCAAATTACGATTAATGGCCTTCAACTGGAGCTGAAGCAAGTGAGCGGTCCTCAGACTATAAAAGTTGATACCGATGTGGATGGCGTTTATAATAAGATCAAGGGATTTGTGGACAAATATAACGAATTAGTAGATAAATTAAATACGTTAACGTCAGAAAAACAGTATCGAGACTATAAGCCCCTTACGGATGAGCAAAAAGAATCTATGTCAGAAAAGGAAATCGAGCTCTGGGAAGAAAAAGCAAAAAGTGGCTTGCTGAGAAGCAATACATATATCAACAAGACCTTGCAAGACGTGAGGCAGGGGTTATATGAACCTGTAGCTGGTGTAACAGGTGCATTCAATGAATTATTCGATATAGGAATTACTACTGGGGATTACAAGCAAAAAGGGAAGTTAGTTATTGATGAAACAAAGTTAAAGGAAGCGATAACAAAAGACGCAGATGGTGTAATCGATCTGTTGTTAAAGCAGCCATCTGTAGGTGCTAATGAGGAAACCAAAAGAAAAGAAAGTGGATTAATCAATAGAATGTATGATAGCATGATCACGGGAATGAAAGAAATTGTCAGCCAAGCAGGTATAGGTGATAATTCGTCCTTATATTCCAGTGTAAAGGCGGGCATGTTAGTAGACTTTATCTCAAAACAAAGTGGAATCAGCTATCTAGAAAAAAGTATTACAGATGTAGGCAGTCAGATTTCAAGGGAAGAAGATCGATTAGCAAGCAAAGAGGAATCTTATTGGAAGAAATTCACAGCCATGGAAAAGGCCATGCAGAAGATGCAGTCCCAAAGCACGTGGCTATCACAACAATTGGGATAAGGCTAATATGAGGAGGAGATCTTATTGGCGCTAAACAATCCATATAAACAATATCAGCAAAACAATGTAACCTTGGCTTCACCTCAAGAATTAACTCTAATGCTTTATAATGGGGCGATTAAGTTTATCCATTTGGCAATGCAGGGTATTGATGAGAGAAATATCGAAAAATCCCATAATGCGATTATAAGGACTACAGATATCATTACTGAGTTAAATGTTACACTGAATATGAATTATGAGATATCCAAGCAGTTAAGAGCCCTCTATGATTTTATAAACAGCCATCTAATCGAAGCCAATATGAAGAAGGATCGAAAAAAATTAGAGGAAGCACTTGAGATAACGACAACGCTGCGGGATGCATGGAAGGAAGCTATGGTATTGGCGAAAAAAGGATAATGGAGATGCATATGGATATAGATAATCTTTTAAGACTATTGATAGATACATCACACAAAAAAGGACAAGCATTGGAACGGTTTCTTGAGTTGACAAGTCTTCAAGCAAACCTTATTAAAGCAGGAAACTTGGATACGTTAATGACCGTTATTGATGAGCGACAAGGGGTTATTTCACTGATCAATGACATTGATTTGGTCTTTCTAGAGAACTACAATAAACTGAAAAAAGCATTGGGGATACAATCCATAGAAGAAATGGATACCAATGCCCATCCTCTATTAAAAGATCTTAAAAACAATATTGAACATATTATGAAAATACTAAAAGAAATCGATCATTTGGATAAGATGAATACGAATAATTTGAAAATAGATCTAGAGCATGTAAAGGATGAATTGAAGAAAATCAAGATTGAGAAACAAAGTTCTAAGCTAGCCTCAGCATATAAGAATAAGTATGCTGGAGCTCAAGGAATGTTTGTTGACAATCAGAATAAGAAGTATTAGCCTATCTTTATAAGATGGGCTTTTTTCTTGTGTAATTTTTTATCATGAATAGGGCCAAGGATAGGCCCTTATTTTTTTACATATATCGTATTCTATAGCATGGAAAAATAATAGATGAATTTGATGCTTAGCATGTGGAACAGGTATGCCTGTTTCCTACAAATATATAGAAAACAGAGAAAATCCATGAATACAGTCGATAGATCAATGAATTTGGCGAACGATTTTCATAGCTAGAAGTAGAGTTTTAAACCTATAATATTGAGTAAGAGTGGTACAAGAAGGGGGAATGGGATCAATGCATATTAGGGGAGTAGAATTATATAACATGGATGTTTTTGCAAATTCTAGGCGGGTAGAGGGCATGAATCGAGTACAGAGGATTGATCCTATTGGAAAAGATACGCAGAATTTTACGATGAAGAATGAAATAAAGAAAAACCAACTGGAGTATATATTTAAACCAATTCGAACGAAAACGATAAATGGCAGCGCAGCAGTGGCATCGAGCATGAGTATGAGATTGATTCATAGAAATGAGCAAATATTGTTTAATACATCCATTAATGCAAAATTAGCTTATATGCCAATGGAAGAAGTTTCTGGTAAGAATATTGATTATATGATTTAAAAAGAATCCGGAATGACGAGGGCGTCGTTCCTCACGGAAGCTTTATGGATAGTTAGTCTTTGGAATACTTGGTTATATACAAAATAAGGCATAAGGAGAATGCTTGAAAAATAGAGAAAAACGTAGTATAATATGTGGTGCATATAATTAGGTCTGTGGTTGAAAGTCCATGCCAGTCGCAGGCGAAAGGACCCACGTAAGGCAGCCTAAAAATGGAGCTGCTGAGCATGGTGCGGCTTAGAGGTAAGACCTGCCAGAAGGGTGATGGATGTACTGTACATAGATCATTACTTCTGAGAGGGGGAGTAGTGGCGGCGAACCCAGAGCGAAACTTCCAGCAGGCGAGTGTGGGGTCAAAGACCAGGTCAGCTAAGTATATGTTCTATTGGCAGCGATGCTAAGAGAAATCCTTGATTAATTGATCGGGGATTTTTTTTTAATTGGTTCGGCAAAAATTGTATGTGGATATTTTATGATATTAGAAATATTTGTTGTCATGAACAATAGTGAAGGATCTTGCGAAGTGAAAGCCTTTGTTCAAGATTCTTCGCTGTCGCTCAGGATGACAGGTGGGCACATCGATAGAAATATACTGGTTAAAATAAGAATAATTTCGACATAGGATTTTTAAATATTTGTCAAATCCTCTTGTAGATTAATAGGGATTCTTTTAAGTAGAAAACATGCATAATTTCGCGGATAGTGCATATACATAATAAGTTGGCAGAAAATACTGTCAGAAAAAATGATAGGTGTGGCCATGTAGTTTTTTGCAAAAAGATAAATAAATAATAGCCAAAACTGAATACATTTAATGACAAAATGATTCAAAAAATGACTTATCCACCATTGACTCACAAGGTTATTCACAGATATAGCATTGTAAAAATCAGTTATCAACAATTTTATCCACATTATCCACAGAAACATACTTAACATGCACACAACTTGTGGATAGTCTGTATATTTTCATAAATTTGGTAAAAACTTAAGTTAAGAAATGCCTTTATTTCTTAAAAAAGTTGTAGAAATAGAAAAATTTTAAAAATTCTGTGGATAAAGTCGTGGATACTGTTGAAAAGTAGTGTTGAATTTTTAAAAGGAAATGGAAGTTTTCGTTTGCTGTGGAAAATCTATATGACAAAATAGAAGAAAGGAATAATTTGTTTGAAGAAATCGAAGTTGGTTGTTTGATATAAGTCTGGATGGGTAAAATAAAGATATATCAAACTTGTCCATTTAAGTTCAAAAATTTCTAGCAATTTGGAGGAAAGTATTGAAAATCTGACGAATAAGATTATATAACATCATTCACAGATGACATAAAGACAAGTTTTGAGTTGGAGTGCATCCGGCTCGATGATATATATGTTGAAGGGAGCTGAAGTATATGAGAGTCAGAGTCAGTGGAAGGAATTTAGCTGTAACAGATGCTTTAAAGGACACAATTACGAGTAAGCTGGAGAAGTTTGGAAAATATTTCAAGGAGGATACAGAGGCTCAGGCAACCCTTAGTGTAGAAAAAAACCGACAGATTATTGAGATTACAATTCCGATCAATGGGTCTATTTTGAGAGCGGAAGAATCCACAGAAGATATGTATGCATCAGTGGATAAGGCATTAGACAAATTAAATCGACAGATTGGAAAATATAAAACAAAACTTGAAAAAAGATATCAAGGTCACGATACCATTCGATTTGAATATATACCAGATGTGGAGCCAGGCGAAAAAAGTGAGTCGAAAATCGTAAGAACAAAACGTTTTTCCATCAAGCCTATGGATCCTGAGGAAGCGGTACTTCAAATGGAGCTCCTGGGACATAATTTCTTTGTATTTACCAATGGGGATACAGAGGAAGTCAATGTAGTTTATAAGCGTAAGGACGGGGACTATGGTTTAATTGAACCGACCTTCTAATGAAATAAATAGATAAGACCTGTAGGACAGCGAAAGCTGTCCTATTTTATTGTCTAAGAAAGTATAAATCTTAAGTAAGCTCAAATTAAGTAAGTACAATAGATGTAGATATTGAGAAAACCAGACAATACAAATAGGGGTTGTAGGGGATGAAGTCCCCTGCCGTACTAAGGAGGGTGCTCAGACTGCGATAGCAGTCGTCGAAGGGAACCTAGGGTTCTCTAGCGAAAGCGCCCTTAGGCGCTTTTTAATATCGAAAAATAGCCCTCAAATTACAAGTGTATAAGCATTTACTATTAGTAAATTTATTTGCCAAGGGAAATGTAAAATTATGTATAGCAATCCAATAAAAAAGAAGGAGATATCCGACAAAAGTCGAATAAATGTAGTTGGGATAGTTATGTTTTATGAATGAATTATATTATGGTGACTAGAGGGGTTTAACATGGAAAAGCTGAGCATGAATCAAATAATCTTAGAGATGGAAGAAATCATCAATCATATACCTGAGGTAATCTCATCGAAGGTGATTGTAAGTGCTTCCAATGACTTGGAAGAAATACATGTATTGGCGTCAAATCAAAGAAATGCCAAGCAGATCGCTAGAGATATTCAATCAGCCTTAACGGCTAAATTCGACATAAAAGTTGATCACAAAATCATCAGTGTAGCACAAATTAACTTCAAGCAGGAAACTGAAAGTGAATTCCGTTTAAAGATTCATTCTATTGGATATTCGGTATCGGGAAACATGGCCCAGATCAAAGTGGTGTTGCAAAAAGGGGATGAGTTGATTGAGGGTTTAGCTGAAGGCATGAATTCTAAAAACAATGTCTACCGGATGGTAGCCAATGCAACCTTAGAATGCATTCACACCCTATTGGGGATGAACAGTACCTTTATTGTAGAGGATATCGAGCAAATGCAGCTGGCAAAGCGAAATGTAATTGTTACTGCGATTAGTTTGATCACGCACCATGAAGAAGAGTTGATGGTCGGATCTGCCGTAGTTCGAAAGGATGAGTATGAAACCATCGTTCGGGCAACCTTGGATGCCATCAACAGACGAATCGTAAGATTCGGTAATTAAGTTAGTATTTTAGGCCGGCTAGTTTTAAAAACATAGCGAAGCGGATATAGCCTGTGGACATTAGCGAAGTACCAGAGCCTACTACAAAGGGGGCTATATCAGATGCAAAAGAGATTAATGGTTCTTTTTATGAGCTTATTATCATTAATTTTAGCTGGCGGCGCAAGCTTAAGCTGGAAATAGAGTTTTGCCGGCCTAAAATCACATAAAGGAGAATAAAGATGAAAGATATGCCTTTTAAACTGAAATTATATACGTCTTTTATCATTGGATTAGGCTTATGCTATTTAGGGTTGGCGATTTCAGATATTGATTATACAATTATTCCAGATATTGTTTTCTTTAGTATCCTTGGAATGATAGCAGAAGGACTCAACATAAGAATTAAGGGATCTACTGCTATATCTGTAAATTTCGCCATAGGATTAGCTGCAATGCTTTTATTTAGACCAGGAACAGCAGCTTTTATAGGATTTGCCTCAATGCTTTTTTTCATTGAATACGTAGATGGGAAGTTTATACACCTATTTAATAGCTCTATATACAAGAGAATATTCAATGGAAGCGCTTACGCAATGTCACTAGGTACTGCTGGTATGGTATATGATTTAGTTAAAAATAGCTATTCATCTTTTACTTTTATGAATTTTAATGCGCTAGGTATAATACTAGGAATAGTGATTTATACATTTCAAAATATCTTGATCTTTTCAATTTTATCATCAATTTTAGAAGGTAGAAAGTTTTGGGAATTTTTCAAAGATAATGCATGGCTTGCTGTTAACATTGTAGGATTATTTCCTTTAGGTATTATTATTGCTGCAGCATATGCGAACTATGGTTGGTTTGCAGTGCTACTATTTTTTGGACCATTGTTAATTGCTAGATATTCCTTTAAACTATATATGGATATGCGTCACGTTTATTTTGAAACGATTAAAGCTTTGTCCAGCGCCATGGAGGCCAAGGATCAGTATACCAATGGCCACTCCTATAGAGTAGCGGATTACGCCGCGGGGATTGCAGAGCAAATGGGCTTCAAGCATGATGCCATCGATCGAATCAAAACTGCAGCGGTGTTGCATGATATTGGAAAGATTGGCGTATCAGATAATATACTAAACAAACCTGGGAAGCTAGAGGAAAGTGAATATGCCATGATTCAAAAACATCCTGAAATTGGTGCAAAGATTCTCTCCGAGGTAGAGTTTTTAGCAGATGTATCTAAGATCATCAAGTATCACCATGAGCGATTCGATGGGAAGGGGTACCCAGAGGGGCTAAAAGATGCTGAGATTCCAATGGAAGCTAGTATATTGGCCGTAGCTGACGCCTATGATGCCATGACCTCAGATCGTCCCTATCGTAAAGCTATGGATAGACATACTGCCATGAATATCTTGATCAAGGAATCTGGCATACAGTTCAATCCCATTGTGGTGAAAGCATTCCGCGATTATTTAGGCAAGCAGGGGGAGGCAATGGCTCATGTGGGTTGAGTCCTTGGGTAGTTCTGTCATCCTTGGAAAATTTCGAGGAGGGAAGATCAAGAATCTTGCCTACATCTATATTGAAAAATGGTGGTTGGTCACCCTGGCAGCATTGATCGAATTTACTGCTTCATGGATTCGAGGAAGAGAGATTTCATCGATGTGGCAGTATGTAGACCAGTACATCTGGTTGATCCATTTGATAACCTATGGGCTGTTGATTTATGTAATGATTTGCAATCGAAAATTGTCAGGTTTTAAGCTTATCTTAATAGGAATCATTTTAAATTTTATTGTTATCCTGTCCAATGGTGGGCGAATGCCTGTAAATATCAGCGGCATCGATCCCATCGTCTATCAAGAAAAGATAGAGATTCTACAGTCAGGAAGGGACTTAGTCCATACTGTATTGGATGAAACCACCCTATTTGGATTCTTAGGAGATGTAATCCATCTCAAGAAGCCATATCCTTTACCCAAAACCTTGAGTATAGGGGATCTATTTATGATGGTTGGTGTATTCTTATTTGTGCAACGACAAATGTTGACAAGTATAAATACATCAAAAAATGAGAAAACTTCACTAACCACTAACCACTAACCACTAACCACTAACCACTAATCACTAATCACTAACTCAAATTTTTACGCTTTGTGATTGAAAGTACATCAACAATATACACCTAATTCTAGAGCGCGCTACGCAAAGAAGGAGTGATATGACTTGCTAATTGAAGGAACAATTTTAGGTTTGATTTTAGGAAAAGTACGAGGTGGAAAATTTAGTAGCTTGGGAGACGTACAAATCAATGGCTGGATTGTGTTGATTCTGGCACTGTTACTGCAATTGACGCCTATCATTTCTGAGGATTTCCCGTTTTTTGCAAAATATCAATCCTACATTTATGCAACATCTATCATCCTTACGATGATCTGTATCTGTATGAATTTAAAGAAAAAGGGAATGTGGGCCTTCTTCATAGGGATTTTGCTTAATCTGATTGTGATTGCGTTCAATGGCTTTCAGATGCCTATTTCCTTCTCAGCTTTAAAGGCAGCAGGATTAGAATCGATGATCAATGCTATCCAGAGTGGCGATATGATGCACTATCGTGCCCTAACGGGTGTTGCTCAGTGGGCAAAACTCTTGGCTAAATTTGTTCCTATACCGAAGCCATATCCACTGCCTAAGGTAATCAGTATCGGTGATATTTTCATAACACTAGGATTAATCCTATTCATTATGGGTGAAATGAAAAAAAGTAAATTTAATGTACGTCATCGTATGATAAAACATGGATATAAAGGAAGAATATAAGGGAGAGCATATTGTTCTTCCTTTTTTGTTATCTAGGAAACGCTCATGAAATTGAAATTTCACAAAGTATAATGAAAACTTTACATTTGCTTTTAAATCCTGCAAAAAATGCAATAATCCAAAT